>DAYL01000003.1 GCA_002508705.1 Methanoculleus sp. UBA374 | reverse complement strand
GTCGTTCCCCGCGTGGCGATACCCAGAGAAGAGCCGTATCAGAGCTTTGACGCCAGAGACCACTCAATTTTTCGCGGGGAGGCGACAGAATACTCTGAACTATAGGAATCGTCAGCCGCTGGAAACTTTTAGGATGACTTCCATATATTTTTATCAACCCTTTGAAGTATCCTGCGCTACAAAGGTCGCAAATATTCCTCCCACGCTTTGAGTATCTTCTTAAAATGTCCGACTTTAATCTATTAATCTCCTCTTTTTGTGCGCCCTCTTCAAATCGTCTCTTCACATATAAGGATGCGCGCAAGGCCGTGTAATCATCATCGGGGATTTTGCCCTTAAAGAAGGACAGAAATTCCCGCTCTTCATTTGAACTCTCTGTGGTTTTGATCTCTTCAAGTATTTCTTTGGATCCGGTCTCAATCAACAAAGCGTTATGTTCTCTGACCGCATCCGCGATCACCGGCTTTAATTCTTCTATCTTATCCTCAGGCAGTTTTTTCCAGTTGATCTTAAGTGCCCCATTGGTTTCATCGAAACTAACTACATCTGCTCCTGGATCAGCGGTGATATTTACAGTTTTCACCCCAACTTGGATATTTATGTTCAGATTAACCCTCACGAATTCTTTGAGGCTATCAAGGAAAGCCATGTTACTCAAGCGTGTCCAGGAGCTTGATTAATGAGGGCAAGTCTGCTTTGATGAATATTTCAGAGCCTTTTCTTATCCCGGCAAATTCATCTAATGCGACGTTTTCTCCGTCGGGTGTGAGAACTCGCTGACTTGGATCATCGCGTTCAACAATATACCCACTATCATCTACGGTTTTATCAAAGCAAGACAACATTTCCAATTTTAAGTCTGCATCGAATGTGATAACTCCCTCATGGAGGCTCTGCGGCATCTTCTTCACTAATTCCTATTGGATCTCTTTATCCAAATAAATCTTCCTTAATGTGTCTCTTGATTTGGTTGAAATACAGATAACTCCATACAGGGTTGCTTGAAAATGATATAATTGTATTCAAGATTGCAAAATACGAAAGTGCACATGGTCCCGGTCGTTCGCTAATTTTAGAACCCATACAGAGTTCCCTCAACTCCCCAGCCGTCACCAAAGAGGTGACAGTCGAGCACGAGATGTCGCGGCCCGGGTTTCGTCCTTCCGGAAGTATGTTCCCATGCAGTGGACCGTGGTGGCTATCGTCACCGGGGGTGGGGACGGGAAAATCTCCCTCCCATAGGAGGGTATCCGTACGTCCTTCCAGAAGCCCTTACTCGAAGACCTTCGGTCTTCTCAAACCCGGACGTCCCGTCCGGCGTACCCTGCCTGCTCCTGCGGCGCTTTAACTCCTGCCCTTCGGCCAGTCGTTCCCCGTCGCCCTGAGTCCCCCGAACTGCGATATTCCAGAATCAGTAACTTCGCTCATGTTAGCGTCCGGCATCGAACGATAAGGTCTCCCGTGACGCCTTAACGGGAGTCGGCAGCACCCGGAATTCGGTAGTTTGATCTTCGGGGTATGGTGAAGTACCAGCACCGCGGAGCACCCGTATCTCTCCCCTTCAAATGCAGATATTGCGTCTTGGAACTCTGCGACAAATGTTGACTCCCTCCGGATCACGATTACGCAGGCATAGAGTCTTGGAAGAGTTCTGCTACCACGCACTCGCAAAGATGGAGCGGCCACACCTTATCCGTCAAAAGAGCATGGCCGATCGTGAGCAGAAAGAGATGTGCACGATGGGAGCACCGGTACCCCACGACGCAATACTTGAAGAATGTCAAGCAATGTCAGAACTCCCTGTGCTTAAGCAGGGAGTATGTCAGATCATAGGACTCTTCATAGGACTCTTCAGGCACTTTCACCCCGCGCCCGGCACAGGCTCTTTTTCCTGCGAGTCGATGCCTTCGGTATGTCGATGCAAGAGCAGAAACTCACCCGTCTTACCGCCGCCGGGAGGTTCGACCTCTGCTGTCCCGGAGAGTGCATTCGGCCCCTCCTGGCTGCGCACCATGTTACGTACAACCGCCGGGCGGGAGGGTGCGGGCGGATGCTCAAGGTCCTCCTCAACGGCACCTGTTCCTACGACTGCGCCTATTGTGCCGTCCGCCTCGAGCGAGAGCGGCTCTCGTTCGCCCCGGAAGAACTTGCCGGGGCTTTTCTCCGCCTCTGGCGGGAGGGACTTGTCGGCGGGCTTTTTTTGAGTTCCGGAATCGCTCGCGACGTTGATTGCGTAATGCACGACCTCGTGGAGACGGGGGAGATCCTTCGCCGGCGGGGCTACGACGGCTACCTTCACCTCAAAATCCTCCCGGGCGCCGCCCGTGTCGACATCCACGATGCCGCATGCGTGGCGGATCGGATCAGCATCAACCTGGAGGCGACGTCCCCCGACCGCCTCGGGAGCATCGCCGGGGTGAAAGACTACCGGCAGGATATCCTGAAGCGCCAGGCCTGGGTAGCGGAGGAGAAACCCGACCGTCACACCACCCAGATCGTTCTCGGGGCGGCGGATGAGACCGATGCGGAGGTCCTCGCCTGCCTCGCCGACCAGTACCGGCGGGTCCGGCCGTCCCGGGTTTACTTCGCCGCGTTCCGCGCCCTGCCGGGAACTCCTCTTGCGTCGCACCCCGATACCCCGGCGTGGCGGGCTCGGCGGTGGTATCAGGCCGATTACCTGCTCCGGGACTACGGCGTTGCGGCCGATGAACTCCGGGCGGTTCTCGATGAAAAAGGGTTTTTCCCGAACCGCGACCCGAAGGAGGTCCTTGCAACCGGTCAAAGCCCGGTGAATGTCAATACCGCTCCGCGCTGCGACCTTCTCCGCACTCCCGGGATCGGGCCGAAGGGTGCGGACCGGATACTCGCCCTGCGCCGGAAACGGCCGTTCACCGGGCCTGCCGACCTCGGACGGGCCGGAGTCCGGGGAACGATCGCCGGGCGTTACCTCACGTTCGGCGGGCGGGAAACGGTGCAGACCCGACTTTGCCTGTAGCCCGGGAACGAAGGTTCACCTGAGTTTGCCGAACTCCGTACTTACATCCGCGGCAGACTGGTAGGTCCGCTCGCCGAACGTCTCGAGCGCGGCGATCACGTCTTCCGGTGCGCTCATCCCCCGTGCATGGGCGACGAGGTCCCGCTTGCCTGCCGGGTAATCCATTCCCTTGAGGTAGACCTGCAGGTCTGCGGCGGAGAGGTGTGCGAAAGACAGCCTCCTGGCTCCCGTTTCCTCTCTCGCCCGCGTGAGGGGTCCGGTCGTCGGAGCATGCGCCTCCGCCGCCGTCCGGGTCTCCACCGTTCTGCCCTCCACCTCCTCCGCTTTTATCGGCCTCTCTTCCCGAACGGGGATCTCCCGCGCCCCCGCCTGCCCGGTCGTGACGGTCTCCCGGGGCGTGGCCTCCGTCCGGGTCACGGCCCGGGCCTCCTCCTGGCTCGGGGGGCCCATCGGCCGGGTCGACTCGATCAGGTTCCAGTTTGCTTCCCTCGGCCAATCCCCCTCCGAAAACCCCGACTCGCTGTCGATTTTATGTTTGCTGATGTTCACCACAAAAACATCGTCCCCCGGCCGGTAGACCATCGCCTCAATCGGGATCGCGAAGATCTTCGACCCGAGACCTAACATGCCCCCGGTCCTGAGGACCGCGTACGCCACTTTTCCCGTGGGGAGCCCGATCCGCAGGCTTGAGATCTCCCCGAGGTCGTAGCCTTCCGGGTTCTTCACCCGCTTTCCCACAACATCTTCGGACGAGAAGAACTCCTGCCCTTCCGCCCTCCGCCGCTCCAGAATCGTTTCCGCCATTGCAACCACCATATCCCTGGTGCGCTTTCGAAGACGATCCCGCCTTCGCGCGGAGCGGGCGATACGTGTTGCGACTATTTAACTTATGGGGGTGGAGGGAGGTGGAGCGGGAAGTCCCCTGTCGACTCAAGGTAGCCGTCCGGGCATCGGCAGGTTTCTTCCAACGCAGATAGAGTATGCGGGGGAGGCGGGAAGGGTATTTCCCGGCCGTCGCCCGCAACGCAGGAGTTCCCCGTATCACTTGACGATGCCGAACTCCGCGCCCACATCGGCTGCCGACTGATAGGTCCGCTCACTGAAGAGTTCGAGTGCGGCAATCACGTCCTCCGGGGCATTCATCCCCCGTGCGTGGGTGATCAGGTTCTGTTTGTCCGCAGGGTAGTCCATCCCCTTGAGGTAGACCTGCAGGTCTGCGGCGGAGAGATGCGCAAGGGACGGCGCTCTTCTCCGGGTTTCGGGAGGCCTCTCACCGACTGCTGCACCGGTCTTCCCGGATCGGGTCGCCGTCTCAACCGGCCGCTCCGTCCGGCTCTCTTTGCCGAACTCCACGCTCACGTCTGCGGCCGACTGATAGGTCCGCTCACCGAACCCTTCGAGCGCGGCGATCACGTCCTCCGGAGCGTTGTTCTTCCGGGCGTGGGCGATGAGGTCCCGCTTGCCCGCGGGATAGTCCATCCCCTTGAGGTATGTCTGCAGGCCGACGGCGGAGAGGCGCCCGCCTGCCGGTGCTCCCCTCCGTCCCTCTTTGCCGAACTCCACGCTCACGTCTGCGGCCGACTGATAGGTCTGCTCACCGAACCCTTCGAGCGCGGCAATCACGTCCTCCGGAGCGTTGTTCTTCCGTGCGTGGGCAACGAGGTCCCGCTTGCCCGCGGGATAGTCCATCCCCTTGAGGTATGTCTGCAGGTCTGCGGCGGAGAGGTGCGCGAGAGACGGCTTCCCGGTCGCTGTAACCGGGCGTTCTGCTCCCGCTCTCTCCCTGGTCCCCATCGTGGGTTCGGGCGTCGGAGCGTGCGCCTCCCTCTCCGCCGGATATTCCCTCCCGGCCTCTTCAGCCGGATGCGCCTTCTGCTGCCCTCCCCAGCCGGCTGCAACCGTCTGAACGGCGGGCTGCGGGATATCTCTCTCCTCTTCTCGGCGCATCGATTTCGCTGCGGTCGCCGCTGTCGCTGCCGTCGCTGCCGCCGCCGGGACTGTCCGGACCAGACTCCAGTCTCCTTCCCGGGGAATTCTGTCCCTGGTATATCCGGAATTACTCTCAAATGTCTGTTTATCCGCATCGATGACGGCGATCCCCTCTTCAGGCCGGATGCGAATCGCTTCCCAGGGAATGGCGAAATGTTTCTCGCCGAATCCGAGGATTCCGCCGTACGAGAGCACCGCATACGCGATGCACCCGGTATCGCGGTCGATCGCGATGTCTCCGACCTCACCGAGGTTTTCTCCTTCCGGGTTCTGTGCTTTGAGATCCCTGATGTCGTCTGTGCGCATCAGGTTCATTGCCCCTTCCGTTCTCGGTCGGGTTTCCAGCACCGACCCTGCCTGTCTCTCAACCATCCTTCTGCACCTCCAGTGTGTTCCCGCCTTGGCGAAGGGGATACCCCCTCAAGGCATGGGGGGTAGAGGATCGAAGATACTTAAGAGTTTCCCGAATAGGACGGGATCGGAATATTGCAACGTAGCGGGGGAGGGGTTGCCGTCCCGGACTTTACGTCCGGTCCCGGGCGTAGCGGAGAATGAGTTCGGTCGCCGCCCTGATATCCTGCCCCTGCTTCCTTGCCTCGGCGAGGTACGCGGCGTAGACTTCTTCGGTCACGAGCCGGATCTGCGGGCGGTACATATCGGCATGCATCATCAGGTCAAAGCACCGGGCCTCGCTCTCCGTGAGGTTCAACGCCCGGTACTCCCCGGTATGGGGAATAAAAGACGGGTTCTTCTCCCGTGGCGTCCTTGCCGCGAGGGCGGCAAGCGGTGTCCCGGGAATGGGTTCGGCGCTGCTTATGAAGACGTCGTCGAGAGAGAGACGGGCGATCAGGTCTTTTGTCGCCTCGTAGTCCCGCTCCGTCTCTCCGGGGTAACCGACGATGAAACTTCCCGCAACCCTGAGGTTGTGCTCCCGGCACCGCTCCACCGCTTCCTCGACCTGCCGCACGGTCGCACCCTTGCCCATCATCCGGAGCACCCGGTCGCTCCCCGACTCGATCCCGAAGAAGACCCACCCGATGGTATACCGCCGGATGGCGTCCAGGACCTCATCGGTGATGCAGTCGACGCGGATGTCGGGAGAAGAGACGTTCCGCGGCCCCATCACCCCGGCCATCCCGCGAAGGAGGCCGATGAAGGCTTCCGGGTTCATCTCCCCGTTGTGAGAGCCGTAGAGCGATCCGGTCCCCCCGGAGACCGAGAGCCGTGTGGCGCCGTGCGCCGCAAAAGCCTTCACCTCCTCGACGATGCTTGCAAGCGGCCGGCTCCGGACCGCTCTCCCGAAGAACCGGGGCACCTGGCAGAAGGTGCATCCCCCGATGCACCCCCGGTGGGTCTCGATGTAGGCGCTCGCGCCCCGGATGCTCTGGCTCCCGATGTCTTCCGGGATCAGGGGGAGCGGCCGGTCGATCGGCGCTGGCGGTGCGGGCGGCGTCACGACCACCCGGTCGCCGTCGAGGTAGGCGATCCCGGGGAGGATAGTCGAGACTCCCTCGGTGACGAGGCGGACCACCGTCTCCTCCCCTTCGCCGACGACCACCGCGTCGGGGCCGAGCTCCCCGAGCACCATTTCCGGTGCGGCCGATACCGGCCCCCCGACGTAGACCGCCCCCCCCTGCTCGCGGTGGGTCCGGACCAGATCCCGGATAGCGGGATCGAGGAGGTGCTGGGTCGAGAAGAGGCTCATGAGCAGGATTGGAGTGGCCGGAGCGGCGGGCGTTCGGGTGAGGGTCACCCGGTGGCCCGCGTCGCGGAGGACGCCGCCGATCAGCATGGCGCCGTAGGTATAGATACCGGGGGAGAGTATCGTGATATCCATTGCTTACTGTATCGGCGGAACAGTATACAAATGGTGGGGGTCCCCCGGTTGCCCGGTCAGAGCGGCGTCGGCTGCTTGAACCGCCGGGCCTCGGCGACGGTGTGGGCGTTCCGATCCGATGCGGTCGACAGCTGCACCTGGAACCGCATGATGTCGGCTATGACGGGCTCCGGGTTCCGTAGCAGGACCTCTTTTGCCACGGCGCGGGCTTCCCGGAGCCTCCCCGACCTGCGGAGCAGGTCCGTGAGGAGCGCCTCGTCCGCCCCCTCCTGATGGGCCAGGCGTTCGCCCCGCTCCCACGCCCGCTGCAGGAGGTCGGCGGCACGTCTCCGGCAGATCCGGGCGGGCACGTCTTCCCCTTCGTCGTCGCAGGTCCAGGCCGCGTGGAGGGATGCCCACGCAGCCCGAGCGGGGGCGCCGAGTTCTTCCTGGATGATCGACCAGCAGAGGAAGGTGTTTGCAATCTCCGGGAATCTCCGGGAGTCGAGCTGCACCCGGTAACGCGGGAGTTTCACCACGTCGGCCGCACCCTCCGGGGCTTTGCCCGGGTCCGGGGCGCAGTAGCCGCAGGAAGGGCACCGCTTCACCCATGCATAGATGGTGGACCGGAGGGGTTCGGCGGGGCGGGTGTCGAGGTCCCGCGACCCGACGTTCGCGGCGGCTTCGGGGATGGTGAACCGGCAGGTCTCCCCGCAGACTGCACAGGTCGTATTGAGGTAACGGAGGTGGGTCATCGATAGCCTAAATTACATAATATCCAGTATATACTTTGTCATGGATGAAAATCCGCGGGATGACGGGTACATCCCGACCCCCTCCCCTCACCGGATTTCCGGGGCCCCTTCTCCGATGCGCCGGGCGTAGACCGTCGCGATCCATCCGAGGAGAACCGTTCCGCCTGCGGCCAGTGCCAGAACAAGCCAGTGGACCGGGCCGGCGGTGTCCACCGCGAGCCGGACCATAAGGTTTAAGGGATTGCGGGGGACGGCCATGACAACGAGAAGGACCACGACGAGTGCCGTCGAGAAGATGAACTGGGCGCTGGTCCGCTCGCGGTAGTGAAGTGCCACGAGGGCTGCAAGGAGGATGAGGAAGAACCCGACTGTCGATGCGTGGAGGAGGATTGCGACGGCGTTATTGACCGCGATGCCGTTTAACCCGAGGAGGAAGAGCCACGCCCCGGCCTGGACCGGGACCAGGACAGCACAGGCGGCGATCTTTCCCCAGATCATCTCCGTGAACGTGACCGGCGTCGACATGAGCGTCTCGAGGGTCCGGCGCTGGTACTCCTCGGTGATGAGGTCGATGATCAGGGCCGCCGATATGATCGCCGGGAGGAGAACGAGCAGAGGGATGAGGAGACCGTAGACAAACTCAAAGAAGTTCTCGTCGTTTCCCGATTCGGGGAAGTTCAGCCCGACGGGAAAGGAAGTCATCCGGTCGGCCCGGACTTCCCGGAGTTCCTTCTCGTAGTCCTGGAGGACCTCTTTTACTTTGACGTTGATGATGCTCGACTGCAGGTCGTTTCGGACGAGGTAGAGCGTGATCTTAACCGGTTCTTCTGCGTCCGGCGGCGTATCCGGGACATAGACCACTGCCGCCACCTCTCGCTCGCGGAGTGCTGAAAGCGCCCGGTCGAGGTCCATCCGGTGAAGGATGAGGTCGTCTCTCCTCTCAAACTCATCGATGAGCGGTGAGTCCGCCCCGGCGTAGCCGATGCCGTAGGTGGCCGTCGAGTAGCCTTCGAGCGCCTCCGGGTCGTACATGGTGGTGAGCCCCACCAGCAGAAACGAGGAGAACATAGCGATGAAGACCTGCAGGAGGACGGCAAAGACGATCGTCTTCTCCGCCGAGAGCCCGGCGAGTTCTTTCTTCGCGACAAGACCAATACGGTGCGCGTTCATCCGAGTGCCCCCGTGATGAAGTAGAGGTTATAGAGACTGTGCACAACGCTCGCCGCGACGAGCCCGGGCACGTAGGCGCGCCGCCCCCAGAGCAGGAGGAAGGTGCCGGTGATCAGCACCCCGGCGATGTGGAGGAGGAGCGGCATCCAGAGCACCTGGAGGGAGAGGAAGAGGATGCTCCCGAAGATCGACTCGGTGATCTGGGCGAGTGTGGCAAAGAGGAGGAGTTTTTCCCCGACAAGGAACCCGAAACCGATGGCTACGGCCCCGGCGAGCAGATTTTTTGCCGTGAGAAAACCCGGGCGTTCCCGCGCGATCGCATAGATTCCCAGGGATTTCGCGAACTCTTCGATGAACGCCGCAAAGACGATCAGGAGGATGAGGGAGATCGGCATCGGGATGTTGAAGAAGAGGACGAGCGTCATCATCTGGGCCATAAAGACGAACGGTATCGTGAAGACGGCAAGGAGGAAGAGCGAGACATAAGGGTGATCGCGGCCGATCATATCGGCAATGAAGTCAGTGAACCTCGATACGAGGGAATTTTCTGAAAACAGCCGCTCTTCCCGGAAATTTACGGTGCCGACGTAGAAGAGGATGGCGCTTGTAGCAAAGAAGAGCGCGGTCGAGTAGACATACTCCATGGCAGTAAACCCTTCGCCCTGGAGTTCAAGGATGACCAGGGTGAGGGGGGAGATGATGCTGATGACGTGGGTGTTTGCAAAGACCGTCGGGAAGAAGAGGTACGACGTCGCGAGGGTCGAGAAAAAGATGGAAATAAACGAGAGTTCCTTGAAGCTCCGGGCGGCCATCCCGATGATCAGGGCGCTTGCGAGGAAGAAAAGGACGACCGGGATGAGCGGGATGAGGATCGCGAGCGGCGCACCGACGAAGAGGGTGATGGCGGCCGCGATAAGGAGCATGACCGTGAAATAGGGAAGACCTTTTCCGATGATGATCGCAGACGGCCGGATGGGGGTGGAGAGGAGCGCCTCCCCGGCCCGCCCCACCCGCTCGTTCATCACGCTCATCATGAAGAACTGGGAGGTGAAGTAGAGGGGGAAGATGAAGACGAAGATGAGGACGATGGAGTCCAGGGGGAGCGGCGGGGAGAGTTCCGCCGGCGTCTGGAGCCGGTCTTCTCCTCCGCCTTCCGAGAAGATGCCGGTGTAGCGGGCGAGCGGGTTGTCGCTCTCCGTCCCGGTGAGTTGCTCCCGGAGATCGTCCTCGGAGACCGGCATGGCCGACGGAGGGAGAGTCGCCGCCTCGACCGGGCCGGAAGGGGCGGGGGGCACCCGGGAGTCCGGCGGGGTGCCGACCCGCTGCCCGCTCTGGGTCGTCTGAAAGTCGAGTTCGCTCTTCACGTACTCAAGGTCGATCCAGAGCGGGTAGGCAGCGAAGAGGTCTGGCTCTTTTGCAGCCACGTAAGAGACGTAAGCCTCGTAGTCGCGTTCGAGCGCCGTCAGAGCCGCCCGTCCCTTCTCCGTGTCGGCGGCATAGATTTCCCCGTCCAGGACGATCAGGTCGTACGCGAACCGGTTCTCCCGGAGGGCGGGGCCGGCGTCGAGATAAGCGGTAAAGCGGTTGTCCTGGGCGACGATCCGGGCGACGTCGGGGTCGTCGATGCCGATGCGATAGATGCCGTCCTGCATATGGACGCCGCTCTGGGCGGCAAACGCGGTCGCCAGGACGAGGAGGACGAGCAGCCCGGCCGCAAGCGGCAGGACATGTCTTCCCATGGTGGTCATCGACTGGCTTATCTCCCAGGTGGCGATCGTCCGGATGGAGGAAGCGAAACTCATGGTAATCCTTGAGGGCGTCGGAGAGAGTTCTACCTCTGTGCAGCAACCTATTAGTAGTCATCGGAACTATATGGAACTTCGATGATTGCCGCCCGCTCTCTTGTCAAACACTACGGCGACTTCCCGGCCCTCGACGGCGTTACCTTCGACCTCGACGACGCGCAGATCCTCGGGGTGATCGGGCATAACGGGGCCGGCAAGACGACGCTCTTGAAGATCATGGCCGGCCTCGTCGCACCGACGGCAGGAAGCCTCGTCATCGACGGGATCGATGTCGCGAGAAGACCGTTCGACCTGAAGCAGAACCTGGGTTACCTTCCCGAGGAGTCCCGGCTCTACGAGACGATGACCACGGATGCCTACTTAACGTTCTTCGGCGAGATCTACGGCCTTCCGAAGGCGGCCATCAGGACCCGGAGAGACGACCTCCTCGCTTCGCTCGCGCTTGAACCGGACGGAAAGAAGATCGGGGAACTCTCAAAGGGGATGAAGCGGAAGGTTGCCCTTGCGAGGTCGCTGATGCATGACCCCGGGCTGCTCATCTACGACGAGCCGACCTCCGGTCTCGACCCCATGACCTCCCGGTCGGTGCTCGACTACATCAAAGCCCTCCGCGACCGGGGAAAGACGGTGGTCTTCTCGGCCCATAACCTCTTCCAGGTGGAGGAGGCCTGCGACCTCGTGCTGATCCTGCGCCGGGGGAGGGTGGTGGCCGGAGGGACCATGCCCGAACTCCGGGAGACCTTCGGCTCGATCACCTACCGGGTCTTCTTCCGGATACCCGATCCGGCGGCTTTCACGGCATCGGCCGATTACACCGCTTCCGAGGGCCGGTACTTCGCCGAAGCATGCTCCATCGAGGAGTTGAACCGGACGACCGCGACGCTCGCGGCAGACGGCGCGACGGTCGAGCGGATCGAGTCCCACTACCCGACACTTGAAGAGATGCTCTTAAAGATCGGGCGGTGACCCTGGCGTTTCAACCCGACCGGAGACGCATCCGACGATGATGAACTAACGGCAGAACACGGTCTCTGCCGGTGAGGTGCTGTTGTCGCGTCGATCTGCTGCCTCTCGGCCGGTCCTCCGGCACCCGCGATTGCCGGGTTATTTGCGGAGATGTTCCGGCGTGCCCGGTTCCGATCTAATACCGTTTTTTTTATTCTGCGACCTGCCTTGGCGTAGTGTTCAGCACCTTTGCCTGGCAAATCTGACATTTAAAGCACTTTCCCGGGAATCTATCAGGACGACTGGTTAGTTGTTCGAGAAGAGTCGGGAGAGGGACGGGTCGGACAGGAGTACATCACGGCGGAAGCCGGACCTCCGGTGTTCGCCTGATGCCGGAGAGAACGGAGGTCGGGTACGTAACATGCGTCGTGAGCGATCTACGCTGGAAGATGATAAACCCTGGTACCGGACAGTACTGCACACCCTGCCCGATGCGGCGCTGCTGGTTAAAGACGGCAGGTGTATCGATGCGAATGCCGCTGCCGCGGAGTTCTTCGGCGTCGGCGGGCGGGACGCGGTCTCCGGGCAGAACCTTTCCCGGTTCCTGCCGCCGGTACAGCCGGGTGGGGGAGAGACGATCGATGCCCGCATCCTGGATTCGATGCAGGGGGGGCCCCGGCAGTTTACCTGGCAGTGCAGACGGGCCGACGGCACGTCTTTTTGTGCGGAAGTCACCGTGGAGGCCGTTCGTGCCGAGGTTCCCGGTGTGACCCTGGTCCTGGTAAGGGACCCCCGCAGAGCGAATCGTCCGCCTCCCATAGCCCGGTCATCGTCTCCGATGATCCGGAAGAATTCCCTGTATGTCGTTCTCTGGAGTCCGGGACTGCGTATCCGGACCGTAAACAAAGCGTTCCTGCAGGCGACGGGCTTCGAGCGGAGAACCGTGGAGTCGATGCGTGCCCGTGACTTTGAGTCATTCGATCCGACCGCCTGGAAGATTGCGGATGTGATCCGGTCGAGGCAGACGGTCGTTGAAGAAGTCCATTTGGACTTCCCTGCGGGGGCCCGTACCATGCTTCGCTTCAGCGCTCCTATCATGGATGAAGAGGGGAGCGTTGTAGAGATACTGACTGTTTATCGGGACCACATCCCGTAGGGGAGAGTGTATGGCCCTGCCCCTTTCCAGTATCAGCACCGGCTGTTCTGCCACGTTCTGTGTTCCTGGACGTTGAGGGCGGGAATCCGCCGGAGTATTTCATGAGCCGTGCTCGCGAAGGTTTTCTCCTTTCTCAAAACCTCTTCGCCCAGCCTCTGTTCCGTTACGTCCCGGATCGACTCGATGGCCCCGACAACCTCTCCCTGGCCGTCGTAGAGCGGGACGGCCTTAAGCCACCATAATCGCGGCGTATCACCATGATTGGGCGACAGCATGGTCTCTGCGGTGATGCCGTTGCCCTCGGCATAGGTGATGGAGCGGTATCGGTTCCAGATCACCTGGTCCGGCTTTAACACTTTATTTATAAGCATGGGGACCCGCTGTCCGTAGAACGGGAGTGCATATTCATAGTTCCCTTTGCCGAGCATCTCTTCTGCGGGAATCCCGGTCAGGTCCTCCATTGCGAGGTTCCAGACGGTGACGACTTCCTTCTGATCGATTGCAAACATAGCGTCGGGCAGGTGCCGGGCGATGCGTGCCAGATGATCGTGTGACTCCCGGAGCGCCCCCTCGGCCAGAACACGGGTGGTGACGTCGCGTACCTGGACAAGGTATCCCTCCGGGAGCCCGCCTTCCTGCGACCTGAGCGGGCGGATGACACCTCCGATGTGAATGGACCCGGTTCGGGCCGTCGGGAGGAGACCCTGATTCGCGACCTGATCGAAGTCGAGGAGGCACTCAAACGGGGTCGCTGTGTTTCCGGATACCTGTACGTCATCGTTCCCGATCTTCCTGCAGACCTCCCGGAGACCGGTTCCCCGGATCTCATCCTCGCGGGAAATCCCGAATAGTTCGAGACAGGCCCGGTTGGCGTGAAGCAGCAACCCCTCGGGGTCGCAGACCGCAATCCCGATGGGGGAGTCCTCGTAGATGCTCCGGAACCACCCGGCGTTCTTACGCGAGGTCTCTTCGGCCCGCATCTGTGCGGTAATGTCGCGTGCGACGCCCATGACCTGTCGGCACGTCCCGTCCTGTGCCCTGACCGGGATGAACCGCGTATCGTACCAGGTTTCGCCGTCGGGCAATTGCAGCCGGTTTACGCTGGTTTTGATCGTGCCGGTGGCGACCGCCGATGCAATGCTCCGGCGATACTCCTCGCCCGGGTCGTCCGGAAAGAGATCCGGGAGTTCCTTTCCGATGACTTCCTCCGAAAGGCGATGCAACATGCGTACTCCGGGCGCGTTGACATGGAGTACATGTCCCTCCGGGTCGAGCAGGAAGACGACGTCCGGCAACGACTCCACAAGCGTCCTGTATCGGTTCTCGGTCTCCCTGTGCATCTCCTCGACCTCCCTTTGCCCGGTGATGTCGCTGAATACAACGACTATCTGAAACGGTTTCGCGTCTCCTGGTCTGAATCGAGGAATAGCGAGAGTATCGAGCCAATGATATCTCCTCTCCCGGGGGTTGAAGATGCCGAGCGTCTTTCTCTCCGGTATGCCGGTTGCCAGGGCCGTCGTATGCGGGAGCAGATCTTTTGTGCATTCAGAGTCGTCCTCGCAGAGAACCCGCCACCGGAGTTCACCGCAGGTTCTGCCCCGCATCTCCGAGAGCGAATACCCGAGTATCCGTTCGGTGACAGGATTGGCGTCGATTATCCTGCCGTCCGCCCCGAGATAGACGACGCCTTCGGCCAGTGCCTCAAGGAGGTTTCGATACCGTGATTCGGCCTTCTTCACGGCGTCTTCTGCTTTCTTTCTCTCCGTCACGTTACAAAGTTGCAGCACAAACCCGGATGACACGCCGTCTTCCCCGGATATCGGCGACGCCACTCCGTCCAGGCAGATCGTCTCCGGACTCTCTGTTTTCCTCATGCCCAGGTGCGGGTCTTCCTTCCCGGAATAGGGTACGGTGAACCTGACCGCTGCCCCACCTTTCAGGCGCTGCAGCATCTCCCGGGGCGTGTTCAGGATGGAGGCGACGTTTCGCCCTACCATCTCCTCGCGGTTTTTGACGCCGAAGATCGTAGCAAACGCTTGATTGACGTGAAGTACGGTGCTGTCTCTATTGCAGAACGCTATTCCGACCGGAGATTCCTCAAAGATTGCCCGAAACCACTCCTCTCTCTCCCTGAGTGCGGCCGTTCGGGTGCTCATCTGCTCTTCAAGGCTCTGCTGGCGCCAGCGCAGAGAGTCCTCGAGCATCCTGCATTCGTGGATCGAAAAGCAGAGGTACTGGTACTCGATCACTCTGCCGTCAGCGTCGCAGAGGGCCCGCCCCCTCCACCGGTACCACTGAACGCTTCCGTCCGGCACGATCATCTCGCAGTCGATCGTCGCGGTCGGGTTGCCCGGCGTGAGGCTTCGAACAAACTCCCTCCACGCCGCCCCGCCGCCCGCGATAAGGAGCGGTCGGAATACCCGCCCGATGATCTCTTCCCGGCTCTTTCCTGTCACCCGGCAGTAGGCATCGTTGGTCCATCTGACGCATCCGTCGGGGGAGACACGGACGATGCCTTCGATCTGGTCTTCCTGGAGTGCCTTTTCGCGAAGCGTCTTGAGGTGGCGTGCCTCCTCCGTGCCGCCTGTCTCCCGGAGTTCTTCTATTACAAGTGAGACCGCAGGTCGTCCGGACTCGAGCACGGTGGGGATCAGGAAGATGCGGCGGTTCGATCCTCCGGTACCCGGCAGGTGCCAGATGAAGGTTTCTTCTTCCCCCCGGAGTGCCCTCCTGAGCGAAAGAATGATATCGTCGGAGGGGTTCAGGCTGAAAAACAGGTCCTGGACCGGTTTACCGGTGAGAACTTCCGGCAACATTCCGATGAGTCCCGCGAGCGTGTCGGACACCTCCAGGATTTCCAGGTTGTGGTCAACGACGATGAGATTTTGTGAGCAAAAGCGGCGGACGGCAGCGACCGGGAGGCGCCGGGTCGGGTAGTAGATTTTGGCTACGCCGATCTGGCGCATGTCGATGGACCCCTGCCTCTGCAGTATATCGAGATATTTTGAGGCGGAGTTTCTGTTCATCGAGAGCAAAACCGCAAGATCGGTGATGCTCAACCCTTCCGGGTGTTCCTTTAAGGTGTCGAGCACCTTTGAGATGCTGTGGTCCGTGCGGGTGTTGACCATGTAGCAACGATCCTGGCGCACTGATAATTTATCGTACCCATTCATGAACATTTTATAACGCCGGGCGAATATGCACGGCATAAGATCTGTTTTAAGGGCAACATGAGGACCCACCTGTATTAGCGAGGTAAACACAGCGCTCCTACCCGTCTTCGTGCGGGATCTGAACCATCCTGGGGTGGGATGGAATGATCGCCACATACCGTAACCGGAATGCTCAGCCGCGACTCCCGTTAACCCCGGTTAGTTCACGTGACCCACGGCGGGCTGGATCTGTTCGGCACCTGCTGGGCCCCCGGTGGAGTTCACAGGAGGTGCATGCATTCGCACACGAGGTTGACCATGATAACAGACGAACAAGCGGCACCTCCCTCCCTTGACCCGTTGGAGGGAAGTCGACAGCAGGCAGAGATCATCTTTCAGGAGTACCCGATGCCCACCGTCCTCTGGGACCGGGATCTGCACGTAACGGCGGTGAACAAAGCATTTCTGCAGGTTACCGGCTACAGCGGAACGAAAGGCGGGTCCATGGCGCTCAGGGACTTCAGCCGGTCGGGCGAGGAGGTGGTGGACGCCTTCAGGACGAGCCGGTCGTCGTCCCGGGAGGTGACGGTCACCCTTCCGAATGGCATTTTCACGTTCATCTGCTATAGCATCCCGCTCCCCGACGGGGCCGGCGGCGTTGAGAGCGTGATGACCGTCTACCAGAACATCACCGATCAAAAACTGGAGATGGAGCGACTCCAGGTGCTTCAACAGCAGTCGGACGCGATCGTTCAGGAGAACCCGATGCCGATCCTCCTCTGGAACCCGGACCTGACCATACGGGTGGTCAACAGGGCTTTCCAGGAGATGAGCGGTTTCTCCGAAGAGCAGGGCGCTCACCTCACCGTCCGGGACTTCAACTACATCAACCAGTCCGGGGAGGGCGTCGCGGACACGGTGAGGAGCCGCAAGGACAGCAGGGGCGAGGCCACCCTCGAGTTCCCGGCGGGTATCCGCATCGTCGAGCGCTATAATATTCCCCTTTTCGATAAGAAGGGAGATATCGTGAACGTGCTCACCGTCTACAACGACGTCACGGAAAAACGAACCCTTGAAGAGCAGCTCCATGAGAGTATCGGGGAGCTCGCGGAGAGCCTCAGCGCGATCGCCGCCGGCGATCTGACCCGACCGGCGCCAACCCATGCGAATGATCCGCTGGATGAGGTCAAGAAAGACCTGAACGAGGCGCTCAATAGTCTGAGAGACTTCCTCCAGCACACCCTCGAACAGACGGACGCCCTCGAACACGCCATCGAGGATGTCGGGAAGGGAGCCGACGAGATCGCCCGCGCATCCCAGCAGGTGGCGAACACCGCGCAATCAACCTCCGACGGCTCAAAAGAGCAACTTCTGCAGCTCGAACAGGTCACGCGGGAGGTCGGCGATCTCTCCGCCGCCATCGAGGAGATTGCCAGTACCGCCCAGGAGGCCCGGGACCTTTCCATGAATGTCGCAAAAGACGGAGAATCCGCCGTCGGACTCGGCAACGAGGCGAGTATGAAGATGCAGGCGGTGCAGCAGATCTCCGAGCGAGCCGTCGGGGAGATCACGAACTTGAATGCGAAGATGCAGGATATCAGCCACATCGTCAAGCTCATCACCGATATCGCCAATCAGACCAATCTTCTCGCGCTCAACGCCGCAATCGAGGCCGCCCGGGCCGGAGAGCACGGCCGCGGGTTTGCGGTCGTTGCAGGCGAGGTCCGGAACCTTGCCGGGGAGTCGAAGAACGCGACCCGTCAGATCGAGGAGGTGATCAGCGGCGTCACCACAAGCAGCGGAAAGACCGCCGAGGCGATGCGGGAGGCTCACACGGAGATCCTCGGCGGGATTCAGAGCGTGCAGAGGACCATCGACGCCCTGAATCAAATGGTCACCGATGTCAACGGTGCAGTCAGCGGCATCTCGGATATCTCCCGGGCAACGGAGAACCAGGCCGATGCGACGAACGCCGTCACGAAGAGCGTCGACGAGGTCTTCACCCTGATCCGCGAGAGCGAGAAAGGCATGGAGAACCTCGCGGCGCTTGCCGAAGAGTCGTCCGCCTCGACCGAGGAGGTTGCCAGCGCCTCAAACGAGATCCGGCAGATGGCCCAGCACCTCCGCGGGAGAGTCGCGGCGTTCAGGTTCCAGTGAGGCCGGGAGCATGACCGACGTCGTCGAGTTCGAGCTGGGGCAGGAACTGTATGCGATGGATATCCGGTTTGCCCGGGAGATCGTGGAGATGATGCCCATCGCTCGCATCCCCCGGGCGCCGGACTATATCGCCGGCATCATGAATCTCCGGGGAGAGATCACCACCGTCATCGACCTGAAACAGTTGATCCGGATCCCGGGAACATCGGGAAACAACCCGAAGATCATCGTCCTTGTTGCCGAGGCTACCGGGGGGTCGAACCTCGGCATCATCGTGGACGATGTGTACAGCGTCATCCAGGTGGCCGAGAGCGATATAGAGATGGTGGATGAAGGGCTCTCCTCCGGGGTCCACACCTTCGTTAAGGGGATCATCAAATTTACAAAAGATGAGGATGACCGGAAGCAGGCCGATGAGAGGGGTCGACAGGGGACCGGGCTCATTCTCTGGATCGATATCAAGAAGATCCTCGACGATCTCGTCAAGAGTGGTCAGGTATAACTCTCCGGCGGAACGCGGCATATCCTCAAAAATTCTCTTTTTCCGATCCCGCCGTCCCCCCCGCACCCCCTGTTACGGGACGGGGCTCCAGGGTCCCGGCCTCTCTCCCCTGCACAAGGTCTCTCCCGAATTTGCCGTCGGAGCAGGATATATATAACAGCGGCATACATGTGCCTCCTTGCGTCCCGTTATCATTATAGCAACCGGCATCCTGTGAGATATCATGGTGCAGGTGAGGCCCGGCGGGGCGACCGGGCGCCCCGCCGTGACCTCAAGGCGGTCCCGGTAATCGCAGGGAAGATCATCACCTGCGTAGGAGGAAAATGATGCTGAAGAATTGAATATTCGACGGGCCTGAAGGGATTTGAACCCTTGGCCTACGGATTAAGAGTCCGTCGCTCTGCCGAACTAAGCTACAGGCCCACGCATCTGACCTAATAGTATGGCACGGGAAAAGGTATAAATCTTGTGGAACTCTCCCGAAAATCGCCGAAATGGAATCCCTTAATAAGATGAGAAGTTACACCATTGTACGCATGCCTGAGGCAGTCCAGAGCGTTTCAAAAGAACGTATTAAATACATTATTCTTGGCTGCGGGAGCACCGGCTATAATGTTGCCGAGGAACTCGCGCAGGAGAATGAGGATCTCATCATCGTCGATAAGGACGAAAAGCGGGTGGAGGATCTTCGGGATCAGAAATACGAAGCGATTGTGCGCGATCTCCAGGACCCGAACCTGATGGACGGGTTGCCCGTACCGGAGATCGCGTTTATCCTCACCAACGACCGGGAGGCAAACCTGGCGGCGCTCAAGACTGTCAAGAACCGGTATCCGGCGACCTATGTCATCGCACGCGCCGCCGACCCGGTCAGCGTCGATCTCCTCCAGCAGGAGGGCGCCGATATCGTTCTCTATCCGCAGGAAGTGGTGGCCCGGACGGCCATTCATCATATCCGGAAACTTCACTCCTCAAGGCTCGCCCTGCGGCTCTACGACATGCTTGCCGGCTGGGAGGGGACGCTCTGCATCGTCACTCACTTAAACCCCGACCCCGACTCGATATCGAGCGCCATGGCGCTCTCGATGATCGCGCGGCACGCAAGCCACAACAAACTTCTGTGCCGTATCGTTTACGAAGGCGATATCGGGCACCAGGAGAACCGGGCGTTCATCAACCTCCTGGACATCAAGATGGAACGGCTCACTCCCCAGATGCTCGAAGAGTGCAACTACATCGCTCTGGTCGACTCATCCGCACCCGGCGTGAACAACGAACTCCCCAAATCCACCCGGGTCAACATCATCATCGACCACCACAAGAACGGCGACCAGTCTTCCACGGTTGCCGACTTCATCGACATCCGGCCGGGGGTCGGCGCCACCGCGAGCATCCTGACCCAGTACCTGATGGAACTTGATATCCCGGTGAGCAAACCGGTCGCCACCGCGCTCCTCTACGGCATCAGGGCCGATACAAGGGACTTCAAGAGAAACGTCACTCCTCAGGACCTTAACTACGCGGCGTTTCTCCTTCCCCTGACCGACTCGGAGCTCCTCGACAAGATAACCTCCCCATCTTTATCGCAGGAGACCGTGGAGATCATCGGGAACGCCATTCGGAACCGGCGGATCAAGAGCGGGTACCTCTTCTCCGGCGTCGGCTACATCCGGAACCGCGACGCCCTCCCGCAGGCGGCCGACATGCTGATCCACCTTGAAGGCGTAAATACCGCACTGGTCTACGGCATCAGCGATCAGAACATCGTCATCTCCGCCCGGAACAAGGATATCAGGCTTCATCTCGGCAACGTGATGGCCGAGGCTTTTGGCCCTATCGGCGAAGCGGGCGGGCACGCTACGATGGCCGCCGCCCTGATACCGCTCAATTACTTCTCGATGGTGAAGGAGAAAGAGGGCCTGCTCGCCCTGATCATCGATCCTATTCTCAAACGGTTCTCAAGTATCGTCGGCCTGGATAATGAGGACGAACAATGAGGTTTGCGGACTGGGAACCTCACTACACTGCAATTCTTGAGTATTTCGGGTTTGAGCGCGAGGCGGACGAGGCGGCCGCCCGGTTGCTTGCGGATCTTGCCTTCGGCCGGGACGATGTCGGGCTGCTTGAAGCCCTCATCCGCGATAAAACGGTCACGGTCTGCGGGAACGCCCCCTCCCTTCCGGAGGAACTCGACCGGGTGGAGGGAACGGTGCTCGCCGCCGACGCCGCCGCCGAAGTGCTTGTGGACCACGGGGTCCGGCCCGACGCGGTCTTCACCGACCTTGACGGAGCGACCGATGTCTTCGTCGACCTCTCCCGGCAGGGGACGGTGATGGTCGTGCACGCCCACGGCGACAACATCCCGCTCCTCCGCCACTGGGTGCCTCTCCTCCCGGGCCCGCTCGTTGCCACCACCCAGGCGGCCCCCCTTTCGCACGTCCACAACTTCGGCGGGTTCACCGACGGCGACCGGGCGGTCTTTGCCGCCGATGAACTCGGTGCGGCGCGGGTCCGGATCGTCGGGTTCGACCTCTCCGACCGGGACGTCGACCCCGTCAAGCGGGGCAAACTCTTCTGGGCGCGAGAGCTTCTCCACCTGATCGGGTATGACCTCTAACGCTCTCATCGTCGACGGCTACGTCGACGAACCCGCGTGTCTCGGCGTCTCCCCTTACATCTCGCCCTACGTCCGGGAGGTCGCGGGCGTCCTCTCCGAGCACGGCTACGCCGCCCGTTACGTCACCATCGACCAGGTCCGGGCCGACCCGGCTCTCATCGCCGGCCCCGGTCGCGGCGACCTTGTGGTGATGATCGCGGGGATGACCGTGCCCGGCGCCTATATCGGGGGGAAGCCGGCGACCCTGACGGAGGTCCAGCAACTCGGGACCCTCCTTCGGGGACCGACCACCGCCGTCGGCGGGCCGATAACCTTCGGCTATGCTCCGGAAGGCGGAAGGAAGGCGGTTCGGCAGGCAATCGCCGGGTTCGACGTCACGCTCTCGGGGTCTCCCGCGGTCGCGCTCGATGCCTGGCTCTCGGGCGGGGAGCCCGTCGGCCGCACCGACTACTCCCGGACGGACCCCTGGTCCGTAGCAGGCGCCGGGATTGTTGCCCGGCACCCGGCGTTCCCCTACGTGATGTGCGAGCTCGAGACCGCGACCGGGTGCTCCCGTGCGACGGTCGGGGGATGCTCCTTCTGCACCGAACCCTTCTACGGCCTCCCGTGTTACCGCAGCATCGAGGGGATCGCGGATGAGGTGGCGGCGCTCCACGCGGCAGGCGCCCGCCACTTCAGGCTCGGCCGGCAGCCGGACCTTCTTGCCTACCGGAGTCCCGGCGGGGAGTTCCCGGTCCCGCGCCCGGAGGTGCTTGAAGACCTCTTCTCAGCCGTCCGGGCAGGTGCTCCCGACCTTGCAACCCTGCACATCGACAACATCAACCCGGGCACCATCGCCCGGCATGAGGACGCGGCGCGGGCGGCGCTTGCGGCCATCGTGGCCGGCCACACCCCCGGCGACACCGCCGCCTTCGGCATGGAGACCGCCGATCCGGCGGTGGTGGCGGCGAACAACCTCAAAGCCATGCCGGACGATGTCTTCCGGGCGATCGAGGTGGTGAACGACGTCGGGGGGAGGCGGACCCGCGGCGTCCCTGAACTCCTGCCGGGTTTGAACTTCATCGTCGGCCTCGCGGGAGAGACGCCGGCGACGTTCGACGCAAACGAGGCGTTCCTCCGGCGGGCGCTCGACGCCGGGCTTCTGGTCCGGCGGGTCAATATCCGGCAACTGATGCCGTTTGAGGGGACGGCGGCCTACACGAAGAATACCCTCGGGGAGCACGATGCCCGGTTCCGGGCCTTCAAGGAGTGGACCCGGCGAGAATTCGACGAGCCGATGCTCCGCCGGGTCTTCCCCGTCGGTACCGTCCTTTCCGACGTCGTCGTCGAGATCCCCGGAAAGCCGTCGTTCGGGCGGCAGATGGGTTCATACCCTATTCTCGTCGGAATCCCTCTTGAACTCCCGGCGAGGACCGTGCTCGACGCCGTGGTGGTGGACTGGGGGATGCGGTCGGTGACGGCCCTCCCCTGCCCGGTGGAGGTCAACACCCTCCCGATAACGGCGCTCCGGTGGCTTCCGGGCGTCGGCCGGAAGCGGGCCGCAACAATCGCCGCCCGCCGGCCGTTCCGGGACCTTGCGGAGTTCCGGAAGGTCGCAGGGGAGACGGGAATCGAGGGTGTGATGAGGTTTTAGGGAGGCGCGCGGGGGAGTGAGGTGGTCGATTATCAAACGAGGTTGTCCCACAACGATCTCCGAACCAATGGTGCCCACACATCAGAGCATTAAGACGACCTCCGACTCAGTACTTCGCTAATACGCATGGAACGCTTCCCCCTGGACAATTGTAACCGACGGTCTAATATTCCCCACCCGTTCCCCCCGTTGAGCCTGGTGAACCCTTGCAGTCCCCGGGTCCCAATAGACAGACGGATAACAGACGTTGATGACGACGCCTCCGGGCTCGGTGAGGACGACGGACGGAAAGCGATGTTCCGTAAGGAACGGAGCTCGAGAAAACGCGAAGCGTTTTCAAACGTCCGGAGTCAGAGCACCGCAGGTGCGAAGGATGCTGGTCCATCCCCACCGAGACCTATCGCAATGTTGGGAGAGGGGGCCGGGGGGAGAGGGTGCAACCCTCTTCCCCTGAGATGTCGGCACACACGATCTCTGTGCATCCGAGCGTCGCCGTCTGAGTGTAGGCAACCCGTGTCGTGACAGGGTCAGGGGCGGGAGACCCGGGTCGCACCTGCGGTGCTCCAACGCCGGCCCTGACGGCCCGGCGTTCCCTAAAACCCCACCCCTTGTAATGAATGGGTCAGGCGTGGGACCCTAGCCGGACCCACGCCTGACCAGGGCGACGATGTCCCCCTCCCGGTCGCAGTATTCTGGGACAATCTCCGCATTACGTCGAAATTATAGTAATTCGTGGGTTTTTTAGAAAAATTGGGATTTCCGATTTTTCTTTTTGTTGATGCTTCTTCAAGCTCGCCTTCGGTAACCCTGGTTGAAGCATGTACACGCGGGGGTGGGAGTATTCCCTCCCCTCAAACGTAGCGCTTTGGGATGACCTCAAGGTTTGAAGATCGTTTTGGGACAACCTCAAGTACCTGGTACAGACCTGCAGATGTATTCTCGTACCCCAATCAACGGTATGGTTCTTATGCGAGCCCATCGTACTCAAATTTGCGAAGGGAACATCATATGAAGCCCTGTCATATCGTCCTTCTGCTCATCCTCCTTACCGCAGGGTGTGTTTAACCGGGGACCGTTGATCTCGTAACGGTTACACCGCCGCCCACTGTAGACACCCTGACCGAACTCCCCTCCGATAACGTACCGTCACTCCGGGAATCCTTCTTCTTCAGGTTCGAGGGATGGGAGGAACCCGCCGAATACACGAGTTTCCCCCCGCCTACGTATCTTCCCGGGAGTATACCCTCTACGGCCTCCAGATAGTTACCGTCTGGAACGAGACGGAGCCTTACGATCGCCGCACAACGATCGGCGAGACCCTGCGCTACGTGCGTGACGGTACACTGCAGAATGGGTGGACGTGGACCCCCGAGACGGTTCTCCTCGAAGTCTCCTGGAGCAAGTATGGGTACAACCCCTATGCAGACGATCAGACCGTTACCACAGAACCGAAAGTCGTTGAGATCAACGAATATGCAGGGCAGATCTACGAGACCGAACAGGAACGGCTGATCGTCTGGGCAGCCGGAGATGCCACGTATCAGGTACGTGGGCCGCTCGAACGCGATGAGCTGATCCGGGTGGCGCGGTCGATCGCCTGTTGATCGGCAGACACCATATGCCCGGGACCGAACTTCACCAGGATAGGATGGCCTACCCCGCTTTTGCAGATGGTCGATCGATACGTACGTCGCTGTGGCCGTAAAATATAAATATCAAAACGTTGACGTCCCCTTGCGGATGCTCAAAAAAGCGTTCGCATCATGGTGGAGGTTCACCTGGCCTTGCACGGATAGGGTGAACCCCCCACGGCCCGAAGGCAAAAAAGTGGTTCGCATTCCATGTATATTAAGGTTGTGCATCTTTTGCCTCCGGGGATGTAACAGGAGGAAGTCAAATGAATGGAAAGATTGGAATGCGGGCACTCTCCGCGCTCTTTGCTATACTGCTGGTGAGCGTGACGATGGTGCCGGCGGTGGCTGCGTATAGCGAGGCGAAAGTGTATGAGGATGCTCTGGGAAGCGTCGAGATCGTCAGAGAAACCGCGAGTGCCAGGGAGAGCTATGTAACCGTTCCGCACAAAGGCGACTCCGACCAAAAATTCTTTGTTAAGGAATGGAAGGATGAGGTGGATGGAAGAGAGGTCTGGAGGATTAATGTATTTGAGGTCGATTCCAGAGGGGCTGTTGCTAACACCCCGATCCTCAGAGACTCGTACTACTGGAACGACTCAACCGGTCTTCACATACACTTTGGAACTTACGATATGGATAATTTGATCGCACCAGGGGGTTTTTTAGTAGTCGAAAGTCTAGGAGCGGCACTGGCCGTAATATTGGGACTAGCTGCTCTCCCCGCACTAGCCTTGGCCGTGGCGATTGCAGGAGCGTTAATCTTCAACGCCTGGTACTACAGGAATCTAGATGGAAGTCTGGACATGTATTTCAGTACTCTGACTCTTGCACTCATTCCTGTGTACCTGGCGATGCCGGGACCGCAACCGATTGTCGTGAGACTGGGATCGCACGATGTGCCGGTGCTTATATAACCAATACGAGCCCATTTTTTGGGGTTGAATTCCATGAAACGAAAAAAAATAATTATTGGATTCACGATCTTAGGTTTTATTATATTGCAGTTTGTTTTCTATAGGCTCATAGGTATCTGGGAAGAAGGCGCGAAACACGGTTTTTCCCAGGTCACGTTCATACTTGGAGTGGTGCTGGGCGTAGCATACGCCTACTTAGCATATATTGTTGACACACGCCTTCTCGACGATCCGTAGAACTATTTCATTACACCGAATGGAAAACGGTTCAAATGAAGACAGATTCAAACGAGAGACCGAGCAGGGCAGGGGGAGCAGTACTCGGGCTACTATTGGCAATCACATGGATCGTTCTTATTCTATTGCTCGTTGAACGTATCTTCTTCCCTCATCAGGGCGGCGGCATTCAAAATCCCGTCATCAACTGGCTTTATATCGGTCCCATGGTGTTCCTTGTCTGCGCCGGGAACTACCTGATGTACCAGCGGAAAGTAGGAGGTACCGAAGCCGCTCGTGGCGCAGCTGAACTTAAAATTCTCTTCTTTGGCGTTTTGCTCTGGTTCCCCGTCACACTGGCGCTGTTTCTCATGCAGTGGGGCGGTCACGGGCAACTGAGTTCGATGGTAGGGCTCCTGACCATGCTCATTATGCTCGCTATTTACACGTTGTGGGAGAGACGGCAGTACGGAGACATTCTCCTGAAAGCGCAGAGCAGGACAATTCACGTTAAGGTAGCGGAAACGCGAGATCACTATCTGTCCCCGGTTTTTCTCTCTCACACCGGGGTAGTGCTCCATTAAATCACTGGTATCACATTTCTAGTGTCTCTACATATTATTCACATATTTTTATTTATTCTCAAGAATAGTATTGCCCATGTCCCGTGCCCGCAGTTCCGGCACGATGACCTGCCAGAATTCTGGATGCCGGTTCTTCCAGCTTGAGGAAGGGAAAGATCTCATTATGAATGGGAGGAATTGTGCTGGGAATCAGCAGTATTTCTGTAAACACTGCCAGACGTTGTCAACGGCGGCGTAACTTTGTGCACTTTCGGCGGTCTAAAAGTGTACATCGGACAACACTCCCATCACTGTGTTTGTACCCAGGGAAAATCTATTGGAGAGCTTATCGGCAACATCCTCGATGCCGCCACCCTTGCATTTCTGGACGAATTAGAAACTGGTGAAACAGTTTCCATCGTCGCAACGTCTTAAACACCAACCAACCATCGACAAACATTAACTAAGGACGGATTTGCGTGTCGCATCATCCAGTTGTTAGCGGGAAAAAACTCATCAAAACTGAGTGAAGAGGAACTATCCACCCCCTACTTCTCCTCTCTCAGTTCCATCACCCGGAGCACGTCCGTCCGGGTGACGATCCCGACAAGATTGCCGTCTTCGACCACCGGGATTCTCCCGATATTCATGCCCGAGATGACCTTCAGCGCATCGATGAGCGGCGCCGACGGCGAGAGGGTGGTCGGGGTCCGGGTCATGACGTCCCGCACCTGCATCGCCTCCCGGTCGACCGGCGAACTCTTGTGGACGTCGGCGAGAGCGACGATCCCGACAAGCGACCCCCGTTCCACCACGGGAAACCCGAGGTGTTTCGTCTCGTACATCATATCCATCAGCTGCGGGAGCGGCATCGTCGGTTCTACGGTGACGACCGGGCTGCTCATTGCGTCCGCCACCGTGACGTCCTGCAGCAGGATGTTGTAGCGGAGGTAAGTGGCCTCCTGGTTTGCCCCGATGTAGATGAAGAAGGCGATGAGGATCAGGATGGGGTTGAGGAGCAGGAGTCCGATGATCCCGAAGATGACGGCAAACGCCTTCCCGACATCGGCGGCGATCCGGGTTGCCTGGGAGAGCGGCAATCTTCGCGCAAGCCATGCTCGAAGCACGCGCCCCCCGTCCATGGGAAACGCCGGGATAAGGTTGAACGCAAAGAGCAGGACGTTTAAGAGACCGAGATAGCCGAAGGTGAAGACGAGGACGCCGGCCAGCCCCGGGTCCGGGACGAGAGCGTCGAAGACGTAGACCAGAGCACTGCAGATCACCCCGACGGCAAGGCTCATGAGCGGACCCGCGAGCGCCATGGGGAGTTCCACCTTCGGGTCCGGCATCGTCTCCTCCATCTGGGAGACCCCCCCGAGGATGAGGAGCGTGATGCTGTGGATCTTGATCCCCTTCGCTTTCGCGATGAGCGAGTGGGCCAACTCGTGGATGAAGACCCCGACAAAGAGGCCGAGCGCAACGACGGTCCCGAGGATGTAGGGATTGAACCCAGCCGTGATCAGCGTCACGTCGATTGGAACATCGAAGAGGACTGCAATCACCTCGGTCGTGAGCAGGATCTGGCTCCCGATGATCCAGGCAAAGAGAGGGATCACTAGAAGAAAACTCCAGTGCAATTTGACCGGAATCCCGGCCAGGTTTCCGATCTGCAACGACGCATCCATGAGAAAAGAGTATCTTTTTATCATTTATAGTAATATACCTTCAGAGGATGCCGATGAGAACACAGATTACAGAGCTGTTCGGACTGAGTGTCTATACCGATAGGGCTGTATATATCGGGAACGTCGATGATGTCGTGCTCGACGTCGACCAGAAGAAGATCGACTCCCTTGCGGTCGGCGAGCTCAACCCCGAGATCGGAGAGGTAAAAGGCTACTCGGGACTGCAGATCCCCTTCCGGGTCGTAAAGAGCATCGGGGATATCGTCATCGTCCGCCATATCCCCGGTATCTTCAGGTCGCCGGAAAAAGAAGAATAAACGCGAATCCGACCGGTCCGGGGCTCCTCATACATCTGATAGCATATGGATATTCAAGACCGGGAGATCTTCGCGGGTCTCACCATCTTCCCCCCTGTTTTTGTCAGGCTCGACGGCCGGGCTTTTCACCGCCTGACCCGGACGCTCAATTTCAAAAAACCGTTCGACCCCGCCTTCTGCGCGAGCATGCGGGCTGTCTGCCGCTACCTCCTCACCGAAAGCGGTCTTGCTCCTGCGTTCGCCTATACCTTCTCCGACGAGATCAGCCTCTATTTTAAGACGCTGCCGTTCTCCGGGCGGGTGGAGAAGATCGACTCCGTGACCGCCGCGATTGCGGCGAGCAGGCTCACGATCGAACTCAGGTGCGCCGAACCTCTTGCGTTCGATGCCCGGACAATCCCCGCAACGGGGGAGTTTGCTGTCGAGTACCTCATCTCCCGGCAGAACGAGGCGTGGCGGAACCATATCAACGCCTACTGCCAGAGTGCGCTGGTCGACGAAGGGATGAGCCCCCGGGAGGCCGCCGCCGCACTCCGGGGGATGCGGTCCGATGCGATGCACGAGATGATGTTTGAGCGAGGCATCAACCTGGCGGCAACGCCTGCCTGGCAGCGGCGGGGTATGCTCCTCTACCGGGAAGAGTGCATAAAAGAGGGGTATAACCCCATAACGGGCGAGATCGTGCAGGCCCAGCGGACCTGCATCCGGGAACCGGAGGTGACCCCTCTCTTCTCAACGGACGAGGGGGCCGCCCTGATCCGTTCACTCACCGGCGCGTGAGATGCCGATCTGCATCCGCACGCCTTCCACGTCCCAGTCTTTCTCGAGTTCAAAGGTCTCTGCCGGCTTCTTTCCGTCTGCGTGGCGGACGGTGAGGGTTGCCGCCCGCACCTCTCCGGCGATCTCGTTCTGCCACACCTCTTCCCCGATGAGCGAGGCCACCCTTCCATCGGCAATATCCACGGCTGCGGCGATGAAGTCGTCGACGTTCAGGTCCAGCTGGCGCCGCATCTCCTGGATTCGCCGGATGACCTCGCGAGAATAGCCCTCGGCTTCGAGCGCCGGCGTGAGGGTGACGTCCACGTAGACCGTCGCGTCCTTCATGGGGGCGGAGAAGACACCCTCGGGGAGGGCCTCCGCGAAGGCGACGTGACGTGCAGACACTTCGTAGCCGTCGAGTTCGGCTTTTCCGTCCCGCTCGATGGTGGCCTTCAGGGCGGTGCCGTCCGCCCGCTCGATCAGCGCCTTGACCTTCGGCCCCTCCCTGCCGAACTCCGGGCCGACACTACGCATCACCGGTTCTGCCTGCCAGAGGAGCCGGTCCCACGTCCCGTAGACGACCCGAACCGTCCGGGCGTTCGCCCGGTTCCGGGCAAGAGCGTTCAGGTCGTGGAAGGCTGCCTTCACGTCTTCGCTTTCGGTGACTACCACGACCTCTTCTACCGGCCAGCGGAGTTTCCGCTTTCCGGCCTGCCGGGCGTTGGCGACCGCGTCGTCGAACGACCGGATGACCTCCATGTCGGCCTCAAGGTGCGAATCGATCAGGAGGTCGTCCACCTTCGGCCAGTCGAGCATATGGACGCTCTCCGGGTCTCCCGCAAGACGGAGGTTCCGGTACATCTCCTCGGTGATATGAGGAGTAAACGGAGAAAGAAGCACTATCAGGCGGCGCATGACGTAGTAGGAGGCCTCGTAGGCATACCGCTTCTCCGGAGAATCCTCTTCAAGCCACATCCGCGGCCGAACGATCTGCACGTACCAGCGGGAGAGGTCCTCGAGGATAAAGGCGGAAAGCGTCCGCGTTATCCTGTGGAGCAGGTACTCCTGCATATCCCCGGCTATCGACCGGGCGAGCGAGTTGACCCGGGAGATGATCCAGCGGTCTTCCTCCGGCATTTTTTCGATGTTGTCCCGGACGAACGCGTCGTTCCACCGACCGCCGTCGTCGGACGCCGGCTGGAACGAGTCGAGGGCCATATACGGGAGCGGGAACCGGTAGACGTTCCAGAGGATGTTGAGCGCCCGGTGAATGGTCTTCACGCCGTCCCAGTTGAACTTCAGGTCGTCCCAGGGGGCGTTTGCCCAGAGGACGTAGAACCGGAGGACGTCGACGCCGAACTGGTTCATCACCTCTTCGGGCGTCACGACGTTTCCGAGGCTCTTGCTCATCTTGCGCCCATCGGCGTCGAGAGCAAACCCGTGCATCAGGACGCTTTTGTAGGGAGCGCGGGAGAACGCCATGGTGCTTGCCCCGAGCTGGGAATAGAACCAGCCCCGGGTCTGGTCCTGTCCTTCGGTGATGAAGTCCGCCGGCCAGTAGCGGTCGAAGGCCTCGCGCCGCCGGGGGAACCCGAGGGTTGCCCAGGACGCGACCGCCGAGTCGAACCAGACGTCGAAGATATCGGCGACCCGGTGCATCTTTCCGCCGCAGGAGCACGGGATGGTGACCGCATCCACGTAGGGGCGGTGGGGATCGGGGATCGCCGTTCCCGACCGCTCTTCGAGTTCGGCGATGGTGCCGATGACGATCTTCTCTCCGCACTGCGGGCAGTGCCAGATGGGGATGGGGATGCCCCAGTAGCGCTGCCGGGAGATGCACCAGTCGCGTGACTCCTTGACGAAGTCATGGAACCGGGCGCTTCCTGCCCATTCCGGATACCACTTCACCTTCGTGATCTCGTCGAGCATCCGGTCGCGGACGGTGGTGGCCTTCAGGAACCACTGTGCCGTCGCACGGTAGATGATGGGGGCCTTGCACCGCCAGCAGTGGCCGTAGCGGTGGGTGATCGTCTTCCGGGCGAGGAGGTAGCCGCCGAGTGCGTCGATGACGACATCGTTTGCGTCCCGGACGTACATGTCGGCAAACGCCCCGGCCTCCGGGGTGAAGCACCCTCCGGCGTCGACCGGGCAGAAGACCTCAAGCCCCTCCCGGATACCGACCAGGTAGTCGTCCCACCCGTGGCCGGGGGCGATGTGGACGAGGCCGGTGTTCTCGAGCGCGACGTAGTCGGCCGCCACGACCCGGTGCCGGATCTCCGCCTGGTGCGGCACGTGACCGGCGAGCGGGGAGGTGTACTCCATGCCGACGAGGCTGCTCCCCGGGACCTTATCGAGGACCGTGTAGTCCTGATACCTGCCCATCTTCAGGACGGGTTCGACGAGTTCTTCGGCGAGCCAGAGAACCTCCTCGCCGTTGTCTTTCTTCGCCCGCACCCGCGCGTAGGTGAACGCGGCGTTGACCGCCACCGCCACGTTCGCGGGAAGGGTCCAGGGCGTCGTCGTCCAGATCACGAGGTACTCGTTTTCGCGCCCGACGACGGGGAACTTGACGAAGATGGAGGGGTCGGTCTCATCCCAGTAGTCCACTTCGGAGTCGGCGATCGCCGTCTCGCACCGGGGGCACCAGTTCACGACCCGGTGGCCGCGTTCGAGGAGCCCGTGCCTGTCGGCCTGCTGGAGCGCCCACCACGCGGACTCGATGTACTCCTCCTTGATGGTCTGGTAGGGGTTGTCGAAGTCGAGCCAGATGCCGAGCCGCCGGAACTGGTCGCTCATGATCTCCATGTGCGTCAGGGCAAACGTCCGGCATTGTTCGATGAATGCGGCGATACCGTACTCTTCGATATCTTTCTTCGAGGTGAACCCGAGCTGGTGCTCAACCTGCACCTCGATGGGGAGGCCGTGCATGTCGTAACCGGCGCGCTCGATGACGTTTTTGCCCAGCATCCGCTGATACCGGAGGATAGCGTCTTTTATGATCTTGTTCCAGGCGGTGCCGAGGTGAATGTTGCCGGTGGTGTACGGCGGCCCGTCGACGAAAAAGAACGCTTCCCCATCCTTCCTCCTCTCCTGGACACGTGCATAGATATTTTCGCTCTTCCAGTAATCCTGGACTCGCGTCTCGATCTCGCGCGGGTTATAACTGCTGGTGACTTCTTTCACCTCATATCCCTCATAGTCACACTCTGGTGTACCATTTGTTGTTGTGAGACAAAGTGTTTGTGTGTGCCCCGCGTGCCCCGCAGGGCAGGCGGGGCAGGAGCACCGCAAGGTGCGACTCTCGACTGGCCGCAGGGCAGGAGCGCCCCCCCGTCCAACCCATTATCTCCTCACCCCCCGACCTCTCCCCATGCAGATAGCCGTCATCGGGAGGGGGGACTGCTCCGGAGAAGACTACGGGCTTGCAGAAGCCGTCGGCCGCCTCATCGCCGGGAACCACGGGACCGTCTGTTGCGGCGGCCTCGGCGGGGTGATGGAGGCCGCCTGCAGGGGCGCAAAAGAGGGCGGGGGGGCGACCGTCGGCATCCTCCCGGATGTCGGGGACGGAAACCCCTATCTCGACGTGGTGGTCCGCACCGGCATGGGGCACGCGAGGAACGTCGTTCTCGTGAACTCGGCGGATGCGGTGATCGCCGTCGGGGGCGGCTACGGCACCCTCTCGGAGATCGCGATCGCGCTCAAGACAGGAAAACCGGTCTACGGTCTTTTGACCTGGAAGATAGAGGGGGTGAGGGAGTGCGCCACGCCCGGGGAGGCGGTCAGCCTCGCAGTCCGCGCAGGACGCCGGTCTCGCCCGTCTCGTAGCCCCCGAGGTCCCGGAGGACCCGCTTGAACGCCTCCGACGAGACAGTCTCGACGAGGGCCGCGATCCGGGGGTCGTCGAGCATCGCCCGGTGAATCGCGAGTTCGTAGCGCTCCGTCGCCACCGGGACGAACGCGAGACCGAGCGCCTTTGCGGCGCTGTAAACGCCCATTCCTGCATCGGCCTCCCCGGTCCGGACGGCCAGGGCCACCGCAAGGTGCGTCGTCGCCTCGCGGTCGTAGCCCGGGATGGCGGCCGGTGCGATCCCGCGTTTTGTGAGAACGTGGTCGAAGAGCACCCGCGTCCCCGACCCCTTCTGCCGGTTGATGAACGTCCGGCCGGGTAGATCGTCAATCGTCAGCCCGTCGCGGGACATGACCCCCTGCTGGCGTTCCGCCACGCAGAGGAGGACGAGGTCCGCGCCGGGCAGGTAGCGCTCCAGGTAATGGATATTGTAGGTGCCGTCGGGGGAGAGAAGGTGCATCGGGGCCGCGTGGCACTCCTGCTTCTTCAGGGCAATCACGCCGCCCATGCTCCCGACGTGGGTGGAGTGGATATCGACATCGCGCGGTCGGATGAGGTCGGCCAGGTAGTCGAGGGCCGGGTCGTGGCTGCCGGTGATGAGCACCGCTTCCTCCGCCTCCGCGCGGGGGACGGTGAGCCGGACGCTCATCGTCTCCCCGGCCTCGACCCCCTCTTTCTGCGCCGGGATCTGCAGGTATGCGTTCGCCCGCACCGCGCTCATCTGAACTCCGGCGCCCCGGGACTGGGGCACCGCCACCCAGCGGTCGCCGATCCTCCCCACCGAGAGGAGGACGAACTCGTCCGTCCCGATATCCGAGTGCAGGCTCGTGGTAAGCCGGGCGTCGACGCATTCCGGCCGGGGGACGGAAAGGCCGTAGCGGGCTATGAACGGCAGCACGATCTCGCGGAGCACGGTTGCCGCCGCAAGGGGATAGCCGGGAAGGCCGATCACCGGTTTTCCCTCAATCCGGCCGATGATCACCGGTTTTCCGGGTTTGATGGCGACCCCGTGCGCCAGCACTTCGCCGAGGTCCCGGACGATATCGGCGGTGTAGTCGCGGGTCCCGGCGGACGAGCCGGCCGAGACGAACAGGATATCGTTCTCGGCGACGCCGCGCCGGACGGCGTCCCGGATCCGGTCGTAGTCGTCCGGGACGATTGCGTAGCGGTGCGCCTCCACGCCCGCCTCCTCGAGTACCGCCGCGGCCATCAGGGTGTTGCTCTCCACCACCTTCCCGGGCGGCGGCATCTCGCCCGCCGGCACCAGTTCGCTCCCGGTGGGGATCAGCCCCGCCCGGACATTTTTGACCGCGACCTCGGTGACCCCGTAGTTTGCGAGCGCCCCCACGTCCTGCGGCCGTATCCGGTGGCCCTGCGGGAGGATCATCTCCGACTCCCCGATATCCTCGCCGACCGGGCGGATGTGCTGCCAGGGGCTGACCGGCTTTCTGATGGTGTAGGTCTCGCCCTCAACCCAGACATCCTCGATCATCACCACCGCATCGTAGCCGGGCGGGACGATGTTTCCCGTGTTGACCCGCACCGCAACCGGGAGGGTCACCGGGTGCTGCTCGCTTGCCCCGCGGGTATCGGCGCTTCTTACCGCGATCCCGTCCATCGCCGAGAGGTGGATGGCGGGGACCGAGAACCTGGCGAATATGGGCCCGGCGGTGATCCTGCCGACCGCTCCGGTGGTCACCGGGACCCGGACGACCCCGGGGATCGCCGGGAAGGAGCGCTCCACGAGCTCCCGCGCTTCGGCGAGAGAGATGACCGAGAGGTAGCGTTTCACCACAGAATCACCTCAACCTCTTCGCCGACCTCGAGCCCCTCGCTCGACGCCGGGATCTGCACCAGCCCCCCGCTCTGCACCAGGGTGTTGAGGAGCCCCGACTTCCCGAAGACCGGCGTCGCCTTCCCGTTCCTGACGCTGACCCGGACGTAGTCCTCCCTCCCGCGGGTGGAAGGAACGTTCTCTGTCAGCTGTGCGCGGATGGTCCGCCGTGAGACGGTGGTCATCTGCATCGCCGCGAGCAGGTGGTCGACGACGGCGACGAGCACGACATAGGTCGATGCCGGGTGCCCCGGGAGTCCGATAACCGGTTTTCCCCCCGCCGTTCCGATGATGGTGGGTTTTCCCGGCGCGATGGCGATCCCGTGCACCAGCACCTCGCCGAGTTCCGCGATGACCGCGGCGGTGTTGTCCCGCTCATCTTTCGAGGACCCCCCCGAGACCAGGACCGCATCGCACCGGTCAAGCGCCGAAGAGACTGCCCTCTTCAGCATCGCCTGCTCGTCCCTGACGATCCCGAAGTAGACCGGGTGGCACCCCCGCTCCGTCACGAAAGCGCCGGCGAGGTAGGAGTTTGCGTCCCGCACCTCCCCCGGCCCCGGGGTCTCGACGACGGGGACGAGTTCGTTCCCCGTGGATATGATCCCGATCTTCGGTCTCGTCACCACAGATACCCGGTCGGCGCCGACCGCCGCGGCTACGCCGATCTCCCGGGGCGAGAGCACACGGCCCCGCTCCAGGGCGACCTTCCCGGCGCCGAAGTCTTCGCCCCGGAAGACCACGTTCTCGCCGGGCGCCACCGGGCGGTGTATCAGAACGTCGTCCCCGATCTGCTCTGCGTGCTCGATCATCACCGCCGCGTCCGCCCCCTCCGGGAGAGCCCCTCCGGTGGGAACGTATCGGCACGCCCCTGAAGAGATCTCACCCACATCCGCGCTTCCCATCCCGACCCGGCCCCGGCACTGGAGCATAGCCGGGATGGCCTCGGAGGCCCCGGTGGTCTCGGCAGCGGCGAGTGCGTAGCCGTCGACCGTCGAGCGGTCGAACCCCGGGATATCGATATCGGCACGGACATCCCGCGCGAGAACCCGATGGAGGGCGTCTTCGAGCGGGACCTCCTCGCACCCGGGCAGCGGGGCGATCCTCCGCACCGCCTCCACGGCCTCGCTGACGGACACGACCTCAAGGAAGAGGCTCATCTGAAGCAGCCCAACTGGCAGGCCCGGATCTTGATCCTCGGTTCGCGCTGATTGCAGTATCGGGCAATGTCCGCCTTCGAGATGTCGTACTTCCCGGAGATCTCGAACGCCTGCGGGCAGGTGATCTCGTTTTCTATGCCGTACGCCTCGAACGCTTTGCGTATCTTCTCTTTGTCCATAGTACCAACATGGTTTGCCTGCCGGCAGATAGGATTTACTGTCGGGTCAACAAGCACTATCATTTAGCGTCCTGCCCGCCCATGTATGTACCGATGCGGATCGCGCTGATCAACTCAAGAGAGGATTGTGCGGGGGTGAACATCCGCGATCGCCTCCGGGAACTGCTTGCGGAGGGCGGGTCGTGGCCGCTTGCGAACCGGCATACGCTGGCGTTCCACGAAATCGCGGGAAGATTGATCTATCAGGACCGGATCGATGAAGAGGTCGATGCCGATCTCATTATCTTCCTCTCCCGGCACTCGAGCGTGCACCCGACGCCCGCCCTGACCGTGCACGCGACCGGAAACTACGGTGCCGCCGAACTCGGCGGAGAGCCACAGACTCTTGCGCCGGCATCTCCGGCATGGATGCACGCCGTCCTTGGTAGCCTCGCCGCCCGGGCCCCGGAGGGCTACCGGGTCTCCTACGAAGTGACGCACCACGGTCCGACGGCGCTATCCACGCCGTCATTCTTCGTCGAAATCGGGTCCACCGCCGCTGAATGGGCCGACCCGGTCGCAGGAAGGGCGGTAGCGGAGAGCATCCTCACCGCCCGGCCACTGAAGACGATCAACCTCATCGGCTTTGGTGGGACCCACTACGCCATGCGGCAGACCGCTATCGCTCTCTCTTCCCGGGGCGCTTTCGGCCACATCGTGCCGACCCGTCAGGTCGGCGACATAACCCCGCCCCTCATCCTGCGGATGCAGGAGGCGAGCCGTGCCGTTGCCACTTACATCGACCGAAAAGCACTCTCGACCGGTGAATTCGAACGGATCGAGCGGATGCTTGACGATGCCGGGATCATTCACCTCACCGAGTCTGAAATCCCGGAGGTCTCGCGTCTCGATTGGGCCACTTACTGCAGGGTCAGAGCTCTCGCCGGAGAGATCGCTCCCGGCTCCCGCATCCACATCCACGGCCTCGCGGGAGAGGGAACTCCGGTCCCGGTAACCGTTGCCCCGGACCTTGTTGAAGAGATCGTAAAATCCAGTAAAGACAGATTTCTTGAATCCATCGATGAATTGCCGATTGTCCATCTCTCAAAAGGGTCGGCGGAAGTACTGCCGACGTTTATCGGCTTTGAGGATGCATCCTCCCAACTCGCAAGAGATATAACTACCCTGTGCGTAAAACTCTTACTTATCTGTGAAAATGCTGTTATCGACGGTGATCACCTTGTCCTTTGCAAGGTGCGGTTCGACCCCGGGAAAGCGCGCATGCTCGGGGTTCCGAAGGGGCCGCTCTTTGCCACGCTTGCCGGTGGGAACGCGGTTACGGTCGAAGGACGAAGGATTACCGCCGATGCAGTACAGACAACCAGCGTGAAGCGGATACATATCCCGGGATTGGAGAGATATACATGAAATCCATTGTAGAAGAGGCACTTTCACGGGCACGAGAGGATCAGCGCTTTTCTGAGCCCATAGAGGTCGACAAGGAGCTTGAGGAGGTCCTCATGGAACTCCGGACTGAGATCGCGGTCGTCGGGTGCGGTGGCGGCGGTTCGAACACGATCACCCGGATGTCGGAGGAGGGTATCAACGGAGCGCGGCTGATCGCCCTCAACACCGACGCCCAGCACCTTATCCGGACCCGGGCGGACACCCGGATCCTGATCGGGAGACAGAGGACCCGCGGCCTTGGCGCGGGTTCGATCCCCCAGGTCGGCGAGGAGGCGGCCCTCGAGAACGAGGACGACATCAAGCGGGCCGTCGAAGGGTGCGATATGGTTTTCATCACCACCGGCCTCGGGGGCGGCACCGGTACCGGCTCCGCACCCGTGGTCGCGAAGTCCGCCCGGGAGGAGGGCGCCCTTACCATCGCGGTAGTTACCCTGCCGTTCACGGCCGAAGGCGCGATCCGGGGTCAGAACGCCGAGGCCGGTCTTGAGCGGCTCCGCGAGGTGGCGGATACCGTTATCGTCGTGCCGAACGACCGCCTGCTCGAGGTCGTGCCCCGACTCCCGCTCCACGCCGCCTTCAAGGTCTCGGACGAGGTGCTGATGCGTGCGGTGAAGGGCATCACCGAACTGATCACGATGCCCGGGCTCGTGAACCTCGACTTCGCTGATGTCCGGACCGTCATGGAGCGGGGAGGCGTGGCGATGATCGGGATGGGCGAGAGCGACAGTGAGGACAAAGCCGCCGACTCGGTCAAGAAGGCGCTGCGCTCCCCGCTGCTCGACGTGGACATCGGCGGGGCGAGCGCCGCACTTGTCAATGTCGTCGGCGGGCCCGATATGACCATGTTCGAGGCAGAGGCCGTCATCCAGGAGGTTTACGACCGCATCGACCCCGACGCCCGCATCATCTGGGGCGCCCAGGTCGACCCCGAGATGCAGGGCAAGATGCGGACGCTCCTCGTGGTCACCGGTGTCCGGTCACCACAAATATATGGGAGAAACGAAAAGAGTATGCCACGGATGATGAAAGAGTTTGAGATTGACTTCCTGAAGTGAGTCGAGATGATGGATTATAAAGAAAAATTTGAAGGCGCAAAATCGTTCAAGATCGAAGAGGAGCTCTTCAAGAAGTACTGGCGCGTGCTGAAACTGGCACGGGCGCCGACCCGCGACGAGTTCTCGAAGATCGCCATCGTGGCGGCGGTCGGGATCATGCTCATCGGTCTTGTCGGGTTTGTCATATACGAGATCATGCTGGTATTGCCTAAATGATGAATATGGCTGAGAGCGGAAACAGGGTATATGCAATAAAGACGACCGCGAAACAGGAACGAACGGTTGCCGACAACATCGAGAAGGTGACGAGGGAGCAGAAGGACATTCATGTGACGGCCGTCATGGTCCCTGAGGAACTGAAAGGCTACGTCCTTGTGGAGAGTCCCGACTCAATCGCCCGAATCGAACAACTGGTGGAGCTGATCCCTCATGCGCGCGCGGTGGTGCAGGGCTCGACTGCGCTCTCGGAGGTGGAGCATTTCCTGGTGCCGAAACCGGTGGTCAGCGGCATCACCGAGGGCACCATCGTCGAGATCATCGCCGGACCGTTCAAGGGTGAGAAGGCGGTCGTCAAACGTATTGATTCCGGAAAAGAAGAGATCACGGTCGAGCTCTACGAGAGCATGGTCCCCATCCCGATCACGGTTCGCGGCGATTCCGTTCGCGTCGTGGAGCGGTCGGAGAGTGGCGGTTAGGCGCATTCTCTTCTCCCTTTTTTAACCCGGGCAACGGGGAGTCGCTGCATCGGTGTTGATGCTGTTTCCCTCATTCTGACGTGCCCGCCTGCGCGACGGGCCCGGTATTTGCGCGGCACGGTCCGGCATTATATTTAAATCTCTTTACGATGACCTTAGATAACCCAGGCAACTATTCCCCTGAGGAATAAGCTGGAGAATTTGTATGACAGAAACGGTCGAGGTATTGGTACCCGGCGGCAAGGCAACAGCAGGCCCGCCTCTCGGGCCTGCGCTCGGACCTCTCGGTATCAACGTGAAGGCTGTCGTCGATGAGATCAACAAGAAGACGGCTGATTTCAACGGCATGCAGGTGCCGGTGACGGTCGCGGTCGACGATAAGCGCAACTACACGATTGAAGTGGGCATTCCGCCCACGACGGCGCTTGTTATGAAAGAAGCCGGTATCGAAAAGGGGTCTGCAGAGCCGGGCGCTCAGGTGGCGGGAAACCTGCCGCTGGAGGCCGCTGTCCGTATCGCCCGTATGAAACTTGATGGCATGCTCTCGTACGACCTGAAATCTGCGGTCAAAGAGGTCGTTGGAACGTGCGTGAGCGTCGGTGTCACCGTCGAGGGCAAGAGCCCCCGCGAGATGATCCAGGCCATCAACGACGGAGCATACGACAGCGTACTCGTCGCATAGATGTCAGACAACCATAGAAGATCGTGAGGTCGCGTACTATGGAGGAAAAGGATGGTCGATAAAACCAGTATACAAAAAGCCGTGACGACGGCCCTCTCGCAGGCTCCGGAAAGGAAGTTCGTGGAGAGCGTGGATATCACCGTCAACCTCAGGAATCTCGATATGTCCCAGCCCAAGAATCGTATCGATGAGACGATTCTCCTCCCGAACGGTTTTGACAACGTCAAGATCGCCGTTCTCGGGAAGGGCGACATCACCACACAGGCCAAAGAGGCGAATGTGGACCTTATTATCGGACCTGAGGAGATCGAGCGGCTCGGGGGAGAACCCCGGGAAGCGCGTAAAATGGCGGAAGAGTATCAGTTCTTCCTTGCAGAGACGGCAGTGATGCCTCTCGTCGGTCGTTATCTCGGTGTCAGGCTCGGTCCGCGGGGCAGGATGCCCATGCCGGTTCCGCAGGGAATGGATATCCGGCCCATTGTTCAGCGTCTGAGGGGTTCCGTGAAGATCCGGACGAAGGACAAGAAAGTCTTCCACACGAAGGTTGGGTCGGCCGGAATGGAACCGGAGCAGATCGCCGAGAACATCGAAGCGGTTCTTCGGCGGGTTGAGTCCGTCCTGGAGAGCGGGGCACTGAACATTCACTCGGTCTACGTGAAGACAACCATGGGGCCGGCAGTGAGGGTAATCTAATGGCACTCTACACACACCACCTGCCCAAGTGGAAGAAGGACGAGGTGGACGAGATCAAGCGCGGTATCGGGGAGCATTCGCTCGTCGGCGTTGTGGACATGTACGGCATTCCCGCCTCGCAGGTCCAGCATATCCGGAGGAACCTCCGCGGTACGGCGAGGGTGAAGATGGCCCGGAACACGCTGATCGAGCACGCCTTAAATGAGGTCGGCGGCAGCGTTGTGGCTCTGAGGGAACATGCCGAAGGCCAGAGCGCCATGATCTTCACGAACGAGAACCCTTTCAAACTCTTCAAGCTGCTTGAGCAGACCAAGACGAAGATGGCGGCGAAGCCCGGCGAGATTGCACCGGAGGATATCGTCGTCCCGAAGGGCCCGACCAGCTTCAAGCCCGGCCCCATTGTGGGCGAACTCCAGCAGGTGGGCATTCCGGCAGCCATTGAGGGTGGAAAGGTCAAGATTCGTGAGACGAAGACGGTCGTGAAGAAGGGTGAGGTCATCAGCAAGAAGATTGCCGATGCTCTCGTGAAGCTCGACATCAAGCCGATGGACGTCGGTCTCGTCCTCCAGGCTGCTTACTACAAGAACACCGTCTTTACGCCCGACCTCCTCGTTATCGATGAAGAGGCTTACTACCGCAATATCGTGCTTGCGGCCCAGCAGGCGTTTAACCTCTCGGTCAATGCCGTCATCCCGACACCGCTCACCATCGGCGCCATCATCGGCAAGGCGGTTCGGGAAGCCCGGACTGTAGGTGTCGAAGCGAGCATCTACGAGAAGGACATCATCGACCTGATCATCGGGCGGGCACAGCGGGAGATGCTGGGTGTCGCGCTTGCGGCAGAGGCCCATGGGTTCGAGCTCGATGAGGCGACCCTGAAGGCCGCCTCGGCGGCAACCGTTGCGGCGGCACCCGCGGCAACGGAGAAGACGGCCGAGGCAAAGCCCGAAAAAGAAGAGACGGAAGAGGAGAAGAAGGAAGAGGAAGAAGAGAGCGGCATGGCCGGTCTCGGCGCCCTCTTCGGCTAACAGTATTTCAAAACCAAAGGTGAATGAACTATGGAGTATATCTACGCTGCACTGCTCCTGCACAACGCAGGCAAGGATGTAACTGAAGAGAATGTGACTGCTGTCCTGAAGGCGGCCGGTGTCGCCGTCGAGGATGCCCGTGTGAAGGCCCTTGTCGCCGCACTCGAAGATGTGAACATCGACGAGGCCATCAGCAAGGCCGCCGTTGCTCCGGCCGCCGCCGCACCCGCGGCAGCCGCTGCTGCCCCTGCCGCCGCAGCACCCGCCGCAGCAGCCGCGGACGAGGCCAAGGAAGAGGCAAAGAAGGAAGAGGAAGAAGAGAGCGGTATGGCCGGTCTCGGCGCCCTCTTCGGCTAAACTTTTTTCTTTTGCCGGCGGTTGCCGGTGTTATGATCCGCTGGAATCTGTCGGTGTTCCGGGCATTGTCCGAGAGACATACCACGGGGTTACGGCTGCCTGCGTGAAGAGATGAGCGATTGAATAGATTTATTGGCAGCAGGCGGCCATCTTCCTGTATGGGGGGAACTGGCGCCGCTGGAGGCGGGAAGGAGACCGGAACTCTGGGGGCGGTCAAGGCAGCGGGCCTTGTCTTCGGCGATATCGGGACAAGCCCCATCTATACCCTGACGGTGATTCTCGCCCTCATTCCCCGGACCGAAGCCGCGATCCTCGGCGTCCTCTCCCTGATCATCTGGACCCTGCTTCTGATCGTCTCGGTCCAGTACGCCTGGCTCGCCATGAGCCTGGGAAAGAGGGGGGAGGGCGGGACGATCGTGCTGCGGGAGCTCCTGAACCCGCTCCTGAAGCACTCCAGGTCGCGCTACGCCCTCCTGATCCTGACCGTGATCGGGGTCTCGCTCCTGATCGGCGACGGCGTGATTACCCCGGCAATCAGCATACTCTCGGCCGTCGAAGGTGTGCCGCTGATCCCGGGCCTCAAGGGGGTGGGGCCGGACATGCTTATCCTGCTCGCAGCCGGCATCGCCATTATACTCTTCTCCATTCAGCGGCGGGGCACCGATCGGGTCGCGGTCACCTTCGGGCCGCTCATGGTCGTCTGGTTTGCCGCGCTGACTCTGTCGGGCATCATCATGATCGTACAGGCGCCCACCGTCCTCTGGGCGATCAATCCACTCATCGGGGTGAACTTCCTCTTCTCGAACGGGCTTGAGTCCTTCCTGGTCCTCGCGTCGGTGATCCTCTGTGCGACGGGCGGCGAAGCCCTGTACGCCGACATGGGACACCTCGGCCGCGAACCGATCCGTCGGGCCTGGTGCTTCGTCTTCCCGGCGCTCGTGATCAATTACCTGGGACAGGGGGCTTTTGCGCTGATACAGCCCGATGCATCGAGCATCCTCTTTGAGATGATCCTCTCCCTCTCGGCTGGTCTGTACATCCCCTTCGTCCTCCTCTCGATCGCCGCGACCGTGATCGCGTCGCAGGCGATGATCAGCGGGATCTTCTCGATCGTCTATCAGGGGATCATGACCCGGCTCCTGCCGACACTGAAGGTCGAATACACATCGACCGCGCTACGGTCGCAGATCTACATCAACAGCGTCAACTGGATGCTGCTTTTCGCCGTGCTCTTTGTGATGCTCTTCTTCCGGGAGTCCCGGCACCTTGCGTCCGCATACGGGCTCGCCGTCACGGGAACGATGGTTATCTCCGGTATCCTGATCACCGGCATCTTCCTATACCGGCACCGGTACGGCCATGCAGCCCTTGCGTGGGGCATCACCCTTATCGACTTCCTCTTCCTCGGTGCGAGCCAGAGCAAGCTCGTGACCGGCGGGTACTGGTCGCTTGTGTTCGCAGCCGTGCCGATGGGTGTGATCCTGATCTACCTTGCGGGCCAGCGCCGGCTCCATCGTGCGTTCCGGCCGGTTCAGCTCAAGGATTTTCTCCGTCAGTACCGTAAGATCCGGGACACCATGGAGCCTATCAGCGGTACCGCCCTCTTTTTCGCCCGGGACGTGAAACGGATACCGCCGTACATCGCCCGGACCATGTTCGTGAACAACATCCTGTATCAGGATAACATTCTGGTCTCGATTGTGGTCGACGACACGCCGTTCGGGGTCGTGCACGGCTTCAAGCGTGACCTGGCCGAGGGACTCCGGACATTTGAGATCCGGCACGGATACCTCGAGTTCGTGGACATCACCCCGATCCTGAGGGAACATGACATTCGGGAGAAAGTGATCTTCTATGGGCTCGAGGAGATCGTGACCAACCATCTGGTCTGGCAGGTGTTCGCCACGATCAAACGGCTTGCGCCGACATTCGTCCAGTTCTACCGTTTGCCGGCGGACCACATGCACGGCGTTTCGACCCGGATCGAGATGTGACGGACGAAAAGAGAGGGTCTCCGCCCCCGTCAGCCGCTATAGACCTCTGCCGGTAAGTACGGGCGGCACGTCCATGAGCGGCAACGATGCGCCGCAATCTCCTCAGGGGCGGAGGTACTGCACCTTCATTCCCGCCCCGAAGATCCTCTGGCTCTCCGCTCCTGCAATAATCCTTTTGGCGAGCGGAGCGTCGGTCACGACAAAACCCGAGAGATCGGAGACGCCGTAATCGAAGAATACCGAGGACAGAGGAGTTCCCGGACCTACGATCGTCACCGCTTCTGCATTCTCCGAGAGTTCAAGAAGCCGCGGCATGCTCTTGTCCCCGACGGCGGCACAGGTCAGGAACGCATAATCGCATTCCGGCAGCAGATACTCACAGGCGGAATACGGGTAATCCCCCTCCGCGGGGTCCCACTCAACGATGCTCAGGTCGGAGACCGGGGCGATCAGCTTCTCAAGGAACGGAAAATGACCGACGACACAGACCTTCTTTCCTTTCACGAGGTTCTGGGACCGGATGAACGGGTCTTTCAGCCGCTCCTCAACCCGCTTCTTTTCCGGAACCTCGATCCCTGCGCGCCGAGCGACATCCGGGTGGTTGTACCACGCATCGATCGCCGACTGGCCGATGGACGCTTCCCGCAGATTCCAGGACTTCACACACCCGGCGACCTCTTTTAACGGCATTCCAATCCGATTTTTGGTCATCATCGGCGCGCGCTGGACATAATCGCGGTATGCCGCAAGACCGATGCCGCCGTTTGCCTCAACATACGTCATCTCTCCGCCGACGACGATGTCATCGACGATGATATCGTCCGGGATCTCTTCGATCAATGCGTCGTATAACTCCCACATAGGTCATTTCTCCTGAAATTCCGGGATACTCTCTTTTGCAACGATCCCTCCTCCCCGGAGTTGATTACGGATATCGAGGAGGACGGAGTCGATCGCCTCGATTTTATGCAGCGTCTCTTCTTCTTCCGCCGTCGTTTCAATCACTTTTGCAATGCCGCCGTTTCTGATGACGATCCGTTTGTCTGCGCGGAGGGCGAGGAGCGGATCGTGCGTCGACATGAGGACGATCTTCTCGTTGCCGACAAGGAGCTTGACCGCCTCCCGCCGGTCGATTCCTGCATTTTCCAGTTCGTCGATAAGGATGATCGGGGATGAACTCAGAAGTGCGGTATCGGCGATCATCAGCGACCGCGACTGCCCGCCGGAGAGCTGGGTGACTTTCGTATCGAGCGTAAATTTCTCGCCCGCAAGAGAGTTGGCAACCGCAAAACACTTCTCCACAACTGCGGCGGGATCGGGGATCATCCGGCTTTTTGCGTGCATTTTCAGGAATTCCTGCACGGTTAAGTCCATGACGAAGTTCATATTCTGCGAGAGCTGGGCCACCAGTTTGCCCCCGGTGGCGAATCTTTTGTCGGCATCGGGAACCGAGCCGTTGATGAGGATCTGCCTTGCGGTCGGCGTATCGCGCTGGGCGAGGCATTCTATATCTTCAAGCAGTCTGCTCTTCCCCGAGCCGGTGGGACCGACGATGCTGACGACCTCACCGGGCGTTATTGTCAATTCGACCATCTCCGGCCTTCCTGTCTTGTCCCGTCCGCCGAGGATCGTAACGGAGGAGATCGCCTCATCCGACCCCTTCGCCCGGGAAAACGCCTCAAGGAATGCACAGAAGTGGTAGATGACCTCCTCACGGTCGAGCCCGAACTCCTCAAGCATATCCTCATCGACATCCTCCAGAATTTCGGGGAGTGTTTTGGTCTCATCGACCCCGGCGAGTCGCATATTGGCAAGGTAATCGACTGCAAGAGGATAGCGGCGGAGGATCTCGCCGATTGGGACGGTCGAAACCTCGGCAACGTAACCGAGGGCATTCATGCGTCGTCAAACCCCACTCTTTTGACCATCCCCATCTGATACGGCTCCCCGATAAGGGTCTCGCCGGTGCAGTACGAGCAGATGGCGGCGGGCATGGTGAACCTGAGTTTGCGGTCGCGAAGCGTCTGGATATCGAGTGCGTCCTGCCAGTAGCGGGCGAGCATGAACGCTCCCTGGCCGGTAATGCCGTTGACGAAGAGAACGATTGCCGCCGCATTGACCTCGTGGACGTTGAAGGCAAAGACTTCACGCTCCGCCTGAGAGACGATATCCCCTTTGGTGACGACGACGATATCGGCGTATTTCAGCATCGGCCCGATCTTCCTCGGGGTATTGACGCCGGAAAGGTTGTCGATCACGCAGACCGACAGAATGCCGTTCACGTACGGCGAGCACCGGTTGCAGAGCCCTGCGCTCTCCGTGACGAGAACCGACAGCCCCTTCTTCATGCCCCACTCGACCGCCCCTTCAACATTGCTGACGAAGAAGTGGTCGGGACAGATCTTGCCGGCGAACGCGGTCTGGTTGGGTATCCCCTGTTCGTCGTAGCGCTGGTGATCGAAGGAGGTGAGCGAGTCGAACTTCACGACGCCCACGCTCCCCCCGGGTAGTCCGAGAGCTGCAATGGTTTTGAGAATCACGGAGGTCTTCCCTGAAGACGGAGGGCCTGCAACGGTAATCAACTTCATGGCGTCTGCGCTTTGCTATGGGGCGCGGGGAGGTATATTATTTGCTAAATTTCTCCATTATGTTAACCGGATTTTGTTGATTTGCCCCTTCACTCCTCCTCACTCCCCCCGTAGACCGCCTGCCCGAAGCTGATGCACCCGTCTCCGAGGGGATAGTCACGGTTGATGATGAACTCCAGCCCGGCAGCCCGGACCTCGTCCCGGATCGTCTCCCGGATCGCCCGGTTGTAGGCCACGCCGCCCGAGAGCGCCACCCGGGGGGTCCCCCGCTCCTCCGCCGCCCGGACAGCCATCGCGGCGACGCCCCGGGCGAGGTTGTACTGGAAGGACGCGGCGATGCTTTCGGTCCGTTCCCCGGCGGCGTACCGCCGGTATGCCTCCGCTATGAGCGAACGGGTCGAGAGGACCTCGCAGCCGTCGCTGCCGTGCAGGAAGTCGAGGTCCCAGGCCGACGGCTTTCCGGCGGACGCCGCCGCCTCGAGTTTCATCGCCGGTTCCCCGTCGTAGGTCCGTTCCCGGCAGATCCCGAGGAGGGCCGCAACGGCATCGAGGACCCGGCCCGTGCTTGAGGTCGCGGCGACGTTCAGCCCCCGCTCCACCTGCCGGGTAAGGGCCGATAGTTCGATCTCGCTCCAGCCCCGCGATGCGAGAAGGTCCCGGACCCCCGACGTCGGCAGGATGCCGTAGAGCATCCGCTCCGGGAACCGGGTGGCAAGGTCGCCGCCCGGCATCGGGACGACCTCGAGGTGGGCGACCCGGTCGAGGCGGGGGACCTTCCCGGCAAAGACCTCACCGCCCCAGACCGTTCCGTCGTCGCCGTATCCCACGCCGTCGATGGCGATTCCGACGCATTCCTCCCGGGTCGCTGCGGCGATGTGCGCCCGGTGGTGCTGGACGGCGAGGAGTTCCGCCCCGGTCTCTCCGGCGATCTTCCTCGCGTAGCGAGTCGAGAGGAACTGCGGGTGAAGGTCGTGGACGATCCGGTCGTATCGGGCGCCGATGAGCCCCCCTATCCTTTCGATCGTCTCCTGCAGGTAGGCGAGGGTCTGCGGGTTCCTGACGTTTCCGACGTGCGGGGACGTGATGCAGAACCCGTTCTGGTAGATGGAGATGTTTGCGTTCAGTTCCGGGCCGACACCGAGGATGCACTCATTGCCGAGATCGATTGCCGTCCGCTTCGGGGCGAGGCCCCGCGAGAGACGGATGATGCAGCCGTCCCGAACAACGGAGTCGTCGCACCGGTTGACGATCCGGCGGTCGTGCGTGAGGATGTAGTCCACCTGTTCCGAAAGCCGTTCGAGAGCGGTCGCGAGATCGGTGATCATCGGGTAGCCCGGCAGGTTCGCACTCGTCATGATGAGGAGCGGGTGGGCGAGGTTTGCAAAGAGGAGGTGGTGCAGCCCGGTATAGGGGAGCATGCACCCGACGGTATGGAGGTTGGAGATCCCCGGGTGCGACGCGGGGTCCCGCTTTGCGAGCACCACTATCGGCCGCTCCCGGGAACGGAGAATTCCCCGTTCTTCGTCCGATACAACCGCGATCCGCTCCACCTCCTCCGGGGTCGCCATCACCGCAAGAGGCTGCTCCGTCCGGCCCAGACGACGTTTCAGGGCGCCTGCCGCCTCCTCGGTGCAGGCGATATGAAATCCGCCTATCCCCCGGATGGCGACGATCGAGCCCGCATCGAGGAGGGATGCAGTTTCCCTGATGGGGTCCGCCGCTCGAAGCGGCGTTCCGTCGGCCCGAAGAAGCGTGAGGTGCGGCCCGCAGGCTGCACAGGCGATCGTCTGGGCGTGGTGGCGCCGGCACGCCGGGTGGGTGTATTCACGCTCACAGGCGGTACACATGGGAAACGGCTGCATGGTCGTACGCTCCCGGTCGTAGGGGAGGGCGTTGATGATGCTGTATCGGGGGCCGCAGTTGACGCAGGACGTGGCCCAGTAGCCTTCGTATCGCCCGCCGGGTGTGAAGATATCGGCGATGCAGTCGTCACAGGTGGCGATGTCGGGGGGGATGAAGCCGGAGAGGCATCCCGAACCGCTCTCAAGGATGGTAAACGTTTCGGGCGGACTGCCGCGCATATCCTGGACATCTATAGAATCTATCTGAGATAACGGCGTTCCTCGGGAAACAACCTCGAGAAATTCTTCGAAACGGTTTCCGAATGCATGGATTTCGACCTCGCTCCCGAGGTTTTTAACCGATCCGGTAATCCCGAATTTCCTGGCCGTTGCATAGACAAAGGGACGAAACCCGACCCCCTGAACGATGCCCCGGATGATGATGGTTCCCTGTGTACGCATTAATATTCAGCAAAAATTTATGGAGTTACACAACAATATAATAATAGGGTATCGCAGTGACGGGACATATTAAAATTCTTAACGATCCAGTGGAACTGGTTCCTCTTCTTATAACGTTCAATAATGCCGATTATAAACGGATCTACGAGCTCTTAAATAAGGCCTGGCTGACGGAGGAGGAGCTTAGGGCGTATTCGGATCCCTCGATGGTGACCGAGTGTCTTTCCATCCTCCGCAAGGGCAACTTGGTCGAAGAGCAGTGGCGGATGCCCAAGCCCGGGGAGAAGCCGACGAAGGAATACCGGGCGACATACAGCAAATTCAGGGCAAGTTTTCAGTGTTCCATGGGCGATATCGGAGACCTGTTGCATATAGCCGTCTCAAACGACGAGGGCCTCAGGGCAATTGTGGATTCGGTCGAGCAGGAGATTGCGGCCGGAACCACTTCGATCGGCGATATCTCCCGGAAATACGGGGTCAGTCCGACCTTCATCAAGGGGTTGGCGAAGAGGATTCCCGGTCTCGATGTGAAAGGACAGGGAATGGTGCTGCTTGACCGACTACACTGACGATCCCCTGTACATCATCCTGCGCAGCAAGCGGGAGGCCACCCGGTTCCAGATCCTGGTGGAGATCGCCGAACATCAGCCGGCTGTCCGCCAGCAGGAGATCGCCGAGAAACTCGGCGTGACCCCGCAGGCCGTCTCCGAGTACATCCGGGAGCTGGTGGACGAAGGGCTGGTCGCCGCTCACGGCCGGGGCCGGTATGAGGTGACGAAGAGCGGGATCGAGTGGACCCTGCGGCACGCCGAGGCGCTTGAGGCCTATGCCCGCCACGTCAATCGGGACGTCATCCAGCAGGTCGCGGTCTGGACGGCTGTCGCCCGGGAAGAGATCCGGAAGGGGGATACGGTCGGCGTCTTCATGCAGGACGGGTGGCTTTACGCGACGAAAGATGTGGAGCAGAGCGCTACCGGCAGGGCGACCATGGACGCAGAGCCCGGCGAGGACCTCGGCGTCGCCCAGTTAAACGGCATCATCGAGCACGAGGAAGGGCTCATTCATGTCTGTAAGGTGCCGCGGGTAGAGCGCGGCGGGTCCCGGCAGGTCCGGACGGACCTGCTCAGAGACGTGGTCCAGGGCGTAGAAATGGTGGCCGCCGTCGGGCTCGAGTCCTACGTCGCCCTCAAAAAAGCCGGTATCGAGCCGGATATGTTCTTCGGCTCCCGGGAGGGCGTCATCGAGGCGGCGTTCCACGGGCAGGAATGCGCCATCCTCATCGTCGATGAGGAATTTACCGATTTTCTCAAGCGACTGGAGACCGTGGGGCTCGCCTACACGATCCATGACCTGATCGCACCATGAAGGTTATCGTCCAGCCCCAGAAAGGCACGTACAAACTGCTGTTTGTCGAAGGCGGCCGCGTCGATAGTTCCGGGTTCGTCGACCTGACCGAAACCCCGAAAGGCCGTCGGCCCAAGAACTTCAAGATGCGCAGGCGGGGCAAACAACTCAAGCCCATCCCGACCCGGGACCTGATCACGTTGCTGCGCCGGTCTTCGGTGCACCTCGCGGCGAAGAGCCCGGAATTCGAATCCTTCCTTGCCGACCTTCAGATCCCCTCGTCGCGGATCAACATCTGCCGGTTCTGCCAGCTCGAAGACCGTTTTGTACCCGTCGATCCGGCGACCGGCGTCCGATACGGCGGGGAGTGGATCTGCATGGACTGCGCAAAGCGTGAGATGCGCCGGGAACTCGGCTATATCGGCAGGTTCGGCGGCTCGGTGCTCATGCACCTTGAAAAACTCCTCGTCCAGGTCCGCGACCTCGACCGGGTTCTCGCGTCGGTGGGACCCGACCGTCCCGACCGGTCGCGGGCCCTCTTTGACCGGCTCGAAGCGCACGAGGTCCAGAAGACGGCTCATATCACCGATCTGGCGCTCCCTCCTGCGTTCACGCAGGCCGCCGGTGTCGACTACCTCATGCCCGTCCAGCAGCTCGCCGTCCAGAACGGGCTCCTCGAAGGGCAGCACCTCCTCGTCGTATCCGCCACCGCGAGCGGCAAGACCTTCATCGGGGAGATGGCCGGGATGAAGAACTTCCTCGAAGGGCGGGGGCGAATGCTCTTTCTGGTCCCGCTGGTCGCGCTTGCGAACCAGAAATACCAGCGGTTCCGCGACCGTTACGGTCACCTTGTCCGAGTCACTCTCCAGGTTGGGGTGAGCCGCCTCAACCTCCCCGAGACCCGCCCGGCAGGGGACCGGGACGTCAACGCTCCCGTCGTGGTGGGAACCTACGAGGGGATCGATCACGCTCTCCGGACAGGAAGGTCGTTGAAGGACATCGGGACCGTCGTCATCGACGAGGTCCAGATGCTTGAGGACCCCGAGCGGGGCCACCGTCTCGACGGGCTGATCGCCCGGCTCAAACACGTCGCCCCCGAGGCGCAGTTCCTCTACCTCTCGGCCACAATCGGGTTCCCCGGGCTGCTTGCGGAGAAACTCCAGGCGAACCTGGTTCGCTACGCGGCCCGCCCCGTCCCGCTCGAGCGGTATCTCTACTTCTTGGAGCGGTCAAAGAAGATCGGGTTCATCAAACAGATGGTCGCCGAGGAGTACAAGGTGCGGTCGTCGAAGGGCTATCGGGGTCAGACGATCATCTTCACCAACTCCCGGGCCCGCTGTCACGTCATTGCCGATGCTCTCGGGAAGAAGGCTGCCCCATACCATGCGGGGCTGACCGCCCAGGAGCGCCGGGACGTGGAGCGCCGATTCGCGAACGGCGAGATCGCCGCCGTCGTGACTACGGCGGCGCTTGCCGCCGGCGTCGATTTCCCGGCATCCCAGGTGATCTTCGACGCTCTTGCCATGGGCATCAAGTGGCTTACCGTCCAGGAGTTTTACCAGATGATGGGCCGGGCCGGCCGGCCGGACTTCCACGACCTCGGCCGGGTGGTCATCCTCGCGGAACCCGGCGGGTCGTATTCCCGGACGTCCGGGAAGACCGAAGAAGAGGTTGCCGTCGGCCTCCTGCGGGGCGATATGGAGGAGGTCGCTCCCGAGTACGACATGGAGCAGAGCACGGAGGAGTTCGTCGCGAACGCCGTGGTCTCGGGCGGCGACGAACAGCAGGTCATCCGCATGAACCGTTCGATGGTCGGGACCCTGGAGCCCGCACTCCCCACCCTTCTCGACTACGGCCTGGTCCGACGGCGGGCCGGCCGCATCGAACTCTCCGATATGGCCCGGGTGATGGCCGAGCACTTCATCGGCGCCGAACGCCTGATCGAGATCAAGGACCTGGTCCGGCGGATGGACGACGCGGCCGAGGTCATCGCGGAACTCGAGTGTGCCGGGGAAGAAGCGCCGTAACGGTGCAAAAAAGTCTTTTTCTCAAGTTGACGGGGTGCGGCGGCCTATCGTGATCCGGGTGCCTCTCCCCTGGCGCCTTTGCGGGCGTACCCCTGCATCATCACGGCAAAAACCGCCGTTGCGAGGAGGCTTATCGCCCCGGCCACGTAAAAGACGGCGTCGATCCCGATGTAGTCCATGAAAACGCCTCCTATCAGCGGTGCGACGATCATGCCGATCCCGAAGACCGTGTTGTAGGCGCCCATCGAGGTCCCCATCCCGATGGTCCGGCCTGCATCGACCGTCAGGGCCATGATGGAAGGCTGCTGGACGGCACCCCCGACGCCCATGATGGCGGTGACCACGAGCAGGGGTCCAAGCGACCTGCAGAAGGGGATTGCGGCGAGTGCTACCGACGCTATGGTCGACCCCGCGACGATCAGAGCGACCTTGTTCCCGGTATCGGTGAGCCTCCCTACCGGCACCTGGAGGAACGCCATCAGGAAGGTGTTTACGGAGAGGACGATCCCCACTTCGAACGGGCTGATTGCGATGAACGGGGCGAAGACCGGGATGAAGACCATGATACCCCCACGGCCGAGGGCGCTGATGAGGGTGAAGACCAGGACTCCTCGCATGACCGGCAGCCTGAGAAGCTCCCGCATCGGGGCGGGTTCCACGCTCGGGAGTGCGGCCGGAGATGTTCTGGCCTCCGGGAGGGAGATGGCGACGAGGAGCGTGGCGAACGCCGAGAGACCGGCCATGACGTAGAAGACCGAGTTCATACCGAACGCGTCGTTCAGGAATCCCCCAAGCAGCGGTCCCGCCCCCAGGCCGAGGAACATCGAGATGGAGAAGTTCCCCATCTGGCTTCCTTCCCTGCCTGCTTCTGAGAAATCCGCGATGTAGGCCATGGCAATCGGGACGACCATCGCCGATGCAATTCCGTGGGCGAAGCGAACGGCCGTGAGGGAGTAGGCGCTGCCCGCGACGAGGTAGGTGAGCGAGAGGACGGCATAGGCAAACATGCCGATGAGGATGATCCGCTTCCTCCCCCGCCGGTCCGATAGCCGCCCGAAGATGGGCATGAAGACCGACCGGGAGAGCGCGAAAGCCGAGAAGATGATGCCGAGCCAGATGCCGGTCGCTCCGAGGTTCTCCGCGTAGATGGGGAGGAGCGGGCTGACGACACCGAGCCCGAGCATGGTGGCAAAGACGGAGATGAATAAGACGTTATATACTCGTCTGGCGGTATTCATTCGGGATTACACCGGGTTGGGAGTCCATGGCCGCACGATTGGTCTATGGCAGGCGTTACGCAGTTGCGGGAGAAACGGTTGGTAGTATATCTTATCTATATTATCTATAGTTAACTCGGTCGTCGGTTGGGATCACGTCCGCCGCGCGACGCAGCACCATCGGTCGTAGAGCGGGTCGCGCGCGTTTTCGAAGACCTCGACGTCCCGGCCCTCTCCTGCGCACCACTCTTCTACCCGCGCCGCCTCGGCCCGTGTGCCGACGGTGATCAGGGTTTCATCGGTGAGGGTAAGGAGCCCGGTGATTATTTCCTCCCAGAGGCCCGCGTTGTAGGAGTAGATCTCCCCGGCCATGAACAGGACGCCGAGGGGTGCCGGCGCGATGTAACGGGGCGCCTCCCGCGCGTCGATGCACATAGTGTCTTCCGGCACAAGGCGGCCCTTCGCGAGACCGAGCGCAAGAAGCTCCGGGTCGTTGTCGTAGGCAAGCGCCCGCACTCCGCCCGCCCGGAGGGCTGCGGTGCCGACGCCCGACCCACAGCAGCAGTCGAGACAGAGGGTCCCCGCACGGTCGCCCCAGACCCCGGTCACGAGTTCCCGGATCTTTCCTTCCCGGTCGGGGCGCAGGTCTTCGAGGGCGGGAGCGACGGTTGCCGAGAGTTCCCTGCTGTAATATTCGCGGAGCGCCGAGAGCCACGCTTCCCGGCTTTCCTGGTAGATCTCGCCGCCGACCATCTCGAAACATTCGATGGCGGCGAGCGTCGGGTCCCGAAAGAGGAACGAGGCGGCCAGCCAGCCCTCGTCGTCGTGGAGGGCAAGCGCAAGCGGTTTCTCCTCCTCGTCGACCAGAAGGCGGGCTTCGTCCGCCCCGGTCTCGAAGAGCAGCGCCGTATGGGAGTCAATCGTCAATTCTGCAAACGACGGTTCAACCAGCCGGCACCCGTCGACCTCAAGGATATCTGCGACCTTCATGCAGATCGCCTCTCGATTTTTAAGCCCCCCGGTGCCCGGATGACCCCGTCCACGCGGGCGTCCTCGTGCAGGGTGAGGCGCTGGCAGGAGACGTTCCCGAGGATGTGTACATCCTGCTCGATCGTCACGTCGCCGCCACCCTGCACGTCGCCGTGGATGACCGACCCTCTCGCGATGCTTGCACCTTCCTTCACATGAAGGCTCCCGAAGATCGTCGTCTCCTCCCGGACCGTGATCGACCCGGCACGGATGTTCCCGTGCAGCCGGCACCCAGACCCGATGGCCATCTTCTCCGGGACCGCAAAGGTCTGCATATTGAGGACGGCGCCGGTCGGGATCATCAGCGGCGTCTCGGTGGGAGCTCCCTTCTCATCGCCGAAGAGTTTCTGGAGGACGGAGTCCAGTTCCTCTTCCTTCTCGATCCCGAGGACGGCCACCAGGTACATCATGATGTAGATGATGACCGGCATCGGGTTACGGATGGAGATCCAGCCCTTTGCCTCGAATCCGCGCTCGATCTGGACGTTGTCACCGATGTCGAGGTCGCCTTTGACGACCAGTTTGCCCTGGATCTTCACCCCCTCGCCGAGGTAGGCGTCCTCCTCCACGACAACATCGCCGCCGATCTCACACCAGTTGTCTATCCGGGCATCGCCGGCTGCAACGATGTTTCCATTGATCTTGCTGAATTCACTGACCACGACGTCTTTACCCGAGAGGCCGTAATCGATCCGGCACCGGTCGCCGATGACGATGTCCTCTCCGGTCATGAGTGTCCTCTCCTGGAGCTCGGTATGGTCCGGGAGGGTGCAGGCCTTTATCCAGTCGTGGTCTCCTGTCGGTTCCATTTATACGGTATATCTTCATGCGCCATACTTATGACTCTTATTAATTAGATCCGGGACGATCGGCATGAGATCGCCGCCGCGGATACGCTGTGGATCACCCTCCACGCACGAAACTTCGTCGAACCGGTCCGTCCTGACTCCGGGGCCCCTGATGACGACCGGCCACCTGGTTGGCGCTGTGATCTTTCGACTGAGCAGGGCAAGGTGGGAGGCATCGGAACCCGGGTGTATCCCCGAAGCAACGGAGTCCATGATCCCGCACCCCCCTCCGCGGCGATCCGGTCGGGGACCGGGGTCTTTGCGGCGCCGGGGGGTCAGTCCGTTCAGCGCTTCACAGGGACGGTCGGAGATCCCCTCCGTCCGGTACCAGAAATAACGCCTTGCGAGCAATCATCAAGAAGAGGTGAGATTGCGAGTCTGATTACTCTTCCCGGCGGGCAGGGAGGGTCCGGGTTTCCGGAGCCCTCTTTTCTTTCTGCACAGGTGCCGGGCATCGGTCGGCGTGGTGGAGCACCTCCTTCGCGATGGCGTCGCCCCGCCTGCGGCACTCCTCCCCGCGCCCGACCATGATGAGAATGTTGGTCGTTTTGATCATATCTGCCGAAAGGCACCGGATCTCCACGGCAAAGTCTTCATCAACGATTGCCCCGACATCGCATATGATGTCGTAGAGCTGGTGCGAATACCGGTCGAGCAGGGCGTTTGCAGCGGGGACCCAGGTCGCGTTATTCTCTTTTTCTTCGAGGTCCGTCCACTCCCGGTGAAACTGGACGAGCAGCCTCCTGATGATCCCCCGGGTCATCGCCTGCCGGTCTTCCGGGGGCCCCGGATCGAGTACGGCCGATTTTACTCGCTGTGCACCCGTGTCCGGCTCTTTTGCCGACATCACCTCTCCCCTCTACGCCCGGTGTATAGCCGGTCATAGAGCATATACCCTTCGTGCCGGATCTCCGGCACGAAGGAAAGAGTGGAAAATGATAAAAATTGGGGAGCGGTCGGCCTTATACGGCCGCGACCTGCTCCAGTTTGGATTTGGTGATCTCGACCCGGCGGATCGGGTAGATGGTCTTGACGACCTTGAAGACGTCCCGGGCCATGTCGCCGGAGACGATATCCTTAACCAGGGTCTCAAAGTCGCTCTCCGCCGCCCGGGCGGAGAGGGCCTGTGAGATCGCCTGCCGCACGGCGTGGACCTGGCTCTGCTCGGCCCTCGAGAGGGTGAGGCAGACGACCGTCACCCGCAGGAGCTTGCCGTCCTTGCTGATGATCGGGTGGATGGTGTCGATGCGGGATGCCCGCCGTTTGACCATCGACCGGAGGTAGTCCCGGGTCACCTCGTGCCCGACGAACTCGGTGTATGCGGCGTCGCCGGCCACGTTGTTGATCTTAAACCTCATCTTGATATGGGACTTGGAGTAGTCCTGCACGACTTCGCCGAGCGTTGCGGTCATGATCCGGCCGACCATGTTTTCGGGGTCGGCCGAGATGGTGTCGCCAATCTCAACTTTGCCGAAGGCATCGGGTACGTAGACACGGTACCACTTCTTGGCCTTCCAGCCTTCCAGCCTTCTTCCAACCTGTTTCTTCTTTGCCATGGTATCACTTCTCTTTATTCTCTCTGTTTAGCCAGAATTCACTCCGAACCTTTCCGTTGCTTCCGGGAAGCGGAGGTGCATACGTCCTCCGCTATCGCCAGATTCATGAGGTAGTCGTCCACCGAGGCGATGATCGACCGGAGTCTGGTCCCGTCGATCTCGGCCCGCACCCCCCCCTTTACCGGATACGCCCGGATCAGGGTGAGGTTATCGGGTTCGAGCGCTGCCGCCACGCATTCGGGGTGGCTGTGCGGCGTCTTGATGACGCCCTCGATCCCGGTCATGCCGGCACCTCCTTCTGGAGTTCCTGCCGGAACCGGTCCACCTGGTCGGCGCCGATCCGGGCGCCGGCTCGTCGGTGGTGCCCGCCGCCCTGGCCGCCGCAGGCCTCCGCGATCCTCCCCATCAGCGGCTCGAGATCGAGGTCGATGCCCGGAGGGCAGCGCGCCGATACGACGCAGTGATCAGCGTTCTTGCCGATGACGAAGACCGGGCCGGTCTGGACAAGGTCGTTTGCGAGCGCATCCGCGACATCGCCCGTCACCGTTCCATCGTCCACCTCGAAGAGGGCGCGGTGCTCGTCGAGACGGCGCGCCCCCTGAATGCCGACGATGACCGCCTGCCGGTGACGGGCGGCGATCTCCCAGGCTTCCCCCAGCGCGTGGGTCGAGCGGAGACAGAGCGATGCACCGATATCCCCGTGGCCTGACTTGCCGCAGGCGTCGACGACGGCGGTGAGGTTCACGGCCTCGTCGATCACCTCCCGCCCGAGGCTGTAGGTGGTGCCCCAGATCCCGCAGAGCGCTTGAAGCGACGCGTTCGGGGCGGCCGCAAGGACAACCCGGGAGAGGAGAGACTCATAGTCGACGTCGTCCTCGTCGGTGACCTGTGCGACCAGCGCCCTGGCCGTTTCGGGAACGCCCGAGAATCCGGCGAGGTACGGGTTGACGGCGAGCGCGAGTTGCTCGACGAGGCCCCTTCCCGGGAGGCGGAGGCCGCGGCGGGGTGCTATGAACCCGTTTGCAATTCCTTCGCTTGTGATATCCCGGTTCGGTCCCTCGATCTCCTGGCCGTCGCCGATGATCCCGAGGAGCGCAAGTCCCGCGAGGTCGCGGTTGTCGCCCATGCGCTGTGCGACGATGTAGGCCGTGCCGGCCGCCGAGAGGTTCCGGTCGCCGTCGATCCCTTCGAGACGCGGGTTGACGTGGTAGTCGCCCTCGAAGTGGGGCAGGTGGTGGTCCACCACCATCACGTCGCCGGGAAGGTCCGTGAGCGCTGACCCTAAGTCGCAGAGAAGCACGCTGCTGTCGCGCGGGATGTCGGCCGTGGTGATGCCCGAGCGGACCCTCAGTCTGAACCGCCCGCCCTCGCGGAACATGGCGTGGCAGAGGATGGATGCGGCGGCTATTCCATCCGCATCGTGGTGTGCGAGCACCTCCACAAACTCCTGTTCGCGCAGGTGGTCGGCGAGGCCGGCAGCAGCAGCTTCAAGCGACATGGGTTATCAGCGGGAAAGCAGGATCTCTGCCGTCTCCGGTTTGTAGGTCCAGCCTTCCGGCAGCCTTCCGGACCCGACGTAGTACTTGACCAGTCTGCGTACCTTGGATTCGGCGATCTGAAGTTGCCGGGTGTTGTGCACGTCCTTCCTGTTCTCCGCGAGATGCTTCCTCAGCCTGAGCGCTTTCTGCATCAGGTTCCGAAGGTCTTCGGGGATCTCGGATTCAAGACCCTTTTCGTGGAGGATCTCGTTTATACGCTTGCCTGTGGCGAGCTTGACGTCAGGGACGGCGTACCGGTCCCGCAATGCAAGGCCAATCTGGCTGGCTGACATGCCGTCTTTGCGGAGATCGACAATGATCTTCTCGATCTCCGTTACGTCCGTATTGGACCACTCGGGTGCTTCCTTCCGATAGGGTCGGACGGAACTACTGGTTCCACGACGCCGAGCGTACATTCTTGCCATTTATACACCTCCGTTAGATATACTATGTAAGTCCAGAAAAGAGCCGTTAACTGACTAATTTCTGTAATCCCGAGCCCTTGCGGGCAGTGCTTCCGGGAGCACGTCGGACTTACCATAGCCAGCACATATGGTGCTGTATCATGTTCTCCGGGCGGTATCTTAAGGGTATCGGGTGAAGGCTCCGATTCCCGTGCGTGAGTCCCAAAACTCATGCGAGCCCCCTGATACACCCTGGTTGGAGTTGCCGCGTCGTGAACCTCTGTTTTTTTTGGGAAAGTCACTGAACTGGAATGCGGACTCAAAACATTTTCGGGATTGTACTGACGGTGTTCCTGATCCGTTCCACACCCTCAGATGAGGCCGAAAGGAGCATGAAAACCCCGCGGACTTTCGACCGGGCACCCTCCCCGGCAAAGGGTTTTTGGGACGATTCCGGGCTAAAGCAGATCAATGGGGGTTTATTGCGGTTCAATGCGATTGTTAATGTATGGATGCGGGCCGGCCGGACCACCTGCCCGGGAGTACGTTCGCCCGGGAGCACCTTCTCTCCTGGATCATCGCTACCTCGGCTCTTTTCGCGTTCGGTACGACGGGGTACTCTCTCTTTGCAGGGCTACCCATCGTTGTCTCCCATTTCTTTTATATCCCGATAGTCCTTGCAGCCTATCTTTATCCTGACCGGGGCGTTGCGTTTGCCGGCGTGCTTGCCGCCGGCTATCTCGCGGAAGTGCTCCTCTTCACAACGGGGAGCTGGTTTGAGGTTGCATCCGCTCTCCTCCGCGCCGGGGTGTTCCTCGTCGTCGCCGCCGTCGTCTCGCACCTCTCCGGCCGCCTGCAGACACGGGAGCGCCGATACCGCGGGATCTTCGAGACGTCCGGTGCGGGGGTCTTTATCTTCTCGCCTGTGACCGGGAAGATTAAGGAGATGAACCGGGGGTGCGCCGGGATGCTCGGGTATCCCGACGGCGACGTTCCGCCCCTGGAGGTGTCCGAGGTCTGGCCGGGGTATCCCGGCTCCGCCGGAGCCCTTGAGCAGACGGGGATCGAGGGTCTTGATTGCAGTCTCGTCCGCCGGGACGGGACGTCCTGCCCGGTTATCCTCTCGGCGAACCTCCTTCCCGGCCGGCAGGCTGGCTGCGCGGTGGTCACCGGGACGACGGAGCAAAAACGGATGGAGAACCGGCTCCGCCGGTCGGAGGCGACGTACCGGGTTATCCTCGACACCGTTGACGTCGGGATCGTCCTCACCGACCCGGGCAGACAGGTCGTCGAGGCGAACAAGGCGGCAATTGGGCTCTTCGGCGGAGCCGGGCGGGAGGACCTGATCGGGAGAAACCCTCTGGACCTGGTCGCCGCGAGGTATCGAGAGGCCGCCCGGGTTTACCTGGAACGGGCCCTGCGCGGGGAGATGCCCGCACCCGGAGAGTGCATGCTCTGCAGGATCGACGGGAGCGAGTGGCCTGCAGAGGTCTCGGCCACCTACCTCGCGAGAGACGGGGACGCCCCGGAACGTCAGATTCTGGTCATCCGGAACATCACCGAGCGGCGTTGGGCGGAGGAGGCGATGCGGGAAGAGAATCGACGTCTCTCCATCGTTAATGAGGTCATCGCCGCTGCCACCGCGTCCCGCCGGCTGGATGATCTCCTGCAGGCCTCACTGGCAAAAATTATCGCCTTGCTCGGGTTCGATCACGGTGCGGTCTATCTGATGCGTCCCGGAAGCGATACGGCGGTTCTCCGTGTCCTGGAGGGGGAGGGCCGGATTCTGCCGGCGGTGGTGCGGCGGGACGATCCCTTCTACCGGGACCTTGTTCTGGCCGGCGATGTGCGTTGTATCGAGGATATCCGGGCGCGGCATCCCGGTTCCTTGGTCAAGGTTCTTGTCGCGGTGCCCATCCCCGGTGATGACGGCCCGGTGGGGTGGTTTGCGGTCGGGAGCAGGACCCGGGAGACCGTCCCGGAGAGCGAGCGCCGGATCCTTCTTGCTATCGGTGAAGAGCTCGGCAGCGCGGTCGTGATGGGGATGCTCCAGGAGGACCTGGAGGGGGCGCTCGCGTCCGCCAATCGCTACCTCGACGAAGCAAATGCAGCAACGGGGGAGGTCAACCTCTACGTGGATATCCTCACCCACGATATCAACAACGCAAACACCGCAGCCATGGGCTACCTGCAGATGTTCCTTGAGTCCGCCGCCGACGAGTCGGGTGTCCTGGCCGCCAAAAAGTCGCTTGCAGCCATCTACCAGAGCAACGACATCATCCGGAACGTCTCCACGATCCGCAAGATCAAGGCCGGTTCCGTCGAACTACGGCCGGTGCAGCTTGGGCCTGTACTCCGGGAGATCCGCAACTATTACTCCGATACCTGCATCACCTGCGAGGGAGCGGACGCGACGGTCCTCGCCGACGACCTCCTGCCCGAGATCTTTGTGAATCTGATTGGCAACGCCGTCAAGTTCGGGGGGCCGGAGGTCGAGGTTACCGTCAGCGTTAAGGAGGATGGGGGTATGGTCTCGGTGACGGTGGCCGATACCGGCCCCGGGATCCCCGATGACCTGAAGCCGCGTCTCTTTGGGCGCTACCAGCGCGGAGAGACGAAGAAAGGCGGGAAGGGCCTCGGCCTCTACATCGTCCGGACGCTTACGGAGCGGTATGGGGGGAGCGTCCGGGCAGGCGACAGGATTTTCGGGCGGCCGGAAAAGGGTGCCGCCGTTACGTTCACCCTGCGCCGCCGCCTTTCGGAGGCAGGGGACAAACGAGCCGAATATTTATCATCTCCTTAGTCAATGTATATTGGTACCTGTGCGATAGTAGTCTAGCGGTAGGACAGGGGCTTCCCAAGCCTCTAGCCCGGGTTCGATTCCCGGCTATCGCATCGGAATTATTATCCGACTCCTTCTTTCATTCTCTTGGGATAACTCGTGTAGCTGCTGTACCTGAATGGTCCCCGGCATTTTTCATGTAGCGCGCCGGGGGAGCGTACCCGGTTCATTATCCGTGGGTGTCCTCTCTCCCTTCTCCTCCGGCACCACCTCAAACCGGCAGTGGTCAAATCCCATCGAGTAGCATCGGGTCTCGATCGCCGCCGTCGGCCGCCCGTAGTGGCGGGAGAAGAGCGCCCGGAGGATGCCGGAGTCGAACGCGCACGCGGGTTTGCCGGTGACCGGGAGGTCGGCGCACTCGAAACAGTCGTAGATGAGGAGCGTTAACGGTTGCGTCCCTGTGACCTCGACCCGACCGAGGTGGTGTTCGTCCCAGAATCGGGCGATATTCGTGCAAAATTGTCCGGTCTCCGGGTCGGCGAGCGCTGGATAGAGTTCCGCCCCGACCCGCTCCCCGGCCTGGGTGAGGAGCGGGTCGAGGAGGATCCCCTCCTGCATAAGCGAGACCCGGATCGTCCGGAAGGTCAGTTTGTAGAACACGAAAGGGTCGCCCGCCCCTGTCCGGTAGTACGCCCCCGCATAGGCGGCGAGGTTGCCGGCCACCCGTTCCTCCGATGAGACGCTCGCGACGAGGTTGCCGGAAAGGAAGAAGACTTTCCGTCTTGCATCCTCCGGATCGGTCCGTGACCCGACCACGCCTGCCGCCGCGAGTTCCTGGAGATGCACCGAGACTGTCGACTTCGCCCGTCCGGCGAGGGCGACGAGGTCGTCGAATGTGCACTCACGTTCCCTGAGTGCCGAGAGGATCGCACGCCGCACCGGATTCTCGACCGCCCGTATCCCGCCCGGCGTCGAGTACAGGTCTATTTCACTGTCCGGCTTCGGCCGGCCGGCTCTCCCTTTGCCGGTCATTACCTGCTCCATAGATCAGGATCGAAAGGAAGATATATCAAATGTTCGGATATAGTAGAATGTTCGTTGAAAGCAGAACGACTTGAGGGATAAAAAATGATGGCTACGAAACTCGCCCCCGGCGTCCACTGGGTCGGGGCAATCGACTGGAACCTTCGGGAGTATCACGGCTACACCCTCCCGGGAACGACCTACAACGCCTATCTCGTTCAGGGTGAGAAGACGGCGCTCATAGACGGCGCCTACCATGGGTTCGAGGAAGAGGTCCTCGGCCGGATCGAGTCTGTCTCCGACCCCGTTAAGATCGACTACATTGTTGTGAATCACATCGAGATGGACCACTCCGGCACCCTGCCCGCGTTCGTGCGGCAGATGCCCGGTATCCCGATCTACTGCACGGAGCGGGCGAAGGCCGGCCTTGCCCGCCACTACGATACGACAGGCTGGAACATCCGGGTTGTCAAGACCGGCGACACCCTCGACCTCGGCGGCAAGACGCTCACCTTCCTTGAAGCGCCGATGCTCCACTGGCCCGACTCGATGTTCACCTACCTTGCCGAGGATGCCATTCTCTTCCCGAACGACGCCTTCGGGCAGCACGTTGCAAGCGCCGCCCGGTTCGACGACCAGCTCGGGAAGGACGTGGCGATGGCCCACGCACAGAAGTTCTTCGCGAACCTGATCATCCCGCTCGCACCGAAGGTCTTAAAGAAGCTCGACGAGGTCGGAAAACTCGGCATCGAGATCAAGATGGTCGCGCCGAGCCACGGCGTTATCTGGCGGTCGCATGCCGGGGACATTCTCAAGGCTTACACCGACTGGAGCAGGGGCGTCTCGAAGGATAAGGTCACAATCGTCTACGACACCATGCACAACTCAACCACGATGATGGCCCGGGCTATCGCCGAGGGCGTCATGGCCGAAGGGGCTGACGTCAAGGTCTGCCTCCTCCGGGACGGCCGCTACGAGGGGACGCACCGGAGCGACGTCGTCACGGATGTGCTCGACTCAAAGGCGGTCCTCATCGGGTCGCCGACACTCCAGGACGAGGTTCTCCCCACGGTGGCAGGGTTCCTCAGCTACCTCCGGGGACTGCGGCCGGGGCGCCTTACGGCAAAGAAGATCGGGTGTGCGTTCGGATCGCACGGCGGCATGGGCGGCGCGGTCGCCCAGGCCGAAGAGGCACTGAAGGCAGCCGGGATCGAGGTGATCGAAGGCGGGTTCCAGGTGAACTACCGCCCGGATGCCGGCGAACTCGCCCGGTGTTACGAGCTCGGGCGGAAGGTGGCGCGGGAGATCCGGACCCGGTAACGCCGGGGCTCCTCTCCCGCACCCGGGCGCCTTCCATGAAGGGGTCCAGACCCGTACTTTTTTTTGCGCCCCGCCGCCCGCACGGTCGCCGTCCTGCGCTTGTTATCCTGTGTGTTGCTGTGTTGCCCCGCAGCAGCGGCTCGAGGCATCACTCTTCTCCGCCTCCCCGGAGGATACCATTTTTAATCTCGGTGTCTCTCTCCCTGCCATGATCTTTCCGTTCAGGACGGTCGACGGCGCCCTGACGCTGCGGGATCACCCGGAAGAAGGCGGATGGGTCCATGTGCTGGCCCCGTCCGACGAGGAGAAAGAATACCTTATCCAGGAGCACGGTATCCCCCGGGACTGTATCGAAGAGGCCCTCGATCCGGATGCGCTGGCCCGGGCGAGGAAACTGGATGGTTCCCTCTCTATTGTCTTGCTCTGTTCCCGCTCCGGTGCAGAGCAGTCGGTGCCGTTTGTGACGCAACCGCTCGGCATCGTGCTCCGGGAGAAGATGATCGTCACGATCTGCTCTCGCGATCCGGAATTAATCTTCGACCTCCTTTTGGAAGATGCGTATGCGGTCCCCACCTACGAGAGACACAGGTTTTGTCTGATGATTTTGCTGCAAAACGCCCGGATATTCAAGGTGCATCTGGGAGAGATCCGGGAGCGGGGTGTACTCGATGAGGAGGTGCTCACGCGAGCTCTCACCGGGACGGGGCTGATCGATCTCCTGGACGGCGAGCGGAGCCTCGCGTACTTCGTCTCCGCTCTAGGGTCCAATCAGGAGATGGTTGAGGCGCTCCGGAGTTCGAGGTACCTTGAGCCGGAGGATCGGGACCTGCTGGAGGACGTTGTCCATAGGAACAGAGAGAGCCTCACCGTTGCCAACACCACCGCAAAACTCCACAACGACCTCATCGGTGGGTTTACGTCTCTGGTCTCGCTGAACCTCAATAACCTCGTCCGGACCCTGACGGAGATCACCATTGCGCTCTCCGTCCCGGCCATCATCGGCGCTCTCTGGGGGATGGAAGTATCCCTCCCGCTTAAAGAGCATTCTCTTGCATTCTGGGTCATTCTCAGCCTGATGGGCGTTCTCGCGGTGGCGACCTTCGTGATCATCAGGGCGGGCGAGCTGCTCGATCCCGCCAGGCACAGGAGATGATGTCCGCTCGAAAAATCGGTCCCGGTTCTGCCCGGGTGCGGTTGCCATACCGAAAACCTATAACCCTTATGAGACCCAAATCTAACAATTAGCGCTATATGACCGAATTTTTCCTGTCCACCAGGCAATCGGAGAGCACCCGGATCTCCGGCAGGGGAGGATCATGACCAGCAGCGATGCCGATCTGTATGCCCTCTCGATCATCACCGAGAACCGGGCAGGGGTGTTACGCGATGTGGCCACGGTGATGGCGAATTACCAGGCCAATATCCAGATGATCCAGCAGTCGATCATCACCACCGGTTCGAACGTCGGGAGGGCCTACCTCTACTTTGAGTTCGAGGAGTGCGGAGACCACGGCGAACTCGTCGCCGACCTTGCGCGGGTTCCGTCCGTCGTCGACGTCACGATCTACCCGCCGTTCTCCCGGATATTCGGCACAAGGGTGATCATCATCGGCGGGGGTGCGCAGGTGGCGCAGGTGGCGCTCGGTGCTGTAAACGAGGCGGACCGCCACAACATCCGCGGCGAGCGGATATCGGTGGACACGATCCCCCTCGTCGGGGAGCAGAACCTGACGCTTGCCGTGGATGCGGTGGCCCGGCTCCCCCGGGCGTCGATCCTGGTGCTCGCCGGGTCGCTGATGGGCGGCGAGGTCTCGCGGGCCGTGGACCGGGTCCGGCAGGCGGGCATCCCGGTGATCGCTCTCAAGATGGCCGGGAGCGTTCCGCAGCATGCCGACCTGGTCGTGACCGATCCCATCCAGGCCGGTGTTTTTGCCGTGATGCACGTCAGCGGCAAAGGAGTCTTTGATATCAACCGCGTACGTGGGCGTGAGTTCTGATGGATCCGATAGATATGGCAGTCAGGGTGCTCTCGCGGGACGGGCTCGTCGTCTATCCCACCGAGACGGTCTATGGTCTCGGGGCGGACGCCCTCTCGGAGGATGCGGTGATGCGGGTCTACGAGGCTAAGAACCGTCCGGTGGGAAAACCAGTATCGGTCGCAGTCTCGGATATGGAGATGCTTTCGGCTGTTGCAGTGGTGGACGAGGCCGCGCGGGCCTTCATCGAGCGGTTCCTGCCCGGTCCGGTGACGGTGATTCTGCCGGCGAAGTCCTGTCTGCCGGCTGTCCTCACCGGCGGCACAGGCCTTGTCGGCATCCGGTGGCCCGATCACGCGCTCGCTCTTGCGATCATCGCGCGGCTCGACGCTCCCATCACTGCCACCAGCGCGAACATCTCGGGGGATGTCCCGCCAACCCGGCCCGAAGAAGTCTCCGTGCCCCATGACTATCTGGTTGACGGCGGAGAACTTCCCGGAACACCGAGCACGGTGGTTGACCTCCCTGCCCGGCGCATCCTGCGGGAGGGCGCGGAATATGAAGCAGTGAAGGCGTTTCTGGAAACGTTAGGGTGAACCATGCGGCCGATACGACTTCGTGATTTCATCGAGGACCGCGAGGGTTGTCTTTATGCGGTCTCGAATTACGACAACGACGACCGGATCGGGTGTATCCTCCGCTACGTCCCCGATGATGGCGGGGAGCGAACGAGCCTCTCCGGCCGACGGTATCGGAAATATGACTTTGCCGAGTCTTTTGCCTGGATCCGGGAGCATAAGCCGGAGTACCTGGACTCGGTCCACCGGGTGCCCCGCTCTGATGTGGTGCGGGTGTATAAACCGGAAGAGGAGATCGGCAAGGTGGCGGCCCGGAACGCCCGGGTGCGGAGGCTCCTCTCCCATTTCGACCTCCCGCCGGGTTCGTTCGGGTGCACGGGCTCGCTCCTCTGCGGCCTGGACAACGCCGCTTCCGATATCGATCTGGTGGTCTATGGCGACGCCTGGTTTGCCGCTCAGCGTCAGCTCCGGCATCTTGTGGGGGCGGGGGTGATCCCGGGGATGAGCACCGCGATGTGGCGGAAGGTCTACGAGAAGAGGGTCCCGGAGATATCGTTTGACACCTTTGTCCTGCACGAGCAGCGGAAGTGGAACCGGGGGGAGTTCGAGGGGACCTACTTCGACCTCCTCTACACCCGGGCCTACGGGAACCTGGATGCGGTCCCTGCCGGCAAGGGGAAGGTGGTCGGCCGGACGACGATCGAGGCCACGGTCACCGATGCCTCCCTCTCCTTCGACAGCCCGGCGGTCTACGCCGTGGCCCACGGTGAGATCTCCCGGGTGCTCTCCTTCACTCATACCTACGCGGGGCAGGCGCTTGCAGGGGAGGTCATCGAGGCCCGGGGTGTCGTGGAGGAGCACGGCGACGAGCGGTGGCTGATCGTCGGCACGACTCGCGAGGCGAAGGGGGAGTACATCGTCTCAAAGACGCTGCTTGAGAACGCGGGGTAGTCAGAAGAGGTCCGAGAGCCGTCGCGGACCGGTCGTGCACCGCTCGGAGTGGGGGCAGCCGTCGCATGGCGCTCTGAGGGGCCGCGGCGGGATATCGCCCGCGACGACCCGTTTTGCCGCCCGGATCGCCCTGATCATCTCCCTGCGGTCGCGGGGCTGGGGCTCGACGAACCGGCAGGTCCCGCTTGCGACATACTCGACGTAGCCGCCGGTGACGGCGCGCCCGAGTGTCTCCCGGAGACAGGCGACGTAACAGGCAACCCGGAGGCGGTCGGTGCCATAGACCCCGGCTTTCGGGGCGGTGCTCGACCGGGTGACGGCGAACGTGCCGTCGGAAAAGACCTTGTCTATCCTCCCCCGGATGCCGAGGAGGTCGGACTCGACGGCAAGGTCGGTCTGGACCGGCGTCTGCCAGGCCGTCTCCCGGCAGGCGGCGACGCACTCGTCGAGGAATTCCCGGGCTTCCGGGGGAGCATCGGGGAGAACACAGAGAACTTCCTGCCAGATCCGCTCCGCTTCAAGGGGTTCTCCAAGGTGCATGGAGACCTGTTTGCAGACGGTGTAGCGGGGTGGTTCCTCCCGCTCTTCCGACCGCTCGAAGTAGTAGCGCCGGGGGCAGATGTGACAGGCGACGACGCCGGATACCGGGATATACTCGTTCATGCGCAATCGGTTCTGTTGAGAGAGACATACGTCCTCCCTCTTTATATGGGCTTGTCCTCTGCACCGGTGCGGGGTCCCGGCCCCGGCCGCACCCGGGACGAACTCTTATGCCGAAGCAGGTCACAAAAGAAGAGTATGGCAAACCGAGAGATATCGGTCAACATCCCCGGCAACCTCGACCCGGTCTACTCGAACCGGATCCAGATCGCCTACAAGGAGGACGAGTTCACGTTCCTCTTCCTGCACGAGATCCCCGGCATGAACCAGGCGCGTGCGAAGGCGATCGTCTCGATCAGCCCCCGGCACGCGAAAAATCTGGTCGAGGTGCTGGCAAAGAGCGTTGCCGACTACGAACAGAAGTTCGGCAAGATCACCACCCCTGAGACCGCCCCACACCAGGAGAGTAACGTCACCATCCGGGGCTACTCCTGAACGGGATCGGGGCGGCGGTCTCCGGGCAGGTGATACCTTTTTAATTTCGGACGTACAATGTTGTAAGGCAGTCGCCGCTGTGGCTTAGCGGTATAGCGGCTGATTCGTAATCAGCAGGTCGGGGGTTCAAGTCCCCCCAGCGGCTCCTTTTCATCCGAGGTTCAAAGCCGTAATTTGTTTACCTGTTTCATGTCTTTTCCTGCGCTTTCGTTCTGCAGAAGATATAAATATCTCGATGTTGAGAAAAGGGTATACCATGACGGAGAAGAAGGAGACCCACCCCCGGTGCGTCCACTGTGGAACGATCATGAACCGGGTGTACGTACGGTCATCGGGAGAGCAGAGGGAGTGGCTACCTATCGGTTGGGCCTGCGTTGTGTGCCAGTGGATGAGCTGGGACTGACGTGGTTTTTGGGTTAGGGATTGTTGCACCCTACATAGGGCTATAGAAATAGTTTGGATCGGGTTTTAGAACTGGATCTCTCGTTTATTATATAGGTCGATCAGGCCTTGCTCTGATAAGGTACAGTCAACAAGGTTCTCAAACTCATTTTTCTCGATTTTTAACTGTCTTGCCATTATCCCAATTAGTTTATCACTGATCTCTTTGGTTCCGTGACTCACCCAAGTGACTATCCGCGTCTTTTTACCGTTATGGTAGAGAGTTAATTTGATGTCTTTTGAGTTATGTTGTTGGAAACCTTTTCTTATCAACGCATTTTGGATGTTGCGGTTTTTCCGGGTTCCCAATTATATCCCCTCAGCCGGTAGTGATAGCAGTTTTTCACGGAACTGAACTCCTCCTTCAGTCAATTTGTTAACATCCTCCTCAACATAATCGAACCATAGCAACTTGAATTCTTCGTTTATCCTATCTACACCATCTTTTAGGTCATTGCATGTAACTAGGAGACTGAAATCATCATTATAAAGGATATATTCGTCATTTTCAAACTCAACTTCAAGGTTGATAGGAACTCGAAGAGACAGAACATGCGATTCATCGAATCGAATGTGGGTTAGAGGGAGATTTTTTAATGGTTTGAATTCTTTTTCGTTCGCAATATTAATAGTTCGTTGACCCTCCTCAGTTGAACCACTTACACTAACAAGCTGTTTAATTCTTTTTATCACAATTCCTTCGAGTTCTGGAGGATACTTACAGGTATATTTACCCTCAGGCGTGTCAATAATAAACTGGCGCTTTTTATCTACACTTAACTCTACTAAACGGCCCGTGACAGTTTTTCTAATTGGTTTTGGGGGCTTAATTATGGCATTCTTGATTATGGGTTTTCTCTGTGGGTCTAACTTTACTTTCTCCGCAGATCCAAACCCGATATTGACATCATATATTGAATCTTGCTCCGGCCAGAGATTATCCACGACCTCGATGGATTTAACCGCTCTATCTTCATCGTTATTTAGTACACCGAGTACCTTAGAGTAGATCTCGTCTTGACTCGAAGCGATATCTACTATGGTGCCAGCAATGGAGATCGCACGCTCCCCGAATGTGCCTCCAACACCTGGAAGTCCATACTGACTGTGCGAAAGCCTCACAGTAGCGTCGACACTACCCTGCTTAAGCTCAGATATTTCCAGCTCGCAATTGTCCTTCACAGTCTTGGGGAAGTCACCTGCAGCTCTTGGTTTATGACCCTCTAGGTGATCGCATACGACATACATTAAATTCTGGATCGCCTGAAAATTGCTGATAAGAGCATTAACTGATATCTTGGGGTGTTCTTCACTGTGTGAAGCAATGTAAATACTAATTTCTCTCGATCCGACCATTCGTCATACCCCTCACGCAGCTCTCTGGGTCCGATATTAATACACTCATCTGCACATTGGATATTTATGAGTATGGATGTATACTCAATGAAGAACCCTAGAATATTTAACTTTTTCATATGCGCGGTGTGAAAGTGTATAATACATGAATTGTTAAGTGTGTAACATTGACTTTTGAGCGCGCGCTCAGCAATACTGTGAGTGCATCCTCTTCACGGTATAGGCCCTTTGTCGCACTCCTCTCGCGGTTTAACTCGAAACACCTGCCTTTCTCAAGTGATCGCTGCAATGGGAACACAGGTCATTCCCCATTCTTCCCCTCCATAAGCGCCGTAAGCCTGCTCACCTGCTCGGTGAGGGCGTCGATCTTCTCCAGCGCCCGATCGTGAGTGAGGAGCCGGAGAATCCCCCGGTCAAGGGCGGACGCTCCCCCCCGGTCCATCGTCTCCACCTCGGCGGGGCCTTCGCTGTGGTCCACCCACCAACCCGGGAGAGCAGTTCCCCCGTCCGCCAGAGTCTCCGAGACCCGGAAGGCGTAATGGGGCTGAGTAATGATCTTCCCGATCTCGTCGGGGTGATGCACCTCGATCGTGCAGCCGGTGTAGTACTGAGCAAGCACGAAGTTCTGCACGGCTTCATGGATGGCGAGCAGGACCCGCACCTCCGCCACCTCCATAGAAGGGGCTATAATCCGCTGTTGGGCGTCCGGGTATGCTACGATACTCCGGGGGTGCAGATCGAGCGTTATAGCTGGCATGTTCGGCCCCTGCTGTGCGGCAAGGAACTTGTGACGCTCCCCGTTACGCATCTTCCATGAGCGGTAATACCCGGTGTGCAGCGGATCGAGGGAGAGAAGGCCATCCATCCGGGTAATCTGATACTTAAGCCGGATGTTGTGAACCCGGCAGGAAGAGAGCTCCGGCGGGGGCCGCGGGGCCCGTAGGTCTGTGGCTCCCACCCACCACTGATCCGTTTTTCCCGGGGTGGCGGAGCTCGGCCAGAGTAGCCCGAGCTCGCGTAACTTCCGTATAGTGATGCTGACGTGCTTCCGTGAAACTCCGAGTAAGCGCGCCACCTGAGCCTGAGTGTGATCGCCCGTCGCTATGAGGCGGGCGATCCGCTGTTCCGTGTACGAAAGTCGCATTCAATCCGTGCGTGGTGAAGAACTGGTGTTCTCAGGGCAGTTCGTGGATCGCGGGCGGTCCACCAGATCAGGAGCGGAGCGGCGTCCCGGGCCGGTCGGGCGATGTGGAGGTTTATAGTCCCGGCCTTCGCTGCTATACCCTGGAGAGTCTCCATGAGCGGTGCGAGGGGGCCGGAGACACCGAACGAGGAGAGACGTTCCGGACCGGTGGCCTGCGGCTCCCTCGGTTGGGGTCGCCTGGGTGGGTGGAGGTCGGAGTATTCGGCACGCCAGGATCCCGGACGGCCGATGACCTGCCAGACGCGGACGCCGGCGGACGCCTCGAAGTCATTGATGGCGTCCGCTATCGCATGAGGGAAGTCTTCCATTGCGCTCCCCTCAGTTTTGCGCCTGGTCCGGGGCCTTAATGACCCACTCGCCCGACTCGATCTTAAGATCGATGACGGCCCGGTGAGCGGGGGTGCATCGAGGATCGAGGAGAAGCCGATCCATATCTGCGGGAGAGACCTGGCGGGTCATGCCGGCACCCCCTCACCCTTCAATACGATGTTGAGGAGCTCAACCCGGGCGAACCAGACCGGCGAAAGCATCACCGTTTTTGCAAGGTGGCGGGAGCCGATCTTCACTCGCGGCTTCTTCCAATTCCTGCGTGTCTGTGTCTTCCTTCCGAGGATCACGGCTTCGACGTGATAGGAGGGCTTGAAGAGAAGCACCTATACCGCCTCCTGCGGCGCTGTGAGCTCGTAGAGGTAGAGCTGCTGGCGGCGTCCGTCGAGGTCCGAGCGGCGGCAGTAATACGATGCGTGCCGGCCCACTACCTGTACACGGATGAACTCTCCTTCCTCGGTGCCGGGGATGACGTCCCATGTCTTCCCCCGGGTGCGGGTGAGGAGGGCCTTTGTTGTTCGGGTGGCGGTGATCATTCTGCCACCCCTTGCCCGCGAGGCGTTGAGATGGTGAGTGGTTCCTGCTGGAGCCGCGCCCGGGCTGTCTCGTATGCAAGCGGGTCGATCTCGTATCCGAGGTACGATAGGTTGAGGAGCTTTGCCGCGAGGAGGGACGTTCCCGATCCGGCGTAAGGGTCGAGAACGAGATCCCCGGGTTGTGTGAGCCGTGAGAGTAAGTGCAACGGCTCTTGAATAGACTGTTCCCATTGATGGAACTGCTTTGCCCGGGCCCCGGAGACTACATCTAAGAAGATGGTTTCTACCGGCGTGATCGGGGGTTTCTGGTAGATGAGAATAGGTTTCCAGCCGCAGATTACCTTTCGGGCCCACACTACTGTTTTTGCACCGCTGTTGAGTTGTGCCACGGTCCAGAAGTAACTCAGGCCGGGGGCGTCCTCGAAGATGTGCATGATGCGGTTGAGGTAGAACTGCGGGCAGTACATGACGAGGAACCCGGAGGATTTGAGGATCCTGGGGGCGTGGCGTGCGAGAGTGCTGTACGCCTGCTCGTACGTCTTCCCGAGGTAGGGCGGATCGGTGAAGATGAGGTTAACTGAGTCATCGGGGAGCGTCGCCATGCCGGTGTCACAGTCTCCGAGGATTAGAGTGGAGTTCACTTACTCCACCCCCGGAAGCCGGCGCTGCCGAAAGTAGCGGCCTAGATCCAGCCGGGGCCGAAGTGTGCCGTCGGAGATCCCGATGTGATACGCCCGACTTACGGCAAGCGCTTCATCGGGGAAGGGGCCGCGGGAAAGAGTGTACTGCATCAGGCGCACCCCTCGTCTTGGACCACGATCACATGCCCGCACCGCAGGCACCGGTAGCGTTCATACGTCGCCCCGATGCCATCCTGCACGGTCCCGGTCCGGATGCTGTCCGCACCGCATCGGGGGCAGGCGGTGGTCTTCGCAGCATTTGGGGTCTCAGACAAATGCTGGTCCAGCCAGCCCGTCGGGCACTGCTTGAGTTTCCCGGGGCACTTGTTTCCGGCCGCTCTGCAGGTGCGGTGCGGCCGGCCGGCCCGATTCGTACCCTCGATGAGGTCAGGGCACCTGGCGACCCGGCAGGCAAAGGTATCCGGGACGCGCGGGCGAACCAATATATTCTCAGATTCCGATACAGATGTGGCGGCCCGGTTTTCCTGGTGCTTGCAGGCGTGGGAACACGCGGGGCTGCCGTTCAGGCATTTGTTTTTTGACATGCATTCTCACCTTTGATGAAAATTCGCTCGACGGAGCCTTTCGTTTCAGAGACCTCCTCTTCTGCGACATCTGAAGTGTCGATACCGAGAGCATCGAGCCCTCGAACAACGATGAGCCGCGCCGCCTCGGTGCGGGTGACCAACTTGTGGCTGACCTGTACCTCATCGATCGCGTCGAGCATCCACGTAGGGACTTTGAACCAAATGGAGTGCAGAAGGGCGGCTTTCTGGTTTTTATTTACCATTGTTTACCACAAATTAACAATGATATACAAACCCATATATGCCTACCGGTTTTACAACGTTTATCAACGATATATAATGGTAAATTTTGGTGATGGCAAATGGCAAAAAGGAATAAACAGACTGGAGTAAGGATGGATCCCGGCATGGTTGAGCAAATTGATCGACTTGCAGACGCACATCACCGAGACCGTAGCGGCGAGATTATCCATGCATGCGCGCTATACATCGCCGCGCACGAGCCCCCAAACACGCCCGAAGCATATTATGCTGTCCTTCAGGCGCTTGAAGAACTCCGGTCTAAAATGCTTGAAAACCTAGAGGGGAAGCAGATAAGTGCCCCATCGGGGATCACAGTGAAAGAGGGGTGGTTCAAACGATAATGCTCCCCGTTAGGGTGTCCCCGCGCCGCCGAATATGGATTGATGTTTCATTCCGCTATGAACGAGGTGATCCTATAATTATAAG
>DAYL01000016.1 GCA_002508705.1 Methanoculleus sp. UBA374 | reverse complement strand
CACCTCGTTCATGCGCACCCGGGGAGGGACCACGGAACCGTGACGGCTATCCCCGATGGGAGCCAACAGCCCTAATGCCCTCCGGGCACATTGTGGGAGCCGGGGTACGACGGCAATCGAACTTCCCGGCCCCCGCGGGATACCGCATGCGGCTTCCCTGATCGAGACGTCGGCGTTCCCACCCATAACGTTTCTGTCCATTTCATAGAACTGTCGCGGCGCCACCCGGGCCGTCGTATTCTCACGATACGCAGGGGACCGGGCAATCCGTCACCAGTATGGCCTCTCTCCAGTAGAAATACACCATGAGCTCCGGCTTGCAGATCTGAGAACCGGTCTGATAGAAATTCTGTAGAATCGCCCCTGATCTCGAAATCTGGCGGAATGATCGGCCCGCCCCCGGCGCGACCCAGCCCCGGGGCGGGAGTGCGCGGCGTGCCGCGCGGACCTCCAAGGAGGTACCGCCGCCCCGAATACCCGGCGGCGACGAAAAACCGGTGGCGGCGGGCGCGCACATCCCTCTTGCCGGCGGCAGTGGGGCCCGGAAATCCCCCGGATAGCGTGATCCCCGGAAATTCGCCCGCCTATCGATCCCCGATGCCACCGGCCCGAGGGATGGCGCAGCGGGGTTGTTTTCCACTGGAAATCTCCAATATTTCCTGGATTAAGGAAATTCGTCTTCAATATGGAGAGAACAGTAGTCCGGACACCTCCGATGACGATTCTATGAAATGGACAGAAAATTTAAGGTCGGGGGTTCGGACGTAGTGCATGATGACAGCATGAGCATAGCGAAGCGCAGTGTGCGCATTGGAAAAAGCATACCGGCCGTTGTCCTGCTCATCGGCCTCCTCCTCGTCCCCGGCGCCATGGCCCTGCACGCCCGACGCGGGCGACGGCATGGATATCCAATCCATCGAAGGCACGATACACCCGGGCGAGTATCAGGCCGTCGAGAAATCGGTGCCCACGGGCGTGAAGACCCTGAAGGTCGACCTCGACTGGAGCGGACACGAGCATCCCGGAACCGATTCGATTACCCTGACCATAACCCCGCCGGAAGGCGCCGTACTCGGCCCGTACCGCGACGGTGTCGACGGAAGGACGGACGAGAAAATCGCCCTTACCCTCTCAGAGTCCGGTTCCCTGCCGTCCGGCACGTGGAAGTTCCTCATCTTCGGAGAAAACGTCCCGGGGGCAGGAACGGAGTATACACTGAATGTGGGGTATTAGTTCTGAGGGAGTCCACCAACTGATGCGGGTTGAATTGCATGGAAAGATGATCCCCTTATTCATCTTTCTGACTCTGGCCCTGCTCCTCCTCTGGAGCCCGGTAGCGGCGAAGATCATCGTCGAACCGGGTCCTCCCGAACTGCCGACCGATGTGACCTATATCGACGACGAGCGGTTCGTGCCGGTCTGGCAGGCCTACACGCCGTCGGAATTCCTCGTCATCGTCCTCCTCATCCACTACCCGCTCCTTGCGATGCCCGTCGAACTCGTCTGCTCCGCCGGCGCCTTTGCGCTCCTCGGCTACCGGTCCTCGCGCCACCCTCTGGCCCATAAGAAGCGGTCCCTGATCTACGCCTGCATCCGGGACCACCCCGGGATCACGTCGATAGAGATCGCCCGCGCCACCGGGATCAACCGCGGGACGACCCGCTACCACCTCCTCCGCCTCCGGGAGGCCGGCCTCGTCAGCGTCGTACACCCGGGCGGCAGAAAGGGCTACTTCCGGAACGGCGATTACGACGCAACCGAAAAGGCGGCCTGCTTCCACCGCAGAAACAGCGTTCGCTGTGAAATCCTCGGCCTGATCCTCGACGGCCCCGGCGTCACGCAGGCGGAGGTAGCCGACGTTACCGGTCTCTCTCGCCCCGTAGCCGCCTGGCACCTCCAACGACTCGTCGACGACGGGCTCGTCGAATCGGACCGCGACGGCCGGACGGTGTGCTATTCACTCACGAGCGAAACGCGTGCGGTCTTTCAGGGTCTGGGCCGGTCCAACGGCAAAGAAGTTCTCGGACCACAGAGCGAAACCGATGCAGCAGACCCCGGAGGGGCGCCGCAGGTCGCACAGACCGCGTTTGTCCATACGGAGAGGCAGGCCTGACCGAAACTCCCTGTTTGTCACGGTGGTGAACTCCCCCCGCTTGCGCAGGGGGTCTTCTCGCCCCGCCTCTTCGACCCCGCGGGGATAAAGAAGGCGTACCTCCGGAGCATGTTCAAGAGGGAAAAATGGTGCCATTTTTCTCGAAAGGTTAATCTGACATTACTTGTATTACAGGTGTAATACAAGTGTATTACAAGTATTACAGGGAAGGGATCAACATGGTGTCTGCGCCAGATATCCGGCATCAAAAAGAGAAGCCTAAAAATATCATCAGTATGGGACTGACCCCGTTCGAGAAACGCGCACTAGAGGCATCTATAAAAAAGAACCGGAAGGCGCTGGAGCTCCTAAGCCAGCACTGAGAAGATATCCATCCTTTTCGTATTTGCGCGAATCCAGTCTTCGATCTCCTCCAGCGAATACCTGCTGTTGCCGTCATCGTCAAGGTCGGCCAGGGTGACCATGAACCGGTCCACCTCTTCCGCGTCTGCATCAAAAATGTACCCGTTTGCGCGCAGTATGAGTACATCCGTAGCCGTATACGCAGTTCGCTTATTCCCCTGCCAGAACCCATGTCCGTTTGTGATTGAGGTG
>DAYL01000020.1:55863-60778 GCA_002508705.1 Methanoculleus sp. UBA374 | reverse complement strand
CCCGATCCCTCCCCCGCGTGGCGATACCCAGAGAGGAGCCGTATCAGAGGTTTGACGCCAGAGACCCCTCAATTTTTCGCGGGGAGGCGACAGAATGCTCTGAACTATAGGAATCGTCAGCCGCTGGAAACTTTTAGGATGACTTCATACGAAATCTTCAATTTGTAGACTATCGTCTACGATATCCCTTTGCATTGCTTCGACAAATTTAGATTTGAGATTAAATGAACGAAGAACAAGTATTTGGAATTATAATAAAAGAGATTCGGAGTGAAAGATCTCTTTCTCAGGAGATTTTGGCAAAAAAATCAAATTTAGATCGAACTTACATTAGTCAAATTGAAACAGGAAAAAAAAGCCCGACACTTTCAACCGTTTTTAAAATCGCACACGCTCTTGATGTTCTCCCATCAGAATTGCTATTGAGGGTCGAGGAACGGCTTGGTATTGCCTGTACAATCACAGGGGGTGATTCATGTGCAGATTAAGAAACATGTCACCCTCATTGATTCTGGTGGTTTTTCTGAAACTCCCGAATTTTCAAAAATAATGGATGATATCACTTCATCTATCAAAAAAGTCGTCCATCCGCCAGAATCTGATAAATTTACAATTTATCCGGAATCTGGGAAAAAACGAGGAAAGGGAAATGGTGTAAAGCCGATTAAATTGAATTTTATTTCACATCTTGTTCAAAGAGGTTGGGAGGATGTGCAGAATGAAAAAGGGAAATCCTCCGATAAGAAATCGAAAAGAAGAAATCCGGGTTCTCACGACGCAATTTATAGAATTGGAGATAAATGTTTTGCTGTCGAGTGGGAAACAGGAAATATTTCGTCATCTCATCGAGCGATCAATAAAATGGTATTAGGTATTCTGAAAGGGGAACTGGTCGGAGGTGCTTTAATTCTTCCAACTAGGGAATTATATAGGTATTTGACAGATCGTATTGGAAATTATGAGGAGTTAGAGCCTTACTTTGACCTCTGGCGAGTAACTCCTTGCAGGGATGGTTATTTAGGTATTTTCGCGGTTCAACACGATGATACGAGTTATGATGTTCCAAGAATCCCTAAAGGAACGGATGGCAGAGCATTACAATAAATTTTTATTCCTTCCCTTTCCATTCATCTGGAATTCTAGACCATTTTTCCCTTCCATTCGGGACCAGAATTGGTTTGCCCATTTCTCTCATTTTTAGTTGTCCATTAAAGTATGCTTCAATTCGCTGCTTTGCTATTTGTATATATGAAGTTTCTTTATCAGCCCCAATTACCTTTCTTCCATGTTTAATACCTGCAATCAGTGAAGATCCAACACCGCAGTATGGATCAAGAACCCAGTCGTTTTCGTTTGTTAATGCCAGTACGCATCTTTCTACCAATTCTATGGGATATTGACAAGGATGAATGGTTTTTTCGGGATGAGCCGCCTTTACGTTTGGAAATTCCCAAATTTCGTTATCCCACTCTGATTTAAGAAAACTCCATATGTCAGAAGGGTTCTTTCCCTTGGGATTACAGGAAGGCTTCCCTTTGTTTGGTCCTTTGTAATGCCTTTTACCTGGGTATTTATTTGGAACTCGAACTGGGTCGAGATTAAATTTGTAATCATCTGTTTTTGTAAACCACAATATCGTTTCGTATCTTCCACTAAACCTTCTTGTTTCATTAAGACCATGACTATAATGCCAAATTATGCGATTTCGTAATTTTAGCCCATGTTTCTTGAAGATTGAGTAATATTGAATATCCAAAGGAAAACATTCTCTATCCTTTACGTAATTCCCAACCTGCCAGCAAATACTCCCCTGATCATGAAGAATTCGTACAAGTTCATCGATCACTGTTTCTTGCGTTTCTAAGTATTGCTCTAAACTCTGCGATTTCTCGTATTCTTTCCCTAAGTTATATGGAGGCGAGGTTATTATGAGGGATACCAAGTTTGAGGGGAGAGTTCCGAGAAAACTCAACGAATCCCCCTCATGAAGTACTATCTCGCTTTCGTCTTTATAATTGCTAAGTATCTCTGGAAGCGGGATCAATGTATGCTGTTCTCCGGTCATAGTCACTATCCAATTTTTATCTGTAATTTTAGATTCCAGTTCAAAGAAGGTTACGATTTTTAATAGATTGCTCTACGAGAATAACAGTTCGGAGGGATGTTGGGATTGGGCGGTGTAACTCACCTACCACCTCCCCTGAGTGACGATCTGCACATGGAGTTATATGCTTTTTCTATCTGGTAAATATGGCTACTGGGAGGTAATGAGGAAAATGACTGCTGTCAGGATAATCTTTGTGGCGTCGACAATGTCATTGTTGACGCTGGCAGGGAAGTTCAGGGGGAGAAGCGGCATCAACGTGACGATGGTGACCTTGGCCACGTGGTGGGCGTGACACTCGCCCGGAGAGACCAGTAGTGGGAAAGAGGGGGGAATGCCACCAGAACGGCGGGACAAAGAACCACGTTTTTCAAACCTGTGGAAGAGAGAATCCCTTTCAGAAAACTCACACCAAGCGTGGTAAGGCATGACACCGCGGCCTTCGGTAAATGAGAACGATGTTACAGAAAACTGTCAGTATGAGTAGCTGAAAGGAAGAAATTTAACGCAAGTTTAAATATCGTCGATCGGGTGTTCATTCCGGAACTACGCCGGTGAGGGCGCATTCCAATAATTCTTCTTTGGTAGGAACCTCCTCACCTTTCTCCTGGAGATCCTCAACGTAGATCCCAACTGTCTCCGGTGTCATTGTTATCGCCTCGTCGACGGTATCCCGCCTTCTAGCAGATATCCAAGAAAACGGTGCTCCTTTGTCCAGAGGGGACACCCGATCCTGCGCCTGCTAACGCTGTGCTTTGTCCCTGTCACGATCACCTGACGTTCAAATTCGGGGTCGGCGAGACCATACCACTGCTGGTGCACTAACAGTGTGATCATGAGAACAACGTCATAATTCGGACTAATGAGTTGCCGCAAAATATATATGGTCCTCCTAATATGGACGACTATGAAGATCATACTGACCAATGTATTTGTAGACGATCAAGACAAGGCTCTGAAATTCTACACTGAAGTGTTGGGCTTTGTGAAAAAGAATGATGCTTCTGCCGGAGAGTACAGGTGGCTTACCGTCGTTTCCCCTGACGATCAAAACGGGACCGAGCTTTTGCTTGAGCTGAACAGCAACCCGGTAGCACAGGCATACCAGAAAGGAATATTTGAACAGGGTATCTCTGCCACGTCCTTTGGTGTTGAAGACGTTCATGCGGAATATGAAAAACTAAAAGCACAGGGTGTGAAGTTCACGATGGAGCCGACAAAAGTTATTGGCCAGGTGACCATAGCAGTCTTCGACGACACCTGCGGAAATCTTATTCAAATTCAAACGATGCAAAAATAAGTTATTTCATTGGAGACAGTCATCTCCAGAACTGGCGGAACTCCCCTATTTGCACCAGGTCACCCGTGTGAGGTGTTGTAAACCCGACTCTCGTTTTTGCTCTGATATCCGGTCCCACCTATCTGAATCCCACGGAACCGGTTAAGTCGTCCCCGGATCAACCATAATCTATGGATATCTTCGACTCGGTCTACCGGGGCACACCTCCCTGGGACATCGGCCGGCCCCAGAAGGCGTTCATCGAGCTCGCCCGGGCGGGAGAGATTACCGGCTCCGTCCTGGATGTAGGGTGCGGAACGGGGGAGCATGCCCTCTTTTTTGCAGGGGAAGGGTATGAGGTGATCGGAATCGACACCGCCGCTCTCGCGATCCAAAAGGCAGAGGAGAAGGCTGCTAAAAGAGGGCTTCAGGCGCACTTTCGTGTCCGGAACGCGCTGGACCTCGCCGGGCTCGGCAGGACGTTCGATACCGTCATCGATTCCGGATTCTTCCATACCCTCTCCGACGAAGACCGGCCGGTCTTCGTGAAGAACCTTGCAACCGTTCTCGCGCCCGGCGGGAACTACTTCATGCTCTGCTTCAGCGATCAGGAGCCCGGCGAATACCCTCTTCCGAGGAGGATCGCACAAAGTGAGATCCGGGACTCCTTCCGGGACGGGTGGTCCGTCAACTACATCCGACCGGCGGTCTTCGAAAGTTCCATCCGGGACGAAGGACACCAGGCCTGGCTCGCGTCGATATCAAAACTTCACCCGTGAGAACAAGCATTTGAGACGACAGCCGGGGCCGTGACGGTCGTGGCTGGAGGAGGTAACGCTCAGGATTGAATTCAAGAAAATGGGCCGAGGATTCCCGCGACTTGAGTCGTAGGAGGAATCGGCCCTTCGCATATCACGATACACTTTCACCCCGCACGGCTGTTCTTTATGCCGGAGGAAGTCCAACAGAGAGGTGTATGCAATCGGTGACGAAGTTGCGGTTGTTTGCGTCTCCAGGTGAACGGCAGATGCTGTTCGCCACGATGGAGCGGTACAATGCAGCCTGCAACGCCGCCTCGCCGGTTGCCTTTTCTGAGCGACAGTTCTCTGACCGGGGGCTCCAAGCCCGGTTGTATCGTCATATCCGAGAGTCCTTCGGGCTCTCTGCACAGATGACCATTCTCGCTCTCCGCAAGGTTGCCGGGAGTTACCGGAGCACCAGAGAAGCGATCAAGGAGCAGAACAAGGTGCTCGCTGCCCTCGGCAAACCCCTGAAGGTCCTGACCGAGCTCTCGTTCCAGGAGCACGGGGCCATCTGCTACGATTGGCCGGGTGCTCTCCCTCGGCCGAAACCGGGTGAGCGTCTGGACACTGGACGGCCGGCTCAAACTCCGGTATACCCGACCTCAGTATTTCCCGGCGGTCGCGACCGTCAAGCAGACGGATCTCGTCTACCGGGACGGCGCCTTCTGGCTCTACGCGACCGTGGAGACCCCGGACGTCGAGCCGCCGACCCCCCCGAGTATCTCGGGG
>DAYL01000020.1:42920-55717 GCA_002508705.1 Methanoculleus sp. UBA374 | reverse complement strand
ATCTCGGGGTGGTGAACATCGCCACCACGAGCGACGGAGCAACCTTCTCCAGCGACGCCACCGAGAAGGTGCGGCAGCGATACGGAAGGCTCCGGGGTTTCCTCCAGAAGACCGGAACCAAGTCGGCCAAGCGGAGATTGCAAAAGATCTCCGGCAGAGAACACCGGTTTAAGACCGATACCAACCACGTCATCAGCAAGAAAATCGTTTGCGCGGCACAAGGCACAAAGCGGGGGATTGCTCTCGAAGACCTCACTGGCATTCTCCTGCGGACCCACGGTTACGAAGCCTCAGCGCGAGCGACGCCACAAGTGGGCGTTCCATCAACTCCGATCCTTCATCGAGTACAAGGCTCGCAGGGCAGGAGTCCCGGTGAAGATGATCGACGGGGCGTACGAGCCAGCAGTGCAGTGGCTGCGGGTTCGTCCACCCCGACAACCGCCCGACCCAGGCGGCGTTCCGCTGCCGGGAGTGCGGGCATACCGAGAACGCCGATCTGAATGCAGCCAAGAATATCGCTGCCAGGGCCGTCGTCAACCAGCCTATTGCGGTCCGCTCCCCCGACATCGGGGGAGAGGTGGAATCGCGAAGCCTGTAAAGAGCGTGCTCCCATCTATAGGAGCATGCCCCCGACTGAAGTCGGGGGTAGTTGACTTGGGAACCGAGCTGCATGTCGGGTCCAACCATCATTTCCGGGACATCCCGATACATAACGAATGTGTTATATAACAGATTTGTTATACAACATATTTGTTAGGTGTCGTGAATGTTGCCTGTAGGAAGTCCTGCAACGGGGGACGACTTCATCGACCGCGAGCGTGAAACTGCGTTCATCCTGGATACGATCGAGAAAGACCACGTCATGCTCGTCGCCCCCCGGCGGTTCGGAAAGACTTCGATCATGCGGAACGTCGAGAGGCGGCTGGAGAGCAGACACCGGCCGTGCGTCTTTCTCGAGGTCGAGAGCGTAAACTCGCCGGGGGAGTTCATCACCGATCTCATTACCGCGCTCGTCGAGTGCGAGGGAGCAAGCCGCAAAACCAGGTTCTTCTCCGCTCTCGGGAGGGCGTTTGCCCTGGTGCAGGAGAGCATCGACGAGATAGAGACCCCGGCCTTTCGGGCAAAACTCCGGAGCCGTCTGAGAGCGGAGTTCTCGGATGACTGGCACGAGAAAGCGAAGAAGATCGACGAGATCTTCGGGGAGATCAACGGACCGGTCTGCATCATCCTCGACGAGTTCCCGGTTGCGATACAGAATATGGAGGAAGAGGACGCACGGAAATTCCTGCACTGGTTCCGGCGGCTGCGGCAGGTCTCGCCCGGGGTGCGGTTCATCATCGGAGGCTCGGTCAGCATCGACCACGTGGTCTACCCCGTCGGCGGAACCCCGGTCATAAACGACTTCCGGAGGGTCAACATCGGCGGGTTCGAAGAAAACGTCGCGCTATCAGTCGTCGAACGTGTCTTTCAGGAAGAGGGCTGGGCGTATTCTCCGGCGACCGGAAGAGCCGTTCTCGACTGCGTGGGTGAACCCTGCATCCCCTACTTCCTCATGATCGTCCTCTCCGGCCTGAAAGAAGAGGCGGACGTCTCCGGAGGGACGCCCTCTCCGGCGCTGGTCGACCGGGTCTACAACAAAAGGGTCCTCGGCAGCGAAGGGCGCCACTACTTTGAGCACTATTCACGCCGTCTTCAGATCACCTACTCCGGGCAGGAAGCAAAAGCCGCCCGCGCCATCTTAAGCAGGGTGAGTGCCGCGGGATCTCTGTCTGCGGGCATCGCCTACGAGATCTTCAGGCAGAGCACCGGATCGGGGAGTGAAGACGCATTTCGGGCACTGCTGGCGCAGTTGAATCATGACTTTTATGTCGCCTCGGACACTCCCAGCGAGTTGAGGTTTTACTCGAAGATGCTCCGGGACTGGTGGAGGATATACCATGCCGAGATCAGGTAGTGCAGCCGTTTACCGGTACTTTCCCCGGGCGTTGGACGGAGAAACGCTCCGGTACCTCCTTGTCGGCAGGGAGAACCTCCTCGCAGACCTGCTGGAAGAACTGGATCAGGCGTCCCGGAGCGGAACGCCGCGGTTCTTCCTCCTCATCGGCTCCCACGGCATCGGGAAATCTCACCTGATGAGCCTATTGTACCGCAGGGTAAGCAGTGAACTCTCCGAACGGATCATCCCTGTTCTATTTGCAGAAGAGGAGTATTCGGTATTCAGAGCGTCCGATTTCCTGTTGAGGGTGCTGGAAGAGATGGGGATCGACACCGCGGGTGTCGTTGCACTCAAAGAAGACCCGCTGATCCGCGACGCTGCGGTCGATATGCTCGCTGCATCCTCCGGGGATAGAGAGATCGCGATATTCGTTGACAACATCCACGAACTCTTCGGCCAGATGGATAGGCGCGAGATCCGGGCGCTGCGGTCGATATTCCAGCGGACCGAGATCTTTTCGGTGGTGGCGTCGGCACCGTCGGTCTTTCCCGGGGTGTCGGACCACGACGAGCCCTTCTACAACTTTTTCCGGATCCTTCACCTCCGGGAACTCGAACCCGATGAGGCGAAGGGACTCATGAAGAGGGTCGCACAGCTCGACGGCAACACCGCCTTCGTCGAAAACTTCGGGGATTACGAACCCGGGATCGAGGGGCTGCTGCCTCTCCTCGGCGGCAACCCGCGGTTGATCGTCCAGTTGTACGAGACCGCTTCGAGGGTCGGGACCGGCGATGCGGGGTCTCTTTTCTTCAGGATGATGGATGAGCATACTCCCTGCTACCGTGAGGTCTTCCGGAGACTCCCCGGACAGCGGCGGGTCATCTTCGATACGGTCCTCAGCGCGGACACCCCCCTTACGCCGAAAGACATCGCAGGACGCGCCCGGCTGAACCTGACGACGGTGAACGCACAGCTCCGGAGGCTGGAGGCGGACGGCTACGTCGTCTCTCATCCAATGGGGAGGCGGACCATGTATGAAGTCCGGGATCGCCTCTTCTGGCTGTGGCGGGCGATGCGCAGATCGGCCGGCCGCCAGCGCGTCGTTGCCTTTATCGAATTTCTGGAAGCCTGGCATGAGCGACCGGCGGACGTCATGGAAGGCGGAGCCCTGCAGGACCCGTCGGCCTCGTATATCGACGGGAAGCCAAACGACGCGCTGACGGCGATTGAGACGGCGGCGGGGCAACCGGACGGCCCGGACCAGGCAGCACGGTTCATGCAGTTCTCACTCAATCTCGCACGAGAGGAACTCCGGAAGGGGAACACGGCAAATGGTCTGCACCTGATAGACCTGGCGTATACGCACGCGGACCGCCTGGACCCGGATACGGTGAAAAAGACGACAGTCGGTTTCCTGAAGAAGCTCATCGAAGAGAAGCAGATCCCTCTGATCAAAAGCGCCGTTCACGAGATCATCGCGTCCGGGGGCGCCGAATTTGAACGGTTCTTGAAGCCGGTCACGGACGCCGTAGAGATTGTCGAGGCGAACGACACGAGATTGTATTACACGAAGCTGCAGCGGGAAGAGAGAGCGGTCGTTGCCGGGATCGTTTTGACGATCACGGGGTCGGAGGAACTGCTGCCGGGACTCTAACCTTTCGACTGTTTCGAATCTTCGCCTCCAGAGTATTCGGGTCCAGTGTTATCCCCGGTGCCTCCTGGATCGGAAACTCTGACCGGTTTGTCGACGGGTTGTTCACTGCCCCGGCTCTTCCGAAGACCAACGGGTAAGATAATGTCCCTCTCGAACGGCATCCCGGGCAGCATGAGGATGCCGTTACCCACGTCGACGGATTGGATTTCCAGGAGGCCCAACAGGAGGCTTCGGGTGCCGGCTCGCGGCCTGTCTTCTCGGTCACGGACGTGAGTTATTCCCCTGGGGCTCCGATTTCGCTCTATCGGGCGCCGAACGCCCAACAAAAATATATTTTTAACCGTCGCCGGAATATAATGATTGGTTACCGATTGCAACTCCTGACATCCAGATGAGGATTTATCATGACCGCACGACCGCCATGCTCAGGAACCAATCTTCTTTTGGTTCTCACGCTCGCCTGTATCGTCACGCTGGGGACCTGCTTTGCGGGATGCACCGCTAACGCCGATCCCGGTCCCGTCCGGATCGGTGTCCTGCTGCCTGCGAACGGATCGCTTGCCATGCATTCGCTGGACGGGATTGACTGGGTGGTGGATTCGATGAACCGACAGGGCGGCGTCGGCGGCCGCATGATCGAACTTGTGTACCGGGACACGAGCGTCGGCAACATCTCCGGGCATGCAGAAGAACTGGCCGGGCGTGACGACGTCGATGTCGTCATCGGCCCCGCGACGAGCGCGGAACTCACGCAGATCGCCCCCATCGTCACAGGAAAGGGCAAGCTCCTCATCTCCCCGAGCGTCACTTCGGGAATCGTCACGGCCGAGTATAAAGAGAACGGTCTCGTCTGGAGGACATGTCCCACCGACGGACGGCAGCTGGAGGCAATCTTCCGGATCCTTCGGGAGGACGGCGTCGAGAACGTCTCCCTCGTCACCGCGAACACAACCTACGGGGAGACGTTTGCACGGCTTGCCCCGGCAGCGGCCACGATGAACGGTATCCGGATCGCCGGAGCGGTATCCGTCGACGCGCCGGACAACTTCACGGAGATAGCCGCACGGATCGTCGAAGAAGAGCCCGGGATGGTCGTCGCCGTCGTGTACCCCGAAGAGGCGGTCGAGCTTTCCGATGCCCTCGCTGCAGCGGGTTCCTCCGCGGGCCTCTTCCTGACCGATGCCGGTCGGTCGCCGTATGTCCTGGAGAACCAGGGCGAACGCGCGGAGGGCATCCGGGGCACGTCGCTCTCCCCCGACCCCTCGACCGGCTACTCAATCGCCTATGAGGAGGTCTTCGGCGAGGCGCCCCCGCCGTTTGCCGCACAGACCTACGACGCCCTCCTTCTCGCCGTCTATACCGCGGCGCGGCAGGAGGCCGCTCCGGCCGAACCGCTCGACGCCTCCCTTCGGTGGGTCGTCTCCGGCGACGGCACCGTCAAAGGCTGGGACCCCCAGGAGGCGGGTGAAGCCGTGGCGATGATCCGTGCCGGGGAGCACCCGGCCGTCACCGGCGCCTCGGGCCCGCTCCGGTTCTCCGGGCAGTCCTCCGCAGGCCCGCTCGCCGGGTACTACACCTGCTGGGCGGTCGAAGGCGGGACGTTCTGCGAGAGCACCCCGGTCCCTTCGGCGGATGTAACTCCCGCCCTCCCCGGCCTCTCCTACGACCCGGCCGCCGGTACGGAAGACCGCCCGGTGGTCTGGATGGTCTACCCGCAGGTGAAGGGCGACCGGTCGTTCGCGGACTCTGCGTACCGGGGTCTCTTCCGGGCGCAGGAGTCGTGCTCGTTCACGAAGAGAGAGTGCTCGTACGACGATCTCGATCTCCTCAACGGCGTATTCTCGGCGCGGAACTTCACCGAGAAGCCCGACCTCGTGATCACCGAAGGGTTCGAGTTCACCGACGCCTCCCGGGCGTGGGCGGAGGCGAACCCCGACATCCGGTTCTTCACCCTAGAACAGGCGGACTATGGTCTCCCGAACGCATGCGACGTTGTAATGGTCCCTTACGGGGCGTCCTACCTCGCGGGCGTGATGGCGGCGAACATCACCGAAACGGGCAGGATCGGCGCGATTGCCGGGGCGCCGGTCTCCGTCATCGACCCGTTCTCCAGGGGATTCACCGAGGGGGCGGAGGCGTACGACCCATCCGTGAACGTCACGGTGCGTTATGTCGACGAGAGTTTTGAGGGGTTCGGCATGCCCGAGCGTGCGGGTGAACTCGCCCGGGAGCTCCGTAGCGAAGGCGTCGACGTCATCCTGATGATCGCCGGTTCGTCGAACACCGGGATCGTGGATGCCGCGCGGGAGACCGGGAACGTCTACCTCATCGGCGAGGACACCGACCAGTCTTACCTCGCCCCAAACCTCGTCGTCGCGTCGGTGGTGAAGGAGATCGATACGATCGTCTACCATGCGGTGGAGAACGAGATCATGGAGCGGTTCACCCCGGGACAGGAGGTCTGGACGCTTGAGAACGGCGGCACGGGGCTTTTCATCTCGCCGCGGTTCGATGAGTATGAGTGGGTCGTCGCCGACTGGCAGGACCGCGCAATCGCCGCGGAGAAGAATTACCTGAAGACGACGGAGCTGTAAATTCCTTCGGCGCTTCACTTTTTTCTGCAACCGGCGTGCTGGTCCGGATGGGCTCTGGTGAAGGCAGGAAGGTCGTATCGACAGGACGTCTACCTTCTGTCCTTGCACCCCTATCGCGCTCAACCGTTGGTAGAGTACCGGGACTTTAAATCAGGCGGGGAAGAGCAACCTTTTTCGCTGTCGTGAACAGGGCGATGAAACCGGGTTCTCTCCAGCGGGAAGAGTGATGTTACATTTTCGCTTCGGAACGTGCGGAACCGTATGTTCCCGGAGGAGACGCTGTTCTCCGTCGTCCTGGACTTCTTTACGATATGGATGCGGGGGGCGGCGGTCACCACGTCAGGAAGCGTGAAGGGGATCTTCTCGCAGGTCCGCCGGAATTTTGAGAGTATGAATCCATCGTTCCGGAAAAGATAACTCTCCGCGCGACGAGAACGTATCATGGAACGCACCACATCCGGGCCGGGCCGGTGCACTGCGGGAGCGCCGGACAGGGCGGCAAGAACGGACCGGCTGGCTCTCCTTGAGGAGATCGCCGTGTTCACCCGCAAATATGGGGATATCCTTGCCCGGTATCACCACTATACGATGGACGACCTCAAGCAGATCGAAGGGGAGTGCTGGAGGCTGCACGATGAAGCATGCAGCAGGGGAGCCTGCGGGAGTGCCGGGGAACTCGTCGAACTGGAGTACCTCATCGGTCGGGCGAAGGAGATGATAGCGAAGAGAATGGAGGAGGAGCGATCGCCGGGGTGATCCGGACCTCTGCCCGTCCAGTCGAGCAGGAGAAGAAACCCCGGTCCATCGATGACATGGACCGCATCGAGGCGGACGATGAGTTCGTAGAGTTGGATGCTGATGTTTTAAGTGTCGATTGACCGCAATGCCTGTGATGATAGCCAGAGCTCCTGGTGAATCGTCACGGAAAGATGGCGCGAGGAAAACTGCAAAAATGCTCTCGTCGGTTGGAACGGTCCCCTGCCTGCCGTTGTACAGGGCCCCCTGATTTGCAGACCCTGAGGCGTTATCCTGCACGGCAGAGACCGATAAATTTCCAGCATTCCCTGGAATGGCGCCTTTTTAAACAGAAACGTTTTTCAGTAATCCGCACGGCCCTTCGTCTATGGACTCTCATGCAGTTACCGCTCTTCTGGTTGCAGCCGCCCTTCTTCTCATCTTTGCGGCAGGATGCACCACCACGTCCGAGAAAAAGACAGAGGTCGATGCGACCGCCCTCTCTTCAGCCGACGAGACGTATACCCGGGGACTGGCCGAGTATGCAGACGCCAACTACCGGACCGCCGAAGAACGCTTCACGGAGGCGTATGCCCTCTATGCCGGTACCGGCGATCAGGATAAAGTAAGAGCGGCCAGAGACGCGATGTTCCGGGCGAACAGAACACACAACGAGTACCCGTTCGACACCGCGGCCGCACGGGCATCGCTTCAGGAGAAGATCCCCGGCATCACCGATGAGAACATAACCGACTGGATGGAGAACCATGCCCAGAAGATCGTCTCGGAGAATGAGACGCTCTACTTCTACGACCTTGCAGAGAACTACCTCTACGCAAACTTCGACGAGATGCGAAAGCAGATTGAAGGGAGCTTGGACTTTGACTTTATCGCCCGGTATGCCTGGGCGGAGAACCGGTCGGGGACCGGGCCGTACGTGAACCCGGTGCATTATGCGGGAACCGAACGACTTGAGATCCTGCACGAGATGCTCCCGGCGACGGGGACCCTGAAGATCTGGTATCCGCTCCCGGTCGAGACGGAGTCGCAGCGAAACGTCACCGTCGCCAATCTGTCGTACCCCGAATACATCGTCGCCGGCCCGTTCACCACGGGCGGCATCGGCTACGTCTACTACGAGATCCCGGTCGAAGAGATTGCGGAAGATCTGACCATCGCGGCAGATATCGAGTTCATCTCCTACGAGCAGATCTTTGACGTCGACCCGGCACTGGTCGGGGAGTACGACACGAACGATCCCGAGTACCTGCTCTACACCGCCTCCGAGCGCAACATCGAGATCACGGATGCGATCCGGGAAAAGGCGCTCGAAATCGTCGGAAACGAGACAAACCCGCACCTCCAGGCACAGATGGATCTACCGCCACATCATCGAGACCTACCCCTACAGCCACGTCCCGCACGGCTCGATCGATGCCCGGGAGCCCAAGGTCGCCGAGTCCACCTACATGTTTGAGACCGATCATGGCGACTGCGGCACCCAGAGCATGCTCTTTTCCGCGTTCTGCAGGTCGCTCGGGATCCCCGCCCGTGCCATCGGGGGCTACCAGATGCTTCAATCCGAGACTCCCGGCTCCCACTTCTGGTCGGAGTACTATCTGCCAGGCTACGGCTGGGTCCCCAACGACCTCACCATTGCCGAGGCGGCTGACTATGTCGTCATCCCCGACGAGAAGCGGTCGGCGTTCAAGGAGTATTACGCTACGAATCTCGATCCCACGCGCCTTGTGGTCCAGAAGAACGTCGATGCCCCGATGGACCCGGCCCTGCCGGAAGATGCCGTTATCTTCAGGGTTGTCCGGCAGGGCCCGGCGATCGTCTCCGATACGGCAGACTACGATATCGATCTCTTCAGCCAGGAGCGCTTCAGTATCAGTCTTGCAACCGTCGACTGATGCCGCCCCCATTCGCTTTTTTTAAAGGCTCAAGCCCCGTCCTTCAGGGCGGGGTTGTTGACAGCCCTTACCACTGCCCTCGACCCATTCACCTCATGCACAATTTCCCGGATACAACGGAAGAGAGCAGACGACGGTGGGAGATCAATGCCGATTACTGGGATGAGAGGATGGGCGATACGTCCAATTTCTTCCACTGCAACATCGTACGCCCCCATACGGAGCAGCTGCTCGATCTCCGGGAAGGCGATCTGGTGCTGGATATCGCCTGCGGGACCGGCAACTTTTCACAGCGGCTTGCGGAAAGAGGCGCCGTGGTCGTCGCATTCGACGACAGCGAAACCATGATCGCCCATGCAAAACGGCGCCGCTTTGCATACCGCGATAAGATATCGTTTCATGTCTGCGATGCCACGGACTATGCGCAGTTGCGGTCCTTAAAGCAGGAAAGACCGTTCGATAAAGCGGTTTCAAACATGGCGGTTATGGATATCGCCGATATCGAACCGCTGTTTCGGGCGGTCGGCGAGATGCTGAAACACGGTGGAATATTCGTCTTCTCGACGCATCATCCCTGCTTTACGAGGCCGCAGGATAACTACCGGACCCCCTGTGTCCATGAGGGGGAAGCAATCAAAGGGCAGCCGGTTCCGGGGTATTATTACCACAGGCCGCTGCAGGATATCTTCCGGATCTGTTTTGATGCAGGGTTCGTGATCGACGGTTTCTTTGAGGAGCGGGACGATGACGAAGAGTATCCGGTCATCATGATCGTGAGGCTGAGAAAACGGTGAGCAGTCGTATTGTCTGCCCGTCCGGGCAGGCAACGGGGTGTGTCGGAACGGATGGATTGAGGGGGTGCAACCGTCCCGCCCCCTCTCACGCCTTACCAGACCTCCCGGCCCCCGGCGAAATGGGCCGTGAACACCCTGCCCGGATCGCCCGTCTCCTCCACGTTGGGTATCTTCACACCCGCGAGACTCCCGAACCCTGCGGGAACGTAGAGGGTGAAGTCCAGGGGAATCGCCCCGTTTGAGACGGCCTCGAAGTATGCACCGACGGCGCGGGGATCGGAGACCGCCTGATCGAGACTTCCGGTGTATGCACCGTTATTCCGGGTCTTATCGGCGTACCTGAACGCCGTCCCGTAGAGGGAACCGGGACCGACCCGGTCCGGGGACTCTCCGCCGTATACGATACCGGACAGCAGGTGCCGGGTCGCGAGGTGCCAGCCGGGCCACATACCCCTGCCCCATTTCATTCCCGGCACAAAGGGGTCCGCACTCACCGTTTCGGACTTCGACATCTCATAGGCATGCGTCGCGATCCACATCAGCATGTACTCGCGGGCGAAATCGTGCCCCTGCGGGTTCCAATTTTTATCGGTATACTTCAGGGAGAAGTTTGCCGTCTGGTAGAAGTTCCCTTTGAGCATACCGTAGTCCCCGGTCATCTGGAGGTCCAGCGCATGCGACAGGATGCTGAACCCCGGTGTCCAGAAACCCTTTTGCCCATTCTCGTCGTAATCGATGATACCGTCGCGGTTCTCGTCGAACCTCTCCATGAACTGCTCGAGAATCGAGGAGCCGGTCAGACGGTCGTGTGCTTCTGCATAACCGAGGAGCGTCTTCTGCATATCCCACAGCATGCAGCTCGGGTTGTAGTACATCGTCCTTGTCATGAGTTCGACGAACGCTGCACCCTCAACCCTCCCCGGATGCCCGGCGAGAGATGCGAGCGGCGCCCCGACGGTGCTGTCCCACCCGGTGACGTAGTACTGCTGCCGCCCCACTCCCCGCTCTTCGGCATAACGGTAGAGGTTGTACCTGAAGAGAGGAGAGTCGAGCCCGTCCGAGGTTACGATATTCTTCCCCTCGACCTTTGCCACCGGAACATGACGGACGAACTCCGTGGTCCAACCGTTCTCCTCTTTGAGTCGCAGCCCTTCGGCCATGGGAACGGTCTTGAAGCAGTACCGCGAGCAGAGATGGTCCAGCGCAACACAGTCGAGAGACGACCAGATGTATCCTTCGGGAATTCTGACGGCAATGCCCTCGGGGTTGTGGTTGAGGTTGATCATATTGATTGAATCGGAGACGTGCACCATGAACACCTGCTGGCCCTGCACGGCTCTGATGACGTCGGCCTGTGTCCCCGGCATCCCTGCGGTCTTCGTTGCGGCGTAGGTTCCGTTCTCGTCTTTGGCCGGAAGGTTGGTAGCCGTATCTATCTCGACGACCCAGGGCATATGCGGCAGTTTCGCCTTGAAACTCGGCGTTGCAGAGGAGGGCAACGCGTACTTCCACGAGGTCTGCCCGGGGCATGCGCCCGTGGGGCACTGCGTTGGATAAAGGCCGATACCCAGATTCTTCATCCCGTTGGTGATGAGGTCCTGGGCATGGATCTTCAATTTCGGGACGTTGACCAGGACGCAGCCGGGATAGTCTCCAAGATCGCCGGCGTCACGGGGGTCGCCGCCCACGATCACCTTGTGCAGGGTGATCTCGGAGAAGTTCGCCCCTCCGGGGACGACGACCGTCCTCCCCCGGGACGGGTCGTCGCCCAGCTTGTTCAGGTCGTAGACCATCAGCCGGTCCCCCGCTCTGCCCGGCGGGAGGTACCTGCCGGCCACGCTCTCCTCGTACCCCCTCATGGGGTCGTCGGTGTGGGAAGGGGGGTGGCGCTCCGCGAGGTAGCGGCGAACGAAGTAGAAGCCCCAGCCGCCGTAGAAGTCTCCGCTTCGCCCCTCGAAGATCGCCTCCGAGGTGATGGTCCGCCCGGCCTGCCGGCTAAAGACGCTCTCAAGAAGGAGTGAGGACGTAGAGGCTTCCCCGAGCGCCATCCGGTGGTAGTCGATCCCGAGGTTGTCGTGGAACCATCGCATCAGAGCGGCTATCACCGACCAGTCGGTGCAGACGGGAGCGCCCAGGTCTTCGCCGTGCGTCCCGGGTTCGATGACCTGCGGTCCGACCAGGTTGGGCTTGAAGAAGAGTTTCTTTCCTGATCGCACCTGCGACTGAACCTCGGCGGCAAAACCGGTCTCCCGGTCGAGACTGCCCAGGGCGTAACCGATATGCGTGTAGATGTAGTCGATCTTCTCTGCAATCTCCGTCCAGGCCGCGCTGTCGTCCTCGTTGATGACCTTCTGGAGCAGTCCGGGAATTCCGGCATAGGCCCTTGATGCGTCCATCCTGGCGCCGCAGACGGGAGAACCCTCCGAATCGATCTTCTTCCTCCCGATAGCCGAATTTACGGGGGTTCCTTTCAGGGAACGTTCGGGTGTGGTCAGGGTCCTGTCAGTCCTCATGTTCTGGATCAGGGCAGTCAAATCGTTCCAGGTAACGCCGGAATCTCCTGCGAATTCGGAGATCACGCCCCATCTGGGGTATCGGACCCGCTTTGATATGCCTCGATAGTTCGGTACCGTGTGTGCGGACATATACCTTCTGCTTCTTCTCCATTCTTCCGGCGTTCACAGAGGGATGTGAAACAGCACCCGGGCCTATGTTGCCGCGGGAAACGGCTGCCGGAAAACAGGGGAAAGGAGGTGCCCTGATCCCGAACTAACTGATCTTGAGGAGGATCGAGACCAGCACGAACAGGAGGAGGCCGTTGATCACGACGATTCCCGCGATGATCAGTCCTGGAGCGAGGCCGGGCACGAGCATGGTTATGCCGAAGGCGATCGAGACGATGTTCAACACCGTCTGGGTAACCAGCAGCCGCTTGAGGAGGGGAGGGAGAGCAACGGGTTTTGCCGGAGGGTGCCTGAGGTCGTGCAGCATCGGGAGAAAACGCTTCGCGAGGGGGGCCGCTCCGCCGATGAAGTTCAGGAGTCCGAGGAGGATCCGGATCACGCCGGTCAGGAGCCCCGGGACGATGCACGAGATGGTTCCCATTGCGGCAAACACGATCCCCATTGCCATCAGCAGCCAGGAGCGCCTGTACTGGCCCATCGGGGT
>DAYL01000020.1:5958-42630 GCA_002508705.1 Methanoculleus sp. UBA374 | reverse complement strand
CCGAGAGGGGGAGGGATGCCTCCTTAAACAGCCCGGGGCCGCCGGTTGCATGAGGGCTGTCTGGGGTCATTCTAATCCCACCGGCGTTTTCGTCTCGGCCGGAGGATACAGCCGGATCGTTTTCTGAATACACCACGAGAGGTAGAAGATACTGATGCCGTAGATGATGAGGAGGACCGCCGTCTCGCGGTCGGTCGTGATGCCGGGGAGGAGCGTGACGAGGCCGAGGATTATCGACATCACGTACACGAGGAGACAGGCAAACGTCAGCTGCTGCAGTATCCCGGGAACCTTCATCCACGTTCTGGCTTTCTCTGCGGAGAAGAACAACTGCAGGAGGAGAGCGATCCCGCCGACAAAGAGCATGACCCCGACGAGGATACGAGCCGGTTCGGCCAGCAGGCCGGGAACGAAACAGGCAAGCATCCCGATGACCGCCGTGCAGATCCCGATCGCGATGACCGGCCACGAACGGCGGAGATCGCCGAACGGGGTCTTTCCCATCGTGACGATCTGAAACGAGACGAGCACGAGAAAGAGTCCGTAGGTGCTGTCCGGGGAGTACGGCAGAGTTCCCATATGAATCCAGAAGAGGAGCAGGCCGAAGAGGAGCATGAAGACCCCGAAGACGAGCAGGATGACGACTTCGAGGGAGAGGTCGGCCTCCCTTCCCGGTTTTGAAGGGGTTCTCTCGTTCTGTTGGCTGTCAAATACCAAATTCATGCCCTCCGGGATATCCGGCAATAGATACCTAAATAAAGTCGTTCAGGTAAATATTTTGTTTAGACTCCAGGACCTATTTATAGTTATGTTTTAGGCTTCCGTCACGGCAGCCGGCTCTTCCCATCGCTCAATTTGGATCAACTCTCCGCAATGTTCCGTACCTGTTTTTCCGGATATCCGTTGATCTCATCGACGCGATTGCCGCGCCGGGAGGTTTTTTGAAAACCCGAGATCCTGGTAGCACAATTGCAAAAAATATAAATTCATTAGGGTGATACGGAGCAGATAGGAGGTATCTATGTTCCGACCGAAGGATGATTTCACATACTTGATGCCGGTCCACTTCGGGGGCGGCAAATTCGACCCGGAGGCCCTAGTCACACAGAGAGCCACGGCTCTGGCCATCAGTTACGAGACCGAGAGAGACCTTCTTGAAAACTATATTCCGGAAGGGTTCGAACTCCTGGCCCCCGAAGTGCAGGTTGCCTTCAACAAGTTCACCGAGATCAACTGGATGCACGGCGGCCAGTACAACCTGATCAACGTGGCGGCACCGGTCCGTTTCCACGGAAAGAAGGATGAACTCGACGGTGCATACACACTGGTGGTCTGGGAGAACAGGACCGCACCCATCCTCGGAGGACGGGAGCAGACCGGCATCCCGAAGATCTATGCGGATATCGAAGACCTGCACATCGTAAGGCCCCACTATGCCACGACCGTCAGCTATGAGGGAAACACCTTCCTCACCATGGATTTCGTTGCCGCTGGGCCGATAACCGGGCGGGATCTGGATGCGCTGAAGTCGCAGTTCGCGTCCGTGAGCACCCTCGGGTGGAGATATATCCCGAAAGTCGGTGCACCGGGTGCGGAGTTAAGTCAGTTCGTCCTCTATCCTCAGGGTATTGAGGTGGAGACAGTTCAGGCTGGAACGGGCAGCCTCAAATGGATTGAGCAGACCCCGATGCAGAACCCGGCCCAGTACCACATCATCAACAGTCTCGCTTCTCTTCCCGTGAAAAAGATAACTCAGGCGGCGTTGATTGAAGGAAGCGCCGTCCTTCATGCTATGGGTGCCAGAGTCATCGAATGAACAGGAGATCAATATGGTTGATTCAGAGTATTATACGGACAAAGTCTGCATTGTAACCGGTGCAAACTCCGGGATCGGGTATGCCGTGAGCGAAGAACTCTTAAAGCGGGGAGCAATCGTCTACATGGCGGGACGGAGTCGTGAGAAGGTTGCAAAAGCCGCCGGCCAGCTCTCCGCATACGGGGACCGGGTACGTCCGCTCATCATGGACGTGACGAAACTGGAGCAGGTGCAGAAGGGGATCGAAGGCGCGGCGGCAGAGGCCGGCAGGCTGGATATTCTCTTCAACAACGCAGGCGTCGGGGGCACCATACCGTTTGAGCAGGCCACCCTCGACGACTGGAAGACGATCATTGAGACGAACATCTGGAGCGTCATCTATGGGGTCCATACCGCCGTACCGATCATGCTCAACCAGGGGTTCGGCCATATCGTGAACACCAGTTCGATAGCGGGCATCGTTCCGCCTCCGTTCCAGGCGCTCTACTCCCTCACGAAGTACGGCGTCACCGGCCTTACCGAGTGCCTGAAGTACGAGTACGCGGAGAAAGGGCTCCACTTCTCGACCATTTGCCCGGCGAACATCGCGACGGCGATCTTCAACAAGAGTATCGACGGACAGGCTCACGGCGATCTGAGAATCCCCGACGATGCGTATCCCGTCGATAAAGCGGCGGCGCTCATCCTGGACCGGGTCGCGGAGCATAAAGGGATCATCGTCGTGCCCGAAGACCCGTATACCGAGCTCTGGAAGAAGTACATTCTCGGAGATCGGGAAGCGGAAGAACAGTTGCTGCAGATGGCTCACGATCGCAGGGCAGCGTTCGAGACGAGCGGAACATACTTCTGACCTCCTGCAATATCTCCGATTTTTACCGTAACCGCGTCTTCTCCGCCGACCCTGGGGCAGGGTGCCCTGCCGTCTGTCTACGGCTGCAGGTTGGTGTAGAGGGTGACGATACCCTTGAGCGTCGTGTAGCCTTTCCCGGTGATGACGTAGTCCCCCCGTTCGTGCCGCTGCAGGATCAGCCCGGCGTCCTGGAGTTTCTTGAGGTGAAAGAGCAGGTTCCCTCCTCTCAGATCAGTCAGGGCCGAAAGAGCCGAGAACGACTGTGCCCCGGCGGCGAGCGCCTGTACGATCCGGAAACGATGCCGATTTGCAAGCGGTTCCAGGATGCCCTGAACTACGGCCTCTTCCGAGAGGTCCGCGATGGACATAGAAGCCTCCCGACTGCTCCGGTAGATCCCGAGGGAACGCATCAACTCTATCTGTTTCTCAAAGAGGCGGTTCGTCTCGGTAAAACAGGTGGAGCAGGTGTCGAACTTTCCTCCCTTGCGCATCGCTGCGAGCCGGTCCCGGTAGGACTGGATGACCGCTTCGCTCACCTCTCCGTCCCTGATATGCTCTGCAGAGGCCTTGAGAAACTCGTAGAACGCGGCATAACACCGTTCACGCATCGGGCATTTCCGGATCATCCGCTCCTGGAGCCTCTGGTCGGCGTCGGAGAGATGCTGCTCGATGAAGACCCCTGCATACTCCTTGCGGAGCCCATCGAGGACCGAATCGACCTGCTGCTTGTTTGCCTGCTCGATGAAACGCCGGAGTTCGCTCCTGAGACCTGCAATCTCGGATTGAACCTCTTTGATATCCTGGTTGTAGTCTTCTGCTCCGTCGGTCATTGGATCGCCTCAGCCAGTTATGGAAGTGTAGCACAGGGATGTTGTATAGTTTAATGACGGATATCTATATTATTCTAACTATCCAACGAGAAGATCGGCGAGACTCATACCCGGACGGTGTTCCACCGGAGAGCCTGTACCGGAACAGGCAACCGACGCCGGACGACCGCCCGGTATGTCGCCGAAGTATTGGAGTGAAAACAATGAGCGTTAAAGAAGAGATCCGTACCCAGATCATAGGGGCCCTTGCCGGCGCGAAGTTCCCAATCAAGACGCCCGAGGCCCTCCTTGCCGCGTTCCCGATGGGAGCGGCAACTAAATGCAAGGCTGGCGACGTGGAGATGACCGCCGGTGAAGCGGGAGCCCTCTTAAAGCCGGACGACTTCCCCTTCACAAGCGCGGGGCAGGTGGCCGATACCATCCTCTCCCGGGCGGGGCTGTAACTCCCTCTGCTCCGTGGCTGCCGTCCCGGATCGGACGATGCCGGGAATTGGGGTCATCGCGGATACGGGCCGTCACCGACCCACGGCCCGAACCGCCTACCCCTTCCGTCTTCGTCCCACCGAGTCCATGACCGGTCCGGGCTTTCCGTCCACCGTCGTCTCCGACCGGATGCGGACGGTGTCGGGGGACTCCCACGCGACCGTGATCGTCTCTTTCGCCTCTTGTCCCCCCTCGCGGCCCTGCCAGTGCAGTTCCAGAGTGTCGGCATCCTTCCACCCGCCGGCGTGGTCGTGCACGGTCCCGTCGGAGCCCGATCCGATCATGTGGATCGTCTCCTCTTCAGGTTCATAACGCCAGAGATCCGTCTCCGTGTAAGGCTTTCCATCGAGCGTGAATCGAAGGTCGCTCCGGATGCCCTCACCGCCGGCAGCCTCCCGAACCGCGGCCGTGCCCCGGCCCTTCATGACGCTGCCGTCGGGCATGGAGAGGTTCACCTCGATATCCCACTCCCCCACGAATCGATCCCTGAGCCGGCCCATCTCCGTCAGTTGCTGCATGCCGTAATCCCTCCAGCAGGCCCTGATGGGCACCGCGATCCCAAGTATGTTTCCGATCGCCTCCCCGGCGCGGACTCCTGCCGCACGGGCCTCCTCCCCCGCACAAAAACCGGCCCGTTGTACAACCAATATAGTCCATGACGGTCTATACTCCTCCATAGAGCCGCGACGGGTGCCGCAGGAGAGGATCATGAGGTCTGTGGAAATAAACGGCAACATCTTTTACAACGGCGATTGCATCGTCGGGGCAAGGGAGCATATCCCGAACGATACGGTCGACCTGATCATCACCGACCCCCCCTACGGCATCAACGGCGACCGGCTGCACCGGCACTACAACCGGGACGAGGGTTTCGTCGTCGGGGGGTATGTCGAGGTCCCGGCGGTCGAATACGGGGAGATCCTCTGGAACTGGATACAGGAAGCCGAACGCATCCTCAGGCCGGGGGGCTCGATCTACATCGTCTCGGGCTACACAAATCTCTATCAGGTCCTCCATGCCCTGCGCGAGACCGGGCTCCGGGAGGTCAACCACATCATCTGGAAGTACAACTTCGGGATCTACACCAGCCGGAAATACGTCTCCTCCCACTACCACATCCTCTTCTACGAGAAACCCGGCGGCGAACGGACGTTCAACCTGGAGTCGCGGTACGGGACCGGGGAGAAGTCCCCACGGAACGGGTCGCTGAACTACCGGGACCGGGGAGAAGTCCCCACGGAACGGGTCGCTGAACTACCGGGACCGTGAAGACGTCTGGACCATCAATCGCGAGTACAAACCCGGAAAGGCAAAGAACAAGAACGAGTTGCCTATGGAGTTGCTCGTCAAGATGCTGCAGTACAGCAGCAACGAGGGGGACCTCATCTGCGACCTGTTCCTTGGCGGTTTCTCGACGGCGAGGGCGGCCATCGGCCTGAACCGCCGGGCAACGGGGTTTGAGATCTCCCGGCCGGTCTTCGACCTGAAGGTAAAGGAACTCTGGGACGTCGAACGCGGTTGCCTGCTCTCATCGCTCCGGGCTCCCCGGACCGGCGTGCCGGGGAACCGGGGCAAACCCTGGACTGCCGACGATGCAGCGGCGCTGACGGACCGGTTCACCCGGCTGATCGAGTCCGGGATGACAAAACGGGGCGCCGTGGAGGTGCTGGAGGAAGAACTTGGTCGGGGCCGGTGGGGCATCGAGAGGATGCTTAAAAAAAGGGAGTCGGGAAGGCCGGGCGGCGGGGGTGAAGGGCCGCCCCGCTCACAGGTTGTGCGCCGGGACGAACCGGGGGCCGGCATAGGGCACGACGGCGGGCCGCGGGAGGTCGACCCCGAGCGCCTCACGGAGGACCTCCTCGACGGTCTCCACCGGGACGAAGGCGAGGTCGCGCCGGGCATCTTCGGGCACGTCCTGGAGGTCCTGCTCGTTCTCCTGCGGCAGGATGACTTTCCTGATACCCGCCCGGTGTGCGGCGAGGACCTTCTCCTTGATCCCGCCCACCGGAAGGACGGCGCCGGAGAGCGTCACCTCCCCGGTCATGGCGGTCGTCGGGTCAACCGCTCTCCCGGTGATGAGGGAGGCGAGGGCCGTAAAGATGGTCACGCCCGCCGAGGGGCCGTCCTTTGGGGTTGCCCCCGCCGGCACGTGGATGTGGATGTCGCTTCCGGCGAAGTCGAACCCTGCTGCACCGGCCGCAAACCGCGACCGGACAAGGCTGAGCGAGATCTGTGCGGACTCTTTCATCACGTCGCCGAGCTGGCCCGTCAGCGTGAGCCTCCCTTTGCCGGGCATGAACGTACCCTCGATGAAGAGGATGTCCCCGCCGACCGGCGTCCATGCGAGCCCGGTGACGACGCCGGGCGGGTTCTCCTTCCGGGCAACGTCCTGCCGGACCGTCTCCCTCCCGAGGATCGCAGGGAGCAGATCCGCCGTCACCACGAACGGGAGATCGGCGGTCCCCGATACGATCTTCTCCGAGACGAACCGTGCGGTCCGGGCGAGTTGCTTCTTGAGCGCCCGGACTCCGGCCTCGCGGGTGTAGTTCTCGATGATCGCCGTCAGGGCTTCGTCCTCAAACCTGAGTTGATCCGCGGTGAGGCCGTGCTCTTCGAGGGTGTTCGGGACAAGGTGGTCCTTTGCGATGGCGAACTTCTCGTTCTTCGTGTAGCCCGAGATCTCGATGAGTTCCATCCGGTCGAGGAGCGGCGCCGGGATGGTTGCGAGGGAGTTCGCCGTCGCTATGAAGAGCACGTCGGAGAGGTCGTAGGGGACTTCCAGGTAGTGGTCCGAGAACGTGCTGTTCTGTTCGGGGTCGAGGACCTCGAGGAGGGCGCTTGCCGGGTCCCCCGAGTTCGAGTAGGCGAGCTTGTCGATCTCGTCGAGGATGAAGACGGGGTTCTTCGTCCCGGCCCGCTTCATGCCCTGGATGATCCGCCCGGGAAGCGACCCGACGTAGGTCCGCCGGTGCCCCCGGATCTCCGCCTCGTCCTTGATCCCGCCGAGGCTGATCCGGACGTACTTCCGGCCGAGGGCGTCGGCGATGCTCTTTCCGAGGCTCGTCTTCCCGGTGCCGGGCGGGCCTGCAAGGAGGAGGATCGAGCCCTGTTTCTCCTCTTTGAGTTTCATGACCGCCAGGTGCTGGATGATCCTCTCCTTGACTTTCTCAAGACCGTTGTGGTTGCTGTCGAGCACGCGCCGGGCCTCCTCAATATCGATCGCCTTCTTCTCCTCGACCGTCCAGGGCAGGTCGAGCAGGAGGTCAAGGTAATTCCGGATCCCCTGGCTCTCGTGGTGCTGGCTGCCGCCCGTTTCAAGTTTCTTCAGTTCGACGAGCGCTTTCTTCCGCACCTCTTCGGGCATCGTCGAGCGCTCGATCCGCTCCCGGTATCCGTCGTTGCCGGAAGCGCCGTCGTCTCCGTTGAGTTCTTCCTGGATAACCCTGAGCTGCTCCCGGAGCATCGCTTCCCGATTCGCCCTGTTGACCTTCTCGGACGTCTTTCTGGCCACATCGATCCGGACCTCGATGCCTTCCTTCACCCGGGCCAGGAGGTCGAGGAACTTCGTGTAGCGTCCCCGGACAGAGGCCGTTTCGAGGAGTTCCTGCTTATCGGCAAGGTCCACCGGGAGGAACGGCATGACGAACCCCATGATCTGGTCGATGGAGTCCATCTTCTCGATGGGCCGGGTGAATTGTTCGGAGCCCTGGAAGTGGTCGCTGATCTCGCGGAGAACCGCACGGCTGTCCGCGAGGAGTCTGGTCTGTGTCTCCTCGTCGAGGTCCGGTATATCCAGAACAGGCTCGCAGACGGCGGAGAAGAGCCCGTCCGCCGCAGAGAGGCGAACGGCCTTTACCCTCATGACGGCCTCTCCAAAGATCAGGTAGCCGTCATCCGCAGGCTGCACGTGCGCTATCTCAAGCAGGCTCCCCGTCGGGTAGAGCGTCTCGGGCGAGACCGCTTTTGGGTCCGTGCCGCTCCGGATGGAGAGCCCGACCGCGTATACGGGTTCGGTTCCGTTCGCCGCGGTGAGCAGCGCCTTTCCGGTGGCCGCGTCGACCTTGAACTTTGTCCGGCTCTTTGGATAGACCACGGCCTCAAAGAGCGGTATGACCATGGTCTCTCTGGCAGTGATATCTGGTAGTGGCGAGTGCATGGTTCTCTCAATCATTTAGTTTTTATTATCCTAACTATCCCGGGCCAAAAATTATCTGACCTTTCCAAGGATCTCAATCAGGCGGTCGACATCATCATCGTCGAGCGATTGTATCATCCTCTCGATCATCCGGTTCAAAGTGTTCTGTTCGGCTTTTGCTATCATCCGCCCCTTTCGGGTCAGACGGATGTACGCGATTCTCCCGTCGGCTGAAGACCGTTCCCTGTACACGCACTCCATCCGCACGAATTTATTGATCATCTCCGTGACGGTGGGCTTTGAGGTCCCGGTGATCTCGGCAAGTCTGCTGAACGTTACGTCTGTGTGCTCGTCGATTGCTCTCAAGTAGGCGACCTGCTTCACCGTTATATCCACAAGACCGCATTCTGTAAAGATCTGACTGGAACACTCTTTTTTGATGGCGATCAGGCAGTTAAACACTTCGAACAGGTGCTCTCTTCTCGCCGCCATAACCGACACTTATTGTTAGTTTTGTTATACCTAATTAAAAATGTTGCGGTCCGGTGCCTGCTTGAAGAAAGATCGGTCTTATTCCTGTGAACGCCACCTGAACCGGGCCAGCGTCTTCGGGCCCCAGAGATACGTCACAACCACGGCAATCGCTGCCGTGATCGCACCCGAGACGACCGGGTCGTAATGCGAGCCGTAGTTCGGGAACGAGAACTCGCTGACGTTCGTCATGGTGTGGAAGAGGGTCGCCGCAAAGACGCTTCTCCCGGAATTGTTGTAGATCCAGACGATGATGATCCGCAGCGCGAGCGTGAAGAGAGCCTGCCCCGCCGCCCAGACTGGAGTGTTGAGCAGGAGCCACGGGAGGAGATGCCATGCCGCCCAGACCGACCCGAGGACCAGGGCGGTCGCAAGAGCGCTCCACCGCTCCTGCAGGGGATCGGCGGCGTACCCCATCCAGCCTGCCTCTTCACCTGCGGCAGCGATGAAGAAGAGGGGAACGAAGACCGGGATTATGAGATACAGTACGTACGGATCGGCAGGGAGCGGCCGGTCCAGAAAGAGCATGACGCCGTAGGAGAGGAACATGACCCCCGGCATCAGGAGGATGATGGTGAGGAGGTAGATCGTTCTGATCTTCCGGAAGTCGCCGACTCTCGCGAGCAGCCGTGTGACACCGCCGGGCCCCTCCTCCCGCCGGACCAGAATCGAGGCCGCAATAAACGGGCAGACGAACATGAGCGAACTTGCGGGGAGGTTGAACGGCCCCGGAAGGGGTGTTCGGGCAAACAGCAGGAACGGGACGGAGAGGACAAAAGTCAGGAGAAAGAACGCCGGGGGCGATCTTGTAACGGATGGACCGCCGTTCATGCCCGCCCGACCTCCGGCACGGGGGCGTAGCGGCCCGAGGCTGCCGTCGTCGTCCTGCCCTCAGTCATGACCCTCTCTCCCTGCACTTTCGCGGGGTTGCTGCAGCGAAGCCACGTTATTGTGCAGAAACTCCGCGATCCCCTGCTTAACTGTTCCGTACTGCCCGAGGAGCATATGGCCGCCGCCGGGCAGGGTCTGGAGGCGAGCACCCGGGATTCTCTCCGCCAGGGCACGGGCATTCTCGTGGAGAGCCAGCGGATCGTCCACGGCGCTGACCACCAGCGTGGGCACCCTGATCCTGCCGAACGGATATTCGTTGCCCTTATCGGCGTTGAGCAGTCCGGGGGTCGAGACATAGATCTCAAAGAATTTCCGTCGACCCGGGCGCTGACGGGGAGGAGGCTCGCGAACAGCGACCTGACTTCGGCCTTTTCCCCCGGGGTGAGTCTTTTTCCCCCGGGAACACCGGCCCATGCCCCCTGCACGACCTGCCGAAAACAGGTAATCGTTGCCCAGTAGATGAAGTCGTTCCGGAAGAAGACGGTGAATATAGGCTTCGGCATGACCGGGCCCTTTCCCGGTGCGACGGGCTCGACAAGGATGAGAGACGAGACACGCTCCGGGTGGCGCAGGGCAAACTGGATCGACGAGACGGACCCTGCCGAGTAGCCGACGACGGCTGCCTGCTTGATGGCGAGAGAGTCCAGCAGAGAGGCAAAGGCATCCGCCTGGATGGCTACGCTTGCCTCCGGCGGCATGGGCGAGCCGAGGTAGCCGAACCTTGAGACCGCGATGACCTGGAACTCCGGGCCGATGGACCGGTCGGCGAGCATCAACCCCTGGTCGAACCCGCCCGCATTGCCGTGGACGACCAGCACCGGGTACCCGGACCCTGCCCGGGCATATTCGATCGGTCCGCAGTCCGTCCGGACCACCCGGCTCCCCAGGCTCTCGATACGCTCCCGGACGGCACGCATAACGCTACGGTAGCGTAGCGTGATCGCCGCTCCCGCAATGGCGATACCGGACAGGATGAGAACGATCAGGAAGTCAGCCATAAGAATACACCCTCCTCCGGTCACGTCGGATACCGCCCAGTCGTGGCCGTAAGGCATACCGGCCACCACGAGGTACGGGCAACGGATATATCGGTTTTAAGCATGAGTTTTTCGGTGTATCCCGATCCCGCCCGCCTATCCCTTCACAGAAGCCTCACGGCGGTCTCAGCCTGATACCGGTCTCCGGCCCCGCCTTTTTACCGCCCGCATCGCTCTCCTCCTGAATCGTAAGTACCGGGGGACGAATCACATCATGGTACTCTGGCAACCGCACTCCATGGAAGCAAAGGGTTATCGCCTCAGGGAATAATTGCGTTCTCTGGAGAAGAGCCTGAAGAGAATGATCTCATCAGAAGAGCCCCGCAATGGAAAAATAATGGATTACATAATCCTGCTCGCTTTGATAGTCTTGATTACGGCGGGTTACCATTATTTTTTCTGTGGAGATACGATATTCTGCGCCGATATATCCCGCGATGCCGACGTTCAGGTCGACCTCGTAAAAGACACACAATACCAGGTATGGGTTCTCGATGCGCTTGGGCCGGAAAGTGTAGAGGTAACAATCAGAAACGGTTCGCAGACCATTTTCAAAGATACATTTCAACTCATGCATCCGGAAGGGGAGTATATTCCCTATCACCCCGGCTTTTCGGTGGAAGCAACGGGAAGGTACAATATTACCGTCCGTCCGTTGGATCCGGGGACTATCCGGATAAAAGTCCAGAAGGATGTCGGTATTAGCCCCTCTCGCATATCGCGCGATATTTCACGGGGTATCTACTCCGTGAGATCGTTGTGCAATACGGGAGAATAGAAGGTACCGTCAACTACCCCCCACTGAAGTGGGGGACATGCTCCTATAGATGGGAGCACGCTCTTTACAGGCTTCGCGATTCCACCTCTCATATGTATTTCTTTATAATTACGGCAGAGATCCGGCATCTGGCGTGATTCCTTCCAGGAAAGATTCCGGATCTTCCGTTCAAGCATGCAGAAGAGGCGTTACCTCCGGACGGCTCCGGCGGGTGCTGTTCTACTCCCATAATGTCGCCGGAAGCTTCCCCTGGACCGCGGCAGGCCTGAGTTCCGGCCTCACGCCCGATGTGCCCGGTCCGGGGAGAACGGCCCGTACGGGAGTCGCGGTGCTCCCTTCTCCGGGAGTATGCACCCGGGACGAGAGGCCGCAGGGAAGTACCGGACAACAAGAATCCTTCGGGTATCACTGCTCCACGAGAACGACCGGCTTAATCAGGTCTCTGGGCTTCTCTTTCATCAGGAGAAGGGCCTCCTCCAGTTTATCGAAACCCTTGAAGACGTGCGTCGCCATGAGTGCGGGGTCCATGCGCCCGTGCATCACCACCTCGGCCAGCCTCTCCATTCTCACCCGCCCGCCGGGGCAGAGTCCGGTCGCGATATCTTTGCTCGCCATACCAAAACCCCACCCGGCACGGGGAATGGGTAGGATATCCTGTTCCCCGACCCCCTTTCCGAAGTAGTTGATGTTCGAGATCACGGACCCGGCTTTCGCCATCTTCACCGCGTCCATGAGAATATCAGGACTGCCGCCGGCGACGATCACGGCGTCAACGCCCGCTCCGCCGGTCCGATCAAGGATCTGGTCTGCGGTATCCCCATCCTTATAACTGATGATATCCGTAGCCCCGTATTCCTTCGCTACGGTAACGGCGGCAGGCCGGGTGCCGACGGCAAATATCCTTCCGGCCCCCCGTAGTTTTGCACCGGCGATAGCGGAGAGGCCGACCGGTCCGATTCCTATGACCGCCACGGTAGCCCCGATCTCGATTCGCGCGTTTTCGGCGCCCATGAAACCGGTGCTGAGCATATCCGGAAGCATAACCCCTGCTTCCGGGGACATGCCCTCCGGCAGATGCGCGAGGTTGTTATCCGCCAGGTTCACGTGGAAAAATTCAGCGAACACCCCGTCCTTGAAATTTGAAAACTTCCAGCCCCCGAGAGGCCCGCCGGTCTGCGAAGGGAACCCGCGCTGGGCGGCTTCCGAGTCCCAGTCCGGAGTAATGGCCGGTACAATGACCCGGTCGCCGGGTTTGAAATCTCTGACTTCGTTTCCCACTTCGTCCACAATCCCGAGCGCTTCGTGCCCCAGGATGAGATTATGCCGGTCTCCGATTGCTCCTTCCCAGACGGTGTGGATATCGGAGGTACAGGGCGCCAGCACCAGTGGTTTAACGATAGCGTCCCTTGGACCGCAGGCGGGTCTGTCTTTCTCGATCCATCCGATCTCTCCGATCCGCAACATTGCCAGGCCTTTCATGCTCCTATCACTCTCGATCCGGGGCTTATCACCGTGCTACTATAAAAAAGGGTCCGGTGGTGAACCCGGACCTCCGCCGTTCTCCGTCTTCATCAGTGGGATGACAGAGGCGCCCCATGCGGCTGGTTTCTGGAGGACGCACCGGGGCCCGGCCGATGAGACGGTATCGTATCGGATAGCAACGAACGGGGCTCAATTTCAGAAACAGGAGTTCACAGGGTCGAAAATGAAAAACCGAAAGCGCCCCGGCCGGGATTTGAACCCGGGTCAAAAGCTCCGCAGGCTTCTAGGATATCCACTACCCTACCGGGACACAGGAAGGAGTGCCTTTCCCTACTATCTGGGTTGTTCTGGTTAAAAAGGATTGCTCACCGGGAAGGACGAAACACTGTAAAGAAGGGGAGCAGGAGGCGGCAGGTACCGGGATTTACAGCGATAGAGGCCGGGTTCCTGAAGGGGCGGCACCTGGGACCTAAACCCCTCCTGCGCGCACCAGGATATGCACCGTCACCTCATTTCCGGAGAACTGGATCAGGTAGTCTCCAGACCGACCGATATAGACCTCTTTATGGGTATCGGTACTGAAAAGTTTCCCGAATCCGTTCTCGGCCACAATCTCGCCGGACTCCCGGTCCCTGACCGTCACGGTAAACCACGAATCTTCGCTTGGATAACGCTGCTTGAAGACGCCTTCCTTTTTGCTGCCGTAGTCGCTTGTACCGTATTTCTCCCGCTCGACCATCTTCGGCTCCACCGTAAAGTCAATGAGGAGCGGAGGCGCGGTCAGGTCAAAAGAGAAGGCATCCGTCGAATGAGTGAGATTGAACGGTGTCGTCTGGTTGTAGAGGGTCACATAAGGGTCCGACGTCGGCGTGACCGCCGGTGACTTGCTGAGCGTGGGGCTGGCCATACCGCCTGTTGCGGTGGGGTAAGGGGTTGCCGGGACCAGATACCCCGGATTGTTCTCCGGTGTCTCCTCTGTCTCCGGCGAAAGGGAGCCGGACCCGCCGAAGTCTCCGCCGGACGGCAATTCCTCACACCCGGCGGATGCGAGGACCAGGACTATCACCGCAGATATAATGAACGATTTATACACGCTGTTCATCGTAGTGGGGTTATGCAAGGGGATATTTATGCTTTTATTCTCAAATCGTTGAAGAAATATTTTATCCTTAGAATATGTGTGTGTTGCATTTTATAGCCCAAAGCGGGACAGTTAGGTAATATATCTATTCGGCATTTGAAACGGCCGTCCGTAAAAAGAGAATAACGTTCCTTTCGAGGCCGGCCATCCGCAACGGTGTAGTGAGAGTGAGAGAGACCCCGTCACGGTGTCGGGGTCCTGTACGGCGTATACCTGACGTCCGTCACCCACAATTTCCCGGATGACAGGGAAAAGATTTACATGCCTTCAGCGAACGCGAGGCCCGTATGTATGATGACGGGAGGGACCTCGATGCCAGCATTCCCGCACCAGCACACTCGGGTGCGTCCGCCCTCGATGCAATCGTTGCGTCCGTCAAAAACAGCAGATACCTGCTGGTTCTCATCGGCCTCGCGACCGTCGGTTTTCTCCTCCGGTTCTACGACCTCGGCGGGAACTCCCTCTGGCTCGACGAGGCCTCGACCCTGGGATTTGCCCGGCAATCGCTCATCGGCATCTGGGAGAGCACAGCCGGCGGCGAGTTCAATCCGCCGTTTTTCTACTGGCTGGAGCACGGAATGCTCCTCTTCGGGGAGAGCGAGTTCGTGCTCCGTCTCCTCCCCGCGCTCCTCGGCGTTCTGACGATCCCGGTTGTCTACCTCATCGGAAAGGAGTTCCGGGACAGAAACGTCGGGCTCATCGCCGCCGCCTTCCTCACGTTCTCGCCCTTCCACCTCTTCTACTCCCAGGAGGCACGGGCATACGCCCCGATGCTCTTCTTCTTCTCCCTCGCGCTGTTCATCTACATCCGCGCGGGCCGGTCGGACGAGACCCGCTCCTGGGTCCTCTTCGGGGTCTTCTCCGCGGTCGCTTTCTGGATGCACTTCTACGCCATCGTACCGGTCGCCGTCCTCATCCTCCACGCCCTCGTCACCCGCGCCGGCGCTATCCGGAGCAACATCCGAAACGCAGGGCACCCGCTCCTCTCAATCATCGTCTTCGCCGCCGCAAGCCTCCCTCTGCTCGTCGTCACGGTCAATCTCTTCCTTGTCAGGACCTCGGCCGCCCCGACGTTCGGCGTGCAGGGGTTCGATGTCGTCTATCAGACATTTCTCCAGATATCGGGGTTCAGTGACCTCATCCTGATACCTTTCCTCCTCCTCTTCCTGCTCGGCGTCGCGTACACCTGGCGTGAGGACCAGAACGGCGCGCTCCTCCTCATCTTCATGATGGTCCTCCCGCTGGCGGCAAGCCTCGTTCTCTCTTCGAGGATGCCGATGGTCCCGCGTTACCTCATCTATCTCCTCCCGGTCTACTTCGTCGGGATCGCGTCGGCGTACCCCGCGCTCTACGCCCTCGTCCGGGACCGACGTGCGGTCTACCTCGTCGTGATAGCGGCAGCGGCCATCAGCCTCCCATTTCTCTCGACCTACTACACGACGCCCCAGAAGGACGACTGGCGGAGTTTCTCCGCAGAACTCGGCAAGATGACGGAGGAGGGCGATCTGGTCGTCGTGCTGCCGCCCTATATTGTGCAACCGCTCGACTACTACTACAGCAACGCGACCGACCGGACCCTCGAAGTCGGGGCAACGACCGGGGCGGACCTCGCGGCTATCCGTGACCGGCACCCCGGAAAACAGGTGTTCTATATCGTGACTCCCGATATCTTCGCCGCAGACCCAACCGGGGACGCGGTGGACTGGCTCAAAGAGAACACGGAGTTTGCCGGACAGCATACGGAGATCTACCTCTTCACATCGGCCTAGACGGAGGACTCGATGGCCGAAACCTACGACCTCTCGGTGATCATCCCGACCTTCAATGAGGAGGAGAATATCGCCGCGATCATCGAAGCGATTGACGAAGTGTTCTCGAAAAACGGCATCCGCGGCGAGGTCCTGGTGGTGGACGACTCTTCAACGGACCGCACGATCGGAATCGTGCAGGATATCGCCGGCCGGAGCGGGAACGTACGGCTGATCGTCCGGAGAGAGGACCACGGACTCTCCCGGTCGGTCGTCGAAGGGTTCGGGAAGGCGCGTTCGGGGGTCCTGCAGGTCATCGACGCCGACTTCTCACATCCGCCGGAACTCATCCCCCGCTTCTACGAGGCGATACGCAACGGTGCGGATATCGCCATCGGGAGCCGGTACATGAAGGGCGGGGAGATCGCAGAGTGGCCGCTTGCGCGGAGGGTCATATCGTTCGGGGCCACAGCACTCGGTCGTCTCCTCTTTCCGGAGGTCACCGACCCCGTGAGCGGGTTCTTTGCCGTGCGGCGCGAGGTCGTCTTCGGCGCCCCCCTTTCGCCCCGGGGCTACAAGATCCTGATGGAAGTCCTCGGCAAGGGCCGTTGGCGCTCGTTCGTCGAGGTCCCGTTCGTCTTCAAGGACCGCGAGGAGGGAGAGAGCAAACTGCGGGCCGACACGATGACGGATTACCTCCGGCAATGCGCCGGCATCGTCCTCTTCTCGGTCGCGCGCCGGGCCGGGCCGGCCTGGACGGAATGGACAAGAATCCTCCGGTTCGGTCTCGTCGGGCTCTCCGGGATCTTCGTCAACATGGGACTCCTTTACGTCCTGACCGGGGTTGCCGGTCTCTATTACCTCATCTCTGCAGCAATCGCAATCGAACTCTCCATCGTGAACAACTTCATCTGGGACGACCTCTGGACGTTCGGGGCTGCCGGAGACCTCAGGCTCGAGCGGAAGATCCAGAGGTTCGGGTCGTTCCAGGCGGTCTCGATGGGCGGACTCGTCATCAATATGAGTGTCCTCTATCTCCTCGCGGATTTTTTCGGGATCTACTATCTTATCGCAAACCTTGTGGGGATCTTTCTCGCGTTTGCCTGGAACTATGGGGTAAACCGGCACTATACATGGAAAACGGCATAGAGACACCGGGGTTCTCGATCCCTGATGATTTAAAGGAGAGTCTGTCCGTCCTGTGCTCCAGATAACCGTCCTCCGGAGGAAAACGTTACACCAGTTCGTTTCTCCGCAAGAACTCCCGGATCTCGCGCGATTCAACCCAGCCCTCATCGAGTTGCCTGACGATCCCGTTGATCCGCTCCACCTGCTCGCGGATCTTTTCCGGCGCTGCTCCGTCGCCGATCAGGTCGGCCATGCCGAGGATCACCTGCAGGGGCAGACGAATGTGGTCCGCGAGGACGGCAAACTGCTCGATGTTCTGCTCGATCTGCTCGAACGCCTGCTTTCGCATATCCTCATAGCATTTCCGCTCCGAAACGTCCCGGCCGACGGTCTGCACGCCGACCACTGCATCGTCCTCGATGATCGGCGATTCGTTCATCTCGACGACCGCGACCGTTCCGTCCTTCCGGCGGAGCTCAACGAGAAGCCCCTCGACGGACTCGCCCCGGGCAACCCGTTTCCGGGCCTCCTGCCAGTCCGGGCGGGTCTTTTTAAGGACGTAGTCGCTGCACTGCTCGCCGATCATCTCATCGGGCGTGTAGCCGAGAATCCGCGTTACGGCTGGAGAGATGTAGGTGATCCCGCGGTCGGTGTAGCAGGTGTAGATCATATCAAAACTCCGCTGGGCGATCTTACGAAACCGCTCCTCGCTCTCCGCGAGAGCGGTCTGCATCTCCCGGCGCTCGGTGATGTCGTCCACCATCGCGATAACGAGCCCCTGTTTTCCGGAGTCGTGGAGCGGGGATGTAGTCAGGCGCCCCCAGATGATCCTGCCGTCCTTCGTCACGTAACGTTTCTCCCGGGAGGTCTCCTTCCTGTCGGACGGGTAGACCAGGTCCTGGAACCGTACGGATTTCAGTTCACCCTCGCCGTAGCCGAACATACAGAGAAACGCCGGATTTACCTCCGTGATTCTCCCCGTCGGGTCGATGAGAGCGATCCCGGTCCCCGCCTGCTCAAAGATCCCCCGGAACCGTTCCTCGCTCTTCTGGAGGGCGAGTTCAACCTTCTTCTGCTCGGTGATGTCCTGCCCCGTGACGACCAGTCGCCCCTCCTGCGGGCGGAAGATGTGCAGGTCATACCATCTCCCGGTCCTGGGCTCCTGCAGCCGCCGCTGCGCCGGAATACCGGTCTCCGAGACCTCCCCGTAGAGGGCGCGGGCGCCCTCCGCGATCGCCGGGAAGATGGTGAAGAGCCGCCGCCCGATCAGTTCCTCCCGGCCGCGGCCGAAGACTTCGGCCGCCTTCTCGTTCAACTCGACAAGACGGTAGTCGACGGGACTCCCGTCGTCATCACGGACAACCTCATAGAGGGTGTAACTTTCGAGCATCTGTTCAAAGAGGAGGCGGTATCTCTCCTCGCTTCTTCCGAGGGCCTCGTCCGCCTGTATCTGATCGATGATACGGCCGAGCCTCCCGGCGACGGCGTCGAGCAGGTGGCGTCCGTTGGCGAGGAGCGGTATCTCGTCCTCCCGGGGCTGTCCGTGACGATGGCATACCTCCACCCTTCCGGCAACCCGGCCGTGGATGGTAAGCGGGCTCTCCTGTCGCCAGGGCGTCTCGGTAAACCCGGCCGACCGGTATTCCCGGCCGTCGACTACTACCCGGGCGACGACATCCTCCGGGTTGGGCCATCCGGCGGGAAGGATGGCGGCAACCTCCGTGAGGACCTCGTCAATCGATATCCCGGGCCGTTCTGCGATGCCGCTGATGGCATAGAGTGTCGTGAGTTCCCGTATCCGACGGTCCTGGTCGGTTTTCTGATCCCGGAGCGTCTCCTCCTGCGCTCTCTGCCGGTCCGTGGCATCGTCTGCGATGGCAGACCGATCGGGGCCTTCCGATTTGTCCGGGGGCGTTGTAGGCGGAGACATCGTTTCAGTCCTGCTTCGGGAAAGTGGGCAGGGTAACCGGTATGCTGGCCGGTACTCAGGTATGCCGTGGACGGGTAGTCTTTCCGATCACTTGGGGTGATGTCTTCATAAGTGTTCTGCTCGGTGAATGGGCGGCCTTCTGCCCCGGTATTGTTTCCGGAAGCGTCACGGGGAAAGCAGGCAGAGGTGTGCGCCCAAACTACCTATATGGACATAGCCAAAGCCTCATATACGTAGGAAGACGCTCGCCCTGCCGGACAATCACAGAGCAACCGGAGGCGGGACATCGCCGTCTTCGGGGTCCCGGACAACACCCGCCTCCGCCGGAGGCGACTTCGAAGGAGGCTCAGGCGTTCCTGCCCTCTCTGGCCTTCAGGAGGGTGAACCGAAACGCCGCCCCCTCTTCCGGGCGCCCGGGGACACGGTCCTCGGCCCAGATCCTCCCGCCGTAGCGTGCGGTAAGCAGCCGGCAGATCGAGAGGCCGAGGCCCTGGCTTCCTCTTCTGCCGCCTTCCCGCTCGAACCGGAAAAAGATCGTCTCCTTCATGTCGTCCGGGACTCCGGGTCCGCTATCGGCGATGGTGACGACAACGGTCTCTTCGTCCCGGTCCTCAACCGTCACCGTGACCTCGACACCCGGCCCGCCGTGCTTTACGGTGTTGCCGAGCAGGTTCGTGAAGACTTCGGGCAGGAGGTCGTCGCCGAGGACCTGCACCGACAGTCCGGTGTAATGAATGCAGAGGTCGGGATAGTGGGCGATCTCGTCCCGGACAATCTTATCGAGGTCGCAGGGCGCAAGCCCGGCCTGGTTCTCGTGGATCTTGCGGATGGTGGCGACGTTTGCGGTGATCTCGATGCTTTTTTTGATCCCGCCTTTCAATTTCCGGGCGTGCCGGGCCGGTTCTCCATCGAGTTCATCGATAAGCAGGTCGGCGTAGATGCTGGCGATGTTGTCGGCGTTCCGGATATCGTGGGTGAGGATATCGAGGTAGAGGTTTGCCTCCTGGTTCGCCGTCTCAAGCCTCTGATAAAGCATTCCCCGGGAGGATGCCGGCCCCGATCTCCCGGCTGACCGCTTCGAGGAGCCCGCGCTCTTCGGACGAGAACGTTTCCCGGTCCAGGCTCCCGATAAGGAGCGCTCCGACGGCATCGGACTCGACGATAAGCGGGATACAGGCAAGTGCAGCAAGGCCGAGTTCCCGGAGGAGACGGGAGGTTGAGGTGCTCCGGTGCCGATCATGCTCAAGGTAGTGCGGAAGACCGGCGGCGAGACTCCCGGCACATGACTCCGCAAAGATGCTTTCCGCTCGCTTCAGGCAGGCATCCGGCATGTTCTGCTGGTACTGGAGCGCTGCCTCTCCGCGGTTGACGGCATCAAGATGGTAGATCGCACCGCAATCATAGCCGAGGAGGTCGATCGTCTGGCTGAGCGCCGTCTCCATCAACTCCGCGGGCGTTCGGGCCGACGCCGAGGTGCCGATGATCCTGTTCAGCAGCAGGAGATGGCGGTTTCGTGCCTCCAGCCGCTCCTTCACCTGCTTCTGGTGGGTGACGTCCCGCATAACGACCTGGACCGCGGGCCTGCCCTCAAAGAGCATCCGTGTGCCCCTTCCTTCGACGGGAACCGTCCTCCCGTCAAGCCGGACAACCAGCAGTTCGACGAGCGGCGTAACCTCTCCCCGGAGGTTGCGCAGACCGAACGACCGGACAGCATCCCGGGCTTCCGGATGGACGACATCAAGGACTGCCTTCCCGATAATCTCCCCGGCGTGTGACGCGCCGAGAAGCCGCATGCAGGCGGGGTTGATGTAGGCGATCCTCCCGCCGCGGTGGATCAGGATCGCTTCGGCGGAAAGTTCGACAAGCGAGCGGTATTTCTCCTCGCTCTCCCGGAGTTTCATTTCCATCTGCTTCAAGAGGGTGACGTCCTGGATCCCGGCGAGAAATCCACGGCAGGTGCCGCCGGCATCGATGATCGGGGCGGTTGTTATCAGCGTATGGACGCGGGCACCGGCTCTCTGGATCAGATCGACCTCATAGACTTCATGGGAACTCTTATCCGGGTTTTGCAGGTACTCTCCCAGACACCCGGCACCTCTTTCATCGACGAAGAGAGTGGCCGGCAGCCCGACCAGTTCGGCGACCGGGCAACCGGTGATATCGGCCAATCTCTGGTTGGCAAAGACCAGAGCGCCCTCTCTATCAATCAGCCCGATGCCTTCGTTCAGGTTCTCGATAAGAAACCGATACCACCCTTCGTTCTGCCGCAGAATATCATCAATCCCTCTCCACCCGGAGGTTCCGAGGAGTGGCGCTTCCCGGGGAGCGGCGGGTTCGGACAGCAGGCGGATGACCCGCACGCCCCGAAACAGTCCCTCATCGACAACCCTGCACGACCAGCGGACCCTGTTTTCCCCGCCGTCGGGCGATCGCAACGTACACAGGACATCGGCAGCCGGTGAACGGCCGGAGAGCGACTCCATGATCGCCGCCCTGCACGGCTCTTCAGCGATCCGGGGCACCAGGTTCCGGCGGATGAACTCATCCGCCTCGGCTCCGGAAAATTCTTTCCGATCGATGCCGAGGATGTGCCGGAGATACCCGTTGACACAGGCTACCCGGTTGTCGGGGCCGACGACGAGCAGCCCCTCGTCGAGCACGTCGAGGATGGCGGCGAGCGCGGGGAGATCGCCATCCGCGCGTGTGAACCTGTGTATCAGCCGGGACCACCTTCCTTTATCCTTGGAGGAATTCCATTTTCACAGGGAATACTCTATTCCCACACATCTCAAGCGAATCCGGACCATATTAGGGATATTCTGAAGTTTCTATAATCCCTGTTGGTGATTTTATACGAGCACGGACAGTATGCTCTTTCCCGGAATATATAAATCTGTCCATTTCCCCCGCCATACGGGGCTGTTCAGCAGGTCCCGCCGACCTTCCTTATGAGAACGGCCAGGTACGGCCGCCTCCGGCTTCTCCACGGGTAACCGATAGGTTTACGTCTCCTGCAGCCTGCCTCCCGCCGTGAGTGGATACGGGTGACACGGGTGAGGGAGATGTACAGGCAGCGTTACGTGCAGGGCGAGACCGACAACGTGGATTACCGGAAGCGGCGGAGGGACTGAGATGGACCACGACCACGAAATGCACCGTGCGGACGCCCACCATCACGCCATCGAGGACTTCCGGCGGCGGTTTATCGTCTCGACCCTGCTCACCGTCCCGATCCTCCTGCTCTCAGCGCCGGTCCAGGCGCTCCTCGGGGTCACCATCGTGTTCCCGGGCTCGGACTATCTCCTCTTTGCTCTTGCGACCCTGGTGTACTTCTACGGCGGCTGGCCGTTTCTTACCGGCATCGTTCGCGAACTCCGGGCGCGGACGCCCGGCATGATGACGCTCATCGCCGTCGCGATCACCGTCGCCTATGTCTACAGTTCGGCGGTCGTTTTCGGTATCGTCGGCACAGAGGGCTTTTTCTGGGAACTCGCCACCCTGATCGATATCATGCTTCTCGGGCACTGGGTGGAGATGCGTTCGGTCCTCGGGGCGTCCCGGGCGCTCGAAGAACTGGTCAGGGTCATGCCATCGGAGGCGCACCGGATCCGGGACGGCGGGACCGAGGACGTGCCCGTGGACCGGCTTATGCCGGGCGACCGGGTCCTCGTCCGTCCCGGGGAGAAGGTGCCCGTGGACGGCGTGGTGATTGAAGGAGCAACGAGCGTCAACGAGGCGATGCTCACCGGTGAGTCAAGGCCGGTCGGGAAGCGTCCCGGCAGTGAAGTCATCGGCGGGGCGATCAACGGTGAGGGCTCGGTCGTCGTCGAGGTCCGGAGGATGGGTGCGGAGACCTACCTTGCCCGGGTGATCGACCTCGTACGAAAGACGCAGGAAAGCCGGTCCCGGGCCCAGGACCTCGCCGATCGGGCGGCGTTCTTCCTGGTGGCAATTGCGCTCGCGGTCGGTGCGGTGACGTTCACGGTATGGCTCGCCCTCGGAGAAGGTACAGGGTTTGCGGTGGAGCGGGCCGCGACCGTGATGGTCATCGCCTGTCCCCACGCGCTCGGCCTCGCCGTCCCGCTCGTGATCGCGGTCTCAACGGCCCTTGCCGCCCAATCGGGGTTCCTGATCCGGGACCGAAACGCATTCGAACGTGCGCATGACCTCCAGGCAGTTCTTTTCGACAAGACCGGGACCCTGACGGAGGGGAGGTTCGGGGTCACGGATGTTCTCACCTTCGACGGCGCGGCAGAGGACGACGTACTCGGTGCGGCGGCATCGGTGGAGACGCACTCCGAACACCCGATCGCCCGGGGAGTGGTCCGGAGCGCGGAGAAACAGGAGCTTTCAACGCTTCCGGTGGAGGGCTTCCGGGCTATCCCGGGAGTCGGGGTCGAGGGAACGGTCGGTGGTCGCATTGTTCAAGTAGTCGGCCCCGGCTACCTTGCAGAGCAGGGCATAGCAGTCGATAACGGACGGATCGAACCGCTCCAGCAGCAGGGCAAGACCGTCGTCTTCCTGCTCGAAGACAACCGGCTCGTCGGGGCGCTCGCGCTCGCCGATACCATCCGGCCGGAGTCGGCGGAGGCGGTCCGTCGGCTCAAAGAGATGGGCATCCGGTGCATGATGCTCTCCGGCGACAACCACGACGTCGTGGCATGGGTGGCGGGGGAACTGGGCATCGACGAGTTCTTCGCCGGGGTTCTCCCCCACGAGAAGGCCGAGAAGGTCCGGGAGGTGCAGGAGCGCTACCGGGTGGCGATGGTGGGCGATGGGGTCAACGACGCACCCGCACTCGTGCAGGCCGACCTCGGGATTGCAATCGGGGCGGGGACCGATGTAGCCGTGGAGAGCGCCGATATCGTCCTCGTGAGGAACGATCCCCGGGATGCAGTGACGATCGTCGAACTTGCGCGGAAGACCTACCGAAAGATGGTCGAGAACCTCCTCTGGGCGACCGGCTACAACGCCGTCGCCATTCCGCTTGCCGCCGGCGTGCTCTCCGGCGCCGGTATCGTTCTCACTCCCGCGGCCGGGGCGGTGCTGATGAGCGCAAGCACCGTGATCGTCGCAATCAACGCCCGACTGCTCCGGGTATAGGGAAAGAGAGCGGCACCATACCAGCGCATCGGAGGGGTCGTATCCTCCTTTATCCTCGCTTATCTACCCGGCTCACCTGCATGCAACCGTATCCTCTTATGGTTCCCGCAGGTCTACCTGTATGCGATGGGACGTTACAACGGCGGCGACGTCGTTCTGGCCTCCGTACGCATCGGCGGTACCGGCGAAGGGAAGGTGCGCCCGGTGGTGGTCGTGACTGCAGAAGAGAGCGGAAACCTCGTCATCTGCCCGGTATCGAGCAGCCCGTCCACCGACGGGATCTCGATCCCCCTCTCGCTCGATGATTTCGCCCGGGGCGGGCTCGACCTCTTCACCGAGAGTTACGCCCTGACCGCATACCCCGCCGTCATCCGGCCGGCGGATGTCGTCGGGAAGAAAGGCACCCTGCTTCCCGGGACGCTTGCCGCCATTCGTGAGGCCATGCCGACGATGCACCGCCCCCTCCATCAGGGGAAGCGGTTTCGTTATTAGAGTTCGTATCGCTTCAGGAACTCCCGGATTTGCCGGGACTCCATCCACTCGCGGTCGAGCTCGAGGACCCGCGCGTTGATCCTCCTGACCTGCTCCCGGAGTTTTTCCGCGGACTCTTCGTCGTCGAGCAGGTCCGCAACCCCCATGATCACCTGGAGTGGGTGGCGGACGTGGTCGGCAAGAATAGCGAACTGCGCGATGTTGCGCTCGGTCATATCGAACGCCTGCTGCCGGAGCCGCTCGTAGAGGATTCGCTCGGAGATGTCCCTGCCGATGGCCTGAAACCCCACGATCTTCTTCTGCTCGATGATCGGCGACACGTTCAGTTCCAGTATGGCAGTCTCTCCGTTCTTTCGCCTGCCCCATACCTGGAGCCCTTCGACCAGCTCACCCCGGAGCACCTTCCGGCGCCCCTCCTCCCAGACCGGACGGCTTGAAGGGAGGAGGTAATCCTCCCATTCCGTCCCGATCATCTCCCCGGGCGAGTAGCCGAGGATGCGCTTCATCGCTGGCGAGATATAGTTCATCCCGTCGTCGAGGTACGACGTAACGATGAGATCGAAACTCCGCTGGGCAATGCCGCGGAACTGCTCCTCGCTCTCCTGGAGCGCCGTCTCTGTCCGCAGCCGTTCGATGATACGACCGAGCCGCTCCGCGACGGCGTCAAGCAACATCCGCTCTTCCGGCAGGAACGGTCCTTCAGCCGCCTCCGGTCTCTCGTGGAGGTACCGGACCTCAACCTCACCGACCCGCGTACCGTGAACGATGATCGGGCTCTCCTGTTTCCAGGGCGTCGCATCCGGGTCGCCCCGCCGGAACTCCCGCCCGTCGACCCGGATCAGCACTGCCGTATCGTCCGGGTACTGCCAGCCCGAGGGGAGGGTGTCGGCAACCGCCTGCAGGAGCCGGACAAGCGTCATTCCCGGCACCTCAACAAGGTGTGCGACGGTGTACAGACACTGGAGTTCGTCCATCCGTTTCTTCAATTTCTCCGTCTTCTCCCGGAGCGCCTCTTCCACCCGGTTCCGTTCGGTCACATCAAAGGCCGTCCCGGCAAGGCCGAAAATGTTCCCCTCTGCATTCCGGAGCGGCTTCAGCGTCAGGTCCCGAACACGAGATCCGTCTGCGACGGAGAACGGCACCGCCGCTCGAACGGTCTCTCCCGCTTCAAGGACCCGACGTTTGAGCGCGGTAAGAAGAGCGGCGTTGCCGGGAAAGGCTTCCTCGTCCCGCATACCGATGATGGATGCATCCGTGGCACCCAGTTGCTGGTTGTACGACCAGGTGTAGCGGAGGTTTTCATCCTGCACAAAGACGACCATCGGCGACCCGTCAAGCGCGGTCTTGAAGTGGTACGCGTCACGTTCTGCGGTGACGTCCCGGACCCTGAGGAGCCGGTGACCGATGGAGGCCGGGACCGGAAGGTCCGAGATCGAGAGCCAGCGCCAGGTGCCGCCGGGTGTCCGGACACGGCAAAAGATAGGGGGCATGTCCGCGTCGGTCTCCAGGGCCTCCCGGAGCAGGCGTGCGGAGGCCTCATCCTCGACGGCCGGCAGAAGGTGACGGGTAAAAAACGAGCGTACGTCCGTCTCGAGAACATTTTCTTGCTGGATATCAAATATTCGAAGGAGAGCCGGGTTGTACCAGAGAACCTTTCGGTCGTTGCCTACCGCGAGAAGACCGTCGCCGAAAGCGTTGAGCACCTCGGTATCGTAGGATATCCCATTGTGATGCGAGTCCGTCATGTCCCACCGGCGCCAAAGTGCAGTCGCCGTAGTGGTTGTGCTCCAGGGGAGCAAAAAAGGTTGTCATCCGGTTTGCCGATGATTCAGTGGGGATTTTACAGCATTCCTGCCCCCGGTGGTTCGAACCCGGCCATCGGTCCGGGCGGAAGAACCGGTTCCGGTGACCGGAGTTGATAAGACCTTCCGCTATTGAACTCTGTATATGGCGGTGCGAATGCACGTGACGGTCAGTGGAAAGGTACAGGGCGTCGGGTTCCGATGGGCTGTGGAGGACGAGGCCCGGGATCTGGGGGTCACCGGCTGGGTAAGGAACCTCCCCGACGGCCGTGTGGAGGCTGTCTTTGAGGGGGACCGGGAGTCGGTTGAGCGGATGGTCGAGTTCTGCCGCCGGGGTCCGGCCGCGGCACGGGTCGATGACCTGCAGGCAACCCGGGAGGAGCACTCCGGGGAGTTCGACGGCTTCTCCATCCGGCAAGGAAAATAGGAAGAGTCCTGCCCCACAGGCATAAATACCGGCAGGCCTCCAATGAAGGCCCATGTTGAAGGATATTGAACCGGTCGAGATCCTCTCCGTGATCCGGGAGCGCCGAAGCGTCAAGAACTACACCGACCGCGATCTCCCGGACGAGGCCATCCGGGCGATCATCGCTGCGGGTGTCCAGGCCCCGACTGCTCTTGGTCTTCAGCCCTGGCAGTTTGTGGTCGTGAGGGACCGGGGCCTGATGCGGAGGATGTCGGACTACTGCAAACCGCTCCTCGCGGGGAGGATCGGCGAGGAGGCACGCCCCGGGACGGAGGAGTTCCTTGCGGCGCTCACGACTCCGGAGTTCAACATTTTCTACAACGCCCCGGTGCTGGTCCTGGTACTCGGGGACCGGGGGGTCGCCTCAAGTATCCTTGACTGTGCACTCTGTGCAGAGAATATGATGCTTGCCGCCTGGGCGCTCGGCATCGGCAGTTGCTGGATCGGCTCTGCAGCTCTCATCCAGGAGAACCCGGAGTTCCTTGCGGCGTTGGAGGTCCCGGACGACCACCAAATTGTGGCGCCGCTGATCTTCGGCTACCCTGCTCCTCTGCAGCCGAAACGGGAACGACGGGAGCCCCGGATAACGTGGATCCCCTGACGCCCGCGATTGGCGTCATAACGGCGTCCGTGCGGGACCCGCCGCAAAGGACAAATAGCACGATATCCACCTCCCTCCCATGCTCGGAACGGTTGCGATTGAGATAAATGCGGACAAAACGAGTGTCGAGGTGCACCCGAAGAACGTCAAAAGGATACCGCAGATCGGCGAGGTCTACGATCTCGTCGAGATCGAGACGGACCGGGGGACGACCGTCTGCCATTATTACGCGGCAAAGGAAGCCCGGAACGGTGTCGTTATGGTTGGAGGGGCCGGCGGCGAGTTCGATACCCCTGCACGCGGCCTCTATCCGCGGCTGGCGCAGGACCTCCGAAACGACAGGATCAGCACGGTCCGGGTGCATTGCCGGAGTCCGACCAGCCTCGTGGAGTCGGTCGTCGATACTGTCCTCGGTATGAATTTTCTCAAGAGTCAGGGCATCTCAGCCATCGGGCTCGTCGGGTACTCGTTCGGGGGAGCGGTGGCGATCCAGGCGGCGGGCGACCCGGCGGTTCGGGCGGTCGTCGCCGTCGCCGTCGCCGTCGCCGTCGCCGCGACCGGGCCGGTCGCCGGACCGCCCGGTGATGCGGCGCTCCTCCTCCTTCACGGGGATGCCGATACGGTCGTCTCCCCCCGGTCCTCGGAGGAGATCTACCGGCGTGCCCGTGAACCTAAACGGCTGGTCATCTACGAAGGAGCGGGCCATACCCTCGATGAAGAGGTGGAGGGTCTGGATGTCGAGGTGAAGGCGTGGCTCCTCAAGCACCTGCCGGGGACGCTCGTCTGACCGTCCGTTACCCTGCCGGGGACGGGCTCTCCCGGGCCCTTCCTTCAAGATAGCGCCGTGCGGCGCAGGGGTCGTCGCTGGCAAACCCATCGACGCCGAGCCGGACCGCCTCTCCAAAGGAGTCTTCCGTGTTCAGCGTCCAGGGGACGACAAGCAGCCCGGCGTTGTGCGCCCGATCAATCACCTCGCGCACGACCAGGTTCCACCTCGGGAGGATGAGGTCTGCCTTCACCGAGCGGGCGAGTTCTATCGAGTCGCCGCCCTCTCCCAAGTAGATGAGGCCCGCCTGTACGCCGGGGAGGAGTTTCTTTGCCATCGCAACGCTCCCGGGATGAGACGAGACCAGAATGAGCCGTTCCGGTATCCGGTCCAGGATCGCCGAGACGATAATCTCCTCGGTCCCGGGCTCCTTGATCTCCACGATGAGCCCTGAATCGTTGCGGATGAGGTCGAGGACCTCCTGGAGCGTCGGGATGGTCTCGCCTTCGCCTGCATCCAGTTCCTTTAAATCTTCGATGGTGTAGCCTTTGACCGGTCCGACCCCGTCCGTCGTCCGATTAACGGTTGCGTCGTGGATTGCAACCGGGATGCCGTCCCGGGTAAGGCGCAGGTCGACCTCGACGAGATCGGCACACGCCATCCCTCTTTGCAGGGCACGCAGGGTGTTCTCCGGCGCGAGTGCCCTCGCGCCACGGTGTCCGACGATGAGCATGTCATGCCAGTACACACGGGATCAGATATAACTTGGCGGGGTCCGGCAGGTTCCGGAGAGGGTACCCGCCGCTAAAAGAAGGATTATTTCTGCTGGACCCTCTGGAACTCGGATTTTATGTCTGCAGGGTCTTTGTACTGCCGGTCTCCAAACTGGTTCAATGCATCGAGGACGGCAGGGGGTGCCTGACTCTCCTTTGCCCGGGAGATGAGGTCGTTTTTCGAGGCGGGGAAGTTGATCCCGGAGGTGCTGTCCTCGACGATCTGCGGGTCAAGTTCCCGTATGGCCCCGGCGACTTTTGACATCCCGCTCATGGCTGATTCTTTTATGCCTTTCATACGTTCTCACCACCGTATCCCGCGCTCCCTTCCGGGAGGCGACCCCCGATGGTCAGGGTGTGATAAATACCTATCGACTGTACGTCGGCGGGGAGCGGCTGGCCGGTATCGGTCGCTCTCCCGGGCAATAATCGCCACCGTACGGGACTTTCGAAAGGACCCACGGCAGAAATAGTGGTTTACTGCCTCTAGAAACGTCATCATCCCCGGTTTCCGGGAAAACGGCTCTCCGGCGGCGTAAATCAAAAGGTTCATTTTACTTATCTAACTAACCCTTTTCCCTATGAGAACACGTGGTATTCTTACGCTGCTCGTCTGTATCGTTGCGGTGCTGACAATCGCCGGTGCAGGGTGTACCGGCACGACCGACCGGACCGGTGGAGCGGGATTGAAAGACTCCTACATCGTCGGTATCGACGAGGCATACTTCCCCTATAGTTATATCGACAAGGACGGCAATCCCCAGGGGTTCGATGTCGATTCCATGAAGTGGATCGCCGAAAAGCACGGCATCAATGTGACGTTCGCGGACGTTGACTGGGACGCCATCATCCCCACCCTCCAGGCGGGGAAGATCGATATGGTCTACGCGGGGATGTCGATAACCCAAAAGAGACTGGAAGCGGTCAACTTCAGCAATCCCTACTGGACGGTCAACCAGGACGTCGCGGTTCGTGAAGACTCGAACGTGACGATCGACGACATTCTTGCCGGAAAAGTGGTCATCGGGGTGCAGCGGGGATGCACTGCCGAAACCTGGGTCGAGGATAACCTGGTCCGGAACGGTACGATGCCGAAAGAAAACCTGAAGCGTTACCCCGACACGCCGGCCGCCGTCAGCGACCTTGCGATAGGTAGGATCGATGCGGTCATGTACGACGACGTCTCGTTAAAGGACATCATCAGGGAAAAGTCGGCGAAGATCATCGGGTCCGTTGAGACAAAGGAGGATCTCGGCGTCGCCGTCCGGAAGGAGGACACCGCACTCCTCGAGTTCATGAACGAGGCGCTTGCAGAACTGCAGGCCGATCCCTACTGGGAAGAACTCAAAGCGAAGCACAACCTGAACTGATCGGGGACGTTTTGTCCCCCTTTTCACGATCTTCAACCAGTTCGGAGGTTCTTTTTCTGTACCCACGCAAACCCGCAAGCGGAGACCGCGTGAGGTTCACCCTGTTGCACTACCGTGCGCCCGTCCTCTGTGCCCTCGCGACGGCAGTCCTCATCGGGGGAAGCGCCCCGTTCACCAAACTCCTCATCGACGGGGCCGGCCCGCTCGCCCTCGCCGCGCTGGTCTCGCTCGGGAGTGGTTCCGGCGCCCTGCTCTTCTCCCTCGTCGGAGCGGCGACGGGCGCCCGGCGGAGCCACATGGAGGCGCCTCTTGAGAGAGGCGATATCCCCTGGCTCATCGGTGTGACGGTCTGTGGTGGTCTTCTCGCGCCGGTCACCCTGATCTTCAGCCTCCCCGGGACGCCGGCGGCGACGGCGGCGCTCCTCCTGAACTTCGAAGCCGTGGCTACGACGCTTATCGCTGCGGCGATCTTCCAGGAATCGGTGAGCAGCCGTGTCTGGGTTGCACTCGGGTGCATCACCGTGTCATGCGTCATCCTCACCCATGACCCGACGGGTGGTTTTGGCCTCTCCCTTTCGGCGCTCGGCATCCTGCTCACCTGCCTCTTCTGGGCCGTCGACAACAACCTGGGGCAGCGACTCTCGGTAAAAGATCCCCTCCGGGTCATCTCGGTGAAAGGGATCGGGGCCGGCGTCGTCACGCTCCTCCTCGCGCTCGCTGCCGGAGAGCACCTCCCGGACCCGGCCACGGCTGCTGCCGCAATGGTGGTCGGGTTTCTCAGCTACGGCGGCCTGACGAGCATCCTCTTCCTCCTCGCCCTCCGGGGTATCGGCGCTGCCCGGGCGGGTTCGCTCCTTGCCGTCTCGCCGTTCTTCGGCGTCCTCTTCTCGTTCGCACTCTTTGCCGAGAGTCCGGCGGGCGTGTTCTACGTCGCACTGCCCGTCATGGCCCTCGGTGCCTGGCTGCTCATCACCGAGGAGCATTCGCACCCCCACCGGCACCCGGCGACGGTCCATGAGCACCGCCACCGGCACGACGACCTCCACCACGACCACACCCACGCGGCCGGCGACCCGCCGCTCTCGGCGAGCGGCGAGCACTCGCATAGGCACGTCCATGCCGAACTCGCCCACGATCACCCGCATCAGCCCGATATCCACCACCGGCACACGCACCGGCGGTAGGACGGGGGCGGGCCTTTGAAAAGCCCGGGACATGGGAAATTCGTGCAGAATTCGTTCAAAAAAAGTTACATCTGTGCGGCGGTCGTGGCCCGGATCATCCCGGGGACGGCCACCCGCTTTTCGAGGATATGGACCGCCACGGTCGTGATCGTCACCAGGACGAGATAGACGATGCCGACGGCCGCAAAAGTCTCCGTATAGAGGAAATATTCCGTAGCTACCAGTTTTCCCGCTCCGGAGAGTTCGATCACCGTGAGCATGTAGGCAAGCGACGAGTACTTGATCAGGTAGATGAACTCGTTCGAGAGGCCCGGTATCGCCCGGCGAAGCGCCTGCGGCAGGACGACGCTCGTGATCGCCTGAGCCCGGGTCATCCCGAGCGCCTGAGCGGCGACCATCTGGCCGTCCTTGATCGACATGAGCGCACCCCGGACGTACTCGGCGTTGTACGCCCCGTTGCAGAGGATAAAACCGATCACCGATGCGGTGAACGCGGTGAAGGTTATTCCTATCGTCGGGAGGCCGAAGTAGAGGATGAAGAGGAGGAGAAGGAGCGGCGTACCCTTGACGAGAAATACATACATCCTGCAGAGCCAGGAGATGACGCGGCCGCCGTACTGCCTTCCCGCCGCAACGCCGATCCCGAGCGCGAGGCCGAACGGGGCGGAGCACGCGATCAACTGCAGGGTTACAACCAGCCCCTGCATCAGCGCCGGGAAGAGGATCTCGAAGATGAAGACTGCCTGGTCCATGCGTCTCTTCAGTCTCCCCGGAAAGTGTCGAGTCGGCCGATGAAGTCCTTCATCCGGGTGTACCGCGGGTCGTGCAGGAGCAGGTCCGGCGACCCCTGCTCGACCACCACGCCGTTCTCCATAAAAAGAACCTCATTTGCCACAGAGCAGGCGAACCCCATCTCGTGGGTGACGACGAGCATCGTCATCCCCTCACGGGCCAGCCGTTTCATGACCTCCAGCACCTCCCGGGTCAATTCGGGATCGAGCGCGGACGTCGGTTCGTCGAAGAGGATGACGTCCGGGTCCATGGCAAGCGCCCGGGCGATGGAGACACGCTGGGCCTGACCGCCGGAGAGCTCCGCCGGGTAGTGGTCGGCCCATTCTTCCATCCCCACCTGCCGGAGTTCGGTGAGCGCCTTCTCGCGGGCCTCCGCTTTCCCCATGCCTTTGACCTTGAGCAGCGCCAGTTCGACGTTTTTGAGCGCGGTGAGGTGGTCGAAGAGGAAGAAGTTCTGGAAGACCATCCCGATCTTCTGCCGGAAGTAGTTGATCCGGGCCCCCGAGTTCGTGACCTCCTCTCCGTCGAGCCAGACCCTCCCGCGGTCGGGTATCGTCAGCTGGTTGATGCACCGCAGAAGCGTACTCTTTCCCGTCCCCGAGGGGCCGATGAAGACCTTCGTCTCGCCTCTCCGGACATTGAACGAGACCCCCCGCAATACCTCCTTATCCCCAAAGGACTTGTGAACGTCCTCGACCTTCAGCACATACTCGTTGTTCATGTTCTACACCGTCCCGGCTCCGAATCCCGGGATTTCCACCCGCTTCTCCAGCCCGTGCAGCAGTTTGAGGCCCCCGTAATTCAGGATGATATAAATCCCCGCCGCAGCGAGGTAGATCGGCATCGTTATGTACGTCAGTGTGACGATCCTCGTCGTGATGGTGAGCAGTTCCACAACCCCGATGGCGTAGCAGATCGCCGAGTCGGTCAGCATGTTGGGGTATTCATTGGACCATCCCGGGAGAGCGATGCGCATCGCCTGGGGGAGAACGACGGATCGGATGGCGGTACGCCTGCTCATCCCGAGCGACCGCGCCGCGACCATCTGTCCTTCCCCGACGGATTGGATTGCACCCCGGAAGATCTGGGACTGGTATGCCGCCCCCCGGAGGCCCAGCACGACAACGCCGACGACGAACGCCGGGAGATGACCGAGCCCGAGCCCGGGGAAGATGCCGAACCAGAAGAGAAAGAGCAGGACGAGGATGGGAAGGCCCCGGAAGAACCAGACGTAGACCCCGATGACGGAGCGCACCGGGCGGGAGCCGTAGACCTGGCCGAGCGCCATAGGGAGCCCGAGAGCGAACCCGAGGGCAAGGGCGCTCAGAACAAGACCGAGCGTGGCGCCGATGCCCGAAAGAAGATATGGGAACCAGTCGATGAGGATTGACAGAACGTCCATTGGCTATCCCTAAGTTTGGTACGACGCCGCGTTCAACCGAAAGAACAGCGCCGAGTAACTACGAAAGAGTCTGACGGAAAGTGAAATAAACGTTCGCAAATGCACTCCCGGCCGCGAACGTAAACCCGGGTCCGGATTCCAGCAACACTTAAGTATGCGGGATGGGGAGAGAGGGGTATGCCACCTGCACCGGATATCAGAATACCTCTCGATGTGCCCGCCGAGGAGCGGGAGCGCTACCGGGAGAACTACCGGAAGATGACGCACGGCACCGGGAGGCTGATGCTTTTTGCCGGGGACCAGAAGATCGAGCACCTCAACAGCGATTTCTTTGGTGAGGGCATCCATCCCGACGACGCCGATCCCGAACACCTCTTCCGGATCGCGAGCCGGGCGAGGATCGGGGTGCTTGCGACGCAACTCGGGTTGATTGCCCGGTACGGCACGGATTATCGGGACGTGCCCTATCTCGTCAAACTCAACTCCAAGACCAACCTTGTCGCGACCTCCCAGCGCGACCCGTATAGTTCGGAACTCCACCGCGTCCAGCAGGTTGTCGACTTCAGGAACCGGACAGGGCTTCTCGTCCTCGGCGTCGGCTACACGGTCTACCTCGGGAGCGAGTACGAACCGGTGATGCTCTCGGAGGCTGCCCGGATCGTCAACCACGCGCACCAGAACGGCCTCGTCACCGTGCTCTGGATGTACCCCCGGGGCAAAGCGGTCAAGGACGAGCGCGACCCGCATCTCGTCGCGGGAGCGGCGGGCGTCGCGGCGACCCTCGGGAGCGATTTTGCAAAGGTGAACCCGCCGAAAGCGGGCGGGTCTCTCGATGCCGCGCTGCTCCGGGAGGCGGTGGCGGCCGCCGGCCGGACCGGCGTCGTCTGTGCGGGGGGGTCGCACGTCGGCACCGAGGAGTTCCTGCAGCACCTCCACGACCAGATCCATATCGGCGGCACGGTCGGGAACGCGACCGGCAGGAACATACACCAGCGGCCGCTTGAAGAGGCGGTCCGGTTCTGCAACGCGATATCGGCGATCACCCTCGACGACGCGGATGTGGACGAGGCGGTGAGGATCTGCGAAGGGAGAGGGTGACGGGATGACGACGGTCGGCATTCTCACGGGAGGAGGGGATTGCCCGGGTCTGAACGCGGTGATCCGGGCGGTCGTGCGGACGGGGGCAAAGCACGGGTTCGACACGATCGGAGTCCGGGACGGATGGCTCGGCCTCGTGGTAGGGAACGTCGAGCCGCTCACCGATTACTCGGTGACCGGGATCCTCCCGAAAGGCGGGACGATCCTCGGGACGTCGCGGACGAACCCGTTCAAGAATGAGGCGGACGTTCAGCGGCTGCGCGACAACATCAGAAAGTTCGGGATCGACGCGATTGTTGCAATCGGCGGCGAGGATACCCTCGGGGTCGCAAACAGACTCTCGCAGATGGGCGTCCCGGTGGTGGGGATCCCGAAGACCATCGACAACGACGTCGCCGCGACCGACTACACCTTCGGGTTCGACACCGCCGTCTCTATCGTCACTGAGGCGATCGACCGCCTCCACACCACGGCGGAGTCGCACCACCGGGTCATGGTGGTGGAGGTGATGGGCCGAAATGCCGGATGGATCGCGACCGTGGCCGGGATCGCGGGCGGAGCCGACGCGATTCTCATCCCGGAGATCCCGTTCGACCTCGACGAGGTCGCCAGCCACCTCCGGGCGCGCTACGAGCGGGGAAAGAAGTTCAGCATCGTCGTGGTCGCCGAAGGCGCCCAGCCGAAGGGGATGGCGGAGGCGATCACGCAGTCCGCCCGGACGGACGAGTTCGGCCACGCGGCGCTCGGCGGCGTCGGGAACTACCTGCGCGACGAGCTCGAAGAGCGGCTCGGGATGGAGGTGCGGGTGACGGTGCTCGGGCACGTCCAGCGCGGCGGGTCGCCGACGGCGCACGACCGGGTGCTCGCGACCCGGTTCGGGGTGGCGGCGGCAAACCTCGTCAGGGAGAAGGACTTCGGGAAGATGGTCGCGCTCCGGGGAGACGATATCGTCGCGGTCCCGCTCGAAGAGGCGGTGGCGCACCTCAAGACGGTGGACATGGACCTCTATGCGATAGCAAGCATCTTTTACGGGGGGTGAAAAAAGACCCCCTCTAATCCTCAGGGTATCTCAAATTCCTGCCCCGCTCTTCCCCAAACCTCGCCCGAACAGCCGCACCGGCAACCCCGCCGGCGGTCCCGAAGAGGATGAAGAGGTAGACCAGGGCGATCGCGACCATCCCCTCGAACGTGTCGGCGAACCCGAAATCGTGCAACGCGGTCCAGAGCAGCGGGATGAAGAAGAGGAGGCCGGCCCCGAAGAGTGCCGTGACAAAACCGGCTTTTAGACCATCTTTTGGCCTGCCCCCGGAGACATACCCCGCGGTGAATCCGCCGGCAAGCGGAGCGGCCACCACGACCAGCAGACCGAGGAGACCGGATACGAGGGCCAAACCGACGATGACGACCGTACCGACGGCGATCCCGTGCCACCCGCCCCGCTCCCCGGCGGCACCGTCTCTCCGGAGAGCGCTACGCACCGCACTTCCCGCCGCTCCGCCGATGGCGTTGTAGGGGAGGAGGAGCCCCGTGAAGATCAGGGGGTAGAACGCAAAGGTTGACAAGAACGAGGGGTCTCTCGCCGCCAGGCTCATGAGGGTCGCTGCGATCAGCGCCACGAGCACCCCGCAGACGGCGCCGGCAACGGCCCCGTCCCTGGCCCTTCCCCGGGTGAAGAGACCGGCGACAAAACCCCCGAAAAAGAGGAACGCCACCGTCATCACCGGGTCCGGAAGGAGACCCGACCGGCCGAGAAGAAAGACACCGCCGCCTGCCAGCGCTCCCGGAATCACCCCGGAGAAGCGGCCGGCGCTCAGCGATACCATAGGAGACTCTCACCGCGCCACTCGATAGCCTTTCTGATTTGTCCCTCTGCCCCCCGGAGCAGAGATATTATACGCGAGGCGGGGATGGAACTCCCCCGGGTTCCATCCACCGACTCGCCGTTCCTTGAGCCTGCACCATAAGCACCACGGACTACCGCCGGCGTGCCATCGCCTTTACCCGGGATATCATGCGGAAACCGGTGAAGACCCGGTGAAGACC
>DAYL01000020.1:0-5612 GCA_002508705.1 Methanoculleus sp. UBA374 | reverse complement strand
CCGGTGAAGACCCGGTGAAGACCTTTCTGAAAGACGAACCTGGAACACAGACCGATGAACAGATCCGGCAGACGCTTCAGACCATCGTCCGGGACCGGATGACCACCTGCTCTCCCACCGCCCGTCTCTCCTGACCTTCGCCGACCGGGTCCGGGGGTGCCGGAAGAACGAGTTCCCCCGGACCCGGCCGCTCCCTGATCCCGGCCGAGCGCAGGCTTATGGGGTACAGCGGCGCACCCTCCTGCCATGGAGCATAGGGCCGGATGCCTGATCTGCGGCAGGGACCTTCTGTATGGAGAGCCCCGCGACCTTGCGTGTGCCGTCTGTGGGGAGGTCCACAGAACCACGGCGGCCTGCGAGGCCGGGCACTTCGTCTGCGACCGGTGCCACAGTCTGGAGGCGCTCGACCTCATCGAGGAGTTCGGCACCACGACGATGCTCGAAGACCCGCTTGCCATCGCCTGTATCCTGATGCGCTACCCGGCGGTCAGGATGCACGGACCGGAGCACCACTTCCTCGTGCCGGCATGCCTCATCGCCGCGTACTGCAACCACGAAGGAGAAACGGAGCGAAAGAAGGCGCTACTCAGCCAGGCCCGCGAGCGGGCCGGCGTGGTCCCGGGCGGGTTCTGCGGGACTCACGGCACCTGCGGCGCGGCGGTCGGGACCGGCCTCTTCGTGAGCCTGATCACCGGTTCCACGCCCTTGAAGAAGCAGGAGTGGTCGCTTGCCAATCAGATGACCGCACGAAGCCTGATGGAGATCGCCCGGCACGGCGGTCCCCGGTGCTGCAAACGCGACTCATGGCTTGCGATCCGCACCGCGGTCACGTTCCTTGCCGAGCGGTTCGGAGTAGTTCTCCCCGTACCGGGGAAGATCCGGTGTGAGTTCAGCGACGTCAATCGCGAGTGTCTGCGTGAAGCGTGCCCTTTCCACGCCGGCTACTCGACCGGGTGACCCACGGCTCGAAGAACGGCTACAATGACGTAATAACCGACGACGGTCCCGATGAGCGTCGACGCGACGCTGACGATGCTGTTTCCCCAGTGCATGCCGCTCCACCAGCCCGCCGCGCTGCCGATGAGGACGGAAGCGAAGACGATGAGGAGCTCGGATCTATCGAGCGAGGCCATGATCGTTCTCTTGCAGTTGATGAAGAACTATCGGTTTTCGCCGGGTATATCCATTGCGGAGACCCGCAGGATTATATCCCTCCGACATCGATTTCATGACGGATGTTCCTCGCCTGTCACCTGTTTCTCGGCCTCATCCTGGGTCTCGCAATTGCCGGACGCATCGGCGATCGACGGCTCATCGGCTTCGCCGCTCTCGGGGCCGTCCTCCCGGACCTGCTCGATAAACCGGTGGGACACCTCCTTCTTGCAGAATCCCTCGATTCCGGGAGGACGGTCGGGCACGGGCTGCTCTTCGTCATGCTTCTCCTCATCGCCGGCATCGTCCTCGAACGGCGGCGGGGATCGTTCGCGCTCCTCGCCGTCGCAACGGGCGTACTCTCTCACCAGGTTCTCGACCTGATGTGGACGATGCCCGTCAGTTGGTACTTCCCGCTCCTCGGCCCCTACGAGCCCTACGAGTTTGACGACTTCTTCGGCAACGCGATCCTCGCAGAGGTATCTTCGTTTTCTGAATGGATATTCCTCGCTGCATCGGCAGGCATCGTCTTCGCCGCCTGCCGTGGGATCTTTCCGGGCCTCGCCGGACTTGGCCGCGGACTCATCCGCGTCGCCGTCCCGCTCCTCGGCCTCCTCGCTCTCGCCGCCATCTCCGCCCTGGCGGCAGGCATCCCGGAGAGCATCCTGATGGCCGGCGCGGGGCCGGAGGACTACCTGCTGCTCGTCGGGGTGAGCGTTGCCGGGGTGATCGGGCTGACCCGGCACCGGGACTTCCTGAACGCCGGGTAAGGCCTTTCAGTCAAGGCGGGTCACCCTCTCAAGGCCGCCCGGGACGGTCTTCTCCACCCGGAGCGCCGCCCTCCCCGCCGGGTTGATCTCGACGGCAAACGTCCCGTAAGGAACACAGTCGGCCCTGTTCTCCGGCGCGATGCTCAACGTGTACTGCTCCCCGGGCTCAAGAACGAGGTCAGCGTCGCCGTTCAACCGTTCCCGGACGCTCCAGTGTCCGCTATCGGGGGTTGCGGCAATGAGAGGATCGTTGCGCTGGAGTTCTTCCATATGATGAGGACCGACCAGCCGGACGGAGACCGTGGTCATATCTATCGGCTCGCTGCCGACAGTAAGCCCGACCGGGACGAGGATTACATCGATGCGTCCGGAGGTTTCGCTGATGCCGTAGATGGTGCCGGTCACCGTACAGGCCGAGCCGGCCTGCTGGACTCCCTGGTGAACGGTTGCCCGACTCTCCCCGGAGAAGAGGATACCCACCGCAAGGACGGTATACGCGAAGACGGCAGCGACCACGACAAAAGCGATCAGCACAATCGCAGCCTCAAGGCCGGTAAACCCGGCATCCGACGGGTCACGGCCGGAACCTCTCGTGTTAGAAAAGTTCGATATAAACATTCTTCTCAATACCTGCGGGATTGTTCGGGTCAGTGAAGCGGTCGCTCCACCTGCGGCGGTCATCTCGACGGTGAACGTATCCCCCGCCCGATGCCTGCGCCGTCCGTATCCAGGGTCACCGCGACGACCTCCCCCAGTTCCAGGATGTCTCCGGCATCTTTTCGGTACCGCCAGTCTTCGGTTACGCGGGGGTCGCCGGGAAGGAACGTGACAAGGGTCTCCGTTGTGGCGAGGGTATAGGTCATGTTCCTCATATCGATTGCTGCGAGGTCGTTCGCGGTCTCAAGGTCAAATGCTATGAAATCAAGACGACCCTGATCGTTATCGAGTTTTGCAATGACCGTATAGCCCGGGCAGAGAGCGGACCCGGCTTCTTCGAGGCCGGCGTGCATCGTCTCCTGGCTCTTCTGCGACGCAAACATGCCCGCTCCGAGCACGACGTAGGCAAAAACCGACGCAACGACGACAAAGGCAATAAAGACGATGGCTGCTTCAAGGCCCGTGAAAGCTTGCTCGTCCCTGTCTTCCCGGGGCATAACCATTGCACATGTGCCGCATTTCAATTAAAAGATACTGATTCTCTCCGCAGGCGATCCCGGACGGGGGAAACAGCATATGGTGGTGCTCAGGTGAGACCTTTATCGATTGCCCGGTTGTCGTTTGCGAGGACGGGAGACGCTCCCGGAGAACCTATTTATAGCATGGCTATTTATGGATGACGGAATGCCGCCCGCACCCGCTATAGACCGCCTCATCGGTTCCCCGGACTCACCGAGCATCTCCGTGCCGGTCATCTGCGAGAGCCCGCTATACGTGTTTTTTGCCCTGCCGCTCAATACCATCCAGCCGGGAACCCGGTTCGCGACACGGAAGGAGGGTCCCGGCGGTTCCACGTCCGGGGTCGCCCGGGTCCTGAGCCTCGTCCTCATTGCCGCCGTCCTTGTGGCCGTCGCGACGACGGTCTTCATCGTCGTGGTCCCGAAGGAGGGAGAGAAATTTACCGAGTTCTACATCCTCGGGCCGGGGGGGAAGGCGGCCGATTACCCGACCGAGTTCATGGCCGGAACACCGCAGACGGTCATCATCGGTATCGGGAACCACGAGCATCGGGATATCACCTACACGGTAGAGACGTTTGCCGTCGAGAGCCGGTTCGATAATGCAACAAACCGGTCGATAGTCGTCTCGGCGACGCTCCTTGACCGGTTCTCCGTTACGGTGCCGCATAACCGGACCGTGGAGCAGCCCTACTCATTCAGGGTCATGGGTCCGGACACCAACAGGATCGAGTTCCTCCTCTTCAAGGAGGCGCCTCCGGAAGATATCCCGATGGACAACCTCACCGACGTCAGTTACCGCAACCTGCACCTCTGGCTGCGGGTGCATTGACGGCGGAATAGGGATCGCCGGACAGCCGTGGTTTCGGAGCCGGCCGGGAACTATCACGCCGTGACACAGAGGAGACCCTTTCAAAAGATTTATCCGTACAAACGGCATACGGCTGTTCGAGGTAGAAGCATGAAACGCGGAATTCTGGTCGCCTCCCTTCTGGTCCTGACGCTGATGGTGGCACCGGCCGGGGCATTCAGCGCGGACAACCTTCTGGTAGCCGTGGACGAGGACGGGAGTGCCGAGATCACCTTTGACTATACCCTCTCCTGGATCGAGAGGATTGCCGTCTTCTTCAAGATTGCCGAACCGGAGCAGGAACTGAAGTCCGCGCTCGAGGGGACGCTGGGAGCCCCCGTAACGGTGGCCGCAGCCGAGAGCGATGTCGCCAGGTTCACGGTCCAGGACTTTGCAAAGGTCACCAGCACCGACGGCGGGGACGCTTACTCGACGCCGGGACTCGACTTCACCGGGGCTCAGGAGGTGCTCGACGGTTACTGGTTCGCACCGCTCGTTGATGCCGACTTCTCCCCTGACCGGACGGTGGTCCGGTTCCCGGACGGCCACGAGGAGACATTCTCAAACCAGAGTTCCATCCCGACTCTCTCCCACACGGTCCCGTGAAGGGACCCGCTCTTTTTTTTGAAGACGCGACCCCCGGGAAGATGCCTTCGATCATCACCCGTCATTCCGTCCGCCGCCTTTAAGAAAAACTTCGTTCCTCCGTTTGTCCCCCGTAGACCGTGGCGACGCCGCCGCCCCATACGCTCCTTTCAGAAAGCCCCCGCTCCAAGACCTTTGGTCGAGGTCGTCCCAAAATTATCGGAACACTTCCCTCCGAGGATTCTAGCACCTGAACCATATCTGTGGCAAGAAGGGTGAAACAGCTTCCCACTGGATATCACCACGTGGGGGAGGGACCGGGGAGGTGCACCCGGCGGAACGGTGCGATGGGCCGGAGCTTGAGAAGACCTTTGGTCTTCGAACCGGGTGCATGAGCACCGCGAGGCTGCGAAGGGTGCCCGGCCACAGGGCGGGCACTTGAGAAACTCGAAGAGTTTCGAAGGGGGATGCCCCCTCCCGGCAGAGGCATTTTGGGACGAACTCGTCTTCTCAAACCCCGGACGTCCCGCTCATCGCACCCGTTCCCGGGCGGAAAGCAAGTCGGGGTGAGTTCCGAGGTAATTTCCCCCTGAATTTAAAGGGAGGGGTTTTAACAATGTCAAAAAAAAGAATGGTCTTTGGTTTACCCGAAGATATTGAAGATCTGGTCGCTGCCGGTGTCGGCAAGCCGCTTGCGTTCCGTCCTCTCCTCGACGAGCGCGAGGACCGGGAGTTCCATGTCCACACCGGGGGTGTGGCCGAACATCTCCTGGAGGTTGACCTGCAGGGCATGCATGAAGAGCGAGTTCGGGATATCCATCGCGCAGTGCTCTTCACACTGGCCGCAGTTGATGCACGAGTCCGCGATGTGGGCGTAGCGGATCAGGTGGAACATGAAGGGCGGCGGAACCTCTCCCGGCTCGACCAGGTACGACTTCTTCGTGCTGCACTCGACGCAGTAGCAGATCGGGCAGTTTTCAATGCACTGGTAGCACTTAATGCACCGGCTCGTCTCATTCATGATCTTCTGAAGACGGTCCTTCCCCTCACCGAGTTCCTCGAAGTAGCGGGCGCGCCACT
>DAYL01000011.1:8686-60354 GCA_002508705.1 Methanoculleus sp. UBA374 | reverse complement strand
GGAAACATTGGAATGCGGGCGCTCTCCACGCTCTTCGCCGTGCTGCTGGTGAGTGTCGCGATGGTGCCGGCTGTGGCTGCACAGAGTGAAAAGCACTTTGAAGAAGAATTGCTGCAAAACATGGGTATAAAAGTAAACAGCATTGACACAGAACTGTGTGACTACAAGAAAGTTGGAGACACGATCTTCTTTAATGGAAACGTCAAATTCGATGCAGAATCAGGGATCAGCGGAAAATTTGAGCGAATTTGCGCAGACCAGCAAGTTAGTGGCTATTACTCCGAAAATGGTTCTTACCATATCGAATCGGTTGGTACAAACTATCGTTCGGTAATCGATGCGCAAGTGGTCTCGGAAAGCTCCGATGCTATCACACTCAAAGTTGAGCAGATGGTGGTTAAAAACGGAGTTGTAAAGGCGTCAAGCGATATAGTGACCCTTCCGAAAACCGAGAGTCCTGATATCAGCGATCTTACTAGTACGAGCGATATTGGCCTAACAAGTGATAAAACAAAGATTGACTTCCCGAGTCTGGCCCCATCAGGATCGACTTTAGTTTTCAATGACGTGAAGTATAGCGATCTTATGTGGGGCACTGCTGCTCTTGCAGCAATTGCTATGCTTTTCGGTGTGCTACCCGGAGTAATTCTCAGTTTAGTGGCTGTGGCTCTCCAAGCTATACCTGATCACTACGATTTCGAACCAGGGGATTGTTACCTCGATATCTGGCTTGTTCCCGAACCGCATCCCTCTGCCCCCATACTTGTAGAGGTTGACTATATATACATTTAAACATCCCATTATTTTTGTGGTGATTATGATTCGCAATTATCTGCCGTTACTATGGAAACTGGTACTCGCTCTTGCAGTAATTCTTCTCGTCGCAAACTTTTACGAATATACACAAAGCGGCCATTATGACTCCCCCAGACAGTGGCTATTTTTTGCCCTTTTATTCACGAGCATCATTATCCGGGTCATCAGTCAAAAAGCCACGAAAAATACCTGATTTTTCATGAGGTCATCCCGATGCTCTTCAGGTTACCCTTGATAAAGTTCCCGCACAATGCACCCCGGCGGAAAGTGTTGAAGACGCTGGAAGCGTTCGTTTTTCGCGTCGTCAGGAGGGCGAACCACATCGCACCTGTCCGCAACAATCCGGACGGCACAACGACGCCTCTCACGATGCCGAATCATCTTAAACTCAAAGGTTCGACCCTGTGAGCCATCTGTACGCAGATCTGTACGCAGGCAGGAATTTCACGGGCGGAGTTCCGGCGGGTGTATGAGCAGGAGCAAGGACAAGATTCTCTTCTCTCCCCTCCCCCCGGGTGCACCTTCTTGCTCCCGTCTTACCCCCGGAGCGGGAATGATTGCTTCGTTTTGTGAGCAGCCGAAGAACATAGAGAAATAGGACGGATATTAAATCCCGCTGGAGGCATTTTCTTCCCCATCCCAGGCCTTGACGCCGGTCACCATATAGTAACTGGTGATCGGACTGACCTTCTGATACCACTTCAACTGCTTACGCTGATTACTGCGAATAGCGCCGAGGTCGTGGATTTTTGCGTTTGAAAAACCGGCATCTACAAAATACTTCAGAGCGCGGTCTTCGGGAACGCCGCCCATGTTCGGAAGAGCCGCCTGCACCGTCTCATCGTATCCGCATACGGCGTTCCTCAACTGAGGAATAAACAACTGTTCCAGTTTCAATCCGAGAGCCCGCCTGAACTTCGTCATGGGCCTTCCGTCGTCCCAGCGTCCGTCGACGACAACGACCATACCGCCTGGTCCGACAACCCGTTTCCACTCGGACAATGCCTTTTCCGGATGGGGGAGCGTCCAGAGCAGGTGCCGGTTCACGACGACGTCGAAGGCGTCGTTTTCAAACGGCGTCTCTTCGGCGTCGCCCCTCTCAAACGTCATGGACAACCCGTTCGCCTTCGCTTTCTCCCCGGCGATCTCCATCATCTTCTCGGAGAGGTCCAGCCCGGTTACCGTATGCCCCATCTCCGAAAGGATCAGCCCCATGGCGCCGGTGCCGCACCCGACATCGAGAACGATTGATCGACGGTCCGGAAGAACTGCAGAGAACGCATCCATCCAGAGTCGTTTTTCGTCAGGGGTCCCGATCCCGTGCGCTACGTGTGAGTCGTAGTGCCAGGACCCTTTGTCCCAGCGGGTGGTGATCCGCTCCTTCAGCGTAGAGTCGTCCATGTCGGCATCACTCCCTTTTAGTTCCGGAGATCGCATAGTATTCCCAGTCGTACCCGAGGTTCTGATACCATTCCTTGCGAGATCTCTGATTTTCACGAATAGTATGCAGCTTTTTTACCGATATATCGGAAAAACCTGCCCTCACAAAAAAGTTCTGTGCCTCATTCATCGAGACTCCGCCCGCATGCGGAAGGGACCCGGACAGTTCTTCGGAATATCCGCTTGCACCCCGCGTATCCGGGTTGAAAATCTTCGATAAGCATCTTCCAAGAGACTGCCTGAATTTTGTGCCCGGCGACCCGTCGTCCCAGAGTCCGTCGATAACAACGACCATCCCGCCAGGTCTGACGACCCGTTTCCACTCGGACAATGCCTTTTCCGGATGGGGTAGCGTCCAGAGCAGGTGCCGGTTCACGACGACGTCGAACGTATCATCCGCAAAAGACAGCGATTCTGCATCTCCTCTTGAAAAATCAACGACAACTCCCCGGGCTTCGGCTTTCTTTCTCCCGACGTCCATCATGCCTTCGGAGAGGTCGATACCTTTCACGATGTGCCCCATTTCGGCAAGAATAAGCGCCATCGCACCGGTACCGCACCCTACGTCCAGAACCTCCCGCGATCCGGAACGGATCAACTCTCGAAAAAGGTCGGCCCAGAGGTCTTTCTCTTCAACGGTCTGTATCCCGTGAGATACATGTGTGTCATAATACTCGGCGTCGGTATCCCATTTTTTGATGATCGCCGATTTGATCTCTGCATCGTTCAATCGTCTCATCCTTGTTCACATCGTTAGAGCGGTTCTATGGGGGTGATGGTGAGATATCCGGCACCCGTCTTCTCGATATCGAGTCGGACGTTATACGCAGCTTCAAGCAATTCGGATCGCAACACCTCATCCGCCGTGCCGTGGGCTCTTATCTTTGCGTCGTGTAAGAGAATAATCGAATCGCTGTACCTGGCGGCCAGATTCAGGTCATGGACAACATAGATGGTGATCACATCGTGGCTGTGCGTGTAGTTGCGGGCAAGGTCCATGATGATGAGTTGATGGCGCAGATCGAGCGCACTGGTAGGTTCGTCTAGGAGGAGAATTTTTGGCCGGGAAACAAGCGCCTGTGCAAGAATAACCAGCTGGCGCTGCCCGCCGCTCAGACTGAAGAACGGTTGTTCGCTCAGGTGCAGGATATTCAATTCCCCAAGGACCCCGGTAACGGCCTGGATCTGTTCGAGAGTGACCTTCCATCTTAAATCGCGCAACAGCCCGATGAGAACCATCTCGAAGACGGTCAGGCGAGTCTGCGTTGAACTCATCTGAGGGACATACGAGATGTCGTCGAACGACAGGGCCCGCGCATTCCCGTCATCAAAGGTGATCGTCCCGGTTCGTTTAATCTGGTTTCCGATTGCTTTGAGAAGGGTGGTCTTGCCGATCCCGTTACGGCCGATAACGGCGGTCATCTCGCCGCTTTTAAACGTGGTGGTGATCTCTTCCAGGACGATATTGTTCCCGAAAGAGACACCCACGTTATCCAGGTCAAGCGTTGTCATTCCCACCTCCTGGTCTTCATGAGAAGGATGAAGAGAGCCGGGACCCCGACAAGCGACGTGACGATCCCCACCGGGATCATCGACCCGCCGCCGATGAGTTTTGCCGTAATCGATGCGGCAAGCATCAGCAGCGACCCGAATATCACTGAGGCGGGTATCAGATACCGCTGATCCTCACCAACCAGGAGCCGTGCACAGTGAGGTGCAACAAGCCCGACAAAGCCGACGGTTCCAATGAAAGAGACGGCTCCCGCGGTGAGGAGGGAGGCGCTCATGAACATCTTGAGCCTGACCGATTCCGTATCGACGCCGAGACTTTTTGCATTCTCTTCGCTTGTGGTGAGTGCGGTCAGCTGCCAGACATACCTGGTGACAAAAATAGCACAGACAACCAGGATACATCCGCTCACGGCGACACTGGTCCACGATGAACGGGTAAGGCTGCCGAACGTCCAGCTTGCTATGAGTTGCGCTACTTCGGCGGATGCTTTGTACTGGAGAAGCTGCTGAAGGGCGACGAAGAAGAAGTTCATCACGATACCGGCGAGAATGATGGTAATTGTCGACATTCCCTTCATTTTACCGACCATGTAGATCGCGAGAGATACCCCGCCGGCAAAAATAAACGCGAGAACAGCGGTCCCGAGCCATAAAATCCCGGCAATGCTGAACCCGGTGAATATTGCGGTTGCAGCGCCGAATGCCGCCCCGGAGGTAAGTCCGAGGGTATACGGACTTGCAAGGGGGTTGTTGCAGATTGTCTGGACCTTGACTCCGGCAAGACCGAGCGATGCACCGACGAAGATGCAGGTAAACGTCATCGGCAGGCGAACAGACCACACGATGGCAGTGCTGGTCGTCTCGCCGTTCGGCCCGTCAAAAAGCGTGGTCACAACGTCATGGATCGGTATCCACGAAGGGCCGATCATAAGGTCCGCCAGGACGAGGAGCACCAGACCTATCAGGCTGCCGATGCAGACTATCGCACGTTTCCGGACGATGGCCTGATAGATCGCCGCTCCGTCTCTGTCCGCCATTGTCTGCCCGACTTACGTTGCATCGAGTTTGATCATGAAGGTGCCCGTGTAATCGAGATCGGGCAGATACTTCTCGTAGAATTCCTCCATAGTCGCCTGCGGATCAAGGTCTTCGAAAAGTTCCGGATACAGCGCTTTGGCGATGTACTGGAGATAGACGTAGTCGATCATGGTACGAAGCCCGCCGTGGTCGATGCCGTATACCTCTCCCTCTTTGACGGCGGTAATCACGTTCCAGCCGGGTCGTTCAGTAAACTTCTTCAGGCGTTCCCGGGCGGTTTCTTCGCTGATGGTGTACCCCATGCGCATCTGGTCCCCGTTGGTATCTCCCGACCAGATCGCTCCTCCAATGAAGATTACGTCCGGATTGGATGCAATGACGTATTCCGGGTTTAAAGAGCCGTATTTTTCAATCTGACCGTCGGCAATGTTGATCCCGCCGGCCTGCGTAGCAAACGACCCCCACATGGTATTGGAGTAGGAGTTTCCATAGTCGCCCGGACCTTTGTTTCCGAGTTCAACGTAGACGGCTTTCTTCTCGACGTTTGCGTCGGCAAGACGTGAGGTAATGTCGTTAACGGCAGCGGTGTATGCCGCGATCTGTTCCTCCGCAACATCTTCCTTGCCGAGGAGCATCCCCAGAATGCGGTTGCTCCGGGTATGCGTCTCAAGGGTGTTCGAGTTGAAGTCGATGACGACGACGTTGATGCCGGCGTTCTCATACGTCTTTACCTGCTCGTTATTGGCGGAATACTGTGACGGGGAGAGCAGCAGGACGTCGGGTTTCAACTGCAGGATCTTCTCGGTGTTCAGGGTATCGTCGTGATAACTTCCTATGTTAACGATCTCGCCGTTTGCTTCCAGAAGTTTCGGGTATGTCGAGGTAAATACCGCATATTCGCCGTATCTTGTGCCGTCCCAGGAATCCATGGCCAGACCGACCAGTTTATCCAGGGCGTCATCGCCGCCGACCATCAGGTAGTTGACGATATAAAACCCGACCGCGATTGTTTCCGGCCGGGAATCAAGCGTCACTTCGCGCCCCGCCAGATCGGTGAACGTGATCTGAGCGTCCGTGTTGTTTGCCGCACTATTCGTAGTAACACAACCGGCCGCCAGCAGACATGCCGTAGTCGTTAAAACAAGAAATATACTCCAGATTCCTTTTACCATAGGTCACCCCGGAAAGAGTCTCCGACATTACAAAACGCCTGAAAATTCATCCTTTCATAATACTGGACACCGAAACTTGCGGTAGATGTAATATCCAGTTTAATTTTCCATGCTATAAATATAACGAATATTTATATGGATATTACTTAATTGAATGGATCTGATGGCTCTGTTGAAATCTCTCCATGATACCCGCTTCCGTCAGGGTGTCCGGAGGTAGCCACCGTCCCTCTCCCGCCGGACGACAGCCCCTTATTACACCATAACGACAATATACTATCATGACCACCGACCGCGAGAGGGCGGCGTTCGAAGCCGGGATCAAACTCGGCGCCCTCTACCACCAGTTCGTTGGGACGCCCATCTCCCGCGAGACGGCCGCGACGGTTGAGACCGCAATTGAGCAGGCCGTCGGCCTTCAGCCCTACGTGACGGGAATCCGCGTCCGGCTGAACCGGGAGATGATGGTCTCGAACCGGTTCGGCTACTCGGAACTTGCCGGGCGGATGTTCGACGCCGAGATCACGACAGAGGTAGGGACGGCCGTCTGCCGGGCCCGGCTGCACCTCGAGAACGACTACCCCATGATGGAGATTCTTGAGATCCATGAAACTCCCCGCGATACCGATCACTGACGACCATATCCACATCGACCCGGCGAACGGCCGGGGCGTCGAGGCCGCGAAGGACTTCCGCCGCAGCGGAGGGACGCACATCTTCCTCGTCTCGAAGCCCTCCTGGTCGTTCGGGATCAAGCCCTCCTCGGGCGAAGACTACCGGGGAGTCTTCCGGGAGACTCTCCGGGTTGCCGATATGGTCCGGGAGGCCGGGCTCGTCGTCTATCCCATCCTCGGCGTCCACCCGGCGGAGATCAGCCGTCTCTCCGAACGGATGAGCCTCGATGAGGCCGTCTCCGTCATGACGGCCGGGCTCGACCTCGCGGCCCGCTACGTCGAGGAGGGAGAAGCCGTCGCCTTAAAGAGCGGGCGGCCGCACTACGAGACGACACCGGAGGTGCTTGCCGCCTCAAACGCGGTCCTCTTCCACGCCCTCGAACTCGGGGCGGCATGCGGCTGCGCCGTCCAGCTCCACGCCGAGAGCGGGCCCTGCACCGACGTCGTCGAGATGGCCCGGCGGGCAGGAATACCGGTTGAGCGGGTCGTCAAACACTTTGCAACCTCCGATACGCCTCTTGCGCCCTCCTTCATCGCACGGCACGAAGATATCCCCGCACTCGCCCGCGCCGGGCGGCTGTTCACCATGGAGAGCGACTACATGGACGAAAACGCACGGCCCGGCGCCGTCCTCGGACCGAAATCGGTCCCGCGGTTCACGCGCCGGTATCTTGAAGAGGGGCTCATCACCGAGGAGGACGCCTGGCGCATCCATGCAGAGGCCCCCTCGCGCACCTATGGCGTGAATATCGTCCTTCCTTAATGGAACAGCGCACCTTTTTGACGACTCCCGTCCAAGAGATCTGCAATGTACCTGAAAGTGCACCACATACCGGGTGCCGGTGACGTGGTGGCCGCCTGCGACTCCGAACTCCTGGATGTCACCCTGATGCATGGAGACGTAGAGGTCTGCATCACCGGAGATTTTTACGGCACAACGCGTGCCGACGAAGAAGAGGTCAGGGGGGCTCTCGCCGGCGCGACAAACGTTAACATTATCGGGAAGCGCGTCGTAGCCCTCGCCGTCTCCATGGGCCTCGTTGCCGAGGGGGACTGCATCATGATCGGCGACGTGCCCCATGCCCAGATATTCAGGATCTAACCCATGACCATCCAGACGAGCATCTGCCCCCGGTGCGGGCAGCCGACCGAGGAAGGGGGACTCTGTCCGCGGTGCCGGGCCGCGGATGTCCGGCTGCTCTCCTGCGAACCCCGCATAACGGCCGTGTACTGCCCGGTCTGCGGGTCGCAGAAGCGCGGCAAGACCTGGTCCGACCTCCGGGTGCCGCGCGAGGACCTCATCGCCGAACTGGCGGTGGCGGCGACGAGCATCCACCTCGACGCAAAGAACCCCCGGGTCACCGTCCGGTCGGAGGAGACCGGGCCGAACAGGACGACCTGCACCGTCGAGGTGGAGGCGACCCTCTACTCCGTCCCGGTCCGGGAGACCTGCCGGGTCGAGATCCTCTGGCAGAAGGAGTCCTGCGACCGATGCAGCCGGATCTCCGGGGGCTATTACGAGGGGATCGTCCAGGTGCGGGCGACCAATAGAAAGATCAACGCCTACGAGCGCGAGGTCGCGACGAGCATTGCAGAGCAGGCCGAGGAGTCTCTCCAGCAGACCGGGGACCGCCTCTCGTTCATCTCGGAACTCGAGGAGTCGAAAGACGGCGTCGACATCACCGTCGGGACGCAGCACCTCGGCCAGGAGATCGCCCGGATGATCACGAGTGCGCTCGGCGGGCGGTTTACGACCCACCCGAAACTGGTCGGCGAGCGGGAGGGAAAAGCCCTCTACCGGGTCACCTACTCCATCCGCCTTCCCTTCTACCAGAAAGGCGACGTGGTGGTCTCCCGGGGCGGCTACTTCGAGGTGCGCGAGATCGACGGGCAGCATCTCCGGGTCTTCGACCTTGCGGACGGCACGACCCGGACCCTCACCGAAGGGGAGGTCGAGCGCCTGATCGGGAACGTCCGTGACGCCGAGTCCGCGCTCGTCGCCTTCACGCAGCCGAACCTCGTGGGGCTTCTCGACCCGAAGACCTACCGGACGCGGGAGGTCGATGCGGTGCCCTGGACCTTCCCGGTGGAGGGACAGCCCATCCGGGTGCTCCGCGACGAGGAGCAGGACCGTCTGGTCATCGTCGGGTGACTGCTGTTGCGTGCGCGGAAGGTGCCGGCGGGCGACCTCGCCGGTCTTTGTGATGCCGGGTGGGTGGACCGCACCCGCCGCCCCTACGTCCGGGACGGCACCGCCTGGGTCCCGGTCAGGGAGGGGTATCCCGCCGACGGGGACCTCCCCGAACGGGAACCGCCTTACCGGGGGCGCGGCTACCACCTCATTGGGGACATCGCGGTCCTTCACGGCGATGCGCCGACGGAGGGGGAACTCGCCGCGATCGTCCGGCACTGCCGCCCCCGGGGGGTCATCCGGGTGAAGGGGTATCTGGGCGCGATGCGCATCCCGGACGTCGAGGTCCTCTACGGCACCGCCGGCGAGGTGCGGCACCGCGAGCAGGGATACACCTTCATCCTCGACCCGACGCGGGTGATGTTTGCGCAGGGAAACCGCACGGAGAAAGCGAGGATTGCCGCTCTCGTCCGGCCCGGCGAGCGGGTCGCCGATATGTTCGCCGGGATCGGCTACTTCACCGTCCCGGCGGCCGCGAGCGGCGCGAGAGTCCACGCGATGGAGATCAATCCGACAGCCTTTGAATACCTGCAGCGAAATATTATGGGAAACCATGTTGCGGACCGGGTTACGGCAGAGATCGGGGACTGCCGGGACCTCCTCTCCGGGGTCTACGACCGCGTCCTGATGGGCCACTTCGACGCCCCGTCGATGCTCGCCGACGCCCTCGCCCATGTCCGGCCGGGGAGCGTGCTCCACGTCCACAGCATCGGCGATGCGACGTCCCGGGTCCGGGAAGAGGCGACGAAGGCCGGGTTCTCGGCGACGGTCGCCTCCCGCCGGGTGAAGAAGTACGGTCCGCATGCATGGCATATGGTGCAGGATGTGACGATAGCGTGACGATACTTTCGGGAAAAACGGTGGTCCTTGCCGTGACGGGGAGCATCGCGGCCGTCGAGACGGTGAAACTCGCCCATGCCCTGCGCCGCAGAGGCGCAACGGTGCAGGCGGTGATGACGGAGGCGGCAGCCGGGATCGTCCACCCCGACGCCCTGACCTACGCGACCGGCCGGCCGGCAATCACGCGGATCACCGGCATCGTGGAGCACGTCCTCTACTGCGGGGAGGGCGGGGCGGCGGACCTCCTTCTCATTGCGCCCGCTACGGCGAATACGATTGGAAAGATCGCCTGCGGGATCGACGACACCCCCGTGACCACCTTCGCCACGACGGCGCTCGGCCGGGGGATGCCGATGGTAGTGGTCCCGGCGATGCACGAGAGCATGTACCGCCACCCGGGGGTTATGGAGAACCTCCGTCGGCTCTGCTCCTGGGGCATCGACGTCGTCGACCCGCGGGTCGAGGAGGGGAAGGCGAAGATCGCCGATACCGAAACGATCGTCCTCCATGCCGAGCGTGCGGTCTCCGGCCGGCCGCTTGCGGGTAAACGCGTCCTGATCACGAGCGGGGCGTGTGCGGAGCCCCTCGACGACGTGCGGGTCCTGACCACCCGGTCGACCGGGCGGATGGGGCGGGAACTCGCGCTTGAGGCCTTCCGGCTCGGCGCCGACGTGACGGTGGTGCACGCGGGGTCGTTCCCGTGCGTACGAAACATCGCTGTCTCGACCGCCGCTGAGATGCGGGACGCGGTCCTCCGGGTCTCCCGGGACGAGGGGGTCGATATCTTCGTCAGCGCAGCCGCGGTATCGGACTTTGCCCCGGAACGCCGGGAAGGGAAGATCCCGAGCGGCACGCCCCAGACGGTCCGGCTCGACCCTCTCCCGAAGGTCATCGACGAGGTGATGGCGACCTATCGCCCCGTGACGGTTGCGTTCAAACTCGGGTGGCACGAGGAGGAGCGGGCGCGGGCGATGCTCGATGCGGGCGCGGCCGTTGTCGTCGTGAACGCCCCGCCGGTGATGGGGGCGGAGGAAGGGTCGTTCTCGATCATGACCGTCGATGGGACCCGGGAAGTCTCCGGGAGCAAAGAGGAGGTCGCGGCGGCGATATGGGCCGGACTGCTGTAGCCTTCTCTCCCGGGCACATCTCCGGCTACTTCAGGCGGGTCGAGGGGAACAGCCCGGAGGTCACCGGGAGCATCGGGGCCGGGATGGTCATCGACGAGGGGGTGCGTTCGGCGGTCGAGGAGGCCCGCGAGACGAGCGTCCGGGTGGTCCGGCAGGGCCGGCAGGGCCGGGCGAGCACCGGGTCGCCGCCGGTCGAGTACGCCCTCGACCGGCTGGGGGTCACGGCCCGCGTCACGACGGAGTGCCGGCTTCCCATCGGAGCCGGGTTCGGGCTCTCGGCGGCGGCGCTTCTCGCGACGCTCACGGCGGCGAATCACCTCTTCGGCCTCGGCCTCTCCGCGGGGGAGGTGGCGGCCTGTGCCCACGAGGCCGAGGTCCTCCACCGCACCGGTCTCGGGGACGTCGCCGCGAGTCAGGCGGGGGGCCTCGTCTGCAGGATGGGTGCCGGCATCCACGCGAAGATCGCCCGGTTCTACCCTGAAGAGCCCCTCTACGCCGTGAGCCTCGGCCCGCTCCCGACCGCATCGGTCCTCTCGTCGGGGGAGGCGATGACGCGGATAGCCGCCGCGTACCCGAACCGCTGCCCGCGTGACCTCGCCGACCTCTGCCGCCTCTCGCGGGAGTTCGCCGAGAAGAGCGGACTCATCGAACCTGCGGTGCGGCGGGTGCTTGCCGCCTGCGACGCGTCCGGGGTCCCGGCAAGCATGACGATGCTCGGCAACGGTGTTTTTGCCTGCGGAGACGGCGCCGGGCGGGTGCTCTCGGGGTTCGGGGAGGTCTACCGCCTGCATGCCGCACGCCGCGGCGCATACTTAATCGAGATGAGATGATGATTCCGAAAGACCATCCACGCTATCGCTCGCTTGTTGCTCGCGAGCGGATGGCCCGGTGCGCCCGTGAAGGCGTCGTCGCCCTGGAAGGGCTCGCGGCACACGGGCGCGGCGAGGCGTTCGACTACCTGATCGGCGAACGAACGACGGCGAGCGCGGCTCTCGCCGAACGGACGGCCGCCGCCATGCTTCTTTCAGCCCGGCACGCGGTGATATCGGTGAACGGCAACACCGCAGCGCTTGCGGCGGCGGAGATTGCAGCGCTCCAGCGGGCAAGCGGCGCCGACGTCGAGGTGAACCTTTTCCACCGGACCGACGAGCGGGTCCGGCTGATCACCCGTCTCCTTGAGGAGAACGGCGTCCGGGTCCTCACGGGGACGCCGGAGCGGATCGTCCCGCTCTCGCACGACCGCGCTCTCAGCCTCCGGGAGGGGATCGGGGACGCCGACGTGGTCCTCGTGCCGCTGGAGGACGGGGACCGCTGTGCGGCGCTCAGGGCGATGGGTAAATCGGTCATCACCGTCGACTTAAACCCGCTCTCCCGGACCGCCAGGACGGCGACCCTGACGATCGTCGACGAGGTGACGCGCGCCCTCCCCGCGATAACCGCGGCGTGCGCCTCTCTCGAACCGGGGGAGGGCGAGCGTCTGGTCGCCTCGCTTGACAATGCCTATCTTCTCCGGGCGGCAATAGATGAGATGAGAGAGAGCTTGAGCCATGCTCTGGAGTGAGGTCTACCGCCCGAAGGGGTGCGAGGGGATCGTCGGGCAGGAGGAGGTCGTCCGCTATCTTGTCTCGTTTGCGGATTCCGGGAGCCTGCCTCATCTCCTCATCTCCGGCCCGCACGGCACGGGGAAGTCGACGGCCGTCGAGTGTCTGGCAAAACGGCTCTACGGCGAGAACTGGGAGGCGAACACGACCATTTTCAGCGCCGCCGATCTCCTCGGCAGAGGGCGGAGCGCTCTTGAGACGGACGAGCGGTTCAGCCTGCTCTACCGCAAAGATCAGAGCCTGATCGTCAACTTCAAGCGGATCGTGAAATGGTACGCCTCGATGCGCCCGCTCGATGCCGACTTTAAACTGATGGTCTTTGAGGACGCCGGGGACCTGACGTTTGAGGCGCAGCAGGGCCTGCGCCGGACGATGGAGCGCTACAGCGCCACCTGCCGGTTCATCTTCGTCACCGTGCGGCCGTCGGCGATCATCCCCGCCATTGCATCGCGCTGTCTGCCGCTCTTCTTCGCCCCACTCGCAAACGAGGTCGTCCGCGACCGCCTCGAGGAGGTCCTCGCCGCGGAAGGGGCCGAGTACCCGGCGGACGACCTCGAGTTGATCGTTCAGGCCGCACGGGGCGACCTGCGGCGGGCGCTCCTCTACCTGCAGATCGCCGTCGGGTCGGGGAAGGACCTCGACCTTGCGGAGGTCTCGCGTTCGGAGACGGAGAGCGTGACGACGTCCGCGTTCGACGCGCTCCGGGCGGGGAACTTCGACGCCGCCCGCCGGATCGCCGAAGCGCTGATGATCGAGTACGGCCTCTCGGCGCGTGAGGTCGTCCGCGAACTCCGGCGGGTGATCGGGCGCGAGTATAACCACCCCGCCCTCTCCATCGCGCTCGCCGATACGGATTACCGGCTCTGTCACAGCGCAAACGATTTCGTTCAGATCAACGCACTTCTTGCCCGGATTTCCCGGGAGGTGTTCAGTGAGGAAAGTACAGCAACATTATGACGAGGTCGCGGACGTCTACGACGACCGCTACGACGGCCACCGCGGCAGGAGTTATCACCGGCATATCTGCGATCACGTGATGAGCATGCTCCCCGGGAGAGGGTTCCTCCTCGACCTCGGGTGCGGGACCGGGCTTTTTGTGCAGCGCTACGTGGAGGAGGGGGGCCGGGCGGTGGGCCTCGACATCAGCCACGGGATGGTCCGGCACGGGCGGCAGCGCTGTCCGGAGAGCGGGTTCTGTGTCGGGACCGCCGATGTCCTGCCGTTCCGGGACGCCACCTTCGATGCTCTCGCGAGCCTGCTCGCTTTCAGTTACGTCCCGGACCCAGCGGCGATGCTCCGGGAGTCCTACCGGGTCCTCGCACCCGGCGGCCGGATCGCCGTCTGCACCCTCTCGCGGACGGTCTTTACGAGCATCGTCCCCATCGCCTACCATGTGGGGGAGAAGGTCGGTTTAAAAAAGGTGGGCGTGGGGGATTTCGACGAGCACTACTACACCAACGCCGAGATTGCCGGGCTCTTCCGGGAGGCCGGGTTCGAGGACGTTTCGGTCGACCGGTGCTCGTTTGCGCACTTAAACCTCGCGGACCCGCTCTTTAACCTCGCCCGGAAGGTGGAGCCTTTCGTCGAGGAGAACCTCCCCTACCTCGCCTATAACGTCTGTGCGAGCGGGAAAAAGCCGGAAGAGTAGATGTCGGCGGGCCGTCCGTCGCGCCGGCGCCGACTTTTTTTTTACGATCGGGTTACGGTGCAGCAGCGATACGGTTATATCCTGCCTCCCCCGAATTACTTCCCATGGAGCCGGTCGATATCGTCCTGACGAAGGATACGTTCGAGGTTCTCGCCTCGGGGACCCGGCTTGATATTTTAAAGGCGCTACGCACACGCAGGATGACGGTCACGGAGCTCGCGGACGACCTCGACCTCGCGAAGTCCACGGTCCATCACCACCTCCAGAGGCTGGCCGACGCCGGGTTTGTCGCCGCCGGGGAGGACGGTCATGCCTGGGTGTACTACGCGCTCACGCCGGCGGGGCGCGCTCTCCTGCAGCCGCACGGCAGCGCCCGGGTCCGGATCATCCTGACGGCGGGACTGGCGAGCCTCGCCGGAGGGGTCGCCGCCCTCGCGGCCTTCCTGACGGCGCCGGTCCGCGAAGTGCCGATCTTTCCGAGACCGGGCGGCGGCGGCCTCCCGGTCCCGGAGGGGCCTCCCGTGGAACTGCTCATTGCCGGGATCGCTCTGGTGCTTGTCGGTGGGTTTCTGGTGGGGTATGCCTGCATCCGGCGGCGAAACACGCGCGCGGCGGGATCTCTCCCTGCGGACGGAAAAAGCGTTTAGCCTCCATATACTTTTTGGATCTGTTCGACGGGGGTCGAACATTTTCACCGGTTTTATCGTTCCGGGAGGCTGAAGGACTGCTGTAGATGCCGCACGCGGCGCCCGCGACCGACACGGCGTTCATCCGTCGACGGTTCGGGGTTGGGTGCGCTCTGCGTGCCCGGAGGCATCGGTTTCGCCGGTACTCGCGAGAGAGACCCGTTGCGGTCTTATGCCTCCAGTGGCTATGGAGGTTAAAAACAATGAAACTCTATCTCTCGAAGACCGGCGTCCTGCTGGCGGTTCTGCTCGTCATGGGGGCGGTCGCCGCTCCCGTCATGGCGGGGGAGGTGACCAAACAGCTCTCCGTGCCCTACTACGAGCAGGAGGCGTCCTGCTACTGCGGCCCGGCGGTCGCACAGATGTGGATAGACTTCCACAACGGTTACATCTCGCAGGATACGCTATGGAGCAGTATCCAGTCTCACAACCGGGAGGGCTGGCCTCTCTGGTATACCGACCCGGACGGGCTCGCAGCCTGCGTGAGCGACTACCTCAGCAACTTCGTCGCCGAGGATCGCAGGTGGAGTTATTTTGACTCGGCAAACATCGCCATGGCGATGGATATCGTGGACCTGGACAATCCGACGCCTGCGTTGATCTATAATGGGTATCACTGGGTTCTGGTGAAGGGTGTCTCGTACGAGGATTACTACGGGAGTATATACGATGTATATGGCTTCTGGGTGCACGATCCCTGGGAGGACGATATCAACCATGTCAACCGCTACTATTCTACAGATGACTGGAGCGATGTATTCACCCCGGTGGATATAGATGGAGATGAAAGCTACTGGGAGGGATATTGGACTCACTTGCGGGGCTACTGGGGAGCTGACACCGCCAGTACCGCACCTCTGGACGCGGCTTTGGTCTCCAGTCAACCTGTACCTAGGGATGACAACACTACCCGCCCCGCGGTCTGGAGCGACACCCTGGTGCGGCCCACGCCGACCGCAGGCGTCGATCGCGAGACCTACTATGACCAGATGACCGCATATTACGAAGCCGTGGCGAAAAACGTCACCCTGATGGCCGATGAGGAAGACGATATCCCCCTGACCGAGGATACCAACCTCGCCGCGTTTGCCCGGCAGGAGATGAACAGAATCAAGATCTTCCAGGAAGAACTTGAAGGTGCGATCCCAGGAGAGTCAGTCTTCGTGCACTCGCTGGATGAGAAGCGGCACGATTACTACCTGATTCCCTTTGAGCGGGACGGTTACGTCACTGTCGTCGCACAGGTCTCCATCAAAGGAGATGTCGCAGATTTCAGTAGCGCATTTTCCCCGACTCCAGGGACACAGAAGACACAAAACGTGATCCGTCCGACGCTGGAGGAGGCACGAGCAATCCTCGCGGAAAACGGCTATGATGGCACCCTGCCTGCCCGGCTGGTCTGGAAGTTCTGCGAGCAGACCCAGTCCTCGGCCGTTCCCGTCTGGGAGTTTACCGTGGACGACGGGGATACGGTCTACGTCGGCTACGCTCCCTGGAAGGATCAGGTCGAGTTCTACGAAGAATTGACGATGAAGAAGATCGCGGGATGATACAGGGCCTTATTTCCCCGGTGACTTCATCCTCTCCTTTTTTGGGCTGAAATTTAATTCGTGGAGATGCTACCCCTGAGAATCAGGCAACGCCGCACCCCCTTCGGGACTAATGATCTTGGTGGTGGCGGGTTCCCCGACCCAGCGAGAAGTGAAGATCGCGTTCATATACATTCCGGACCTGTTCGACGGGGGTCGAACAGTTTCGCCGGCTTTATCGTCTTTCTGCAGAGAGAATCCATGTGGATGCCCGGGGCTGCCCGGTCTCGAAGGTTTCCGGCCTTTTCCTCCGATGCGATCCACGGGAGAGAACGATGAAAAGACTATTGATATTCTCCGGAATAGGCATTCTGGTTCTGGCGCTCATTCTCGCAGGACTGAGCGCTGCCGGTACCGCACCTCTGAACACGACTTCGGTCTCCGGCGGACCCGTAGCGGGGGATACAGGCACCGCCCGTCCCGATACGCCGGACGGCGCCGGCAACAACCTATTCGCGTTCGACCTCTACCGCCGCCTCGCGGCCGACCCGGCGCATGCGGGAGGCAACCTCTTCTTCTCGCCCTACAGCATCTCGTCGGCCCTTGCAATCACCTACGAGGGCGCCCGCGGCACGACCGCCGACGAGATCGGGGCGGTGCTGCACCTTCCAACGAACGACACCCTCCGGCGGGAGGGGTTTGCCGCGATCGACGCCGGGCTGAACTGCGAGAGCGGTAACTACACTCTCCGCACCGCAAACGCCCTCTGGGCGGAGGAGACCCATTCGTTCCTCCCGGAGTATATTGAGACGGCCGCCCGCTGGTATGGGGCAAACGCAACGAGCCTCGACTTTATCAACGACTCCGAGGGGTCGCGGGAGACGATCAACCGGTGGGTGGAGAATGAGACCGAAGATAAGATCCGCGACCTCCTGCCGTCGGGTTCAATCGACCCGCTGACCCGGCTCGTGATCACGAACGCGATCTACTTCAAAGGAACCTGGGTCGAACGGTTCGACCCCGCCGAGACAATGGAGGAGGAGTTCCGGGTCGGACCGAACGAGACGGTGACCGTCCCGATGATGCACGGGAAAACCATCTATCCCTACGCAGAGACCGATACCTTCCAGGCGCTCGAGATGCCGTACGCGCACGGGAACGAGACCGAACTCGCGATGCTCGTCCTCCTCCCCAGAGAAGACAACCTGACGGCTGCGGAGGAGAGTCTCGATGCAGAGAAGGTTATGGACCTGCGAGAGTCCCTGACCTCCCGGCAGGTCGAGGTCTTCTTCCCGAAGTTCACACTGGAGACGGAATACGGCCTCCCCCCGACGCTTGCGGCGATGGGGATGTCCACGGCGTTTGACGAGGATGCCGCCGACCTCTCGGGGATGGACGGCACGAGAGACCTCTTCATCACCGGGATCTTCCACAAGGCGTTCGTCGACGTGAACGAGGAGGGCACCGAGGCCGCGGCCGCGACCGGCGTTGTGGCGGGGGGAGGCGGCATACGGTCGGAGACCCCACCCGTCTTCCGTGCGGACCACCCGTTCGTCTTCCTCATCGTCGAGAAGGACTCCGGGACGGTCCTCTTCATAGGAAGGGTCGTCAACCCCATAAGTCCGTGACGGGCGCGGAACGGGGGCTGCTCTCCCCCCCTCCGCCTCAAGAGCGCGATTGGCGACGATATCGCGGCCGGGAACGCTCCCCGGGCGTTCTCCCTGAAAAAATCACGAAGACCGGAGCCGGGAGAGTATCCGGAGTTTCTTTGCAAGCGCCGCGTCCGCCGCCCGCCGGACCCCGGCCTTCATCTCCTCGAAATCTCTTTTGTTCTCGTCCACGACCTTTTTGACCGGGGTGTAGGCCGACTCCCGGAACCGGGGCGAAAAGTCCCGGATCTCGCCGCCGACCGAGAGGACCGACTCGGGCTTTCCCGTTTCAACGTAGCCGACCTCGCGCATGGCGACCCCTGCGGACTCCACGACCCGCTGGATCTCGGGCGCAACCTCCGGCGGCGCGACGACCAGGAGGGCGTCGAGGGAGACGCCCAGGTAGTCGATCTCGAGGGCGTCGAGCATCGCGAGGACTTCCGGCTGGACGAGCGTGCGGAGTTCGTCCTCCACGACGACGATCCGGCAGCCGGCAGTCTCGGCCATCTCGTAGGCGTCGCCCCGGAGCCCGCCGTTCGTGACGTCGGTCATGGCGTGGATGGCGGGGAGGACGCTATCCGCAAGGAGCGCCTCGCAGGCCTTGAGGAAGTGGAGGTTGATCGTCGCATCGACCACCTCCGGGAACCCGGAGTAGATCGCAGCGGTGGCGATCGTCCCTCCGCCGGCGCCCTCGGTCATGAGGAGAACGTCCCCCGGGGCGATCTGTTTTCTCGCGGTGAGGTGCCGGGCGACGCCGACGGCGCCGACGCAGCCCGTCATCCGGGAGCCGAGGACCATGTCCCCGCCGATGCGGAGGGTGGAGCCGGTCACGAGCGGGACGCCCATGGCTTCCCCGACGGCGGAGACCCCCGCCGTGTAGTCGAATATCTTTGCGACGTCGCCGTCGTCGGCGACGTGGATATCGGAGAGGAGTGCGACGGGTTTTGCGCCCATCACGTAGACGTCCCGGAGCGTCGCCCGGGTGACGTGGAACCCGGCGAGGAAGGGGAAGTCGGAGAGGCGGGAGTGCATCCCGTCGACGGTGGCGATGATGTAGTCGCCTTCAGCACGGACGGCTCCGGCGTCGTCCATCTCGTCGACGCCGACCGCGGCGTTCGTCCGGCCGATGATCCGGGCGAGCTGCCGGTGGGCGAAGAAGTCCCCGGACCCCCGCGACCCGACGCCGAACTCACCCATCGTCGAGCCGGAAGGCTCGTAGACAAAGAGGTCGCCGGAGAGCCCGGTCGAGTTCTTCGCTTCGGCAAGGACCGCCCGAGCAAATGCCCGGGCATAGGCGGGGGTTATGCGGTTATGCTTGACGGTAAGAACGTCCTCTGCGAGAAGGCGCACGATCTCGTCGTCGGGGGTGCCGGCGGCAAGGTGCCGTCGGCTGATCTCTTCTACATCCATTGTAGAAGTGATCGGTGCAAAACCACATAAAGGGAGAGGCAAAGATTCAAACGGGTCCGGGCCGAACGTTGAAGGGTTAGTGGGTGTGCAGATGATCGCCGCATGTTCTATCGCCGGTTCCGATTCGGGGGGCGGAGCGGGCATCCAGGCCGACTTGAAGACATTTACGGCGCTCGGGGTCTACGGGCTGACGGTCGTAACCGCGGTCACAGCCCAGAACACCCGCGAGGTGCGGGGGACCTGGACGCTCCCGTCGGACGCGGTGCGGGCTCAAATCGAGGCGGTCGCCGACGGCTTCTCCGTCGGGGCCTGGAAGACCGGGATGCTTGCCGACGCCCCGGTGGTCAGGACGGTCGCGGAGGCCCTGCCGGAGGGGGCCGCGCTCGTCATCGACCCGGTGATGGTCTCGACGTCGGGCCACCGGCTGCTTGCGGAGGATGCGATAGCGGACCTCGCGGAACTGCTCATCCCCCGGGCGGCAGTCGTCACCCCGAACCTTCCGGAAGCGGAGGTGCTGGCGAGGATGCGGGTTACGACCCTCGAAGATATGGAAGAGGCCGGACGGCGGGTCCTGGACCTCGGGGCCCGGGCCGTGGTGGTGAAGGGCGGGCACCTTGCCGGCGACGCGACGGTCGACCTCTTCGTCGACCGGGACGGGGTGACGGGGGGTTCCGGGCCGCGCTACCCCCATTCGGTGCACGGGTCCGGGTGCTGCTTCTCGGCGGCGCTCACGGCACACCTTGCCCGTGGAATGGATGCGCGCCATGCATTCGAGGCGGCCCGGGAGTTCATCGATACGGCCATCCGGGAGGCTACGGGAGGTCCCGGACCCATCAGGATTGTCAATCCTGGAGGAACAATTCTTCGGGGGGATTGAAATAACATTTCATCATTCCGGCAATATTTTACCTATTTTTTCCAATTCGTTTCCAGGATTGTTCTTTTTTATCACCAGTCTAAATCCCGATAAAAACCCAATATTGCTGACATTATCCATTAGAAATGAAAAAAAACCATATGATTGTACGAACAAAATACGGTAAATTAATAACTGGTTGTTTGTAATTACTCTTAGAATGGATGAGATTGACGATGCGATACTCCGGGAGCTGCAGAGAGACGGGCGGATGTCTATGGCAGAACTTGGCTCGATGCTGGGTATTGCACCGTCGACGGTCTTCAAACGCATTGAGAAACTGAAGAACGCCGGTATCCTCGAGCGGTTCACGATTGTCGTCAACCAGAAGTGTTTCGAGCACACGCTGGTTGCTTTTCTGAATGTCAGGGTTCACCCGGACGGAAAACAGGAAGTCGAGGAGTTCATGCAGGACCTTCCGTACATCCTTGAACTCTATGAGGTGCTTGAGCCCGGGGACTTCTTCGTCAAGGTCCGGGTACAGAACATATCCGAGCTGAAGCGGAACGTTCTCGTCCCTCTCTCCAGCCTCCGGGGCGTGGAGGATATTCAGACGATCATCTCGGTGAGAAAGATCAAGGAACAGACATAGGTGGAACTGAATGCAAATTATGCAGATTGAGACCATGCAGCAGATGCTCGCGATTGTGACGCTGCTCCTCGGGGCGCTTCTGATTGCCGTCATCTTCAACGCCTACCGGATCGTGCGGCAACCTACCCTGCTCCTCTTCATTTACGGGCTTTTTACGCTGATCATGGGGATCACGTTTGCGGACCTGGTGAGCATCTTCACACCCGATGCCTTTATCGTCGCCTGGTCGGCGGTCTTCTCCCGCATCGTGGTCCTCCTCGGTCTCTGTGTGATGGCTTACGGAATCCTGAGAGGGTAATATGCGTACCGGTACTTCGTTTGCACGGGACTGGCAACTGATCAAGGTAGCCCGGTCTCTGCGGCGCCACGACGTTACCGGGCCACTCGTACAATGCCTCCTCCGCGACGCCTCCCCGGACCTTGTAGCGCGGGTCACCGCCATCGCCGGGCGGCTCGGTGAGAGGGATGGAACGGCGCTCCTTGCCCACACCGAGGAGCGGTTCGATCCCCCCACCCTGATGGAGGGGCTCCTCCTGACCTGGGGGGTCCCCTGCGAGCCGAGAGATTCCACCGACGGGGGCGTGACGATCACCATCAGCGGCGACGGTGCGGCGACGGCTATCCGGACGACCTTCGCGGACGAGCGGGTGGCCGTGCCCTATCTCGCCGGCTATGCCCGGGCGCTCCAGAAGGATGCGGTGCTCGAGCCCGGCAGCGGTAGCGGGATGACGATCCGGTTCCCGCCCTGCGATGAGTGAGGCGGGTTCCCGCCCGACGACGTCCTGCTCTCTTATCGTCTTTCGGAACGCTTTTGCAAACAGTTATCTCTCCGGCACGTCAGGTTACTGGTGAAGCATTTGTCGAACGAGGGATGCACATGGAGATGGAATGTATGCGGACATGCCAGAGTTGCGGGATGCCGATGGGTGCGGAGGGCGATTTCGGAACGGAAGCGGGCGGCACGCCCTCGACGGAGTATTGCGTGTATTGTTACCGGGACGGGGCGTTCACCGAGCCCGACATCACCATCGACGGGATGGCGAAAAAATGCGGGGCGATCATGTCGGAGTTGTACTCAATTCCTCCGGAGAAGGCGGTGAACTTTTCGAAGGAACAACTCTCGTGCCTGAGGAGGTGGGCGGGAAGGGAGATTGCATCCTGCGGGAGCTGCGGGATGCCCCTTGTCCGGGATGAGGACGCCGGGACGGAGGCGGACGGGTCGCGGAGCACGAGTTACTGCACCTACTGCTACCGGGACGGGAGGTTCACCGAGCCCGACCTGACGCGGGAGGAGGCGGTCGGGAAGTATGCGCCGATGATGGCCTCACACCTCGAGATACCGGTCGATAAGGCAACGGAGATGGTGCGGCGGTACCTCTCGACGCTGCCGCGGTGGCGGGAGTAAGGTTTCAGGTCCCGGGTGAACTCTTATATCTCTCCCCGTCCCACCATCGATACAGGAGGAAGGGAGCGTGAGTCTACGTGCCGGGCTGCTTGAAAGAAGGGAAGAGATCCTCGCAGTCGCAGCCAGACACGGGGTCCGGCGAGTCAGGATCTTCGGGTCGGTCGCACGGGGGGAGGAGACTCCGGCAAGCGATCTCGACCTCCTCGTCGAGTTCGAGCCGGGGAGGAGCCTCCTCGATCACATCGCTCTCGCTCAGGACCTGGAGGATCTGCTCGGCCGCAAGGTCGATGTGGTGACTGAGAACGGGTTGCACTGGTATATCAGGGACCGCATCTTCCGGGAGGCCGTGCCGCTGTGAAGGACGAACGGCTGTATTTCATCCATATACTTGAATCAATCGACAGGATAGAGAGTTACACCCACAAAGGGCGGGACGCGTTCATGGGCTCCCCAATGGCACAGGACGCGGTGATCCGGAACTTTGAGATCGTCGGCGAGGCCGTAAAGCAGATCCCGGATTCCTTGAAGATGGAGTATCCGGATATCCCCTGGCGCCGGATCGCCGGCCTCCGTGACGTTCTGATTCATCAATATATGAGTGTGGACTTAGACGCCGTGTGGGCAATTGTTGAAGAAGAACTCCCCGAATTCAAGCAGACGGTTGCCGATATCCTCGCCAGACTGAAGGATCATTGACCCCGGCACATCTCCAGGCCGGAGCGCCCCGCTCATACCGCGGCTCCGGAGACCCGGACCCTGTCGATGATCAGGTCTTCTTCCGGCGGAACACCCCGACCTTCCCGACGTAGCGCTTCCACGTGCCCTTTGATCGTTTCTCTGCTGTTCTCCAGCGTCTCCTCGACCGTCTCCCCCGGGAATAGCGTCCGGAAAGCGCCGGAACTTCCGCCCAGAGCCCCCTCTTCAGCTCGTCGGATTACAACAGTAGATTCCATTTTTGACGCCCCGAGTACCTCAGAGACCGCATGCAATACCACATCTTGCCTGTCCCGGTCGGCTCTTAATTCTGTGTAATGGACCGGTGCCTCGTCAAGTTTCCGAAGGTGGCCGCGGTTCTCTTCGTACCGAGCCATACCGGGCCCTCGTGAGCGGGACCCGGTCGAACCAGTTAAGCGTACGGATCGGGGCGATCTGCCCCCACTGGATAACATCTATATGTTCCGGACCAATGTAAATATTACAGGATATGAACCCGGGAACCGATCTCTCTACCCAACTCATCCAGAAACGGGACGAAATTCTCTCTCTTGCACACCGGAGGGGAGCAAAAAACGTCCGGGTTTTTGGGTCGGTTGCACGAAACGAAGCCCGGACGGACAGTGATATTGATACCCTGGTCGATCTGGACCCCGACCGGAGTCTTCTCGATATGGGCGGTCTTGCCATGGATCTCTCCCGCCTGCTCGGTCACCCGGTCGATGTTGTGACCGAAGCAGGACTCCGAGAACGTATCCGTTCAAGGGTCTTACGAGAAGCGCGACCCTATGAGAGACGATCGCGAACGGATACTGGATATTCTCGAGGCTGTCGAACGGATTAGAGAGTGGCAGCCCGGGACCGTGAGTACTTCTACAATGATGAGCCGGCACAGCGTCCCGGGTGATCTACCATCTCCAGATCATCGGTGAGGCCGTACGGGGAATATCTTCGGAGTTCAGGGCTGCAAACCCCGATATCCCGTGGTCGGATATCATCGGGATGAGGAACGTCCTTATCCATCACTATTTTGGGATCGACCGGAATGCGGTCGAGCACGATGGCGTCGAAATCGAGAGGCGCTATGGAGGTTGAGCACGGGTGACACGAAAGAATGAGCAGCACGATGCGCGGGTTGGAGACACGGCGCTACGACCGGTCAACCCAAAAGACACCGGCTCTCAGGAACCGGACATCTCCTCGCTTCTTATCGATGTTCGCGACCTGATCTGCACGGCAAAGAGCCGCTGCTCTGACTGCGGTGAATGTAGAACTGGTCCTGCTGTACTGGCATATCGGCGGCCGAATCCATAGGGATATCCTCGGGGAACAGCGTGCTGCCTACGGGAGAAAGATAGTCTCGACATTGTCGCGAGAATTGGTAGCAGAGTACGGACCGGGATACAGCGACAAAAATCTCTGGCGGATGATCAGGTTTTCCACCCTGTTTCCATCGGGGATCGGGAGACTTCACGGCCGGAACTAGATCGATTCGGCAGAGGCCTTCCGCCGGGCTCGTCTCCCGGGGCGGCAGCTCCCGGATTGTGGTGTCAGCGACTCCACAATTCCACGTTGTGGGAGATCTACTGACGTCCTGCCTGTTCGTACACCCGGAGGAACTCTGCCCGTGGAATTCCTGCCTAGCGTGCGGATGGCTCGCAGGGTCGAGCCCTTGAGTCTCGCGTGGTTCAGCATCGTGAGCGGCGTCGTTGTGCCGTCCGGGTTGTCGCGAACGAGTGCGATGTGATTGCCCGTCCTGACGACCTGAAATCCAAACTTCCAGAGTTTTGAGCACCTTCCTCTGCGGGGCGTCGTGCGGGAACTTCATCTAGATGGCGACCTCGGCAACGAAGGTCTCCGTACTATCGTTGTTCTCAAATGCACTGTCCCCGAAGGTTTCGATGTGGAACCGGATGGCGGACTTTACCTCGGCAAGCGCCTCATCGTAGGTGTCCCCCTCTGCGATGACAGCCCCTTTCAAACCCAGGGGGTAGGCAACATAGCCGTCCGGATGCTTCTCAACGATGGATCTTCAAGGTCTTCATGGTCTCATCCCTCCTGTAGTGACGTGCAACCGGAACACAGGCGGTTCGTCCCGGTCTCCCGTACTCCTGTATATGCAAACAGAGGGTAAATGCTCTTCTGTCCCTCGATGCCATCCCCGGATATCCCCGCCCGGGCTCCGGGAGAACCCCTGCCAGCACGTCCGTAAACCGGCCGGGTTCCCCGGAACACCCACCTATCGACTTCGGGTGGGCCAGTACCGGGTCATTCTCACGATCGAGGACGAATACCTCCTGATCCTCGTGCTGGAGGCGATGGTTCGAGAACCGGAGCTTGAGAAACCCGAAAGGGTTTCGAGGCGGGACACCGGAGCAGCATCTACCGGTAGGAGGCGATCAGAAAGATGGCTCGTCCGTATGATCTTCCGCACAGATCCGCTCTGCACAAACGACAAAATCCGTCGCCTTGGCGATGACCGAGACCACCTCTTCCCGCATAATGTTCCGGCAGATCGTGTAATCCACCTCCTCCCGGAGTTCTTCGATCAGGTTCAATGCCCGTCCGTGCTCTCGAGCGAGTTCACCGGTCTTGACGTATTCCGAGCCGATCGCCGAGATCAACCCGGTATGAGTCTTTGTCTCTACGCCTTTTCGGCGCAGAAGAGCAAGGGCTGCAAGATACATCGCATAGTAGGCCCGATTGATTGAATCTTCGTAATGCCCCTCAGTGCAGAGGATACGTGCTGCATCGAGGCGCTGGTGCGATTTGACAAAAAGCGCCGTTATGACAGACCGGTCATTCACGTGAACTACCCCGCGCGTTAAACCGCCACGCCGTCATGAAGAACATGCCTGATGAAGGGGTACTGCCGGTGCGATGCAAGATCGGCCCGGGAGATGACCTTGACCGAGAGCCGCTCTCCCGTCAGCATCAGCAGGTCGAAAGCAAGTCCTGTGAGGTATTCACGAAGGTGAAAATCCTCCCTGGATGTAATCACAAGTATGTCGATATCGGAGTCCGGCCGATCGTCCCCCCGTGCCACGGAACCGAAGAGTATGATCTCCTCTATTGCATCACCACACGCCTCTCGTGCCTTTGCCGTGAATTCATGGACGACCGGTCGCTTGACCGAAAGCATACGGTGGAGTAGTTGTGAATGCAGGGCAATAATGATTACTGATCGAAACTTCACGGCCGGAACTACCCCGGCTCGGCAGAGGCTTTCCCCCGGGCTCGACTCCCGGGGTGGCGGCTCCCGGATTATGGTGTCAGCGACTCTACAATTCCACGTTGCAAGGGATCTACTGACGTCCTGCCTGCTCACATATCCAGGGGTACTCTGCCTTGAGCCTCGTATGGTTCGATGTCGTTGTGTCGTCCGGCTGCTTCTCAACGATGATCTTCAAGGTCTTCGTGATCTCATCCCCCTGCAGTGACGTGCGACCGGAACACAGGCGGTTCGTCCCGGTCTCCCGTACTCCTGTATATCCAAACCGAGGGTAAATGCTCTTCTGTCCCTCGATGCTATCCCCGGATATCCCCGCCCGGGCTCCGGGAGAACCCCTGCCAGCACGTCCGTAAACCGGCCGAGTTCCCCGGAACACCCGCCTACCGGCTCCGGGTGGGCCGGTACCGAGTCATTCTCACGATCGAGGACGAACACTCCCTGATCCTCGTGCCGGAAGCGATGGTTCGAGAACCGGAGCTTGAGAAACCCGAAAGGGTTTCGAGGCGGGACACCGGAGCGGCATCTACCGGTAGGGAGGCGATCAGGAAACATAACCGTTCCCGGTCTTCTGCCGTCGGAACGGTGCGGTAGGAGGCCGTGCCTCCGGGATAACATGTATAGGCCCGACGGCACCGTATCTACTACAGGACATGAATCCGGGAACCGACATCTATACCCTTCTCGTCCAGAAACGGGACGAGATCCTCGCCCTCGCGCACCAGAGGGGGGCTAGAAGCATCCGGGTCTTGCTCAACGTAACTTATTCAGATCTTCAACAGTCATGCCGGCCTGTTTTAACTCGCGGGGGTGAAGGGGCGGAGCGAGAAGTCCCCGGTCAACAGGTACGGGGATGACACGGCACAACCCAAAGGGTTGTGCCGTGTGCTTCAGATGGTGAACTATACCCTCTGGAGCAACATCGCTGCTCTCTCGCAGACGAAGAAAAGGGGTCGAAAGATCGGCAGACTCCGGTTCAAGAGCGCATTCCGGTATCGGACGCTCAACTATAACCAGTCGGGGTTCAAGATCGACCGTGAACACAGCACGATCACGTTTTCGAAGATTGGAGCGATTCCATTCACGATGTATCGACTATATACCGGAAACGTAAAGGGTGTTTTGATCACTTGCTCCAATGATAAATGGTATGTGATCGTTCAGGCGGAACAGGAGATCTCTGAACCGAAACGAGAAGGGAGATCTGTCGGGATCGATGTCGGTCTGAACTCGTTTGCAGTCGATAGTGACGGTGCAGTGATCGAGAATCCCCGGTTCTATGAGCACTCGCTGAAGAAGATCAAGAAGATCCAGCAGAGCATTGCCCGGAAAAAACGGTTCTCGCAGAACTGGAAGAAGGCAAAAAGCGGACTGGAAAAAGTCTATGATCATATCACGAACCAGAAGAGAGATTTCCTGCATAAACTCTCCCGCCAGTACGTTGACATCTATGCAACGATCTGCGTTGAAGCACGGAAGACCCCCACGGGGTCTTCCTGACAGGAAACTCCCTCCTGGAGTTTCCGTGACCTGAATATCAAGTATCTCAAAGAGAAGGGTAAATCCCGCGGGCTTCGGAGGAGTATTCACGATGCATCGTGGGGACGATTTTTATTGTATCTCTCGTACAAGGCTGAAAGTGCTGGTACGAACCTCATCAAAGTCGATCCCCGGGATACGACGCAGATGTGCTCGAACTGCGGAAGCATCGTGAAGAAGAGTCTCTCCGAGAGAGTCCACGAGTGCTCATATTGTGGGTTTGTTGCTGATCGGGACTATAATGCTGCGGTGAATATTCACCGCGTGGGGATGGAACAGCCCTTTGAGCCACGGAAACTGCAGAGCAGTTTCCTGACAGGAAGATGCTCCGCATCTTCCGTGCTGTGGAGATGAGACCTCTACATCACATCCCTGTGATGCAAGTATTGTCCATGAAGCAGGAAGCCCCGCCCTGAAGGGCGGGGTAGTTCACCCGACGATTCCCGAAGAACCTGTATGCACCGGAGAAATCCCGGTGCAGGGAGTCATCACGAATGTATCACGACAACAGAGGAACCGAACAGAAAACCGGGGGCGGCAGCCCGGACCCGAAGTGCCACCACGCGCTCCGCCAGGCCGCCACTGGTACTTCTTCACCGGAGGAGATAAGCGTGCCCCCGGAGCCGGTGCCGCTCTTCCTGGTGCCGCAGGCGGTCGCCGCCGAGATCCGGCGGCACAGCCGGGAGGTGCGGGAGATCTGCGTCCGGCGGACCCGGAACCACCAGTACATCGTCAGCGTCGAGTGGGGGCGGCCGTGACCCCGGAGAGTCGCAAACCTTTGGTTTTCTCCCGCTCCGGTCCTATCGGACCATCGCGCCCGGCACCCTCGCCTGTGCCTCGACCGGAGGGCTTCTTATTCTGGTCGAGCGGGGCCTGGATCGTTCCGCTCGTCTCGTTCCGGCGGGCGGCATGCGGGGAGGCGGCGAGTGCCCCCCTCTTTTCTCTCGTCCGGGAGGCGGGCATATGATTGAGGAGGGACGCCGGGTGGTCGGGAAGGACATGGTAATTACGCGACCGCGAACTATCGCCGGACATTTTCGAAGAAGGGCCCGTTCATCTCATATCTTTCATCGACCGCTGAAAGGAGTTCATTATGAACGGTTCCTTTCGAGAAATAGAGGGCCGTGATCACGCCGGCGTCTTTTGCCGCCTCAATCGCTGGAACGAAGTCGCTGTCACCAGAAACAATGATGGCGTAACGGATCTGGTGAGACCAACTTAACCTCACCAGTTCCACAGCCATGAGGATATCGACCCTCTTCTGTTCAAACGAGCCATCATGGTTTTTCCGGAGTTTTCCAAATCGCATCTGGAACCGGGGCAGGCTTTCAATAATTTCTCGAAATTTACAGTAGTTTCCATAACGTACCTTCTCGTTATCAGTGGGCAGTTCGCTCTGATACGGCATGCAGTCGTAGAAATAGGTACGCAGCCTCTCTTTATCGCCGCAAACGACGGTACAAAATTTTTCAAAATCGATCCTCATGCCGTCAGGAACCACTTTGGACAAATACCCGTTATCGATGAAAACAGCAGCCCGCGATATCATTAATCACTGAGGTTGTCCCAAAACCCCCTATGCTGGGAGGGGGACACCCAATCGCACCTAGCGGTGCTCATGCACCCGCCGTTCCGCCGGGCGCACCTCCCGATCCCTCCCCCCGTGGCGATATGCTGTCTTCCGCAGGAAGATAGCAGGAGCACCGTAAGGTGAGACTCCCGATGGGAAGCCGTTTCACCCTCCTTGCCCAGGATATAGTTCAGATGGTAGAAACCTCAGAGGTGAGTGTTCCGATCAGGATGTATGGAGGTTCATAGATCTTTTTGGGATGACCTCACTAAAAGGGCGATTGAAAAGAAGAAACTACCGTCCCGCAAGGGAACGGTAGCGTGTATAACAGATACACGTACTGCTCCATGCGAGAAGAATTTTTCGATCTTCAACGAGTCTTCGACGCGGGGACCGGGATGCAAAACCTACGGACACTTCTGTGGGAACGGATCGGAAGTCCACTGGTTTTGGCCGGGGTCACCGTCTTTGCCTCAAAAAGATCTTAGATCCATTGTCGCCCGGCCGGGTATGAATCATCCTGAGGGGATGCGGAGCCCCTCGCCAGGAGCGTGAATCTGAGCGGTTTTTTGCGAAGGGACCCGGGCACCAGCACTCACCGTTCCCCCCGGCTCAGTTCCTCTTCCAGTTCGTCCACCGTCGGCAGCCCGTCCCGCAGGTCCTCCGGGAGGCTGGTCGTCAGTTCGTATCCCGCGATCCCGATCGGCTTTTCCATGTCCCGGAGGGCGTACTCGGCAATGATGCGGTTTCTCGACTTGCAGAGCACAAGCCCGATGCTCGGGTTGTCGTCCGGGTGGCGGAGGAGGTCGTCGACCGCCGAGAGGTAGAAGTTCATCTTGCCCGCGTACTCCGGGATGAATTCGCCCACCTTCAGGTCGATCACCACGTAGGACCGGAGTTTCAGGTGGTAGAAGAGGAGGTCGATGTAGAAGTCCTGCCCGCCGACATCGAGCCGGTACTGGCTGCCCACGAACGCAAACCCCACGCCGAGCTCCAGCAGGAACTCGCGGATGTGGTCAAGTAGGGCCCGCTCCAGTTCACTCTCCCTGACCTTCTCTCCCATCCGGAGGAAATCAAAAACGTAGGGGTCCTTCAGGGTCTGGAGGGCGAGGTCCGACTGCTCCGCCGGGAGAGTCGCCGAGAAATTTGTCACCGCCCGCCCCTCTCGCTCGATAAGCCCGCTCTCGATCTGGTGGACGAGGACGTTCCGCGACCACCCGTTCGCGATGGTCTTGTGGATATACCATTCGCGCTGTTTCGGGTCCTTTACTTTATCGAGCAGCGTTACCGTATGATACCATGTAATTTGTGCAAGCACCTCTTGCACAAATTCAGGGTCGGGCCACGCCTCCGCAAACGAGCGCATATATTTCAAGTTCCTGGGAGAAAATCCCTTCATTTCGGGAAACTCCCTCCTGAGATCGGCCGAGAGGCGGTCGATCACCTTCGTCCCCCACCCCTCCTGCTCCTGCCTATGCAGGATCTCTCGCCCGATCTGCCAGTAGAGGAGGATCAACTCCCGGTTCGCTGACAGCACCGCGCGGGTCTGTGCTTCCCTGATCCGCACCTTCAGACCTGCGAGAAAAGCAGGATAATCCTCGGGGAGCACCTCACTCGAACCCATACCCGATCCTCCTCAGGTTCTCCCGGATCTCCCCTTCCAGCCGTGCCGACTCCGAAAACTGCTCCTCGAACGGCTCCCCGTCGTCCTCGACCTCCGCGTACCGCCCCGGCGTCAGGACGTGGCGATCTTCGGGGTCGGCCCTCTGCTTCCGCAATGCCGCTGCTTTCACACGCTGCCCTTCGAAGGCGCCCGAGATGAATTTGAGGAAGAACAGTCCGGGGGCCGTGCCATCCCAGTTTTTCTTGTTTCCGTTGTTTTTTGCCATTATCTCGCCCAAATGCAGTCCATACGTCTCCCCGCCGGTACAATCGGTCACGCTCGCGGCGTGCAGCCTCAAGTCTGGTGCCGCAAGTACGTATCCCAGGATTGAAGCCCGTGCTCTGCGAGGGTTTTGATGAGTGTACCGTAATCTTTGTTTTGCTAAATCTGACCGAACATAGCAAAAACTCATGCAGTGAGGGTATTTTCGTCACCGGTTGGTTCTGAGAGCATTACCGGATATTTTACCCGGGCAGGGCGCCTGACGACCGTATGGAGCATGTCGGTGATGCCGCAGGCCTTCACCGCAACCTGTAGACGTGCTGGCGATGATCAATTGCTATCAGGTACACTGTTCTTTCTCTTTCGTCGGGAAGGAATATCAGCCGATAACGCTTTGCAATCCGGGTTGCTTTCTTCCCGTGTAATGCACCTGAAAGCCAACCGCCTGTATTGAGGGGGTCTTGTTTCAGGCGTTGAAGTTTTTTTCCGAGTTCAATTATTACTTCTTTGTTGCCTTCGACCTTTGAGAGGCTCTCGACAAATGTATCGGTCCTCCGGATCGCCCATTCCATCAGGACAGCTCGCTGAGCAGGTCGTCTATCGAAGATATCTCCCGGAATCGTCCGGCTGCGATGTCTTCTTCGCTTTTTTGTATCTGCGCCATCGTTTCGGGGTTGCTGAGAATCTCAACGGTATCAAGAAGGGCGTCAAGATCTTCCCGCCGGACCATTGTCTCCTGTATCTTTTTGATTTCAAGATAGAGTTCATCGATGGTGACAGCCGGAGTCATGAGTAGTAGTAACCGTCTGTTCAAATAAAAGTATTCTGGAGGTGGCGAGTGCCTTTCTCATGATGGCGGTCGTGGTCGCCTTTGCCAGGGAGCACGGCGTTATAACCGCTGTAGGCTAATGCATCGATTGCTCCGGAGGCATCGGAGAAGATCCAGTACCGTGAGAAGATCCGGTACCGTAATCTCCTCGATCTCGCCCATCGCGGTCTGTTGGAAGCGGTCGGTGCGAAAAGGGTAGAAAATACGTTTTAGCCCGATCACATCCCGGGAAAGCCTGATATGATGATAGCGTCTGACAGATGATGGACATTTATCAGACATATCGGGCATCTTCGGTTTCTGAGTGCCCGCTATCTACCACCTGAGGTTGAGAGAATCGGTATTTCGTAGGGGGTTGAAACGCCACGGCTTCACCTCACCCCTCTCCTTTATTCCGCTCCCGGACCAGCCGGGCGTCCCGGGGATCGATCCCGGTCGGTCTCCCGCGGATGAGGGCGAGACCTGGGAGAATGCAGCGGAGCCGAAGCTTTCCGGGTGCCGGGGGAACTATTGTCGGACTGAGGGCGACACCGGGGTATTTGATAAAAAAAAGGCGTTTGTCCGTTCCGCCCCGGTCGTGGCTCAGGCGGCAGAAAGACTGTACCGTGTTCCAAACAGGGTGTATCGGCGGTTTTCAGATTGTTTGGGGATGGTCTAGACAAAAAAGATGGAGGTTCTAGTGAAATTAGAACGCCTTTGTCGACCCTTTAACAAGCTTGTCTTCAAAGGTGTATTCGCATTTAATGACCCCTTTATAGTCTAGATTCCTCTTCAGTTCTACATGCCCAACGTAGGACCTCGGGTCTCCGGGTTCGAGCACACCCATGGTGATAGTCTTGGTCACCTTCTTATCTTTCTGTTTTGAGTCTGTCGGCGTCATCTCGATGATCAGTTTAAAGTCGTACGCCGTCGCCTCTCCCCGGTTCTGCACCTCTCCGGAAACCTCTATGAGCCCACCCTGCTGGAGCATCTTTGTCTCGGTAATACCCACATAGATGTCGGGTTTGCCTTTTTTGAGGGTTTTCTTGACCGTCGAGGTCTTATTTGCGGATATCGTAATCGTGGAGTTGCTTTCCAGATATCCGAGCATCGTCACGAGAAGGTTATGCTTCCCCGCAGAAATGTTCGTCAGCGTGAGGGGAGCGGTTCCCATCTTTTCGCCGTCCAGATACACCGTGGCGCCCCAGGGGTCCGACGAAATTGTGACGCTTCCGTACCCGGGAGTGGGCGTCGGCGTCGGTGTGGTTTTTCCCTGAGCGGTTACGCCGGGCTGGTTTGCGGGGTTCGTGCATCCGGCCGAGAACAGCGCGAGGATCAGCAGACAGATGAGAACGGTTTTGTATCGCATGAACAGCATACTGGTGCTCCCATAGTTTAAAGGTTATTGTTCTTTCCCGGGGACGAATATTGCACTCAACCATTTTCGGGGAAGAAGAAGGGGTATTTATGCCACGCTGCCATTTAGGAGTGAATAAGCCATAACAATCAAATAGCATCACCCTCCGAGCATCTTCACCAGCACCGCCACGACCCCGCCGACGATCCCTCCGGCCCCGGCGCTCACCGCCGACAGCCGCCGCTCCTCGCACCTTACGGTGCTCCCGCTCTGCTCCTGCGGAGCATCGCGTCTCGAAACCCTCCGGGTTTCTCAAGCTCCTGCCCCGCACCTTCGGTGCTCATGCTCCGGCCCTTCAGGCCATCGCACCCTGCGGCCAGTCGCTCTTCTCCGGCTTTCTCCGCCCGAGAGCCGCTCCAGCGCCCGAATCCTGGCCTCGAACTCCTCAAGTCGCACCTTCGGTGCTCCCGCTCCGGTTCTAACGAACCATCGCGTCCTGCGCCTCCATCCGCTGCAGCGCCCGGCAGATCCACTTCACATCCCGGTTCGTCTCGTAGATAAGTTCCCTGGTGGTCTTTTCCCCGGTCATCCTGGTAACCCTCCGGAAGAATATGGAACGGCGGAGAGAAAATGCCTGACCGTAAGGAATATATCCCATAATCGGAGCCCGTTTTGCCCTCCCCGATAAAGTCAGGCTGATACTCTCCCGCGTCCACCCTATAAGTGTCTGTCATATTCCCGGGAGCATGCAGGCTGCGGAAGATGCTTCGCATCTTCCCATCAGGCACGACCAGAGGGTTGTGCCGTGAGGAGTGAAAAACCATGGCAGACTTCGTTCAGAAGACCGTGAACAGGACGGCGGTCCGGGACCTTGCGGTCCCGATCGTCGACGTAACGTCGTTCGAAAACCTCATCGAGAGCGTCATCGCCGACAACCCGTTCGGGTGCGTCGGGTATACCGGCCGCGACGGCGAGCCCGTCGCTGCAATCGTCCGGAACCGCGAGCACTACACCGCGAAGGTGAACTTCATCGACGGCGAGGGCAAGCGGGTCGGGACCGTCTCGCTCCAGTCCCCGACGATCGCCGCCTTCGAGGCGAACGCCGCGGAAGCGCTCGACAACACGGCCCTCGCGGCCGCGATGGGCGGGGAAGCCGAGCGCAACTTCGCTGGCGAGACCTACTACGCCCAGCTCAAGTGCCACGACCCGTCGGGTGACGACTACTACGTCACCTTCACCCGCCGGACTGTCCGGATCTCGTCCTACCAGGACGACGCCATCCGGACCGCGGTCGAGACCTGGGCCGATGCCGTTCCCGCACTGGCGTGAAGCGGGGACCTCCGTCCCCTGCTTTTCTCCCCGTCCACTTTCACCCCGCGCACGGCTCCTCGTTAACTACTACCTCTTCTCCAGACTGACGTATGACGCACTCTCCCCTTCTCCGCCACGACCAGACCCTCTTCCGGGACCCTGACGTCTTCGAGTTCACGTTCGTCCCCGACCACCTCCACCACCGCGACGCCCAGGTCCAGGAACTCGCCTTCCTCATCCGGCCGGCCCGCCGGGGCGGGAGCGCTCTCTCCGCCGTCCTCCGCGGCCCGCCCGGGACCGGGAAGACCACCACCGTCCGCCGACTCTTCCGCGAGGTCACCGAGACCACCCGGCAGGTCGTCCCGGCGTACGTCAACTGCCGGCACGACCGCACACCGCTTGCGGTCTACCGGAGCATCTTCGAGCAAGTCCACGGCTACGCCCCGCCTCCGGTCGGGCGGCACCTCGACGAGATCAAGCGGGGGATCGCCGCCAGGCTCCGGGACCACGATGCAGCGCTCATCGTCTGTCTCGACGACGCAAACGAGCTCATCCCGGCAGGAACCTACAACACCCTCCTCTACCAGATCCTCCGGCTCTATGAGAAGTGGAACGTCAGAAAGCCCGGGGTCTTCGCGGTCACGAGCGACCTCGCCCTGAACCTCTACGCGGAAGCCGACGAGAGCGTCCGGTCGGTCTTCCACCCGACCGAGGTCAATTTTACACCCTACACGAAGGTCGAGGTCCGGGATATCCTTGCCGACCGCGTCCGGCAGGGGCTCTACCCGCGGGTGGTCTCAAAGGTCCTCCTCGACCGTATCGCCACCATCGCCGCCGGTGAACAGGACGTCCGGATCGGGATCGACCTCGTCAGGCTGGCGGTCCTCCGGGCGGAAAAGGACGGCCGTCGCCGGGTCACCCCCGGCGACGTGACGGCTGCCGGCCGGGCGGTCGCGGCACCGGTCCTTGCCACCCGTGCCGCGGGGCTCTCGGACGACGAGCGCATACTGCTCCGCCGGATTGCGGAACGATCCAGGGAAGGGGCAGATATGACGGCGGGAGCGGTCTTTGAGGCGGCGCGGGATTACCTCCCGGTCGGGAAGACGACCTACCACGAGCACCTCAACGGGCTCGCGAAAGCCGGGTTCGTCGATCTCGTGCCCGGAGCGGGCCGGGGGCGGGAGCGGGAGGTCCGCCTCCGGTACGACCCCGGGGACGTGGCCGCCGCCTGCATCGGATCAAAAAAGCCCGGATCGATCATCACCCCGGATTCGGTTCGCAATCGTTGATTCCTTCCCGATCCTCTGGAATCCGAATTTTGGATAAAGTAACGTTTAAATAGTCTCTGTTGTTAAATTCGGGGCCATTGGCTCACCTTTTTAACCCACGGTCCCCGAAGATGATGTATGCGCCGGAAAGAATCCCGGTGCAGGGAGATACAAAATATGCAACACGACGACAGGCCCCCATGTAGGGGAGGAACCGAATCGAAACCCAGAGGCGGCAGCCCGGATCCAAAGTGCCACCACGCGCTCTGCCAGGCCGCCACTGGTACATCTCCCCCGGAGGGGATAAGCGTGACCCCGGTACCGCTCTTCCTCGTTCCGCAGGCGGTCGCTGCCGAGATCCGGCGACACGGCCGGGCGGTGCGGGAGATCAACGTCCGCCGGACGAAAAACCACCAGTACACCGTCAGCGTCGAGCGGGGCCGGCCATGACCCCGGAGTCGAAACCCTTCGGGTTTCTCCCGCTCCGGTCCGATAGGACCATCGCGCCGGGAACCCTTACCTGCACCGCGACCGGCGGTCTCCTCGTTTTAGTGGAGGCGGAGCGCTGCCGGATCACGCCCGAGGACGCGAAGAGACTCATCTTCTCCGGCCACCCGGCGCCGGTCACGTGTGAACGAGTGCGGCGGACGGGGGGCGTCGTCACAGGGGCATTAACGATCGAAGGATACGCGGCGATGAACCTCGCCGGGAGAGCAGTGGTGATCCGGACCCGCATCGGCTCCTGGATCGTCCCGCTCGTCAGTTTCCAGCGGGTGGTGCGCGGGGAGGCGTCGAGCGCTCCTCTCTTCCCTCTTATCCAGAGGCGGGCATATGGTTGAGGAGGTCCGCCGGGCCGTGGAGGTCTTCGACGCTGACAGAGTGGTCGGGAGGTACACATAATCCTGCTACCTCGAACTATCGCGCCGAACACTCTCAAAGAAGGACCTGTTCATCTCATATCTTTCATCGACCGCTGAAAGGAGTTCATTATGAACCGTTCCTCTTGAGTAATAAAGGGCCGTGATCACTCCGGCGTCTTTTGCCGCCTCAATCGCCGGAACGAAGTCGCTGTCACCCGAAACGATGATAGCGTGACCGATCTGGTGAGACCAGCTTAACCGCACCATTTCCACAGCCATGAGGATATCGACCCTCTTTTGTTCAAATGAACCATCGCGGTTCTTCCGGAGTTTTCCAAATCGCATTTGGAACCGGGGCAGGCTTTCAATAATTTCTCGAAACTTACAGTAGTTTCCATAACGAATCTTCTCGGAATCGGTGGGAGGTTCGCTCTGGTACGGCATGCAGTCATAAAAATAGGTACGTAGCCTCTCTTTATCGCCACAAACTGCGGTACAAAATTTTTCAAAGTCGATCTTAATGCCATCAGGAACTATTTTGGACAAATATCCGTTATCGATGAAAACAGCAACCCGAGATATCATTAACCACTAAAAGGACGATTGAAAAGAAGAAACTACCGTCCCACAAGGGAACGGTAGCGCGTATAACAGGTACACATATTGCTCCATGCGATAAGAAATTTTCGATGAGTCCTCAACGCAGGGGTTGGGATTCAAACCCACGGGTTCCCCTGCGAGATCACCGAACTACCCGAGTAAGGATGGGAATCAGGATTGACCATCGCTGTTTTTATCGGCGTAACCTCCGTCTTCGCGTACGTGGCGCTCGGTGCCGTCATCCAGGTCGCCGAGCCGGTCATGGTGCAGGCAAGTGCCGACGGCGAGTATATACGGTACATCGCCGTCATGGTGAGGGTCCCCCGGGACGGCGCCTATATCGACGTGGAACGGGTCGTCGTCACCGTGTCCACCGCGGAGTCCATGCAGACCTACACGGGAACGACCCGGTGGCGCCCGATAGGCGGTGGCGGAGGAACAGGGATGCCGGTTTTCTGGCAGATGCAGATCCCGTTATTTCAAGCCGATGACCCCACGCTTCCGGGAGATCTGCTCATCGGTCAAAACCAGAGGTTCTTTGTCGAGATGAAGCCCTTGGATGCCGTTCCATGCACGGTAGAGCGCACAGCACCGGCTGGTATGAGTCCCGGTAGTTGGCACGAAGTATAGATGAGGGGGCGCATACAGCGCACCTGGTATGCCCCTGGCCGGGTTATCATGCCTTCTTATACACTTTTTGGACCGTTTCCAGCGGTATTGGCCCCTGCGTACTATTCAGGATGGTGTCGAGCAGCATAACAACTGCAATCAGGATGATCCAGGGCGACCGTCAGGGTGTGGAGAGGAGGAGAACACACCGTGGATCGACAGGTGAAGTCAGCGGGGTATGGTGAGGAATCGGATCCAGCTGCAAGATGTCCCGGATCGGTTCCATGACTGCAGGCAGACCGACGAACCTGCGATAGCCCGGTCCCGGCTGCCCTTTGAGCAGGAGAAGAACCGGCAACCGGTTGCCGGGCCATCGCGTCACTCCTCCTCTCCCGCCTCTTCCCCGCAGTCGTCCTCCTCGTTGTATTCATCCTCGTCGTCCTCTGCCCTCAGGATGTACCACGCGACGGCAAGGATGAGCGGCACGCCGACCGGGACGGCAAACCCCGCTGGGCCGTGGAGGAGGGGGCCGTACTGGATGAGACAGGAGAGGAGATAGGCACCGCCCGCTCCTCCTACCAGGAGGGCGAGGGGTTTTTTGAACGATTCATAATTTTCCTGCCGCCGGGCTGCAAAGTAGACGATTGCGGCGATCAGGAGAGAGGTGCCGCAGAGCTGGAGGAGGATCGAGAGGGCTGACCGGCCGGTGATGGTGCCGGAGGTGACGTAATCGAGGTCACGAAACACAGTGATGACGCTCGTCCCGAGATACGTTTCCTGGTAGCGCAGGAACGGAAACTGAAGGGCCGCGCCGATGGCGTCGCCGAGGGTATAAATGTTTACAGGTAGAACGAGGGTGAGGGCGAGGAATGATATAAGAATTGATTGCGTTTTGAAATGCATTATGTCTCTCCGTAACGTATGAAATGAGATCTGCAGGGGTAATAATATAGTTAGTTGTTAATTGGCTCCAGCCTCTGAAACGGGATTCATCCGTAGTGGTCTGACCCGCATTTTGCCGGACGTCGATCGGATGGTCGTTTCATCTCGATTCGTAGCATCCGGTGGTCTTTCAGGTATTCTCCCAAATCGGTCGCCCAATCCCGTCGGTGCCCAGTTCAAGAACTTTGGTGGCGTTGTCTACGGAGTCCGGAGGACCTTAGCGGCAGGTTGTCGAGTTTGCGGGTCAGGATAGAGGTTGCAGAAAAAAAGGGTTAGACGTAGGTATCAAGGACAACCTGCTCCGTGCCATCCAAGAAGTATCCTACAGCAAGAACGTGGTCACGCGAAGTAGTTCCGTTGTCCACGAAGACTACCGTTTCACCAACAGGCAGTAAGGCTGTTAGATTTAAGTCGGTCAGACTAGTTTCCTTCTTTACCTTAAAGGGAGAGGTGTTACTTACGTAGCAATACTGAGTAGACAGATCATCCCCAACCGTTATTTTCAGGTAGTTGAGAGTGCTGGCATCGGCACCGCCCTTGTAATTCACGACAATGTCATCTCCATTTTGGCTGGCAGTAGCCGCAACCGTCTTCGTCGTACCCATGTTCCCGCTCATCCCAAACACAAACGCCGCGATAACCGCGGCGAGGATCACCGTGATGGCGACCATGAGGATGGTCCCGATCACCGGCGACACCGCTTCTTCATTCTGCTTGAAGTTCAGCATACTTATGCACCTCTCCTGACAAAATGCCCTTCCGGGGCTGTCAGTTGGCGAGATAACCTATTTTTTAATCGTATATAAGGATACCGGAGTCATTTTTTCCGGAACGATTTTATATCGTCGGACATGCCTGTGCGAAACGATCATTCATGAAATAAAGAAGTTGTTGAAATGAACATACGGGCCCGGATCGCTGTTTTGAGGATAATACGAGTTCGCCACCCGGGGGATGAAATCCGGGCCCGAAAAGCGCCCCGGGGGTGCGGCAGGTGGCGGGGACTTCCGGCCCGATACGCGCCCGGATTCCGTCGTGTGCGCTTCCGGTCCTGCGGGCCGGGGCGGGAACACCAGAGGTGCGGGTTGCGGCTGCCCTGCGGGTGCGGCGGACGGCGCGCCCGGACCTTGAGAGGCCGTCGGGCTTCAGGTCGGGGCGGGAGGCTGCCCGCGCACCCCGGGCGGTGGTTGCAACCCCCTGTCCGACCGGATGACCGCCGGGATCGATCTCGTCCCTGCAGCAGGCCCCCCGCCGGCCGGCAGGAAGGCATGGCGGAACCGGTGGACTGCTACAGGGATGCCCGAAACTCGTCGACGGTGATCCCGCCTGGAAGAGGATCGCCCGGAGCGTCCGGGGTGCGAAGGATCTTCCCGGAGTGCACGACAGGAACGATCACATCACGGTGCGCATGATGGAGTTCTGGTGGCTCCCCGGACGATGCACCTGCCGGCCCCCCTCTCGTTTGAGGACATGGTCGTCCCGGATCGGTCTGCAAACCGTTGGTGCACTATGTTTGGAGCATTCGATTGCAGGTCTCCAGTTGCCCGACGGCAGCATCGGAAGTATTCCGGGCAGAAATTCGAGCGGTATTATCACCCTGAGAGGCAATATCGCACTGTATGGTAGGAACATGAGGGTATTCACGGCCGTGCTGTATAAGGAAGAGGACGTTTGCGTAGCCGAGTGCCCGACGGTCGGCACCGTCAGTCAGGGCAGGACGGTAGAAGAGGCGGTGGCCAACCTCAAGGAAACAACGGAGTCGTAACTGGAGGAGTTCTCGCTGAAGGACGGGCGGAAACCGATTATCACGATGTTTGAGGTGGCCGTGGGTGCCGGAGCTTAGACCGGTTTCCGGTGCGGCTGTAATGAAAACACTCACAAAATAGATGATAAAGTTCCCGCACGACGCCCCGCAGAGGAAGGTGCTCAAAACTCTGGAAGTGCTTGAATTTCAGGTCGTCAGGTCGCGACAACCCGGACGGCACAACGACGCCGCTCACGATGCTGAACCACGCGAGACTCAAGGGCTCGACCCTGCGAGCCATCCGCACGCTAGGCAGGAATTCCACGGGCAGAGTTCCCGGGTGTACGAGCAACTGTGACTGATCCCGGTCAGAACCTGGCAAGGAAGGATTCGGTCAGAGATCTATCGACAGGAGATACAGCGACTGAGATGAGGAACGGTACCGGGAACGAGACAAAGCCGAAACAGCCTTTTCAGTCCTCAAAAGGAGATTCGGAGAGGAACTGAAGGCAAGGAGATACCGGTTATCAGGTCAGGGAGATCAGGAGCGAGGTGATCCTCCATAACCTGACGAAGGCAGGGCAACGGGTTGAGATTGTTGTTACCCCGGGAAGAATTCAACAGAGCCGGAATATCTTGCTTTTTCTTGGAGAGACCGGCGGGGCAATTAAGTATAAATCTCCCTGATTGATAGGTTATGGTATGAAACTGCGTGTGGTGCTTGAGCCCAGTGAGGATGGAGGATACACCGCCTATGTGCCGAGCCTTCCTGGCTGTATTAGTGAAGGCGACACGAGGGAAGAAGCGCTGGATAATATCAGGGAAGCAATTGATTTGTACCTTGAAGCAGTTGAGGACGATTTAGTAGTGAACTACCCCGCCCTGAAGGGCGGGGCTTCCTGCTTCATGGACAACACTTGCATCACCGAGATGTGATGTAGCGGCATCGTCTCCACAGCACGGGAAATCGAAGATTTCCCTGGCTGGGAAATGCTCTGCATTTCCACAGCACGGAAGATGCGGAGCATCTTCCTGTCAGGAAACTGCAGGGCAGTTTCCGTGGCTCAAAGGGCTGTTCCATCCCTATGCGGTGGATATTTACCGCAGCATTGTAATCTCTATCGGCAACAAACCCACAGTATGGGCATTCGTGGACTCTCTCGGAGAGACTTTTCTTCACGATGCTTCCGCAGTTCGAGCACATCTGTGTCGTGTCGCGGGGATCGATTTGAATGAAGTTCGTACCAGCACTTTCAGCCTTGTACGCGAGGTAAGAATAGAATCGTCCCCATGAAGCATCGTGAATACTCCTGCGAAGCCCGCGAGATTTACCCTTCTCTTTGAGATACTTGATATTCAGGTCACGGAAACTCCAGGAGGGAGTTTCCTGTCAGGAAGACCCCCACGGGGTCTTCCGTGCTTCAACGCAGATCGTTGCATAGGTGTCAACATACTGGCGGGAGAGTTTGTGCAGGAAATCTCTCTTCTGGTTTGTGATATGATCATAGACCTTCTCCAGTTTACTCTTTGCCTTCTTCCAGTTCTGCGAGAACCGCTTTTTCCGAGTAATGCTCTGCTGCACCTTCTTGATCTTCTTCAGCGAGTGCTCATAGAACCGGGGGTTCTCGATCACTGCCCCGTCGCTATCGACTGCAAACGAAGTCAGACCGAGATCGATCCCGACGGATCGTCCCTCTCTCTTCGGTTCGGAGACCTCCTGTTCCGCCTGAACGATCACATACCATCTCTCACTGGAACGGGTGATCAGGACGCCCTTCACCGTGCCAGCGTACGGGCGGTGCATTCTGAACGGAAGTGTTCCGATCTTCGAGAACGTGATCGTGCTCTGTTCGCGGTCGATCTTGAACCCGGACTGGTTGTAGTTGAGCGTCCGATACCGGGATGCGCTCTTGAACCGGAGGTTGCCGATCTTCCGTCCTCGCTTCTTCGTCTGGGAGAGAGCGGCGATGTTGCTCCAGAGGGTATAGTTGACCATCTGGAGCACACGGCACAACCCTTTGGGTTGTGCCTGACAGGAAGATGCGAAGCATCTTCCGTGCTTTAGAGTATACGCCCTTCAGAAATGGATTCTCCTCTTTCAGCGTGACGATCTGCGCCTGCATTCCTCGCATCGTCGGAGTGAACCCATGTTCCCGCGCAGTAGTACATTCTTCGAGAAGTTTGTTGTAGAGCCACCTACAGGTATCGAGCGCACCGTTCAGTCGTGCCGCAGTGGTTGCATCGGGATACGCCCGGTACTTGTAGGAAACGATCATTTACTTCTCCATCTGAGAGTCAACATACTCTTTCAGCGCATCAAGTCTTACTATCTTCTATTCCTCCAACCACGCTCGCAGATTCTTCGACCCACCCCGGGAACCCCCGGCCGCCGGGACAGCATCCTCACGAACCCCTGAAGGAGGGCGCGGTCAGCGTTCCCGCCTCCTTCCGGCCCGGGGTCTCTGAGGTGACGTAGATCCCGGAAACCGGGGGTCGACGTCGAGCGCCTCGTAATCGTCGAAGTAACCAGAGTGGGCGACGCTGTCGGCGAGTTCCCGGACCTGGGCGTCCCGGTGGCGAAGGTGCCCGGGGGGACGATACGTGAACTCGAAGACCTCCCGGTCCCGGAACAGAGTCTCGTCGTAGCGGAGAAGGGAAGAGCGCGTCATACGTCACTCTGGAGAAGAGGAGATAGTTAAAGAAAGGCCGTGCGCGGGCTGAAAGTGAAGGGGGAGGGGCCCCGCTCCATGCGAGCGTGGCGTCGCCGTCGTCCTCGCCGGACGAGATCCGGATAGGTTTTCTGGTAAGAGTGACGCAGCAGCCGCGATGCTTCGGCAGAAACGACGTTTCATAGGGCAAATCCGAGCGCCGCCGGGTTCGAGGAGCGGAGCGGGAGAAGGGCTTCGACGTTAGGACAGGGCCAGAACAGGCTCCCCGGTGCCTGTTCCGTCGGGATGGTTATTGGGGAGCGGCGACCGCCCGGCAGCAGTCCGCTGCCTCTATCCCTTTTGGGGTTTGCTTTGCCCCGCCTCCCTCTAACGATCCGGCTTTTCGGCCGTAAGTTTGCGATAGGTCTCCTCCCCGACGCATTCCCGCGCGTACTTGCACCACCGGACGCAGGATAAGGCATCATTGTAAACGGTAAACCCGCATTCGCTGCACTTCACCGAGACGTCGTTTGAGAAGACCTCGACCTCCGCACCGCACTGAGGACATTTCTTTATCGTAAGCGTCGGAGTCCGAATATTTGCAGCACCCGGGCAATGGCTGAACATTATGCATCCTTCCCCTATCGGTTATTCCCACAAGATTCCTTCTTCGTGAGTATATGAGGGCATCCCAAAATGCCTTTGCCGGAAGGGGGGCACCCCCTCCCGGACCCTCCCCCACATGGCGATAGCCAATAGGAAGCCGTTTCACTCTCTCTGTCCTGGATATCGTTCAGAGGAGAGAAACTTCGGAGGTGCGTGCTCCGATAAGGGTGTACAGAACATTCATAGATCTTTTTGGGATGAGTTCTATATTAGAATCCCTTTGCACGTTTCGCGCTCCCGGTTGCTATAGCCGTGTCGTCGATCGGGACGTAACTCCTTTACGATGGTCGCTTTACACATACTACAATCTCGATCCGCCCGATGTTTCCGTTAAAAAGGAGGGCCGCCCCGACAACCATTATCACATCGCACAGCAGACGCTGCAGAGCAGAACCCCCGGCCGGCACCGGGGAACGCGGAAGAGGCCCCGATATGAAGATACTGGTCATCATGGGAAGCCCCCGGAAGGGCAACACCTTCCGGGCGGCGCAGAGGATCGAGAGCACGATGCGGTCCCTCGGCGACGTCGAGTTCGAGTACCTCATGCTCGGGGATGTCGACCTTGCACCCTGCCGGGGATGCATGGCATGTTTCGAGTGGGGCGAGGAGCGCTGTCCTCTCAAGGACGACGCCCCCGCCGTCGGGCAGAAGATGCAGGACGCCGACGGAGTGATCTTTGCGTCCCCGGTCTACGGGCTCGCCGTCACCGGCCTCATGAAGACCTTCATCGACCGGTTCTCCTACATCTTCCACCGCCCCCGGTTCTTCGACAAGAAGGCCCTCCTCCTCGTCACCACCGGCATCGTGGGCGAGAAAGACGTCCTCGACTACCTCGACTCCGTCGTCGGCATATGGGGCTATGACGTCGTCTCCCGCGTCGGTATCGTCATGCCGCTCACCCCCTCCGAACGGCACGTCCGGGAGGAGAGCGGCCGGAAACTCGACAGGGCCGCCCGGAAGTTTTTCCGGGCCCTAACGGAGCGAAGAGAGCGGCGGCCGGGGCTCCGGAGCGTCATCGTCTTCCATGCCCAGAAGGCCTCGTTCGACGAGATGCGAGAAGCGGCCCCGACCGACCATGCCTACTGGAAGAAGCGGGGCTGGCTTGACCCGTCCGCCCGCTACTATACGAACGCCCGGGTGAACCCGTTCTACAACGCCGTGGGACGAATCGTCGAGTGGGTCATACGGCGGAGGGCCCGCAAAGCCCTTGCCGGGACGTGATGACCGCCGGCCCTTTCCCTCTTATATAACCCCGCGCCCGGTAAGGTTACGCGACCCGGGCACACAGAGACGGCGGCCGGTATTTTCTCCGTTCGCCGGGAGCAGGCGGTCGGGTGCGCGTTCCGGCCGGGGCCCGAGGGTCTCGGCGAAAATTCGGCGCACAACGGTACCATGAGGATCAATACGCGCCGGTACCAGTCCGCCCGCAAATTTCATCGTTCAGCACAAAAAAGGCCCGTCCCGGGACTTCTGCGCCTGTGAAGAGTGATGAGGTATACTATTTTTTATTATATAATTTTATGAATAAATATCAGTAAAGGTTATATATTTATACCGCTATCCACCCGTTCACCGGCAACCTTACGACCGGGTCTTAAACCGAAAATCCGCACTCCGCCTGCCGGGAGCTCCGGCGAGCACCTGCTTTAGCCAGCTGCTTGTGCTTACCGGCAGGTATCTACCGGCGATCCTGCAGGCGGAAGAGCGATCATCAAGGGGGAAAAACATGAAAAAACATACGCATCTGGCACTTTTGTGCGCAATCGTCGTCATCGGGTTCTTAATATCACCGGTTATGGCGGTAGACGCTGCGCCCGGAGAGGACCTATACCGTCCCTCCGAAAAAGCGCAGGAACGCCCTGATATTGACGGCGATACAGTCGTCTGGGGCGACGACCGATACGATGAGCAGAACATGAGGTCCATGGACATCTTCCTGGCGACCATAGACGACCTTCGACGTACTCCACCCTACAGTTACGCAGGGACAAGGATAACGGATGACCCCGCCTCACAGGAGAGGCCCTCCATCTCGGGCAACTACATCGTCTGGCAGGATAACCGGCATGGAAACTGGGACATCTACCTTTATGAGCGTTCCACTGGTAACGAGACACGACTCACCACCGACACGGGCGACCAGTGGCTGCCCATCGTCCGCGGAAACTACATCGCCTGGTACGACGACTCGAACAGCGGCCGGCGCAACGTCGTCCTCTACGACATTGCCGCGGGGACCGTGAAGGAGATCATCGACTGCGATGCACAGATAATCCCGGACGGGACCAGCACCGCGTTCAAGCCTGCACTCTCGGAGGACTACGTTGCCTGGGTGGAAAGGGCGGACAAGAGGGTCCACTACTACGAGATTGCAACCGGCAGGACAGGCACGGTATCCACGAGCACGGCGCCGCAGTTCTGGCCCTCGCTCTCCACCGGGAACCTCATCGCCTGGGAAGACTACCGGCATGGGACCTTGAACCCCGACATTTACATTGCTGACCTTGACAACCTGTCCGCAGGGGAGAGACAGATCACCACCGACATGACCGAGCAGGTCGCGCCGGCGATCAGCGGGAACCTCGTCGCCTGGGAGGACAAGCGGGGTGCACCGCGAGGCATCTTCATGTACGACCTCTCTACCGGGAAGGAGATGTCTGTAGTTCTCTCTGCCGATGAATACGACGACCACCTCTACCCCGCCGTCAGCGGAAACGCGATAGTCTGGCAGAGAGGCTATAGTCCTGACTCGAACCTCTACCTCTTCGTCTACGAGCCCGAAACACCGGTCGATCCGGTCGCAACAACCATCGCGGTCGCACCGACTGCAGTCACGCTCGCAATCAACGGCACGGAACAGTTCTCTGCAACCGTCCACGATCAGTTCAACGCCGTCATGACCGGCGTTACGGTCACCTGGGATAGCGACAACGAGACTGTCGGCACCATCGACGACACCGGCCTCTTCACTGCCCTCGTCTCGGGCACGGCGACCGTCACCGCGTCGGCGGGCAACGTCTCCGAGAATGCAACGGTCACGGTAACCGCTGAAGGCCCAGTCATTGGGAGCATTGAGGTTACGCCGCCCGTAGCCACGCTTGCGGTCAACGGCACGGAACAGTTCTCTGCAACCGTCCGCGACCAGTTCAACGCCGTCATGACCGGCGTCAACGTCACCTGGGATAGCGACGACGAGACTGTCGGCACCATCGACGACGCCGGCCTCTTCACCGCCCTCGCCGCAGGCACGGCAACCGTCACCGCGTCGGCGGGCAACGTCTCCGAGACCGCCACCGTTACCGTCAACGACAACGCCGAAGAACCGGTCCTGACAACCATTGAGGTCGCACCGACCGCGGCCACGCTCGCGGTCAACGGCACGGAACAGTTCTCTGCAACCGTCCGCGACCAGTCCGGCAGCACCATGACCGGCGTCACGGTAACCTGGGATAGCGACAACACGACCGTCGGTACCGTCGACGACACCGGCCTCTTCACCGCCCTCGCCGCAGGCACGGCAACCGTCACTGCGTCGGCGGGCAACGTCTCCGGGACCGCAACCGTCACCGTCACCGGAACAGCAGAAGAGCCTGCGCTCGCGAAAGTCCTCGTCTCGCCGTCCGCGGTCACCCTGGAGGTCGATGATGCCAGGATGTTCACCGTCGTCGCGTTCGACGGGTTCGGCCGCATCGTACCGGACGCAGAAGTAACCTGGACGAGCAGCGACCCAACCGTCGGGACCATCGACGACACCGGTCTCTTCACCGCAGTCTGCAACGGCACGGCGACCGTCACCGCAACCGCAGGCGGGGTATCCGGAACCGCGACCGTCACCGTAAACTGCGACGACCCGGTCCTCACCCAGATCGTCGTTACTCCGTCGGCAATCGCTCTCGCCGCAAACGACACAGAACAGTTCATCGCAACCGTCCTCGACCAGAACGGCTGCGATATCGCGGATGCCGCGATCGACTGGACCAGCAGCGATGAGGGCGTCGGCAGAATCGACCCCTGCAGCGGCCTCTTCACCGCGGTCTGTGACGGCGCGACGACCGTCACCGCAAGGTGCGGCGACGTCACCGGAACGGCGGAAGTAACGGTCACTACCACATCTTCAGGAGTTGCGGTATCCCCGTCGGCGGTCACCATGGACGCCGGAGACTCCCGGCAGTTCACCGCGACCGTCCATGACCTGCAGGACAACATATCCGGCTCCATCTATGACCTGCAGGACAACGCATCCAATCCTCCGGTGACCTGGTCGTGCAACGACGAGGGTGTCGGCACGATCACCGCTGACGGCTTCTTCACCGCGATCTGCGACGGCACGGCGACCATCACCGCATCCGCAGGCAACGCCTCCGGGACCGCGACTGTAACGGTCCGGTCGGCATCCCCGGCACTTGCGCGGATCGTCGTCAGCCCGTCCGACTTCACCATAGCCGCCGATAACACCCTGGCGCTCACCGCGACCGCGTTCGATCAGAACGGCTCTGAAATGCCGGAGGCTACCGTCACCTGGGCAAGCAGCGACCCGGCCGTCGGGACCATCGACGAATGCGGCAACTTCACCGCCCTCTCGGAAGGCAACGTGACCCTCACCGCATCGGCGGACGGGATCACCGGCTCCGCCTGCGTAACCGTCGGGCCCTCGTTCCCGGTCCCGGCCCGCATCGAGATCGAACCGGCCATAGCCACCCTGGAGACCGGGAAGACCCGGGAGTTTGTTGCCAGGGTCTATGACCAATGCGACGACGGGATGGACTGGGTCAGGGTTGCCTGGTCGTGTGCCGACCCGGCGGTCGGCACCATCGATGCAGCCGGGCTCTTTGCGGCGCTCGCAGAGGGATCGACCAATGTAACAGCAGCGGCAGGCAGCGTGCAGGCGACCGCACCGGTCACCGTCACCGCCACTCCCGAACCCGAGCCCACAGCAGAACCCACGGCGGAACCCACAACGTCTCCGACCGACCCAGGGAACGGCGGCAGTGACGGCGACGGCGCGAGTGGTCCCACGTTCGATGCAAGGATTCGTGAGAACATTGAGCGCGGCGAGACGTTCACGTTCTCGGAGATGACCACCTCATCGGTCGACAGCGTCTCCATTACGGCGGCCGATGCCATCCCGAAGTTAATGCTGACCGTGAAGAAGGCAGCGGCGCCGTCGCAGACAGAACCTCCCGCCGCCGGCGTCTATGAGTATGTCGAGGTTGCCCTCTCGTGGGTGAACCAAAATGACATCAGCGGCGCGACGGTGACCTTCGCCATCCCTGCCCGGTGGCTTGAGCAGCACAGCATGGCCCCGGAGGACGTCAGGCTCCTGCGCTACGTCAACGGCGGCTGGCAGATTCTGGATACCGAGGTCATCGGCGAAGAGGACGGAACGTACCTCTTCCGGGCTACAACCCCCGGGTTCTCCACCTTTGCCATTGCTGCGGCGCCGGAGAACGTGACCACGACCCCGACCACAACCAGCGAGGAGACGAATGTCACTGAAGAGGTCACCGCAACGCCTGAGACGACCGAAGGCATAACGACGGAGCCGACCGCCTGGCCGACGACGACACCTACGGCACCGCTCACCTACGCGCCCCTCCTCGCCCCGCTGGCCTTCTTCCTCTGGGCGAGAAGGAACCGCTAACCCACTTTTTTTTGACGCGGCGATTCCCGTTCATTCCTGAGCGCTTCCCAGAAGGCCCGGTTGTTGATGCACCCGGGGTCCGGCGCATGGATGTCCCCGAAGTATGCCCAGCCGCGGGCCCTGCACCCGCCGCAGATATACCGGTTGGCGCAACCGGCGCATGCCCCCGAGAGCTGGCTTCGGTCCCGTAACTTCTGCAGCACCTCCGAGGAGTGCCAGATCTCAAGAAACGGAGTATCCCGCACGTTTCCCACGATGATCGGCATGAAGACGCAGGGCTGGACATCCCCCTCGGGCTCGATGCTGCAGTAGAGCCTGCCGGCACCGCACCCGCCGATGAAGTCGGCAAGGAGCCGCGTCCTCCCCTCCATCTCCTCCCCGGCGTAGAAATGCCCGACAGGCACCCCCTGCTCCCCCTCAACCACCATGGAGGCGACCTGCGGGGCGGTGGTGAGCGCCTCGGGACCGGTGCCCTCCCGGGTCCGGTCCATCAGGTAGCGCATCAGGTCTCTGCGCTCTTCGGGAGAGATGTCCCGGTCGATCATCTCCGTGCCCCTCCCGGTCGGGATGAAGTTAAAGCACATGAACCGGTTCACCCCGAGGTCCGACGCAAGACCGTAGATCTCCGGGATCTCGTGATAGTTCGACCGGGTGACCGTCGTTGCCATGCAGGTGTAGAGCCCTTCCGCGACGCAGTTCTTGATACCGGCGATGGTCCGGTCGAATGCGCCCGGAATGCCCCGCATAGCATCGTGACTCGCAGCGTCTTTCCCGTCGACGGACACCTCCACGTACTCGATGCCGGCTTCCCGGACCTTTGCGGCCATCCGGCGCGTCAGAAGCGTGCCGTTGGTGGCAAGCGCCACGTAGAGATCGTTTTTGCGGGCATGGGCGACCACCTCGAAGAAGTCCCTTCGCATCAGAGGCTCTCCTCCCGAGAAGGCGAGGATCACCACGCCTGCATCCGCGAGTTCCTCCACGAGGCGCTTTGCCTCCCCGGTATCGAGCTCACGGGGGAGCGCCTCCTGTGCATCCTGGTAGCAGTGGGCGCACCGGAGGTTGCAGCGGTGGGTAAAGTCCCAGACCACCAGGAACGGCGCGTTCACGACCTGGGGCATGGTGACGCCGTATCGGGCGATCCCCTCAAGCACATTCTGCAGCCCGCGCCGAAAAATAGGCTCCTGGAGCCCGTTCCGGATATCGTCCTCACTCACCCCGAAGAGGGCGCTGCTGCTGCGGAGGGTACGCCCGACCATGCGGCCGGCCAGCCTGCACCTCCAGCACAACCCGTCGTCCTGGCCAAGATAGTACCGGATCGCATTTTCGAGACGGTTCCCGCAATCGTCTTTTCGGGTAATCGACCTGAGAGCAGCACGGGAAACCGGGTTCCCGAGCCGTCGCCAGATCGCCGGGAGTGCATGGATGCGATCATCATCCGCCATTGCCTTTCATCTCTCCGGGTCACCCCCGGGGAAGGGGTGATCCGGGTCTTACGGGTGGGTAAGAGTGCTTAAAGGTTGTCCCCGATGGGTAAGAAAAAAGGAGTGAATGGGGCTTTAGCGCCGCTTTACGGCAGATCCGAAGGCCCCAGCACGTTTTACACACCGGTTCTCACGGTCACTCCACGATGAAATCGCCGTTCATGGAGGGATGGATGTCGCACTGGAAGTAGTAGGTTCCGGGTTCGGACGGCGCCGTGAAGGTGTAGGTGGTCTCGGCTGGCCCGGTGACGACCTCGCCCGCGAAGATCTCCTCGGACCGGAGGGGACTGTCGTAGACCGCGACGTTGTGGGGGACGCCGGCGTCCCGATTGTCGAAGGTCATGGTCACGTTCGCCCCCGCCGGTACCGTGATCGTGTCCGTATCAAACGCCATGTCCTGTGCGCTGATGGTCACCGCCGTCTCGTTTCCGGTCGCATTCCCGCCGACGGTGACGTTCACCGTCTCGAACGCGAGCGGGACGACCGGCGTATGGTCGTTATTGGTCAGCTGGACCGAGAGGTTGTGTTCTCCCGCCGTCACGTTCTCCCA
>DAYL01000011.1:1592-8378 GCA_002508705.1 Methanoculleus sp. UBA374 | reverse complement strand
CGTTCCCGGCGGGGACGCTGGCGTTCTCCTCCGGCGATACAATGGTGACGTTAGCCTCAGCAGTCTCGTTCCCGTCCTCCTGGGCGACCGTCCCGGAGAAGAGAACTGCACACCCTATCACCAGGGTGAGGGAGAGGAGTCTCAATAATCCCGTCATGGGGCGGGGGGATGGGCGCACCTTACATATATCTTTCGTAAGACTGCACGGGGGCAGGGTGTTTAAGTAGGGGCTCGCCGTATCCCCGCCCCATGATACGCACAAAACGGATCTACGAGGAGCCCGCCGGGGACGACGGGCTTCGGGTCCTCGTCGACCGGCTCTGGCCGCGGGGCATCGCGAAAGAGGAGGCGAAATTCGACCGGTGGGAGAAGGACCTTGCACCGACGGACGAACTGCGGCGATGGTTCGGGCACGACCCGATGAAGTGGGACGAGTTTCTCCGGCGCTACCGGGCTGAACTCGAGGGTAAGGAGGCGACGCTCACCAGGCTCCGGCAGGAAGCGAACGATACGACCGTCACGCTCCTCTACGCCGCCCGGGACAGGGAGCACAACAATGCCGTGGCACTGAAGCGGTATATCGAGGAGGGGTAGGCCGATATCTACATATAGTTGCGGGAGAGGTCACTCCCCATGACCATGGAGAGTGACAGGATATCCTACCACGAATCGGTGCGGACCGTCTACGAGCGGCTCAAAGCAGACGGCATGTCGAACGTCTGGGACCGTTACGAAGCTCAGGGCTTCGGCACCGACCCCGACCGGCGGTGCGCCTTCTGCCAGGCGGGCGCCCGGTGCGACTTCTGCTCGAACGGCCCCTGCCGGGCCGACGCCGGCCGGAACCACCGGGGCGTCTGCGGGATTAACGCCGACGGCATGGCGATGCGGATGATGCTCCTCCGTAACGTCATGGGAGCGTCGAACTACCACTACCACGCCCAGCAGGCGGTACGGACCCTCCGGGCGACCGCCGAGGGCAAAACCCCGTTTTCCATCGCGGAGCCGGAGAAACTCCGGCTATTTGCAGGACGGCTCGGTATCGACACGGGCGGGAGCGATGCGGAGGTCGCCCTCCGGCTCTGCGACTTCGTGGAGGAGGACTTTCACCGGTTCAGCCACGAGCCGAGCCGGATCATCGAGCGGCTCGCCCCTCCGGAGCGAAAGGAGGTCTGGAAGCGCCTCGGACTCTTCCCGGGCGGGATCTACGGAGAGACGGTCGTCGTTACCGCGTCCACCCTGACCAACGTCGACGGCTGGTTCGCGAGCCACGCCATGCGAGCAATGCGCCTCGGCGTCGCGATGGCTTACCAGAGTCAGATCGTGCTCGAGTACATCCAGGACATCCTCTACGGCATCCCGCACCCGCACCCTATGCGGGTCGACCTCGGGGTGCTCGACCCCGACTACGTCAACATCCTCCCGAACGGCCACGAGCCCTTCCTCGGGTTCGCCCTCATCGACCTCGCCCGCACCGACGAGTGGCAGCAGAAGGCGCGAGCGGCAGGGGCGAAGGGCCTCCGGGTCATCGCCAACATCGAGACCGGGCAGGAACTGATCCAGAGGAGAACGATGGACGATATCTTCTACGGCTACACCGGGAACTGGATCATGCAGGAAGCGGTCCTCGCCACCGGGGCGGTGGACGTCTTTGCCGCCGACATGAACTGCTCGCTCCCGCTCGACCCCCTCTACGCCGAAAAGTACCACTTCCGGCTGATCCCGGTAAGCGAGGTCGTGGTCTTCGAGGGCGGGACGGAGAGGCTCGATTACGTCCCGGAGGAGGCGAAAGAGCAGGCGGCGGCGCTCCTTGCCATGGGGATCGAGAACTTCCGGGACCGCCGCACGAAGGTGGAGGCGGTCCGGGGTCTTCCCGTGCGGGAAGCGGTGGTCGGGTTCGCCCCCGAGAGCATCGTCGCAGCGCTCGGCGGGAGCCTCAACCCGCTGCTTGACGCGATAAAGGACGGGACCATCCGGGGTATCGTAGGGCTCGTCTCCTGCACCACCCTCCGGAACTCCGGGCAGGACGTCCACACCGTCGCGGTCGCGGAGAACCTGATCGCCCGCGACGTCCTGGTCCTCGGGATGGGGTGCGGCGTGGCCGGGCTCCAGGTCGCCGGGCTCTGCTCCCCGGAGGCGAAGGAGAAGGCCGGGCCGGGGTTAAAAAAACTCTGCACGGCGCTCGGGGTGCCGCCGGTCCTCGGATTCGGGACATGCACCGACACCGGCCGGTGCGCCGACCTCCTCCTCTCGATCTCCGACGCCCTCGGCGGCGTCCCCTTCCCCGACCTCCCGGTCGCCGTCGCCGCCCCTGAGTACATGGAGCAGAAGGCGACTATCGACGCGCTCTTTGCGCTCGCGCTCGGTCTCTACACCTACGTCAACCCGGTCCCGACCGTGACCGGCGGGCCGGACCTGGTGAACCTCCTCACCAGAGACCTCCCCGGCATCACCGGCGGGGTGCTCCACGTCGAGACGGATGCGAGGGAGGCGGCGGAGGGGATGCTCGCCCATATCGAGGCGAAGCGGACGAAGTTGGGGATATAGACGGCCCGGACCCACTTTTTTTCGGCCTGTCACCCGCACGGTTACAGGCTGCTCGATTCCACCGGCCCCTCGATCTGCTCCGCGGTCGCGATCATCCTGTTGACGAACTGCCTCTGGACGCAGGTGATGAACGGGAGGGTGATCACCACGGCGCTCGCCGCCCCGTCCTCCCGGTAGATGATCATGCAGATCCGGTCGTCGGCGATGAAGATGTACTCGAGCAAAAACGCCGCCCCATCCACCGAGAGGGGGCCGCAGTAGATCTTCTCGAATATCATCTCCTGGAAGAAGGTGCAGAAGGGCCTGGGGACATGGAGCGACGCGTTTCCGAGCGGCTTTGTGATCCCGCACTTCCCGTTCGGGAGGAGGACGCTCACCCGATGGTCCCGTGACGCATCGGCGATCAGCCGGGCGAACTCGCCGATCTTGCCGTAGTCCAGGCAGACGACCGCAAGGTCATGGGTGACGCCTGCGGCAAGCGACTCCGCGTGGCGCCGGATGCTCCACTCCCCCTGCACGTACCAGATCGGCGAGTTCTTTGACCGGGCGTCGAGCGAAAGGGCATCGAGACCCTGCACCGCCGCCGTCGCCGCGGCATCGACGGCCGCCGTCAGGTGGTGGATGACGACGGCGGGCTCGGCCGGGATGTAGACGTGGGGGTTTCCCCGCCGGACGGTGATGAACCCCCGTGCGGCAAGCCCTTCGGCGATGTCGTAGACCCTCGGGCGGGGGACGTTGCTCGCCTCGTGGATCTGGCGGGCGCTTCCTTCGCCGATCCCGACAAGGGCCGCATAGACCCGGGCTTCGTACTCCATCAACCCGAGGGTCGTCAGGTCCCGGATGAGGTCGTTCATGGTTGTTACTATGAGAGTTACACCAGAATTAAACCTCTCCACATCTCACGATCGTAGGTAAACTCTGGTGAGACCATGCGGCTGGAGACGATCCTGAACGGTATCCTGCGGCTCATCGGCAGGGAAGGCCGCGAGACGCCCGGGGCCGGTCCGGGCGACGCCTGCTCCTTCATCATCGACCCCTTCGCCGACTACGGAGAGGAGGCAGAGGACGGGCAGTCGGTATCGGTGGCGACCATCAGGACAGCCTGCCGGCGGATGCAGGGGGCAGCGACAAAGGGGGACCTCCTCCGCGTGATCGCCGACGAAGTGACGGCGTTCGACCTGCACGACCTGGAGATGATGCACGCCCGGTTCGAGCGGAAGGTCGGCCACCTCCCGGAAGACTACCGCGACCGGCTTCTTGCGAGCGTCCATGAAGAGATCTTTTCGGCGCACCACTGCCTGATCCTCCTCTCCCGGAACGGCGGGGGTCCCGAGATGGAGGACCCGCCGGACCCGGCGCTCTCCGCCTACTGCTCAATGGTGGCGGAGGCCTGCGCCGAAAAAGCGCGAGAGAAAGACCCGAAGTACCTCTATCTGAAGTATCTTCTCTCCGCGTTCACCATGTTCGTCGTGGAGAAGCCCGCCCACCCGGTCGGCACCCCGTTCCCCGGCGGACAGATCGTCGACGAGTGGGAGGGGGCCTACCTCTGCCCGGTCAGGGATAAGGCCGACGACGTGCCCTACGCCCTCTGCCCCTACTGCCCGGCCGTCCAGAGCACGGAGCCGACCTTCCCGGAGATGCGGGCCCGCCGCCATGAACGGCGGCGGCGCGAGTCCCTCGCGAATTACTGGACGAATTATAAAGGATAATTGCCGCAACGGAGATGAACGATATGAAGATTGTTGATGTAGCCAGGGAACCAATCGGTGCAAACCCGCACCATGTCGATGCCCGGAAAGTCTACGACACCGAGCATGCGAACGCGGTTGTGATCACGCTTGCGCCCGGGGAAGCGCTAAAGAAGCACATAACCCCGGTGGACGTCTTCTTCTACGTCCTCGAGGGGACGGGGATCGTCGAGATCGGCGACGAGCGTGCAGAGGTCGGGAAGGACCACCTGGTCGAGAGCCCGGCAAAGATTCCCCACCGCTGGGCGAACGAGAGCAATCAACCCTGCCGGGTGCTCGTGGTGAAGGTTCCGCGGCCGACAACCGGGACAAGACTGCTCTGAGGGCCCGATGGTCGTTGAAGCAATCCCGAAGGCCGTAGGCTTCATCTACGGCCTTTTTGCATTTGCCGTCCTCGTCTGGCTCTGGCGCTCCGGCCGGTTCACCCGACGGCGGGCGGTGCCGTTCCTCGTAATCTCGGCGCTCCTCGGGTTCCTGGTCTTTGCACCGGTCTTCCCCTACCAACTGCAGGGCCTCGTCCTCCGGGACGCGGCGGCGCTCGGGTCTCCACTCCCTATCGCGCTCGGCGGGTTTCTGTTCTTCATCGCCCTCACCTTCGTATTCGGCCGGGTCATCTGCGGGCAGGTCTGCCCGGCGGGCGCCGTCCAGGAACTCGTGCACCTTGTGCCGGCGAAGAAGCGCGGCAACGCCGAGAGCCGGGTCCCGGTGGCGATCCGGGCAGGCGTCTTCGTTCTCTTCCTCGCCGCCGGCCTCGGGCTCTCGATAAACCTCCTTGCGCTTATCGGCCTTGCAGACTTCTTCAACCTCGCGGTCGGTACGTCGTTCTTCGTCTTCCTCGGGATCGTCCTTCTTTCCGCCGTCATCTACCGGCCGTTCTGCCGGTATGTCTGCCCCTATGGGGCCCTCCTCGCCCCGGCGGCGTCAAGGGCCCGCTACCGGCTCCGGCGGACGGACGCCTGCATCGGCTGCCGGAAGTGCGAACGGGCATGCCCGACCGGGGAGGCGGGACCCGGCGACGGCCGGGGGGAGTGCTACCTCTGCGGCCGGTGCACGGAGGCATGCCCGGTGGATGGGGCGCTTGTGTATGCACGGGCGGATGCGAAAAGTAGATTGCCGGAAGAAGAATGAAGTATACAGTGAGTGGTTGAATTATGTCGGAAGATAAACGCGCAGAGTTGCGGGGAAAGGTCCTCCGGTTAGCGGACCTTGTTGCCTACCAGGACGGGACCGTGGCAAGCAGGATGATCATCAACAAGCCGTCGGGGAGCATCACCCTCTTCTCGTTCGACGAGGATGAGGGGCTCTCGGAGCACACCGCGCCGTACGACGCGGTGGTGACGATCCTCGACGGGGAGTGTGAGGTCTGGGTCGCGGGTGAGACGCACCGGATGCGCGAGGGAGAGACGATCATCTTCCCGGCAAACGTCCCCCACGCTCTCTCGGCCGTCACGCGGTTCAAGATGTCGCTGACGATGGTCCGGGAGTGATGCGCGTGACAAACGAGAAAGAAGGCGATTACTGCACCATCTGCGGCGGAATCCGGCCGGACGCGATCAAGGTGAGGACGGTCCTCGTGGACGGGAAGGAGACCGGCATCAACCACCTCGACCTTATCATCGACGGCGTGCGGGCCCTGAATCTCCCGAACGACGCTTCGATTCGCGCTGAACTCCTCCGGAGAGCCGGGGCGTTCAACTACATCCCGACAAAGAAGAAAGAGGCCTACGGCGACGCCCTGATGCAGGAGTATCGGGCGGTCCCGGAATGAGGAGGCCGAAAACTCTTCTGTTCGTACGCCCGGCGCCGTCAAAAAAAAAGGTTAGGTGCTGATGGCAGCCAGTCTGCCCTCTTCGCTCATGAACAGCCAGTAGCCTTCGGTCGGGGAGAGGCTCTGGTCCTCGCCCTGGGCTCCGGTCTGGTTGTTGATGAGTGCCGGCCGATAACTCTGGGTCTCTGCGTCGAAACCGACGACGTAGACCCAGGCATCTTCCACTGACCCGAGTGTCTCGTTGGCGGGTCGCTCCGTCAGGTCGGAGTAGCCGATGGCGTTCCATCCCGGACTGAGCGTCCGCGCTGCAGGGGACCGGATCGGGTCGGTGCTGAGGTTCAACTGCAGAGTCGTCTCATTGGTCGAGTAGACCCAGTATCCCTCAAGGACCTCAAGCGTCTCATTCTCTCCTACAGGCGTGAAGCCGGTTTCCGGTTCAAAGGTGTAGATCGGCCGGCCATCAGTGTCGACGTCGCCAAAGACCGTCGCCACGGTGTTGTTATCCGTGGAGAGCTGTCTTGGGATCGAGACGAAGTTCCAGCCCTCATAGAGTTCGAGATCGACGCTCTCTCCCGGCGTCGGCGTCACGTTCCCTGTCGGCTCCGGTGTCACGTTCCCGGTCGGCTCCGGCGTTACGTTCCCTGTCGGCTCCGGTGTCACGTTCCCGGTCGGTGTCGGCGTCACGTTCCCGGTCGGTGTCGGCGTCACGTTCCCGGTCGGCTCCGG
>DAYL01000011.1:0-1247 GCA_002508705.1 Methanoculleus sp. UBA374 | reverse complement strand
GGTTCCGGTGTCACGTTCCCGGTCGGTTCCGGTGTCACGTTCCCGGTCGGTGTCGGTGTCACATTCCCGGTCGGTTCCGGTGTCACGTTCCCGGTCGGAGGCGGAATCTGGGCACCTGATGGGATCAGGACACCGTCGATCACGTAGACGGTGATGCTGTTCGTGATCGGGATCTGGGTCACGACGGCAATGTTGTTGATAACCAGTTGATTGTCGTCGGTGAGCGAGACGTTAACGTCCGTTCCCTCAACGGTCGGCAGCGAGATCTGGCCGTCGGTCGAATTCTGACAGAGCTGTATGAGTTCTTCGATCGTGTAGTCTCCCTGGATGACGTGGTACTCGATGATGGTGTTCAGGAGCGTCGTATTGTTCATGATGGCCGCGAGGGTCTGATTGCCGAGCCCTTCAAACGCATCGTTGGTCGGAGCGCATACGAGGTACGTCCTGTTCTGTTCGAGTTTCTGGTCGAGAGTGGAGTTATTTAAGGCTCCAACGAACGTCGTCAGGTTCCCCTCCCCGGAAAGCCCCGCAGCGATCTCGGCCGTGATGCCCGCTCCGGTCGTCGGTTCGGGTGTCACGTTTCCGGTCGGCTCCGGTGTCACGTTCCCGGTCGGCTCAGGCGTCACATTCCCGGTGGGTTCCGGTGTTACGTTCCCTGTCGGCTCAGGTGTTACGTTCCCGGTGGGTTCGGGCGTTACGTTCCCGGTGGGTTCGGGCGTTACGTTCCCGGTGGGTTCCGGTGTCACGTTCCCTGTGGGTTCCGGTGTTACGTTCCCTGTGGGTTCCGGTGTCACATTCCCGGTCGGTTCGGGTGTCACGTTCCCTGTCGGCTCCGGTGTCACGTTCCCGTCGGCGGTGACGTTTACCGTCTTGAAGACGAGCGGGACGACCGGCGTGTGGTCGTTATTGGTCAGCTGGACCGAGAGGTTGTGCTCTCCCGCCGTCACGTTCTCCCAGGTGTGGGTGAGGTTCGTGGAGATGACATAGCCGCCGGTCTCCGGGACGGCCGGTTCGCTCGCGTTCGTCGGCACCGGGGCGTCAAGGTAGTAGTGCAGGTGGCCTTCGCCCGGCACATTCGCCTGGCCGGTCGGTTCGACCAGCGTGAAGTTCGTGACGTTCACGCTCACCGTCACGTTCCCGGCGGGGACGCTGGCGCCCTCCTCCGGCGATACGATGGTGACGTTCGCTCCGGTCGGCTCCGGTGTTACGTTCCCGGTGGGTTCGGGTGTCACGTTCCCGGTCGGCTC
>DAYL01000028.1:2724-38064 GCA_002508705.1 Methanoculleus sp. UBA374 | reverse complement strand
CTGGGTAGAATGCTCCCGGCGCAGTTGAACGTCCCTTCCGTCAACTGGACGGTGCCGCCACCGGCGGGGAGGGCGTCGATGGCCTTCTGGATCTCCGCCTGATCGTTCGATCCGTCGCAGACATAGTCTGCCTCGGCCTTCGCTACGTCGCTGCTGTCGCCCGCCGCTACGACAAGCGTGCTTGTACCGGACAACTCCTCTCCTGCTACGGCCGCACCGTCGATCAGAAAAAAGCTGAACACGAGAAGGAGTGTGGACTGTCTTTCCATTGCAAATGTCCTCTTCATGCAATTCACCCCTCATGGGAGTGGATTTAGGTATTTATATCATGCTATAAAAATATTTTTAAAACAATAATAATTATCATACAGACTTAAGAGATAATATACAAATTTTGAGGCAATCAAGAGATGAAAAAAAGCCTCATCAGGGATATCGGATCGAGAGATGGTTTTTATATTAGAGAAGGAGTTGATGCTCCCGGGCGCAGCAATACCCCCTGAGATGCCCGGAAGGTCCGGGTAGAATTGACCAGTGCAGGAGAGATTAAGCAAAAAGGGGGGCGGATCGAATTCGTTCGGAAATTAGAGAGAAAAAAGGAGAGAGGGAACAGAATTGCTTCTTGATGCACCCAGAACGGTCGAAAGGCGGACGAACTGGATGTCACGACTTCACGATCTTTACAGCACCGTCGGGGACATCCTGTGTCAACGTTATGCCCGTCGAACCAACCGGTAGGATCCGCATACCCTTTACCAATACATTGCTGGTCCCGTATCCGTCAATGACAAACGGCTGCGCCGCATTTGAATTTATTTGCCCGGAGTATACAACATTCCTGTTACCCATCGCGTATATCAGAGTGGAGACGCGATCCCCCGTGGCATGGATATCGATGCTAGAATCCACAAACAACGCTCCTCGCGGTGAACCCCCCAGTACGGCGCCCTTGCCGTCGATCCCGGCTGGATCAGTCAACCGGAAGTTTTTGATCTGCATATGATCCATCAGCGCGATATGCAGACCGTATCCGAAAGATTCGATGCTTTCACAGTTCTCCATGACGAGCGAGGGGTTGGCGTCCGTCAGTAGCGACTGCACGATGAAGAACGACGTCGGTTTCACCTGCGAGTAGTCGGTCTTTCCCCGGCCCGTCTCGCGGTCCGTGCAGTTGTACAGGGAGACACCGTCGGGGTAACTGAAGAAGAACCCGTAGGCGCTGTTCCCTTCCGCGGTGCAGTTGTTGAACGTGTACTGGCCCCGCGGCGCCATGTAGCCGGCGCCGAAGTAGTACTCGCCGCTTGTGTCGTAATATTCAGGGTAGGGTTTCTGGCCGTTGTTTCTGCTGATGCAGTCTGAGAAAACGATGTCTTTCTTGGCGGGAGCCCATTCGAGGTGAAACCCGGATTCCCAGCTGCCTTCGGCGACACACCGGGTCACCCGCAGGTTCTCTATGTCGTTGAGCTCCGCAAAATCGAATCCTGTGACCCAGTTATTGAATCTGGAATATCGGCCGCAGTCGATCGCCCTGCAATCGATATACTGGACATATTTGTGTACCTTGTAATCAGTATCCTGCGAACTATGAAGAAATCCGTACGTTCCGGGACCATCAGCCACACAGCCGATGAATGCAATACACTCGATAGCCTTGTTGTAGCCCTCAATAGAACGCACGTAAAATACAGCCTGGATGGACCTGTCGGCTGTGGCCGTGACGTTTCTGACCCACACGTGGCTCGCAGTGATATATATCACACCCCTATGCGCCGATTGCCCGGAATAGCCGGAGCCGGTTGCGCGGAAGCCTTCCAGCGCAACGAAATCATTTTTCATCCAGACCAGGCCGTTATTTGTAAAAATCAGGTTGGTAGACTCATTATTCTGCCCTTTCAGGGTCGTATACGACTTGGGCAGAAGGCTTCCGGCACAGTTGAATGTTCCTTCCGTCAACCGGACGGTCCCGCCGCTGGCCGGCAGAGCATCGATCGCAGCCTGGATCTCATGCTGATCGTTGATACCGTCACAGGTATAATCTGCCCCGGCTTTCGATGCCGCACTGCTGTCGCTCGCTGCGACAACGAGTGTGGGCTCCGTCACCGTCGGCATCGCGGGGGTCGGTATCGCCGACACCGGTGGGCCGGGCGGAATCGGTGGGCTGGGTGGAGTCGGTTTCCACGGCTGAACATGCAATACCAGCACAACGGCACACACGGCTGCTATCACGATGACTATGGCAATAAGCGTGCGTCCGCCTCTCTCTCCTGGACGTTGTAGCGCTGACATAGTGTTCTCGCATTTACCGTTAGTTTACTTAAACGCCGCCGCCGAGCCGTACGGTCTCGTCCTCATCTTCCCCAATCCGAACCCCCAGGGTATCGAGAAATGTCTACAGTTGCCGGATCGTCGATGTCGGCTATCATCACCAGTCTGTAACCGGAAAGCAACTCCCTGCCGAAGGGGAAGGACCGGATATCCGTTCCGCCGACAACTTTCGGCTTCTTCATCGTGTCAACACCACGGCCGAGGCGTTCAATGCCGGAATCCCGCCCCTCCCGCAAGGGAGGGGTTGAAAAACCCCGTATAATGCTGTCAGCCGGGTTCATACCCCTTATGATGCACAGGTACCATTTAATGGTTTAGGGTGGACGGGCCTGGCCGTTCTCTATATGACGGGAAAATGGGTATACTCATTTCTGTTCATGACCGATACGACCCGGCAGGCCACCCCGTGCCGGGGGAGTTCTGCCGGTTTGGGAGACAAAGCGCCAGGGGTGCTGGTGAAAGTCGGCCCTTCGGAGGACAATCGAATCCTCGAAACAGCCTGGACCGGGTCGGATGCCGGTCATTTCGTTTTGGGTAGGGATGTCAGGAAACTTCCACAGGAAGTTCCCGTGCACGGCAGACCTCCAATTTGCCTGTTAGAAAACTCCCGACGGAGGTCTCCCTGTCATCTCCTGCCCCGACCGGGGATTTCCCGCTCCGCTCCGTTGTCCCCGCAAGTTAGATATAGGAACTGAAACAACTATTGACCGCTATATATCTCCGCCTTCCGCCAGCAGAGGAATGAGCAATGCCGCCTGACAATACCGATAACGCCCCTGCCTCCACTCAAAAACCGCATCCGGACCTACCGCTGGATGCACCCCGGTACTACATCAACCGGGAACTGAGCTGGATACAGTTCAACCGGCGCGTCCTCGAGGAGGCACAGGACCACCGGCACCCGCTGCTGGAGCGAGTAAAGTTCCTCTCGATCTTCTGGAGCAACCTCGACGAATTCATGATGATCCGGGTCTCCGGGCTCCGGCGGCAGCGGACCCGCGGCGCTCTTGAAGCCCCCCCGGACAGGATGACGCCGACCGAGCAGCTGACGGCGATCCGTCAGGACTTAACGCCGCTGCTTGAGGATGCCGCCCGGTGCTGGAGCGAGGACCTCCTCCCGGAACTGATCCGTGCGGGCATCTGCATCCACCGGCACCGGGACCTCGATCCCGACCAGAAACGGGCCCTGGAAGACTACTTCGAGCGGAAAGTCTTCCCCGTCCTCACCCCGCTGGCGTTCGACGTCGGACACCCGTTCCCGTTCGTCTCAAGCCTGAGCCTGAACCTCGCCGTTATCATCAATGACCCCGAGCGCGGAACGGTCTTTTCCCGGCTGAAAGTGCCGCTCGGCGTCCTCCAGAGGCTCGTTCGGGTCCCGGGAGACGTCTTTGATGCAAAAGACCCGGAGGACCTTCCCGGGGCGAACTTAGACCACTTCGTCTTCCTCGAAGACCTCGTCGCCTCGAACCTCAACCGGCTCTACCCCGGGGTAGAGGTAGTTGCCGCATACCCGTTCCGGGTCACCCGGGATGCGGACTTCGAGATCGAGGAAGATGAGGCCTCGGACCTCCTCACCGCGATCGAGGAGAGCGTGGAACTCCGGCGGATCGGTTCCCCGGTCCGCCTCGAAGCCGACTGCTCCATGCCGGCATGGGTAAGAGAGATGCTCACGGCAAAATTCGGTGTCCCCCAGAGCCTTGTCTTTACGTCCGACGGCCCCCTCGGCATGGCCGACATCATGGAACTCACCGCGGTCGACCGCCCGGACCTAAAAGACCAGCCGTTCCTCCCCTCTTACCCGCCCATCCTCTCCAGAGAAGAAGATATCTTCGCCGCGATCAAAAAGCAGGACATCCTGCTCTACCACCCCTACGACAGTTTCACGCCCGTGATCAACTTCATCAAACAGGCTGCAAACGACCCGGATGTGCTCGCCATCAAGCAGACCCTCTACAGGGTCGGGCTGAACTCTCCAATCGTCGAAGCGTTGATGGATGCCCGCATGAACGGAAAACAGGTCGCGGTGCTCGTCGAACTGAAGGCGCGATTCGACGAGGAAAACAACATCGTCTGGGCGCGGGCGCTCGAGCGGGCGGGCGTCCACGTCGTCTACGGGCTCGTCGGCCTGAAGGTCCACGCAAAGATGTGCATGGTCGTCCGGCGGGAGGCGGGAGCGCTCGTCACCTATACGCACATGGGGACGGGAAACTACAACGCCGGGACGGCGCGGGTCTATACCGATCTCGGCCTCTTTACCTGCAACCCCGAGATCGGCGCCGACGTCACCGACCTCTTCAACGCGCTCACCGGCTACTCCCGGAAGTCGAGGTACCGCAGGCTCATCGTCTCCCACGGATCGATGGGGACCATGCGGGAAGGGATCGTCGCACGGATCGAGAGGGAGATCCGGCGCCAGCAGGAGTTCGGCGACGGTTATATCGCCCTGAAAATGAACGCACTCGTAGACCGCGACTGCATCATGGCGCTCTACCGTGCATCTGAAGCCGGTGTCACGGTGGACCTGCAGGTCCGGGGGATCTGCTGCCTCCGGCCCGGGATATCAGGGGTCAGCGATACGATCACCGTCACATCGCTCGTCGGGCGGTTCCTGGAGCACTCACGGATATACTACTTCAGAAACGGCGGAGACGAGGAGGTCCTCCTCGGGAGCGCGGACCTGATGCCCCGAAACCTCGACCGACGGGTGGAGACGCTCTTTCCGGTCATCGACCCCGAGATCCGGGAAGCGATCATCAACGATATCCTGCGCGTCCATCTCCGGGACACCGCCATCGCGCGAAGGTTAAATTGTGACGGCACCTATGAACGCGTACGTCCGGCGCCGGGAGAAGAGCCTCTCAACTCGCAGGACTGGATGCTTGCGCACCGCGGGATCTGGCATACCGAGAGGGAGTGAGGTATACAGTATGATCCGGACGAGGAGAGTAAGAGTTATCGAACCCACCGGAATAGATCCCTATCGGGGGCTGATCCCGTGGGCGACGGAGACCCGCATCAGGGGGGGACAATCATAGAGGACCCGTTTGCAGCGCCGTCCTGCACGCACCCGGCAGGGGGGAGCGGATCAACCGACCGGCGGTACTTCATCAACCGGGAGTTGAGCTGGCTTGCATTCCATCGGAGGGTGCTTGAAGAGGCGCAGGACGCGACCCACCCCGTGCTTGAACGGGTCAAATTCCTCGCCATCTGCGGCAGCAACCTCGACGAATTCTTCATGGTGCGCGTCTCAGGCATCCGGCGGCAGATGTCGGAGGGGGCGCAGGAATTGCCGCCGGACGGGATGTCGCCCGCCGAAGAGATGGCCGCTATCCGCAGCGAGGTCGAGCCGCTCGTCCGTGCCCACGCACAGTGCTGGTCGGAAGAACTCCTGCCTGCCCTGCGGCAGTCCGGCATATACATCCACCGCTACCGCGATCTTGTGCCCGCAGAGCGCGCCCAGCTCTGCGACTACTTTGACCGGATCATCATGCCCGCACTCACCCCGATGGCGTTCGATGCGGCCCGGCCGTTTCCTTTCATTTCCAGCATGTCGTTGAACCTCGGGATCATCGTCCGGGACCAGAAGGGCATGGAGCACGGCGCCCGCCTGAAGGTCCCGGTCGGGCTCTTCCCCCGGTTCGTCCGGGTGCCCATAGCGAGCGGAGGGGGGCAGGGAAAACAGGAGTATCACTTCGTCCTTCTCGAAGACCTGATCGCCGAGAACCTCGGCCGGCTCTTTCCAGGAATGCAGGTGGCTGCATCCTACCCGTTCCGGGTCACCCGCAACGCGGAGATAGAGGTCGTAGTCGATGAAGCCTCGGACCTCCTTACCGCAATAGAAATGGGCGTCTCCACCCGGCGCGTCGGGCATCCGGTACGGCTGGAGACGGGCGGCCCCGTGCCCGGTTCGATGCGGGACATCTTCGAGAAGAAACTCGACCTCTCCCCGAACGACATCTATGAGACGGACGGCCCGCTTGCTCTTGCCGATCTCCGGGAACTGCAGGATATCGACCGCCCCGACCTGAAAGACCGGCCGTTCATCCCGGCCGTTCCGCCCGTGCTTGAAAACGAGGTAACGGCCTTCTCCCGCCTTGAGAAGCAGGACGCCATGCTCTACCACCCCTACGACAGCATGGCCCCGCTGGTGCGCCTGCTCCGGGAGGCGGCACGGTGCCCCGAGGTCCTTGCCATCAAGATCACCCTCTACCGCATCGACCGGGACTCCCCGATCATCGATACGCTCCTTGAGGCGCGGCGTAACGGCAAACAGGTCACCGCCGTCGTGGAGTTGAAGGCGAAGTTCGATGAGAAGAACAATATCACCTACGCAAGAAACCTCGAGCGGCATGGCGTTCATGTCGTCTACGGCCACGAGAAATTGAAGATCCATGCAAAACTCTGCCTCATCGTCAGGAGAAAGGGCGACAGGATCGTTCGCTACGTTCACCTGAGCTCCGGCAACTACAACACGGTGACGAGCCGGATTTACGGCGATATCGGTTATATAACTTCCGATCCCGATATCGGTGCGGATGCAACCGAACTATTTAACGCCCTTACGGGGTACGCGGAGCAGCAGACCTACCGCAAACTTCTCGTTGCTCCCACCACCCTGAAATCCGGTATCCTCGAGCGGATCGAGCGGGAGATCCTGCATCAGGGGGAGCACGGGAACGGCTATATCGCCATGAAACTCAACGGTCTGCTCGACCCGGAGATCATCACCGCGCTCTATCGGGCGTCTGAAGCCGGCGTTGCGATCGCTCTCAACGTACGGGGTCTGTGCGCGCTACGGCCCGGGATACCGGGAGTGAGCGAGAATATTTCCGTCATTTCCATAGTCGGCAGGTTTCTTGAACATGCACGGATCTATTACTTCCGAAACGGCGGCGATGAGGAGATTCTTCTCGGGAGTTCCGACCTTATGCCCCGGAACCTGAAGCGCAGGGTCGAAATCCTGTTCCCTGTACCCAATCCGGCTATCCGGAAGGAACTGGTCAAGATCCTGAATATCCATCTTGGGGATACGGTCAAGGCGAGACGCCTGCTCAGTGACGGCACCTACGAACGGGTAACCCCGAAAGATGGCGAGCCAGGCATCGACTCGCAGCAGTGGCTGATTGAACACCGGGGGGAGTGGCATCATGGCGATGGGCGCGCCTGACCCCGGGACCTGCCTGTACGGGGCCGGGTACCTCTCCGACCTTCTCGAGGCCTTCAGCGCCGAGGTTGAGAGTGTCCGTGCGGCGGACGATATCGAGTACATCCACAGGATGCGCGTGGCGTCCCGGCGGATTAGGGCGGCTCTTCCCCTGTTCAAGGACTGTTTCTCCGGCAAGGAATACCGGTTCTGGAACAAGGAGGTCCGGGCCATCACGCGGGCGCTCGGGGCCGCGAGGGATGCAGACGTCCAGATCGCGTTCCTCCGATCCGTTGTCGGGACCATCGGCGAGAGAGAACGGCCGTCGATGCGACCGATCTTTCTCCTCATGGGTGAAGATACGGGTTTCGAACCGGCGCCCCTGGTCCCCGTCCCGAAAAGAGAGACGGCCCATAAAACGCTCAAAAAAAGAATCTATCTGGTATTCGCCCGGATCAAAGACTCCATCATGCACAACGGCGCAAACCGGCCGCAGGATATCACAGTCGCAGCCGACCCTTCCCCCCGGTACCTTCTCCCGGGACTCGAATGCCTCTTTCTGCGTCTTCAGCAGAGGAGAGCGGGTCTTCAGCCGGCGGTTATCGCGGGGATCGACCGGCTGGAGAGGACGGGGGTCGTCGAGGCGATGGAAGACGCTCTCGCCGGATATCTTGAACGGGAGGAGTGCCGCAACACCGACGTCCGTTCACATGCAGCGTATGTACGTGCGTTCTCCCATATATCACGGCAGATCGACGAAGTATTCCGGTTTGAGCCTTTCGTCGCCATGCCCGACCGCACCGTCGAGCACCACGCCATGCGCATCGCCGTAAAACACCTCCGTTACACCATGGAGGCGTTTCAGGGTCTTTACGGCGACGGTCTGAAAGAACCCTTGAAGAAGGTGAAGCACCTCCAGGACGTTCTCGGCGAGTTGCACGACTGCGACGTCTGGCTCGGGTTCCTGCCTGAATTCCTCGACGCGGAGAGGGAGCGGCAGCGGGAATACTTCGGGCACCTCGACTTCTTCAGGCTCGTGGAGCCGGGCACCCACCACCTCATCGACGACAGAGCCCGACAGAGGCGGGAACTCCATGCGCTGCTGGTGCGGACATGGGCGGAGCAGAAGGAGGAGAGGCTGTGGGAACGCCTTCGAGAGGCGATAAGCACCCCCCTGCCGGGCCGAGAGCAGGGTGCGCCGACAATGGTTGCCCTCATAGGCGACGTGCATGCAAACCTCCCCGCTCTTGCGGCGGTCCTTAACGACGCCGGGGCCCGGGGCGCAACGCTCGTTCTGAATGCCGGCGATTCCGTCGGGGGCGGGCCGGCCCCGAACGAGGTCCTGCAGATGCTTGCGGCGGAAAACGTCATCAGCGTCGTCGGCAACTACGATCGAGACGTACTCGGGGCAAGACGGATTCGAAAAACTTCCGAAAACAGGAAACGGCGCAAAGCGCTCCGGCGAGCCCGCCGCAGTCTTTCGCGGAAAAGCCGGCGATATCTCCGAACGCTCCCGGAGAAAGTCCGCCTGAGGCTCTTCGGGAAGCGCATCCTCCTCACGCACGGGAGCCCGGCATCGAACACCGAGTATATCTCCGAAAATACCGCAAGTCAGCGATTGAAGGACCTTGCGGCCGCGGCGGACGCCGACGTCATTGTTACCGGCCACTCCCACCGCCCGTTTGCGGCCGAGGTCGGCGGTGTCTGGTTTGTCAATACCGGCAGCGTCGGAAAGCCGGATGACGGCGATTCGCGGGCCTGTTATGCGCTTCTGCGGCCCGACCCGTTCACGATAGAGCATATTTCAGTCGCATACGGTGAAACGCCGCAGGAGGGTGCGGAGATGCAGGGGGAGGGAGGTGAACCCGACACAATAAAGACTCATAATAGTTCAGAGCCAACACCTCAGCAGAGTGATCGGACAGCAGGAGTACAGCAGGTCGATGTCGAACGGCAGAGGTAGCCGGAGGGGGGCGGTCGCATCCTGTGCGGAGGAATACGGCGGAGATATCCGGCACGCCCGGCAGGTATCCTTCCTTGCGCTCCGGCTCTTCGACGAACTGCAGCCGCTCCATCGACGGACCGGGACGGATCGCGAGTATCTCGAGTATGCCGCACTGTTGCACGACATCGGGTGGGTGGAAGGTCGGGCGGGCCACCACCGGCTGGCGCTTGAGATGATCCGGCGCGATGAGCGGCTCCCCTTCAACGAATACGAGCGGCGGATCATAGGAAACATCGCGCGGTATCACCGGAAATCGCCCCCGAAGGAGTCGCATGCTCCGTTTGCGGAACTCGATGCCTCCGACCGGAAGCGGGTGTGCGACCTTGCAGCACTGCTGCGGGTTGCAGACGGACTTGACGTCACGCACACCGACGCCGTCCGGGAGATCGACTGCGACGTCCACCCGGACCGGGTCGTGATTCGGTGCGCGTTCTCGTCCCCGGCCGTCGAGGAACAGAAGTCCGCCTTAAAGAAGAGCGCTCTCTTCGAATCGGTCTACGGGAGGAGGCTTGTGATCGAATGATCGCATCTTCGAAAGGACGGGTCGTTGCCTTCTTCGACCTCGGCACGAACTCCGTCCGCCTCCTTGTTGCCTGTTTCGAGTCCCCGCAGTCTTACACCGTGCTTACGAAGCAGAAAGAGGTTGTGCGGCTCGGAGAGGGTGCGTTCATCCGGGGATGGCTCAGGGACGACGCGATGGACCGTGCGGTCCTTGTCTGCAGGAGGTTTGTCGACCTTTCACGCAGTTTCGGTGCGGTAGAGTGCGTGGCAGTTGCGACGTCGGCCGTACGAGAGGCGCGAAACTCCGCGGACTTCCTCAAGAGACTGCAGAATGAAGCCGGCCTGAACGTCCGGACGGTCTCCGGGGTTGAAGAGGCGCGCCTGATCTATCTCGGTGTCTCGCGAGGCATTGAGATGGGCGACGCCGTTGCACTGTTTGTCGATATCGGCGGCGGCAGCACCGAGATCATCGTCGGGGACCGGGGGCAGGAGCGGATGCTCGAAAGCCTTCATCTCGGGGCGATACGCCTCACGAACCAGTTCTTCGAGGACGGAGCGACGGACTCCGTGCCGCCGGAGGTCTACGAAGAGATCCGGCGCTACATACGGGACGTCGTCACGCCGGTCGCGGAACGGGTGAAGAGGGAGCGTGTGGATGTTGCCTACGGGAGTTCGGGCACGATCCAGAACCTTGCGGAGATTGCCCGGCGTTCTGTTTCGGACCGGCTCTCGGATACGCCGCCGGCCCTCACCAGGGAGGACCTTGGAAAGACCGCCGCCCTGCTCTGCTCGCTTCCGCTCGATCGGCGTAAGGGCGTCCCCGGAATCAACCCGGATCGGGCGGACATCATCATTGCGGGAACCGCCATTCTTGAGGAGGTCATGGATGCGTTCGGTCTTTCGGAGATCCGCATAAGCGATCGGGGTCTCCGGGACGGATTGATCGTCGATTACCTCTCGCGCCGGAACGGCATGTCACCCGAGGACCGGCTGCGGAAGAGGAAGCAGAGCGTAGAGCGGCTTCTCGGCGCATGCAGAGCCAGTCCCGAGCATGCGCAGACGGTCGCACGTCTCTCGCTTGAACTCTTCGACAGCGGAAGACAGGCAGGGCTGCACAAGTTCGGCACCGCAGAACGGGAACTGCTTGAATACGCGGCATACCTCCACGACATAGGCGAGATCGTCTCGTTCTCCAACCATCACCTTCACTCGCACTACATCATCAGCAATGCGGATCTGCCCGGGTTTGACCGGCGGGAGGTCGGGATCATCGCGGAAGTGGCCAGGTATCACCGGAAGAAACCGCCCCGGACAGGTACGGGGCCGGCGGCGGTTCCTGCCCTCTCCGTGTTTCTTCGCCTTGCCGAGCACCTTGACCGTGGCCATGTCGGCCTTGTCGCCCAGGCACGCATCGTTTCTATCGACAAGAAGGCGGCGACCCTCGAGATCGTAAGTGCGACGGATTGCACTCTTGAGTCCTCGGCGGTCCGGTCCGAGGGTCGCGCCTTCAGGAGGGTCTTCGGCAAAGACCTTATCATCCGGTGCGTCGGCAGCGAGTGAACGGCCCCGCGCCCTCCCGAAATGCATTTCTGGTTGAATGCAATCGCAGGCAACGGCGGTCGGCTCGGAAGTTCCGGTAACCCGCATCTTCAAACATTCTCACGCAGCGGGCAAAAAAAAGTATGGTTGCAGACCGGCAAACGTGAACCTGTCACCAGATGACCGGTCTCTCCTCGACCTCCCGGTAGAGGGCATCGTCCGGCCGGATCTCCGGGAACGCCTCGTAAAACTCCGGGATGTTGAACAGGACTCCGTTCACCCGGAAATTCTCCGGAGAATGGGGATCGGTCAGAACCAGGTTGCGTAGCGAGTCCTCCCGGTCGTTCACCCTCCAAAGGGTCGCAGCCCCGAAGAAGAACCGCCGGTCTGCGGCAGTGTCGACCACATCTGACCGGTTCTCCGCCTTCTTCCACGCGTGATAGGCCAGAGTCAGGCCCCCGAAATCGGCGATGTTCTCCCCGAGGGTGAGGTTGCCGTTGACGTAAAGGCCGGGAAGGGCCTCGAACCGGTTATACTCTGCCACGAGCATGGCCGTCCGGTTGTTGAAGTTTTCGGCATCCTCTTTCGTCCACCAGTCCTTCAGGTTCCCGTCCTTGTCGTACTGCCTTCCCTCGTCGTCGAACCCGTGCGTCATCTCGTGCCCGATCATCCATCCGAGCGCTGCGTAGTTGAGAGCGGGGTCTGCGTCCGGGTCAAAGATCGGCGGCTGAAGAACGCCTGCCGGGAATACCATCTCGTTCCGGGTCGGATCGTAGAAAGCGTTCACCGTCTGCGGGGTTATGGACCAGAGGCTCCGGTCAACCGGGCCGCCGATCCGCTCAAGCCCATTCGGTCCGTGAATGAAGGAGTGGGCCTGGGCGGCACGGACGTTCTCCACGTACGAGTCGGAGAGGGTCAACCCGGAGTAGTCGGTCCATCGGTCGGGATACGCGATCTTCTCTCCCATGGCGGCAAGTTTCTCGTGGGCCGCTGTTTTCGTGAAATTGCCCATCCAGGTAAGGTTCGCAATTCGTTCGTCAAGTGTCTCCCGGATGGAGAAGAACATCTCCAATACCATCTCGCGGGTCCTGGGGTCCACGTACTCGGCGACGTACGCCCGGCCTACCAGGTCGCCGAGGGATATGCTCTCCGTATCTACGACACGCTGCCACCGGGGTTTCATCTCCGGAACACCGTAGAGGGCCCTGCTGTAGAAATCAAAACGCTCCTCTTCGAACGATGAAGAGAGGTAAGGGGACGCCCCGTCGATCAGCCGGTAGCGCAGGTAGACCTTCCAGTCTTCGAGCGGTGCCGTCTCAAGCAGGGTATTGAGTCCCTCCACATACCCTGGCTGGTAGAGATGCACCCGACCGACCGGCCCGGAACCCGGGATGGTGGAGAGGGTCTCCCATCCGATCGCAGGGTACCGGTCCTCCAGTTCGGCAAGGGTATAGAGGTTGGTGGTAAGCCCGGGGTCACGGTTCTCCTCCGCGCTGAGGTGGGTCGCCGCAAGGGTCTTTTCCATCGCATAAACAGTCTCTGCGTCGGCTGCTGCCTGCTCTGCAGGCTCCCCTGCGAGCACCAGAACCCGGGCGATGTGATCCCTAGGCATCCTGGAGGTCCGTGCTCTCGGTGTCGTTCCGGAGGTAGTAGTCCCGGTCCGGCAGCCCGAGCCCGCCCTGATAGAGGCCAGGAACCATTTCGCTGCTGTTTTCGGGGTTGACCTCCGCCCAGTAGGAATACACCGGACCGAACCCCTGCTCAAGGAGAACGATCGTGGCATCGGTCAGGTCGGCACGGGAGTCGATGGAGTCGATTGTCGTGAGGAGATCGGATAGACCGGAGAGTCCTTCGCCGTCTATCGTCTCATTGTCCATTCCCGACCGGTAAAACTGCCCGAGAAGGGTAGTGTTTCGGTCAGCACCCTGCGTCGGGGCGGTTGATGCATTCAGGAGGAGGGAGTGGAGGTCGTTATTCACCCGGTCCTGCAGCCCGGTGAATGTCGCGTAATACTGTTTATCGGCCGAAATAGGGTGTTCTGCTATCCATGCGTCGTTTACGTAGGCATAGAAGTCGTCACCCGGCCGGACGGACTCGTTGAAGATGAATCCGCTTTCAGACGTCTGCGATCCGGTATTCGGAACCACCGTCCCGGCGGAGGCGGAACATCCGACGCAGACAAGGCAGGCGATCAGGAGAAGGGTCAAGGAAATACGTTTCATAACGGATATCTCTCTTCTCTTACGGGAATAATGATTATGGTCGACCCCAACCCGGTCTTTGCAGATAACGAACGGTTATTTGAGAGCATTTGATAGAAATAGTTCTGTCCGGGGCATATTCACGGGAAAGCGTTCCGGGACCTCCAGCTGCGGGTCTCGGTGTACGGATTAACCTCGACCCGCGCCTCCGTTCCGATGTTGCTAGATGCACCCGCTCCAGCCGCAGTGCTTGCAGATCCCCTGGTTGCACCCCTCGCCGAAATCGAGCGGTTCGTGGCATTCGGGGCAGAGCCGCCGTCCCCTGGTTTCTTTGACCTCCCAGTCCTTCAGCGTGGTGACGCTCTGGTTCTTTGCCGCAAGGTCTATGCACCGCCCGACGACATCGGCGCACGAGTGCCCCTCGGATGCCGGGTTCTTGATGGCGGAGATGCAGTTCACTTTCCCGAACTGCCGGACGAACTTCTGGTAGGGCACGCCGTTCTGGAGGCCGGTGCTGATCGCACGGCCGAGAGCGCTATTGTTTGCATCACACCCTCCGCTGCCGACCGTCCTGATGAAGACCTCTATGGGCCGGCCGTCGAGAAGGTTCACGGTCACGTACAGGCGGCAGCACCCCGACTGGCAGAGGTAGGTCCTCCCCGCGAGTTCTTTCGGCCGTTCGATCGGCAGGGTCGCGACCCGTCCCGGCACCTTCCGCCCATCGTCGGCTCCGGGAGCGGAGGATTCTGCCGGGGCCTTCGAAGGCTCTTTCAGGGCGAGGACGACCGCTTCTCTGCTCCCCGTCCGGTAGATGGTGATCCCCTTGAGCCCGAGTTTCCACGCCATGAGGAGCGCCTCTTCGCAGTCGTCCCGGGTGGCGGAGCCTGGCATGTTGATCGTCTTGCTGATCGAAGCATGGACGTGCTTCTGGAAGACCGCCTGCATCCGGATGTGGTCCCGCCAGGAGATGTCGAGCGCCGTCTTGAAGAGCGCACGAAACTCCTCCGGGAGCCAGGAGAGGTCCTGGATCGTCCCGGTCTCGTGGACGTGGGCGATGACCGCACCCTTCCTCTTTTTCCGTTCGTCTTCGGGGAGACCCATGCCCGCGAGGGTCCGGATAAGAGCGTCCCGGAAGACCGGGTTCACGATGACGAAGGTCTTTCCTACGGTATTCTTCCGGGTGTAGGCGAACGAAAAAATCGGCTCGATACCGCTGGAGCAGCCCGCAAGGAGCGATATGGTCCCCGTGGGGGCGACGGTCGTCATCGCGGCGTTCCGGACCGGGTAGTCCTTCCAGACGCTCCCCTCCCACGCAGGAAACGCTCCCCGCTCTTCTGAAAGCCGGTGCGACTCGTCGGTCGCCGTCTCGGTGATGAGCCGCATGGTATGCTCGCACCAGTTCCTCCCTTCGTCGGAGTCGTACGCAAGGCCGAGCATGAGCAGAGCGTCGTGGACCCCCATGACGCCGAGGCCGATCTTCCGGGTCTTCTTCGTCGCTTCCTCGATCTGCGGTATCGGATAGACGTTTTTGTCGATGACGGCGTCGAGGAACCGGACCGCCATACGGGCGGTGTTCGTGAGCGTTTCCTCGTCGAGAGCCCCCCCGCGTATGCAGGCGGCGAGGTTGATGCTCCCGAGGACGCAGCTCTCGTAGGGGAGGAGCGGCTGCTCTCCGCAGGGGTTTGTCGTGTCGATCTCACCGAGGTGCGGGGTGGGGTTGTGCCGGTTGATCTCGTCGTAAAAGAGGATGCCCGGCTCGCCGTTCTTCCAGATCCCGTCGACGATGCCGGTCCAGATCCGGCCGACCGTGACCGGTACGCCCGTTCGGGGGTCGGTGATCCAGACTTCGTCCTCCCGGCGCTCCGCGACGAGGTTCATGAACGCATCGTTCACCATCACGGAGATGTTGAAGTTGGCGAGGTCCCCCTCATTCTGTTTTGCGGCGATGAACGACAGGATATCGGGGTGCCAGACGTTGAGGATCCCCATGTTCGCCCCGCGGCGGCGGCCCCCCTGCTTGATCACGTCGGTTGCCGCGTTGAAGACCCGCATGAACGAGACCGGCCCCGATGCAACCCCGTCGGTCGACCGGACAGGCGAGCCCTCCGGCCGGATGCGGGAGAAGTTGTAGCCCGTTCCGCCGCCGGTCTTGTGGATGATCGCCCCCTGTTTCATGGCATCGAATATGCCTTCGATGGAGTCAGGGACCGGCAGGGTGAAGCAGGCGGAGAGCTGCCCGAGTTCGGTTCCGGCGTTCATGAGGGTGGGTGAGTTCGGAAGAAACCGGAGAGTTGCCATCGCTTCGAAAAAAGCGCTTTTTTCGGCTTCGTCATCGGCGAGCGCCGAGGCCACGCGGCGGCAGATGTCTTCGAACGTCTTTTCGCCTCTCCGGAGGTAGCGTGCCGAGAGGATGCTGTCAACGACGGGTGATGAATTCATGGGCGGACCATCTCTATGATTCTTCGATCGGGATTTAGGAGTTTGGAGTGGTTGTACCTGCGCGGGGGAACCTGGGATTATTCGTCCTCGGTCTGCAGGGCAGGGCAGAAGTTGCAGATCGAGAACGGGACCTCCTTTTCGCGGTCGCGGATGAGGCAGAAGAACGAACCGCCGCGTTCTTCGACGCGGAACCCTCCCGGAAACGGCATTCCCACCGGGTGGCCCGGGCGGTCGAGCACGAAGATCGTAAATGCCGAGATCAGGTAGTAGAAAACCCGGTGCCGGGGTGTAAACCGAAACGGAATCCGTTCCACGGACTCATCCCACCGGAAGCACCCTTCGGGAATCATGGCGCAGAACCCAAGGAACGTTTCACGGTCGGTGATCGGTTCGGTCATGGATGAGAATCCGCCCGACCGGTACATGGCGAGAAGCCGGTGGTGAGCGCCGAACAACTGCTCGGTGATGTAGGGGCGGACCCGTTCCCGGTAGGGAGAGGGCAACCGGTTCATCTCCGCGTAGAGCCTCCCGCCGAGGATCTGGAGGTCTCGAATCGAGTAGCGGCCGACTTCTTCGGCGAGGATCGACCCGAGTTCCCCTTTTGTCGCCGCGGTCGTCATTCGCCGGGCCGTCCGCTCGATTGCATCTGCTTCGGCCTCCTGCGGGAGTGAAGCCTTACTCTCCGTCAGCATGGTGGATGTACGGGAAGTCGTATCCCGGATCGGTTATCAAACTCTCTGCCGTGCAAAGATAGGGTCTCCGGTGACACGAGGACCGAACTTCTTCCTGTATTGGTATACTAATAATACTACATTAATACGGCAGGAACCGAACATATACCATGCAACCGTGCCGTCCCTCTTTACCGGATGACCGGGCCCTGTTGCCGACAACGCCATTCAAAATTTGCCCGATCCACGTTGCGGTCCGCGTGCTGGGGAAGAAGTGGACGCTCCTCATTCTCCGGGATATCGCGCTCTTAAACATCAACCGGTTCAACCAGATCCGGCGCTCCCTTCCCGGCCTTACCTCGCGCGTCCTCGTCATGCGACTGCACGAACTTGAAGAAGCCGGGTTCATCCGGGCGGTGGTTGTCAGGGAACGGCCGCGGGTCGTTGAATGGGAGCTTACCGAGAAAGGGAACGACACCATCCCAATCCTTATGAGTCTCCTTGTCTTTGGCGCGAAATGGTACGCCGACGAGGTCTTTGAGGACCATCAGACACGCACACTGGATGAGATTTATCCTCCGACTTCGGGTTGCCCTGAAGATCGCACCGCGGCCCTATGAGGTCCAGAACGGAGTTTTATCGATCCCGGAGAGAGGCTCCAGGCCCGTATGCCCCATTCCCGGAATCAGTCTCATCGTCAACGGGTATTTGACCGGTCAGGTATTTTCTCCCGCCTGCACAAGTCCGGGATACCAGACCATCCACGTCTCACGCAACACGGCGATTGCCTTAAAGGCCACTCTCATTTTACTGCAGGTCCGGAAACTCGTTCTCCCGGAACGGGGCCGTTCTTCCAGAGCACGCCCCGGGGGGAACAAACCGCATTCCCCAATACAGATCAGGCCTGTCCCTCCGCCGCCCGTTCCGTCAGCCATTCGTAGAACTTCCGGTGCCAGAACGGCACGTCGACCGACCGGGAGAGCGACTGCCATGCCGTCCACATCAGCCGGTCGGAGACGCTCTGCCACTCGCCGGCCCGCTTGGCCATGTCGTCCGCCGGCTGTCCGATCGCGTGCAGGACCTCGTGCCAGATGCGGAGGGCGATCGCCTCGTCGTCGTGGTCGTCGCGCGTGACCCGGATGCTCGCTCGCTTATCCATCCCGCCCCCGAGCGCCCTCGCCGGGATTGCATCGTCGAAGACATAGACGGTTTTTTCCGGGACCGGGAAGGGGAAACCCTTCCACATCGGGTCCTTCTGGTCGAAGTAGCGGACTTCCGGCGTCCCGGTCCGGATCGTGAACTCGAAGAACGACGGGATGAGCCGGAGGTGCGGCTCAAGTCTCCGCCGCAGTTCTTCGGTCTTGAAGAAGAGGTCGAAGTGAGGCATCGGGGCCGCATGCGTGGTAGGTAGTGATAAATTTTGGGTAGCGGCGCGGCCCGGCCCCCTCACGATGCAGTTCTATTGAGCATTCTCCTCGCCCGGCAAGGACTCTTCCGGATATGCCTTCCGCCGTTCATCGATCCAGGCCCGGGTCCAGGCCCGCAGGTCACCGATGCCGGCCGGCCCCTGCTGATCGCTCATCGCCCGCAGGTGCTCCTCAAGTTCGTCGGCCAGTTTGAAGATCAACGCTTCGGCTGCTTCTTCCGATAACGGCCCTTCCGCCCGCAGGAGGGCGGCACCCAGGTTGAGAAAGTGCTGCAACTCATCCGTTGCCTCAAGGATCGTGGTGATATCCAGTCTGACAGTTGGCCCCATGAAAGGGGATTGACGCACGCGATACATAACTTCATCTATTTATACCCGAACCCGTAGCCGGCGCTTCCGCCGGGAAAAATACCCCTCCGGCCACACCAACCCGGACGGCATCTCTCCTTGAATCTTCAGATCGCCGTCCGGCGGGGGGTCCGGAGGGACCCCGACCCTGCAGTGCAAAACCATTTTAAGGGTTCCGATACTCACTGCACGCCCCGCCCTGGAGGGTGTATCCACCTTCCAGAGACGGGACAACGGAGAGGGAGACAGATGCAGGAACGTTCAGAAGTAGTTCTGGAGCGCAGGACACGGGCGGTCGGGGAAGAGTGGTTTATGTCGGCCGACGATATCCTGGACAAAAAGGTGAGCAACCCGCAGGGCGACGACCTCGGGGAGATCTCGGATATGCGGGTCACATTCCCCGAGGGCAAGGTGCAGTACCTGGTGCTCAGGTATGGGGGCATGCTCGGCGTGGGAGCAAAACGGTTCGCCATCCCGCCCGAGGCTGTGATCTCCCGTCCGGGGGACGACCGTTTCGTCGTGAACATCGACAAACAGCGGCTGGACGAGTTACCGGGCTTCTCCGAGGACAACTGGCCCCGGGAAGCGGACTTTGACCTGATCCAGTCGACCGGGACCATGACGCCGCCGAGCCGCGAGGAGGCGGAGGCCCTGAAGCAGTCGGAAACCCCGCCCCCTGAGGTCGTCACGACGGAACAGGTCGAGACGCGGCCACGGCGGAGATAATCCCGGACGATGGGTTCGGGAAAAGAGATCTTTTTTTGGTGGGCGGTCCACCCCGGACGGCCAGGCAGTTCCGGCAGGCATATTCTTTATCGCGCGGTATGCCAGGAACGAGGGATCACGCTTCTACGATGGCACCGAGATCGCCGGGATTGATGAAAACAAGCACCCGGGCTCATTACTGGAACCCGGCGGCATCGATACGGCTGCAAACTACGCCTGGGGCGTGGCGACCCACTTAAGCACGTTCGGTCTTCTCGCGGGACCGGCAAGCCCACTCCCACACAAAGAGGCGGCGGAGATGGCGGTAGCAGCGGCGGGATCCCCGGGCCAGGGACTACCCCTGCAGTGACGGCGACAGGAACCGTGGTACCGGCCGGGACGCCTGCAGGCAGCAGCGGACAGACGGAAGAAGCGTTTCCGACGGTCGCCGCCGTCTTCATGAAGGAACGCTAATTCTCCGCACTTTTTTCGGTCATCTTCCGCGTTACCGTTTAAACATCTTCTCGATCCGTACTCGCCGGCCGAGGTTCGCCTCGTACCACTCCTGCTGCTTTAAGGCCTGCTTCATGCTCCGGACCCGGTGCCGGACCCGCGTCCCGGTCTCTGCATCGATCAGTACCAGTTTCGGCACCTCAATCACCTGGGTGCCATGGAGTTCGACCCCCGGGGTTAGGAATGTTTCTTTCGGGGTTCGTCTTCTCCCCTGCCCCCGTGCACCGACCTTCCTGTTCACGCCGGGGACCCGCGGAGCGGGCGGAAGAACGCCCGGATCTCCCTGGCCATGAGTTCCGGCTCCTCCATCGCCGTGAAATGCCCGCCCCGCGGCATCTGTGTCCACCGCTCTACGTTCAGCCTCCGTTTCGCCCATTCGCGCGGAGGCGGGATGAAGTCTTTCGGGAAGACTGCCATCCCCACCGGGACGTCGATACGCTCCTTCAAGAAGTCTAACGGGAGGGCGTGCATATTCTCGTAATAGATGCGGATCGACGACGCGATCGTCCCGGTCGCCCAGTAGATCATGATGTTCGTCAGCAGTTCGTCTTTGCTGAAACGTCGCTCGATATCGCCGTCGCAGTCGCTCCAGGTGCGGAATTTTTCGAGGAACCACGCGGCGAGACCGGCGGGCGAGTCGTTCAACCCGTACGCGAGGGTCTGCGGCTTCGTCGACTGCACCATGCTGTAGGCGCCCTCCTGCATCCACAGTTCCCGTATTGCATCCAGATACCGCCTCTCGTTCTCTGAGAGGTCGGGGATATCGGCGCCGAGAGAGAAGAAGCCTATGTCGGTGAGGTGGAGGCCGACGACCGATTCGGGGTGTGCGAGCGCCAGGAGCTGGGAGACCCCGCTCCCGATGTCCCCGCCCCCCGCGGCGAAACGCCGGTAGCCGAGGACGTCGGTCATCAACCGCTCCCAGAGGCCGGCGACCCGCGCCGACGTCATGCCGCGTTCGCGGGGTCGGTCGGAGAACCCGTACCCGGGCATCGACGGGACGATCACGTCGAACGAGTCGGCGGGGTCGCCCCCGAAACGGGCCGGGTCGGCCAGCATCGGGATCAGGTCGAGGTAGCGGCAGATTGAGTCCGGCCAGCCGTGCGTGAGGATGATCGGGAGCGGGTCGGACCCTCTGCCCCGCTCGTGGATGAAGTGAACCCCGAGGCCGTCGATCTCGGCGCGATACTGGGGATATGCATTCAGTTCGGTTTCCCGGGCCCGCCAGTCGTAGGCATGCAGCCAGTAGTCGACGATCTCCCGCATATAACCCAGGTTCGTGCCGTAATCCCAGCCCGTGCCCTCGACTTCGTCGAGAAAACGCGTATGCGAGAGCCGATCCCGGAGGTCGTCCAGGACCGGTTGGGGGATATCGATGCGAAAAGGATGGACTTCCATGCGGGAACTGCTGCCTGGAGGGGTGATAACTTTTTTGTCCTGCCGGAGTTATCTGCCGCGTGTCACCCGCGGCGTCGCTGAACATCGGTTTTCTGCGTCTCCCATGACCCAGGGCAATCCCATTACGCGAATACTCCGTTTTTCACTTCGTTCAATTTCGGAAATTACGGCATTTTCTCCGGATAAACCCGGGGTTGTCCCAGAACAAAATGTGGAGAAAGATCGGAGAAGAACACAGAACGCCGCCAACAGGACTCGAACCTGTGACATGCTGGTTAACAGCCAGCCACTCTACCAACTGAGTTATGGCGGCACCGGGACAAGTGCTCTATATAGTCTTGCCTGAAGCGTATTAAACGTTACGGGAATTCTCCTGTTTGATAGACTGCAGGAGAACGATCAGTTCGTCGACCTCGTCATCCAGACCGGAGAGAAGATCGGCCGCGAGCGGCGTCGCCACCGCGCCGGCCGGGGAGGCACGGATGTAACCCTCCTGTTCGAGGACCCGGAGCGAGTAGCGGACCCGGTGGTAGGGGAGACCCAGGACCTCGGAGAGCTTCATGATGCCGATGGGCTGGTGCTCCACGACCGCCCGGATCACCTCAAGGTGCCTTGAGACAAGTTCAATCTCGGATTTTAACTTGGTCAGCATAGTTTCCCGTGAACGGACATGGGATCGTGCGCGCTACGGCTGTTCGTACAGCCACGCCTTCGTCTGGTGATACCGCTTCCGGAACGAGACGGAGAAGACCGCCCCTATCGCGAGGAGGAGGAGGCCGATTGCAAGACCTACGGTTCCTTCAGGCGCAAACCGGAAGAGGACGAAGACAGCCATGGCGAAGCAGAGGACGATGACGTTCAGCATCACCGTCAGCACGAGAAACTTGCCTTTGAAGACCAGTTTGGTTGCCTCATCCATTATTCATACTTCAACGTAGGGATAAAAGTACTTGTGGTTTCAACGAAAGAGTGAATACCATGAATGGACTGGATTCTGCTATCCGGGATGCCGGAGCAGCAGCATACGCGGCATACGGTGCATCTGTGGACGCAAACGTACGCTACCTGACCCGGTTCCGTACCAGCGACCCCGTGGTCTACATGCAAAAGTCCGGCGAGCGGGGCATGATCGTCGTCCCGCAGATGGAGCACGAACGGGCGGTTCGCGAATCGACGGCGGCGGTCGTCACCCGCGCCGATGCCGGGTACCTCGAATACATCAAAGCCGGAGAATCGCGCTGGCGGGCGACCGCCCATATGATCGCGGACCTCGCCGGCGGCCCGGTCCTCGTCCCGGCAACCTTTCCTCTCGCCCTCGCCCGGGAACTCGAGTCGTTCCACCCGGTCTTCGTCGACGCTGCCAATACAGTCGAAGGAATGCGGGCGGTCAAGACGCCGGAGGAGATCGAACGAATACGCTCGGTGCAACGGGTCACCGAGGCGGCGCTGGACCGGGGACTTTCGCTCATACGGGCCTCCATCCCGAGGGGGGGCCTTCTCCGCCGGGACGGTGCGCCCCTCACCGCCGAGGCCGTCCGCACCGAGATGCACACCTTCCTCCTCGCCCACGGGTGCCGGGGGGTCGACACCATCGTCTCCTGCGGTCTCGACACCGCTCTTCCGCACAACGCCGGCGCGGGACCGCTCCGTGAGGACGAGCCGATCGTCATCGACATCTACCCCCAGCACGAACAGACCGGCTACTACGCCGATATGACCCGGACGGTGGTGAAGGGCGAGCCCTCCCCGGAGATCCGGGAGATGTACGAGGCCGTCCGGGACGCCAAAACCCTCGGCATATCGATGATCCGGGCCGGGGCCACCGGCGCCGACCTCTACCAGGCGGTGGTCGAGTTCTTCTGCGACCGCGGCTACGAGAGCGACACGCGGGGGTTCATCCACAGCCTCGGCCACGGCGTCGGGCTTGAGATCCATGAAGAACCGTCGCTCGGGCCTCACGGCGGGGCGCTCGTCGCCGGAAACGTCGTCACCGTCGAACCGGGCCTCTACTACCCCGGGACCGGCGGCGTCCGCCTGGAGGATATGGGCGCGGTGACAGAGACCGGGTTTGACCGGTTCACCCAATACGGTGAAGAGCTCACACTATGATCATGGACGATGAAATCTACGACGCCTACCGCGAAGCAGGGGCGCTTGCACGGAAGATTCTCCACCAGGGCGCGGGGCTCGTGAAGGAGGGAGCGAGCATCCTCGAGATGGTCGAGACGACGGAGAAGATGGTGACGGATGAGGGAGCGTTTCTCGCCTTCCCCCTGAACGTCTCCCTCAACGAGGCCGCGGCCCACGACACCGCCATGCCCGGGGACGAGCGGACGTTTGCCCGGGGGGATCTTGTCAAGGTCGACCTCGGGGTGCAGATCGACGGCTACATCGCCGACACCGCCCTGACCGTCGACCTCGGCGACCACGGTCCCCTCGTCGAAGCCTCCCGGGCGGCCCTCGATGCGGCGATCGCCACCGTTCGTCCGGGGATCACCGCCGGGGATATTGGAGCGGTCGTCCAGGCAACGATCGAGGAGCGCGGCTATAAACCGGTCGCAAACCTCACCGGGCACGGCCTCGACCGCTACGACCTTCACACCCGGCCCTCCATCCCGAACGTCGCCATGAACGGCGGGGCCGCCATTGAGGAAGGAATGATCTTTGCAATCGAGCCTTTCGCCACCACGGGGTCGGGACGGATCGGCGAGGCGACGCGCGTGGAGATCTACCAGCAGATCTCGGCCCGCCCCGCCCGCCTGCCGTCGGCAAAACGGGTGCTTGAGGTAGCGCGGCCGCGGCGGGGGCTCCCGTTCTCCCGCCGCTGGGTTCCCGGGGACAAGGTCGAGATCGGGCTTTCGTCCCTCGTGCGGGCGGGGGTCCTCCACCCCTTCCCGGTGCTGCACGACGTGCCGGGTTCGTTCGTCTCCCAGGCGGAGCACACCCTGATCGTCACGGACGGCGGGTGCGAGGTCACCACCCGGTGAGCTACGCTTATTGATACCGCGCACAAATACGTATGTTCAATATGACCATGGATACGGGTGCGCGTGACGTCCTCGCCGTCATGGAACTCCTGCTCACCGCGGAGATATTCAATCGGAGTGAGGAACTCGGCATCAACGACCTTCATCCGCGCTGCCGGGAATTTTTCGGTGCCGGTAGCGGCGGGAGCACCGAGGTGAAGCGCCCCCTGATCGTGAGCGAGGGGGTTCTTAAGAAGGTGTTCAATACCCCGGATGCTGTCTGTCAGGCCGTCCGCGCAAACCCGTTCGTCGGCTACGAGGAGTTCGGGCAGCGCCTGAGCCTGCCGTCGCTCGATCCGGCGGCAGGATGGTTTCTCAAGAAGGGCGGCGCTTCACGGGTCGAGGTGAACCCCGTCCTCGCCTACTATTTTGAGGGGAAAGACGGCATCACCGTCCGGTACCGGGATGTCCTGGCGAAGAACCCCCGGTTCGACGACACGAAGGAGTACATGGAGGCGAAGGTCTCCCGGCTCATCGGGGAGAACGAGGAGATGCGGGAGGCCCGTGACCTGATCATCATCAGCGCGCCGAACGAGGTCGAGTTCTCGGTCGAGAAACTGGTCTGCACCCCGAGGCAGGAGGAGATCATCAGGAAGATCGGCGTCGCCCTTGAGCACCGGGACTTCCTGCAGGAGCACGGGATCTACGAGTTCGGCCGGCTTCTCTTCGTCGGCCCGCCCGGCACCGGGAAGACCTCTCTTGCGCTCGCGATGTCCCGGGCCCTCCACATGCCGGTGCTCGAGGTCCGTCTCGCGATGGTCACCTCCCAGTACCTGGGTGAGACCTCGAAGAATATCGACCGCATCTTTGACCTCGCGAAGAAACTCGCCCCCTGCATCCTCTTCATCGACGAGTTCGATTTTGTCGCGAAGACCCGCGTCAGCGACGACCACGGCGCGATGAAGCGCGCCGTGAACATGCTCTTGAAGAACATCGACCAGATCAGTTTCGTGAAGAACGGCGTTCTCCTCATCGGGGCGACGAACCATCCCCGCATCCTGGACGAGGCGGCCTGGCGACGGTTTGACGAGGTGGTGGAGTTCCCGCTTCCGGATCAGGCGATGCGGCAGGCGATCCTCGAGAAAGTCGCCGCCGCCATCGACTGCGACTGCGACTTCGCGGACCTTGCCGCCCGGACGGATGGGTTTTCGGGCTCCGACCTCCGGATGATGATAAAGGAGGCGGTGATGTCGGCGCTGATGGAGGACCGGCAGCGGGTAGACGCGGCGGACATCGAGCAGGGTCTTCTCAGGGTCGAGGAACGCAACGTCATTCGCGGTGTCGGCTATTAGTATGCAGATCACGCTGCTCGGGACGGGAGACGCCATCGGGACGCCGAAGATCGGATGCGACTGCGAGAACTGCCGGGCGATGACGGCGGCGGGGAGGTCGCGACTCCGGACGTCCCTTCTCATCGAGACGGACAAAAAACACATCCTTATCGATTCGTCGCCGGACCTGCGGCAGCAGCTCCTCCGGGCCTGCTCACCCCATATCGACGCGGTCCTCTGGACCCACGGCCACTACGACCACTTCATCGGATTCGGCGAGTTCTATCGGGTGCAGAAGGTGCCTCCGGCCTATGCAGCCCCGCCGGTAATCGACTATTGCTCCGGGTACCTTCATTTTCTGTCGTTTGTGAAGCACCCGGTTCCCGTCTACGAACCGTTCGACCTCTTCGGCGTGACCTTTACGTTCTTTCCGGTGAACCACCCGCCGGTCTACACCTGCGGCCTCCTGATCGAGCACGGCGGTATCGCAGTCGCCTACACCGCCGACACGCGGGAGGATATCCCGAAAGAGAGCCGGGACCTCCTTCTCGCCACCGATATCGACCTCCTCTTCGTCGACGCCATCGCCCCTGCGGGCTACTCCATCAGCAAGCACATGAACTACGCCGAGGCGGTCCGGTTCGCCCGCGACGTCGGGGCGCGTGACTACCGGTGCGTCCACATGAGCCACATGGTGCCCCCGGACATGCCGCACGCCGGATACGATATGGAGACGTTCTGCTGGGAGTAGGCCGGGTCCACCCGCAAACATCGTGGCAGAAACCGATCGGGGACCCGTTGGGATAGAGGCAGCGTTCTCGGACCAGGTCTCCCGCAGCGGCGGTGAAGTTCTCCGGGTCCGAAAAGTCCTCCGAACGTGACGATGGCAGGCCCCCGATCGCGGGGACCGCCGGGGCGTTACGCTCCTATGGAGAACTCCGCATCCCGGTAGTCAACCGTCTCGGCCCTGTCAAGGTCGCGAAGCGTTAACAGCGTGCAGTAGTGGGTCCCTTTCCTGGAAGGAGAGTTTTCCGTTCTGTAAAAGACGGCAATGTCATACCATGGCTCGTCCGTGGAGAACGCCACCCTTTCCAGGGGAGCGATCGTGCCCCTGGAAAGGGCGAAGAGGGGTCGATATCCGGCGTTGTATCCCACATCCCCCGACAGTGCCCCGACACTGACGATCAGTCCTGCGCCCTCATCGACCAGTTCCCGGTAAGGAATCCGTTCGATCTCGGAGAAAAGGGCGAACGGATGCTCTCCTGCAGGCGCTTTGTCGATCTCGTGAGAATCCCAGGTTATGGTCCCCGCAGGGCCGACCGAAACCCGATACCAGTGACGGCGGCTCTCGTTCTCACCGTAAAAATCGAAATTCAACGATTCGACCGAGCCGTCGTCTGCGGTTACGATCTCCGCCTCCCCAAGGACGGCCGTCACGTTCTCGACGCCGGTCTGGTCCGCAACGATCGTCCACATCTCCGAGAGCGGGAGGCCGTAGATGTTCTGCGGGAGTGAGACGGCGGAGGACCCGGTGTCGTAGATGAGCACAAACGTGGAGAGAGCACCGGCGGCAAACGCGATACAGACCGTCAGGGCGATGAGTATCTCCTGCGACGTCAAACCACCACACCTCAAAGCGTATAACCTCACCCGTTCATGGCGAAAGGGCCAGGTGATTCTCCGCACCGTTTCAGGCGCCGTCCATGGATAGAGAGTTCCACGCTCTTCTATATCCTTTTTCCGGCCCGATCAGCTAAACGTCGCGGCGATTCGCCCGCTGTCGGCTCTCTGAAAGACGATCCGGGCCCCTACCTCCGTATCAGAACGCCGACCGCTGCAGTCCGGAGAGAGGGGTGCGCAAAACGACGGAGGAGAGGCACCCCTGTCGCGGGGGCCTAACCCGACGACACCTCGCGGTCCGGTGCGACGGAGTAACCCTTCGTGGCGGGCTGCTGCGGGAGGGGAAGGTCTTCCACGTGCCGGTTGAGAAGATCCCGGGCGCCTTCTGAGAGCCGATAGCGGATGAACCGCCCGTCCCTCTCTGCGGCGACGATCCCTTCGGCCTTGAACTGCTGCATCTGCCGGGAGATTGACGGGCTGGAGAGTCCGAGCCGTTCTACGATCTCGCTCCTGAGTGCGCCCGGGAATTTGAGGAGGTTTGCAAGCACCGCTCTGGAGGTCTCGTCCCGCAGGCTGATGAGGATGCGCTGTTCGAGGTCGGTATACGCACGGTTTCGCACGAAGTGCCCGGCCCGGTTCCGGTAGTCCACGGCGGCCACCTTGCCTTCTCTGACGAGCGTATTGAGGTGGTACCGGAGCCGCCCTCGCGATGCACCCGTCAACCTGCGGAGTTCCCTGAAATCGGCGCCGGGATGGGAGGCGATCTGCCGGTAGAGGTCGTTCCGGAAGTCGTCGTCGAGGACGGTGCGGTTTGTTATCCGCCGGAACCCGAGCGGCGCGAGGAAGCTGAGGGCGTAGAAGAGTTCCCCCGCGTAGGGGAGCCCGGGCAGGACCGTGAGCAGGAAGTAGAGGGCCATCACCCGGGGCGGCAGGTCCCAGAACGTGATCTCCTCGAAATTATGCCACTCGCCGGCGTACTCCTCCGTCACCGGCTCGACCACGTAGCGGGCGGCTGCCGTGCCCGGGAGTACAAGGGCCGCGAGGGTCACGGCGACGAGGAGAACTGTGAATAGCCGGCTCCACTGCACCATGCTGGATGGTCGCCGGAAGAAACGTTCAATGTTTCGCTTTTTATCGCCAGGTGAACGTGTAGTCCTCGGTCCCGGTCACCCTGTCCCCGTAGACCTCGAACCGCCACGTCCCGGGATGCAAGCCGCCGGAGTCCTTTATGCGCAGTTGTATTCTCCCGTTACCCCCATCCGCAATCGATCGATCGAGTCTTTCTACAATCAGGTTATCCTTCTCTTCATCTATGACGTCAAAATACGTTATTTCCGGTATTTCCCCGTTCTTTCGAGAGATCCCCCTGTCGCTCAGTCGGTCTCCCCTATCGTCGAAGAAATAAGGGCTTCGCTTTAACTCTACACCCCCGTCTCCCCGGGCTTCTCCGTCTACCCGGCCGTAGACATACAGTCTGCCCGAGCTCCTATCGGACTCCTCTCCTCGACAGACGTTTCCGTGAAAGTCATAGACGTTGTCCGGATGTACGAGAAACGCGCCGGCGTTGAGCATGCCTTTGCCGGAGTCTTTTATCCCGAGATTATCCGGACAAACCTGAACGACGGTTCCTCCGTCGTCGGTCAATTCGAAGCCCACATCTCCGCATTCCCACCGATCGGCGTCGTCAAACTCCCATCCTACCTGCGGTTTGACCCAGATACCCTCCTCCGGAACACCCGTTAACGTGTAGTCCCCGAGAGATGCTATGGCCGGTGTACTACCCCAGGATTCGTTGAAGTATAGATCCCCGACTTTGAATCCGTAAGCCAGGGCTTCCACTCTTCCCAGATCGGAGATATTCACCGTGCGAATGTGACCGCTTATATCTAACGTTTGCGGTTTGGGGGTTTGATCGGGGTCAACACCATCGTATGCATCGTAATTCGGCCCGAGCACGGAGTCCGGCGCGTGAATCGTCAGGCGAAGCGAGTCGGACGAATCGTCCCAGTCCAGGTCGACGATGAACTCGGTTTTGCCTGCGGGAACGTCGATCGAGTACCAGTCCGTCTCGCCCTGCACGATGCTGCCGGCGGTCATCGGTGCAAACGACGGGTTTTCTTCGGGCGTCACATCCCCGGCCGTGACCAGCAGCGCGGCGGCGAACATGATGGCCAATGCAGTTCTGCAGGAGTTCATAGACGATCAGAGAGGAGTTTCTACGATGCCTATATACCTTTTACGGCCACGGCAGCTACCTGTCGTGCGATAGGTAGCTTTTATGGCCGTAAATTATATCCTTCAGCGCATTCGAAAGAACAGCGTGGATGCCGCATGCGGTATCCCACGGGGGCCGGGATGCTCGATTGCCATCGTACCCCGGCTCCCACAACGTGCCCGGAGGGCAATGGTCTTGTTGGCTCCCATCGGGGATAGCCGTTACGGTTCCATGGTCCCTCCCCGGGTACGCACGAAAGGAGGAATGGAACCATGAAACCAAAAGTTCTTTCCGGAATCGGCGTCATTATCGTGGCGCTGCTGGTCGTCGGCGCGGTCATCGTGCCGGCGGTGAGTGCGGATAGGGCCTCCCCGGTGATCGATATCGATGACGACACCGGTTTGAGTGATGAACGTCTTCAGTGCGTCATGAACCCCGATCAAGCACCCGAACCGATAGATGCAGTAGATCAAACGATAGACGTAAGAGATCACATCCGCACGGTGGAGCTCTCCGATCTGGTTGGGCCCTTAGACCTCTCCAATCTGGGGAAAACAGAGCCGTTAGCCGTCGGATTCAACGTTGGACATTTATACTTCAACGAGTCCTGGGGTAGTACACCGGCCATGGCATCTATCGGGGACTATACGTTAAGCGGTATCCCGGACGAGGGTCTCTGGATCAAACAACAGGTCGAATGGGAGTTTGACGATACCGACTTCTGGGCCGGCGGCGATGTGCACTTCGAGTTCACAGATGACGGAGGGACCGTCGCTGAAGTCTGTTCGGATGGTCTCGGAACGGGCGATTCCAGAAGAGGTACGCTCAGCTCCGACGCATTTGTCATATATCCGGGCAACGTCTATGACTTCCACGGGAGCGTCTACCGGGACGATGAGTCCGACAAGAGCTCGGGCAGACTGTATGTCTACGGTTAGGTAAAGGGAAGGATGCATCATACACCGATCCTCTCTCTATTTTTGAAAAATTACTCCCGGAATAACTCCCGGAAGGCCGTACCCGCCCTCGCTCTCTCGTCCGGGCGGCTGGAGGGCATGGACCGGCGCTATGACCGGGTTCGCTCAACGCGCATTTCACCTGCCGCCGGTCTCCGGGGAAGGTGCCGGAGCACCGGGCTTTGCTGCCGGGAGATCCGTCTCATCCTCCGCTCCGGAGCCTTCGAGTGCCCTGACAATTCAACGTTTGACACAGAAAAGGTATATGGAAGGACGTTGACGTCTCGATCGCCGATATCGCGGGGCCGGCGGGTAATGAAGCATCTGGCTATCATCGTGGGGGTCCGTTGCGATTTCGTGAACAGGGGAAAAAGAGCATGAAAGAGAGAAAAATGTTCGGATCGTGTGCCGTTGCCGCCATCGGCCTGCTCCTCATCTGCATGGCGGTGGCGCCGACCGGCGCGGAGAACGAACCGGTGCACATCGTGGAGATCCAGGGGGAGGTCCAGGAGATCGACATAGTCGTCGATCATGCGAATACTGGCGCGTCGGCATTCAGCGCGGCGTCGTCGGCGCCAAGGACCGACGTAGTCGTCGATCATGTGAATGCTGGCGAGAACGAACCGGCACGCATCGTGGAGGTCCCCGGGGGCTCGCTCCTGATCGATGAGGACGGAGGCATCGACTGCACCGCCCGGGCCGATACCTACATCGGCCCCTATACGCCGGAGGCGACTTACCGGATCGTGGTGCAGTGCGAATACCGGGACTACAACGCTGTAATTCTCCGGACGGCCCGGTTCCGTATGGAAGGACCGGATGGCGCCGTAGCCGCGATGTCCATTTTCGATCTCCCGCTCATCAACAACAACCGGGCGGGGACGCTGTCGGTGTACCTCACGCCAGAGGGACCCGGTGCCTACCACTGGGAGATCGCATGCAGTGAAGGCTCCGGGAACGCCGGGTCGCGTGGAGACCTCATCCTGTCGTGAGGGTAACGCGCGATGTCGGCAGATCCTCCCTCTCCCCGGATCGTTGGCCTTTCCGCCGCTCCGACCCGTGCCGATGACGTGGATTCATTAGCCGGGACCATCGGGGTACTCACCGACTACCGGCGGGTCCCCGGCCTCGACGACGGACCTGCTGCCGACTACATCGCCGGGAGACTGGAGGAGTACGGATATGACATACAGCAGGAGACCTTCGCCGTCGAGACGGATGCGGGACCGGGCGCGACCCGGAACGTCGTCGGTATCAAGAAGGGCGCCGGACAGGGGACCGTCGTCGTCTGCGCCCATTACGACGTTTACGGTCCCGACTGCCCCGGAGCGGACGACAACGCCGCCGGAGTCGCCGTGATGCTCGAGGTTGCCCGGGCGCTCCGGACGGAATCCCTGAACCGGTCGGTCTGCTTCATCGCCTTCTCCGGCGAGGAGGTGGGGCTTCTCGGGAGCACCGACTGGCTGGAACGCCATGCAGACCTCCGCGAGGATATCGTCGCGGCCGTCAACCTCGACTGCGTGGCGCGCGGCGACGAACTCCGTGTAGAAACCCTTCCCCAGTACCGCTGGATGCTGAATGCAGTTCCAGAATTCCCGGCGTCCAACCATCAGATCGGATTGGGTCTTCTTGGGGGAGACTACCGGCGCTTCTGGGAGTATCATATCCCCGCCGTCCAGATAACCGACAACGGCGGCTACGTTCTGCGGCATACCCGGAACGATACGCCCGAGACCCTGAACTTCCCCCTGGCGGCGTCCTGCACCGAAGCGGTGACCGGCATGGTCCGGACCCTTGCCGCCACGGACGATACGACGTCTCCGGCGGTGGAGGGCTCGGTCGACGAAGACGGGACGATCCGGTATGCCGTCTCCGAGCCGTCGATCACGCACCTCATCGTCGACGGGACGGACTTCGGGCCCCTCGCATCAGGGCAGGTCACCCTCCCCGCAGGTCAGTATACCGTCCGGGTCATCGCCTACGATGCTGCCGGAAACCGGGGCGTCCTGGACCTGGAAGCCGATGTCCCGGATACCGGTCGCGACGCCCCGGGGTCCGGCCACCGACCCGGGGGGGTCAGCATCCCCTGGAAGCGGACCGAAGAAGACCTCAAGAAGTATGGTATGCAGCACTACGTCACGCCGTTTGTCTCTCTTTCCTACGACTGTCCGGGAGAAGAGGAGACCGGGACCCGCATCGACGGCTACGTGGACGGCATCCGGATCATCGGGCTTGAGGAGGGGCATATCGTTGTCCACGCCCCGGGCAACCACCGATACGAGGTGGCTGCGGTCGCCGCCGGGACCGTGGTCGGGTACGACGAGACTGCGTATCTCGTCGGACGCATGTATGACAATCCTATGACCCACTACATCAGGGACAGTTCTGTACAGGAAGAGACGATCCGAGAGGACCCGCTCCCTCTGGTTCCGGTCGCGTGCGTCCTCGCCGCCTCGCTCCTCGCCATCGGGTACCTCTTCTCGCGGAGGCGATGACGACCGACCATAATAGTACAACGGAGATAATATGACAGTAGAACGGGTTTTAATCGTGGCCGGGAAAGAGTTCACCGACCACCTCACCAGCCGGAAGTTCCTGGTGATCCTTGCGCTGCTCCTGATGTTTGCTCTGCTCGGCATGCACCAGGGGATCGACCAGTACAACCAGGACCTCGAAGCGTATAACCAGCAGCTGCAGGCGGCGGAAGACGCCGCCGATCCGGCGGGGAAGATGCCCGAACGGCCGTCGATCCTGGTCTTTTTTCGGCAACTGGAGAATTCGCTGATGGTGTTCGGCGGCGTCCTCGCGATTGCGACGGGGGCCGACCTGGTCTCGAAAGAGAGAGAGTCCCGGTCGCTCAAAAGCCTTCTCTCCCATCCGGTCTACCGTGACGAGATCATCAACGGCAAGGCGCTCGGGGGGATGGCCGCTCTCGGGGTCGCTCTGGCCGTCGCGTTTGCGCTCACCTTCGCCGTCCTCCTCGTCTTCTCGATCGTGCCGACGGCGGACGAGGTCGTCACCGTCCTGATCTTCGGGCTCGCCTCGTTCCTCTTCATGCTTGCGTTCTTCGTCCTCGCCCTCGCGCTCTCGGTCGGCGTGAAAGAGAGCGGGCATGCCGTGGTCTACGGTCTGACCCTCTTCTTCGCCCTCTCTTATCTGCTGCAGATGTTCGGGGCGGTTCTTGCGGGCGCGGTTGCCGGAGACATACCGGAGAGACCGGAAATGCCTGCATGGACGGATTCGGCCGGGGTGACCCACCTGTCGTACGATAAGGCATACGAGGAAGAGTACGATCGGTACGCCGCGGAACTGGAGATTTACCAGAGCAAACGGCAATTAGTCGCCGATACGGTCTACCTCTTCTCCCCGCTGATATCTTATAACACCGTGGCCTCGACGGTATTTTATCCTTCAAATTTGCCGCCGGAGGATGCGACAGACCGGATCTGGCGAAATTTCGCGGCGTTGATCGTCTTCCCGTCGGTCTTCTTCGCCGCTGCATACGTGAAGTTCATGCGGATGGATATCCGGTGACGCCCTCTTCGCGCGCACTTTTCATCCCAGGGAGAAGCCGTGCCGGGGGCGTGCCGATCATTCCGCCGAGTTTCGATATCCAGGGAGAGAATGCAGAGATCTTGCCGGGGTACGCGCTCATACCCGCGATCCGGGGATCAGGGTATATTTCCACTGGATATCAGCGGTACTGCCGGGGGATGGAACAACCAGGGTGGATCAAGAGAATTCGACGACCCGGGTACCGCCGCGACAGTTCGATGTTTGTCACAGAAAAGATATATGGAGGAACGTTGACGTCTCGATCGGTGATACTGCATGCAGTATCCCGCGGGAGTCCGGCTCGGTTGTGCAGACTGTCGCCGGACTCCCACAACGTGCCCGGAGGGCACTAAGGCCGTTGGCTTCCATCAGGAATAACCGTTGTGGTCTGGAGTTCCCCCGGGCACTTTTCCGAAAAACCGGAGGAACAAAAAATGACACAGAAAAAAGAGCCGCCATATCGGGGCGATACTCAAATCTCTGCCGTTCACCGGCACGTCCCCGGGGATGGGGACTGCCACTCGTCGGCAGGCGCGTATCTGCCCTTCATGATCGGGCGTTACCGCCACGGGCTTCCCGACTGCGGGGGCGGTTCGGGGTCCTGGTACAGCGCCGAATGCCAGGAGAACGTGATGATGCGGTATGCCCGGACCCGAAAATGCCTCGCGTATATCCAGACATTGGCAGGCTGCTACTGGATGGAGAGGGAAGGTTGCCCCGAGCACTGCTACATCGAGGGGACCTTCGACCTGGACTTCTACCTGACGTTTGTCAAGAATGCCAGCCAGAATTTCAGCCATGCGGTCTGCGCCGAGTTTTTGGGAGGCAATGCGGATGAGTTCTCCAGCTGGAAGTTCTACCAGTTTGGCAACCTGGATATCAGGCCCGGGAACTGGCAGATGCCCTACGGGACAAAAACCGAGGATACGAAGGTGACGATCTACGAGATAACCGGAGTGATGACCTGTGCCGTTCCGGACTATAAGCCAGGGTCCCCTAAAGCGGTATTTCTGATTGGTGAAAACGGCACCATCACCTCAGAGTGAGAGGAAGAATGACAAAGCCCGTTGCACGAATCATCGCCGCTGTTGTCGCAATCGGAGTCGTCTGTTGCGCAGGAGCGCTGATCGTGGCAGTGCACCTTCCGGACGGGGACACCCGTCCGGAGATCGGGAACGTGACGCCGGAAGGGTCGCCGACAGAGTCGAACCCGCCCGGGAATATAAGCCGGAATGAAACGCCGAACGAGGGATCTGAAGAAGTACCGGAGGTTAAAAACATGACATCGAAAGAGGTCTGGGAGCGTGCCCAGGAGATCTATGCATCCTGGTATAAGTCGCAAACCGTGGAGCGAGTGCTGAAAGAGGCGAATATGACGCCGGAGGAGTTGCCCGGCGACGTAACCGAAGAACTGAAAAACACCGTGCAATTCGAAGATATTATCCGAACGTGGGAGTTCGACCCCCAGAACAAGCAGGTCGTCATC
>DAYL01000028.1:0-2306 GCA_002508705.1 Methanoculleus sp. UBA374 | reverse complement strand
ACCTTTAACGTCGTTCAGGAACATCATATTCGGGAGGACGTGAGGCAAGCGCTGGATGCGGCAAATATGACGGCGGACGAGTTGCCGGATGAAGTGAAAGAGGAAATGGAAAACATCGTGCAATCCGCGGATATAGGGAGCATACGAAAATGGGGGTTTGATCCCCAGAACAAACAGGCTACTATCTCTGTTTTCTTCGTACCGAAGAGGAACGACGTGGATGCCATTCAGGGCAAGCAGGTCGCCGGCTGGACCTTTACAGTCGTTCATAATCTCGAGGATGAGAGAGCGTATGAGAAAGAAAGGGAGCAGGTTGTGGCTGAACTACTCCGATTCCAGAAGGACCATCCCGAACTGCAGATATCAAGTTTCGCGACATCGCCCACACAGATCGATGTGTGGGTGCGCAATCTCACCCCCGAAAACGAGGCGCTGAACGGCACCACGATGCACAACAGGACAGTTCTGATACAATGGAGTCCGGTCGATTATGCACTCAGGATGGCGAGGGAGGAGGCAGGATGGATGTGAGAGAGCAAACGTTGGGGGAACCGGGGACAGGTTGAGGCACAGAAAGATCGTCAGGATCTGGTCGATTGACACCGGGACCCCGTGAGGAAGCTCGCCGGTCGGCGCCCATGCGTAAATCGTGAACGCCACAAACCTTTTTCCCGCTGTGGGTGGCGTCAACGACTTGATCCCGAGGATTCACGTCTCCCCCGGGGCGACCCAGATACGCCCGGCAGGATAGGGCGAACGTGGTAGCGCTGATCCTCTATTCCATCGTCTTCTCCTCCGCCGCATACGTGCGGTTCATGCGGACGGACATCCGGTGACGGCCTCTCCACGCGCACTTCCCGCCATCTTGAGGGCTGCGCCCGGGTGCGGGCCGACGATATTCCCGGGTTTCGATATCCGGGGAAGGTATGCAGGAATCTTATCGAACCCGTTCTCAGATCCGCGAATCGGAGTCCATGGTGTATTTCGACCGGAGATCGGCTATACTGCTGGCGAATTGCCCGGTCACGTGCGGATCGGGAGATGCGACGGCCCGGGTAGCGCCGCGACAGTTCTAGGTAATGGACAGAAACGTTATGGGTGGGAACGCCGACGTCTCGATCAGGGAAGCCGCATGCGGTATCCCGCGGGAGCCCGGCCCGGTCGTGGGGACTGCACCCGGACTCCCACAGCGTGCCCGGAGGACAACAGGGTTGTTGGCTTCCATAGGGGATAGCCGTTACGGTTCCGTGGTCCCTCCGGGTACGCATGAAAGGAGGAATGAAACCATGAAACCAAAAATTCTTTCCGAAATCGGCGTCGTTCTCGCGGCGCTGCTGGTCGTCGGCGCGATCTGTGTGCCGGCGGTGAGTGCGGATGAAAACAGCCAGGGCGATCCGGTAAGCAGGAGCGTAGAACTGGAGCGGAGTCCTTTTCTTTTTGACGATCGGGGAGATCGATTAAGTGACAGAGAAATCTCCCGGATGATCGAAACAATGCCGAGAGTAACCTACCTTGACGGCATGAATGAAAGCAGGAGCAAGGAACTCTCCGAGATGCTCAATCAGTTACATAAATACCGCTCCGTTAAAGTCGGGGATGGTTCGGAGACCTCTCCACAACCTGCTCCCGTACCCACGGAAAATATCGTCGAACTCCTGAAGGTCAATCTGAACAAGCAGGAGCCCGTCAGCCTCACACTCGGAGGACTCCCCTTCTCGAAAGGAGGAAGAAGCGCGTCGTATCCGGACCTGGAAAACTTCACCGACGCCATGGGAGACCTGATACGGGACCACTATCTCTATCCTCATGGGTCCCTGATCGGTTTCGGCTACGATATCGACGGGTATCTCCGGGTGGGCATCTGGAACGGCCCGCCGCCGCCGGAGAACGTCTGCTCGATAGAAACCGTGTATGCGATGCTCGACGAGCGGGCAAAGGAGATGGGGATCGAGAGCATCCCGGTGAAGTTCACGGTGTTCACCTCTCCGCCGGAACTGGTCCTGGGCCCTCAGATTGAACCTCAAAACGGTAAATCCATCCTCTACAATGGAGGAGTAACCACAGCAGGCAACTACCCCCTCCTATCGGAGGGGGCTTGCAACGAGGCCTTCGAGGACCTCCCGGAACCGATCCAGAAGCGGCAACTACCCCCTCCTATCGGAGGGGGCTTGCAACGGGGGCCCCTTGCGGGGCACAGGGTTGCAATTTAATCCGTGTGAAGGTTGACGGTTCAAAAGACGTCCTTATTCGCACTGGCCGGTTGACGCGGCCACTACCGATTATTTTTCCGGATCTCCACCCACATC
>DAYL01000021.1:26997-27326 GCA_002508705.1 Methanoculleus sp. UBA374 | reverse complement strand
GAGGTGTTTCGGGATCACCTCAGGGATAACTTCTCCTTTTTGGGATGGGCCTCTTTCATCATGCCCCTTCTTTTGCAGATCCTTTGTTTCATCTGCAACAGATTAATCCCCCGATCCATAAAGCAGTTTATCGATAGATCTTCGACTTTCGTTTCAGAGCGTGTTGAGCATGGTCGATACTCTCCTCAAGTACGACTAATCCCCTTTCAAGCATATGTTGATTTATATGCCTCCATTCAGAATGCTGCCGAAAGCTAACAGTACTAATCCACCTGCGATTCCGACAACAAGGGCTATTAATATTGCGAGGTCATCCCAAAAAGATCTAT
>DAYL01000021.1:8900-26717 GCA_002508705.1 Methanoculleus sp. UBA374 | reverse complement strand
ATCGCCACGCCACGGGTGGGGGGATCGGGAGGTGCGACGGGCAGAAGGGTGCGACGGGCCCAGAGAGGGCCGGAGCATGAGAAGACCTTTGGTCTTCGTCGAATCGGGTGCATGAGCACCGCCAGGTGCGAATAACGACTTCCCCGCAGGGAAAGGAGTTCGAGAAACTCGAAGAGTTTCGAATGAGCGACTGGTCGTAGAGCAGGAGCGTGAGCAACTCGAAGAGTTTCGAATAACGGTTTTCCCGCAGGGAAAGGAGTTCGAGAAACTCGAAGGGTTTCGAATGAGCGACGGGCCGAAGGGCCGGTGCTTGAGCACCGGAGGTGCGATTGGGTGTCCCCCTCCCGGCATAGGGGGTTTTGGGACAACCTCAACAGATCCTTTCGAACTTGCCCACGTAACGGGTACCTCGATCTCGAATCCCCGTGACACCCAAATCCAGGATGTAATTCAAAAAGTTAATTTCATCGAAACGATGTTTTGATATTCCGAGGATTGGATTTTGAGAGTAGAGTATTTCGACTTAAGATCATAAATTACCATGTTGATCTTTTCGATATTGGATTTCCCGATCCCATGAATATAGAGTACATGTATGCCATATTGTCGGTTCCTGCTCATTTTACTCTCGATTTCTCGTCTTACTTGCTCTTCAGTTCTTCCACCCGAAACGAATACTGTGAGATTGCCTTCATCAACGATGGGGTTATATACCTCTAAAAATGCTTCATTTGAGAAACCAGGATATCTTTGCAGCTCTTCATAGATCTTTATCAATCCCTTGAAGTATCCCGCACTACAAAGGTCGCAGATATTTCTTCCACGCTTTGAGTATCTCTTTAAAATGTCCAACTTCAATCTGTTAATCTCTTCTTTTTGTGCCCCCTCTTCAAACCGTCTCTTCACATAAAGAGATGCGCGCAAGGCCGTGTAGTCGTCATCGGGGATTTTGCCTTTGAAGAAGGATAGAAATACCTGCTCCTCCTTTGAGCTCTCTGTGACCTTAATCTCTTCAAGTAACTCTTTGGATCTGTTTTCAAGTAACAGAGCGTCATGCTCTCTGACCGCATCCGAAATCACTGGTTTTAAGTCTTCTATTTTGTCCTCCGGCAGCTTTTCCCAGTTGATCTTAAGTGCCCCGGTGGTTTCATCGAAACTGACTACATCTGCTCTCGGGTCAGCGATAATATTTACCGTTTTTACTCCCACTTGGATGTTTATATTAAGGTGGACCTTCACAAATTCTCTGAGGCCATCAAGAAAAGCCATGTTATTCAAGCGTATCCAGAAGTTCAATTAATGAGGGCAAGTCTGCTTTGATGAATATTTCGGAACCTTTTCTTATACCGGCAAATTCGTCCAACGTGATGTCTTCGCCGTCGGGTGTGAGGACTCGCTGACTTGGATCGTCACGCTCGACAATATATCCACTATCATCGACCGTCTTGCCAAAGCAAGACAATATCTCCGACTTTAAATTTGCGTCGAAAGTGATAATCCCTTCCTGAAGGCTCTGTGACATCTTCTCCACTAATTCCTATGGGTCTCTTTATCCAAATAAATCTTCCTTAATGCACCTCTCGATTTGGTCGAGACATAACTAACTCCATACGGGTTTGCTTGAGAATCATATCATTGTATTCAAAGTTGCAAAGCGCGAATCATTTTCGTCACGGATGTTTTCATTTAGATTCATCGTCGCAGTGCTTGCCATCTTTGTGCTGGCGGCCATCTTGACGTGCTTAGAGAAATTCGACGGAACCACGCTCGCTTTCTTCCTCGGAACAAGTGTGGGGTCGCTCTTGACAATATTGGGGAAGGTCTTCTCGCCTGCAGAGGGCCAGGATCTCCTTTTACGGATCTATCGGGAGATCGCGTACGGAGGGGGTCAATTATCTCACCCTTCAAGGCGGGGCAGTTCACACGGGCCCTGCCGCCAGGATTACGGGATCGGGTCCGCCGGTGGTAGACGTCGCATATATCGGATAATGATCGGAGACGGCTCTTGTCTCCCCGCCGGTCAGGTCGTAGACGGTGTCAAATCATCAAAAAGTGGGGTCGAGACGGTAAAAACCAGGGTCGGACCATCAAAATGCGGATCTGATCGACAAAAAAATGACGATGGACAATGGGGGGCAGTATGAAAATGATCTATATTTTACACTCAATACGACTCTCCCCCAGAGAGGGGGGTTAGCAGCACGACTACCGGTGAAACCTCCCCTTCAGGGACAGGATAAGAAGAGAGCAAGAATGAATCCAGGTCTAAAAACTTATTGACAATTTTTACAAATCCTCGTTTTTCGCAATAACCCAGATGTCGTGATACATCTTGGACAGACAGCAGCCCCGCACTTATCGCAGATCTGGGTGTGATTCGCTCCATAGGGCATGTGGCAGATCGGGCATTCAACCTCGCAATCCGGGCAAAGCGACAGGTGGCAGATCCGACAGATCTTGCTCGCGTGCTCCTTGCAGAACGTCTTGCCGCATGAGCTGCAGACTGAAGCGTGATCGCTACAAACCCACTTCCCGCAGGTGGAACACTGCGAGATGTGCTCACTGCAACAGGCCGTACCGCAGACCTCACAGACGGCAGTGGTTTCTTTCTTAACGTTGATGACACCGAGCTTGAAATGGTGCGGGCAATACTGGATGGTATTCTCAAGGACCGTCCCAGAGTGAGCAAACACTTCTTTCGTATAAAATGTCCCGAATGCGTTGAAATAGATTGTCCACTTGGGAACGAGGACTATTTCGCTCTTGAAGAGTTTTATATCGTTCCTTCGCGGGATGAACATTCGGTGTTTCGTGTCCAGAATGAAGTCCCCTTTCGCAGGGGTATATGCTATGTCTCTGGTATTCTTTGCCACGATATATTCAATGGCTGTTTTCTCCACCCCGCGCTTGGTGATTTCGGGTTTCAGTTCGGTGATCTGATAGTCTGGGCCGATTGTTACGGAATATTCGGGCGAGGGCGAGGGGTTCATCACTTCCCTGAAGGTTTTGAGAGTTCGAGCGTTGTCGGCGCTCTGTTTCGAGGTATTCAATGAGTTCAAGAGAGAGCCGCCCTTTTCGGCTTGCCTGTTGAGCACCTTCCCGCCGAGAAGGTCGATGACGATCGTCCCCTCGTCGGAAAACCTGTGGATTACCTTGGTCGGATCATAGACTTGAGCTTTGAAGGCGTACGGCACCTTGATGTAGGGATGGAAGGTAAGTCGGGCGCTGCTCACCTCAATCTTGTGTGCATTCTGTAGCGGCAACGCCGTTACCATGAGATAATCTGACTTGATGGACAGAGCGGATGTGAGCTTCAACCGTTCTCCTCTCCGGGTGACCCTTCCGGCAGAGACGGCGAACCATTTTTCCATGACATTTTCATGATCGAGGATTTCGATATTTCGGCTCTCTGCGAAGTTCTGAGCGTCGAGTGTGACGTCATTGAAGGCGACGAAGACCCCTCGCCAGCCCTTGCCGAGATCATTAAGTTTCTGGGAGAAATCCCGGACCTCTTTGATGCCGACTGCGGATGTGAAGTTCTTGCACTCGACGGCGATTTGCTCATTTCTTCTTCTAGCAATGACATCAATCTCGTTCGTATAGCCGCCCTGCCCGGGCATTTTGACCCGTCGCTCGGTCTTGTAGCCCTCTGCCTGGTAAATCGAATCGACGATCTCTTCCAGTTTCGTCCCGAGTTCGTATACATTCAGGGACGGCTGTGTGTCTTCTTCCGGATATTCCTCTTCCGGCCAGTCGATGGGCTCCGACCAGTCATCCTTTGTAGGAGGAGCGGACCTGACGGCAGCAGTGGGCGCCGGTGTTTCCTGTAACCCTGTACCGCATTCAGGGCAAAATTTTGCGTTGCTGTGTGGTAACGGCGCCCCGCACTCGGGACAGAACTTCGGCATATTATCCATTGATCAGGTTTCCGGATCTCCTTTAAGCTAACGAAATGGTTCCAATGCCAACTTGGTCAATTTCGAGTTGGTTTTGCGTATGGTCCTATGTTCACAGGTGCACAATACCTGCTGACTGTTGAAAAAAAGGAGGTCATCCCAAAAAGATCTATAAACCTTCCATACATCCTGATCGGCACACTCACCTCTGAGGTTTCTACCCTCTGAACTATATCCTGGGTAAGGAGGGTGAAACGGCTTTCCATCGGGAGTCTCACCTTACGGTGCTCCTGCTATCTTCCTGCGGAAGACAGCATATCGCCACGCCACGGGTGGGGGGGGATCGGGAGGTGCGACGGTCCGGATGTCCATGTGCTTTGTCAGGTGTGGCACCCGGTTATTGCCGACGGAGAAATGAGGGCCGTTTCTCCCTTCACGCCAGTTCATGCTTCCGGAGGAATTCCCGGACCTGCCTCGACTCGATCCAGCCCTGATCGAGCTGCCGGACATACCCGTTGATTCGCTCGACCTGCTCGCTGATCCGATCGGTAGCCGCCCCTTCATCGAGCAGTTCGGTCATGCCGAGGATCACCTGGAGGGGCTGGCGGATGTGGTCGCCGAGGACGGCGAACTGCTCGATGTTCCGCTCGATCTGCTCGAACGCTCGCTGCCGGAGTTGCTCGTTCTGTTTCCGCTCGGAGATATCCCTGCCGACCCCATGAACTCCGATCACCGACCGTTCGCGGACAATCGGGGATTCGCTCAGTTCGAGAAATACCGCCGACCCGTCCTTGCGGCGGAACTCTACCTCGAGCCCTTCGACCGGTTTTCCCGCGGCTATCCTCTCGCGCCCCTCGTCCCACAGAGGGAGCGATGAGGGGACGATGTAATCGCGGCACCTGGCGCCGATGAGTTCATCCGGCGTATAGCCGAGGATCCGTATCACCGCCGGGGAGATGTAGGCGATCCCCCCGTTACTATAGCAGGTGTAGATCATATCGAAACTTTGCTGCGTGATCTCCCGGAACTGCGATTCGCTCCGCTGGAGGCTCTCCGTTGCCTGTATGCGTTCGATTGCTCTCCCGAGGCGGCGGGCGACGGTGTCGAGCAGCGACCGCTCCTCACGGAGGAACGGGCCTTCGTCTTTCTCCGGCTGTTCATGGAGGAGGCAGACCTCCACCCTGCCGACCGTCTCCCCGTGGACGACAACCGGAGACGCCTGCCGCCAGGGCGTCTCGCGAAAACGTTCCGTCTCAAACCTGCGTCCGTACACCATGATCCCGGCAACGGTATCCTCCGGGTACTGCCATCCGGAAGGGAGCACCCGGGCAACCCTGGAGAAGATCTCATCGAGCGAATCCCCCGACTGCTCGATGATGCGGGATACTTCGTGAAGGACGGAAAGTTCTTTCACCCGTTCATTCAGGTCATGCGCCAGTTTCCTCAATGCATCAGTCGCCTGCCGTTTCCCGGTGGTATCCCTTGCAATGACCACAACCCGGGTAACGGCGCCGCTTACGTCCCGGATCGGGTAGAATACGGCGTCATACACTCGCCCCTCCCATGCATCCTCAAACCGTTCTGGCCTCCCCGACCCGGCGACCCCGTGCAGGCGTGCGAGGTGCATCCCCGCCACATCCGGCGGAAAAAGTCCGGAAAGATTCTTACCGACGAAGCCCTCCCGGAAGAGCGCAAGTCGCCGGGTCGTCGCCTCGTTGGCGCCGATAACCCGACCGTCAAGGTCGAGGAGGACGATCATCTCCTCCGGGGCGCGGGCAGCGGCATCGTCCTCCGGGACCTCCTTTCCGGTGCGCTTCCGGTCGGTGATATCGTAAAGTTGCTCGACAATGAACGTCACCTCACCCTCCGGACCGAGGACCGGGCTTGATCGACACTCCAGGTAACGCCCGATTTCGGGCGCAAACATCCCGACAACCTCGCGCCTGCCGCTCGCGAGCGCACGGTTCGCCGCGCAGACCGTGCAGGGTCCGATCCGCCCGATAAGTTCATAGCACTTCCGCCCCGTCGCTCCTGCCGGCGCCATCCCGGGCGTCTCGCGGCCGGGACGGGTGCCGTGCAGGACCGTGCGGTTCGGCTGCTCTCTGCCGACGATATCGCCGGGGCTCACAAACAGCGTGTTCACCCCCTCCAGGCGGTGACGGGTCCGTCCCTCTCCGGCGGCGTCCTGTCGGGCGATGGAAGAGGCAAATACGGCGATGTGTATATCCCCATACCCGCGGTCACGAATAACAAATCGTCGGGACTCCAAAACCTCCTCCCGGAGTTCCTCCGGCCGAACCGGTTCGTCGTCGGCATCGTAGACGAGCCCCCGCCTGCCGCGGGCGGTGAGGAGGGCATCACGCTCTGCCTCGGCACGAACAGCACGGGTGGCAAGCTCCCTATTTTCAGTAAACAAAGCCTCGATGCCGTTTTTCAGTCTCTCCCGCACCCGGGGATCGAGGGCAGGAGCGCCATCCTGCAACAGATCGAGAAGGTCCGTCGGCGATTTGTCGTGCAGGTTATCCATGTATCGCTCCAGGTTCCCGATGTTTTCAGGTGTGCACATTCAGTCGTTTGCTCCTTTGCGCTCATTCGGTCTCATCTCTACGGACCACAGGGAAAGAACGGCGATCCGACGTTCGGGCTGATTGCAGGGACGCCTCTGGCGAGCTTGCCTGCTAACCGGCGCATCACCGGCGGTTTTGCAGGCGTTGGTACGGGACATTGAAATGCCGCTCATCTGAACAGATGAAATTACTACTTGTATAATTTTTATTGGATAAAATTGATCGTTACCGAATCGATACCCCGGGACCGGATAAGCCACTGGCTTTTACCGTCGGGATGCAATCGCAGGCGGAAAGAGGAACGCCGGTCTGGCTGCCACGGAGATGATAACCTCCAGGAAAGCCAGCAGAACGGGAGAAGAGTGTATCGACCGAGAGGAAAAAGGGAATGATTGAAGGCAAGGGACTTAGTTCTTCTTAGCCTTGTCCTGAACCTTCTCTGCCTTCTTGTCCTGCTTCTTATCCTTTGCCATGAATGACACACCTCCTTCCCGAGGAGGGATATTATCTGTTATATCCCGTTCCAGATATATATTTTATGCTCGAACCGTTATTTTTCCCTCGAAATATAGTGAAACTACGCGCATTTAGCCGCCGCCGGTCCGCCGGGGGGTCGGGGGTCGCATCCGAGAGCCGCTGTCAGGAGAGATCGGAAGAGTCAGATGCCGACATGGGGCACCTCCCCCCGCCTCTGTACCTCAGGCACGCTCTCGTCCTCTCCGGACGAAACGCTCATTTCACGGCAGATAGTGCAGGAAAGATCCGGAATACGCCAAGACTTTTATCCGTTCCTTTCCAACGGATATAAGAATGCCCCGCCTTTATCTCGGTAAAATTCTGCTCCACTGGTGCGATTCCTGCCACGCTCCGGTGCTCTCCCCGACCTGCGCCTGCGGCGCCCCGGCCCGGCCGGTAGCCGTCACGCCGCCGGGAGACGCGCGCCCCGCGTTCCCCGACGACGTCGATCGGATCAACCGTATATTCTGCGAGCACTTCGGGGCGCCGCTGATACCGGAAGGCCACATCGCACTCCTGAACAAAGTCCCCGCCGAGGACCGCATGGACGAGATCGTCCTCGGAGGCGCCGTTGTGGGCATAGTTCGCTACCTCCCAGAAGAGCGGCTCTGGGAACCGCTCCCGCGTCCGGCCGCCGCGGCTTACCTCCGGCCGACAAAGCGCTACGTCGTCGTCGACGACGGCGCGATTCCGTCCATCCGCGATGAGGGAGCAAGCGTCCTTGCACCGGGGCTCATCTCGATCGACCCTGCCGTTGCCGAAGGTGACGAAGTCTTCATCCTGACGAAAACCGGCGATTGCATCGGCGTCGGCAGGGCGAAAGTCGACGCCGCCGCCGCCGCGACGATGGAGCGGGGTCTTGTCGTCCGGACACGAAAGAACACGCCGTCGGTCTCTGTCCCGGGCAGGGCGACATGGGAGGACGCCGTCAGGGCCAACGAGAAGGTACTCGCGGCGGCCGAGGCCGCGAGCATCCGGTTCGTACGGGAGGTCGCCGAACGGAACCGGAGACAGCCCACGATCTCCTACTCCGGCGGAAAAGACAGCCTTGCAACCCTCCTTATCGTCTTAAAAGCACTCGGCCCGGTGCCGCTCCTCTTTGCCGACACGGGGCTTGAGTTCCCCGAGACCTGCGAGAACGTGGATGCGGTGGCGAAACGCTACAACCTCGAGGTTCTTCGGGTCTGCGATGAAGAGACGTTCTGGAAGGAGTTCGACGTGAACGGTCCGCCTGCCGTCGACAACCGCTGGTGTTGCAAAGTCTGCAAACTCCACCCCGTCGGCCGCCTGGTGAGCGAGCACTGGGGCGAGTGCCTCTCGTTCATCGGTCAGCGGAAGTACGAGTCGGTGAAGCGTATGCAGAGCAGGCGGGTCTGGCAGAACGCCCATGTGCCCCAGCAGCTCTCCGCTGCACCCATCCAGCAGTGGACGGCGATGCACGTCTGGCTCTACATCTTCCGCGAGAAGGCCCCCTACAACCGTCTCTACGAGCGGGGGCTCGACCGCATCGGGTGTTTCATGTGCCCCTCAAGCGACCTTGCGACCATCGAGATCATCAAAGACTCCTGTCCCGACCTCTGGAAGATGTGGCTTGAAAAACTCGGGGGCTGGCAGGAGAAACAAGGGCTGCCCCGGAGCTGGATCGAGCAGGGGTTGTGGCGCAGACGGGGAGATGCAGATGAAGAAGCGGATAGTTATAATTGATTACGGACTCGGCAACCTCCGGAGCGTCCTCCGGGGCCTTGAGAGGGCCGGAGCGGCGCCGGCAATCACCGCGGACCCCGGGGTGATCGCGGCGGCCGACGGCATCGTCCTCCCCGGCGTAGGGGCGTTCCGGGAAGGGATGGAGATGCTCGGCGGCTTGAAGGAGACCGTCCTTTCCGCCGCGAACGATACCCCGCTTCTCGGCATCTGCCTCGGGATGCAGATGCTCATGGACCGGAGCGAAGAGCACGGCACCCATCCGGGGCTCGGCCTCGTGCCGGGGGACGTAAAGCGGTTTCTCCCGGCCGCCGGGGAGAAGGTCCCCCACATGGGGTGGAACACCATCCACATCGATCACGAGACCCCGCTCTTCGACGGGCTCCGCGAGGAGGAGTATGTCTACTTCGTCCACTCCTACTATGCGGCGGCCGCACCGGAGCATACCCTCGCGAGCACCACCTACATCCACCCCTTCGCTTCCGCCGTCGGGAACGGGCTCACCTACGGGGTCCAGTTCCACCCTGAAAAGAGCGGGGCGGTCGGTCTCCGCATCCTTGAGAACTTCATCGACCTGGTCTGCTGATCAAAGAGAAGGACCGGTGCAGAGGAGAAGCCCGCCCGGCGTAGCTATCATCTTCTCTATCGCTGAGGGGCAACAGAGTCGTCTTTCGTCCATCACGCGCGGATATCCGGAACCCCCGTCTCCTCTTCGGACGATCCTGCTGGAGGGGAGGAAATCCCGGCTTTTGCTCGACCAAAGACAATCCTGACGGCAACACCCTTCCCCGATCTCCCCGGTATCCGCTCCTCGATCTGGATCTCCCCGCCGTATGAAGCAACCAGATCCCTGACGATACACAGTCCGTGTCCATGAACTTCTGAAGAGAGCATTCTCCTCATCTCCTCGGGAATCCCCGGTCCGGTATCCTCGACACGGACCTCCACCCGGTCCTTCTCCTCCCTCACCCCGATCCGGATGGAGACCTCCCTCCCTCCATGCTTTACGCTGTTGTCAAGAAGGTTCCAGAACACCTCCCCGATGAGTTCGTCGGCAAGTATGACGCTCTCGCATCCGGCATAGTCTATCCTGATCCCGGGGAAGTTCGAGATCTCGTGTTGAAGCACGGTATCAAGGGAGACTGCCCGGAGCGGGGCGGTGTCTCTCCGGGTCTTGCGGATCTTTTTTAACGTATCGAGGTTCCTGATCACGTCGTAACTCTTCCTGATTGCCAAAGTCGTTTTCCCCGCTATCTTCCCGGCCTCTCCCTCCAGCATCCCGTCGAGGATGTCGGCGTACCCGCGCGCGGCAAAGATCGCATTGGTGAGGTCATGAGCGATGATGTCGAGGTGGAGGGCAGCGGAACGCCTCGCCTCTTCTGCCGCCTCGACCCGAAGCATCCGGGATAGAAGCGCACCGATCAATTCTGCAGAGACTTCAAGAGCGGCACGCTCCCCGTATGTCGGGGAGTCGGGTTTCCGCACGGAGAGACAGAGGATGCCCAGAACCCTCTCCGGGTCGGCGACGGGAACGAGAAGAACGGGGTTCCCCGCCCCGTCTCTCCGGCCTTCCGTGACCGGCATGGTGTGCGATCCCGCAAAATCCCGGAACGATGAGAGAATCTCGCCAAAAGGGCCTGGATCTTTTCTTTCGACGATATTGAACGCGCCGTCTCCGTCGTAGAGCGCGAGACAACTCTCTTCGATCTCTAAAAGATCCCGCACAACATCGAGTGCGGATTCCAGGAATTCTTCGGCTGAGGCGGCTGCCGTCGACGCAGAAATAATTCTCGGTACCAGTTCAGCGACCGACGGGCTCATGCGGCGGCAGATCCCGCCGCTCTCCGGACCGGGCATGGGCTCGTGGAGTTCGGCAAAGACACCCCTGGCCTCCCCATCTTCGCCCCGGTAGACCGTGCCGTAGAGAAGAACCGGCTGTATGCCTCCATCGCTCCGCCTGACGGTAAGTGCCTGTTCCCGGATCGTGCCATCAGCAACGACCTCTCGGTATGCAGACTCCGCACACCCGGGTTCGGTGAAGAGAGTGCAGAACTCGGTACCGATCAAGGCATCCCGCGTCCGGCCGGTCAACGCCTCGGTCGCCGCGTTGACGTCGCTGATCCGCCGATCGGAACCGATGGTCACCAGCGGATCGATATGCGCCTCGATCAGGGTACGTCGGTATTCCCCGGCTGACCGGAGGGCTTTCTCTGTCTGCTTCTGCGTCGTGATATCTCTGATCGACTCGATGGCGCCGGCAACGGTCCCGTTTTTGTCGTACAGAGAGGTCGCCTTGACCCAGAGAACGACTCTCTCCCCATTCAACGATGCCTCCGCTGTCTCTGCGATGATCAGATCTCGGTCCCGTTGATTGAGCAGGTAGGACGGAGGAACCTTCTTTCCCGGATGAAGAAGGTAGTCGACGAGCAGTGGCCTGGGGGCTCCGTAAAAGGGAAGTGCATAGGCGTGATCGCCGGTCCCGGAGATGTCGTCTGCCGCTATGCCGGTCATACTCTCCATCGCCCTGTTCCAGGCGATGACCCTGCCCGAACAATCAACGGCAAAGGTCGCATCGGGGAGATGACAGAAGATATCGGAGATCCGGCGTTCGGATTCACGAATGTCCTGTTCGAACCGGTGTTTCTCCACGGCGCGCCGGATCGCGTTTCTCAGTTCTGCGAACTGCGACCGGACCTCGCCGCCTTTCTGGATGTAAAAGTCGGCTCCTTTATTGAGCGCCTCGATCACCACTTCCTCTCTCCCCCGGCCGGTAAAGATGACGAAGGGGATCGTAATGTTGGCGCTTCTCAGTCTGGAGAGCAGGTCTATCCCGTTCATACCGGGCATCTCGTAATCGGAGATGATGGCATCGAATTTCTCGATCTCGAGCAGCCCGAGTGCCTCCTCTGCAGACCTGCAGGAGGTGATCTTCATATCTCCGGTACGTTCGAGATAGAATTGAGTCAGTTCAAGGATGACCGGTTCGTCGTCAACGTGGAGGATACGCATCAAAGCCGTTCTCCTCCTATAAAATGCAGCCCGTAGTTGATTCTAAGTCTTGATATTGTCTTATTCTGCAAAATCATACTAATTTATCTGTTTTTTGGTTGAGATATCGCTAATCCGAAGATCTTTCGGAATATTTTGAAAGATATAAACCTTCGCCGAAGATCGTGCCTCTCCCTCCATCGGCAGTCCGGTGCGCTCCGGAAGGGTTGAGAAACGGGGTTTCGGGAGCATTCCCCTCCCGCCGGGATGCCCGGGTCGTAAACAATCGAACGGGCCGGTCAGTTTCCGTTCGCGTGCTTCCGCAGTTCCCGGTCCCGCAGGATGTTTCGCTGGATCTTTCCCGAGATGGTCTTCGGGAGTTCCGGGACAAACTCGATTGCTCGCGGGTACTTGTAGGGGGCGGTGGTGTTCCGGACATAGGCCTGGAGTTCCTTGACCAGCGACTCGGACGGCTGGTAACCGGGCTTCAGAACGACGAACGCCTTGACGATCATGCCCCTGATGAGGTCCGGCGACCCGACGACCGCCGACTCCTGAACGGCCGGGTGCTCCATGAGCGCGCTCTCGACCTCGAAGGGTCCGATCCGGTAGCCGGAAGACTTGATGACGTCGTCGTTGCGCCCGATGAACCAGAAGTAGCCGTCTTCGTCCATGCGTGCCTTGTCGCCGGTGTAGTAGAACCCGTTCTGGAACGACTCCCGGTTCGCTTCGGGGTTATCCAGGTACTCCATGAAGAGCCCGACCGGGCGGGGGTCGAGTTTGACGGCAATCCGTCCCTCTTCCCCGACCCCGACCGGGTTCCCGTCGTCGTCGTGGAGCTCGATGTGCCATCCCGGTACGGGCTTTCCCATGGAGCCGGGCTTATGCGCCATGCAGGGGAGCGTGGCGATGCAGCAGACGGTCTCCGTCTGGCCGTATCCCTCGTAGATCGGCTGTCCGGTGCCCTCCTGCCAGACGCGGATCACCTCGGGGTTGAGCGGCTCGCCGGCGCTGCAGCAGTGCCGGAGGTTCCGGAAATCGAACTTGTCGAGGTCGGCAAGGATCAGCATCCGGTAGACCGTCGGCGGTGCGCAGAACGAGGTCACTTCATACCTTTCCATCAGCGGCAAGAGTTCGGTTGCGCTGAACTTCCCCCGGATATCGTAGACGAAGATACATGCCCCGGCAATCCACTGACCGAAGATCTTGCCCCAGCCGCACTTCGCCCACCCGGTATCCGAGAAGGTCAGGTGGAGGTCGTTGGGCGTGAGATCCTGCCAGAATGAGGCGGTTATGACGTGTCCGAGCGCGTAACTCTGGTTGTGCAGCACCATCTTGGCCTCGCCGGTGGTGCCGGAGGTGAAGTATATCAGCATCGGGTCGGTTGCTTTCGTCTTTTTTGCGACCGGCATACTGACCGTGCGGTGCGATACTGGTGCAGGGTATTCGAGTTCGTGCGGATAACTCGCCCAGCCCTCCCGCTCTCCGTCGGCGAGGAAGAGGGTATCGAGCAGCGGACAGGCATCGGCGACCTCATCGACCTTTCCGGCGTTCTCACAGTTGGTGATGATCATCCGGAACTTTCCGGCCCGGATACGGTACTTGATGTCCTTTGGGGTCAGCATCGTCGGACAGGGACAGTATATTGCACCAAGTTTGATGAGCGCGATAACGAAGATCCACCATTCCGGGACCCTCGGGAGCATCAGCATGACCCGGTCGCCCTTCTTGATACCGTACTTCAACAGGATGTTGGCGGCGCCGTTGGAGAGATACTTGAGGTCGCGGAAGGAGTATTTCTTCTCGTTGCCCGCCTGGTCCACCCAGATCATTGCAAGTTTGTTCCGGTCGGTCTCGGCCCACCGGTCGATCACATCGTAGCCGAAGTTGAAATATGCCGGGACGTCGATCGTAAAGTTCGCACAGGCGGCCTCATAATCGGGAACATTGGGTCCTAAAGTTCGTTTAGAGGGGATCTCCCCGAGGATGGCGGGCTGTAGCACGTCGTTATCGGATGCGCTCTCGACGTGTGTCGTGCAGAGTTCATTGAGCCATTCCGACCGGGAAACCCCTCGGGCATCGCACAGCCTGTCGATCTTCTTCACGAGGTCGTCCGGCATCGTGACCGAGTATCGCACCATACTTACAGGTATGTGGTGCATGATATCATCTTTTTGCTTTTTTTAATGCACGGGATCTCCTGAAAGGCACCATCTTGGGTGCATTGAGCCCCCGTGCAGGCCGGGGGTTAGCGAGGAGCGCACCAGGTCCCGTCGTGCCGGCACCAAACATTCAAGCCAAGAGGGTGCGCACCGGGGCTGCATATGACGGAGCAGACCATCCTCGTCACGGGCTCGACGGACGGTATCGGGAAGGCGGCCGCGCGCCTCCTCGCCGAGCAGGGCCACCGTGTCCTGATCCACGGCAGGGACCCCACGAAGGGTCGGGCCGTCCTCGCGGAGCTGAAGGCGGCCACCGGGTCCGACCGGTTGAGCCTCTTCATCGGCGACCTCTCGGTGCAGGAACAGGTCCGGCGCCTCGCGCGGGAGGTAGGCGATGCGCATGACCGGCTGAACGTGCTCATCAACAACGCCGGGGTCTTCATGCCGGAGCGGGCGGTTGCACCCGGAGGGGTCGAGATGACGGTTGCCGTGAACTTCCTTGCGCCGTTCCTGCTCACCCACGACCTCCGCCCGCTCTTGATGGAGAGCGCACCGGCGAGGGTCGTCAACGTTGCGTCGATAGCCCACCGGAGCGTGCGGTCGGTCGACTGGGAGAACCTCCCGGGATTTCAGAACTACGACGCCTACGATGCCTATGCCGTATCGAAATTAGGGGCCGTCGCCTTCACCGTCCAGCTCGCCCGGCGCCTCGAAGGGAAGGGGGTGACGGCGAACTCTCTCCACCCGGGGGTGACCGACACGAAACTCCTCCGGGCCTATACGGGCGGCCGGGACGGCGGGGCGCCGCCGGAGCACGGTGCGGAGGTGGAGGCGTACCTCGCCGTCTCACCGGATGCCGGCAGGATGAACGGCGGCTACTTTGAGGAGACCCGGTGGGCCCGTCCGTCGGCCCTCGCCCTCGCTCCCGGGTTCCGGGAGCGGTTCTGGGAGATGGGGCGTGACCTTACCGGAACCGGGCGATGGTGACCCGAAAGCATATCACGGATGACGGAGAGCGGTATCCCGTCCGTGAATACGGGGGGAGGGCAGGTACATGAAACGTAAGGTAAAAGGCGACGAAAAAGAGGAGACGAAGGAGTACTGGTGTGAGATCTGCGGGGCAGCCTGCGATGAGGTCACCGAAGAGACGTTTCCCGACCTTCGGAAGGCCAGGACGCTCTGCCCCGACTGCAAGAGATCCTATGAGGAGTCCTGCAGACTGCGATAACGGGGGAAGCGGTCACTTTCCGCCCTTTACCTCGGCGATCATCTCTTCGACCTCCTTATAGCCGTGCTGATAGAACCCCTCTTCGGCGGGGGCGATCTCGCGGAGGAGGCGCAGAAACTCGCCTGCATGCTCCTTCTCCTCGTCGGCGATATCAAGCATGACTTTCCGGACCAGTGGGTCGTCGGTCGAGTCGGCGATCTGTTCGTAGAGCTGGATCGCCTCGTATTCGGCAGCGATCGAGAACCGGATTGTCCGGATCAATTCTCCCGGGTCCAATCGGCGTTCCATGTGGTTCCCGGCAAAGGGATCGGCGAAATCGGGCATTCTTCATAACCTCCCTGCAAACGGTATGAAGGCCGGGAAACTGCCGGCCTCTTTTTGAGGCGTGCGCGGGGATGGTATATATACGTTGGGTCTGCCGCCGTTTCGATCGGCCCCATCGCCCGGGGCTGAACTCTATATATTCATTTAAATCGACATATAAGATGGATGCAAAGAGCGCTGGTAGATAAATTTAAAGAATCGACACGGTCGGTTTTGCCGATAGGCATAATTATCCTCCTGCTTCATTTTACCATAGCCCCCCTGCCGTTCGGCACGCTGATGCTCTTTGTACCGGGAATCGTTCTGCTCATCCTGGGCATGAGCGCCTTCACGCTCGGCGCCGATATGGCCGTGCTGCCGATGGGTAAGTTGATAGGTGCGAAACTGACCGAGTCGCGGAACCTGTGGTTGATGATCCTGGTCAGTTTTCTGCTGGGCGTGGCGTTAACGCTGGCGGAGCCCGACCTGCAGGTGTTGACCCGGCAGGTCCCCGCCGTGCCCGATCTTGTCCTCGTAGCCACGGTCGCCTTCGGCGTGGGCATCTTTCTCGTGCTCGCCATGCTGCGGATACTCTTCCAGGTTAAACTCTCGCACCTGTTTGTGCTCCTGTACGCCCTGGTCTTCATCGTGGCCGCGTTCACCGCCCCGGAGTACATCGGCGTGGGGTTTGATTCGGGAGGCGTCACCACGGGCCCCATCACCGTGCCCTTCATCCTCGCATTGGGCGCCGGTGTTTCGGCAGTCCGCGCGGGACGAAGCTCGGAGGAGGACAGCTTCGGCCTGTGCGCCCTCTGCTCGATAGGGCCGATCCTGGCTGTCCTGATCCTGGGGATGTTCTACGACCCCACAGGCACCGGCTACGCCTTTGAGACCCCCGCCACGGCAAACAGCATGGGGGAACTCGTGGCGCTGTATATCGGAGGGCTGCTTGAATTCTTCGAAGAGGTCTGCGTCATCCTGTTGCCCGTCGTCGTGCTCTTCGGCGTATACCAGGTGGTGAACTTAAAGTTGCCCCGGAGCCAGCTGATCCGGATTGGCGTGGGGCTGGTTTACATCCTCGTGGGGCTCACAGTATTCCTGACCGGAGTGTATATCGGCTTCATGCCGGCCGGAACGTATCTGGGCCATGCCATCGCGTCGTTGCCGTACAACTGGATACTGGTCCCGTTAGGTCTGGTCATCGGCATCTTCATCGTTGCTGCGGAGCCTGCCGTGCACATCCTCACCAAACAGATTGAAGATATCACGAGCGGCGCAATTTCAAGGAAGATCATGATGCTGAGCCTCTCCATTGGCGTGGGACTTGCCCTGGCTCTTGCCATGATCCGCATCCTTGCGGGCATCGACCTCTGGCTCTTCCTCCTGCCGGGCTATGCTGTCGCTCTCCTGCTGACGTTCTTTGTGCCCCAGATCTTTACCGCGATTGCGTTCGATTCCGGGGGTGTGGCCGCGGGCACTATGGCGGCGGCATTCCTGCTCCCGTTTGCTCTGGGGGCCACCGAGGTCCTGGGGGGCAACATGCTGACGGATGCTTTCGGCATCATCGGCATGGTGGCCATGATGCCGCTGATAACCGTGCAGATCATAGGATTGACCTACCAGATCAAGGTGCGGAGGGCGAAAGCCGCGGAGAGGAAGAAGGGCGGGCATAGAAACCTTTGACAAGGAGAATGTCGAGATCATGTGGTGGTAACGAGGAATGAGAATGTTGCACGATACATCTGCAGATGCGCCGCTGGTATTGATGGTTACCATCTTCGACCGGGGGCAGGATGAAAGGATACTACACCTGCTTACAGACGCGAGTGTGACATTTAACCTGTTAGCCCTGGGAAGAGGAACAGCCAACTCTCAAATTTTGAGTTACCTTGGTCTGGGCGAAACCGGGAAGACGCTTCTTTTCAGCATAATGTCGCAGAAACAGTCTAAAGCCCTGCTTGAGCGGGTCGGTAACGAGGTGGGTCCGGATAAACACAACCGCGGTATCGTCTTTACGCTGCCTATCGGCAGCGTCTACGGAGCCCCGGCAGGAGCATTCCCTCAGGGCGTATCAGAAACAGAGAGTGGAGAGCAAGTTATGGAGCAAAATGTCCAGTACGATCTGATCCTGGTTGTTGCAAACAGGGGTTTTGCCGACGTTGTAATGGAAGCGGCAAAGCGGGCAGGAGCGACGGGTGGGACCGTCGTCCATGCACGCGGGACCGGCGCGAAAGAGATGGAGAAGTTCTTCGGTGTGACCATCCTGCCTGAAAAGGACCTCGTCCTGATCGTCACGCAAAGCGAAGCCGGGCGCGGCATCATGGAGGCGGTTATTGACGAAGCGGGGCCGCACACCGATGCCAGAGCCGTCACGTTCTCTCTCCCGGTGAACGGTGTTGCCGGGTTGTCCACGGCCCCGAAAGACCCGGAAGTTCCGGAGACTGAAGGATCAAAAC
>DAYL01000021.1:0-8709 GCA_002508705.1 Methanoculleus sp. UBA374 | reverse complement strand
TCAAAACCGGGAGATCCGGAGACGGAAAGTTCAAAACCGGAAAGTCCGGAGGCAGAAAGTTCAAAGCCGTCGTCGTGACGGTCCCCCTTGCCGACCCTCTTCACTCTCCGAATCGGATCTTCTGTTTCGGCGCCAGGTTCGTTGCCTGCGTCCAGGTGTAGGCCTCCCCCTTCGCGAGGCGGAAAAGGACCAGCTCGGGGCTCTCCGGCGTCAGGCCGAGATCGACGAGGAAGGGACGGTCTTCGAGGGACCGGCGTTTCAGGGCGGGGTCGTCCACCCACTCGACCGGGCCGGCCGCACGGAGCACGGTTCCCCCTTCTTTTTCAGGGTCAAAGAACCCGATCTCGACGCGGGGGTTCTTCGTGAGTTCCCGGTAGATGTCCTTGATCGTCCAGACCTGGAAGTAAAACCCGGTCGCATCGGCAAACCACATCTGCAGAGGCCGCACACGGGGCTGGTCTCCGTCGGTCGTCGCCACCCAGGCGACCGGATTTTTGTTTGCAAAACGGATGCATTCTTCAAAGTTCATTCATCCATCACCATTGTTACATTCTGCGAAGGGTAATAAATAATCACCGCCGGAACCCTGCTCTCATCCGGCGGTTATCGTCTTCACCTCATGTCCCCCGGCTCCGGCGTCTGCTATTGCGGTTCCAGCACGCATAAGACCCGGAGACCGGCAAAGGGGCCGGAGATGGTTCCTTCTGCAAGCCAATCTATTGAGTGAAGAGAGGTACCGCACCCGGCCCCCCCTGTCCCCCGGGAAATTCACGTTCCGGCGTATCCACCGCCTCTCCCGGCGCCGTGGTGGTTGCCCCACCCCCACCGACCAGAATGTTGATATATTATACATTATTAATAATGTATAATTGGGGTGCCTGAATGGCTGAAAGTTTCAACGTCAAACTTGAGGAGGCGAAGTACTACTCTCCCGAGGCCAGCTGCAAGGAGCGCTCCTGGATCGGTGACTACAACCGGACCTACCAGAAGTTCCTGGCAGACCCCGATGGGTTCTGGGACTGTATCGCGAGGGAACTTGAATGGTTCCAGCCCTGGGACCGGGTGAAGGAATGGGAATACCCGTACGCAAAGTGGTTCGTCAACGGGAAACTCAACATCACACACAACTGCCTGGACCGCCACGCCCACCGCGAGCGGCGGAACAAGGTTGCGATCCTGTGGCGGGGGGAGACTGCGGACGAAGAGCGGACCTACACCTATCGCCAGCTCCTGCAGGCTGTCTCCCGGTTCGCGAACGGTCTTAAGCGCCTCGGCGTCGGGAAGGGCGACCGGGTCTGCATCTACATGCCGGTGGTGCCCGAACAGGTCATCGCGATGCTCGCCTGCGCCCGCATCGGCGCCGTCCACTCGGTCGTCTTCGGCGGGTTCGGCGTCAGCGCCCTCAACCAGCGGATCCGGGGCATCGACGCGAAGGTGGTCGTCACCGCCGACTTCACCTACCGGCGCGGCAAGGCAATCCCGCTCAAGACCATCGTAGAAGAGGCGGTCGTCAACGCCCCGAGCGTTGAGCGGATCGTCATTCTCCGGCGCGATGCCGATAAGCCCGTGGAACTCCACCCCGAGATGGAGGTGGACTATTACGACCTGATGGACGGCGCGGAGCGGGAATGTCCGGCTGAACCGATGGACGCCGAAGACCCGCTCTTCATCCTCTACACGAGCGGCACGACGGGGACCCCGAAAGGCATCGTCCACGCCTGCGGCGGCTACATGGTCGGGACCTACTACACGACGAAGTACGTCTTCGACGTCAAGGACAGCGATGTCTACTGGTGCACCGCCGACCCCGGCTGGATCACCGGTCACAGCTACGCCGTCTACGGCCCGCTCCTGAACGGCGCCACCTGCCTCCTTGCGGAGGCAACCCCCGATTACCCGACCCCGGGCAACTACTGGGACCTCATCGAAGAGTACGGCGTCACCATCTTCTACACCGCCCCGACCGCCATCCGGATGTTCATGCGGGTGGGCGAGGAGTGGCCGAACCGCTACAACCTCTCGTCGCTTCGCATCCTCGGATCGGTCGGCGAACCGCTCAACCCCGAGGCTTTCGAGTGGTTCTACCGCACCATCGGAAAAGAGCGGTGCCCGATCATGGATACCTGGTGGCAGACCGAGACCGGGATGCATATGCTGACCACGACGATCGGCGAACCCATGCGCCCGGGATTCGTGGGCAGGCCGATCCCGGGCGTCGTCGCAGACGTCGTCGATGCGGCCGGAAACCCGGTCCCGCCGGGCACCGGCGGCCTCCTGGTCGTCAGGGAGCCCTGGCCGTCGATGATGCGGACGATCTGGAACGACGACGAACGCTACCGCAAGTACTGGAACACCATCCCCGGATGCTACACGGCGGCCGATCTTGCGGTGAAGGATGAAGACGGCTACATCATGGTCCTCGGCCGGTCCGACGACCTGATCGTCGTCGCCGGGCACAACATCGGCACCGCAGAGGTCGAGAGCGCGCTCGTCTCCCACGCAGCCGTGGCGGAAGCGGCCGTGATCGGGAAACCCGACCCCCTGCGGGGGAACACCATCAAGGCCTTCGTCATCCTCAGAGACGGCTGCGAACCCGGTGAGAAACTGAAGAACGACCTCGTCTACCACGTTCGGATGACACTTGGGCCCATCGCCATCCCGTCCGAGTTCGACTTCGTCCGGTCGCTCCCAAAGACCCGGAGCGGCAAGATCATGAGGCGGCTCTTAAAAGCGCAGGAACTGGGTATGGACCCCGGCGATACATCGACCCTGGAGGAATAAATAACCATCCCCTTTATATACTGTTTTAAGCATGATATATATATGAATGAGCGTAAACCAGAGGAGTCCCTCAAGATAGAAAATATCGTCGCTTCCGCGAAAGTGACGGATTCGCTTGATCTCCCCTCTCTTGCCTCCCAGTTGAAGGACGCGGAATATAATAAAAAACGGTTCCCCGGCGTCGTTCTCCGGATGCAGGACCCGAAGATCGCCGCACTCGTCTTCGGCTCCGGCAAGGTCGTCCTGACCGGTGCGAAGAGCATCGACAGCCTCTCGCGGGGCCTGCAGATCCTCGGCGAGCACCTGCGGGCACTCGGTATCGATATCCCCGAACCTGAAAAACTGACCTACAAGGTCCAGAACATCGTCACATCGGCAGACCTCGGGACACCGATCAACCTGAATAAGATTGCCGTAGGGTTCAACCTGGACAAAATCGAATACGAACCCGAACAGTTCCCCGGGCTCGTTTACCGGCTCGACGACCCGAAGGTGGTCGTTCTCCTCTTCGGGTCCGGCAAACTGATCATCACCGGCGGCAAGGTGCCCGAAGACGCCAGGCGTGCGGTGCAGCGGATCCTCTCCGAACTCTCCAGTCTCGGGCTCATCTAATCCTATAAAATATCCTTCTCTTTTTTTTGGTCGTACGGACCCCCGGTTATTCCCTCTTCTCCGGTATGAAAGTGAGAGGAGGCCGGGACTCGGGCGGCTGGGCCCCGGTTCGTAAACCAGCCGGACTCCTTCTCTCTCCCGGAGATCACCTCCTCATCGCCGAAGGGGGCATGATCCGGTAAGGAAACGGATAATTATCGTCAACCCATTGCTCCATCGATTCTCTTAAAACAACCACAATCGCAAAATCTCCTATTGAAATAATAATATTTTTATAGTCAGATTTAAAACAATAGATATCATCTGATGGTGAACGGATGAGGTCCGACAAGATACAGTATTTTACGCCACGCGATGAAGAACTCGCTGAACTTCTCATGGGTATCGGTATCAAGAGGAATGTCTCCAAAGTGCTCGTATACCTTGCGAACACCGATGAAGCAACCTCTCGCGATATCGAGCGGGGCACCGATCTCCGCCAGCCTGAAGTCAGCATCGCCATGCGCTACCTCAAGGAGTGCAACTGGATCGACACCCGCGAGAGCAAGTCGGAGAGCAAAGGGCGGCCGGTGAAGATCTACACGCTCTCCCGTCCGATAACGGAGATCATGGATACAATCGAGAAGGAAAAGAAAAAAGAAGCCCGGCACCAGCTGGACCTCATTCAGAAGATGCGGGAATGCATCTCATTGCAATGACACAACGCGGCAACCCTTCTCCTCACCGACAATAACCGTTATTTTTTCTCCGTATGCCGTGAAAAGGCCGCACTCGAGCGCGCCGGGAATGGCGGCTATCTCTCTTTCCAGGACCCGGGGACTTTTGATCGCTCCGAAGTCGCAATCAACGATGAAGTTCCCGTTGTCGGTAACAACCGGGCCGTCTTTCTTCACGCCGTCCCGGAGAACCGGCTCGGCGCCGAGGAGAGCGAGGCGCCGGATGACGCCTGCGGAGGCGAACGGGAGCACCTCGACCGGGACGGGTGCACTCAGGGTATCGACCATCTTCGTCGGATCGACGACGATGAGCACCTTTCGGGATGCGTCCGCCACGCATTTCTCCCGGAGGAGCGCCGCGCCGCGTCCCTTGATCAGGCAAAGATCCGGATCGACCTGATCGGCCCCGTCGATGGCGATATCGATCTCGGGGTGTTCGTCGAGGCTCGTGAGCGGGATGCCGTACCGGTGTGCACGGACGGCCGCCTGGTAGGATGTCGGAACGCCGGCGATGGACAGACCCTCTCCGGCGATCCGCATCCCCAGCCGCTCCATCGCAAAAAAGACGGTCGACCCGGTGCCGAGACCGACGACCATCCCGTCTTCGACCGCCCCGGCTGCCCGATACCCCGCATTCCGCTTCGCCTCTGCTGCAATCATCGCCGTACTCATCGTCCTCTCTTCAGATATCCGTTCCACCGAAGATCCTCCTGAGGCGATCTGCGGCCCGATATGCCGTACAATCGAGCGTGATGGGCGTAATGGAGACGTTGCCTTTCTGCACCGCGTGCGCGTCGGTCCCTTCCTCCGCATCTTCGTGCAGGGGCCCGTCGATCCAGTAGTAGGGGCGCCCGCGAGGGTCGAGGCGCCTCTCCACGCCGGTGTAGAAGAGCTTCTCGGCAAGGCGGGTGATCTCGTAACCGCCGCGCACCGATGCCGGGATATTCACGTTGATGACGTCGGCATTCTCCGGGAACCCGTTTGCGAGAATCTTACCGCAGATCTCGCGGACCACCAATTTTGCATCGGAGAACCTATCCGTGATCTTCGATGGATCGTCGAACTTATCGCCCTGGTCCTCCACCTGCAACGAGAAGGCAAGGGACGGCACTCCCTGGTTGGCCGCTTCGAGCGCGGCCCCGACGGTCCCCGAAGTCATGATGGACTCGTATGAGAGGTTTTCACCGATATTGATGCCGCTGACGACGAGGTCCGGGTTCAGGTTCAGGGCAAACAGCCCGATGATCACGGAATCGGTTGGTTTCCCGCCGACCGAGTATGCCGGCACCCCGTTCATCGCCACCCGGGTTGCACGGATAGGCTCAAAGATGGAGATCGATCGCCCCACGGCGCTCTGCTGGGTGGCGGGCGCGACCACGGTGACGTCGGCGATCGGCGCAAGCGCATCATACGCCGCCCAGAGCCCCGCAGACGTGATTCCATCGTCATTGGTAAGCAAAATCTTTTGTTTCATCCTTGTTTATAGGATGGTCCCTGAGTCACAAAAACCTGCCCGATCGTCAGGGTCAAGTCTCCGGCGGTCAACCTTGTACTACGATGAAGGCACTTCTCGCCGAATACTCCGTATGCAACGACCCCGACCTTGCGCCTGAGGGTGCTGCCATGCTCGCCACGCTGAGCGAGAGTTTTGCCCGGTGCGGCTACGACGTGGTGGTCCCGGAGGGACCCGATTTCGAGGGGGAGATCCGGAGGCTCGCGCCCGGGTGCGACGTAGGGCTGGTCATTGCACCGGACCACCTCCTTTTCCGGTACACGCACCTCCTCGAACAGTTCACTCACAACGTCGGATGCGGCAGTATGAATGTGGCTGTCTGCGCAAACAAACAACGGACAGCGGCAATCCTCTCCCGGAACGGGGTTGCGGTCCCCCCCGATGCCGGTGAAGGGAGACAGGTGGTCAAACCGATCATGGGCTGCGGCGCCCGCGGGGTCCGGCTGACGGACGGGGAGCCGGGTGCCGGCGAGTTCGCCCAGGCATATATCGAGGGGGAGACGCTGAGCGTGAGTCTTGTGGGAAGCCGGGTGACCGGCGACGTCTGTGAGTTCTACTCTGGCAACCCCCCGCTCCTGCTCGCCGTCAACCGGCAGGAGATCGCCGTCGCAGAAGACGGGAGTTTCCAGTATCTCGGGGGCGAGACGCCCGTCCACCCGGAGCGCGAGGAAGAGATCGTCGCCACGGCCGTCCGGGCGCTGAACATCCTCGGGTGCCAGGGATATGCCGGGATCGATGTCATCGTCAAAGACCGCATCTACGTAGTGGACGTCAACCCGAGACCTACGACCAGCCTGGTCGGCATCGCAGCCGTCATGGAGGAGGAGATCGCCGATATCCTTGTTGCTGCGTCCCACGGCAAAAGACCGACGGAGGTCCATCTCTCCGGGAGGGTGCGGTTCGACACGGACGGGAGGATCAGCCGGCCATGATCGGCATCGATATCGGCGGTGCGAACCTCAAGGTCGTCGACGACGCCGGTGTGCACATCCACTACTGCCCGCTCTGGCAGGGCGCCCCGCTTGCCGCACTCCTCGAACCCTACGCGGAACCCGCCGCCGTGGTGATGAGCGGAGAACTGGCGGACTGTTTTGCAAGCAAGATTGAGGGCATCAAATGGATCGTCGGGACCGTTCATGCGGTCATCCCCGATGCCGCCTTCTACGGCACCGACGCGGCGTTTCATACCCGGCCGGTCCCGGACCTTGCCGCTGCGAACTGGCTGGCGTCGGCGGATTACCTGCGCGAAGAGTACGCCGATGCGGTGCTCCTCGACGTGGGGAGCACCACTGCCGACGTCATTCCCCTCAACTCCTTCGAGAGTCTCAAAGGGCTGACCGACACCCGGCGGCTGCAAAAACAGTATCTCGTCTATACCGGCATGCTCAGGACGAACGTCGCCGCAATCCTGTCGTCGGTGATGCTGGACGGAACGGTAACCCCGGTGAGCACCGAGTACTTCGCCGCAAGCGCCGATGTGCATCTCGTGCTCGGCCATATCGCTCCGGAAGACTATACCTGTCCGGCTCCGGATAACGGTGCAAAGACCGCCGATGCAGCGCTCCGGAGGCTTGCCAGGGTCGTCTGCGCCGATCTCGACGAGATCGGGGAGTCCGGGGCCCTCCAGGTGGCCAGGCAGTTCTGGGAGGCCCAGAGAACGCTGATCGTCCGTGCAGTGGGGCGTGCGCTCTTCCGGAGCGGCGCCGAGCAGGTGATCACGGCTGGGATAGGAGCGGACCTTTTCGCCCGTGAACTGGACGGCATCATGCTGGAACAGGAACTCGGAGAGTTCTCGGATGCACTGCCCGCGTATGCGGTGAGGGAGGTGGCGCTACGGCAAACCGCTTCCGACTGACCCTCGTTCTGCTCGCGGCATCGGTCGTCATCACGGCGGCGTCGTTTGTTCTCGGGTTTCCGTTCTTCTTCCTCTTCCTAGTTATACCACTGATCCCGCTGTTCGGGCGCACTCCTGTTGTGAAGCGCTGTCCGGTCTGCGGGTGGGAAACCACAGGCAGCGAGCGCTTCTGCCCCTACGATGGGACGCCGCTCACGGTCGAGGGCGAAGGTGGCGAGGTTCAGCAGGGAGAGCGGTAGGGGAAGACCGAAGAGTTCTGTTGCCGGGATCGCGCCGAAGTCGCGGGAGGCGTAATTCCGGATTGTCCCCCGGTCGACGACGATCCCCATCGCCCGGAGGTAGTGTGCCGCCCGGTTGAAGGGCATCTGCTGCGCAAGAACGACGCAGAGGTCGACGATGGGCGATGCGAGGCGGGTGTCGGGGTAGAACGGCGCGTCTGCATAGCAGAGAGCGTTGCATTGCCGGCAGTAGAACCGCTTCACGTTGACCCGAATGGTGCGCTCTTTTCCGTCATCGAGCAGGACGGCAAACCGTTTTTCCCGCAGGTCATGTCCCGTCACCGGACCGCCGCACGACGGGCAGGCCGCGAGGTCGGTGAACTCGACACCGTCCATTGACGTCAGGGCGTTTCCCACCAGGTCGACGAGCATGGGCGGGACAGGCAGTTTTTTCATCACGGTGGTTGCTCCCCTGTGGAACTGTGTGAAAAGTATGGTATGCCACCAATAATAACCCCATTCCTCGAAGAGAACGGCCGGCATAGCGAGGACCCGGGCCCTCATGTCCGGTGCTCCGGGGGCGTGCCTCCCGAAACTGCCTTCATCGAAGTCTGCTCCGGACCGGGGCAGGAGAACCGCTCGACGGCGGCGCCCTGTGAGCGTCCGGGTCTATGGGCCCGGATGGCAGGCCCGAATATTGATCCGGTCGGTAATCCCGGGAAGTGCACCCACCCCCCGGAGTGAAGGGGGCACACAACCCACACTTATTCATCAAAAAATCGCTTGTTAAGCACTAGTGTTAAATATTTCAATTGTCTATATTAGTGTATCCGAGGTTTTTACCATGGATCTCAAGTACGTACAGACAACATGTCCCTACTGCGGTACCGGCTGCAGTTTCAACCTCGTCGTCCGGGACGGGAAGGTTGTCGGCACACAACCTTACACCCGCTCCCCGGTCAACGAGGGAAGGGTATGCCCCAAGGGCACCTACGCCCATGAATTCATCAACAG
>DAYL01000025.1:11205-15905 GCA_002508705.1 Methanoculleus sp. UBA374 | reverse complement strand
GGTTTACAAGCCATCGCCGGCACAACGCCCGCGCTCACCAGCAGTACAGCGAAGAGCGCTGATAGTGCCCGCATTCCAATGTTTCCGTTCATTTACTTTTCCTCCTATAACATCCCCGGAGGCAAAAGAGGCGCATCTTTAAGTACATTGAATGCAGACTACTCTTCTGCCTTCTGGGCTGTTTGGGGGTTCATCCGGTCTTGGACGGATGGGATGAACCTCCCTCATTTTTCAAACGCCATTTTCAGACATCCGCACAAGGACATAGATGTCAATCTATTTATCTTTTCTGTCCAATCTCTCTACACGTCCGTCGGTTGTTCGCAAAACCGGGGTTTTCGATCCCATCCCGGGGGTCGGGGGCGCGGGAGAATGGCCGGTCTTGCGGCGGGATCGGATATCGTACCAACTCGCTCCCTCCGGTGCGCGCCGCGATTTCCGGGTGCGGAGGGCAGAAAAAACCGTTATAATCTACGCCCCGCAAGAACGGCCGCGTCGGGCACAGGGGACCGCCGCGCGCCCTGCCGCAGGCGTCGGAGCAGGGAGGTTTCAGGCCGCCCGGCGCCATCGACCATCGCTTTCTCCGGTAGAACTTTACACCTGAAACTTCACGTGTAGCATTGCCTCATGCGACGTGCGGCATTCCACAGGAACGGAACATGAGAAGACCGAATATCTTCAGATGACCGGGGGGAGGACAACCTCAAAAGCATTCTTCAAGCCCTGAGCCAAAGGCAAAAAACGGCACCAAAAATACCACAGCAAAGAAGAAGAGATGGCATGCAATATATCACAGCAATATTAATAACCGCAGTGATAAACAAACACACCACTCAAGGCGGGCAGCAGCGATGCGTGGTAAGTACCCGCCTATTGGGGAGTAATGGATATGGTTTCACCGTTGATTCTGGTCAATCTCAAGACCTATCAGGAAGGTATGGGCAGCAACGCTCACCGGATCGCCGCTGCGGCCGAGACCGTGGCGAGAGAGAGCGGCGTCGTCATCGGCATCGCGCCGGTCTTCACCGAGATCCACCCGATGAGCCACCACTATGCGATACCCGTCTATGCCCAGCATATCGATGCGATCGCCCCCGGCGCTCATACCGGCCATATTCTCCCCGAGGCCGTCAGGGCAGCGGGTGCACGCGGCACGCTGATCAACCATTCCGAACACCGCCTCACCCTGGCCGATATCGACGCCTGCGTCCGGGCCGCGCAACGGCTTCACCTGGAGTCGGTCGTCTGCACGAACAACGACGCCACAAGCGCCGCCGCCGCCGCCCTCCGCCCCGACTACGTGGCGATAGAGCCCCCGGAACTGATCGGGAGCGGGGTCTCCGTCTCGAAAGCCGACCCGGGAATCATCGAGCGGTCCGTCAACGCCGTCAGGGCGGTGAACCCGGAGACGAAAGTCCTGACCGGAGCGGGCATCCAGTCGGGCGAGTGCGTAAAGATCGCCGTCGACCTCGGGACTTCCGGCGTCCTTCTTGCGTCAAGCGTCGTCAAGGCCGACGACCCCGAAGCGGTCCTCCGTGATCTCGTCTCTCTGATCTAGACGGGCCTTCATAGTTTGGGTTTTTCGAGTGCAGGATACCTTCCGGACAGAAAAGACACAGGGACCATAAAGAGCATGTAGGGGGAACATTCATCCAATGTCGCGTCTTTTCGCGGCTTCGCGTGAGCAATACGTTGAGGATGTGAACTACCCCGCGCCTTTTGGACGGGGCTTCCCGGCTATCATCCTTCCTCTCTACTGAAGGCCGGGTCCACAGGCTCTCTGGCGCGTTCCGCACCTGCTACCCCGACAAGGTTCTGCTCTTGCAGGGCAAATTTCTTGATATTGATTGCCGCGTTGATGTCACGGTCGTGATGAGTGCCGCAGTCGGGACAGACCCATTCCCGGTCTGAAAGTGTGAGATCCCGCTTGAGATGCCCACACTGATGGCAAATCTTCGAGGATGGATCAAACCTCCCGATCGCGAGAAGGGTCTTCCCGTATTTTCGGCACTTGTATTCCAGCATCGTGAAGAACGTACTCCACGATGCATCCCCGATACTCTGCGCAAGGCAATGATTCTTCTGCATACCAGCAACATTCAACGATTCCACTGCAATGGCTTGGTTCTCGCTCACGATTCGATTAGAAAGGTTGTGCAGGAAATCGTTGCGTTGATTGGCGATCATTTCATGACACCGGGCGAGTCTCTGGATCGCTTTCTGCTGATTCTTCGACTCTTTCACCTTCCGCGAAACTCGCTGCTGTAACACCTTCAGGCGCTGCAACGAGTTCTTCAAGTATCGGGGATTCTTGATCTTCTCTCCCGTGGAAAGGGTTGCGAAGTCCGTCAACCCGACATCGATACCAAGGGTAGTGTCCAGACAAAACGGCGAGGGGTCCGGTGCCGGCTGCCCATCGTCGACAAGGATGCTGACAAACCACTTCCTGGTTGTGGTTACAGAGACGATCGCGTACTTCATCTTCCCGGTGAACATCCGGTGGAAGATGGTTTTGATCTCACCGATCTTCAGGAGTTTAATCCGACGCCGCCCAAAGTCCACGGTATAATGCTGAGGCACCTGAAAGGACTGTACCGGATTCTTCTTCGACTTGAATCGAGGGAATCCCTTTTTCTCACGGAAGAACCGCGTGAAAGCGTTATCGAGGTTCTTGTTCGCGTTCTGAAGCGATTGGGAGTTGACCTCTTTGAGCCATGGATGCTCTTCTTTGAGGACAGGAAGACGGTTGTTCAGGTCATAGCAGGAGAGTTTTTTGCCTTCCTGTTCGTATGCCCGGATCTTCTGCTCCAGAGAATGGTTGTACACAAACCGACAGGCATGGATGTGTTTCATGAGCATTGCGGTCTGCTCACAGTTAGGGTACATCCGATACTTGTAGGCCTGGAGCATACAGGTATCTGTTGACCTTACAGGAATATATTGTTTTTGGTAATCCTCGGGAAACATGACGAAGGGCGACTCCGCTCCACGAAAGATGCTCGGTATCTTCCTGTCAGGAAACTTCCTGTGGAAGTTTCCGTGTCATCCCCGCACCTGTTGGGTGGGGTCTTCCCGCTCCGCCCCCTTCACCCCCGCAAGATAAACTCTCACGCAAAGATCGCGAAGCACGTGTCACGTTATCAGCGATATCAGGTCGTGTTTGGTGATGACGCCCTGCACCTTCCCCTTTTCGAGCACGACGATCGCGTGGTTATGATGGAGGAGATGGACGATCGTGTCGAGGGGCGCCGTGGGCGGGACCGTCGGGAATCCGGGTTCGATATAGTCTTGCACCACCTTTCGGTGCGTCTGGTGAAGCCCTCCGTCTTCCACGGCGTTCATGATGGCGGATTCGGATATGCACCCGACCGGCACCCCGTTCTCGAGCACCGGCAGCTGGGAGATGCCGTTCTGGCCCATGATCTCGACGGCTCGGCTGACGGGATCGTTCGGGGCGACGGAGAGCACAGGTGCGTTCATCACGTCGGCGGCCGTGATTATCGAGTGCTCCGCTGCCTGCAGGACCTCCACGATCTTTGCGAGCGTGCTCACCCTCGGGTCCACACTGCCCGCCTCGATCCGCGCGACCATTGACTGGCTGATCCCGGCCATGCGGGCAACATCCGCCTGTTTTAAGCCCATACGGAGTCGTTTCTCGCGTAATTCAGCCGGGGTAGGGATTTCCATATTTATTACTATAGGTAATTTTTTAATATATACCTTTGCTGATACATTATTCGGGTCCATATCGGGAAGGTGTTGACGACAGGCAACGGAAGGCACTTCTGCGGCTCATCGTCCCTTCCCGGACAGGTTGATATACCGCAAGGTCGCACGGGATGATATGACTGTAAACAAAGACGAGCAACAGGACGTTCTCATGAAGGTCAGGGATGTTCTCTCGACCTACCACACCCTGGACGCCGTCCGGGACGAACTTGAGTCCCTTGGCTTCGATGTCCGGGCGGAGCACGGGGACGTCGTATCCATGGAGAATGCACCCGCCGAGATCTTCGTCCAGATCTCCATGAACGACCGGGGCGAGATCGTCGACTCCCACGTCGTGACGTTTGACGAGATCGAACTCAAACCGAGGCAGGGTTCTCAACCGCCGTAACGGGCCACGTGCAATAGCAGGGAGTGGGAGGAGTAAGCCTCCTTCTGTTCAGTGCGGCATTCAGCTACGCGCCATACCCGGGCGGATACCAGACGATCCATCTGCCCTGTTCTGGCTTGCACCCGCAGGGATTCACCGTTTCACCGTCTCCCGCCGCTACGTTCAACGAGTTGCTTGCGCGGGGTTTCCGCGTTTCTCGCCTCCAAAAGGGGGCTCCGTCGTTTCATCACTGACGGCGGGTCGTGTCGTTTCTGTGTCATTGCCGTGACTCTCGCCACCCGCACTTGCATGCGGCTGCGTGTCTGGCCGGTGGGAGGACTTTCCTCAGCGGCACAGGAATGTGCCACCGTCGGCCGCACTCTCCCTCTCCTAAGTAGTGTTGACCGTGAGAATATATAGCCGTACAGGTACCCTCCTCGAGCAGCCGGCACCGGCGTACCTTCTCCGTTGAGGTTCCCGGATCGACCGCGCGTATCCCCGGGGTTCTGGATATGTTTATATACTTGATCCGGGGTCTTACCATTGGCGTTACCATGGGGGAAAGCAGGGCTCGTGCACATCTGGAACTAGCGGCAATCGTTAC
>DAYL01000025.1:0-10905 GCA_002508705.1 Methanoculleus sp. UBA374 | reverse complement strand
TCCCCGAATCCTCCGGCACCTCCGTCGACACCCTCACCTTCCGCGTTGTCCATACCGGCGGGGGGAACGGACCCGTTGACCTCTGCCCGGGCCACCGTGACGGTCATGGCAGGCACCTATCTTGAGATCCTTACGCAGTCCGGGGCCGCTTCTCCGGGACCGGGGACGTGGACGGCAACACCTCCCCGGGGCGACACCCTCCTTCTCGCCGGGGAGGACTGTGAGATCCGGCTTTGCCTCGACCGTTCCGTCTCCGCCGGTGAGGCTCTGACCGTCTGGGTGCGTCCCGAGGGCGGCGGACCCTGCTCGATCACCGGGCCGGTGGATACGGGCTCTTCCCGCTCCTGAGAAAGACTAAAAGTATTCAACATCATACGACCCATTTTGATGGAAATGCTGACCCCGGAAGAAGGCAGGACGGCTGTTCGCCTGGCACGCAGTGCCGTCGAGAAGGCCGTCAACGGCGAACGGACGACGCTGCCTGCTCTCCCCCCGGTCTTCGGGGAGAAGCGCGGCGTCTTCGTTACGATCAAGCGGGAGGGGTCCCTCCGCGGATGTATCGGCCTCCCGTACCCGATACGGCCGCTCGGCGACGCGATCGTCGAGGCGGCCGTGTCGGCCGCTCTTGAGGACCCCCGGTTTTTGCCGGTGTCGCGGTCGGAACTTGCCGACCTCGACCTTGAGGTGACGGTGCTCACCGTGCCCCGGCCGCTCGAATGCCCGCCGGAAGAGCGCCCCGGCTGTGTCGAGGTCGGGAGGCACGGCCTGATCGTCAGCGGTCTCGGGACAGGGGGCCTCCTCCTTCCGCAGGTCGCGACCGAGTACGGCTGGGACAGCCGGGAGTTCCTCGACCAGACCTGCATCAAGGCCGGACTCCGGCCCGGGTGCTGGAAGCGCGACGATGTTGCCGTGCAGACGTTCGAGGGGCAGATATTTGAAGAGAAGGCGGTTTAATCCGAATGGCAATTACTTTTGAGGTCATACACAAAGATATCGCCGGGAGGGTCGGGAAACTCAGGGTGAACGATAGAATCGTTCGGACACCCGCGCTCCTCCCCGTCGTCAACCCCCACCTCCCCCTGGTAACCCCCCGCGAGATGCAGGAGATGGGCGTCGAAGCCCTGATCACAAACGCCTACATCTTCCGGCGGAGCACGGAGTACCGCGACCGGGCGCTGGCGGAGGGGCTTCACTCGGTTCTCGACTTCGACGGGGTCGTCATGACCGACTCCGGCTCGTTCCAGCTCTCGGTCTACGGCGAGGTCGAGGTGAGCAACCGGGACACGCTCGAGTTCCAGCAGGCAATCGGGAGCGACATCATCGTTCCCCTGGACATCCCCACCCCGCCGGACGCGGGCCGGGAGAAGGCGGCACGGGAACTTGCGGTCACCATGGACCGGATCAGGGAGGCCCAGCAACTCTTCCCCGACGCAAACCTCGCCGGGCCGGTGCAGGGCGGCATCTTCACCGACCTCCGCGAGGAAGCCGGACGGGCCGTCCGGGACCTCAACTTCACCTTCGCTCCGATCGGGGCCGTGGTGCCGCTGATGGAGAACTACCGTTACCGGGACCTGGTAAAGGTCGTTCTCGCGGCCAAACGCGGTCTCTCCCCGGCGACCGCCGTCCACCTCTTCGGTGCAGGCCACCCGTCGATGTTCGCCCTCGCCGTCGCGATGGGCTGCGACCTCTTCGATTCTGCCGCATACGCCCTCTTTGCACGGGAAGGGCGCTACATCACCCCGCACGGGAGTTTCAAGATCGACGAACTCGCGGAACTGCCCTGCTCCTGCCGGGTCTGCCGCTCGATGACCGCCGACGAGCTCCGTACGTCCGGGGACCGGGAGCGGCTGCTCGCCCTCCATAACCTCTACGTCACCCTCGCGGAGATCGCCCGCATCCGGCAGGCGATCCAGGACGGGACGCTCTGGGAACTGGTCGACGAGCGGTGCCGGAGTCACCCGCGCCTGCTCGACGGCTACCGGGAACTCCTCGGCCACGCATCAACGCTCGCGCGCGACGACCCCGTCTCCAAGCGCCGGTTCTTCTACCGGGGATCGGAGACCTGCCGGAGGACGGAGGTGCTCCGGTTCCGCGAGGTCATCCCCCGCATCCCTCTCGGCGACCGTGTGCTGGTCTCGTTCGACGGGCGGGAGGTTCCGGGGTTCGATACGGTGCTGAACTTCAAGCCGCCCTTCGGGCCGTACCCCGCCGAGCTTGCGGAGACCTTCCCCATTGGACAGAGCGAGGTCCCGGAGTGGGACGACGACATGGTCAGGTCGGGGTGCGCCGGCATCCGGGCCCTGATGAAGGCCCACCCGGAGAAGCGGTTCGTCGTCCTGTGCGGCGAAGCGTGGGCTCGCCTCGTCAGCGAGGAGGTCCCCGATGCGGAGGTGGTATCGTGAGCCGGTATGAGGCGGAGAGGCGCGACGGCCTTGCACGGATCGGGACCTATGAAGAGGGAGAGGAGAGGGTCTCCCTCCCCGCCGCCCTCGATGTGGACGGCCTCTTTCCGGCGCTCAACAGGCGCCCCCTCTCAAACGTTCCACTCGCGATAGACCCGGCGTTCGTCGAGAACTATTTTTCCCCCGGGGAGGGGCAGCCGGTGACCGTCCACCCGCTCGCCGCTTCGGCGGAGTCGGGCGACTGTGTCATGGTCGCAAACTGGCATACGGCGCAGAAGAACCCCCGGAATTACGCGATGTGGCTGGCGGCTCTCAAAGAGAGCGTCCCGCCGGACACCGCGTGGTACGCTCCGGCTGCGGCGCTCCCTTCGACCGCCTGCCTCCTCGTCTACTCGGGCTTCGATCTCTTCGACTATCGGGCCGTCGACCTTGCATCCGCGCAGAAGACCTTCTGCCTTCCGGAAGGCGAGTTTCCCGCCTCGATCATGAAGACGGGAGTCTGCGGGTGCGAGGGGTGCCGGGCCGGCGACCTCGCGCGGCACAACCGTCTCGCGCTCGACCGCGAGATCGCCCTTGTGCGGCACTATATCGAGGCGGGAAGGCTCCGGGAGCTTGTGGAATCGCGGTGCCGGGCGGCCGCCGAACAGGTGGGCATCCTCCGGTTCCTCGACCGGAACTACGCTTTTATGGAGCGCTTCCTCCCGGTGGCGCGGGGGGTGCCGATGCGTGCCAACACCGCCGAGTCGCAGAACCGCTCAGAGATCCGGCGGTTCGCCGACCGGGTGATCGAGCGGTTCGTCCCGACCCGGACCGACGTCGCGGTCCTCCTCCCCTGCTCGGCGCGGAAGCCCTACTCGCTCTCACGGAGCCACCGGCTCTTTATGAACACGGTGGACCGGCGGGCGCACGAACTGATCGTCACCTCGCCGCTCGGCCTCGTTCCCCGGGAACTGGAGCGGGTCTACCCGGCGGGGCACTACGACGTGCCGGTGACCGGCTATTGGGACCGCGAGGAGTGCGCCTTCATCGCCGATATCCTCGCCCGCTACTTCGCGGCGCACCCCTACCGCCGGGTGATCGCCCACCTTGAGGGTGGGGCGCTCACGGTTGCGGAGATGGCGGCGGAGGCTTCGGGGATAGGCCTTGAGGTGACCTGTCAGGGGCACCCGACGGCGCCGGGCTCCCTCCGGGCCCTCGCCGACGCTCTCACGGGCGAACGCCGGGTTCAGACCGATACCGTCCGGGGCACGGTATCCTGGCAGTTCGGGACCGAGATCAACACGAAGGGTCTCCAGGTCCGGGGCAGGAGCATGCAGATGGCGGTCCTCCGCGGAAAGCAGCAACTCTTCAGCATCGATCCGGGGACCGGGCTCTTCCGTCCGACGTTTGCGGGGTGGGACCTGATACCGGAGGGCTACCGGGTACGGATAGATGCATTCGTGCCGCAGGGTGACATCCTTGCCCCGGGAGTCACGGAATGCGACCCCGGGATACGGGAAGGCGACGAGGTGCTCGTGGAAGGGCCGCTCGCGGTCGCCACCGGGCGTGCGATGATGGGGGCGGACGAGATGCTCCGGTCAAAGCGCGGGGTTGCGGTGAAGGTCCGGAAGGTGAAGAAGAGCGGGGAGTGAGGAGAGGCGGGTCCCCGTCAATTCAACGTCTTTGGCGCTCCAACATCTGCCTATCGCATAATCCCATGCGCAGATTTCCATCGACTATCGCCACGCACTGCCCCCTTCCTGTGCAGGAAGGGGGAGGAGGACGAAGGCCGGGTGGGATTGCAGATACTATCTCATAGACAGGAGGAGGACGAAACCCCTCAAAACTCCCCTGGGTCTTCCATATTGGTTCCTGAGAGTGCCACTTATCTATATCGATGATTTCTACGGTACGCCAGTTTTAGGCTTGGAGACAGGGGAGGGGAGAGTCCCTCCCCGTCAGCCCCTCCCATATGGCGATATCCCCGCGGTCCGGTGTGCTCGGCTCCTCGCAACAAAGAGTGTCCTCTAGGCGATTGTACACCTCCCCAATACCTATGGGCTCAACCTGCCACACGAGCCCAACCAAAAAAAAGAAGACAGGAACCCCTGCCGTCAAAAACCCCTACTTCTTCGGGACGAGTTTCACCGCCGTCCCGTAGGCGAGGAGTTCCGCCGCGGTCGACATCGTCTGGGACGTCGTGAACCGGATGTTCACCACCGCGTCGGCCCCGAGATCGTGTGCGGCGTTGACCATCCGGTTGTACGACTCGGTCCGGGCATCGGAGAGCATCGAGGTGTACTCCTGAAGTTCGCCGCCGACGACGCTCTTTAAGCCGGCCATAACGTCTTTTCCGATATTCTTCGTCCGTACCGTATTGCCGAAGACCACACCGAGGATCTCCCCGATGGCGTAGCCCGGGACTTCTGCAGTCGTCGTAAGTATCATGTTCGCTTACTCCTTGATGGCTTCGAGGGTCTCCTCGCGCCCCCGCCATATGATCAGTGCAAGGCCGATCACGATGAACGGGATGCCGAAGATAGGGACAATCAATGCGAGCACCGCACCGATGATGATCAGTGCAATCCCCCAGCATACCGGACTCCGCATACATAGCCGTGCGACGGACGTGATGATAATCGTTCGTGTTTCCGTCCCGGATATCTATGTGCCCTCTCAATATCGAGTCCGGTTCGGCAGCGATCGGCGGCGGTCAGGCGCGGGGGAGATGCAGTAAAGAGGCTGGAGGCACAATAAGTATGAAATGTTCGGATGTGTCTCGATGTTACGATCGACCAGCACCATCAGGAGTGAAGCAGTTGTATAAGGTGGAATCAGCGACCATACTCGCCGACCGGGTATATGAATACTGGATCCGCGCGCCGCAGGTGGCCCGGCACGTGCGGGCGGGGCAGTTCCTCATCCTGCGCCTGCACGAAGCGGGCGAGCGGATACCGCTTACCATCTCGGCCGTCAGGGGAGACGCCGTCCGGGTGATCTTTATGGCCGTCGGCAAGACAACCCAGGAACTTGCGACGCTCCGGGCCGGGGACAGCATCACGGACGTCGCGGGACCGCTCGGAAAGCCGAGCGAGATCGCCAACTACGGCACCTGTTGCGTCATCGGCGGCGGTGTCGGGATCGCGAGCACGCCTCTCATCGCAAAGGAACTAAAAAGTGCGGGCAATCGCGTCATCGGGATCATCGGGGCGCGGAGCGCCGATCTCCTCATCCTCGAGGACGAGATGCGGGAGATCTGCGGCGAACTCTACATCACGACCGACGACGGGAGCAAGGGCGTTCACGGGTTTGCAAGCGACGTCCTGAAGAAACTGCTCGAAGAGAGAACGATCGACCGGGTCTGGATCATCGGCCCCGCCATCATGATGAAGGTCACCTCCGGCGTGACGGTGCCCTACGGCGTGAAGACTTACGTGAGCCTCAACCCGATCATGGTCGACGGGACGGGGATGTGCGGCTCCTGCCGGGTGACCGTCGGCGGGGAGACGAAGTTCGCCTGCGTCGACGGTCCCGAGTTCGACGCTCACCAGGTCGACTTTGTCGAATTGATGCAGCGGCAGCGGATCTACACCGAGCAGGAGAAGGTCTCGCTTGAGCGGTTTGCCGAACACCAGTGCCGGTGCGGCGAAGGAGGCGGCCGCCATGAGTGACCGGCCGGCCGAGGTCCGGGTCCACGATTTCGGCGAGGTGGATACCGGCCTCTCCGTCACCGAGGCCATCACCGAGGCGGAACGCTGCCTGCAGTGCAGGAAACCGCTCTGTGTAAGGGGCTGCCCGGTCTGCATCGACATCCCCGCATTCGTCCGCGAGGTCGCGAACGGCAACTTCCCCGCCGCCGCGCGGGCGCTCAAGGAGCAGAACATGCTCCCCGCCATCTGCGGACGGGTCTGTCCGCAGGAGAGCCAGTGCGAGGGGACCTGCATCCTCGGCAACAAGGAGACCCCGATCCGGATCGGAGCGCTTGAGCGGTTCGTGGCCGACTGGGAGCGGGAGAACGGGCCAGAACTCCCAGAGGTGGCGAAGTCGACCGGGAAGCGGGTGGCGGTCGTGGGCTCCGGGCCTGCCGGGCTGACGGCCGCGGCCGAGCTCGCGCGTGCCGGCCACGCCGTCACGATCTTCGAGTCGCTCCACGAGGCCGGGGGTGTCCTGACCTACGGCATCCCCGCGTTCCGGCTGCCGAAAGACGTCGTTAAAGCGGAACTCGACCAGGTGCTCGCCCTCGGCGTCCGGCTGAAGAAGAACCACCTTGTGGGGAGGAGCGTCAGCGTGGACGAACTCCTCGGCTACGACGCGGTCTTCCTCGCGACCGGGGCGGGGCTTCCCGCGTTTATGTGCATCCCCGGGGAGAACTTAAACGGCGTCTACTCGGCAAACGAGTTCCTGACAAGGGTGAACCTGATGCACGCCGATGCGTTCCCGGAGTTCGACACGCCGGTCATGCACGGGGGGCGCGTCGCGGTGATCGGCGGCGGCAACGTGGCGATGGACTCCGCACGGGTGGCGCGCCGCCTGGGGGCGAAGGTCTCCCTGATCTACCGGAGAGGCGAGGAGGAGATGCCGGCGCGGAGGGCCGAGATCGAGCACGCAAAGGAAGAAGGGATCGAGTTTTTCACCTGCACGAACCCGACCCGGGTCTTCGGCGAGCAGTGCTGCGTCACCGGGATCGAGTGCGTGCGGATGTCCCTCTGCGGCATCGATGCGAGCGGCCGCCGGTCCCCGGAGTTAATCGAGGGGAGTGAGTTCACCCTCGACGTGGATATGGTGGTCCAGGCGATCGGGACGAGCCCGAACCCGCTCCTCGTCTCCCTGATCCCGGGACTCGAGCGCGGCCGGAGAGGCAACGTCGTCGTCGACGAGAACGGCCGAACGTCCATCCCCCACGTTTACGCCGGCGGGGATATCGCCACCGGCGCGGCGACGGTGATCGAGGCGATGGGCACGGCAAAGCGCGCGGCGGCGGCGATCAACGCGATGCTGAAGGAAGAGTGAACTCTTTTTCCGGGGTGAGCCAGGGTCGGCCCATTCCCCATCCTGACATTTGCGAACAATTCGTGGAGAGCAGGGAACCGGATCAACCGTCCCCTCTGCACCGGAATGCAACCGCGAGGAGGTTCGACCCGATCAGCGGCAACCCGGCTGCCCAGTAGAGGGTGATGAGCCCGCTCCAGGGATGAAGAGTGGGTGACGGCGAAAGAACGGTATCCTTTACGATACAGGCGAAGATGACGGCGACAAAGATCGTAACGCCCGCGATCGCCCGAAGAGGGACGGGCGCCTTCGCCTTCAGGCGTTCCGGGAGAAGATGAACGAAGGCCAGGGACGCCGGAGACAGCGCGGCAAGCAGGCCGATCCAGACGACCTCGATCCCGCTCACCGGGTCCGAAAGGAACGAGTTCCCATCGGGATAGAGCAGGAGACTCACGATACCGAGGGCGAAGACGGTGCCCGGGAGCAGCAGGTCGAAATACCGTGGTCCGGTCTCCTCCCGTGCTGCCGAGATGAACAGGAGGAGACCGAGAAGGGAGATTCCGCTCAATACGAATGTTGCTGCAGTAAGCCCGGTGAACAGGGCGACCCAGAGGAAAAAGAAGATGGTTGAAGTACACGCAAGCGATATGCTGCAGAGGGGTAGTTTCATCATACGGCCTCGAATCTCCGGCGGTTCACCCGACATGGAGCGCAAACCTATCTCCTGCCTCCGGGCAGTGACGGGGTTCGCACGGCCCGGATTGGACGAACCTCCGTGGTAATTACAGGCAGTGTACCCCTTTGCAAGACTACAATATATACTAATCGATTTTAGTATATAGTTATATTTAGTTCAAAACTGAAGACGCGTTCTCCTGCAGAAGGTCTGCCCGTCCCTCCGGCCCTATCGCCGCCTCCGGTACAGGGCGAAACCCATCCCGACGCCAAGAGCCGCAAAGACCGCTCCAAACCCCGGCGTCGTCGTCCGGAGCGACTGCCCGGGCGCCAGGTCCGAGGGGACCTGCGCGACGTTCGTCTCCTGACCGGCCCGAACGGTGATCTCCCAGACGATCTGGTCGTTGCCGTAGACTTTCAGCACGACGTTCTCGACGCGGGCGTCCAGGGACTGTCCGGAGAGGGCCTGCGCCTCCGCTTCGGCTCTCCCGACCGTGAGGTTCTCCTCCGAGACGTAGGTGGTGGAGACGATCTCTCCTCCCGATAGGTCGACGATGTACTCCGTGAACACGCCGGTATCGTTGATGAAGTAGACCTGCGTCCGCGAGGATCTGGTCGTAATCTCCTCATAGCGGTTCGGGGACTGATTTTCGACGTAAGAGCGCAGCTCTTCGTCGTTGCTGAGCGCCGGGTACTTCGCAAAGATTTCCGGAAACCGGAGCTCCGCGGCCAGGGGCAGCGCCTCGTCGCAGCCGATGATCCAGACGCGCTCGATAGACGGTTCGCCGCCGTGTTCATCGGCTCTAATCTTGTTTAAATAGACGAGCTGTTCTTCGCAGGCGTTCGCCGGCACGATGTACACGTACTCATGCGTGTGGTTGTACGTGCTCTCATGCCACCAGATCTCCCCATGTTCAGCGATGAATGCGGTGATCGTCTCGTTGGTCTTCGCGTTCGGGTGAACCCCAAACAGAATTCCCGTCTGGTTTCCCTGCCCAGGGAGAGGCGTCACGACCGCATCTGCGGGTATGCTGCAGACAAGCACCGCAAGGATGAGACCGAGCATCAGAAGGACAACGCTTTTCGACATAAAAAAGGGTTAGTTATACCTCGGAACCTCTCCGAGGAGAATCTGCGTTCTGAAATCTTCGTACCTGAGAATGCCATCGCCGGTTGGGTCGTTCGGGTCCTGCGTGTAATAGGAGTCATCGGCGTCACCGTAGATGGTGATGTTGATGTGGTTGTTTCCCGCTGCCCTGTAAACCTGGGGATTGTCAAATACATCCCATGTTGGATCCGAGTGGATCCAGGCATTTCCATTCCATGATTCTGCAATAGCATGCCCTGTTATATTACCGGAAGGCAGTTCCATGGTGAACGATAGGAATCGCGTCGGGATGCCCAGTGCGCGGGTGAAGGCGGTATACAGGGTCCCATACTCATCGCAGACCCCTTGATATTTTCCGTTTATGGGAGACGGATGGTCTAGGGTATACAGATCAGAAAATATATACTCAACGTACATTGTTTCGTTATTATATTCCATCATATCATGAACCCGTTGCATTATTTCGTAGGCAGACTGATACGGCTCTGTCGTACCATCAGCTGCCTGCGCTGCTTCGAGTAACACCCTATATCCCTCACTGAATGGGAAATGATATAGATCACTTGTCTCGAGGTTTTCTCCGCCGTCAGGATCGAAGAGATGCGCCGCATCGTTGTTATACTTCTCTATGGCATCGATCGGCATTCTTGCCATCCACGACGTAAGGCCGGTCGGATCAACTCTGATCTCGACTGCCATCGGTTTTATTCCGATGGAACTATGCTGTGGGAGAACCTCGAATGGAACTGTCACAGTGAGGTCCGCCCCCGCTGCAAGATCCGAAAAGGGCACACCACACCCATATCCATCCTTAAGCGACCAGAGGATGACCATCCCGCTCGCTGCAGAAGAAGCATAGTTATGGATCGTGATCTCGTGGTAGACAAACGTGTCCTGCGTCCAGTACCAGGAGATAGTTCCCTGGGTCATTCTCACGTCCGGCATTAAATCCCTGGTACCGAGGTCGCTGCTCTCGGTTTGCAGCGTCAATGATACTTTACCGGGAGAGGTTGGAACCACGTCTGCATCGACCACCTGGAATTCTGGTACCCTCTTCGGATCCAGAATGATTACTCCTGGGTGCTGCCGTGCGATCTCCTCAGTGATCGGAACCCTCTGCGGGGTTTCAATGACCGGAGTATACTTCGACATATCTCTCGGCTCAACTCACTGGTCGAACGTATCGAACCAGCCCCTTGATTCATTCTCCGCACTCACAACCGGCACCATCGTTCCGCTCACCAGCAATGCAGCGAGGAGTATGGAAAGTGCCCGCGTTCCAATAGTTTCTTTCATCTGTTTGCCTCCTATAACGTCCCCGGAGGCAGAAGAGGCAACAACCTTAAGTACATTGAATGCAGACTACTCCTCTGCCTTCTGGGCTGTAGGGGGTTCATCCGGCCTTGGACAGATAGGGTGAACCTCCGCCATTCTGCGAACGCCATTTCCGGCATCCGCATAGGGACGTAGACGTCAGTCTATTTATCTCTTCTGTCAAACCTCTCTACACATCCGCCGGTTGTTCGCAAAAGTGAGGTGATCGAACCCGCCCTCGGGAGCGCGGGCACAGGAGCGAGGCCGTTCTTGCGGCGAGGCAGGCTGTGCAAGATACAGAACCGGGGCCGGCCGATCCGCTCCGGGCGGCTACCTCCGGCTCCGGTATTCTTCATTTATCCCCGAAGATCATCCAGACCCCGAATCCTATCAAAAGAATCCCGCTTCCCGCTCGAATTATATCCCTGTATTCTCGTA
>DAYL01000023.1:28520-84365 GCA_002508705.1 Methanoculleus sp. UBA374 | reverse complement strand
CCCGATCCCTCCCCCGCGTGGCGATACCCAGAGAGGAGCCGTATCAGAGGTTTGACGCCAGAGACCCCTCAATTTTTCGCGGGGAGGCGACAGAATGCTCTGAACTATAGGAATCGTCAGCCGCTGGAAACTTTTAGGATGACTTCGAGAAGATACGCACCGACGATGATCAGTCCCAGCGTCATCACGGTTTCAAACGTGACGTCCTTTGCCTCCGGCTTCTCCGCTACGACATAACGCCATAATTCATTCTGCTCTGTCGGCGTCAGCGAAGTATTCTGAGACTTGCCAAGCAGATACTGCATTCTTTCGAGTTGTGCGGGAGGTAACGGCATTACTATTCTCTCCTCATTTTTGGCAGATAGAGGTATCTGTCTCGTGAGGGACCGCGACACACTTGTAATACAGTTATATGCTATCGAAAAACGCTCAGATCAATGGATAGTGAGCTAATCACAACAGCACTCCTTCTTTTGCCTTATGCCACTCTGTTAACCTTCATATTTGGCCTGTACAAGTTACTCGTGGATCTATCGGAAATAGTTAAATTCCGTATTTTGCGTGAAGTTCCCCGGAGGTGTATGTTTTCTCTCTGTTGGTTCTTCGGACCATTTCATCGACCTTTTTAACGTTCACGGCTGTCTCGCAGGCTACCACTTTTTTGGGCTTTAATTCGCACTCAAGGGTCTTGCTGATCGATTTTCTTCCTTTTCTGCGCGAGATGATTTCTTGATAAATTGCATCGGATACTTCTATCGTCCGCATACACATGGTGTCTGCCATCCAAAGGGATACACTTTGTGTAGGGGTGCAAGACCCCAGTTTCCCGAACAGCATTCGCCCATTTCTGTGGGGATCGGCCGGGAAACGCCCATGAGGATTGCGTGTACCGGCCAATCTTGTCCTGGCCGGAAAACCCATCCTCGGGAAAAAAGAGGACGAGTTATTTTCTCTTCAATTCTCCGATGATCGTTGCCTCCTCAGGCATGACGTTCTGCAGGGCGGCGTATAACCGGGAGAACCGGTTTCCTGTATATATAAGGATTTGCCCAAATACGGAGATTATGCGCTTCCACCTATGGATTAAGTAGAAAACTCGATGTCCAATGATTTAGGGGTCTTCGATCTAACCTAGGCAAGGTATGCGGCGCACGACGCGCTAAGGTGTTGAGCATCAATATCTATATAAATCAGGCTGTGAAATCACCACCCTGATGCAACATGAAACTCAGTGCAAGGAATCAGCTGCCGGGAACGATTAAGGCAATTAATGTGGGTGTGGTCACCGCAGAGGTCGTCATCGCGCTCTCCGGCGGCGGCGAAATTGTCTCGGTCATCACCAAAAAATCCGTGGAGAGCCTCGGGCTTACCGTCGGCAAGAAGGTCTACGCCGTGATCAAGTCGACAGAGGTCATGGTCGCCATCGACTGAGAGAAACTTACTCATTTCAGGGCGGCGACATCTGTGTCGTCGCCCCACAGGTTCCAACCGGAGCGTGTCATTGTACCCCGAGAACTCAAATTCCGCAGTATGCCCAGATCCGGCCAAAAACCCTCATAATGTCTTCTGGACAACAAACATACAGGACGGAAACTGCATTTCCATACAAAAGGGGAACCCGGGAGATTCAGCCCATACCTCCGTGCTCGCCCACCCGCATCCCGGATCCTTCATCGAAATCTCCAAAAATCATCCTTAAACTCCGATAATCTCCCTAAATAAAAGGAAGTTTCTGAGAGGCCCGCACTGCCGCCAGGGCTGTCGGGAGGAGCGGCGGGTGGCAGGAGAACTATAGAGACTTTCGATGAACAGGGGAGATCGTCGTAGACCCCTTCATTTCCACTGGAGATCTGGACTGCCTCTCTGTAGTAATCCGGAGGTGCCGGGGCACTGGCCCGACCAGTCGTTCACGATATCCCTCCCCGTCACGCCTCCGATCAGCGTCCCTAAACTCCAGGACTTTCCCCAAATCAAAGGCGATTTCTGAGAAAAACCCACTGCGCCAGAGCTGTCGGGCGGCAGGAGGACTATAGAGATTTCCGATAATCATGGGTGATCGTCGTAGACCCCTTCGTTTCCACTGGAGATCCAGGCCGTCGCTCTGTAGTAGCCCGGAGGTGCCGGGACGCTGGCCAGGCCGGTCGTTCGCGATACCCATCGCCGTCACGTCTCTTCCGGGCTCAGCTGCGATTGAACGGCGTCAAACGACAGAGACGGGGAGAGAAGTTACCCATCTTCCTCCACAACATCGAACCAGACGGGATCGGGGCAGTCGGGCCGGCCGCCGTAGTTGATGGTAATCTCCTCATCCTTCCGGATGGCGCGGTGAGCAGAGATACGAATCTCGCCCCGGGCAACGTCGCAGACATGATCTGCATTCGCGTGATATGAATGGTTGTAGAGCGAACCGTAGCCCAGTGCCACGGCGGCCAGCTCCGGGTGCTCCCCCCATGCGAAGTAATAGTTGTAAAGGCGTGTCCGGTCAAGGAGTTCCTGCTCGTCCGCTCCCCCGAGTATGATCACCGGACAGACCTCGATCAATTCGCCTGCCGCAATCGCCCTGCGGGCGAATACGCCCCGGCCGCGGCTCTCTGTCGAACCCACATAGACGGCGTCGGAGGGGAAGATTGTCCCCTCCGGCCCCGCACCCAATGCTCCAGCACCATCTGTCGTGGTATCACCGCTCCTCCATGTGCGAATGAGAGTAGTGGGTGTTGCCCGGGCAAAAAAGATGCGGGCGGAGGGAATTCCGGCAAACCTACCCCGGCGGAAGCGAAGACAGGGGGGTAAGCGAAAGAATTTGTATCCGCACGCCCCCACAGACATATCTGGAGGAACAAACAATCGAAGACGTCATCGTAGCGCGCGACCTCGAGAAGCGGTTCGAGGATCTCGTCGCAGTCGACCATATCGCCTTCCGGGTCAGGAAAGGAGAAGTCTTCGGGTTTCTCGGGCCGAACGGGGCGGGAAAGACGACGACCATGAAGATGATCCAGTGCATCTCTCCAAAGACAGGCGGCACGCTCGAGGTCTTCGGCATGGACGTGAACACCCACCAGCGGGAGATCAAGAGCCGCCTCGGGGTGGTGCCGCAGGAGACCAACCTCGACCCGGATTTCTCAACCTATCGGAACCTGCTTGTCTATGCGCGCTACTTTGGCATCCCGAAACAGGAAGCGGAGCAGCGGGCGGAAAACCTCCTCGCGTTCATGCAACTTGAAGAGAAACGGGACGTACGGGTCGACAAACTCTCGGGCGGGATGAAACGTCGGCTGATCATCGCCCGGGCCCTGATCAACGCGCCGGAACTGCTCATCCTCGACGAACCCACGATCGGGCTCGACCCGCAGGCGCGTCACCTGATCTGGGAGAGGCTCAGGAACCTCCAGGCCGAAGGAAACACCCTTGTCCTCACCACGCACTACCTGGACGAAGCGGAACGCCTCTGCGACCGGCTGGTGATCATGGACCACGGGAAGATCCTCGTCGAAGGGCCCCCGGCAGACCTTATCCGGGAACATGCCGGGAGCGATGTCGTTGAGGTCGAACAGACGCCGAAGGTGATCGCCCGACTGACCGAGCTTGGCGTGAACTACGACCTTGTCGGAGATATGCTTCAGGTATTCACGGACCGTCCCCACGACGTAGCACGCGAACTGCTTGAGGTCTGCCGGCACGAAGCAGTGACGGTTCGCCCCGCGACCCTGGAGGATGTCTTTCTGCGGTTGACCGGACGGAGGCTGCGGGAGTGAGCGAGCGACTGATCGATATCACCGGAAGGGTGAAGAGCGTCTGGCAGAGGAACTGGGATGCCTTTCTCAGGACCTACCAGGTAAACTTTATCCCGCCCTTTGTCGAGCCGGTCCTCTATCTCCTGGCCCTGGGGTTCGGGCTCGGGACCTACATCGAGTCCGTCGACGGGATACCGTATCCCGTATTCATTGCACCGGCCCTCGTCTCGATATCGGTGATGAACTCAGCCTTCTTTGAGTGTACCTACTCGTCGTTCGTCCGAATGTACTATCAGAAGACGTTTGACGCCATCATCGCAACGCCGGTCAGCATCGACGAAGTGATCGCCGGAGAGATGCTCTGGGGGGCCACCCGCGGGATGATCTATGCGACCCTGATGCTCCCGGTGCTCCTCCTCTTCGGCGTCGTGGCCATGCCGTCGTCCCTGCTCCTCATCCCCTTTGCTTACCTCGTCGGTCTTCTCTTTGCAGGGATTGCAATGTGTTTTACGGCGATAACGCCAAGCATCGACGCGCTGAACTATCCATCGTTTCTCTTCATCACCCCGATGTTCCTCTTCTCGGGAACGTTCTTCCCCCTCGACCTGCTTCCGCAGCCGATCCAGTACTTCGCCCTCGCCGTTCTCCCGCTGACCCACGTCGTCGGTATCAACCGGGCAATCACGCTCTCGGCCTATTCTCCGATGAACCTCTTCAACCTGGCCTGGATCGCCGTCGCCACCGCCCTCTTCTTCGTCCTCGCCATCAGGCTGATGAGAAGAAGGCTCATTGTGTGACCGCACCCCGTCAATCGGTTCTCCCGGGCATCACGGTCCGGAGAGGAAATTCGCATAACCGATGCTGCCGGTAGCAGTCACGCCGCACGGGGGCCGTGCGCAAAAAAAGAGGTTAGAATCGGGGTTTCCTGTGCTTCGGGAGGCAGTCGCGACAGTAGACGGGCCGGCCCTCCGTCGGCTTGAAAGGTACTTCGCACTCTTTGCCGCAGTCGGAACAGACTGCTTTGTGGAACTCGCGGGGGCGATCCTGGAACGAGCGGGGACCCCTGCTCGGATATCTCTCTTCCATGTACTTCAACCATGCAGATAGACTGCACATATACAACAACACGCCTGCATATAGATATTTCTCATGGATCTCGGAGAGTAAAAATCGCCCGGATGTATCCCCACCGGGTTCGGGTCCCGCACCGGACAACGCAGGACCTCTCACCCGGTGCGTGACGAGGTCTTTTGGCGATAAAAATTCCCCCGTAATGCAGTTGTTTCCCCGGGCAGAAAGAACAACGGCACAATGCTTTTATCGATACCATCCTACCGAATGATCATCCAACTATGACACACGATAACCGTTCTCTTTTACCATCCGGCAGATCGCCGGTTCTATCCTGGAGATGGGACTAAGGTGAGTGGCTCAGCATGACTGACGAGAACCACACAGACGAACCTCCCGATAGCAGACCAAAGGGAAAACACCGGGAAAGGAAGACGATTGGTCCTGTCCCGAACCTTGAAGAGCATGTGAAATCCGACTGGTGGAAGGGCATCTTTAATCGTCTCTACCTGAAAACCGACGGCGACGTCGTCGACGACCGGCAGATCACGGAAAGGGAGATCGATCAGATTGTTCAGATCCTGCACCTGGAACCCGACGCGAAGATCCTCGACCTCTGTTGCGGCCAGGGAAGGCACACCCTCGAACTCGTACGGAGGGGTTATAACGTCGAGGGCCTCGACCAGTCGCATTACCTGATCCACCGTGCCCGATCCACCGCAAAGAAAGAGGGGCTCCCGGTCCGGTTCCGGGAAGGGGATGCACGTCGGCTCCCGTACCGCACCGACACTTATGACGTTGTCCTTGTCCTCGGGAACAGTTTCGGGTACTTTGATTCTGTCGAGGAAGACCTGCGGATCCTCACCGAACTCCGGCGCATCCTCAAACCCTGGGGCCGGGTGCTCCTGGATGTGGCCGACGGCGATTACCTGAAAGAGCACTTCCAGCCGAGGTCGTGGGAGTGGATCGACGACGCTATGTTCGTCTGCCGCGAGCGGTCCCTCTCGCTCGACGAGCAGCGCCTGATATCCCGGGAGGTGATCACCGACGTCGACAAGGGTGTCATAGCCGACCAGTTTTACGCCGAACGTCTCTATACTCCCGAGGCACTCCGGCGGCTCCTGGAGCGGGCCGATTTCTCGGGGATCACCTTCCACAACATCGCCACGGAGTCGCAGCGGAACCAGGATCTCGGCATGATGGAACGCCGCCACATTGTCACGGCGGTCCTCAAGAAAGATTGGTCGACGACAAAGACAAGAGAGCAGGAGCGGACAAAGCACGTCGCGGTGATGCTCGGCGACCCGGCAAAGCCCGACGCTTTAAAGCCCTCCTGCACCTTTGACGACGACGACTTCTACACCATCGGCCAGATGAAGGCGGCCCTCCGGGAACGTGCGGGTTACCGGTTCACCTTCCTGTGCAAACACGACACCATGATCCCGGATCTCTTGAAACTGAAGGGGAAGGTGGACTATGTCTTCAACCTCTGCGACGAGGGGTTCAACAACGACCCGAGGAAAGAGCTCCACATCCCGGCGCTTCTCGAGATGCTCGATATACCGTATACGGGCTCCGGACCGCAGTCGCTTGCATTCTGCTACGATAAGTCGCTTGTGCGCGGCGTCGCGAAGGAGATGGGTATCCCGGTGCCGGATGCCTGCTTCATAACGCCCGGCGACCGTACCTACGCCGTCGGGATGAAATTCCCGGCAATCGTCAAGCCAAACGCGGGCGACTCATCATACGGCATCACACAGAAGAGCATCGCCCATACCATCGAGGAACTCTCCGATATCATCAACACGCTCCGGACGACACTCGGCTATGACCGCTCGCTCCTCGTCGAGGAGTTTCTCACCGGGAAAGATATCAGCGTCGGGATCATCGGAAATCCGTCGGGCTACTGCACGGTGCTTCCCGTCATCGAGGAGGATTACTCTGCGCTGCCCGCGGAATTTCCCCGGATCTGCGGCTACGAAGCGAAGTGGCTCCCGGATTCACCCTACTGGAAGATCGTCTCGAAGCCGGCGGATCTCCCCGAAAAAACAGAAAAGACGATTGTAAGGTGCTGTCTTGTCCTCTTTGAGCGTCTAGAGTGCCGCGACTACTGCCGGTTCGACTGGCGCCTGGATGAAGCCGGCAACCCGAAACTCCTGGAAGTCAACCCGAACCCCGGCTGGTGCTGGGACGGCCACCTCGCAAAGATGGCAAAGTATGCGGGCCTCACGTACTCCGAGATGCTCGGGCGAATCCTGAAGGCGGCAGAGGAAAGGTTCGGGATCGAACAGGCAACCGACGTGCAGGAAACCGAAACGGAGTCCTCTCCGCTCGACCTGCCCCGGCAGGCGGCCTGAACTCCCTTTTTTTTCGCCGGATCGGGAGCGGTTCACCTTCGTTGCGAATGCATTTATCCTAAAAAGACCACTGTCTTCCCGCATATGGCGGGGCCGGAGAAAGACACGCTCTTTACGAGGTGTGCCCGGGAAGCAGAAGCGCTTTCAAGAGACGTGATGGACGAGATCGCATGCGAAGAGCGGCGGCAATCGTCCCTCTTCGCACGCGACGACCGCCTTCACGCCACAGGGCCCTTCATTCTCGCCGCGTTCCTCGCAAACCTCTTCTTCCTGCTCATCCTCCCCCACCACTTCATGCCGTACTGGATTGCATCGAGTTTCATCCTGTATATGGTGAACCCCTTCATCCTGATGATCCCGACCGGAGAGGGGGTGACGGTTTCCCGGGGCGGGGAGACCGTCCGGGAGGTCCTCCGATCGCTCCGGGCTACCAGAGGGGGGCCCCACCCTGCGGTTCACGATCTGCAGGCGCTCGGGAAGGTGCTCTGGGACATTTTCTTCATCAACTCTCAGCCCCTCGCCGCGGGGTTCGGTCTGATATTCGGCGTCAATATACTCTTTGCACTCTTCTGCGGGTATGTAACGGGATCGCTCGAAACGGGGACGGCAGCGCTGATCACTCTTCAGTCCCTTGCAATCGTCCTTTTCTATGCCGGCATCTGGTACTTCAAGCCCTATACGACGAGTTTCTTCCTCTCGCTCGACGTGATGCGGGTAACTATGCAGGAGAAGATCCGGGCGGGATGGAGGGCGGCGATGCAGGTCGTCCTCGTCGTCGCCGTCATTGGAGCCGCAAGCGGAGTCCTCGCCGTATCGGCAATGCTTCTCCCGGGGGTGACCTTTTCGACATTCCTCGCCTCGGTCAACCTTGTCCTCGGGTGGGACCTCCTGCTGCTCGCGGTCATATTCGCTTCGCAGGTCACCATCGTCCGGTACCTGCAGGGGGCATACAGCCGGGAACTCTCCTTGCAGGTGAGCGATTACAAGGTCCATGTCTGGCGGGACGGTATCCTGAACCGGCTTGCCGCATTCCCAAAAACACCGGAGGAACTCCATGGGTCCGGGCATCTTGCGGATCTCATGGCAAATCTCTCGCAGATGCAACGAGACTACCAGCGGATGAAAGTATACGCATCGGAATATCACAGTATCTTCGGTTTTTTCCCGGTCTGCCTCGTTCTTCCCGACATCTGCCGTATCCTTGACCGGAGCCGGGACACACCCCAGAAAGCCGTGCCGGAGCCCGATAGCGGGATGCGCACTGAGAGACCGAGCGAACCGACGGGTATGAATGCCGGTAGCCCCCGGTAACCATCAGTATATAATCCCCCGGGACATAGATCATAATTACATGGCCGATGAATCGTATCGGATCGCGACGGTTCGGGGCAGAGAGGTCCCCTACGATCCGGAACAACTGCGCAAGATCAGCGAGCATCCCTGCTACTCTGATAAAGCGTGCCACGCCTTCGGGCGCTGCCACATCCCCGTCGCTCCGAAGTGCAACATCCAGTGTAACTACTGTGTGCGAGACTTCGACTGCGTGAATGAGAGCCGGCCGGGCGTGACGAGCAGGGTTCTCACCCCGAAGGAGGCGCTCGATCTCGTCAGGAACGTCCTCAAGGAGTACCCGTACGTGAAGGTGATCGGTATCGCGGGACCGGGTGAGCCGCTTGCAAATCCCGAGACGTTTGAGGCTCTGCGACTGATTCACGAGGAGTTCCCGCACCAGATCCTGTGCATCAGCACAAATGGTCTGGTACTCCCCGAGTCGATCGAGGAACTGGCGAAGAACGATGTCGGAAACGTGACGGTCACGCTCAACGCCATCGACCCTGCGATCGGGGAGAAGATCTACTCCTGGGTCGAGTACAACGGGAAGAAGTACCATGGGCGCGAAGGGGCGGAACTGCTTCTTTCCCAGCAGATGAAGGGGATCGAGATGGCGGTTGCAAAGAAGATGCTGGTCAAGATAAACACCGTCTACATCCCCGGGATCAACGACGAGCATATCCCCGAGATCGCAAAGAAGGTCGGGGAGATGGGGGCGTTCACCTTCAACGTCATCCCGCTCATCCCGCAGTATAAGTTCGCCGGGATCACTCCTCCGACGCCGAAGGAGAAGCGGGAGATGCAGGACCGATGCGCACTGTATATCAAGCAGATGCGCCACTGCGCACGCTGCCGGGCGGACGCGATCGGGAAACTCGGTCAGGACGTCCAGTCATGCGTCTACCGGCAGATGAAGGATGAGAAGGCAGAGTAATCAATTCTTTTTTACCCGCCGGACATGACGGCGATCATGCTCCGGGCCGACCAGCCGTTCGACCTCGACCGGACGCTCTCCTGCGGGCAGGCTTTCCGCTGGGAGAAGGCGGACGGGCGGTGGCAGGGCGTCGTCGACGGCCGGGCCGTTCGCATACGGCAGGATGCAGAGGCTCTCACGTTTGCCGGGGCGGACGAGAGGTTCATCCGCGACTACTTCCGGCTCGACCAGGACCTTCCCGCCGTCCTCTCGTCCATCGACCGCGACCCGGCGATCGGCGCTGCGATCCGGGAGTGCCGGGGGCTCCGGCTCGTGAGGCAGCCGCCGTGGGAGTGTCTGATCTCGTACCTCTGCGCCACGAACACGAACATCCCGGCGGTGAAGCGGCGGGTCGCGCTGATGGCGGAGCGCTACGGGAGACGGATAGACGGCCCCTTCGAGACGGCGTATGCGTTCCCCGAACCGGAGGCGCTCGCAAAGGTCTCCTGTGCGGACCTGTGGGACTGCAAACTTGGCTACCGGACGGATTACGTCCGGGACGCCGCGGCCTATGCAAGCGAGCACCCCGATTGGGCGGAACGGGTCGCGGCCCTTCCCTTCGAGGAGGCGCGGCGGGCGCTGATGGAGTTCCGGGGCGTCGGGCCGAAGGCGGCGGACTGCGTGCTGCTCTTTGCGTTCGGGTTTTTCGAGGCGTTCCCGGTCGACGTCTGGATACGCCGGATCGTGGCGGAGACCTACCTCCCGGACCTCACGGGCCGGAGTTGCACCCCGGCGGAGTACGAGCGGATCCGGCGGTTCGCGCGGGACTACTTCGGGGAGTACGCCGGGTACGCGCAGGAGTACCTCTACTGCGCACGGGGCCCTGCACGTCACACGGAGTGAGTTTGCGCCGGACGGTGCTCGCGCTCCGGTTCTTACGAACCAGCGTGCTCCTGAGCGTCGTTCCTGTCGGAGCATCGCATATCGCTTCGCGGGGACGGGAGCGGGCCTTCCTCTCCCGAAGATACCGCGACGGCGTCCGGGAGATCAACCGGAGAGTAAAACCGACTCGAATTAGTAAAACTATTTTGGGTTAAGATGAAGACACTACTATCATGCAGAAGCCTCTTTTTCCCGCGAAAAAGCCCCCTCGTTCGAAGATGCCCGGAAAGATCGTCCCGGCCCGAGAGGTGTATGGGGTTCGGAACGTCGGGGATTTTTTTAGCCTCGAATCACCGAAATACCGTGAAGTTCGGTCCTTCGACCCCGCCGACAGGGAGGTGGCGACCGCCGCTTTCGCAGGGATGATCGGAGGAACTTCATGCAGGAGTTAGGGTGCTCGACGTGGTGTCTCATGGACCGGGAACTTCCCGAGGTTCTGGAGACCCTCTCCGCCCGTACCGATACGGTCGAGATCCTCTCGGAGGCTGCCCACGATATCCTCTATTGTTCGGAAGCCTGTTTCTCCTTCGACCTCCGGTACACGGTTCATTCCCCGACCGCCGATATCAATATCGCCAGTTGCCGCGAACCGATCCGGCAGGCATCGCTCGGTCTCCTCCGTGAAGTCTGTAGGGCGGCCGGGGAGATCGGTGCCGGGTGCGTGGTCGTCCACCCCGGTTTCTCGCCCTGGATCGAGCTTCTCGATCGTTCGTACCTGGCACTTCAACAGTCTCTTGGAGATCTTTCAGCAATCCAGGAGGAGTACGGGGTGCCGGTCGCCGTGGAGAACATGGGGAGCTGGAAGGTGTGCCATTTCCGCGATCCCTCCTTCCTGCCGGTCTTGCAGGAGGCAGGGCTTTCATTCTGCCTGGATCTCGGCCATGCCAACCTCAACGGGGCGCTGGATGAGTTCCTCGCCATAGGAAAACCCCTGCATGTTCATCTTCATAATAACGACGGCTCTGATGATTCCCACCAGGCGCTGGGACACGGGAATATCGATCTCTCCCGGGTACTTCCCCTCCTTCCCCGGAATGCATCGCGGATTGTTGAAGTGCAAACGCTTGAGGCCTACGACGAGAGTATCCGCTTCATGGCAGAGATGGGGAAGGGAGGCCCGGACTGCAGAGAATGTACGGGTGATGGAAACAACGGATAACACAAACGAGGGGGGCCGTTCGGCTTCGATCTGGAACGTTACGGGAAGTGGAATGCAGTAGAGTTGTTTTTCAGCGAGATTGCTTCGGGGAGTCTGGCCGGGTACGCGCAGGAGTACCTCTGCTGCACGAGAGGGGAGGCGGCACGTCGCCCGGCGTGAGGTTTGTGCCCCCAACAAGCAGGTGTGGACGCGAGAACAAGCCTTCCCCTCTCGCCGGAGGTGGTGAGAGCGTAGCGGTTTGCTTTGCCGTATCGTGGCCCCATGGCGGGACCTGCCAACTGTCCGTCCGCCGTGCCTTCGCGCCGTCCCCACACCGCATCGACGGTTTATCGTGAGTACCTGCGCTGCTGAGACGATTTAGAAGATATTGCAGCGATACATCGGTATCGTGTTCTTCTTTTTAGTTTTCAGGGTTCTATGGAACCCAAACCTTTCGTAAAACAGTTCAGCATCGGGTTTGGCATCGACGGTGAGAACGCAACATCCGGAATAGGTTGACACGGCTATTGCTATCGATCGTACCGCAGTTAACATGGCCCGCCCAACGTCTCTTCCTTCGTATTCCCGGTGTGTGGCGAACCGAGCAATCTTGACTGCAGGATAATAGGAGTGGTTATACCAATCTTTGTCGTCCTCGGGATCGATGTCCTTCTTGATGATACTGTCGTTGAGGAGCGAAAAGTATCCTGCACACTCTCCTTCGTAAACAGCGAGATGGGTTACAGCGACATGGGCATCTTTTTCAGTACGTCTATGGTCAGGTAGTCGGTAAGAGCCTGATGCGTGCAGAAAAAAGATAAGGTGTCATGATTGGCGGCGAGATGCTCGAAGGATATATCCGATAGAGGAATCTTTGGTAGCCTGGCGCCCGAGACCGTGGAAAAGTTCTTTGAAGGCATCTTGATCGCGCAAAAATAGATGGAAACGGAGAGAATTTTCACCGGATGGATCTTACAAGTTCCTCTCCGTGGTCGCGTACCCAGCGGGTCATCTCCCTCCCTTCCGGAGTATCATACCGGTCGGGGTCCGCCATGTACTTCTCAAAGCGGCGGGCGTCATCGCCTTCCAGGTAGAGACCTAATTTGATTTTTTGGGCCATATTAACATCATCTCCACACAGTTCTCGACGCGTTATGATATACTATATCCCGCCAGGCTGATATATATTCGGGTTAACGCAGGTCGTATAATCGATCCCGTCAATTGCCTGTTTTACGCTGGCGACATATATCCGGCATACTACCCGGACCTCCCTCTCTTCACTGTCGTCCTTCCTCCATCGAATAGAATAGCAGGAAGTAACCTTTATTCCCCATATCCTCCCATAGTGAATTATGGTAACACCGATCCAGTTTCAGCCGGAGACCACGGCCCGCCTGGATGATGTGAAAATCCATCCACGAGAAACCCTTCATGCCGACGGCGACTCATCGGGTCCCCTGAATAGTTACAAATATCTGTTCTCACACTGCATAAATGATTATTATTCGGGGGAAAAATCGTGCAAGTTTTCTTCAACGTTGAATTTGATGGGGAATGGTGGTGCGCGAGCGCCCGCACACCGGGGAACCTGATCTGCACCCAGGGTGAAAACATAGGGGATCTCATCAACAATATCATCGACGCAACATTACTTCACTATGATGATCTTCTCCAAATGGGAGAACATATCACGATCGTCACTATTTACCGATCAACGTCTTCCAGTCCCGCTCCACAAGCAACCGCCAATTTCGAATACAGGGTCGATCTCGTTGCCGCGTCGTCCGGTTGTTAGTGGAACTGATGTCATCAAAGCATTCAGCAAGATTGGGTTCTACCTATTTCGCAAACCGGCAGTCACGTTCACCTGCACAAAGAATTCACCAAACATGGCCCGTTAACCATCACCATACCTCTTCACCGGACGCTCGCGGTGGGGACGCTTAACGTTATCGTCTCCGAGATAGCGCGATATGAAGAGATCCCCAAACAACAGATATTCGATCTCCTTCGCTGACCGGGCGAGTATCCACGAGGAGTGCGAAATAGTAGGGAGAGGGGATGTTTTCTACCGGATTCACCTGAAGAACTGCTAACACTCCTGCAGAACATGAACCTTGCCATGGATGACGGCATGCTGAATCTGACCGGGGTGCTCCTCTTTGCTGAGAAACCCGAGTGGATCAAACCCCAGTTCATCATCAAAGCCATCCGCTATCCCGGCAACGCCATCCACGCAAGCGAATACCTCGACACCGAGGATTTTTCCGGGACATTCCCCGAGATCTTCGAGGGCGCCATGGCCTTTATCATGCGCAACCCGCGGAAGGTCCAGGCAGGTAAAGGAGTCAATACCCCGGGGGTTCTGGAGATCCCGCCGGTAGTCTTTGAGGAACTCCGGGTCAATGCTCTGGTGCACCGGGATTACCTGGTCAGTGCACCTATCCGGCTGTTCGTCTTCGACAACCGCATCGAGATCATCAGCCCCGGCCACCTCCCGAACAACCTGACGGTGGAAAAGATCCGGACCGGCAACTCAAATATCAGGAACCCTATCCTGGCATCATACGTCGCAAAGGGGCTGCTGCCGTACCGCGGTCTCGGCTCCGGCATCAAGCGGGCACTCGAAGACTGGCCGGATATCGACTTCACCGACGACCGGGACGGTTGCCTCTTCACCGTCACAGTTCACCGAAAGGAGGAGAAAAGTTCGGAGAAAGGTTCGGAGAAAAGTTCGGAGAAAATCCTTGAACTCCTGAAGGCCGAACCCGACCTGGCAGCAAGAGTAGTCGCAGAACGGCTCGAGATCACACAGAGGGCGGTCGAAAAGCAGATCGCCAACCTGCGTAGAGACGGCCGGCTCCGCCGCATCGGCCCCGCCCGCGGCGGGCGCTGGGAGGTGCTGGAATGACCTTCACCGATTCCTCCACCGTCGAGCAGCTGATCCTTGATGCCGTCACCCGAAAGCGGCGGGCCGCCCACCTGACCGTGCAGGAAGCCCCCCGGGCCGCATTGCCCGGCCGGTTGGACCTACGTGCCCCCAGCCCAAATCCCGCGCCGGTCAGGCGACGTGATGTTTGAACCCCGATATCGCTGCCGGGCCCGACCGGGCCGACGAGGTGATCTACAACCTCCGTGCCATCCTCCTTTCCGTTCAGGCCGACGGCCTCGTCCGGGCGAACGAGAATTTCATAGCCTGGCTCCGGGGCGAGAAGACCATGCCCTTCGGGATGAACGGCGAGCACGTCCCGGTGCGGCTCGTCGACGCCGAAAACCCAGGCAGTAACCACCTCGTCGTCACCAACCAGTGGATCTACCAGGCCGGAGCCGTGGAGAAGCGGTCCGACATCGGCTTCGTCGTCAACGGACTGCCGCTCGTGATCGGCGAGGCAAAGAGTCCCGCCCGTAGCGCCGTGACCTGGTTTGACGGCGCATACCAGATCAATGAGATCTACGAGAAGCAGGTGCCGGCCATGTTCGTCCCCAACGTCTTCTCCTTCGCCACCGAGGGCAGGATCTACCGCTACGGCTCCATAAGGATGCCGATCGACCTCTGGGGGCCGTGGCGGACGGAGGAGAACGAACCCCGTGTTCCGGATCTCAATCAATCGGGAACACCCGGATGTGATCTCAGATGACCAGTTGTTTCGTAGGGCACTACCCAATTTTGAGGGGACCTGTTGTAAGGGACCCTGACAGCATCTTTATACCATATAGTAACCTATAGTTTGTTATGGCAACGACGATCCAGCTCCAACCCGAGACCAAGTCCCGTCTGGATGCCCTGAAAATGCACCCCCGGGAGAGTTATGACGAGACGCTCAATCGTATCATGGACGCGTTCTTCGATCCGGAGCCGCTCTCCGAAGAAACGCTGCAGGAGATCGAAGAAAGCATCGCGGACATGCGGGCCGGTCGGGGTCGCCCCTTCGAAGAGTATGCTCGGGAACGGGGCCTTCGATGACCTGGCGGCTCCTCCTCATGCCAGGAGCGGAGCGGAAACTCAATCAAATCCCGGACCCTGATGCCCAACGAATTAAGGACGAACTCTACGCCCTGGCAGACGAGCCGTTCCCTCGTCTGTACGCCAAAAAACTGAAAGGACACCAGAACAGTCCGTTGTATTCTTTTCGTGTGGGACAGTACCGGATCATTCTTGTGTTCGAGAATAATATGATGATTATTACCGTGATCGATATTGGAAATCGGAGTAAAGTCTATCGGAAATATTGATAGCCGTCATTTCCGCTCTGCATACCAGAAGGTCAACTACCCCCACCTCTCGTCGGGGGCATGATACCATGCTCTTTGTAGGCTTCGCGATTCAACTCCCTCCTGTGCGGGAGAGAGACCGCAATAGGCCGATTGACGGCGGCCCTAGCAGCGATACTGCTGCACGGTGGTGGTGTTTGCGCCGGTGTATAGCCGTGATCCACAGGAGACGTTCCTGCTTCGTGTTGAAGAAGCTGAAGAAGGGGAACATGACATACGATGATGTAATCTCTCGGATGGTCGACGATGAGAGTTGGGATGTTGAAAAACTGGATGCCGATCTAGGTAGAATCGAGAAGAGATCTAAGTTTTACTCCTTTGAAGAGGTATTCAAAGATGTATAAACTAATCTTCAGTGAGGAAGCGCTCAAATACCTATCACAAATACCGAAATGTGCACCGTCGCCTCACGTGAGGTGCGACGGACGGAATGTCCGGAGCACGAGCACTGTTCGGTGCAGAGCCGCGAAGGAATGATCAGACTCTGCGTGATGCTCATCCTCACTTCCAATGGGTGCCGGATCTGAATTTTCCCCGGTTCACCCCGGACAGTGGACCGTGGCGGCCTGCGCACCTCGCACCGAGCGGTGCTCAAATTCCGTTCCTACCGGAACGTCGTTCTCCGGTGCTCGAACTCCCGCCGTGCCGCCGGTCGTTTATCGCCTCTGGGGGTGGGGACCGGGGAGGGGAGATTTGTCCCCCTCCCCCAGAGGGTGTCCTTCCGTCCTTCCGGAGGCCCCCACCTCCTCGGAAGAGGCGGGGACAATGCGGTGGCGATAGTCACGAGGAATCCGCGCTCGGGCGTGGCCCCGGAGGAACGACACTCCCGCAAGTTAACCGTCGCGGTTTGAAGCCTGACGGCTTCTCAAGCTCCGCTTGAACTCGCGCTTCGCGTGAGAGAGCAGTCCTCCATACACCAGGACCGACAAAATAAGATGAAACGGTCCATCCACTACCGTCCTGCGGCCGATGACGGCAGGGATATCTTCGCGATGTGGTTACCGATCGTCCGGAGGGGAGAACATCCCGTTCTCTCCGCTGCGTCCCTCGTGGACGGCGGCCGGGATGGGGCACTCCCAGATCGTCCGCGCACCAGTCTTCGGTGGGACTGAACAGCCGTCCATGCGCGCCGGAACGGTGGCAGCCGGTGATGCTGTGAGAACCCGAACTGCAGGGGCCGCTCGGCGGCTGGGAAGCGTGCGGTTGTCCCAGGAGCGAGGTTGCGCCCGACGTTCCTGACCCATCCCTCTCATCGAGAAACGACGTCTGGATCGCAAGGGTCACCGCGTCGCACCCGGCGAAGTCCGCGGTGCAGGAGAACTTCCCCGCACCGACGACCGTTCCCAACAGTTCCTCAAACCCGGGCTCCTCGCCCTTGAGCGGAGACTCGCCCCGGTTGAGCATCACGATCTTGTAGCCCGACGAGGAGGAGTTCCGCTGGAAGTTGTAGACGTGCTCGATCTGTGGCCCATCCACAAAGAGGGGCGCCACATCTCTCAAAGATACCGGGCAAAATCGTCGGGATCTATCTTTGCCAGTTTCAGGACGCTATGAAGCGTACCAATCTTCAGCTCATCGTGCAACGGGACAACCGTACCCACTTTTCCGCTGGGCGTCACCTTTGAAAGGCGCACATGGCTCCCCGATTGCCCGCTTACGGCGAATCCATAATGTTTCGAGAGTATCTTTATCACCGTCTTGCCCGAGACGGGTTTAAGCCCGGACACCTTCGGCCACCTCAAACGTCGTGATGATCGGCCTTCTCCCATCTTTCAGCGGGAACTCTTCAAGGTACAATTCCGTAGCTTCTTTGAGGTTAGCTACCGCCTCCTCTACCGTCCGACCCTGGCTGACGGTGCCGACCTCCGGGCACTCCGCGACGTACATATCCTCTTCCCTGTAAAGCACGGCCGTGAGCGTCTTCATGATCTCACCAATAGAATAGCATCGCTCTTTGTGGTGATAATACTGACCGAAGTATCAGCGTAGCCATCTCGTCAACTTTGAAGACTCCAAGCGCGGGTTCAAGCCCGGACCCACAATTATCCCACGCTTCTTTCGAAGTCATCGTGATCAGACCGAGAGTGGGTCTGCCCCGACTGTGGTACTCACCATGACCGCGACATCAACGCAGCGATTAGTCAGAAATTTGCCTTGCAAGAGCAGAATCTTGTCGGGGAGCAGGTGCGGAACGCACCGTTGAGCCTGCGGACTCGTCTCAATAGGGGGAGAATGAAGCAGGAAGCCCCGTTCTTCATGGCGGGGTGGTTTACTTTAGGAAAAACAAGTTATCCTGATAAGTACAATATCATATATCAGCCGCCCTCCGACCAAAGACGAGACAGGGCGTGCCGGCAAAAGAGAGGGGAAGCCCGATGCCGGGCACCTACACCGGAACGACACGGGAAAATCGGCCGAGCAATCGTTGCAGCGAGGATCTACATATTATGGACACAGAAAACCTTCCAATCAGGATCACCTCGAACGGAGAGGAGATCTTCCGGACAGAAGAGAGCATATACATCCGCCTGCCGCCCGGACGGGCCGTCTTCTCCACGTCCTGGGTGAACGGGGGGTACCGGGAGGACCTGACGGGGGTGTTCAACCACCAGCCGCCCCACCGCGCCCTCAAGTCTCACGACCTCGAAGGAGGGTCCGTAGAAGCGTACATCGCACTCGTAGCCGGAAGGCTCGGCCTCGATCCTGATAAAACGGCAGGACTGCTGACCGCAGCCCGGATGAAGCACGCCGCCGCGGTGACGAAGGCTCATCGGGGCGTCGAAGTCACGGCGGTCGTCACCGCCGGGATCGAGGTGAACGGAGGCCGGGTAGGCGATCCGGCATCCTACTTCCAGGAAAACGGAGAAATCGAGATGATAGCCGGCACGATCAACACCCTCCTCCTCATCGGCGCCGACCTCCCGGCGTATACGATGACCCGGGCGGTCATCACCGCGACGGAAGCGAAAACAGCCGTTCTCCAGGAACTGATGGCCCCGAGCAGGTACTCTTCCGGCATCGCGACCGGTTCGGGAACGGACGGCATCGCCGTCATCGCGGACACCACCCACGAAAAGAACCTGACCGACGCAGGAAAACATTCGAAACTCGGGGAGTTGATCGGCAGGGCCGTCATGGAGGCGACCCGGCTCGCCCTTGAACGTCAATCCCGCCTCTCGCCGGCGTCCCAGCAGGATATCATGGTCAGACTGAGCCGTTTCTCGATCGGGGAAGAGGACCTCTGGACCAGGGCCTCCTCCATGGCAGGCGAGAACCGGAAGCCGCTGTTCATCCAGTCCCTCCGGGAGACCGCAAAAGACCCGGCTCTCCTCTCCGTGGCGACCGCAGTCATCCACATCATGGACGAGATCGGCTGGGGCCTCCTCCCGGAAACGGCCGGGGGGACCGCAGCCAGAAAGATCCTCTGCACGATGCCGGAGGTCTGCGGGACGAAGCCCGACGAGGAGTTTTTCTCCCTCCTCGCCGCCGATGAGCCGGTGGGGGAGCACCTCCAGAGAACGATCGCCTGGATTGCAAAACAGAGGGCCCGGGAAGAATGACGCAGGTCCAGTACCCCTTCACCGCGATCGTCGGCCAGGAGACGATGAAGAGAGCGCTGCTCTACAACGTCGTCGTGCCCTCCATCGGGGGGGTGCTCATCCGGGGGGAGAAGGGCACCGCCAAGTCGACGGCCGTGCGGGCGCTCGCTTCCCTGCTTCCCGCGCGGAGCGTGGTCGAAGGGTGCCCCTTCCGGTGCGGCTTCGGGGAGACGGAGACCTACTGCTCCCTCTGTCGGGAGCGGCTGGACGCGGGGGAAGAACTCAGGCCGGCCTCCGTCCCGATGCGGGTGGTGGAACTGCCCCTCAGCGCCACCGAAGACCGGGTCGCCGGGACCCTCGACATCGAGTACGCTATCAGGACCGGGATGAGAAAGTTCCAGCCCGGCATCCTGGCGGAAGCAAACGGAAATATCCTCTACGTGGACGAGGTCAACCTGCTCGAGGACCACCTCGTGGACCTGCTCCTCGACGCGGCGGCGATGGGGGTCAACTACGTGGAGCGGGAGGGGATCTCCTTCTCGCACCCCGCCCGGTTCCTCCTCGTCGGAACGATGAACCCCGAGGAGGGAGACCTCCGCCCGCAGCTCCTGGACCGGTTCGGCCTTGTGGTCGATGTGACCGGGGAGGAGGACCTCTCGAAGCGCAAGGAGATCATCAGGAGGAGGCTTGCCTTCGAACGCAGCCCGGAGGAGTTCCTCTCCGGGTACCGGGGCTCCGAGGAAGAACTCTCCGGGGCGATTGAATCCGCAAAAGCCCGGGCGGCTGCCATGGAAGTCGCCGAGGAGATCCTGGACAAAGTGGTCTCCATAACCCTCCGCCTCGGCGTCGACGGGCACCGGGCGGACCTCACGCTCGTCCGGGCCGCGATCGCGTCCGCCGCCCTTGCCGGCAGGGACGCGATCGCGAGGGAGGACCTCAGCCGGGCAGCGGACCTCGCCCTCCCGCACCGGGTCTACCGCAGGCCCTTCGAGGAGCAGCACGGGGATATGCAGGCGGTGCAGACCCATATAGCGGAGCTGTATCGGGATGCTCCCTGACGAGCCCGTCTTTGAGGGCATCTTCGGGCTGGAAGAGGCAAAACGGGCCCTTCTCCTCTTTTTAACCGCCCCGGACCTCAAGAGCCTCGTCCTGATAGGAGAGAGCGGGACCGGAAAATCCAGCCTGGCCCGCATGGCGGGGACGATCGCCGGGGAGCGCATCGTCACGCTCCCGCAGAACGCGACATGGGACCGGGTCTTCGGGGCGGCGGATATCCCCGGCTCCCTCCGGGAGGGAAAGCCCGTCTTCCGACCGGGCCTCCTCGGAGACGCCGACGGCGGAATCCTGCTCCTGGACGACATTCATCTGATGGACCGCTCACTGGTCGCGTCCGTCTTTACGGCGGCTGAAGACGGCTGCGTCCCCGTCGAGCGGGACGGCGTATCCTCGGCCTACCGGACCCGGTTTCGGGTCCTCGCAACCCTGAACCCGACGGAGGGGGAACTCTCCCCGCACCTCATGGACCGGTTCGACCTCTCCGCCGTCTGTCCGTCAATCGACGACCCCGCCCTCCGGAAAGAGTTTCTGGCATCGACGCTGCGGCGGGAGCGAGAGACGGGAGCCGGGGGAGAGAGCCGGCGCGAGATGCTGCTCGCCGCCCGGCGGAGGTATACGTTTGTCCTGGTCCCCGAGGGGTTGATGGACCTGATCGCGGACCTCGGCAGGAGCCTCCGGATAGCGGGCCACAGGGGTGAGATCTCCCTCGCCCGGGCTGCCCGCGCGGCGGCCGCCCTCGACGGGCGGGACCAGGTCACGCTCGAGGATGTATCCGGGACCGCACCTCTCGCCCTCCGCCACCGGAGGCGGGACGGCCCGGAGGTCCCTCCCCCCCGAGAGACGGGAGAGAGCGCAAACAGAGAAAACGGAACCCCGGAAGGGCAGGCCGGGGCCGCACCGGCGCCGGAGAGCGGAGAGGGGTCCGGGGACGCCCCCGGAGAAGAGGGGGCGCCCGGCCCGGCAGGGGCCGATCAGGTCTATCCGGTAGGGGAGCCGCCCCTGTGCGGAGATATCTTTCCAGAGCGGGCGAACTCCCCCGGGACGACGGGAAAAAAGGGGGGACGACAGAAGAACGCCGACCGGGGGAGGTATCTCCGGCCGCGGATTCCTTCGGGGACCATTTCGGATATCGCCTTCGACGCGACGATCCGGGCTGCGGCCCCCTACCAGCGGACCCGTCCGAAGGGAGAGATGGCAATCGCCCTCGCCGTCCGGGACCTCCGGGTCAGGGAGAGAGAGCGCAAAACGGGGAGGACGATCCTCTTCGTCGTCGACTCAAGCGGTTCGATGGGCATCGGAAAGAGGATGACCGCGGTGAAGGGAGCGATCCTTTCTCTGCTCAAAGACGCCTACATCAACCGCGACAGGGTCGCCCTGATCTCCTTCCGGGGCACCGATGCGGAGGTGCTCCTCCAGCCGACCAGAAGCGGGGCCGTCGCCTGCCGTCGGCTCGAAGACCTGCCCACCGGCGGCCTGACCCCCCTCTCCCGGGGCATCCGGGAAACGGCCGGCCTTATCAGGAAGATCAGGCAAAAAGACGTCCACGACGAACCCCTGGTCGTATTCGTATCGGACGGCCGGGCGAACTACTCCCCATCGGGGGCGGACCCGATCGTCGAGGCGTTCGACGCCGCCGTTGCGATCCGGAGGGAGAAAGCCCGGTTCCTGGTGATCGACGCCGAATACGGATATCCGCGGTTCGGACTCGCCGGGGACCTGGCGGAGCGCCTCGGCGGAAGGTGCGTCAGGCTTGAATCCCTGAGCGGGGACACAATCGCCGATCTGGTCCGGAAGGAGCGGCGCACATGAGAAACCCTCAACCGCACTCAAGGAAGACAGGGATTTTGGGAGATAAGGGTGAGATCTCAAAGGTCAATTAAAAAAATATTTACTTAATGAAAATAATTCTGATTGTCATGAAACGCACCCGACATCTCCACGGACTGGCGATCCTCTGCCTCATGCTCATCGGATGGATCGCAATATCCCCCGTATCCGGAGAAACGCTGCAGGCCTTTCCCGCCGACACCGTCTCCCCCGAATACGCAGAAGGGTTCAGTGTAGAGTACCACGACACCTACAAGCGGGTCACGGTCCTCAGCCCGTGGCGAGGGTCCAACGAAACGTTCACCTACCTCCTGGTGGAGCCCGGAACGGTCCCTCCCGACCCGGGGCCCGGGGAGACGGTGATCGAGATACCCTCCCGCCGGTTTGTCTCCCTCTCCACGACCTACCTCCCGTATCTCCCGATCCTCGGTGAGACGGAGGCTCTGGTCGGAGTGGAGGATGCGAGCCTGGTCAACACCCCTGAGATCGTCAGCCGCATCAACGAGGGCTATGTCAGGGACGTTGCCGGCGCCGGGTCCGGCATGGCATCCGGGGTGGACATCGAGGTGCTCATCGATCTCGACCCCGACCTGGTCATGACCTACGCCACCGGTACCCCTGAGTATGATATGCACCCAAAACTCAAAGAGGCGGGAATTCCGGTCGTGCTGAACGGAGAGTACATGGAGACGGACCCGCTCGGAAGGGCCGAATGGATCAAATTCGTCTCGGTGTTCTTCAATAAGGAAAAAGAGGCGAACGAGTACTTCGACCGGATCGAAGCGGAGTACCTGGCCCTCAAAGACCTGGCCGCCACGGAAGAGAAGCCGACCGTCTTTCTCAACAACAATTACAGGGGAACCTGGTACATGGCAGGCGGGGAGAGTTACGTCGCGTGTTTCCTCTCCGATGCAGGAGCCGATTATTTCTGGGCAGACGACACCACAACGGGGAGCATCCCGCTCGACTTCGAGGTAGTCTACGATCGAGCGCTCGGCGCGGACTACTGGCTCAACCCGGGCACCGTACGGTCCATGGAAGAACTGCTGGCAGAAGACGCGAGGTACGCCGACTTCGGTGCCGTCGGGTCGGGGCAGGTCTATAACAACAACGCCCGGGTGAACGACGGGGGAGGGAACGACTACTGGGAGTCGGGCGTGGTTCACCCCGAGATCGTCCTCAAAGACCTCCTGAAGATCTTCCACCCCGATCTCGTCCCGGACCACGACCTCGTCTACTACCAGCAACTGAAGTCCGCCGACGATTCCCCGGGCGACGGCGGAAGCGATCTCTGGGAGCCTTTCAAGGCGATCTACAGAGAACTCCTGAAGATCTTCCACCTGGACCTCGTCTCCGTATGCCGGATACCCGGGGCCGGAGCTGGCCGGTGACGAAGACCGCAGAAAGGACCGGGTCTGGCTGGCCGGTGCTGAGGGGCTCCATAAGCATGGTTCTCCTCATCGCAAGCCTCGCCGCCCTCTTTATGCTCAAGCTCGTCCTCGGTTCGGTGGCGATCCCCGTCTCCGACGTCGTCGGCATTCTGCTGGGGAACGGAAGCGATAATGCCGGCTGGGTCGCCATCGTCCTCAACTACCGGCTCCCGACGGCGGTTGTCGGCATCTTTGCCGGGGCATCGCTCGCGGTTGCCGGCCTGCTGATGCAGACCCTCTTCCGAAACCCCCTCGCCGGACCGGATGTCTTCGGCCTCTCGGCCGGGGCAAGCCTCGGAGTCGCCGTGGTGGTCCTCTCCGCCGGAACGGCCGGGGCCTCGTCCACCATTCTCGGAAACCTGGGCCCCTTCGGGAGCATCGGGATCGCGGTTGCGGCATCGATCGGGTCGGGACTGGTCCTCCTGATGATCCTGATTGCATCCCGGCGGATCAGGAGCAGCATGACCATCCTTATCCTGGGCCTGATGTTCGGCTACACCGCCAGCTCGTTCATCTCGATACTGATGCATTTTGCTCTTGCCGAACGGATTCAGGCATACACCGTCTGGAGTTTCGGGTCCTTCGGGGGGGCGACCTGGGACCAGATCCAGGTCCTGGTCCTCTTTGCCTCCGTCGGACTGCTCATAGGGGCGTGCCAGGTAAAAAACCTCAATGCGCTTCTCCTCGGAGAGCAGTACGCAGAGAGCATGGGGCTCGATTTTCGCAGAACCAGAAACGTGATCTTCGTCACGACCGCCGTACTCTCCGGAACGGTTACGGCTTTTTGCGGCCCGATCGCGTTTATCGGGATAGCGGTGCCCCACCTGTGCCGGGCTCTCTTCTCCACTGCAAACCATGCGGTCCTCGTTCCCGCCTGCATCCTGCTCGGCGCCTGTCTCGCGGTTGCCGCCGACATCATCGCCTCCGTCCCGGGAAATGAGATTACCCTCCCCCTGAACGCCATAACCTCTCTCATCGGCGCTCCGGTCGTCATCTGGGTGATCTTCTCAAAAAACAGACAGGGGATGGAGATGAGCGTGTGAGGACCCTGATACGGGCAGAGGGCCTCTCGATCGGGTACAAAACCCGGAGAAAGGTGCGAAAGACGATCGCGGCGGACCTTTCGCTGGACCTGAAAGCAGGGGACCTTGTCTGTCTTGTCGGCCCGAACGGCTGCGGAAAATCGACGCTTCTTTGGACCATCACCGGACTTCTGCCCCCGCTCTCGGGGGAGGTGTATCTCGGCGGACGGGACGTGCGGGCTCTCGCGCCCCTGGAGCGGGCAAAACTGGTATCCGTCGTGCTGACGAACCCCGTCCAGGCAGGTCAACTCTCGGTGTACGACGTCTGCGGCCTCGGAAGATACCCCTATACCGGCTGGCTCGGCTCGCTCACCGACATAGACCGCCGGCAGGTGGAACAGGCGCTCGACGCCGTCGGGGTCGCCTCGTTCGCCGATCGATTTTTAGACGAACTCTCGGACGGCGAACGACAGAAGGTCATGATAGTGCGGGCGCTTGCTCAGAATTCGAGGCTGATGATCCTCGACGAGCCGACCGCCTATCTCGACGTGCCCTACCGCATGGAGATTATGCATATCCTGCGGAGCCTGGCCCGGAACGAGGACCGGGGGATCCTGCTCTCCACGCACGACCTGGACCTGGCGATGCGGACCGCCGACCATCTCTGGGCCATCAGCAGAGAGGGCCGGTTCTACTGCGGGGCGCCCGAGGACCTGGCACTGGACGGCGTGATCTCCGAGGTCTTCGGGATCGGGGGGATCAACTACGACGTCGGGTGCGGTCAGTTCCGGATGCCGGCCCCTCCGAGAGGGACCGTCGCGGTATCGGGAGAGGACGGGAAGATCAGGTTCTGGACGGAGCGTGCGATGCAGCGGATCGGGTTTGTCCCCGGGGCAGGCGACGATCCGGCCGTCAGGGTTGCGATCCGGGAGACCGAAGCCGGCCCGCTGTGGGAGGTGCGTACCCGGGAAGATGCGGGACGCTTCTCCAGTCTGACCGACTGCACCGCCTGGCTGAGAGAACGCGATGTCGGGTGACCGGTGCCGGGCGGCGGCTGCAAGGAGCCTGAAGCCATCTTTATGGGGAATATTTATATACACACTTTTGTTAACTTGTGAAAATACCTCTATAATTGGCCCAATTTGGGAAATATTTATAAGAGGAATTTATCTCACAAATAACTTTATATAAATATATCTCAAACAATCACATATGTCTCACACAACACATCCGGCCCACGGGCACGGCAAAGAGAGAGAATCTCACGGTGCGATCGTCGTGGTCGCGCTGGGTACAACCCAGGCCGAAGGGAGGGCCGTCATATCCCGGGCCGTCGATCAGATCCGGGCATGGTGCCCCGGCACGGTAGTAAAGTACGCGTTCACCTCGGAGGTCGTGCGGAGCGTCCTTTCGGAGGCGGGCGAGAGCGTCCCGAGTCCGCTTGCGGCGGTAGCCTCCCTGATGGATGAGGGGCACCGACGAATTGTCCTGCAGCCGCTCTGCGTCACGCCGGGCCTCTACTACCACGGGCTCTACAGCATTGCATCGGCCCTCAACTCGATCGCCGGCCCGCACTACGACTTCGGCCTCGACGGGGTCCTGATCAGCAGGCCGCTCCTCCTCCTCGAAGAGGACTACCGCGACGCCGCCGCAGCGATCCTGGAGGTCTATGGGAGGCAGGAGCCGGGCTCCGCGCTCGTTCTCATCGCGCCCGCATCGGAAGGGGGAGGAGACCCGGCGCTCTGTCAGCTCCAGATGATCCTCGACGAGACCGCCGGCGGAAGCATCATGATCGGAGCCGCATCCGGGTATCCCGGCATCGATCAGGTCGTCGAACGGCTGCGGCATATGCAGATTAAGACCGTCAAACTCGCCCCGCTCACCCTCGTTCCGGGCATCCATTCCTGGATAGAGATTGCCGGAGAGAACAACGAGGATTCATGCCTGAAGCGGCTTCGGAAGGCGGGCTACCTGGTGACGACCGATACCCGGGCCGTGGGAGAGTATCAGCCGGTTCTGGACCTCTTCGGGAAACGGCTTAAAGAGACCATCCAGAACCATGACTTTTTCTAACCCCTTTTTTCAGGGTAATTTTCATCGCAATCTGCAGCGTCGATCAACATGTTTAACTTGAATAAAGGCAAAAAAAGTTGTATTAACGCCACGTGAGCATCTCCGGCCCGGCGGACCCGGCCGATTTTTCCTTGCAGAAGTGAACATCCATGACGCACCAACCCCGTACGAAGGCAAAGATCGCGATCTACGGAAAGGGAGGGATTGGAAAGTCCACCATCGCCGCAAACATCTCGGCGGCACTGGCGGATGCGGGCTTTTCCGTCCTCCATATCGGATGCGACCCCAAACGTGATTCAACGCGGGCTCTTCTCGGAGACCTCCAGCAGGTGACGGTCACCGAGTACCTCCGCGGCGGGGCCGGGGGGAGGTATGCCCCGGGGGACCTGATCGAGGTAGGCTACAAAGGAGTTGCCTGCATCGAGGCGGGAGGTCCGGAGCCGGGCATTGGCTGCGCCGGAAGGGGCATTCTCAGCACCTTCGAGGTGCTCGACCAGTTTGAGAACGATATGTCGCGCTTTGCCTACGTCCTCTACGATGTCCTCGGGGACGTCGTCTGCGGGGGGTTCGCCGTTCCCCTCAGGCACGGGTATGCAGACACGGTCCTCATCGTGACGTCCGGGGAGTACCTCTCCCTCTACGCCGCAAACAATATCCTCAGGGGCATACGAAACTTCGACGGAGACCGAAAGAGGATCGGCGGGATCATCTACAACTCACGCGGGGGTGCGGAGGAGGACGAGCAGGTCGGGCGGTTCGCAAAGGCCGTTCATCTCCCGGTCCTCGTGAAAATTCCGCGAAGCGAGCTGTTCCACAAAGCGGAGCGGGTGCCGGGGACGCTGATCGGCGAATACCCCGACTCCGAGGAGGCGGCCCTCTTTCGGGGGCTGGCCGCCCATCTCACCGGAGATGGAGGATTCCCCCGGTATCGGGCAAGACCCCTGGAGGCCCCGGAACTCGAGGCCCTGATCTCGGGGCGCAACGTGAAGACCCCGCCTCCCCGGCGCGCTCCCGCCCCGCCGCCGGGGTCCCGGGGATTCATCGAGGAGCCGCTCCGACCGGGGCCCGGATCGGGACATCCCCCGTATCCCGGAAGGGAGCCGCTCTTCGGGTGCGCCTTCTCCGGGGCCGTCGTCGCCCTCTCGCAGATCCGCGACGTCGCCGTCGTCGCACACGGCCCCTCGAACTGTGCTCATATCGTCTCCCAGCTCCTGACCTCCTCGTACAACCGGGATATCCAGAAAAACCCCGGGCGCCGGCCCATGCCGTCCGTTATCCCGACCCGGATGGACGAGCATGCGGTGGTCTTCGGGGGGGAGGAGGCACTGGCGGCATCGGTGCAGAACGCCGCCCTCGCCGGCTATCGAACCGTCTTCATCGTATCCACCTGCGTCCCCGGACTGACCGGGGACGATATCGCCGGCTGCGCACGGGACCTCTCGGCGAAATACTCCATCCGGGCGATCGCGGTGCCGGTGGACGGGGTAGGGGAAGGCGACTTCTCCGCGGGGACCACAGCAGGGTACCGGGCGGCATCGTCCCTGATCGCCCCGGGAGTGCGGGGCAGGCCGCGATCCGTGATCATCGCCGGAGAAAAGACGCTTGCGAACAACACCAGCGCAAACTTCGATGAAATTGCCGCGTACCTCTCGGCTCTGGACATCCGGGTCGTTTGCCGGTTCCTTGCAAACACCTCGGTTGGCGAGGTCGAATCGGCCGGAGAGGCGGACCTCATCCTCCCTGCATCCTCAGACGTCCAGACGAGAGCCCAGGCGGAGATCCTCTCTGCAAAGACCCGGGCGGAGATCTTCCCCCTCCCCTTTCCGCACACCTTCCGGGCATGCGAAGACTGGGTACGCGGCCTTGCAGAGAGATACGGTGCCCGTAAAGAAGCCGAAGCCCTGATCCGGAGGCACAGGGTGATCTACCGGGGGGAGATCGACCGGATAGGAAGAGCGGTCGCCGGAAAGAAGGTCATCATCTCCTCGTCCGGCCCGGACATCTCGTGGGTTCTCGATATCCTCACCGAATGCGGGATGGAGGTGCCCCGCGTCGGGCTCTTCGGCTCCCCCTACCCGCAGGCTCCGCACGACCCCCCGACCGGGGTGTCCGTCACGACCGGCTACTCCCCCGACCGCCTCTACGCGGATATCGCAGATATTCGGCCGGACCTGGTCCTCACCACCATCTGGCCGGACCCGAAGAAAGCAAAGGTACGGTGGGGAGTCATTCCCTTCTGCCCGAATGCAGGCTTTTTCGGGTCGCTCTCGTCCATGCGGCAATGGGCGGGCATCCTCGCCGGGCCGGTCTCCGAAGGATGGAGGGACGACCTGTGAAGTCCGGCGTGATCGAGCCCGACGCCCTGACCGGGATGATCCTCGGCGCCGAAGGAATCCCGGATGTGGCGGTCCTGCTCAACGGCCCGACCGGCTGCAAGTTTTATCATGGGCATGTCGCCCACGTGCAGCGGGGCGGATCGGAGGTCCCGGACCCCTACCTGACGCTTGAGCCGTGGTTCTTCGGCCAGCCCCGCGTCCCGTGCACATACCTCGACGATGAGGACTACATCTTCGGAGCCGGGCAGAAGCTCCATGAGATCCTCCCCTCCCTCGCCGCACGATGGGACGGCCTGATACTGGTGGTAAACGCCCCGGGAGCGGCGTTGATCGGCGACGACCTAGAAAAAGCAATCGCTCTGGCCGGGGTTCAGGACCGGTGCATCCCGGTAGAGACGCCGGGATTCTCCTGCCCCGGACCGGCGGGGACGGACCGGGTCATCGCCCGGGTCCTCCGGCATATCGCCCCGGCCAAAGAGAAGACCCGGCCCGGGACGGTCAACCTGCTCGGCCTCTCCCTCATGCAGCGGCACTGGAAAGGGTCGCTTGCGGAGGTGACGCGTCTCCTCGCCCGGATGGGCGTGCAGGTCCTCTCCTCCCCGGGCGCCGGTTCGGAGACCGGGAGCATCCGCTCCTCACCCGGCGCCGCATACAACCTGCTCGTCTTCCCCGAGTTCGGGGAGGAGACCGCCCGGTGGTACGGACAGAACGCCGGGACGCCCTGCTACATCCCCGCCGAAGGCGCGCCGATCGGATTCGACGCCACGTCCGCATGGGTCCGTGAAGTCTCAGAACTCCTCGGGGCGGACCCGTCGGACATAACGGGAGAGATCGCCGCCGCACGAGCGAACGCCGCAGCCCATATCGCCGGGCAGAACTCGATATCGGGGGTCCCCCGGGGCGCGGGCTACGCTATCAGGGCGGAGAGTTCCGTCGCCCTCCCCCTTGCAAAATGGCTCTACACCTACCTGGGCATGGTCCCGACGGGGGTCGAGGTCGCCGGCGGTGCATACCCGCCGTACCGGGGCGAACTTTTGCGGTTCCTGGAGGAGATCGGCGCTTCGGAGACCTGGAGCGTCTTTCCCGGGGTCCGAAACCCGGATATCGTCTTCGCCGACGGAATGACCGGAAAGATGCTCGCCAACCAGGGGATCTGCAGGGGGTACGTCGAGGTCGGCTACCCCTCCTCCGGGAGGATCGAACTCGTGCCGAGGACCATCCTGGGCGTATCGGGGGCGCTCTACCTCGTCGAGGAGATCCTCAACATCCTTCGATAGTGAATCGTTTCGTCTTATGTTATTGGATGCGTAGAGGATCGCCGCTTCACGCGAAGTGCGAGTTCAAGCGGAGCTTGAAAAGCCATCAGGCTTCGAGCCGCGACGGTTCTAACGAACCGGAGCGTGAGCACCGAAGGTGCGAGCCGCGACGGACGCGAAAGGGAGATTGATATTGCGGTCAATAGAGGTCTGATTCCCGCTATACTAACCTGGGGGAGCGTCGTTCCTGGGTTTTAGGGCCACGCCCGGGCACGGATTCCCCGTGACTATCGACACGCACTGCCCCCTTCCTGCAGGGAACGGGGGCTGGAGACCGGGCGGGGAGGGGGAGACCCCCTCCCCTGTCCCCACCCCAACGGCGATACCTACCACGGTCCACTGCACGGGGTGAACCGGGTTCCGGGGCCACGCGCTGCCCCCGCCCCTTGGGGCGGGGAACGACGTTCCGGTAGGAACGGAGTTGAGCACCGAAGGTGTGAATGAGGAGGCCGAAGGCCGGGCGGGGTGGGGCTCGTGAGGAGTGCCGTGGACGGGGAGGGGGAAAATCCCCCTCAAAGGCCTTCGGCCTTCTCGTGCTCCGTTCCTGCGGAACATCGCATTCCCCGGTCCCCACCCCCAACGGCGATACCCGCCACGGTCCACTGTCCGGAGCGAACCGGGGAAATCCAGATCCAGCACCCACCCCATCGGAAGTGGGGCTGAACATCAAGCAGAGTCCAATAATTCAGGATCGATGCAATAATGTCCGCGGTTTCACACCGAACAGTGCTCATGCTCCGGGCGTTCCGTCCGCCGCACTTCACGCGAGGCTACGGTGCACGTGAAAGATTTGATGAAATGATCCACGAGGGCCGTCACCTGCCGGGACCGGTCATCGACTCGAGGGTGCTCTCCACCGAGAGGTAGAGCGACCGGAGCCGGCCCAGCGTCTCAGCGTCCGGCTCCCACATGCCGCGGTCAACCGCTTCAAGAAGCCTTCCCGCCATGTGCATGAGTGCATGCGGGTTGTCTTCGGCCAGCCAGGCACGGCAGGACTCGTCGAAGAGGAACGTCTCGGCGAGGGACCGGTACTGCCAGTCCTCGAGGATACCCGACGTCGCATCCCACCCGAACGCAAAGTCAACCAGGGCGGAGAGTTCCTGGGCTCCCCTGTAGCGGTGCGGTTTGAGGCCCTCAAGCCATTTCGGGTTTAAGATCCGGCTCCTGAAGAGAAACCGGCTCTCCTCGGCAACCGTGCGAAGGACCGGCGCTTCCGGGTTCGAACTGTCCCCCACGAACGAGACGGGGTCCTTTCCGCCGTATTCCTTCACCGCCGCGATCATCCCCCCGAGATACATGAAATCGTCGTCGTTGTCGAGGATGTCGAGCTCGCGGGAGTCGTGGTTCTTGACGGTGACGTCGAGTTCGGAGAGCCGCCGCTTGAAGAGGTCCCGCATCTCCTCCCCATGATGCTTTCGCCCGTAGGCATGGCCTCCCCAGTCCAGGTAGGTGTCGGCAAGGTCCCGCCGTTCGCCCCAGTCGGCGGAGGTCACGCGATCGGCGACTCCGGCGCCGTAGGTCCCCGGCGGGCAGCCGAATATCCGGACGAGGGCGCGCGATCTCGCCTCGTCCGCGTCCAGCCCCTCCCGGATCGCATCGAGAAGCGATCGGCGCAGGTGGGCCGCGAGGTAATTGTCCTCGTCCTGCTCGTCCAGGCTCGCGACCATCTCCACGCCCTCGTCGATCAGGTCGATAAGACCGGGGAAGACGTCCCGGAACAGGCCGGTGATCCGGAGGGTCACGTCTATCCGCGGCCTCTGCAGTTCGGAGAGCGGCACGACCTCCAGCCCGGCGACCCGCCCTCCGTACGCGGACCAGACGGGCCGAAGACCCATCAGCCAGAGGAGGTAGGCGAGGTCGTCCCCGCCGGTCTTCATGGTATCGGTGGCGAAGACCACGATCCCGACGTTCTTCGGGTAAACGCCTTCTTCGGCCACGTATCGCCGGATCATCTCCTCCGCCATCCTCTTCCCGACGGCAAAGGCCGGGGGCGTCGGGATCGTGGCGGGATCGACCGAGTAGAAGTTCCGACCGGTCGGGAGCAGGTGCGCATTGCCCCGTGTAGGGGCCCCCGACGGCCCCGGGGAGACGTAGCGCCCGTCGAGACCCGCCGCAAGGCTCCCTATCTCGTCGACGGTCCGCCGCACCGCCGGTACGATCTCGGTACAGATCGCCTCCAGCGCCGTCTCCAGCTCCTCGCGGTCGTCGAACTCCCCGAGCAGTCCGGGGATGCTCGCGGGGTCGCATCCTGTCTTTGTCATCTTTTGTATCAGATCGGCGGAGCGTCGATCGATCTCCTCCAGGACGACGCCGTTCGGCATCCCCCGCCCGGAATGCCAGCCGGACGGGTCGGCGGCGAGACGAGGCGCATCCTCGCCCATCGCCCGCCCGACCGCTTCCCGAAGGGAAGGGATCCGACCGTTCCTGATCCTGGTCAGGGCGTAGAGGAGTTCGCAGAAGCGCTCCCCCTCGGGGACTTCGCCGAAGATATGCAGCCCGTCTTTGATCAGGGAGTCGCGGGCCGTGCAGAGGTAATCGTAGAGCGCCTCAAGGTGGGGCGGCAGGTCCGAAGGAGCTGTAGACCGGAGATGAAGATCCGAGGCGAGATCGGTCCGTTCAACGATGCATGCGATCTCTTCGAGGAGGCCGTCGGCCTTGGCCTCCTCCCCGCTTCGCGATGCGCGGAAATAGTCCTGAAGGAGGAGGACGAGGTCCTCGAGGTCCCCGTATCCTCCCGCCCGGGTCATCGCCGGGATCAGGTGGTCGACGATGACTGCATGGGACCGCCGTTTTGCCAGGACCCCCTCTCCCGGGTTGTCGATGACATACGGGTAGAGATGAGGGAGGTCCTCGAGCACGGCGTCGGGGTAGCAGGACGACGAGAGCGCCAAGCTCTTGCCCGGAAGCCACTCGAGCGTGCCGTGCGTGCCGAGGTGGACGACCGCCTGCGCCCCGAACCCCTCCTTCAGCCACCGGTAGTATGCGAGGTACTGGTGAGGCATCACGAGGTCCGTACTATGGTAGACCGCCTCCGCCTCTTCGAGAAATCCCCGGGGGGGCTGCAGGCCGACGAAGACGTTTCCAAACCGTCTTCCGGGGATAAGGAACCGGTCCCCCTCGGTCAGGACGGCTCCCGGCGGCTCCCCCCAGTCGCGGAGCATGCTGCTCCTGCAGGTGGAGTCCAGCCCGGAGAACCATTCCCGGTACTCGTCCCGGCCGACCGTCCCTGCCGCCCGCCGGACCATCTCCGGCCCGGTGAGGCACTCGGGGGTGTTGGTCAGGCCGGAGAGGAGCAGGAGGACCAGGTCCTGCCCGGTTGCGGGGAGGTCGTCTCCGCAGTCGTACCCCGCCTCCCTGAGCGCGTGCAGGATGCGGACGGCGCTCTCCGGACCGTCAAGGCCGAACGCTCCCCCGATCGAGTCGTTCGAGAGGCCGTACTGGTAGAGCAGCACCGCGACCCTTCGCTCGTCCACGGGGGTTGCACGCAGATCCGCCCATGCCTTCGCCATCTTCGCGAGCCGGTCGGCCCGTTCCGCGATCCCCCGGACCTGCCGGGCGCCGTCCTCCGATTCGCGCGAGGCAACCGGGACGGTGATGATCTGCCCATCGTACTCCGGCCATACCACGAGGGACGAGAGTTCGAGCGGAGAGAGGCCCCGGATATTGCCCGCCCAGTCGTCACGGCTCTGACCGGTGACCATCGCCTGCAGGACCGGCACGCCGAGCTCCGCGAAGAAATTCCCCGGGCCTCCGTCTGAACGGCCGTCGCCGGGAGAGGAGAGGCTGATCTGGGAGAACCCCATCAGGACGACGAGAAGATCGACGACTGCCTTCCCCTCCTTCATGAAATACTTCCTCACGATCTCCGCAACCCCCGGCGAACCCGAGACGGGGTCCGGCACGGACGAACAGAAGACCGGTATGGTCGAAAGCCCTTCCCGCTCCAGGGAGGCGATGACCACGTCCACCCCCCCGAGCGCCCCCTCGAGGTAATCGCCCTGCCAGAAGAGGATGCCGGCCTTTCGTGCGCCGGGGGGGAGGGAGGCGAGGTAGTCTTCGGGAGATGCATCCTGCGGCCTTCCGGGGTGGTAGATACCGTGGGCGGGAGGCCGGACCGGATCGGGGGCGGCCGGGGACCCGCCGTCGATGCGGCCGTGAACAAAGAGGAGGAGGGAGCGCATGTTCTCGTAGCCGCCGAGGTGCAGATACGCGTGAACGAGACGGTAATCCTCTTCGGCGAGGCGGAACAGATGGCGGAATTCTTCCATCTCGTCCGGAAGCGTGGATGCGACGAAGACGGGGGCGCGAAGGCCCTCCAGTTCCTCCCGGAGGCGGGGGAACTTCTTGAAGTAGGGCACCGAGCCGTGGAGGTTGATGATGACGAACGAGGCATCCCGGACCTGTTCCACCGTCCCGATGAAGAGCTCCTCGTTGCCGTCGAGGTCTTCCGAACAGACGCACCGAACCGTGACGGGTACACCTTCATCGCAGAGGTCGGCCGCCGCACGGGAGAGGAGAGGGTTATCCCCGGACCCGGAGCCGATATAGATAAGGTTCATCCGGAGCCTCCCGATGGGGGCGACATCGGTTCTGCGACTTCTCCAAACGGGTAAACGGAAGGGGCGTGCGACATACTACATGTTTTTGTCGTGCAGGAATATAAGCGGCATGAGAGACCCGGAAGGTCGGCAGGACCGGAGGGATGGGCGGCGGAAGCGGGACCGATCACGACGGGCAAAGCGACCGCATGACCGGGGATATGCGAAAGGTTAATGCCCGCACAGGATACCGCAACCATCATAGTTTTCCGGGTGTAACCTATGCATGAGATGCTCGATGAGGGTTCGGCATGGCGGAACCGGAGGTTCAGGTCTCTGCACCTCCCGCTCTTCGTGATTCTCGCCGTACTGCTGCTGCTGGATGTCGTCACGACGACCGGGATTCTCCTCCTCGGGGGAATGGAGTTGAATCCTCTGATGGCGGGCATCGTGCCTTCCGTTCCTCTGCATATCGGAGTGAAGGCCCTCTTCTTTGCAGGGATGTTCCTCTGGGTGAAGTGGTGGGACGTGCGGGTCTGCCACGCCGGGGTCACGGCTCTCGCGGTCCTCTGCACATGGTTCACGTTCGTCGTCGTCCACAACGTCGGCTCCCTCATCCCTCACCTGTCGGGGTGACGGCGGACGCCCGGCACCTTCGTCCCTGTGGTCGGGGAACTGGACTTACTCACCACAGTATCATCTGCAAAAGTATTTGACGAAGAAGAAAGAATGAGCAATCAAGGAGATGGAACGCGGACAAATTACCGGAAGCGAGACGCTACCATGACCACTCCCCCGGACTCGACGAAGAAGACGCCGTCCGTCGCCAGGCTTGAGAAGATGCTGCCGGTACTCCGGGAGCGGTTCGGCGTGATAAAGATCGGGATCTTCGGGTCCACCGCCCGCGGCGAAGAGCGGTTCGACAGCGATGTGGACATCCTGGTCGAGCTGTCGCCGGAGCACCTTACATTCCGGAACTTCACGGCGCTCGCCGACTTTCTGGAGGAGGTTTACGGGCGAAGGGTCGACCTCGTCACCGTCGGGGGGCTCGATCCGCTTATCCGGCAGGATGTGGAGAGCGAGGTGATCTGGTGTCAACTACCCCGTCCGATAGGCCGGGGCTTGCAACCGGGATCGATTGGGATCACAAGGTTGCAATTTAATGTGCGCGAAGGTTGACGGTTGAAACGCGGTCCTTATTCGCAACGGCCGGTTGACACGGCCACTACTGATTATCCGTTGAATCACGGAATCACCAGCGACTTTTCTGGCGTGGTTGAGAGCGCTGTTCACGTCGGCATTGATCAAGGTTCCCGTGGCGCTCCGGTACAGTCCCCGCTTGATCCGCCGCTTCTTCCCGTAGGGAGGCTTCTGGATCGAGTCGAGCGCGAGAGCATCCACCTGGGAGGTGTACGCCTCTGAGTGGGAATCATCGAACCCTCTACTGCGCCCGGGGCCCAGCACGCCGCCCGCGGTGAGGCTCACTCCTCCTTCTTACGGACGCGCTGCCGGATGAGCCAGGCTGCCGCCACCAGGCCGAGGATGCCGATGAGGGCAAGGGTGCCGATACCTGCAAGCAGGGGTGGATGCGAGAGCGGGTCTTCCCCTCCCGTCAGAAGATACTGGAACGACCTCCTAAATACTGGAACGACCTCCTAAAAAGCGCTGGAACCGTCTATTTCAAATGGAAAGTAAAACCTACTTAAATTATTAAAAACTATTTTGATTAAGATGAAGAAACTACTATTATCATGCAGAAATCTCCTTTTTCCGCGAAAAAGCCCTCTCACTCGAAGATGCCCGGAAAAATCGTCCCAGTCCGAAAGTTGGATGGGGTTCGGAGCGTCGGGGACTATTTTAGCCTCGAATCGCCGAAACACGGTGGGTTTCGGTCCTTCGACCATCCTTCCGGAGGGGAAGGGGTGTTAGACCCTGCCGACCGGGAGGCAGCAGCCATTAACGATGCGATCGTTGCAGAACATTGCCGGCTGCTGCCGGCTACCGCTGTCGCGGGGATAATCGGAGGAAGACCATGCAGGAGTTAGGGTGCTCGATGTGGTGTCCATGGACCGGGAACTCCCCGAGGCTCTGGAGACCCTCTCTGCCCGTACCGGTACGGTCGAGATCCTCTCGGAGGCTGCCCACGATATCCTCCATTGTTCGGAGGCTTGTTTCTCCTTCGACCTCCGGTACACGGTCCATTCCCCGACCGCCGATATCAACATCGCCAGTTGCCGCGAGCCGATCAGGCAGGCGTCGCTTTGTCTCCTCCGTGAAGTCTGTAGGGTGGCGGGGAGATCGGTGCCGGGTGCGTGGTCGGCCACCCCGGTTTCTCGCCCTGGCTCGAGTTTCTCGACCGTTCGTACCTGGCGCTTCGAGAGTCTCTCGGAGATCTTGCAGCAATCCAGGAGGAGGACGGGGTGCCGGTCGCCGTGGAGAACATGGGAAGCTGGGAGGTGTGCCATTTCCGCGATCCCTCCTTCCTGCCTGCCCTGCACGAAGCAGGGCTCTCGTTCTGCCTGGATCTCGGCCGCGCTCACATCAACGGAATGCTGGATGAGTTCCTCGCCATAGGAAGACCCCTGCATGTCCATCTCCACGATAACGACGACTCCGGTGATGCCCATCGGGCACTGGGAAACGGGAACATCGATCTCTCCCGGGTACTCCCCCTCCTCCTCAGAACACATCGCGGATTGTCGAAATGCAAACGCTCGAAGCTTACGACGAGAGCATCCGCTTCATGGCGGGACGGAGAAGGGGGGCTCGGTCCAACGCACCGGGGTGCGGGCTATGTCGAGTTTGAGATACCGCCGTGTTTCGGGGTACTTCTTGCTCCGGTGCAGGTGGTGGATGCGGAGGGACCTCTGAGTGTTTTCGTGCAGTGGCGTCTGCAATTCACCCATCCTCGTCGAAACGTCCCGAAAACAGACATAGGGAGCACTTGTAAAGATCCGAACGGGGACAACATACTCGGCATATCTTAATAGTTGTATGCAAAGTATAATACTTATGATACAACTCTTCGTGAACCGGGAGAGGGAACTTGATTTTCTCAACCGGAAATATTCTGAAAATTCATCCCAGATGATCGTTTTGTATGGAAAACGGAGGATTGGAAAGACCGAACTGATAAAAAAATTCATTGAAGACAAGGACGGGGCATATATCCTCTGCACAAATGACAGCACGGAGGAGAATATCAAAGAGATGAAAGATAAATTCGCCGCCCTCACCGAAAAAGAATATTTCAGGGATATTGATGTCTCATCGTTTTATTCATTATATAAGTACCTTTCAGAGGAGTTGGGCGGCAGAAAGGCGGTAATTGCGATCGACGAATTTCCATATTTAATTGAGCTGAACCGCGGAGTTGTATCAGTCTTTCAGAAGATCTGGGATGAACTCCTTGTAGAGAGCAATATATTCCTGATACTATGCGGCTCTTCAATGGGAATGATGGAAAACGAGGTTTTAGGTTACAAAAGCCCGCTATACGGGAGGAGAACAGGAGAATGGAATGTTTCATCGATGTCATTTAGGCATGTAAAATACTTCTATCCTGATTATGAAAAAGCCGATCTGTTCAGGGTATGGGCAATATGCGGAGGCGTACCTTTTTACCTTCAAAAACTTGACGGCTCCCTGACAGTCGAAGAGAATATAAAGGAAAAGATCCTCAAAAAAGGTGAAATCCTCTACAACGAGCCCGGAGTTCTGCTCAGAGAAGAGTTCAGGGAGCCGAAAATATATACACTCATCCTGAAATATCTCTCCCTTGGGTACAATAAACAGGGGGAATTATCTTCGGTCACCGGAATAGACAGGGGCAACCTTTCAAAATACCTTTCAGTGCTTGAAAACCTCCATTTTATTGAATATATACTCCCTCTTGGGAGAAGAAAAGGCGGAATCTATGAGATCAATGACCAGTTCTTCAGGTTCTGGTTCAGATTTGTATATCCGAACCTGTCGGATCTTGAAATGAGCCTTGTTGATGAAGTCTATTCCCGTATCTCTTCCGGGCTCAATGCCTATTACGGAAAGCAGTTTGAGCATCTGGTAATCGAACAGATAAAAACCAAGGAAATCCCCCTCCCTTTCTCATTTACTGATGTCAGGCCCTGGTGGCATAAAGAACATGAGATTGATGCAATTGTCACCAACCCGGAGAACAGGGAGATTTTATACGTGGAATGTAAATGGAAAAGTCTTGACAAAACCGGTGCCGAAAGGACCCTCTCAGGGCTTGAAAAAAAGTCATGCTATGTTCAGTGGAATAATGAATCCAGAAAGGAGTATTTTGCTCTATTTGCAAAGAAGATAGATGGAAAAGAAATTCTGCGTGAAATGGGATATAGTGTATTTGATCTTGATGATCTCTGAACAGAACTATTTTGGCAAGGTATAGGCATGATATACTCTCTCCATCGGCAGGCAGAGACAGACCGAGAAATGATTATTCCTGTTTGTATTCTTTTAAGAGTGTATACAAAGTATAATACTTCTCATACAACATTTGGATGAGAAGCCGGATAAAGAGATGTCCCTGATGACGTCAAAACAGATCCCGATCGTCGCCTCTTCATCCGGTACCGGGAGGATGACGGTGACCTCCGAATCGCCGGAGGATGGACGCGTTGGAGTCTCCGGTCCTCCCCCTCTTCATCCCGCCTCTCCCTGCGCGGGGCCGACCCGCCATCCGACCGATCGGTCGATGCCGAGCGTTTGTTCTATGGGCCGCTGGCGGTGGCAGGCCGGGGCGGACCTCCCGGACCTTGCAGGAAGGAGTTGTACCCCGGTCGGTTAGGAGCGTATCCGGCGGTTTGCGCGGGACTACTTCGGGGAGTATGCCGGGTACGCGCAGGAGTGCCTCTACTGCGCCCGGGGTCCGGCACGTCGCCCCCGGTGAGGCTCACTCCTCCTTCTTACGGACGCGCTGCCGGATGATCCAGGCTGCCGCCAGCAGGGCGAGGATACCGAGCCCGACGAGGCCGGGGATGACGATATCGCTAAGGTGGATAGGCACTCCGCAAATCGAGATAACAGGCGAGGCGATGCCGATGGCGACCTATTTTCCGGGAGGGACAAACACCCTGTCAGCAGCGATATCCCGGGGCCCGCGCATCGTCGTGTTGTAAAGATGCGCCCTCGTCTCCGGGGGCATGCTCTCCAGGAATTCAGGGCAGGTCATCTCATAGTACTCACCTACGGATGCGTTCTGCTCCAGTATCCGCTGGTATACCAATGCGTGCGATTCGTTGAAGGGGCACTCGACGGCGAGCTGCTGGCCTGCGGTCTCTTCAAAAACCAGCCCCGGCACAGAAGTAAGAACCGCCAGCAGTGCAAGGAGCAGGAGAGAGATCCGGGGACTGTGTGTCATCGACCTAGAGGTGGGCGTCCGGGATATAAGGTCGTGCCGGGACCTTTTCCAGCATCCCCGGTTTCCGGGTCTCCACTATCCATGCCTTCCCCCCGCTCACCCCCCGGTGAAACTCGCGATAAACCCGTTCTCCTTCATCCCGAGCACCTCCTCCGGCGTTCCGTCGGCCAGCACCTTCCCCTCCTCAAGGAGGCAGAGGCGGTCTGCGAGTTCGAGGACGTCGCGCAGGGCATGCGTGACGACGATGCAGGGGATGCCGGCATCCCGGATCTGGTCGCGGAGCTCCGTCCGCATCGCGCCTCGCGCCCGCATATCCACGGCCGCAAGCGGCTCGTCGAGGAGGAGGAGTTCCGGGTCGAGGATCAGCGCCCGGGCGAGGGCCACCCGCTGCCGCTGGCCTCCCGATAGCCGGCCTACGTTGACGCCGGATAGGTCGGAGAGGTTCATCGCGCGAAGGTGCTCCGCCACGGATCTGGCTATCTCCGGCTTCGGCACCTTCCTGCACCGGAGGCCGAACGCCACGTTCTCAAAGACGGTCATATGCGGGAAGAGAGCGTAGGACTGGAAGAGGTGGCCGATGTTCCGGTTCTCGGCAGGGATATCGATCCGTTGTCCGTCCGAGAAGAGCGCCCGGTCCCCGAGGGTGATCTCGCCTGCATCAGGCGTAAGGATGCCGGAGACGAGGTTCAGCACCGTGGACTTGCCCGACCCATTCTCCCCGATGAGGACGAGGGTCTCCCCCGACCGGACCGAGAGCGCGACATCGAGGGGAAAGTCCCGCAACTGCCTGATAACATGGAGAGAGAGCATCAGTACCTCCTCCGGGTGACGATCTTCACCGCGGAGATCACCGCAAACGATATCACGACGAGGATGATGGAGAGGCTGATCGCGGCGTTCATGTCTCCCTGCATGGTCGTATAAATCGCAAGCGGCATTGTCTGGGTACGGCCCTGGAAGTTCCCGGCAAACATGATCGTGGCGCCGAACTCTCCGAGCGCCCGGGCGAACGAGAGGATTGCCCCGGAGACGAGCCCGCCCCATGCAAGCGGAATGGTAATCCTGAGGGCGACAGTTCCGGGGGACGCCCCGAGGGTCCGCGCTGCATCCTCGTAGAGGCGGTCGATCGCCTCGAAGCTCGCTCTCGCCTGCCGGATGTAAAACGGCGAGGCGACAAAGACCTGGGCCGTGACCACCGCGAGGGTGGTGAAGGCGATCTGGATGCCGAAGACGTCGAGGTACTGCCCGACCACGCCCCGGCGCCCGAACGCCATCAGCAGCGCGAGGCCCGCCACCGCCGGCGGCAGGACCATGGGGAGGTCGGTGAGGGTGTCGACGAGCTCCCTCCCCGCGTAGTCCCGCCGTGCGTTCACCAGGGCAAGCGGCGTCCCGAAGAGGACGACGATCGCCGTGCTCACCGTCGCGGTGACGAGAGAGAGGGAGAGCGCATCGAGGACCACCGGTGCGGCAAGTGAACGAAAGAAAGCTTCCGGCGAGATGCGCAGGAAGAGCGAGACGACCGGCAACGTGACGAAGAGGAGGAAGATAACAAGAAGGACGGAGATGAGGAGGGCAAGCGCCGCCCTCCAGAACCGCGTCCGGCTGCCGGAGAGGAGAACCTCACGCTCAGGCAGGGATCGGGTCAAATCCATAGTCTGTCAGGATGGCGCTGCCGTCCGGACCCCGGACGAATGCTATGAACGACTCTGCTTCAGTCTTGCTCGGCGATTCCGCAAGGATGCCGAGCGGATAGGTGGCCTTGACGTTGTACTGGGCCGGGATCTCGATCCGCGTCACTTTGTCCAGGTCGTCCCTGGTGACGTCCGACTTGTAGACGATCGCCGCATCCGCCTCGCCGAGCGCCAGCTTGGGCACCACCGAACTCACCGCTGTCTCCTCGGAGATGACGTTCTGCATCACGGCTTCACGGTATGCCTCGCCGTATGCAGGGTCGGCAGCCAGTTTCTCGAGCATCTGCCGGGTGTAGTCGCCGAAAGGAACATCCTTGGTGCCGATGACGATCTTCACGCCCGACTTATTCAGGTCGGCAAGACCCGTGATCCCCGCCGGGTTATCGACCGGGACGATCAGGGCCAGATTGTTCTCGAGGAATGGGGCCACGGTGCTGTTGTCCATGAACCCCCCGTCCTGGAGGGCCTGCATGTGCTTCGTGCTTGCAGAGACAAAGATATCTACGTTCGCTCCCTGTTCGATCTGGGTGCGGAGGGTCTGCGAGCCGTCGAAGACGAAGTCGACCTTGACGTTCTCGTTCTGTGCTTCATATGCTCTCCCGATATCAGTGAAGGCCCCCGTGAGCGACGCTGCCGTAAAGACGGTCAGAGTCGTTTCCCCAGGAGCCTGCGGGGTGGTCGTACACCCCGCAACCAGGAGAGCGGCAATAATTAGAAGACTTACGGCAACAAGGGTTGCCGGAACTGACATCTTCATGCTACACCTTTCCTATAAAAGGGTTGCAGTTCCAGGTATTTAATTTAGTTTATTTTATACATTTATTAAATAAAATAGATTAACCGTTTCCTACAGTATTAAAAGGTATAGTGTCGCCGGACCTCGCCGCACAGAAAGGAGGGAACAGGCGGGCCCGAACCGGGAAAATGGCCCTCATCGGAGATCGACGCCGGGGCGAACGTGAAAACAGGGAAAATTCAGGCTTTATTTGAATGATCCTTGCAGAAATGAAGCAGGTTCTGATCAGGAACACCGTCGCTTCACTTCATCCAGGAGTTCGCGACGGACCCCCTCGATGCGCTCGTTCACCATCCGGGCGAGGGGGTCCTCGCCCATGGAATCGTAAAGCATTGGCCGGTGCGGCACCTCTTCGAGTGTCCGGGCCTTTGTCAGTTCCCCAATGACGGCCTGTGCCATGTTCGAGTACTCATCGCGATCGACCTTAGCCTTCAACCACCGGTACAGGTGGCCCGGCAGTCGCACACCCACCTGTTTGCTTGAAACGGTATCGGGGGACTCCATCTCCTATTTAGGTAGCCTGCAGAACAGTTATATCCTGTCATTTTTATTTTTCTATTGCGATACCATAGGATACCAATAGATACCATTAAACCTTCTTAGACCCGATCTAAATGCATGAGATGGAGCAAGCCGGTCAGCCTGTGCCTGCCGGAAAGCGTCCGACAGGCACAAAATGAATGGGGCTGCAGCACGACAGAGGGGAGCAACCACACCGGAAACAAGAGGGCTGATACGTGCACGTAATAACCCGTACCCAAAAGACACCGGGCTCATCGAACGCCGTCGGGGATACCGATGAGGGGACGTGCACTCCCGACCCCTTCTGCGGTTGCCAGCACCAGGACCCCGTTAACGGCAGTCGGGGAGCGCACGTCGCCCACCAGTGCCCCAGGTGCGGGTCCCCGGGAGAGTTCCACGGAACCGTCGATCTCTCCGACCGGGGCCTCTATGCCCAATACCGGTGCGCCGGGTGCGGCCACGGGTTTATGGTGAGAATGAGATGATACCTATAGATAACATTCAAGAGCATGGCATTCAGGGAAATTGACGATGAACTGTGGAGGATCGTCCAGAAGCACCTTCCTCCGACGAAGCCGCACGTCGGCCGACCCCGACGCGACCCTCGCGGGTTGTTCAACGGCATCCTCTACATCCTGACCACCGGCTGCACCTGGCGCGACATTCCGGTTAAATATGGCACGAAATCGACGATTCACCGGTATCACCTTGAATTGTGCGAGAAGGAGGTGTACCAGGCGATCTTCTTCGACCTGCTCCGTTCCGGGTATGAGATCCGGAAAACACGGAAGATCAAAAACCGGAAACTGCAGAGCGGTTTTCGTGTCGATCTCTCGCGCTGTGTGACGGATACCAACGATATCCAGGCGCAACAGGGGGATCGGCCGGTTGTAATGGCAATAAACCGGTAGACGGGAAGAACAGTCCCCCACCCGGACCATTCCGGGGGTTCGCCCCCGATCACCTCCCGGTAAACGGTGAGGTTGGCCAGGAACGTCTGCCGCAAGGTGTGCCCGGGATAAAAGCCGTTTCTCCGGGTAGACCTCCGGTGCGGCCCCGGCGACAGAAATTCTACGATAAGTATCCGATCGAGATGCACCAAGGGTTTTCGGGATCTTTTGGGACGACATCAGGAGATCTCCGAAAACGCCTTTCCGGGATGGGGACGGCCTGACAACGCAACGGCTCGGCACCTCTCCGCCGGGCGTTCTTCCGGAACAAAAAAATTTACGTCCCGATCGCCCAGCTGTTCATGTAGGTCTCCTGCTCTGGCGTCAGACGGTCGATCGAAAGACCGAGCGCGGCGAGTTTCAGCCGCGCCACCTCTTCGTCGATGGCGGAAGGGACGTCGTGAACCCCGGGAGCGAGATCGCGGCCGTGTTTTGCGATGAACTCCGCAGAGAGCGCCTGGACGGCGAAACTCAGGTCCATCACCTCGACCGGGTGGCCCATGCCCTTCGGTGTTGCAAGGTTCACGAGCCTCCCCTCGGCAAGGACATGAACGGCCATGCCGTCGAGCATGTAGGTGTCGATCCCGTCCCGGTGGACGGTGGAGTCCGCGTGGGATGCGAGCCACGCGACATCGATCTCCACGTTGAAATGGCCCGCGTTCGCAAGGATGGCCCCGTCTTTCATCTTCGGGAAGTGCTGCCCGGTGATGATGCCCGCATTCCCGGTGGTGGTGACGAAGATATCGCCGAGGGCCGCCGCCTCATTCATTGTCATGACATCGAACCCGTCCATGTGCGCTTCGAGCGCCCTCCGGGGGTCGACCTCGGTCACGATGACGCGGGCACCGAGACCCCGGGCCTTGCGTGCAAGCCCCCGGCCGCAGTAGCCGTACCCCGCGACGACGAACCGCTTTCCGGCGATGAGGACGTTCGTCGTTATCATGATGGATGCAAGTGCGCTCTCCCCGGTGCCGTGGACGTTATCGAAGAAATGCTTCATCGGGGTATCGTTGACGGCGATAACCGGGAATTCGAGCGCCCCGTCCCGTGCCATGGCGCGGAGCCGGTGGATGCCGGTCGTCGTCTCCTCGCACCCGCCGATGACCGAATCGAGAACGTCCTGCCGCTCGGTGTGGATGCGATAGATCAGGTCCATACCGTCGTCGATGGTGATCGCAGGACGGGCATCGAGCACCCGATCGATGGCCGCGTAGTATTCCTCGACGCTCGCACCCCGACGGGCATAAGAATGAACCCTATCCCGAGTGTTGAGCGCCGCCGAGACATCGTCCTGGGTCGAGAGAGGGTTGCACCCCGTGATATGCACCCCGGCACCGCCCGCCGCCAGGGTCTCGACCAGCACCGCAGTCTTTGCCTCGACATGCAGGGCCATGCCGACGGTCATGCCCGAGAACGGTTTTTCCTCGATAAACCGCTTCCGAATAGACGCAAGGACCGGCATATACTGCCGCGCCCACGCGATTTTGAGATCTCCAGATTCCATTAATTCCACCAGACCGGTATCTGTCCGGAGAGTTCTCCGGTTTGCCTGTAAGGGTATCTTTCGGGATCACTTAAAACTGAGGGGAGCGGCACAGGTTTCAGAGGAGCAGGATCGCCCGCGTGGATGTGCAACATCTATTGACAGATGTCCGCGAGGAGCATCCCCGGAATGTTCATCCGATGGATACGCTCATTGAACACGGATTTTCTCCGGATATCCCCTCGAGGGGGGGGAGGGAGGAGCATCCCCCCTCCCCGTCAGCCCCGCTCCCATTGACGATATCCAATGGAATACCACGAAGGCGCAACCGTGGTCCCGGGATAACGTCCCGCACACCGGATAGTGCGTCTGCCCGGTTCCTGCGGAACCTCGCAAGGTACACCTCGCACATACCAAACCCTCATCACCTCCCGCTCCCCAACCATTACCCATGGTTCTGACGAAGCGGATCATCCCCTGCCTGGACCTCAAGGACGGGCGGGTCGTCAAGGGCACGCACTTCGTCGGGCTGCGCGACGCGGGCGACCCCGTCGAGCTGGCCCAGCGCTACAACGAGCAGGGTGCGGACGAGGTGGTGTTCCTCGATATCACCGCCACCCGGGAGGACCGGGGCACCATCGTCGACGTCGTGCAGCGGGCGGCCGATGAACTCTTCCTCCCGCTCACCATCGGCGGAGGCATCCGGACACTTGACGACATGAAGCAGCTCCTCCGGGCGGGTGCGGACAAGGTAAGCATCAACTCAAGCGCCGTCCGGGACCCGGGACTGATCTCGCGGGGCGCCGAGCGGTTCGGCACCCAGTGCATCGTCGTCGCCGTGGACGTCCGGCGGAATTATGAAATGACGCCGGGAAAAACGCCGATCGCCCTCGCCGACGGCCGGGAGTGCTGGTACGAGGTCGTGACTCACGGCGGGAGTAGGCCGACCGGGCTTGACGCCGTCGCCTGGGCGCGAGAGGCCGAGGAACGCGGGGCCGGCGAGATCCTGCTCACCAGCATGGAGACCGACGGGACGAAGGAAGGGTTCGATATCCCGATCACCAGAGCAGTCTCGTCGGCGGTCGGGGTCCCGGTGATTGCAAGCGGCGGCGTGGGCACCCTCGAACACTTCTACGACGGGTTTACAAAAGGTAAGGCCGATGCCTGCCTCGCGGCAAGCGTCTTCCACTACGGTGAGTTCACCGTCCGCCAGGTGAAGGAGTACCTGGCGGAACGGGGTATCCCGGTACGGCTGTAAGGTCGAGCGCAAGCGCCGCCACCGGATGCTCGAGGTCGAACGCGGTTAAGACTGCCGGGTGGATCTCCCCGAACACCCCCGCAATCCTCCCGCCGACGACGATGTCCCCCCGGCGACCGTCGATGAACGCCGGGTCCGCCGACTCAACGACCGTGTAGGAAAGGGAGAGTTCCCGGCAGAGGGCATCCGCCGCTGCATACGCTTCAGAAAAATCGGCCCCGGGGTGGATGCTGACCGCAGCGACCTTCTGATACGTGACGCAGGCCTCGACCACGTCGCCCACCGCAAAGAGCCGTTGCGGGAGTTCGCGGTGCTTGTTCGCCTGGAGCATCTCCATGAGCAGCGGAAGGAGGTCGGTGCGGACCACCGTCTGCTCCTCGCTGATCGGGTGGAGCACCCGCAGGGTTCCGGGCAGGGGCTCCCGCTGCATGTTCGAATAGAGCACCCGTTCGTTCGTGAGGGTGAACGGCATCATCTCGAGGTATCCGAGACCGGTCATCACCAACCGGACGGCGGCCGCGATGGCGGTGGTCGGGTGCTCCTCTGCAATGGTTGAGGTTGCCGGGAGGACGGCATCGAAGTTTTCGAAGCCGTAGGCGATCGCCACGTCCTCAAAGATGTCCCAGTCGTGCAGAATGTCCGACCGGTAGCAGGGAACGAGGACCCGGACCCGCAGGTCTCCGTCGGGTTCGGCACCGAACCGCATCCGGCGGAGGAGCCGCGCCATCTCCTCCGCCGTGAGGGGGAGACCGAGGAGGGAGGCGCACTCCCCGACCGAGACCACCCGCTCGGCCGGCGCAAGCGAAGGGATCTCCCGCCCGTCGACGGCGACCGTCTCAATCGTCGCCCCGGCCTCGGCGAGCGCGGTGCAGATGATGTTCACCGCCGTCATCACCGCCTTTTGATCGGTGCCGGTGCAGTCGAGCAGAATGTTCTTCGTTGCCGTCGTGACCCGCGTCAGTTCCCCGTTGATGATCGGGGGGAACGAGAGAACCCGGTCGTCGGCATCGACGATCAACGGGAACCGGGCGAACCCCTCAACCAGGCGGGCGTAATCCCTGCCCTTCGGGTGGTCGGTAAGGATCTCGTCGAGGGTCATCTCCCGCTCGAAGTCCAGCGGAACGAAAGAGCGGCTCCGGGGTGAGGCGATATACCGGAAGGGCGGCGTGACCGCATCGAGGTCGTGGACGCCGATCGCCACTTTGGCCCGTCCGCGCCCGACCGCCCAGTGGAGAGCCTCCTGGAGGCTCATCAGGCTCTCGATCGCCTCTTCGTCGAGGTCGACGTTCCGGATCACCGCCGAACCCAGGCACGGCCGGATATCGGCAAGACCCGGGTCGACCGAGAAGGCGATGCCCGAGGGCCGGACGGTGTAGACCGGTAGGCCCTCCTCGATCCCGAGGAACCCGCGCATCGCCCGGGCAACGCCTTCGGGCGAGTAAAGGTCCGGCCGGTCCGGGAAGAACTCGACGTCCACGTGGTCTTCCTCAATCCGCTCGATATCGGCCCCGATCATCGGAACACGGTCGATGATCGTCTGTCGGTCGGTCCCGGTCAGCCGTTCCAGGTACCGGTAGGGTAACGTGATTACTGCCATCTCACCGCCTCCCGCCGTAGGTGGGCGTCTCCCGGACCCACTCGACGTCGCTCCGGTAGAGCTGCCGCAGGTCCCGGAGACCGAGTTTCAGCATCGCAACCCGGCTTATCCCGAGACCCCACGCGAGCACCGGGTGCTCGATCCCGAAGGGTGCGGTCACCTCCTGCCGGAAGACGCCCGCTCCCCCGAGTTCCACCCAGCCAAGCCCGTCGACGTAGACCTCGGGCTCCACGGAGGGCTCGGTGTAGGGGAAGTAGCCGGGCCGGAACCGGACCTTCTCAAAGCCCATCTTTCCGTAGAACTCCTTCAGGAACCCGAGAAGGTGGCGGAAGTTGACCCCCTCGTCCATCACGACGCCCTCGAGCTGCTCAAATTCGGCAAGGTGGGTGGGGTCGATCGCTTCCCGCCGGTAAACCCTGCCGATGCAGAACGCCTTCACCGGGGGCTTCGGGTGTCTCGCGAGATGCTGGATGGAGAGGCTCGTCGTATGGGTCCGGAGCACGCACTGCTGCGCCTTTTCCGCGCTCCAGACGCCGCCCCACCCGGTGGAAGAGGTCGCGCCGCCGAATTCGTGCATATCGCGGACGCGCTCATACCCTGCCGGGAGCGGCCAGCGCTCGCCAAGGAAGAAGGTGTCCTGCATCTCCCGCGCCGGGTGGTCCTGCGGCTGGAAGAGCGCGTCGAAGTTCCAGAACGAACTCTGCACGATCCCGCCCGCCATCTCCGTAAATCCCATATCAAAGAGGATGCGGCGCATCTCGTCAAGGAGGCGCTGGTAGGGGTGGATCTTGCCCGGGTAGACGCGCTTCGGCAATTTCCCGACGTCGTAGCGCCGGAGAGAGAGACCTTTCCACGCACCGGAGAGGATCTGGTCGCGGGTGAGCGTCCCCGTCTCTTCCTGCAGGTCAAGCCCTCCGGCGAGGAGGGCCTTCCCTCCGGGCGCCATCGAGACGATGTAGGTGACGGCCTCCTCCTCTGCGACGAGCCCGCGCCGAAGAAGGTCGGCAACCCCCACGCTGTCTTCGACCGCACCGCTCTCGCCGAGCCGGGCAAACGCGGCCTCGTCGGGCCCCGGGGCGGAAGCGCCGGTCTTCTGCACGACCCCGTCCCGGATGGCGACCCAGCCCTTCTTCCGCATCCAGCCGATCCCGATCTTTGCAAGCGGGTGCCTCTGGAGGTCCCGCATCGGGATCGTCTCCCCGAAACTCTCCAGCAACTGCCGTTCGGGAAGGCCCTTCCCGAGATAGGTCCGGCCCTCCTCCGTCGGAGTGAACCGCCGGGAGATGCGTTTTTCCACGTTCACAAGCCCCCGTTCACCGGCGAGATTCGCGTACTGCACCACCGCCTCCGGGCGGGCGTTCATCTTCTTCGCAAGAGTAGCCGCGTCGGCGGACCCCGTCGACCCCAGGGCGACCAGGAGCCTCTTCTCGTTCAGCGTCAACTCCACCGTTCACACCTCTTCCGCAAGGTGCTCGACCGCGTCCATTTTCTCCCGCAGATCCACGAGAAACGCCTGCACCCGCTCCAGCGTCTCCTTCTTGCACTGCCCGCAGGTGAGTTCGCCGCTCTCGCACCGGCGGCGTAAGTCGGCGAGTTCCACGTCGTCTTCGAGCATGTGGAAGAGGTTTAAGAGATAGACCGGACAGCGGTCGGGCTCGCCCCCAAGGCGCCGCTGTTCCTCAAGCGTCATCCGCCCCCCGGTCAACGCCGCCATAATCTTCTTCTTGAGCGACCGCTCGGACTCGTAGAACCCGATCAAACTGTCGGGTACGCTGCTCGACATCTTCCCGCCCTGAAGCCCGGGTATGAAGATGTGGTAGGTCGACGAAGGGAGGTAGAACCCGAACCCGCCGTGAGCGATCTCGATCTCCCGGACGGCGCCCTCCACCCGGTCCATCGAAAGACCGGTGACGTCCACATGGCCAGCATACTTCTTTGAGCCCGGGAACGCACGGGATACGGCCTCGAGAGCCTCTTCCGGGGCGTTCTTCGACCGAACGCTGATGTGATCGCCCCGGTCCTCGACCGTAAACATCCGGAGTTTGTAGGCCACGTCCCGGGTGAGCCGGATGTGCGGGTCCTGGTCGAGGCCGACCGGGACGACCGTCGGCGCCGGGCCCGCGTCGAGCTGCGGGAAGAGGATATCGGCAACCTGGGTGGCGACACTCACGGCGTGGGAGAGCGAGGTCTCGGGCCCGAACCCGTAGATCGCCGAGAGGTCCGAGAAGTTCACCTTCGTGGACGCCTCGAACGCCAGGTCCTTCAAGCGCTCGTTTTTGCTCTGGTAATAGGTCGTTCCCTCAAACCCGAGGGCGTAGAGGGCCTTGAGGTACTCTTTCCCGAACTCGCGGCACTTCTCCCACGAGAGGCCGCGAACCGCATGCGCCTCCCGGTCGGCAACGGCCACGTAGCCGTTCCCGCCCTGCCGGATGTGCCAGACCACCTCCTTCATGACCATCAGGTGCCCGAGGTGCGGGAGGCCTGAGGGCATGAACCCGGTCAGCACGTGAAACGGTGTGCGGTTCCGGATGGCATCGACAATCAGGCCGTAGTCCCGGTGTCCGACGACAACACCCCTGCGCATAAACGACGGTACCTCGGGAAGTCTGCGTGCGACCTCACCGATCGGCCCGATGCCGAATTCGGCAAAGAGTCGATCCACATCGATGGTCTGGTTACTCGACCACGGATTCATTTCGGACTGCATGGTCTCTGCTCACAGTTTGATTCGGGCAAATTCGACGTATCGGATATCGGTAGTGTATATGCAGGCAAACAACATCTTCTTTTTGACGCTATGCGCAAGCCTGACCGAGCGTGAGACCGCACTCATCGGCAGGGTGGTCCCGGACGGGACGGCATGGACGAGCATCTCGGAGTGAGGCTTTTTCCCGGAGTAGACACGGAAGTGATGGCCGAACTTGTATCCGGTTCTCGGGATGTAGCCCCTCCCCCGGAGGTCGGAGAAGACCCGCTCCTTTTCGCGGATCTCAACGTCCTTTTCGGCCACCGAATCGAGAAACTGCTCCGCGGTCATCGGTTCACCGTCCCGCGTGACCGCAAGACAGTGCCGGCGCATGAGGTAGATCGACTCGACCGGGCGGAGGAGCAGCCGCCGGGAGTCAAGCCGTTTGCCGTACCAGTCCTCTTCAAGCGGCGTCCCCGGCGGCAGGTGGGCCAGCGCGTAGGTCCCGAAGAGGGAAGCCTCCACCGGCGGCATGCTGCACCCGGCCGGCTCTCCGACCCGGGGGAGGTCCTGCACGCGCACCTCATAGTAGGTCAGCTCGTCCTCGTCGTCGACGACCGCAAGGAGATACTGCTTACGCATGTTGACCGCTGCAAGCACGTCCTCGCCCAGTCGGTCGAAGTCGACGAGGTCCCGCTCGGAAAGGACCCGGATCAGGTACTGGGACCTCCCGACCCCGGGCCGGTGACCGCGGCGGAAGACACGAAAATCGTGCGGACCCGGTTGAACCACGTACCCCCGCTCGCGGATGTCGCGGTAGACGAGGTACCTGCGGATAAAGTTCGGCTGACCGGCGAAGAGGCCGAGCAGGGTGTCGAAGTCAAAATCCTGTACGTCAATCTTATCTCGTTCTATGAGGTAGAGCGCCTCTTCGGGAGAGAGCCGGAGACCGTCCCCCTCCAGCCTCCCGTAACCCCCCTGCTCGTAGAGCGTGCGCCCTTCACTCCCAAGGCGCACCCAGGTTCCGTCGAATATCGCCGACACGTGCTAGAACTATTGGGAGTGCACGGACATTAAGGGATTGCCGACACGGCACGGGATGCCGGACCACCATGTTTTTTGCGTGCTGCACCTCACCAAGTGATGATCTTATGACGGAAAGACACCGATTCTTCTGGCAGCCGGGGATGGTCCTCGCGGCGCTGCTCCTCACGGCGGCGCTGCCGGCAGGAGCCTTCGCCGCAAGCGAGGCCGCCCCGTCGGTCTCCTGGAACGTGACGTTCTCGCCGGAGAATAACAACAAATTCGACGCCGTTGCACCGACCGCAGACGGCGGATATATTGCTCTCGGCTCCGCCCTTACGGAGGTCTACGGCGGCAAAGAAGACCTGCTGCTCGTAAAGACCGACGGCAACGGCACGCACGTCTGGAACCGGACATTCCCCGACATAGCGCCGGCTTCCGTCGCAGAAACCGCTGACGGCGGGTACATTATCGGCGCATACAACGTCTCCACGGCCGGGTCGGACCAGAATATCACCTATCAGGGCACTTCTTTCCTGATCAGGACCGACGCCGCCGGGACTGAGGAATGGCGGCAGGTTCTGCCCGGGATGATGGTCTCGTCCGTCGCAGAGACCTCTGACGGCGGGTACGCTGTCATCGGATGGCTCTGGAGCCGATCCGAATCGATAGACGACACGGCGGCGGCGATCGTGAAGACCGACGGCAACGGTACTCCCGTCTGGAACCGGACGTTCCCCGGCACCGCCGCGAATGCGGGGCTTGTGACCGCCGACGGAGGGTACGTCATCGGGGGCACGAAGTCCCCCTTCAATAACGACCGGGGAGATGCCTTCCTCATCCGCCTCGACGCCGACGGCAGCACCCTCTGGCACGAGAATTACGGGGCCCCGACCATCTACGACATCAAGGAGACCGGCGACGGGCGGTTCGTCTACGCAGGCAACTACTGGTACGGCCTCGTTGACGCGAACGGGGAGGAGATCTGGCTCAAGAACATGGAGGGCCTCACCGGCTACGCCGTCGGCCTGCGGCCTTCCGGAGGCTACCTGATCGCAGGCACGGACCAGAGGAGCAGTGAGGGCTTCGCCTTCGGGACCGATGGAGACGGGGCAATTCAGTGGAACACGACGTTCCCCGCAACCGGGGTCTACGCGGCCGGCAACGCTCCCGACGGCGGTTACGTCCTTGCGGGCATCCGGTTCCTCTCGCCCGACACCAGCGCCGCCTGGCTGGTCGGCCTTGAAGAGCCGGCCGAACCCGCACCGACGACGCCGGGCTTCGGCGCAGCGGTCGCCGGGACGGCGCTTCTCCTCCTGGTCGCGGAAAGAAAGATGCGAAGGTAATCTCCCGCCCCTATTTTTGTGTGAAAAAGAGTCTTTCAGGAGTTTTTCCACCTGAGGTAAAGGAACACCCCCACCCCCACGATGAGGAGGGCAGCCAGGCCCGGGACGAGGGGCAGATCCCGGGGACCCTGCCCGGTCTCCGGCGGCGGCGGGGTGCCTTCCGCGACCACCTGCACCGCGCCGGTCCCGGGCACCTCGATAAAGAGCGCATACAGGCTGAAGTGAGAGACATTGGCCGTGACGCTCCGGGTCTCCGGGTAGACGGCGGTGGGGACATCCTCCCAGTCGTCCGCCGACCGGTTGAACCACCGTACCAGGAGTTTGTTCTGCCCGCTGCCGTTGTAGACGGCGTCCCACTGCCCTTCCGTGAAGTTGAATGCCAGGGTCGCCGCAGGCGAGAAGGCGGCCCCCTCCGGGCCGAGGGTGCAGGCATACCCGGCAAATGCATACGCACCCCCACCGGGCACCGGGGGTACGTCGGCCGGATCGAGGTCCCCGAGGGTCACCGCAAGAAGCGGTCCGCCGGCGGCATCAACCGCCCGGACCCCCTCCGCAATAGTGAGGGTCGCGATGCCGGCGGGAGAGGCGATCCGGACGATCTGATCCACGACGCCGGTCTCCCGGAGAGGCAGCTGGCCGGGCTCAGCCTCATCCGGGGGGGCGGAGGTCGGCGTCGGGGTCGCTGTTGCGGTCGGAGCCGGCGTGTTCCAGTCCGGGGCAACCCAGGCGAAACCGCCTCCTCCGCCACCCCCGCCTCCCGTTGAGGTCGCCGGCGGGGGCGGGGTTGCCGGAGCAGGACGGACGGAGATATACCCGGTCTTCACCGCGGTGCTCTTCCCGGCGGCGTTTTCTGCGGTCAGGTTGACGGTGTAGTTTCCGGCGGCCGTGTAGGTGTGCTTCGGGTTTTGAGCGGCAGATGTTGCCCCGTCCCCGAAATGCCAGAGCCAGGAGGACGGGACTCCGGCGGACGTGTCGGTGAACGCGACCGTGAGGGGGGCCGTACCGTTGGGCGGTTCGGCACGAAACCCTGCAGCAGGCGGACCCAGGACCTGGATCTGCCTGGTTTTTGTAGAACGGGCGCTGCCGTCGGAGATCGTCAGGTTGACGGCATACCTCCCGGGCTCCTTGAAGACGTGAACCGGGTTCCGTTCGGTTGAGGCGGCACCGTCACCGAAGTCCCAGGACCACGACAGAGGCCCCCCGGTCGATGCATCGGCAAACCCGACCGCGAGCGGAGCGGGACCCGCGGTTACATTGGCGGTGAAGTCGGCAGCGAGCGGCCCGATGACCGTTATGTAGTCTTTCCGGACGGTTGTATTCTCCCCCGCGGCATTTGCAACAGTGAGAGAGACAGTGTAGGTACCGGGATTCCGGTACTGGTGAACTGGGTTCCGTTCGGCCGAAGACGCCCCGTCGCCGAAGGCCCATAACCACGCTCCGGGCCCCCCCGTCGAAGCGTCGGCAAACCGGACGGCAAGCGGCGCCCGGCCCTCGGTGACGTTTGCCGAAAACACTGCGGCTGGTCGTTCGATCACGGTAATATAGCCGCTCTTCGTCTCAACGTCGCTCCCTGCCGGGTTTTCGACCGCGAGCGAGACGGTGTAGGTGCCGGCCGCCGTGTAGGTGTGCTCCGGGTTCCGGTCGGAGGAGGTGCCGCCGTCGCCGAAACGCCAGGACCAGGCATCGATCTTGCCGGCCGAAGTATCCGTGAACCTGACGGTGAACGGCGCGGTCCCGCTCCGAACGTCGGCCGAAAACGATGCGATCGGGAGTTCGACAACGGTGATGTAGGCGGATTTTGTGATGCTCCCGCTGCCCGCCGCATTGCCGACGGTCAGACCGACGCTGTAGGTGCCGACCGCCGTGTAGGTGTGCTTCGGGTTTTGAGCGGCAGAGGTCGTCCCGTCGCCGAACTCCCAGAGCCAGGTGACGGGATTGTTCGCCGATTTGTCGGTGAACTGCACGGTGAGGGGGGCGCCGCCCGAGACCGGCGCGGCGGAGAAACCGGCGGCCGGGGGTTTTGACGGCTCTGCACGGATGAGATCGGTCTTCGCGACGGTGTCGGACCCGAACCGGTTGCTCACCGTGAGCGAGACGGTGTAGTTCCCCGGGCTCCTGTAGGTGTGCACCGGGTTCTGGTCGGTCGAAGACCCGCCGTCACCGAACTTCCACTCCCATTCCTCCGGATCGTCGTCGGACCGGTCGGTGAACCGG
>DAYL01000023.1:417-28388 GCA_002508705.1 Methanoculleus sp. UBA374 | reverse complement strand
ACCGGTCGGTGAACCGGACGGTGAGCGGGACCGTGCCGGAGGTCCGGTCCGTCGAGAACTCCGCCTCCGGGGGAGCACCGCCGGTATAGGTGAAGGCATAGATGTCCGACCCAGAGCCGCGACCGTTCTGCCAGACAATCCGATTACCGCTGACGGCAGGGTAGAGTTGCTCGGTAGAGGAAGGAGCAAGGGACATCTGCGCCTCCACCCCCAGGGAGAGGTCGCAGAGGTAGATGTTCCACACCCCGCCACGGTTATCCTCCCAGGCAATGAGGTCACCGTCGATCACCGGGGAGACCTGCCCCGCAGGGTCGCGGGTGATCCGCGACTCCCGGCCATCCTCAAGGTCGTACATATAGATGTCGGGATTCCCCCACCCATTCCGGTAATCCTCCCAGACGATCCGATTCCCGGATATAGCCGGATATGTCTGCCGCGCACTGTCCCGGGTGATCCGCTGCTTCTCCCGGGCCTGGATATCATACGCCCAGATGTCGCCGCCCCCGGTGCTCTCCTCCCAGACGACGTACCGCTCGGAGAGCGCAGGCTTCCACTCGGTCACCGGCGAGCAGTCAAGGTAGGTCTTGCGATCGGTCTCGATGTTGTAGAGGCAGATGTCGACGCCGTCTTCCTGCGTATCGTACCAAACGACGTGGTCCCCGTAGATGACCGGCATCCGCTGGGCTTCCGGATCGTCGGTAAGCGCCTTCGTTCCCGTTGAGAAGCCAAAGAGGTAGACATCCGGGCTCATGTTCCGGTTGTCCTCCCAGACGATGTAGTCGCCCGAAACGGACGGGTATTTCTGCCCACCACCCCCGTCCGTGGCTCTCCGGCCTGTGTCGCCGGGGGTATCCGAGTAGTAGATATACTTCCCATCCCGGCCGTCCTCCCAGACGACCGTATCCCCATCGACATCAGGATGCTCCTGCGGTCCACCGGCGGTGCAAAAACGTACGAGTTCTCCCGGGGCCGCCTGCACCGCCAGAGCGGGCGAGACCAGCAGTCCAAGGACGATACAGACTATAATCAGCGTTTCACGTTCAGCCATCCTTTGATCACCACGATGAGAACGCCCCCTTCGTCCCATGCGATGGTGTTTGCATGCGCGGGAGCCGGAACAGGTCGTCTCCCGGGCATACAAACGAAATTCCCGCGGAATACCGAAGAATAGCCGGTATCCCGCCGGATAAAGGGTTCGTGAGTTGCAGGATGGCGGTATAAATATAAATCCCTTGCTATGGCCGACAGCAGGGGAGAGGGAACCTGATTATTATAAGAGGCACTGAATATTAATTAGATCGGGCGCCGCCAGGGTGTAATCGGCAGGCATACGCTCATGCACCCGCAAGTTCCCGGACCTTTGCGATATTCCCGAGATCGTCCCGCCGCTCGTCCACGGGCGTTTCGCAGATCAGGGGGAGGCCCCGGACGGCCGGATGGCGGAGGATGTGCCGGAATCCCTCCTCGCCGATGGACCCGAGCCCGATGTGCTCGTGCCGATCAAGCCCGCTCCCGAGAGCGCCTTTGCAGTCGTTGAGGTGGACGACCCGGAGGCGGGCAAGGCCGATCAGGTCCTCAAGCTCCCCGAAGACCGCATCGACTCCCTCCGCAGTCCGAAGGTCGTAGCCGGCGGCAAAAGCATGGCAGGTGTCGAAGCAGATCCCGACCCGCTCTGCCGCATCGAGCCCGTCGAGGATCCGGGAGAGGTCGGCGGCGGTCGTTCCCACGCTGTTCTTCTCCCCCGCGGTGTTCTCAAGGAGCAGCATCACGCCTCCCTCTCCGGCATCGGCGAGCGCCCGGTTGACGGCGGCGACAACCCGCTTCTGCCCCGCCTCCGCCCCGGCGCCGCGGTGGTGCCCGAGGTGGGTCACCAGGTAGGGTATCCCGAGGAGGGCGCAGCGCTGGAGTTCGCGGGTGAGCGCCGCGACCGACTTCTCATAGATCTCATCGTCGGGAGAGGCCGGGTTAGGGAGGTAAGGCATGTGGTCGACAACCGGACCGAGCCCGGATGCGCTCATCGCCGTCCTGAAAGCATCGACCGAATCAGGGTCAAGGTCCTTTGCCTTCCAGCCCCGGGGGTTCCGGGAGAAGATCTGAAACGTGTCGCAGCCCCGCTCGCGCGCTCTCTCGACCGCAAAGGCGATTGAACCGGCGATGGAGACGTGGCATCCCACCATTACCATAACCGTAACTCTCGACCCGGAAGCGTTTAGGCCTTCCCACGGCCGACCTCGCGGAGCACCGCCGCACCGAACTCCCGGGTGCCGGCGACACCGCCGAGGTCGCGGGTCTGGATGCCCGCACCGAGCACCCGGCGGACGGCCTCCTCCACGGCCGCGGCGGCGGCGGCATCGCCGAGGTGCGAGAGCAGCATCGCTCCGCTCCGGATCGCTGCGACGGGGTTTGCGATATTCCTCCCTGCGATGTCGGGGGCGCTCCCGTGCACGGGCTCAAAGAGGGCATGACGCTCCCCGATGTTCGCGCTCGGGAGCATCCCGAGCCCCCCCACGAGATAGGCGGCGGCGTCCGAGAGGATGTCGCCGAAGATATTGGTGGTGACGACCACGTCGTAGCGATCCGGGTGCATCAGGAGGTCGAGAGCGAGCGCGTCGATATAACAGGTCCTGCAGGGAACCCCCGCCCGGGCGGCCTCTGCCGTGCAGACCTCGACGAAGAGGCAGTCCGACTTCAGCACGTTCGCCTTGTTGCCGACGGTGAGGTGGCGGCGGGATTTCGCGAGGGCGCAGGCGTAGCGGGCGATCCGCTCGCTCCCCCGGCGGGAGACGACCCGGACGGTGCAGGCCCGGTCGGATTCCATCCACTCGATGCCGGAGTAGAGCCCCTCGGTGTTCTCCCGGACGATGACGATATCGACCCCCTCGCCCCGGATCGGCCGGACGTTCGCGTAGAGATCGAGTTCGCGGCGGATCTGGAGGAGGACGCTCCGGTAGCCGGGGTCGGGGGGCGTCGTGACGGCCCCGAAGAGGACGGCGTCCGCCGACCGGAGGTCGGCCATCGTCTCCTCCCCGCAGGCGTTTCCGGTCCGCTTCCAGAGCCCGTAGCCAGCCTCAACCTCGAAGAACTCGAGGTCCGGGCGCACGGCTTCGATGACCGCGCGGGCGATCGGCACGACCTCGCGCCCGATGCCGTCGCCCTCAACGACCGCGATCTTCGTCATTCTGCTTCCTCCATGCGGCCGCAACGTGCCAGACCGCCTCAGCGATCATCCTGGGCGACGCACCCCAGTGAACGACCTCGCCGAACCTGCCGTTCCAGCGCCCGATGCCGGACCGCTCGCTCCGGCAGCACCGGGCGATGAAAGGCTCGTCCGCCACCGCCCCGAGCGGGCAGATGCTCTCCACCGTGACCGTCTCGTCGTACCACTCCCTCACCAGTTCTTTCGCAGTAAGACACCCCGCAACCCGGTCGCCCGGCCGGAGCCGGTCCGCGTCGAGGGTGCGGGGGAAGCCGGCCGCGCGGCAGGGGTAGACGTCGGCTTCGATCTCCCGGATATCCCGGATATGATGCTCGAAGACGACCCCGAGGTCGCCGAAGAGCCCGGTCTTCTCCAGGTCCTGGAGCGTGGCTGAGAGGTGGGGGCGGGGCGGGGTGATGTCGTAGACGTGGATACGGAGGAGCCCCGAGAGGTCCGGGTCGAACACGAACGTGGTCTGTTCGTCGTGGCCGAAGAATACGGTGCACCGGCGCCCGGACCGGGCCGCCGCCTCCATCAAGAATGTTCGATCATGGATGTTCACGCGATCCGGGTAACGGTAGACCTCGTCGCCGGCGGCGAGCACCCGGGTCGAGAGCACCGTCCGTATCAGCCCGGTCTCGCCCGGATCGGTCTCCACCTCGAGCACCTCCATGCCGCTCGCGGTCTCCCGGACCAGGTAGCGCGAGAGGAAGTAGGCCCGGTTCCCGTACGGAGTGCCGGTCGCGGACCCGACGTACTTGCAGTGCGAAGGAAAGATCATCGGTGCGACCTCCAGTAGGGGACCAGCCCTCCGGCCCGGAGGATGGCGACCATCTTCGGGGAGAGCGGACGGGCGGGGTAGCGTTCCCCGTCAACCTCCACCCACCCGCTATCGAGGTCGAACGCAACGCGGGCGCCGTCGGTGCAGGAGACCGCGGCCTCGATCACCGGCAGGCCGACGTTGACGGCGTTTCGAAAGAAGATGCGGGCGAACGACGGGGCGACGACCCCGACCACCCCGGCTTCCCGGAGGGCGACCACCGCCTGCTCCCGGGACGACCCGCACCCCATGTTCCTCCCGGCGACGATGACCGCGCCCCTGATGCGGCCGGCGAGCGTCGGGTCGAGATCCTCAAAGACGTGCTCCGCCCAGACCGAACGGTCTTTCGTCCGGAGGTAGCGGCCCGCGATGATGAGGTCGGTATCGATATCGTTCCCGAGGCAGACCGCCGATCCGGCTCCCTGCATCATACCGCCTCCGGCACGGCAATCTCACCGGCGATGGCGCTCGCGGCGGCGGTGGCGACCGACGAGAGGTAGATTTCGCCGCCGACACCCATCCGGTTCTTGAAGTTCCGGTTCGCGGTGGAGAGACAGACCTCGCCCTCCCCGAGCACGCCCGCGTGCGCCCCGAGACACGGCCCGCACCCGGGCGTCGCCACCATGCACCCCGCGTCCACGATATCGGCGAGGACGCCGGTGGCGATAGCCCGGGAAAGCACCGCGCGCGATGCGGGGACAACCAGGGTGCGGACCGCCACCTTCCTCCCCCGGACGATGCGTGCGAACCGGGCAAGGTCCTCGTAGCGGCCGTTCGTGCAGGTCCCGACGAAGACCTGGTCGAGGTGCGTGCCGGCGAGGTCCTCCGCCTCCCGGACGGTGTCCACCCGGTGGGGGACCGCGACGAGGGGGACGACATCGGCAAGGTCGATATCGAGAGTCCGTTCGCAGCGGCAGTCTTCCGGCGCCTGGGGCGACGCCGCAAGGCCGTAACTCGCGAGGTAGCGGACGGTGACCGCATCGGCGTAGAAGAGCCCCGTCTTTGCCCCCGTCTCGACCGCCATGTTGCAGAGGGTCAGCCGTCCGTCCATGGAGATCCCCGCCGCCCCTTCGCCCGCAAACTCCAGCGCCCGGTAGGTCGCCCCTTCCATCCCGAGCCTGGCGACGCAGGCGAGGGCGACGTCTTTTGGCTCTGCAGCGCCGGAGAGCCTCCCGGAGAGGTGGACCGCGATCGTCTCCGGGACCCGGAACCACGTGGCGCCCGAGGCCCAGATCGCCGCCATATCGGTCGCGCCCACTCCGGTGGCAAACGCGCCGAAGGCGCCGAGGGTGCAGGTGTGGGAGTCGGCGCCCACGACGACCGTGCCGGGCCGGACGACCCCTTCGCTCATCACCTGGTGACAGACACCGCTTCCGGCGTCCGAGAGCGCTATTCCCGACCCTTTAGCATACCCCCGGAGTTCCGCCTGGAGCGTCGCCGTCGTCCCGGTGTTTGCCGGGACGATGTGATCGAAGACGAGGCGCAGACGCTCGGGATGGGGAAGCCGCTCGACCCCCATCTCCCGGAGCGCCGCCTGGGTAAGGACGCCGGTCCCGTCGTGGGCGAAGGCGATATCGACCTCGCGGTCCACGTACGCTCCCGCCGGTGCACCGAGGACCCGCTCGGAGAGCGTGCTCACGAGGGGACCCCTCCCTTTGCCTGCCTGAGGATCGTGCAGAGCACCTCCGGGGTGACGCTGCATTTCCCTTCGCTTTTTCGTTTGATCTGTTCGAGCACCCATTGCGCCTCGCGGTCGGAGAGTTCGAACCCATAGGCCTTTGCAACGTGCTCGAGCGCCTTCCTCCCCGTATGCTTTCCGAGGATGAATCGGCGTTCGCCGCCCACCATCTCAGGGGGGACGTACTCGTAGGTCGCCGGGTCTTCAAGGATGGCGGCGATGTGGATCCCGCTCTCATGGGCAAAGGCGTTCTCGCCGACGACCGGCCGGGTGCGCTCCGGGGCCAGGCCAGAGTACCGGGCGACCAGGCGCGAGACCTCCTGCAGGCGGGAGAGGTCGTAGCGGTCGACGCCGCCCTTCATCCGCAGGGCGACGAGCACCTGTTCGAGCGCTGCGTTCCCGGCGCGTTCCCCGATGCCGTTGACGGTGGTGTGGAGCTGGAACGCCCCCGCGGCCGCGGCCGTGACGGTGTTTGCGGCTGCAAAGCCAAGGTCGTTGTGGCAGTGGATACAGAGCGGGAAGGAAGCCTCACCAAGGATTCGGGAGACAACCGCGTGGATCTCGAGCGGCGTGAGGCACCCGACCGTATCCGCAAAACTGACGAAATCGGCACCGCATTCCACGCCGCGGGCGTACATCTCGACGAGAAACGCAGGGTCCGTCCGGGAGGCGTCCTCGGCTGCAAACCGCACCTGCACCCCGTGATCGGAGGCGAACTCCACCATATCGAGGGCGGCATCGAGCACCTCCTCGCGGGGCCGCCGGTACTTGTGCCGGACGTGGAGGTCGGAGGTCGCGATGAAGATGCTGACCATGTCCACATCGCAGTCAAGGGCCGCCTCGATATCGGGCCTGAGCGCACGCGCGAGGCAGCAGACCCGCGCAGAGAGACCGCTCCGGGCGATGGCGGCGACGCATTCCTTCTCCGCAGGGGAGACCACGGGAAACCCGGCCTCGATCACCTCCACGCCGATCTCGTCGAGCGATTCCGCGATAGCCAACTTCTCATCCCGGGTAAACGAGACGCCGGGAGTCTGCTCCCCGTCTCGCAGCGTTACATCACAGATCTCGATATGCCACGGTATCATGTCGTCCACCCTCGGGGCAGGCGCCTTCGATCACCACCGTCCGGGGCCCCTCCCGCGGGGGAGTGAGAGCCCGGTGAAGCGCCCCGACGTCGTCGGCGGCAGAGACGACCGGGTCGGCCCAGGCGATGTAGCGAAGGATGTCGGGGACGGGGTGACCGCCGGTCATCCCCATCCGGTTGTTCGCAAGGACGATACAGAGGAGCGGGAGCCCTCGTTCGTAGACGTCGATGAGGGCGGCGAGGCCCGAGTGCAGGAGCGCGTAGTCGCCGGTGAGCGCAACCCCCGTGCCGGTCGCCGCCACGGCAACCGACGAGCCGAGGCCGTAGGTGGCGACCCCAAGCCGGTAGGGCGGGTTCATCGCGAGGATCGCGCACCCGGCATCGCAGACGGCCCGCATTTTGCGCTTCCGGAGGATGGCGAAGGCGGGATGAAACGGGCAGTCCCTACAGAACGTCCGCGAGAAGCCCCGCGAGGAGAACCGCTCCGGCTCTCCGGGGGAGAGAGGAGGAGCGAGCAGCCGGTGCTCTTTGAGGAAGGGGCGACCGATCTCAGGGATCGCGGTCGGGTCCGTCGGGGGCGGATAGACGACGACGGGCCGGAATCCCCCATCCGGGCGCCGGTTGAGGGGCGAGGACCGCGCCCAGGCAAACATCGCCGCCGTCCGTAGGTCGCTTGCCTGCGCGCGGCCGGCCATCGTGAGGTCCGGGTCCGCGAGGCTCCCCTCCCGGTCGTTCCGGGGCACGGAGGGGTCCGGAACATCCGCGTCCAGGAGGTCGGGCACGACCCTGACGACGGCCACCCGTGAGAAGGTCTCGGAAGCCTCGAACGCCGCTTCGACGGCCGGACCGATCGTCTCGCCGTCGGGTTCCAGAACCGGCACCCGGGCCACCTCCCCGTAGTAACGGGAGTCCTGCACGACGTCCGATGCGGCCGCCCGCACGTCGTCGCCGACGACCACCACGACGCCCGCCCGGAGGCCCTGCGCGGTGGCGTGCACGAGCGGGTCCGCGCAGGCGTTGAGGCCGACGTGCTTGACGACCACAGCGGCCCTCCTCCCGGAGAGCGAATCGCCGAGGGCATACTCGAGCGCCGTCTTCTCGTTTATCGTGATCGCGGCCCCGGCCGAGGCGGCAACCTCGGATATTGGGTAACCGGGGACGGTGTAGCAGCAGTCGGCAGACTGGAGGAGCGCGAGAGCAAGCGCCGCCGCGCCCTTCATAGATCCCTCCCCGGCGCAAGGTCGCACCCCGTGCACGCCGCGCACATCGTCAGCGCCCGACGGGGGTCGAGGCCGGCGCGCCGGAGGACCCGCGCATGGGTCCCGCAGAGCGAGAGCAGGCGGTCGGCGGACGGGCGGGACCGGCCGGCAAGAGACCCCGCCGGGGTGAGCGGGCGGAGGACCGGGATGACTCCGGCCCCGGCAAGCTCCTCCATCACCCGCTCCAGGTCTTCGTCGGTCTCCCCGAGGCCGACGAGGATGTTCGAGTAGACCCTGCCGCGCCCGAAGAGCGCGACGGACGACGAAAGCGCCTCCCGGACCGCTTCCCACGAGAGGCCCGGGCACATATCGGCAAAGAGTGCTTCCGTTGCCGCCTCGAGGTTGAACTTCACCTCGGCGACACCGAGAGCATGGAGCCGGGCCGGAGTCTCCGGCCCCGGGTAGATCGAGACCCCGATGGGAAGACCGAACGGCAGAAGCGCCGCCACGACCTTGCAGACGTATGCCTCCTCCTCCTCGATCGAGGCGGCGACGCCGCTCGTGATCGAGATAGCATCGACCCGGTCGACGACGTCCTCGACCATGCGGGCGATCTCGTCGACCTCCTTGCGCCGCCCGGGGAGACCCGGCACCGGACAGTAGCGGCAGTGGAAGACGCACGTCCCGCTGACCGTGATATAGGCCTGGCGGGGACAGTGAAGAGCGACCGGCTCGAATCGGCCGCGAATCGTATCGCCGTCGATGCTGAGGTCCGCCGCGCCTTCCCCCCGGTGGACGAACTCGATGAGGCTCGCCTCGTCGATACCGACCCGGACCCTTCGATCGCCGACGGAGAAGAAGAGTGAACCGGTCGTTCCCGCCGAGGGGCCAGCGGCCGAGCGGGAGACGTATCGGTCTATTGGTTCGCCGGAGACGCGAACCGAACCGGCCTCAAGCAGCCGGGCCTTTAACCGGACCCATTCCATAACGCCAGCGCCTCCTCATACCGCGTATAAAACGGGATCGCCGCCACCGCTCCGACCGCACCCCGGCCGTCCATGACGATCGCGAGCCGCCGGTCGGCGAGAGAGGCAAGGTCGTCGGGGGAGACCTCGCCCCGCTTTACGCGGCAACCGAACTCCTCAAGCGGGGCGGGATCGAAGCCGCGCCAGACCGCCATCCCGGTCTCATCCGAGAGCGTGTACTCCATAAGGCAGTCGCGGTAACGCCGGACCAGTCCCGCGGGATCGGAAGTGGCGAACTCGCAGGCGACGGCGACGCAGTTCTTGGTCCGGTAGGGAACCGGATAGAGCTGCACGATGGTGTGGGAGAGGTAGCGCGAACGGTCGTCCTCAACGGCCCGTGCGATGTTGTGGGCGAGCGTCCAGGTGGCGCCCTCTTCCGGGGTATCGGTGTCGTCGACCCCGATGATCACCCGCTCGCGGCGGGGAAGCCAGACAGTCGACCCCGCGAGCCGGCCGCCGCCGGCAGGGTCGCAATTCTTGCGAACGACGCCCGCCGCAGCGGCACGGCAGGCGGACGCCCCCACGCCGCCGCCGCCGAGGCCGCGGTAGGTAACGGCGATCTCGTCCCCTTTGACGGAGACGCCGGCGATCCCCGCCGGAAAGACGGAACCTTCGAGCGCGAGGTCAACGTCGCCGGTCAAAAGATGATAGCGGTTGGTCGCACCGACGGTGCGGATCGAGCGAACGAGCGGGCTCTGTGCATAGTGGCTCTTCACCCACATTGCTCCGCCGGTGCAGTCAAAGAACTCGATGAGTTCCACATGATCCCCGCTCTCGTCGGTCACCGCCACGATCTGCGGATACCGCACGATGTACGGATCAGAAAGTCTCTCCATACAGACCGGCCGCCTCAACGCCCTTGTTTCCCCAGAGAACGGTTCCCAGTGCTCCGATCCGGCCCTTTCGGGCGTTCGAGTCGATGAACCGAATACCCATCCGGGCCGCCTCCGCTTCCGCGTCGTCGAGCGTCAGAAGTTCGGTCTTGACCCGCCGGAGGTAAGGGGACTCTGCCGCAAACGCAATCCCCCGGTAGACGGCGATGCCGGTGTCCTTGCTGACCGCACCCGACTCGATGAAGTCGCGGACGTACTCAAGGAGCGCGTCCACCCGTCCCGGACGGACCGCAAAGTTCAGGGCTGACCCGACACAGTTGGTGGTCTTCTTCGGGACCTCCGGGTTCAACTGCACGAGGCGCATGTCAAGATACTCCACCCCCGGGATCTTGCAGGCCTCGGCGCATTTGAGCGCGAGCACCCAGGTGGCGCCTTCTTCGCGGGTGTCGGTATCATCGATCCCGACCGTCACCTTCTCGTAGAGCGGCGAGACGATCCGCACCCGACAGACCCGGGCGCCGCCGATCTGGAGGTCGTCCTCAGAGGGGTACTCCGCCCGGATCACGCCCGGCGCCTGCGGCAGGCAGGCGGCAACGCCGACACCGGCGCCTGCAATCCCTGACCAGGTCGTCACCACTTCGTCCCCGACGACCTCGACCCCCTCGAGCGCCTGGCCGCCGATCTCTTTGCTCGCGGCCCCGAACTTCACCGGAGATAAACCCAGCCGGGCAAGCACCGTCATCGTCGTGCCCTCGACATGGCAGGACCGGACCGCGCCCTTTGCACGCATCCGGTTCGCCGCATCCCACTCGATGGTTCCCCGGGCCCGGCAATGCTCGCGGATCTCCGCAAGACCGGCTTTCTGGTCGACCATGGCAAGGTACTTCATCGAGAATAACGACCCGAACCGGGTCCTGACTTCATCGGGCGTGAGCGTGATCATGGTTGTCACCGAAATTATCGTTAACAAGAATGTCGTTATCAACGATATTTAAGGGGATCGATCGGGGTGAAGGCGGGCAGGATGGTGTTCACCGATCGCACAGAACGAAAAAACGGTGGGATGTTCCAGAAAGGGTATTTTCAGGCATCATTTTGGCCGACCGCCATCTCTTGAACGGAAATTGTAATCCAGATCCACCTGTTCCGAAAAAGCCCATGCTCGCATCCGTGACCAGATTGCCCCCCTCTGATTTGGGGTATTAGCATATTTCTCCTTTGGAGCGTACTTCCCGTCTTCTCTGCGTTCAAGGTACCCGGTCAGATAATCACTAACTAAAACGTTCATCTCCGACTCGATCTTATTGATCAGATCATTTCTCTTCCTCGGATCGATCTTTCTGGCCAGTCGCTCAAGGCCCGCATCTGCCATCTCAGCTGCAGTCTTTCCCGTGCTGTTTGGAGCAAATATCTGCAGCACAATGTCTATTAACCCAACCCTCACCCCATTCTTATCATGGACGGACTCGGGTACAAAAGCGATAGGCAGTTCCGGCAATCTTGAAAGGAGGGTTCCGTCGGCTGCGATGAGAGATTCCCGGAGCCGCACATTCCTGACTCTCTCGGCTTTTTCGACCCTGAGTTGCTCCAGGAGCAACAACTAACAGAAATCGCCGTCATCGACATGTTCCAGCCTGCCACTCATAACATCCGGTGATCCCTGGGCGGGAGGTATACTGTAGATGGCGAGACTATTGCAGTCCAGGTATTGATACTTCTGTAGTTTTCCTGCTTTTGACTTCGTGTTTGTCGTCAGTTCCAGGACGAACCAGCCGGATTCGCCACTGGCGCAGATGTCGGGATCGAACATCTTCCCGGCATCAGGATCGTTCTCCTTTTTCAGGCTACGATACGATAGATTCACTTCGATCACATAATCACGGATGCCCGCCTGCGCAAAAGGGCCCGTAAAAGATAACTTTGGATAGATATGGAAGAGTTGAATGGCGTTTCGCCACAACAACATCCGATTATCAGGGTGTTCAGGCAAAAAGTTCGACCCCGTCGAAGGTTATCGTTGTCCTCCCTGCATTATCTTCGCCCTGAAGTGCTGCGATGCGCGGCGCAGCGTTCACACAGCCGTTCCCGGGTATCGTGAGATGAGCAAAATCCTCCCCCAGGCTTATTGAAACCCTATCCCAGGTGTGGAGATCAACTCCTTTAAACCGTTTAAATGTATCATTATCCCGGGTCTCCGTTTCAACAAGCCATAAATTCATATTCCCTTTGCCGCTTGAAACAACTTTTGAGAACGCATCGAGATCGATCCCCTGAGAGAAATCCAGTTCAAATGCACCCATCTTCTTATCTCTCAGATCCGTCGCCTCTTCGATAGCCTCCTCATACGTTCTTGCTGTGGTGATGATCGACAGGAGAACCTCGTCGATGTCTTCGGCTTTCTGAATGGTGACCTTCCCGTTGCTGTACCACTTCGCCGCGATCACCACTCTGCCCTCCCGCCTCTTCTGCCACCGGGCGCTGTGGATGGCGAATCGTTCTTTTGCCACTTCGAGAACGTCATCAAAGTCTTTGATTGCGTTACTCGCCCCATGCCACAGCTTCAGGCTGAAGTATCCGGCATCATCCTCCGGGGAGAGACCATCGGAGTATTTGATACCCAGACCTTTCTGATACCACTCGTCGCTCCTCTCCCAGTGCAGGAGTTGCTGTCTTGATAACCAGCACCTGTCAAGGCCGACGTTCTCCCTCACCCATTTTTCGACAAGCGCATCCGACTCTTTGATGCCCAGAACGCTGTACAAGATCCACACCCGGGAGCGCGTCTTATCCAAGAATATACTATAAGGAGAGGTGCCGCCGCGGTTGATGTACCACCCCTTCCGGTCCAGTGTATCCCATCTCCCGAGCGGACAGCCAAAATCGGCAAGAGATCCGCTGTTGCTCTCCAGGAGGTATGCTTTCAGCTGGGGGGACCGTGCCGCACCGTACCCTGTCGTTTCCCTGTTATCGTCTAACCCTGCCTGCAGCCAGGTCCTTAGATCGTACAGGTCATGTATTCCGGACATACTCTGCTCATCCCACGATTGGTCAGTTGAGGTTGCTCTCAGACTATGGGTGGTACCGATAGATATATATATACGTTACACAAGAGGACGGCGTGTTCACAGATCAGCGCCTTTTATCCGCAAGGTCCGGCCCGACCGGAGACGCGCAGGCGAGAGACCTAGAAATCACAACAGAAAAATGGTTTAGAGGTAATCAGCCAAGACATCCTTCAGGGCAAACTTAAACGGCCCGAGGCTGCCGCCGAAGTTTCCGGCACTGATGAACTTCACGCCCGGCACCAGGCTCGCCGCACGGATGCCCTCCGCCATCGCGGTCTTGACCGAGTCCTCGTCGACGCCGTCGATGACGATCTCGTATATTGCTTTCACGCCCTCGGGGACCTTGCTTCCCTCGACTCTGTCCCGGAGCGTCGGGCAGTAGGCCTCGTTCGTGCTGGCGCCCATGAACTTGTACTTCTTGCTCCCCATCTTCGAGCCGCTCGCGACGATGCCGCCGGGGAAGGACGTGATGACGCCGCAGACGCCGCTGATGGCGTCGACCGCAGCCTCTGCAGCCATCAGAGCAGCCATCTGGTTCTCGCTCATGATGAAGAAGTTACCGCCTGCAACACCCTTGACGGCGCCGAATTCCTCCTCGCCGATATACTCCCCCTCCATGATCGGGATGGCCCATACCGTCCTGCCGCCGACCTCGCGCTTCTCCTCGAACCCGTCGCCGAAGAAGTGGAGTTTGATCGGGAGTTTCTCCGGGACCTCGGCGACGACGTCGGCGAGACCATCAAAGACCGCCGTTGTCGGCGCGGTGAGAACGCACTCGGAGATGCGCGTCAAAACCTGCTCTTTAAGTTTCTTCTTGCTCGCACAGATCAGGATCGCGTAGCCGGGGCGTCCGTCGGGGGTCTCGTCGGGAGAGACGAAGCAGTCGATACCCGCCTCCGCCGGACATCCGATGGTGGAGGTGGCAAAGCCGACGGCTTCCACTGCTGCCCTGTATGCCCACTCCTCGGTGACGGCGGTGATGATGGGCCGTGCCACCCAGGTCGGGAACGCTTCTGCATAGGTATCATCGATTGTAACGCCATTCAGTTCCATGGATAGAATACACCTCGTTTGCTACAATGTCACGATGTAGACAGAATAAGGTTTCTTTTTTTCCCGGGCCTGCAGGCAGGCGGGCGCACGAGAGACCCGGCCACTCACGCCGCCCGATTAGCACCCGGGTACGGAGAGGCGCGGGCGCGGGACCCGAACTATTTTACCGGACAGGTCCCGGGCATTCAACACGAAGAGAAAAACCAATGAATACAGAAACGGTTGGTATTCACACCGCGCAACGATTAACAGGCACTCCCGGGGATGCGGACTGGCGGTATACCCGGCACCCGGGAAGATCCCGTCAGTTCTCACCGCTCCATGACCGGGCAGGCCACCGATTTTCATCATGGCCCTCGATCATCAATTTAATACTTTCGATTTCTCCTCGTCCCCGGGGGTCCATCCAGCATCGAGATTTAAGGCATCGGATTAACATAACAATTTTTTTGATTTATAAAATTTGACAGATAATCATAGTTCTTGAATATAAGACTGCCGAATTTCAGAAAGTTTATGTATATTCTTTGACTATTCTTTTTATATCGATTTTTAATCGATCAGATCTGGTGCGTGATACCATGGCATTTGCATTGCACATCAATATGGAACGATGTACAGGCTGCAACAACTGCGTGGTGGCATGTCCGGTCGACGCTCTCGAACTTTACACCGAAGATCCGGTGACGAAGGAGAAGATCTACAAGGTCAAGGACGGCAAAGCCGTCATCCTTGATTTCAACTCCGAACTCTGCGCCGGTTGCGGTGTGTGCGTCCAGGCATGCCCCTATGGAGTCATCAAGCTTGTAGGACCGTGGGAGAGTCAGGCAAAGGCCCGAAAAGTGGAAGTCTAGGAGTGATATGAGAATATGGCACTGTTTCCAAAGTATTCCAAAACGCGGGACGGACAGAATGTCATCATGGAGCAACGGCTCCTGAAGGCGGTCAATAACCTGATCCTGAACGCAGAGACCTGCACAGGTTGCGGGATCTGTGCCGACGCCTGCCCCGAGGAGGCAATCGTCCTCGGACCCGTAGGTGCGGCACGCCGTGGAGCGATTGATTACGCAGCGCCTGTAGACGTCAACCCGGAGAAATGCTCGTATTGTGGCGTCTGTGTCATCATGTGCCCCTTCAATGCAATGACGCTCAAGGTCGACGGGGAGGAGAGGCTCCCGATCCTTGAGAAGGAAGGGTTCCCCACATACGACATGGTCACCGTCATCGACGAGGAGAAGTGCGACCGGTGCACCGTCTGCGAGGAAGTCTGTCCGCGGGATGCCATTGTCCGCGATGTCCCGACATTTGAGGGCGGCGACGAATCCGGCAAGCCGCGTCAGGCGGCGCTGCAGACCAAGACCTCATTCGTCGTCGACACCGAGAAGTGCAACGTCTGCGGCATCTGCGGCGAGCTCTGCCCGAGCATCACCGTCGTTCGCATCCCGAAAAGCCCCGAGACCGGCAAGATCGAAGGGGACGTCAAGTGGGAAGAGACCACCTGTGATGCATGTAAAGTCTGCGTGGAAGCCTGTCCTCAAGAGGCAATCACCGTAGAACGCGAAGTCATCAGCGACAAACTGCCCGGCAAGGTCGACATCGAGCAGGACAACTGTTGTACCTGCACCTGGTGCGTCCGGACCTGCCCTGAGGAAGCAATCACCGTTGAGAAGCTCTTCGAGGGAGACCTTGAGATCAACCCGGAGAAGTGTCCCGGAGGTTGCTCGACCTGTGTTGAGGTCTGCCCCTGCAACGCGCTCTACCTCCCATCCCCGCTCCCGGCAAAGGAGATGAAAGGCAAGATTGAGCCGAACATCGCCATCAACAAGGACTTCTGTATCCTCTGTGGCGCCTGCGTCAATGCCTGCCCGAGCGAGGATGCAATTGTCCTGCGACGGACGGGTATCCGGATGCAGGATAAAGAGACGGACCTCTTCAAGAGGATCAAGGAGAAGCTGCTCACCCCGAGAACATCGAAGGTCAAAGAAACCGCCCCTGGCGAGATCGAGGTCAAAGTTCTGGGAGAAGCGCAAGAGGCGTGAGGGATAGCCAATGGCAGTAAAGAAAGACTATAAGGATCAGAAACTCGCTGAGAAACTCCGGGACCGGAAATACTACGTTTCCGAAAGTAATCCGGAGTTTACCAAAGATGTGGAGAAACTCGGGCAGACGGCCGCCCACATGTGCTACCAGTGCGGCACCTGCACCGGTTCGTGCCCCTCGGCACCCCGGAGTTCGTACCGTATCCGTCTGTTCATGCGGAAAGCTGTCCTCGGCCTCGAAGAAGAGGCCCTCACCGACCCGGACCTCTGGCTCTGCACCACCTGCTACAGCTGCACCGACCGGTGCCCGCGTGACCTCGCGCCGACGGACGCCATCATGGCCATGAGAAACCTCGCGTTCAGGCGGGACATCGTTCCGCGCAACTTCCTCCAGACCGTCCAGTTGATCTATAAGACCGGCCACGGCGTCCCGAACAACGACGCAAACCGGGCCGCCCGGAAGAGACTCGGCCTTGAGGAAGAACCTGAGACAACACACAAGTACCCCGAGTACCTGCCCGGTATTCGGAAGATCCTCGACCACTACAGACTGAAAGAGCACGCAGACAGAATTCTCGCGGAGGGTGAGAAACCATGAGCGGGAGCAACCATCAGTATGCATTCTTCCTCGGATGCATCGCCCCGAACCGGTATCCGGGCATTGAGGCAGCAGCCGTCCGGACCAGCAAGAACGTCGGCATCGACCTCCTGCCCCTCAAGGGCGCAAGCTGTTGCCCGGCACCCGGTGCATTCGGCTCTATCGACCTGTACGTCTGGTACGCAATGGCGGCCCGGAACCTCGTGCTTGCCGAACAGATGAAGATGGACATCGCTCTGATCTGCAACGGGTGCTACAAGTCCATCTGGGAAGTCAACCACAAACTGAAGCACAACGACGAACTCCGCGACGGAGTCAACGAAGTGCTCAAAGAGATCGATATGGAATACAAGGGGACCGCCGACGTCTGGCACCTCGCCGAACTCTACTACGACCCCAAGATCGTGGGCGTCAAGAAGCTTGCCGAAAGCGTCCGGCGTCCCCTGACCGGTTCGAAGGTCGCCGTCCACTACGGGTGCCACCTGATGAAGCCAGCCAAGGAGCGGCACTTCGGCAACACCGAGACCCCGATGTGGATGGAAGAACTCGTCGCCGCACTCGGCGCAGAGCCGGTCCAGTACCGCAACAAGATGCAGTGCTGTGGTGCCGGTGGCGGTGTTCGCGGATACGACCTCGCGCACGCGCTCGATATCACGAACGAGAAACTGACCAATATGGAGGAGGTAGGCGTCGATGCAGTCACCGAAGTCTGCCCGTTCTGTCAACTCCAGTTCGACCGCGGCCAGCTCGAGATCAAGGAAAAGTTCGGAACCGAACACAGGATCCCCGTCCTGCACTACAACGAACTCCTGGGACTGGCACAGGGCATGAGCCCGGACGAGCTCGCACTCGACCTCCATGCCGTAGACGTTGAACCGTTCCTGAAGAAGATCCTGTGAGGTGCAAAGACATGGCAGAAGTCAAGAAGAACGAAGAGCCAAGAATTGGCGTTTTTGTGTGCCACTGTGGTACCAACATTGCGGGCTCCATCGACGTCGAAGCGGTAAAGGAGTACGCCAAGACACTCCCGAACGTCATCGTCGCCGATGACTACCAGTACATGTGCTCGACCCCCGGCCAGAACAAGATCGCGGAGGCCATCAAGGAGCAGAACCTTACCGGTATCGTCGTTGCGGCATGTTCACCCCGTCTGCATGAGCCCACGTTCCGTAACGCAACCAAGACAGGCGGCTTGAACCCCTTCCGGTTCGAGATGGCGAACATCCGCGAGCAGAACTCATGGGTGCACATGCACCAGCCGGAGGAGGCTACCGCAAAGGCTAAGGACGCAGTCAGGATCGCCGTAGCAAAGGCATCCCTCCTCGAGGACCTCGTCCCGAAGAGCGTCCCCGTGGAGAAGACCGCGATGGTCGTCGGCGGCGGTGTCGGCGGCATGCAGGCAGCGCTCGACCTTGCGAACGCCGGGATCAAGACCTACCTCGTGGAGAAGAGCCCCACGATCGGCGGCAGGATGTCCCAGCTCGACAAGACTTTCCCGACGCTGGACTGCTCGCAGTGTATCCTGACCCCGAAGATGGTGGACGTCTACCGGAACGAGACCATCGAACTCCTCACCTACACCGAGGTCGAGGCGGTCGAGGGATACATCGGCAACTTCGACGTGACCCTCCGGAAGAAGGCACGCGGTGTCCTCACCCCGAAAGAGGCAGAAGCCCGCGGCATCGTCGGCGGCGGCTGCACCGGCTGCGGCGACTGTGCGAACGTCTGCCCCGTCATCAAGCCGAACCCGTTCGAGCTCGGCATGGCGCCGAGAAAGGCGATCTACATCTACCACCCGCAGGTCTCCCCGCTGATCTACACCGTCGACTTCGACGCCTGTGTCAAGTGCGGTCTCTGCGTCGAGTCATGCGGCGATAAGAAGGCGGTCGACCTCGAGGCAACGGACGAATTCATGACCGTCAAGATCGGCACCATTATCCTCGCCCTGGGCTACGACATCTTCCCCATCGAGAAGAAACTTGAGTGGGGTTACAAGAACTACGACAACGTCATCACGAGTCTTGAGTTCGAGCGGCTGATCTGTGCATCCGGCCCGACCGGCGGCCATCTCGTCCGCCCGAGCGACGGCGAAACCCCGAAGAGGGTCGCGTTTGTCCTCTGCGCGGGGTCCCGTGACTCGACCGGCGTCGGCAAGCCTTACTGCTCGCGGTTCTGCTGCATGTACTCGCTCAAGCATGCCCACCAGATCATCGAGAAGATCCCCGGCGCGGTGCCGTACATCTTCTACATGGATATCCGGTCCTTCGGCAAGCAGTACGAGGAATTCTACTACCGTATCCAGAACGAGGGTGCAAAGTTCATCCGCGGCCGGGTTGCAAGCATCACCGAAGACCCGGTGACCAAGAACCTCCACGTCAACGCAGAAGACACCCTCCTCGGGCGGCCTGTCGACATGGAAGTCGACATGGTCGTGCTCGCAGCCGCCATCCAGCCTACCGCCGAGACCGAAAAGACCCGGAGACTCTTCGGGGTATCCTGTTCGCAGGACGGCTGGCTCCTTGAGGCTCACCCGAAGCTGAACCCATGCGGCACCACCACTGCCGGCGTCTACCTTGCCGGCGTCTGCCAGGGACCCAAGGATATTCCCGACACGGTCGCTCAGGCAGAGGGTGCGGCATCCGCGGCATCCATCCCGATCCACAGAGGACAGGTGGAGCTCGAGCCCTACTTCGCCCAGTGTATCGAGGAGAAGTGCGCAGGATGCGGACTCTGTGTCAATCAGTGCCCCTACAGCGCCCTCTCGCTCGTCGAGAAGAACGGCCGCACGGTCATGCAGGTCACGGAAGCCAAGTGCAAGGGTTGCGGAACCTGCGGCGGGTTCTGCCCCGGGGGTGCAATCTGGATGCAGCACTTCGCAACACCGCAAATCGTGGCGCAGATCGATGCATTCCTCCTCGGAGGTGAAGAGTAAATGGCTGATGAGAACTGGAAACCAAAGATTATCGCCATCATCTGCAACTGGTGTTCCTACGCAGGCGCAGACCTTGCCGGCGGCGCTCGTATCCAGTACCCGCCAGACATCCGTTCCATCCGCGTGATGTGCACGGGACGGATCGACCCCCTCTTCATCCTGAAGGCCTTCCAGGACGGGGCGGACGGCGTGCTGGTCTCCGGGTGTCACTTCGGTGACTGCCACTATCTTGAGGGCAACTTCAAGGCTGCAAAGAGGATGTTCCTCTTGAAGAGTGTCCTCAAGAACATCGGTCTTGACGACAAGCGTCTCAGAATGACCTTCGTCTCCGCATCGGAAGGTGCAAAATGGGGCACGGTCATGACGGACGTCGTCAAGACCATCCACGAGCTTGGTCCAAGCCCGCTTAAAGAATTTGCCAAGTAAATATAATAAAACAATAATAATAGACAGGGGATGAATAACAATGGCAATCAATGTAAATCTGATCACGGGTCGCACCATCCAGCAGGGGGTGTCGATGGAGGCGGGGAAGGAAAAACCCGCCTACACCGACGCCTGCGGGATTATTGAACTGGACCCGGCGGACTTTAAGAAGCTGGGAGCTTTCCGCAACACGAACGTACGTGTCACCAGCAACTACGGAAGCGTCGTCGTCAAGGCGGTCGAGGCAACCCAGGGTCCCCATCCCGGTGTAGCATATATACCGATGGGTCCGTGGGCAAACATGATAGTCAACCCGAACACCTACTCAACGGGGATGCCCACATTCAAGGGTACCCCCGTCAAGGTAGAAGTCGCCAAGAACGAACCGGTTCTCAGCTCACTGGAACTGGTGCGTAAGGCATGCAGGGGTGAACTAGCATGACAAAGACGGTAACCGACGTAGTCTGCCCGTTCTGCGGGACACTTTGCGACGACCTCGAGGTCGTCGTCAGCGATGACGGAAAGGAACTTCACGACGTATACAACGCATGCGCCATCGGCGCCGAAAAGTTCCTCCACTCTCAGGCAAAAGACCGCATCACCCACCCCCGTATGCGACAGGAGGATGGGTCCTGGAAGGAGATCTCCTACGAGGAGGCAGTCGACTACACCGCCCGGATGCTTACCGAAGCAAAGAAGCCCCTGATGTACGGCTGGAGCTCCACAAACTGTGAGGCCCAGTCTCTCGGGTCCGAGATCGGTGAACTTGTCGGAGCGGTCATGGACAACACCGCGACCGTCTGCCATGGAACATCCCTTATCGCGGTTCAGGATATCGGTATCCCGAGCTGCACGCTTGGGGAGGTCAAGAACCGGGCCGACCGCATCCTCTTCTGGGGCTGCAATCCGGCACACGCCCATCCGAGACACATGTCCCGATATTCTATCTTCCCCCGGGGATTCTTCACCGGCAAGGGTCATGCGGGCAGGAAGATGATCGTCGTCGACCCGCGTGTCACCGACACCGCCAAGATGGCGGATATCCACCTGCAGATCGAGCAGGGAGAAGACTACGAACTCCTCGACGCACTCCGTGTGGCGCTCAAGGGCGGGGAACTCCCCGACGTCGTCGCCGGAATACCGAAAAACAGGATCAACGAGGTTGCCGAGACACTCAAGAGCGGCCGCTTTGCGATCATCTTCTTCGGTATGGGCGTGACGCAGTCGCTTGGAAAGAACCACAACATCGATGCGGCCATCGCGCTCACCCGTGACTTGAACGAGTACACGAAAGCCGCCATCATGCCGATGCGCGGGCACTACAACGTCACCGGCTCCGGCCAGGTCTGGGGCTGGCAGTTCGGGTTCCCCTTCGCGGTGGACCTCTCCCGCGGATTCGCGCGGTACAACCCCGGTGAGACAACCTCCAACGACCTGCTCCGCAGGAACGAAGTGGATGCCATCTTCGTCCTCGGAAGCGATCCCGGCGCGCACTTCCCGTTCAGTTCGGTGAAGAAGATTTACGGCCTCCCCTCGATCGCCATCGACCCGCATGAGACCCCGACCACCGAGGTCTGCAAGGTCCATGTCCCGGTCGCCTTCGTGGGCGTCGAGGTGGGCGGATGCGCATATCGGATGGACAACGTGCCGATTGAGACGAGAAAGGTCGTCGAACCCCCGGAGGGGATGATGACCGACGAAGAGTTCCTCGGGCGTGTCCTCGCACGCGTCAAGGAGATTAAGGGGGTGTAAAACGATGGCAGAATATCTCATCAAGAACGGCTTCGTCTTCGACCCGGTCCTCGGGATCAGGGGAGATGCAACCGATATCGCCATCAAGGACGGCAAGATCGTCGAAGCCGATGCGGTTAAAAACCCGAAGGTCGTCGACGCCACAGGTAAGACCGTCATGGCCGGCGGTGTCGATATTCACGCTCATGTTGCCGGCCCGAAGGTGAATATGGGCCGGAACTTCCGCCCGGAAGATAAACTCTTTGGCTACAAGCCCGGACACGGCATCGAGCGGATGCAGGGTGGGTTCTCGGTCCCGACAACGATCCGGACCGGCTACACGTACGCCCACATGGGCTACACCACGGTGATGGAAGCGGCCATGCCGCCGCTCTACGCCCGGCACACCCACGAGGAGATGCGGGACACGCCGATCCTCGATCAGGGCGCCTATCCGGTCTTCGGAAACAACTGGTTCGTGCTCGAGTATCTGAAGAACCACGAGATCGAGAATACCGCGGCCTACATTGCCTGGCTCCTGCGGGCCACGAAGGGCTACGCGGTCAAGGTCGTCAACCCCGGCGGCACCGAAGCCTGGGCATGGGGCCTGAACTGTGAGAACATTCACGACCCGGTCCCCTACTTCGACATCACCCCGGCAGAGATCGTCAAGGGGCTCATCGAGGCGAACGAGTACCTCGGTCTCCCGCACTCGATGCACGTTCACACGAACAATCTCGGAAACCCCGGCAACTATACGACGACTCTCGATACGTTCAAGCTCTCCGAAGGCCTCAAGCCGAACAGCAGGTTCGGCCGCGACCAGGTGATGCACCACACCCACGTCCAGTTCCACTCCTACGGCGGGGACTCCTGGGCGAATGTGGACTCAAGAGCAAAGGAGATCATGGACTACGTGAACTCTCACGACAACATCACCATCGACATGGGTCAGGTGACGCTCGACGAGACCACGACCATGACCGCCGACGGACCGTTCGAGCACCACCTCACCGAGTTGAACCACTTAAAGTGGGCAAACGCCGACGTGGAACTCGAGACGGGGTCCGGTGTCGTCCCGTACATCTACAGCCCGAACATCAAGGTCTGCGGTATCCAGTGGGCCATCGGCCTTGAACTCGCCCTGCTTGCAAAGGATCCCATGCGGGTTTTCCTGACCACCGACCACCCGAACGCCGGACCGTTCTTCCGCTACCCGCGGATCATGAAGTGGCTCATGAGCACTGAAGCGCGCAAGCAGCAGTTCGACGCGCTTAAGTACCGGGACAAGGTCATCGATGCGACCAACCTTGCCGGCATCGACCGCGAACTCGACCTCTACGAGATCGCGCAGATGACCCGCGCAGGACCGGCGAAAGCGCTCGGCCTTTCGCACATGTACGGCGGGCTTGCCCCCGGTCTCGAAGCGGATGTCGCCGTCTTTGACTTCAACCCGAACAAGCCTTACGCGCCCGACGATATCGAGAAGGCGTTCTCGAATGCGAGGTGCCTCTTCAAGTCGGGTGTCCAGATCATCAACGACGGCGAGATCGTCTCGAACGGCAACAAGCGGACCCTCTGGGTGAACGCTCACGTCAACGAGAACCCGCAGGTGATGCGGGATGTCAAGGAGAAGTTCCTCCGCTACTATACCGTCACCCTGAACAACTACGAAGTTACCGGGCACTATCTCCAAAACCCGTACGTGATTGAGGTTGATGCCACACAGTGAGGTGCAGGAAGGATGGAAACAGTTACACTCACCATAAAGAACCAGCCCGAACTGTACCTCGAGGCCGACACCATCAGCCCCGATACGTTCGCCGGGAAGAAGACGGAAGAGATTGTCGACCTCCCTGTATACATAGGGAAGGAACCGCACCGGCTCGGAGACTTCTTTGAGGTCGCCGGCCGGACCGGGGCAACCCCGGCCGAGACGAAGATCGTCGTTAACGGCGACCTCTCCCGGGTCAAGTATATCGGCATGAAGATGACCGACGGCGAAGTCGTTGTGAACGGCGACGCCGATATGTATGTCGGCGCCTGGATGCAGGGCGGCAAGATCACCGTGAACGGAAATGTCGACGCCTTTGCCGGAACCGGTATGAAGGGCGGCGAGATTGTCATCAAGGGCAACGCGGGAAACTACCTCGGTGCGGCATACCGTGGCGACTGGCGCGGCATGCAGGGCGGCAAGATCACCGTCATGGGCAATGCCGGGAGCGATATCGGCACGTTCATGAACGGCGGGGAGATCGTCGTCGGCGGCGATGTCGACGTTCACGTTGCCACGCATGCCGAGGGAGGCAGGATCGTCGTCAAAGGCAATGCAAAGAGCAGGCTCGGCGGCCAGATGGTGGAGGGGGAGATCTACGTCTTCGGCAGCATCGATCGCATGATGCCCGGGTTTGCATACCGCGAAGATGTCGATCTCGAGGTGGACGGCACCAAAGGGCGGTTTGCCCTCTATGAGGGCGACCTTGGGGAGCGCCACCGAAAGAGGAAAGGCCAGACGATCTACGGCAAATTATACCAGCAGATCCAGGCCTGAATACCTTTTTTTTCTATCACGTCCACGAAATAGTCTGAAAATCGTAGAGTTGATGCGAGATGTTTTAAAAATGTAGCACGACGTGTTACCGTAGAGGGGGTTTCATATCACCCAAAAAAGGGGCACAATATATACGCTATTCTGTCTAATCGGCCATTATTCAATGGATCGTTAATATTTCACGCATGGGATATATTTTAGTGGAGACATAAATAGCAATGCTTATATCGTCAGAGAAGGTTACTATCTTTTTGTCCCACGAGGACGTGCAGTAGTCACCAGCAGCCACAGTCAGCGATGCTTTTAGCGTTCAGTTCACAGTTCCCGATTGTATGCACTTAAAGAGGGTAATGGAGGAAAATTATGGCAAAATACAAGGAAACTATTGACCTGTACGATGATGCAGGCAAGCAGTTGAAGAGCGGCGTGCCGCTCGAGAAGATCAGCCCGCTGGTCAACCCGGCGACCCGGAAACTCATCGACCTCACCAAGAGGACGGTCGCAGTCAACCTCAACGGGATCCAGGATGGCCTGAAGACCGGAAAGGTAGCAAAGGGGAACGTTCTCGGCCGCGAGATGAACCTGGATATCGTCGGCAACAAAGACGCCATCATCGCCAAGATCAAGGAGATGGTCCAGGTCGAAGAGGGTGACGACACCCAGATCCGCGAATTCAACGGCGGTAAACTCATCCTCGTCGAGGCTCCCAGCACCCGCCTCGAGGCCGCGGCCACCTACGATGCAGCGATCACCTCGGTCGCAGCCGCGACAACCTACGCGATTGTCGAGCAGTTCAACATCGGAGCGTTCGACGCACCGATGGTCAAGTCGGCAGTCTGGGGTTCCTACCCGCACACGATGGACCTCTCCGGCGCCAACGTCACATCCATCCTGTCGATCCCCCAGAACAACGAAGGTCTCGGCTACGCGCTCCGGAACATCCCGGTCAACCACACCGTTATGATGACCGGCAGGAACGCGATGCAGGGTGCCGCACTTGCGTCCACCTTTGAGCAGGCAGGAATGTTTGAGATGGGTAACGCCATCGGACCGTTCGAGCGCGCCCAGCTGCTCGCCTACGCCTACCAGGGCCTGAACGCGAACAACCTGGTCTACGACCTCGTCAAGAAGAACGGGGCAACCGGAACCATCGGTACCGTCGTCCAGAGTCTTGTCGAGCGGGCCATCGACGATCGGGTCATCGCCCCGGGGAAGAAGAGCGGCTACTTCCAGTTCTACGACACGAAGGACCCCATGCTCTGGAACGCCTACGCTGCTGCGGGAACCATGGCGGCCACCATGGTCAACTGCGGTGCCGGACGGTTCGCCCAGGCGGTCTCCTCGACGCTCCTGTACTTCAACGACCTGCTTGAGCACGAGACCGGGCTCCCCGGCTGCGACTACGGCCGTGTCATGGGTACCGCCGTCGGGTTCTCGTTCTTCAGCCACTCGATCTACGGCGGCGGCGGCCCCGGTATCTTCAACGGCAACCACGTCGTGACCCGCCACGCCGCCGGTGTGGCCATCCCGTGCGTGGTCGCCGCTGCTGCACTCGACGCCGGAACCCAGATGTTCGCGCCCGAGGGCACCTCGAAGATCTACGCCGACACCTACGGCCAGGTTGACGTCTTCAACAAGCCGATCCAGCAGATCGCACAGGGTGTGTAAGTAACACAAGGATACCGATGACTGACGCCATATACCCTCAGGTTCGAATCGTTTCTGCGCGATTCCTCAGACCCGACACCGCCGAACAACTCCTGAACAGGCTTGTTCAGGTCGGCGGGATCCGCCGGATGTCCATCAATGGACCCAGCATTCCGGCCACGGTCCCCTACGGCCCGGCACGGGGGAAACCCAACCCCCATCCGGACCGTAAGACCATCCGTGTCGGAGACCAGGACGTCCAGCTCCGGGTGCAGGTCGGAACGATCATCCTGGAGCTTGAGGACGAGTCGTACATTCAGGCTATCGGGGAGGCAGTTGACGAAGTCTTTGCCGATAAAGACTTCTCCTGCACCGTCCAGCAGGGACGGTACATGAAGACCCAGCCGACAACGTCCGACTACGCTAAGTACGGACCTGACGCTGACAGAGACATTCTCGGGCTTGTCGATCCGAAACGGAAAGACGGCTTTGTTATTATTCAAGGAACCAAGTAAGATGCCTATCGGAAGAGTAACTCAGGTTGTCGACTGCCGCGAGAGCATGGGGATGGGAAAAGGAGGCGGTCTTGCCCAGCGCGGGACTATCTCCGAAGCCAGGTCCCCGGATGTGATCGTGATCGGAATGTCCCCCGGCCGCAGACACGTTACAAAACCGGTCTGCGACATCACCTCCGGCCTCCGGAGGGAGGGAGCGGAGTTCTCCGTGACGACGCTTGTCCTCAACGCAGGAAGCGGAGTTCCGGCAGATTCCCCTATCAAGGGTCACGTTCTCGGAGCGTCCTTTGGCCTGACGGAGAAGGAGATTGCTCAGATCGAGCAGCACAAGGTTGCCATCCTGCACCATGGGAATGTCCGCTCCCATGTCGTGCAGAAAGTCCGGTTTATCCTTGAGCACGTGAATATCAAGGCGATCGTCGTTTCCCAGGTTCCAATCGACTTCGAAGATCTCGCAAAGGAGGGAATCAGGACAGCGGTGGTTATGCCGCCGCCCGACCGGGTGAAAACTAAAGGCATCGTGATGGATATCGTCAGCGGCGTGACACGGGGGCAGACCCCCGGCAGGGAAAAATTGGCGGAAGTCGTTCGTGCCGTGATGAAAGTGCTAAAAAACCCAACATGAAGGTGAAAGGAAACATGGCATACAAGCCCCAATACGGACCGGGTACATCCAAGGTCGCCGAGAACCGGCGAAAGCAGATGGACCCCAGCCACAAACTTGAAAAGATGCGTGACGTGACTGATGAGGATATCGTACTGATCCTCGGCCACAGGGCGCCTGGAGCCGCCTACCCGACGGCCCACCCGCCGCTCGCCGAGCAGCAGGAACCCGACTGTCCCATCAGGAAGATTGTAACCCCGACCGAGGGTGCAAAGGCCGGCGACCGGGTCCGCTACATCCAGTTCGCAGACTCGATGTTCTTCGCCCCCTGCCACCCCTACCAGCGGACCTACACCGAGTGTTACCGCTTCCGCGGTATCGACCCCGGTACGCTCTCCGGCCGTCAGATCGTCGAGTGCCGTGAGCGTGACCTCGAGAAGTACGCGAAGGAACTCGTCAACACCGAGCTCCTCGACCCGGCCCGCACCGGCATCCGCGGCGCGACCGTGCACGGTCACTCGCTCCGTCTTGCCGAGAACGGCATGATGTTCGATATGCTCCAGAGGAGTGTCCTTGGCGAGGACGGCATCGTCCGCTACGTCAAGAACCAGATCGGCGAGCCCCTCGACCGTGCGGTTGCCGTCGGCAAGCCCATGGACGAGAAGTGGCTCAAGGCCCACACGACGATCTTCCACTCACTCGGCGGCACCCCGTACCGTGACGACAAAGAATACATCGAGTACGTCCAGCGCATTCACACGCTGCGGACGAAATACGGGTTCCTCCCCAAGGAGTGATAACAATGGCAAAGATTGAAAGATCCCAGAAACTGTTCCTGAAGGCGCTCAAGGAGAAATTCCAGGGACAGGATGTCCAGTCGGATACGGCCGAGTATTACAAGTACAACGGTGTTCGCCAGTCTCCCCGCAAGATGGAGTTCATGAAGGAGAGCCGTGCCATCGAGATGGACCG
>DAYL01000023.1:0-137 GCA_002508705.1 Methanoculleus sp. UBA374 | reverse complement strand
ATGCAGCAGATGTGGGACGATATCCGGCGGACCGTCATCGTCAACATGGACCTTGCCCACCAGACCCTGCAGAAGCGCCTCGGGAAAGAGGTTACTCCCGAGACGATCAACGAATACCTCCACATCTTAAACCACGC
>DAYL01000004.1:23591-65123 GCA_002508705.1 Methanoculleus sp. UBA374 | reverse complement strand
GTCAAACCTCTGATACGGCTCCTCTCTGGTATCGCCACGCGGGGGAGGGGTCGGGAGGGGGATGCCCCCTCCCGGCTGAGGTGTTTCGGGATCATCTCTATAGTTGACTGAAATTAGAATACTAATCTCTTGAAGGGACATATCAGAAGAGCGCTTCCTTCAAAATCATGTTGTAATCTCTCTAAAAACCTTCTTATCATAATGTTCCAGAGGAGTGTATACCGTTGCAAGTGCATGTATGCTCCGAATGAACGGAACAGAGATGAAAACATGGCGAAAAGACTCCGAAACAACTATCCAGGAAGACGTGCTCCACATCACCATCGCTCTGGAAGTCCATGATTACCTAAAAAACCGCGTCGGAAACATCAGCTGATTCATCGATACGGTCATTATTGATGTTATTCTAGCAATTAAACCGTCGATAACAGTTCTTTCGCAAAACAGTATGGACCGAGCGGGAATTGAACCCGCGGCCTCTACCATGCCAAGGTAGCGATCTACCCCTGATCTATCGGCCCCTATTACCCTACAATGTTGATCGCGATCACATAATAAGGATTGGGGCATACCGCCCCCTATCCTTCCGCCGCAAGGCCGGAAAGCCGGGAGAGCACCCGTTCCCGCGCATCCTCCATCTCTGAGCGCGCAAGAACGGCGCCGTCCCTGATGCAGGGGACGAGGAGCGGGACCCCGTCCTCCGGCGCCGGAGCGGCGAGGGGGAGCGTGACGCGCCGGCCGTCGGGAGTCTCGTAGACCTGTTTTGCGCCGCTCCGCTTCCCCCGCTTCGCGTACGGCCGCCCCTCGACCTCGACGATGTCCATCGCGAAATCGATCACCGGGGCGTTCGCGATCGCCCCGCCGACCCCGAAGGCGTCGGCGACGTCGCGGTAGGCGGCGACGTCCGCACGCGAGAGGCCGCCCGAGAGGAAGATCTTCACGTCCGGGTAGCCGTGGACGTCCAGTTCCCAGCGCACCTCCTCGACAATCGCCCGCATATTCCCCCGCCGCGACCGCGGCGTGTCAAGCCGGACGGCCGTCGCCCCGCACTCCGCCGCCCTGACCGCCTCGACCTTCTCGTCGCACAGGGTGTCGGTGAGCATGATCCGCGGCACCTCCGGAGCCGCTCCCCGCGCAAACGCCCGCCAGGCCTCTTCCTCGCTCGGATAGCACATCACGAACGCATGCGGCATCGTCCCTGCGAGCGGAATCCCCGCCGGCGCACAGGTGTTGCTCGCCCCGTCCACCCCGCCGATCCAGGCCGCCCGCTCGATCATCTCCGCAATAGCCGGGTGCTGGCGGCGCGAGCCGAAAGCGTAAACCGGACGGTCCCGCGCGGCGAGTTTCACGTGGGCCGCAGAGGACGCCACTCCCGATGCATGGCAGAGGAACCCGAGGATAGCGGTCTCGTAGATCCCGAAGTCGCGGTAGCGCCCCGATATTCTGAGCACCGGCTCGGTCGGGGAGAAGATCGACCCCTCCGGCATCGCGTCAACGTCCACCGGGACGCCCTCCAGCAGTTCGACGACGTCGGCAAGACCGCAGAAGACCCCCCAGGGATCGGGGAGCGCCGCGGCCGTCACCTCCATCGTAACGTGCGGGTTGACGCCGTCCTTCTCCATGATCTCAGAAACCCGCTGGAAATAAACATCCGTGCACTTCCCGTCGCGAATGGTCTTCTCGTCGACGACCAGAAATCTGCCCATGACCATTCCGGTTGTCGCTGGAGACGTAAATCTTTGTTGAACCGCACCTCAAGCATCATATAGATGAGGTTTTCCGCTAAGACGTTGACCCGATAAACGGAATGTCATACAGACGAGCGCATACTGCTATATCGGCCAGAAGAGCACGCCTGGAGAGGTGGGTCTAGTGCTCGGGATCATCGGGGGCACGAGTCTTCTCTTCGCCGACCTCCCCCCACTCGAGAAAACGACCGTCTCCACGCCCTACGGGAAGGCGGAGGTGCACACCGGGGCCTTCGCGCTCCTCCTGCGCCACCAGCACAACCTCCCCCCGCACCGCATCAACTACCGGGCGTGTCTCGCCGCGCTCGCCGTCCTCGGGGTGGATAAGATCATCGCCTTCGGTTCCTCCGGCTCCCTGCAGCCGGAGATCCCGCCGGGCTCGATCGTCATCCCCACCGACTACGTCAGCCTCACCGACATCCCGTCCATCCACGAGTGCACCATCAACCACGTCCGCCCCGAACTCGACGCGGACCTCATCCGCACCCTCGGCGAACTCGTGCCGGAGGCCCGGACGGGCGGCGTCTACGCCCAGACCCCGGGACCGCGGATCGAGACCGTCGCCGAGGTCCGGGCGCTCTCCCGCGTAGCGGATATCGTCGGGATGACGGTCGCAAGCGAGGCGACGCTCGCCCTGGAACTCGGGATGCGGTTTGCCGCCGTCTGCACCGTAGACAACTATGCAAACGGCCTCGGGGAAGAGGTCCTGACCTACGAACACATCCTTGCAACCTCCCGGGCGAACTGCCGGAGGACCGAGAAGATACTTGAAAATATCGTGGAGCAATTTGCATGACTGAGTCAGACGATATCTTTACCGCCCGGGGATCGGTGTTGATCACCGGCGCCGCCATCAACGGATCGACAGTTGACATCGCAATCGACGAGACCGGCACGATTACGGGGCTTGGAAAGGACGCCCGGGGAGCGGTCGACGCCGATATCGTCATCGACGGTTCCGACCGGATCGCCGTCCCGGGCCTCGTAAATACCCACACCCACGCCGCGATGACCCTGCTACGCGGGTATGCCGACGACATGCTGCTGCAGGACTGGCTCGCGCAGAAGATCTGGCCGCTCGAAGCCCACCTCACCGGCGACGACGTTTACCGGGGGACGAAACTCGCGTGCCTTGAGATGATCAAAAGCGGCACCGTCGCGTTCAACGACATGTACTTTTTCATGGACAGGACGGCGGAGGCGGCCGCCGAGATGGGTATGCGGGCGACGCTCGCCTACGGGTTCATCGACCTCGGGAACGAAGAGAAACGGGAGGCCGAGATAAGAGCGACAAAAACCCTCGTCGCCTACACAAAATCGCTCGCAAACCCGCGCATCCGGGCGGCCGTCGGCCCCCACTCCGTCTACACCGTCTCGCCCGAGGGCCTCTCCTGGTGCGCCGGGTTTGCAAAAGAGCAGGGGATCGGCATCCACGTCCACCTCTCCGAGACCGAGAAGGAGGTCGTCGACTGTGTCGCGCAGTTCGGCAAACGCCCGGCGTTCCTCCTCGATGAGTGCGGCTGTCTCACCCCCCGGACCGTCGTCGCGCACTGCTGCTGGCTCGACGAGGCCGAGTGCCGGCTCCTCGGGGAACGGGGCGTCCACGCCTCCCACAACCCCGTAAGCAACATGAAGCTCGCCGTCAACCGGGCCATGCCCTACCACTGGCTGAAGCGGTACGGGGCGAACGTCTGCCTCGGAACCGACGGCTGCTCCTCGAACAACAACCTCGACCTCATTGAGGAGATGAAGGTTGCCGCCCTCCTCCAGAAGTTCGCCTGGAACTCGCCGACGCTCCTTCCCGCCGGCGAGGCAATCGCGATGGCGACCGCGGCGGGCGCCCGGGCGCTCGGAACCGGCCCCGGAACCCTGACCGTGGGCGCTCCGGCCGATATCGTCCTCCTCGACGCCCGTGCGGTCTGCAACACCCCGCTCTTCAACCCTGAATCGAACCTCGTCTACGCCTGCAACGGCGGCGCGGTCAGGACCGTCCTCTGCCAGGGACGGGTCCTGATGCACGAGCGGACGGTGCCGGGAGAGGAGAAGATCGTCCGGGAAGCCGCCGCCGCGGCCCGGGCGCTTGTGGGGCGGGCGAAAGAGGCCTCCTGAAGCACTCCCTTTTTAAAAAAAGATTACGCAGTCTCTATCGTCGACTCGCTCTCAAGGCCGAGCTCCTTGATTGCCGCCTCGCGCATCTTGAACTTCATGATCTTGCCCGCAACCGTCATCGGGAAGTCGTCGACGAACTTGATGTAGCGCGGGATCTTGAAATGCGCGATCCGGCCGCGGCAGTACTCCTTTACCTCCTCCTCGGTGAGGGTCGAACCGTTCTCCGTCTTGATCCAGGCCATCAGTTCCTCGCCGTACTTCCTGTCCGGGATGCCGATCACGTAGGCGTCGGCGATCTTCGGGTGCGTGTGGAGGAACTCCTCGATCTCGCGCGGGTAGATGTTCTCCCCGCCGCGGATCACCATGTCCTTCAGGCGCCCGACGATCTTGACGTAGTCCTCCTCGTCCATCACTCCGAGGTCGCCGGTATGGTTCCAGTGACTCGCGTCGATCGTTGCATGGGTGGCGTTCGGGTTGTTGTAGTAACACCGCATCACGCAGTAGCCCCGGGCGCAGATCTCGCCGGTCTCCCCCCGGGGGACGATCTTCTTCGTGTGCGGGTCGAGGATCTTGATCTCGGTGTGGGGGAAGGGCCTCCCCACCGTCGAGACACGCCGTTCCAGGGGGTCCACGGTCGTGGTCATCGTGACGCCGGGGGAGGTCTCCGTCTGCCCGTAGACGATCACAATATCGGACATGTGCATCTTCTGGTTGACCTCCCGCATCACCTCGATCGGGCAGGGCGACCCGGCCATGATCCCAGTGCGGAGTGTATCGAGCCGGTACTTCGCGAAGTCCGGATGGGAGAGTTCGGCGATGAACATCGTCGGCACGCCGTGGAGCGCCGTGCACCGCTCGTCCTGTACAGCACGAAGGACTGCCTCGGCGTTGAAGGCCGGCGACGGCAGGATCATCGCGGTGCCGTGCGTGACGGAGGCCATGTTCGAGAGGACCATGCCGAAACAGTGGTAGAACGGCACCGGGATGCAGAGCCGGTCCTCATGGGTGAACTTCATCCCCTCGCCAATAATGTAGCCGTTGTTCAGGACGCTATGGTGGGTCAGGACAACCCCTTTCGGAAACCCGGTTGTCCCGCTGGTGTACTGGATATTGACCGCATCGTCGAAGTCGAGCGACGCCTCGCGTTCCCGGAGTTCGTCGGGGCTGATGAGGTCGGCTTTCGCGAGAAGTTCATCCCAGGTGTACATGCCGTTGTAGGGGATCTCACCGAGGAAGACGACGTTCTTCAAGAACGGGAACCTGTCGCTCTGTATTCGGCCCGGCTTCGCCTCGAACGCCTCGGGACAGGACTCGTAGAACATGCCGACGTAGTCGGAGGTCTTGAACCGCCCCTGGATGATGAGCGTCTGGACTTCGGACTGCTTCATGGCGTACTCGAACTCGTAGGTCCGGTAGGCCGGGTTGATGTTCACCATGACGGCGCCGATCTTTGCGGTGGCAAACTGGACAAGCACCCACTCCGCGTAGTTCATCGCCCATATGGCGACCCGGTCGCCCCGCTCGACGTCGAGCGCCATGAGGGCGCGCGCCAGGGTGTCGACGTGCTCAAGAAACTCCGCATACGTCCACCGGATGTTCTGGTGGACGGAGATGAGCGCGTCGCTGTCCGGGTGCGCCGCGGCGATTCGGTTCAGCATTTCACCAATGGTGATGCCGAGCAGAGGTTTTTGCGAGTTCCCACACGCGTAACTGCCCTCAGCCATTCTATTTGAATAGGTAAGCAGGAGCAATTATGATTTCGGGTTCTTTGAACACAACACTTATAGCAGACGGCATCAAAAGTATAGAGGATAAGGGGTCGTGGCCTAGTCCGGAATGGCGACGGGCTCCAGCGGTCTTTGCACGTGATGAACAATGGGTCTCCTGACAGAGGGATGATGACCCGTTGGAGCACTGATGCATGTCGGAGAGACCCGTCGATCGTGAGTTCAAATCTCACCGACCCCACGTTCTTATGATTTTTTTGCCGGATACCCCCGGGTATCTTTGGTTGTTTCCGTCCCGGTCGCAACCGCACGCGGCTCGACGCGTGAGGGATGCATCCCGGATACGGTCTTGCCCGACCGCCTCAATTTTCTCTCCGCACAGAGATACCCGCAAGGTCTTTAATACCTGTCCCGCCAATATTTCTGCACTATCTGAGGGCATGCACATGTATCTCATCGGTGAAGCATTGGTTGGAGACGGCGCGGAACTTGCGCACATAGATCTAATGATGGGGAACAAAGAGGGAGCGGTAGGCCAGGCATTTGCAAACGCTCTCTCGCAACTCTCGAAGGGGCACACGCCGCTCCTCGCGGTCATCAGGCCGAACCTGCCGACGAAGCCCTCGACGCTCGTCATCCCTAAGGTTACCCTAAAGAAGGAATACCAGGTGAACCAGATATTCGGGCCCGTCCAGGCAGCGGTAGCGAAGGCCGTCGCCGACTCGGTCGAAGAAGGCGTCTTTGAAGGGGTCGACATTGAAGACACCGTCATCATGGCAAGCGTCTTCCTCGATCCCTCTGCAGAGGACGCCAACAAGATCTACCGGTTCAATTACGGTGCGATGAAACTCGCGCTCCGCCGGGCTCTCGACCGGTTCCCCGACATCGATACGCTCCTGCACGAGAAGGACCGGGCGGCCCATGCGGTCATGGGATTCAAGGTGCAGCGCCTCTGGGACCCGCCGTACCTGCAGGTCGCGATGGACCTTGTGGACAAGAACCACATGACGAAGGTTCTTGAAGAGCTGCCCCAGAACGATCACCTGATCATCGAGGCCGGAACACCCCTGATCAAGAAGTTCGGCCTCTCGATCATCTCCGAGATCCGCGAGGTCCGCCCGAGCGCGTTCATCGTCGCCGACTTAAAAACCCTCGATACCGGGAACCTCGAGGCCCGGATGGCCGCCGACGCCGGTGCCGATGCCGTCGTGATATCCGGTCTTGCGCCTCTCTCCACGATCGAGAAGGCAATCGAGGACACGCGGAAGACCGGCATCTACACGGTGGTCGATATGCTCAACGTCGAAGACCCCCGTGCCGTTGTCGAGCACCTCAAGGTGAAACCGGACGTTGTGGAGCTTCACCGCGGTATCGATATCGAGAACACGGAGTACGCCTGGGGAGACATCCCGGCGATCAAGAAGGCGGGCGGAAAAAGGCTGCTGGTCGCGACGGCAGGCGGCATCCGGCAGGGTGTCGTGAAGGACGCACTCAAGGCGGGCGCCGACATCCTGGTCGTAGGCCGGGCCATTACCGGGAGCAAGAACATCCAGCACGCGGCGGAGGAGTTCCTGAACGAACTCAACACCGAAGAGATCGACCAGTTCCGCATCATGACTGACTTTTAATCGGTCAGCACCTTTTTTTCTCCCCCTGCAACCGCAAAAGATCATGAGCGGAGATCGCAGGCAGTCTCTGGAAATAACTTGATATGAGCGCAGCATAAACCATTAACCATGAGTTTGAGCCCGCCGGATGGGCAGGTTGATGGGGGGGATGGAGGAGGAGACGGCTACAGGCGGCTGAACCGGAAGTGCATGCTCTCGATGTACATCGATCATGCCATATCCTACGCGATATATCTGGCGGTTTATCTCCTTGCGAGGACCTACGCCCAGGGGTTCCTCGGTCAGTACTACGATCTCGTTCTGCACGCCTTTGCGGCGGTTCTTGTGGTTGTCCTGGTCTACATGGCGGCGGTTCCGCCGGTTTACTACGCCCGATACCGATACCGGATCACCAGAGATCGGGTGGATGTGCGGTATGGCGTCATCGTGATCCGCCACATACTGGTGCCGATCGAGAGGGTGCACCAGGTGGAAGTCTCCAGGGGGCCGATCAACAGCATGCTCGGCCTCGCGGACGTCACCGTAACCACTGCAGGGGGAGAGGCGACCATCAACTACCTGGAGATTGACGAGGCGGAGAAGGTAGCCGAACTGCTGAACGGCCTGATCGGGAGAATGCTCCTTGAGAGGAGGAAAACGGCCCCGGCCGCCCCACCGGGGCTTGCAAACGATTGAAATGAGCATGTCCGGCGAAAAGATCCGATACCACCAAAGCGTCATCGTGGAGAAGTCGCTCTCGTCGCTCTCCGCGATGGTGCTTCTGGCGCTGGTCCTCGCTACGCAGCTCGACAGGACCGCGGTCGCGGCCATACTTGTAGCCGCTCTCGCCGCGCTGTTGCTATTCAACTACCGGCAATGGAGACTGACGACCGTTCAGTTTAACGAAACGGACGTCGTGGTGGAGCGGGACACCCTCTTTAAGATGAAAAAGACTCTCCCTTACTCGAAGATTGCATCGGTCAACGTGAACCGGGGCATCCTGAACAGGCTCTTCGGGACCTCGAAACTGCAGATCAACATCAACTCGGGGAGCAGCGCCACGGTCCCGGAGGCGGTCCTGACGTTTCGGCAGGATACGGCGGAGAGGATACGCTCCGTGGTGTCGCAACGCATCTACGACCGCGAGGCCTCCCCGGGCGAGGATGAGATCGCCGGTTCCCTCGTCTCGTTCTCTCCGGCGGACGTGATCATCCACGGTCTCTTCAGCGTTCCAACCCACCAGACCGTCGTTGCTTCTGTATTCCTGGCCTACTCCCTGTTTGAACAGTATCTCTCCGTCGGGCCCGGACTCGGGACGGACGGCAAAGCGCTTGTCTCTCTGATGATGTTCGTTCTGATCCAGATAGGGCCGTCGGTATCGCTGATCTTCCATTACTACAACTACAGGATCTACCGCAGAGGCGATACGGTATACCTGCAGCACGGCCTGGTCAGGACCTACCGGACATCCTTCAATGTATCGAGGATCAACGCCGTCCGCATCAAAAGCACTTTCGCGGCAAGGCTCATGCACAGGTCGTGCATTGAGGCGGAAGTCGTTGGGCTGGCGTCCGGGAGCGGAGAGAACCTTCGTCCCGTTCTCTGTCTCCTGAAAGACGACGCAACGGTCCAAAAACTTCTCCGGGAGGTGGTGCCGGAGTTCGTCTACGAGCGCAGTCCGGAGAAGCAGCCCGAAAGCGCAAAGAGCGTGCTCCTGATCCGGGCCGCGACGGCGTCTCTCGCGCTCGCCGTGGCGATGACCTACCCGTCGCTCTACGTTTACCGCGGGGCTGCAGCCCTCCCGGGGGCCGCTGGCGCGGTCCTGCCGTACGTGCTGCCCCTGGTTACGGCCCTCGCGGTCTTCGCGATATTCTATGCCGCGCATGTCTCCTACCGGATCACGGAGTTTGACGCCGGGAAGGACCTTTTCACGTTCGTGAACGGCGCAGTCGACCGCGAGACCGTCGTGATGAACTACGACAAGGTGCAGATGGTCAGGATCACGCAGGGGCCGGTCGCCAGGATCTTCGGCGTCTCGCAGGGGAGGGTGTACCTGCTCTCTTCGACCGGGGGCACGAGCGTCTCGTCGGGGTATTTTTCCGGGAGCCTTCTTGGCGCCGTAGGCGAGACCGTTATGGAGCGGATCGCGAGCGGAGAGTACGATTACCGGAAGAACTGTGTCTGATCGGGATTGAACCGGTTGCTTAAAAAAGGCGGCGCGATCGGACAGAAGCCTCTCCCGGTGTTAGACCAGTGGGGAATGTCGGGCCTTCTCTTCCACCCGGATCTTCAGCCCCTCGTTGTCGACCGTCGTCGCGATCTCGACCCGGAGCCCCGCCGATGCGAGGATCGCCGCCACCTCCCCCTCCGGCCGGTCGGTGATGACCGCGATGGAGGGGCCGACCGAACTCATGCCGACGAACTCGAGGCCGGCGTCCCGGAGCGCCGCCATATAGCGGTAGATCTCAAACCCGTGGTGCTCCACCTCGGCGCGCTTTGAGCCCCGGAACTCGATCTCCCAGATCACGTCGCCGATCTTTGCAAGGTCGTCCTGCTCCAGCGCAGGGATGAGGTCCATCAGGATGAGGTAGGACTTCAGCGTGCGGTCGCGGTAGTCAAGGGTCCGGGCCTTGTTCATCAGGAGACCAAACTCCTTTTCGCCCGCCGACGAGACATCGGAGGGCGGGATGACGATGTAGACCCGTCTCCCTGCCGCGAAGGCGTGCCGGTAGACGAGCGTCAGGTCGTCCCCCATCACCGCCATCCCGCCGTAGGTGCTGGCGGCAGCGCCGACGCCGGTCTCGAACCCGAACGCAACGTTCCCGGCCGCGGTCTCCTCGACGTAGTTGTTGCCGAGGAGCAGGCGGAGCTGGTCGCGGGTCAGGGGCGATCCCACGGCGGTGTTGAGAGCGTTTGCAACTGCGGTCAGGATCGTGCTCGTGGACCCGAGCCCCACGTGCTCATAGTGGTGGTCGCGGGCACGGACCCGGAATCCTCCCGTGTAGCCGACGACCTGCCGGAAGGCCTCGACGAAGTGCCGGAGAAGCGGTTCGCGGGAGTAGTCGATCTCAAGCCCCGACTCCGTGCACTCGACCTCGGCGGTGCAGTAGACCCCGATGGCAAACCCGATGCCGCCGCCCCCGGGGTGGTCCGGGGAGAACCGGTTCATGTCGAGCACGGTGAGATGAATCCGTGCGGGCGCGCGGGCGACGACGGTGCCGGCAACCGGCGCGAGCGGATAGTCCCGCCGGAGGCCGCACATCCGGATGTGTTCGCCCGGGGAGAAGGAGGTGAACTCGTACTCGACGAGGTCCAGATCCCCTCCGCGGATCTTCATGATGGGCATGATAATACCCGGTTAGCGGGGCCGGTCAAAGAAGATATCCTTACCAGATGCCCGGAGCGGGATGCCGTAGGCGACGCCGCACCCCTCCAGCCACCCGAGCGCGAGCGCGCCGACACCGACCGAGTACATGACCCGGTTGTCGACGTTGTGGATGCTTGCGGTCTTCGCCGCGGAACCGACCGCGATCCCGAGATCCGTCATCCTGACGGCGCAGTTCGGCCCCATAAACGGGGTGACCGTCGACTGCCGTTGTGCATCGAGCATCTCCGCACAGGTCGAGTAGCCGCACGCGCCGCAGTCGAGGCCCGTGGCGTCGGCGAACAACGAACCGACGAGAAGGCATGCGTCGCTTGCGGCGACGTTCGCGGCATCCCTGATGAAGAACGCAACGTTGTGCCGCTCCCCGAACTCCCGCATCGCTCCCGCGAGCACGTTCCGCTCCTCTCCGGCAACGATCTGCGTCTTGATGACGTCGACGCCACGGGCCTTCGGAGCGGTGCGTGCAGAGAGCGCCATTAGCCTGGCGACCATCTCTACGGCATCTGATTCAGAGAACATGTGCATACATGGTGCCGACCGGAGATAAGGGTATGCCCGGATCGAGGACACCGATACGTTTTTCCCAGAACCCGCCTAACCGGGCCCTGATTGCCATGTCAACGGAGAAGGCTACGTTCGGCGCAGGGTGTTTCTGGGGCGTCGAGGAGACGTTCCGGCACGTCCCCGGCGTCGTGGATACGGCGGTGGGGTTCATGGGGGGCACCACCGAGGACCCGACCTACTCCGAGGTCTGCACCGGGCGGACCGGACATGCGGAGGTCGTACAGGTGACCTACGACCCCGAAAAGGTCTCGTACCGCGATCTCCTCGACGTCTTCTGGAACGCTCACGACCCGACCACGCCGAACCGGCAGGGGCCCGACATCGGGATGCAGTACCGGTCGGTGATCTTCTACCACACCCCGGAGCAGGAGAAAGAGGCGCGGACATCGAAGGAGGAGATGGACCGTTCGGGCAGGTTCGGGCGCCCCATCGTCACCGCGATCGAGCCCGCGGGGACGTTCTGGCGGGCAGAGGAGTACCACCAGCAGTACTTCGCGAAGCACGGCGGCGGGCACTGCAGGACGGTGTGGTAGAGGGACGGAAGGGGGTTTATTCGGGGAAAGGCATTTGTCTGGCTGCGGCTAGAGGGAGCGAGATTTCCTAACCTCTGCTCCTATGGGACATGGCACTCCACAAACCCCGTACACGGCTTTCCAGTGGCTATCGCCATTGGGGGTGAGGCCGACGGGGAGGGGGGAGACTCCCTCCCCTGTCTCTACCCCGTAGGGCTAACATGCAACCCCCACCCCGCCCGTGCTTCGCGCTCCTCCCCCGCCCCTCGGGGCGGGGGCAGTGCGTGGCGATATCCCCACAAAATCCGTGGTTCGTTACGCGACTGGCCAGAAGGCAGGGGCACCAGAGGTGCGAGCGGAGCGAGCTTGAGCACCGAGGTGCGCAGTTCCCACGGTCTACTGCATCGGGCTTGCTCTCATACCTACTATTTAGAGAAATACGCTAATGATTGGTGATGCAGGGCAGGCGCCTCTAAATCAGCACCAAACCCCCCTTCACTCCCCCCTCGCCGGAACCCCGGTCTTGAACCCGACCCCTTCGAGCGAGGCGACCAGCCGCCCGCCCGAGTAGACGTCGACGGTGTAGACGGACGTCCTCTCCGTCTCCGAGACCCTGCGGGCGACCGCCTCCAGGGTCTCTCCCGCAGGCGGAGAAAAATAGCGGATATGGGCGGAGATCCCCGTCTGGTCCACCCCGTCAAGGTTTCCGGCGATGCCGAAAGCGTGGTCCGCAAGGGCAAAGATTGCGCCGCCGTGAGTCATACCATGGCCGTTCTCCCTTCCTGCGGTCGGCATGGCCACCCTGACGCAGCCCCCGGCGATCTCCGTGACCTCCATGCCGAGCAGGCGCGCAAACCCGCAGGTGTCGGACCGGTGCACTGCTTCGGCGTAGGCTTCCGGGACGGATGCGGTCTTCTTCATGAGGCTATTTGTACTCCCGCTTCGAGTAGGTGACGCCGCCGGCATTGCCGCCGCGAAGAACGATATACAGCCACTCCCCAATCGATTTGAGCGTTCCGAACTGCTGGTAGCGCCGCATCGAGAACCCGACCTTCAGGCGGGGATCGAGATGGACCCTGCCGATCTTTCGCATCCGTTGCGCTATCTCCAGGTCGTCCCCGGCATCGATGCAGCGATACATCCCCGCCCGGATGAACGTCTCGCGGTCGAAAGCCGTGTTGCACCCGAGCGTGAAGTAGATCGTCCGGGTGTAGTAGCCGATGCGCGAGAAGATGTTTGCACCGGCAAGCGAGAGCCGGTTCCGGAAACCGTCCTCGATCGGGTAGACCGTACCGTAGAGTTGCACGATCTCCCGTTCCGCAAAGTTTCTCTCGATCCGCTCCACCCAGTCCCGGGGGAGGATGCAGTCGGCGTCGGTCGTCGCGACGATATCGCCGGTGGCCGCCATCGCCCCGTCGTTCCGCGCCCCGCCGACCCTCCTGCTCGTCTGGACAAAGACCCTGTCCGCAAGAGGTTCCGCCAGTTCCCGGGTCCGGTCCTTTGAGTTCCCGTCGACGACGATGACCTCGTAAGTCTCCCTCGGCACCGTCTGGTCGGCGAGAGACTCAAGACAGCGCTCGATGTTCTGCTCTTCGTTGTAGGTCGGAACGACGACGGAGATCATCCCTCGATCAACTCCCGATACAGTTGTTGATGCCGTTTTGCTATAAGCGTGATGTCGTACTTCTCCGTCGAGGCGCGGGCCCGTGCGGCGCAGCGCCGCAGGGCTGCATCGTCGTTCACGAGGTCACGCGCCTCGTCGATGTCACAAAAGAAGAGGACCGAATCCCCGAAGATTTCCCGGAATTCGAAGATATCCCGTGCGATAACCGGGAGACCCGCCGAAAGAGCCTCGACGATCACGAGGCCGAAGGTCTCCGCGTGCGAAGGCATGAAGAAGACGTCCGCCCCGCTGTATGCCCGGGAGATGTCGTCGATGACCCCGGTGAAGATGACGTTCTCGTGGGAATGGGACTTGAGCATCTGGATCTTCGCATAGTCCTTCGAGAACGTCCCGTACGGGAACCCCCCCACCCAGACCCAGGTCATCTCGGGATGCCGGCTGGCCAGGTCCAGGAAGTCGTAGATGCCTTTCCGGGGAGTCTGCTGGCCGACGGAGAGGACCACTTTCTGATCGTGGTCGATTCCGTACTCGTTGCGGAATGATTTGCGCTTCTTCTTATCCCGCTTGAAGTATGCCCGGTCGATACCGTTCGGGATGAGGGTTTTCGGGACGTCGGGAACGAGCTGCTCGATCTCCCGGCGGCAGGGTTCCGAGATCGTGATGATGTGGTCGAATTGCCGGTAAATTTTGGGGTATACGGTGTTTATCCGCTTCGAAAAGGCGACATTCCCCTCGTTTATCCGGGGGGTCGAGTGGGCGGTCAGGACCTTCACGCCGTCGGTGAACTTCAGGTGATACAGCGCCCAGGGCCCGAAGGTGTGGTAATGCGTCAGGTCGAAGTCGCCGTGATACAGGTTGCGGGAGACCTCCATGCCGGGGAGCCGGGCGAGGTGGTTATACAACGTCCGTGCCGCTGTTGCGCACCCGATATACCGAAGAAAACGAAAATCCTCGACGAATATATTGACCTTCATCCGTTCGCCCTCACGAAGTCAAGCGCGCTCCGGATGCAGCCGTCCATGTTGAGGTACTCAAACTGTGAGAACCGGCCGACGAGGTCGATGCCCCGCTCCCTGCAGAACTCCCGGATGATCTTGATGTTCTCCAGATAATCGGTATCGTAGACGACGTAGGCAAACTTCTGCCGTGAGACGCCAGTGTAGACGATCCGCTCCCGGGAGAGGAGGAGCCCGGCGGCGACGAGCGATGCGACGGTATGCTCGATCACGTCGGCGTCCGACATCCGGGAGACCGCGTCCCCGTCGTTATAGGTGATCTCGGCAAGGATCGAGGAATGACCCGGCGGGGCGACCGTTGTGCTGTAGTTTGAGGGGAACGATACCCGGTTGAAGAGGCCCGTCGCCGGGTCGGGGACGTAGAGCCACGAGATATCGGGGACCTCCCCCGCGAGCCCGATGAAGACCGAACAGAGCGAGTTGTACCGGAGGGCGTCGCACGCCGTCTGCACCCCGGCCGGGACGTCCGAAAGACAGGGGAGCAGGTTCTGGAGGGGGATGGTCGATATCAGGCGGTCGGCACGGACGGTCTCCTTCCCGTCGCCGACAATGAACTCGCCGTTCTCCTCGCGGACGGAAGCGACGGAAAACCCGGTCCGGACGGCAGGGAGGACCGGCTCCGCAATCGCCCGGACCAGCGCCTCGATCCCGCCCTCCACCGGGTAGGAGAAGACCGCCTGGTGAGTATAGCCCTCGGTCTCGATCCCGATGGCCGACCGGATGATGTCCTCGACCGGCGGGCGGGGGATGCGCCCCTCCACCCAGTGGTGCGACATCCGGTCGGCCGGGAAGTTCCAGATCTTCTCGTTGTAGGGGATCATGTAGCATTCGGCGATGCCCCGGCCGAAAGTGTAGGTGATCCACTCGGCAAAGTTCGTCGGCGGCGCAACCTCGCCCTTCTCGACGGCGATGAGGTTTTTCACGAACTCGTCGATGCAGAAAAAGCGGTCTTCGTCGGGCAACTGGTAAAGACCGTTCTCGAAGGGGTATTTGACGTAACGCCCCTTATAGAAAATTTTCGTATTCCGTTTTCGTCGGTCGGCGTTCTCACCGAGGACCGAGAGCATGAAGGAGAGGACTTCGGTATCGCGGGAGAAGATGATGTGCGAGCCCCCGACATCGAACGTGAACCCCGCCTCCGTCCTCGAGCGGCAGAGCCCTCCGATCCTCTCACGTTCTTCAAGAACGGTCACGTCGTCGCCCTGTTCGCGGAGCAGGCGGGCCAGCGTAATCCCGGTGAGACCGCCACCCAGTACCGCCGATTTCACGTTCTTACTGTTTAATGTCAAAGCCATATATGGTTGACCATCCGTTCCCCACGGTTGCCGCGTATCGAGGGGAAATCGGGAGAAACCAGGCCGGAAACGGTGGGTGCGCCTGTTCTCCCGCAACGGATCCACGGGGGCGTCGGTCTCGACCGGCACATAAGACGCTTAAAAATTGTTAAATTCTCTTATAAACACCTGTAAATCTTTTGCATAGAGCTCGGGCTCCTCCCAGGCTGCGAAGTGCCCGCCGCGGGGGAGTTCGGTGAAGTGCTGGAGGTTCACCCTGCGTTCGGCCCATTCGCGGGGCAGCGGGGCGTCCAGGGGGCAGTGAGCGACGGCTGCCGGAACCGGTGTGCGCCGCCAGGGAGTGGAAGCGGCGTGCGCGTCAAGATAGTACCTGCGGACGGACGAGCCGATCGTCTGCGTAACCCAGTATATCATGATATTTGTGAGCAACTCGTCGCGGCTGAAGCGTCTCTCGATCTCCTCACCGGTCGTGCCCGTGGTGATAAAACTCATGATCCAGGCTGCGAGGCCCGCAGGCGAATCGGCCAGTCCGTAGGCGAGGCTCTGCGGTTTTGTCGACTGGACGATGTTAAAGGCGCCTTCGTTCATCCACCACTGCTGGATGTAGGCTGCAAACGCAATCTCGGGCTCCGTGAGGGTCGATGTGTCCGTCGTCTGGTCCGGGTAGCCGACGTCGGTCAGGTGGACGCCAATCAGGGCGTCTGCGCGGCGCTCTGCCAGGGACTGGGCGATCAGGGTTCCGGCATCGCCGCCGGCCGCGATAAATTTCCGGTACCCGAGCCCTTCCGTCATCAGCCGGGCGAAGAGATCGGCGGTATCGCCGGTGGTCATGGCCTTCCTGTCCGAGAACCCCTGCCCCGGGATGGACGGGACGATCACGTCGCACGATGTGCCGGGGTCGCCTCCGAACCGGGCCGGATCGGTCAGCATCGGAACGACCCTGTGGTAGCGGTAGAAGGAGTCGGGCCAGCCGTGGAGCAGGAGGACCGGCGTCGGGTCCGGGCCTCTGCCGCGCTCGTGGATGAAGTGAACACCTATCCCGTCGATCTCCGCCCTGAACTGGGCGAATCTGTTCAGGTACGCCTCAGGTCTGCGCCAATTGTAGGAGTGCTCCCAGTAGTCGACCAGATCTTTCATGTACCCAAGGTTGGTGCCGTATGCCCAGCCGGCGCCGTCGTCGGGCCAACGGGTCCGGGCGAGCCGCCGGGCGAGGTCGTCGAGGACGGCCTGCAGCACGGCGATGGTAAAGGGTTCAATCTTCATGCGGCAGTCCTCCTCTCCTGTTCGTGTATCCTCCGACGATACGCGTGCCGGGAGGGGCATCGCTCGTATATAAAACATTCCTCCAGGAACTTATGAGCAGGAAGCGTGGAGTTGGGTTCGCTCCGGAACGGTTTTGCGGCTCCCGGTACACTACCGTTTTGCTCTTCTCTTTGCGAGGACCGGACTCTTTTCTATTGACTTCTGCAGGGGTTCGATCATGTAGGCGGGCATGTTCTTCACCACCTCCCGCCTGACGGAGGGGATGCTCATCGCAAGAGCGGTCACCCGGGTGCCGATCCTCTGCAGGTAATCCCGGGTGGGGAAGTCGTAGAGCCCATGCTGCCGGTAATACCGGTCGTCCGCCTTGAAGATCGCCCGCATTCCCCCCCAGATTTCATCCCGGAAGATCTTATGGCCGGCGACGGCCAGAAAGGTGACCGGCGCGATATATCCCCGGTCCGAGAGCCTCACGGAGCGTTCGGCCAGGGCGTGCAGGGCAGCATCGATCTCGCCCGGGTCCGGCTCGTTGGTCACAATCCCTGCAAGGTTGGCTTTTTCCGTCATCACCAGGCTCGTGAGGACCTCACGGAGGGTCGCGAGATGGCCGAGCGGGCCTTCCACCAGGTATGCGACCTGTTTTCCTGCAAATGCCGGTACATGGCCGCTGAAGAAACTTCGATCGATGAACTGCTTCCAGGCAGCCGAGAAGAAACGGTCCCGAACGGTCCCGGCCAGGACCAGAATATCCGCGGCAATGACGTACTTCTCCCAGAATGCCAGAAATCCGTCGTCGTAGATACAGGTGTTCTCGAAGGCACACCGGCAGCACCCCTGGCAGGCACCCTTCATCATGGCGTCCCGGATGTGGGCGACCCGGGCCGAACCCCCATAACACGCCGCGAGCTCGCCAACCATCGCCTCCAGGTCGGAACCGGGTTCTGCGTCGTGCAGGATGACCACCCGTCTGCCGTGCGTATCCACCGTGATCGGCGGGGCCTTTGGGGTGTAGGAGGAAGTGATCGCGGGCAGCGGCGGAAACTCCCTCTGGATCGGCCGCCGCTCTTCGATCGCCTCCAGGAAATCGGAGAAGAAGAGGATGAGCTGCTCCTGGAACGCCTCCTTCTCGAGATCCTGCATGTGGGCCGAACAGAAACCGACATAACGCATGCCGAGGTCGTCGCAGACCCCGTGCAGGTAGGCATGGGCGGTGTGATCGAAGAAGCGGATGGAGGTGGTGAGGCTGGCGGTATACTTCCCGGAGAACACCTCCGTCGCGTTCCGCTCGTCGATCAGTTCGACGAATCGCTTCAACTGGGCCGGGACCAGCATGACGTAGACCGGAGTTGCCCAGAGCACGCCGTCGGACTCCGTTACCGTGGCGAGCAGCCCGTCCCACACCTCTTCCTGCCGCTCAATCGTCCGGATCTCCTTTCCTGCATGCACGACGGTGAAGGTATAATCTGGAAATGCCTGCTCGAGAAACTGGACGTACTGGAGGGTGACGCTCTGCTCTCCCTTGGGACTCCCGGAAATGACAGCGATCTGCATGGTTTTACCTGCTCGTGTATTATATACGGATCTGAAGCGGACGGGCGGATATACCTTGTGGGAAGAGGGGGTTACGCGGCGACCGCCGTCTCATGCGGTCCGGGTGATGCAGGAAAGTGAGATGCGGCATTCGTAACCAGACGCCTGTTTTTGATTTGGCTCTGGATCTAAAAACGATCGATGGCTCTTACAGATCCGGGGTTCAAGGGGGTGCAAGAAAGCCCCCGGCTTGAGCCGTGGGGATGAATTGAACCCCTTTGTCAACATGTCGAATAGGGAAAGGGTGTCGCCACCTTTTTCCCCTTCCAAGAACCTTGGATTCCCGGAATACATAACGAGTTAAATAATTCGCTGCATTGCTATCACTCTAAATTAGGATCATTCTTCAAAATCAAGGCGATAGATTTATTCATCGTTATGCGTTACACATAACGAGCATGATTGTATCCGCCAACGAAATTCATTCTGTTGTGGATTTTGACTGAAGTGCAGCCTGTTTGAATGTGACTCGTTATGAGTCGGCGGGAATGCAGGAGGAACCGTACGTGCGCCTTTCAGCGCATACGGCTCGCGCATTCCGCTATCCTGTTTGGGGCGGCAACGTAACAAAGGTTACTCTGGTCTCGTCTCTGGGTGTTGGTTGTTTTATGCGTTCCGTCCTTTCCAAGAAATATTCCCTGTCAAGATATGGGTTCGCATTGAGGGTGATTCGAGAAGGCCTTTGACCAATAACCGCTCTGAAGAGGTTGATATCGGTCCCTAGGATTAGGTAAGAGCCTCCTGGCCTGGAGGCGGGGAGGCATCCCCAGGAATCCTCTCCAGAGTAGGGGTCCGAGGGCCCCTGGAGAACTCTGATATGCCCATCATCTCAGGGCGTGGAGCCGCTCCCATCCGCCTCAACAGGGAATCAATGCTACCCGGAATATGTTTTCTAAGATAGCATACAGTAAGGTGCGTGCTGAATGGGTTAGCCGATTGTTTGCTGGACAACTATTCCAAGGAGGTCAGTAAGTTCATTCTCAAATTTTCTTGTACAATCGGTCGCCCCGCTTCTTGCGTGAGCAACCTCGTGAAGTAAAATCCCGGCATAACTTCCGAGATCTTTCAGGTTATCATATCTTATTACAATCCTTCCTTCTTGGGGCTCCCACAATCCACCAACCTCATAGTAGGTCTCTTTATCGAGGCGCATAGTCTTAGATATCAATATATCTTTTACATCTCCCGGTTTCCCTCCGATAAGAGACAGGATTTTATCTGTTTGTTTATAAACCCGCAACTCACCGGGCTTTAACTGGTCTTCGGTTACAAAAGAAAATTTAAAACTTTCATTCCAGTCTCTGGTGAATTGTTCAATATCCCTGATCGGGTTGCCAGAAAGATCTGTATTACCACTGATCTTCTTTTTGATGTTTTGAGGAAGTACAACTACCTCATACTGGTCTCGTTGAACTCGATCTACCAGATTTGGTGAAGAAATCACCTCTTCAGACGTGAAGAAGACGACTCTAGAACGTTCGTTGCAGAGCTTGCATGCATGAACAGCTATATCAGTCCAGGTTAGTTCGTCATGCTGCCCTCCGGTATCATATCTACTCAGATCATCTACCAGTTTACGTGCAACCGTTTCACTCTGACACTTTTTAAGGATGCTTTTAACCCGATCCGTGTATGCTGTTCGTCCTACGTTTGTTCGCTCTCTATTTAGCGCCTTTTTAATGGTTTGATTTAACTCAGTAATGTTGTAGGAGAAGAGGAAATTATCTTCCTGCGCAACCTGTACCCCGTTGATATATATCCATGCAGTCTCAGACTCCTTTTCGAGAACCTGTCCAATTGGTGTTTCCTCTAATATTTTCTCACCAGAGAAGCGTAAAAACAGATTTTTTGCTTTTTCAATCTCTATATCCGGACAATTTTTTAATATAAACTCTGTTCCTTTGAAGCCCTTATCTGACGAAGGAGTTATATTCGCATGCAAAGTGACAATATCAGCGAAACCATGTTTATTGGTTCTCTCTAATGTCATGTTGATGTGACGCGATTTTATTGAGACCTTTACACCTTTTCTATCAAAGGTTGCAAGAGCATCCTTCAAGCCGATGCCAAATTTTCCAATGGTGTGAGCGCTTTTAATTTTTTCGTCATTTTCTTTTTGAGTTAGATGCTCAGAGTTAATCCCTCTTCCATAATCTCGAATATGCCATGAGTTCCCATCATCTTTAAAGATCTCAATCTCTTCAGATTTTGTCAGTAACTCCTCATCGATAGCATTGGCAATTATTTCTCTTAAGGCATGATAAATCTCCCAATCTTCCAGTATTTTTTCTATATTGAGGTCAAACTTTTTAATCATGCTATCGAACTCCGCTGGGCAACGTTTCATATTTTCTGTAATTTGTCTGAGCCCTGTCTCCTTGTCTGATCATTCCCTCTCCACGGTCAAATACCTTCTGCCGGTGACCCACTCCTCGTTTACATCCATCAGAATGGATCCGACCAATCTGAGTAGTGCCTCTTCATTTGGGAACACCCCAACTATCTTGGTTCTCCGTTTCAACTCCTTATTGCCCCGGCCGAATAGGGAGAGGGTGTTGCCATCCTCACCCCTTCCAAGAAATACTCCCTGTCAAGAAATGGGTTCGCATCAAGTTTGAGGTGTGAATGTCTTTGGATTTTGGTATCCGAGAACTTCCGGAGTTTTTTTCTCCGTTGGCTGGAACACCCATTTCCTGTTTCCCTCTGGTTGCGAGGTCATCCCATGACCCTCCAGATCATGCTGGCACATGCCCGGTGGATCAACCCGAGGAATGAGTGCTCATACCGCTCGTAACGTGGAACAATCTTCTTGAACGCCTCAATCCAGCTGTAGAACCGTTCAATAGCCCATCTTTCTTTATACAGTATCGGATCGAACCGGCGTGGCCTTCCCCGCTTCGAGTGTGCCCGGGATCTCGGGTTGGTCGGGATATTCCTCCTGATCCTTCGTCTCTGGTTGTATTGACGGATCTTCTGGGCATCGTAGGCTGCATCTGCGGAGATGATCGTGGGATGCACCTGCATCTCCAGAATCGTAAACGCTTCAACAGTTGGTTCATAGAGTTGGGAATCATGGATATTTGCCGGGAAGACGGTGCAGGCAAGAGGAAGACCGTTCCGATCGACCAGAGCACTTAGCTTGTTCCCTTTTACTTTCTTATAGCCATCATAACCGATCGATCCCCTTTTTTGGCCGGGATATCCTTGGTATCGGTGGAACAGTGGGTGAGATCGACACGGAAACTGCTCTGCAGTTTCCTGTCAGGAAAATCTCTGATTTTCCGTGTCTTTCGGATCTCATAGCCCGATCGGAGAAGGTCGAGGAACATGTCCTGATAAATGCTTTGTTCGGCAAGATAGAGGTGAAACCGATGTACCGTCGATTTCGTGCCGTATTGTCGAGGGACGTCACTCCAGGTATAACCGATAGTCAGGACATCGAGAATCCCGTTGAACATCGCCCGATGGTCGGTTCGGGGTCGCCCGACATGAGGTTTCTGAGGAGGGAGATGCGGCTCAATGATTGCCCAGAATTCGTCATCGATTTCCCGGAATGCCATGCTCTCCGGGTTTTATTCAAGGCCCAATATAATTGTGGGGTGACCTCGTGCTAACACATAACGATGAATAGATCTATCACCTTGATTTGAAGGGCGATTAGGATTTAAAGGATGGTAATACGGCAGGTTATTTAACCCGTTATATATTCCAGGAATCCAGGCTTCACTGTGCGAAGAAGTATCCCGGAACCCCAGATGTGGATGAGGAGACTGAAAATTTATAGGAATCTATTCGCGGACGTTAAGACAATAAAGGAATAGAGGGCACAATAGAAAGGCCCAAGGTCAGAACCAACAAGTTTATGACTCATGACTTCGAACCAGATGGATGATATATATGAGAAATTTCCATTTTTTTACCTATGTTTCTATCTGTGCACTTGTTATAATTTTTACAGCAGGATGCTCCCAAATAAGTTCTACTCCAACTTCTGTAAAAGCACAAGATGAATCGATCGTAGGAAAATGGTACGCATCCTCTCCAGACGAACTCACTTTTCAGTTCAATGCAGATGGTACATTCACGGAGTCTGGTCAGTTTGGGACGTATCACGGCAAATGGGTAAAAGTAGCGAAAAACACGTACGATGCAGAGATTCGCGATGGATGGGGTGCTAAAAAACAAGCTCATTTCCTATATAACAATGGACAACTCTTGACGGGGGGCATTATGCCTCTGCAGAAAATTTGATTCGCCACCGAGCTACTTACTACCTAATCTGCTGAATCCGATCAGCACATTCCAAGCTTTATATAAACTGTTCATTCACATTGCGAACCCTCCAACCAACCGATATACAATTATATTTATAAATTGAAAAAATATAACTACTTTCTCTTCCATATTTCTTATGCAATGTGGAGCAGATCAGAGTTCTGCTCTTTCCTTCGTTATCCCGCGGGCGCATGTCGCGGTAGGTACATCTCAAACGGATAAGATGACGAATTGACCCGCAATCCCCGATGCAGCCTCTTGTCGCACCCGTCCTCCTCTCCCGGACCATGCCGCGGGGATCAAGGCCCATCGGACAACCCGCGAGCATCTTCGAGGCAACGGCCGGTGTCAGCGGCGAGGCAGAGCGCCGACCACCCGACGGCGTTGCGGATCTTGCGGCACGTTCTTCACCTCTCCGGTTCATCGCCGTGCTCCATCGCTACGGCAGTCATCCCCTCTTTCGGAACGTCCTGCACCACGCGTATCCCCAAAAATCCGGCAGGAGACCCCTCCCTGCCCATGAGGTCCTCGACCCAAGCACGGTTCGCCCGGAGGGCGCATCCGCCGCTCGACTCCGTGAGTACCTCCGGCGTCTCGCGGAGCCGGTTGAGCAGCCGGGACTGCAGGGCGTCTTTGAGCGGCACGACCGTAAGGTTCGCGTCCGAGTAGGGGGCCGCGGGGCAGGGTTCGAGGTCGCCGGACGGGCTGACGTGCACGAACCCCCGGCCCGCGGCAAGACACCCGCCGTAGGTATCCTCATCCCCGGGAAAGCCGAGGAAGAGCGCCGGGAACTTCCTGTTGTAGTCCGAAAGGACGGTCTGCAGGGTCTTCTTCTGTTCGTCGGTCAGGACGAGGTCCTCCGTGCCGGGCGTCATCGGCACGTACTCGACGAACGTGAAGGCCCGGGCACCGGCCCGGATCATCTCCCGGGCGAATGCAACACCCGTGACCTCCTCGAAGTTCTCCCGTGTTGCGGTCACGGAGCAGCCGAAGAAGACGTTGCGATCTTTTAAGCGGGTGCAGACCGAGAGGAGCCGATCATAGATCCCGCCGCCCCGCCGCCGGTCGGTATGCTCACGGAAGCCCTCGAAACTGATGATCGGCACCACGTTCGGACACACCGCGATCGCCCCGGCAACCATATCGTCGATCAGAAGGCCGTTCGTGAAGACCGGGAAGAGCACCTGAGGGTGGGCCTTTGCCACATTGATGATCTCTTCCTGCCGGATAAAAGGCTCGCCGCCGGCGAGGACGATGACGGAGACCCCGAGCCCTGCGGCCTCGCTCACGACCGATGCGAGGACCTCCGGGGTCATCTCGACTTTCAGGTTCTCGCCGCCCCGCCCGTGCATGTAGCAGCCCGCGCACGTGAGGTTGCAGCGCGAGGTGATGCTCACGATCATCACCGGCGGGACAAGGAGGCCTTCCCGCTCGTAGCGCTTCCGCACCGCTACCGCTTTCTGCTGGCGGCGCAGGATGGCGGCGCCAGGGATGGCGAGGGCCGGAACTGCTGCTATGATCCGGACTGCCTGGGAGAGGGTCTCCCTGATCGTGGCGTTGAACGCCTCCCGGTATTGGTTGCTGTCTTTCATGGACCTGTCACGCCCTCGGTTCCGGCGGGAGTGTGTCTTTCCATCGCCGCCGGGCTTCCATGTCCGCAACCGCGAGGTCCGGGTGCCGGTATCGGCCCCGTCCCTCTGCTCCCGGCATCATGTGGGGCGGGGACTGTGCCAGCCGATCGCGGTTGAACGAAAAGTAGACGTGAAACCCCTCCCGCCGGGACGTCACGAACCCTTCGCTCTTCAGTGTTTTTAAGTGCTGCGAAACGGCAGGCTGAGAGATGCCGAGTCTTCCGGCAAGATCGGAGACGCCCATCGTCCCGGTGGTGTCCGTTGCAGTCGTCCATGTGTGTATAAGCATTTGATTATAGAGATATAGACTTTGTAGGGAACCCGGAGATTCGGGACCGCACGAAGATGAAAAAAACGATTGCCCCGGGGGGCCGGGAGCGTTTCGCCGTCACTGCTGACGGTGAGATTCCTGCTCGACGAACAAGGTCTCACCCGGACTCTCCACCCGCGGAGAGCGAACGGGCGACTGGATATACCAGCCGGTTCGGGTGTTGTCGAGTGCGGTCTCGGAGTTCCTGGTGGAGAGAAGGCTCACGACGACCATGACCAGAAGCGAGCACACGAGCGCGTAGAGGCTGAAGTGCACCGGGAGCGGCGCCACGAACTGGTGCCAGTAACCGAAGGCAGCGGACGCGACAAGCCCGGTCGCCATGCTCGCGACCGCCCCCTCTCCCGTGGCGCCGCGCCAGTAGAGCCCGGCGAGCAGCGGGACCGCAAACGTCGCGAGCATGACCCCGATACCCATCCAGATCAGCCACGCAAGCATCGGCGGCGGGTTGATGGCAAGCAGGAGCGTGCCGGCGGCCGCAAGGACAATCACGACCTTCGAGACGAGGAGCACCTCTTTATCGGACGCCGAGGGCCGGAGGATGTTCTTGTAGATATCCCATGCGAACGAGGTGCCGACGGTGAGCATGAGCCGGTCGGTCGTGGACATCACCGCCGCAAGGACGATCACCGCAAAGAGCGCCCAGAACGCCACATTCGGCAGGGCATACTCGACGCCCGCTATGAAGGCATAGTCCTGGGCGTTTACGGCAGGGGGGAGCACGAGTTTCCCCTCCTCGACGAGCGACCGCACGGCGAACCCGACGAATTTTACGAGGAACATAACGACCGCGTAGATGCCGAACGCGATGAGCGGCGCCCACTTGAAGTAACGGTCCTCTTTTGCGGCCAGAACATTGTTGATGACGTGCGGCGCACAGGCGAGGCCGACCATCAGGAGGACGGCGAACGAGACGAGGAACTCGGGCGTCGTATAGGCGTACGAAGCGTATGCCGGACTCGGGAACCAGGGCTCGATAAAGTTCGGGTCGACCCCGGCGAGCACGGTATTGATGTGGGCGAGCCCGCCGGCGCTGGCAATGACGGGCGGGGCCATCAGGAGTACGCCGAGGATCAGGATGCCGCCCTGAAAGAGGCCCGTCCATGACACGGCGTAGAGCCCTCCGACGACCGTGCAGGCGGTGACGATGATCCCGGAGATGAGCAGCGCCTGCCAGTGCGGGATACCGAAGAGCCAGACGAGCACGATGCTGATCGCGGCGTACTGCCCGACGAGGTAGATCAGCGAGACGACGATGCCTGAGACGGCGGAGAGACCCCGGAGCGCCCGCGGGCTCTCGAACCGGTCCGCGAGATAGTCCTGGATGGTCATATACCCCCGCTCCTTCCCGATGGTGTGAAGTTTCACCCCGAAGAAGATGATGCAGAACGAAGCCGCGAGCGGGACGAAGATCTGCTCCCATATCCCCGGCCAGCCCGAAGTATAACCGAACCCGCTGACGCCGAGGAGACTCATGCCGCTACAGATGGAGCAGACGATCAGGAGCGTGAAGACCCAGAACCCGAGCGACCTGCCGGCGAGGATGTAGTCTTCGGTGTTGTGGATCTTCCGCGAAGTCCAGCCTCCGATAAGGACGAGCACGACGAAATAGAGCACGATCATGCCGAGCGTGAGGAGGTCCGCCATTCAAGCGGCCTCCCTGAACCTGAGCCCCCAGAGGGCGAGCAGTATGACGACAACGAGGGTCACACTGCCCACGATGAGGGCCGTATGGAAGGGTAATCCAAAGAACATATTAGGTTAGTGTGTGACATGTTAACATATAACACAATCGTATAAGACCGGGAGGCCGTCCCGACGGGACCTATGAGCATCCAGCACAAAAAGGGAGTTATTTGGAACTTTTGACGGTCTTAGCGCCGCGGAGGAGAGCGATCTTACCGGTGCGGACGAGTTCCTTGATGCCGTACTGGTGCAGGAGTTTCTCCAGTGCGTCGATCTTCTCCGTATCCCCGGTCACCTGGAGCACCAGCGTCCTTGTCCCGACGTCCACCACCTGCGCCCGGAAGATATCGGCGATCTGCAGGATCTCGGCGCGGGTGGTGCCCGGCTCGGCGGTCACCTTGATGAGGGCGAGCTCCCGTTCCACGCTCTCCCGCTCCGTCAGGTCCGAGACCTTGATGACGTCGATGAGTTTGTTGGTCTGCTTCATGACCTGCTCGATCACGGCATCGTCGCCGTTCACCACGATCGTGATCCGGCTCATATCCGGCTCCTCGCAGGTCCCGACGGCGAGGCTCTCGATGTTGAACCCCCGGCGCGAGAACATCCCGGCGACACGGCTGAGGACGCCCGCCCGGTTCTCGACGAGGACGCTCAACGTATGCGGCTTCATCCCTGACGCACCCCGATCATCTCGTTGATGGCGGCCCCCGCCGGGACCATGGGGAAGACGTTCTCCTCCCGCTCGATCCTGAAGTCCAGGACGAACGGCCCGTCGACGGCGAGCGCAGCCTCCAGAGCCTCCCGGACGCCGTCTTTTTCCTCGACCCGGATCCCTTCGACCCCGTAGGCGTTTGCGATCTTCACGAAGTCCACCGGCGGGAGCTCGGTGTAAGAGTAGCGGCGGTCGTAGAAGAGTTCCTGCCACTGCCGGACCATGCCGAGGTACATGTTGTTTAAGATCACGACCTTGACGGGGATGTCGTAGTGCGCCACCGTCCCGAGTTCCTGGATGTTCATCTGGAAACTCCCGTCGCCGGCGACGTCGACGACCGGCACATCCGGCCGGGCGAAGTGGGCGCCGATGGCTGCCGGGAACCCGTAGCCCATCGTCCCGAGGCCGCCGGACGTGATCCAGGTCCGGGGTTTTCTGAAGCAGTAGTAGAGGGCGGTCCACATCTGGTTCTGGCCGACCTCGCTCGTGATGATCCCCTCCCCGTTCAGGACGTCGGAGAGTTCCCGGACGACGTACTGCGGGCGGAGATGGTCATCGTCGCGATATTGGAGCGGGTACTGCGCCTTCCAGGCGTTGATCCGGGCGACCCAGTTCGCCGTATCGCCGTGCTTCTGCATCCGCCGGATCAAGGCCTGGAGCACCGTTTTCACGTCGCCCACGATCGGGACGTCGACCTTCTTGTTCTTCCCGATCTCCGCCGGGTCGATGTCGATGTGAATGACCGCGGCGTTCGGCGCGAAGGTCTCGATCTTGCCCGTCACCCGGTCGTCGAACCGGACGCCGACGGCGACCAGGAGGTCGCACTCCGTGACGGCATAGTTCGCGGACTGGGTGCCGTGCATCCCGAGCATCCCGAGGTTGAGCGGGTGGTCGCCGGGAACGGCGCCGAGCCCCATCAGGGTCGTCGTCACCGGGATAGCAGCGGCCTCCACGAACTCGAGGAGTTCGGCCGACGCCCCCGAGAGGATCACCCCGCCGCCGGCGTAGACGAGCGGCCGCTCGGCTCTCGCGATGAGATCGAGCGCTTTATCGATCTGACGGACGTGCCCCTGGTAGGTGGGCCGGTAGCCCCGGAGGGAGACCGGAGCGGGGGCGGTCTTCGCGCTCTTCACTTCGCCCGTGCTGACGTTTTTAGGGAGATCGACCAGCACCGGGCCGGGACGGCCCGTTCGCGCGATATAGAACGCCTCCTGGACTACACGGTCGAGATCGGCGGCGTCCTTCACCAGGTAACTGTGCTTCGTCACCGGCATCGTGATCCCGGTGATGTCCGACTCCTGAAATGCGTCGTTTCCGAGAAGGCCGGTCGGCACCTGGCCGGTGAGTGCCACGACGGGGATAGAGTCCATATACGCCGTCGCGATACCGGTGACAAGATTGCACGCGCCGGGACCGGAGGTGGCAAGGCATACCCCTACGCGGCCGCTTGCACGCGCGTAGCCGTCGGCCGCGTGCGCCGCTGCCTGCTCATGCCTTACCAGTATGTGCCGGATCGACGAATCGTAGAGTTCATCGTAGATCGGCAAAACCACGCCGCCGGGGTAGCCAAAGATGGTGTCCACCCCTTCGCGCTGCAGCGCTTCAATCAGAGTCTTGGCTCCGGTCTTCATTGCTCTTCCCTGAGTAATCTGTTCATCCCGGCGATAACTGCTTCGACGCTCGCCGTGATGATGTCGGTTCTCGCGCCCCGCGAGGTGACGGTCTTACCGTCTTTGCTGAGTTTCACCGATACATCAACGACGGCATCCGTGCCGCCGGTTATGGCATCCACGCGGTATTCATCAAGTCTTACGCTGCCGACGTCGGCGACCGATCGCTGAAGCGCGCGGATCGCCGCGTCCACCGGCCCGGTCCCGACCGCGGCACCGGTCACCTCTTCGCCGTTGACGAGCAGCGTCACCGAGGCGGTCGGCATTGCGTTACTTCCGGAGACGGTGGTGAACTGGCGAAGTTCAATGCAGGGCGTAAACTCGATTGCCATCACGGTCTCGGCAATCGTCATGACTTCGGCGTCGGTTATCCGCACCCCGGCATCCCCGACCTGCTTGATCCGGGCGAGGATCTCCGCAAGCTGCGCGTTGTCGGGGGTATACCCCATGTCGTGAAGAGCGGCCTCGACCGCCGCCGACCCGGAGTGTTTCCCGAGGACGATGCGACGACGCCTTCCTACTCGTTCGGGCTGGAGCGGTTCGTAGGTGCTTGCGTCCCGCATCACCCCGTGGGCATGGATGCCGCTCTCGTGGGTGAAGGCCATCTCGCCGACGATGGGCTTGTTGGTCGCAAGCGGCACCCCGGTCAGCCGGGCGACGCGGGTCGAGAGGGGGTAGAGTTTCTCGGTCGCGATCCCGGTATCGACCCCGTAGAGCACCTCGAGCGCCATCACCAGTTCTTCGAGGGCGGTGTTTCCCGCCCGCTCCCCGATGCCGTTGACGGTGACGTGAGCACAGGACGCCCCGGCACGAAGGGCGGCGACGGTGGTTGCAAGCCCAAAGCCGAGGTCGTCGTGACAGTGGATGGAGAGCGGAGCGAAGAGGAGCGGCGGGACGACCGCGGCCGCACGCTCGGGCGTGAGGATGCCGACGGTGTCGCAGAAGCAGAGCCGGTCTGCGCCCCGCTCGACTCCTTCCCTGAAGACTTCGGCAAGGAACGCCTGGTCGGCGCGGGACGCGTCCTCCCCGGAGAGCTCGACGATGAGCCCCCGGCTCTTCGCATACTCGACGGCGCTCCAGGCCATATCACAGACCTGCTCGCGGGTTTTGCGGAGTTTTTTGCTGATATGGAGGTCGCTTACCGGGACGACGAGGTGGACGGAGTCGGCGCCGGCGTCGGCGGCGAGGTCGATATCGCCGGGGAGAGCCCGGACGTAGGTGCAAGCCTCGGCGGCAAGCCCGGCGTCGGCGATTGAGCGAATGGACTCGCGTTCTCCTGCGGACGCGGCCGCAGAACCTGCCTCGATGACGTGGACGCCGATATCGGCGAGGTGCGTTGCAATCTCAAGCTTCTCGGCCGGCGTGAGAGAGACACCCGGTGTCTGTTCGCCGTCCCGGAGCGTTGTGTCAAAAAAGCGGATCGATTCACCAAATAAAGCAATCACTCATAGTGGGTTTCACCACCAGAGGGTTGGAGGCGACAGTACTTAAAGGTTGGGCAGCCGGGGCGGCAAAAAGAGGAAAGGACTCTACGCCGACGCCGGGGCGCTCTCGTAGACGAGGGCGATGTAGCGGTAGGTGAAGATGATGAACGCCGGCATGAGAATAAACAGGAGCGGCACACCGAGAACCGGTATCAGGAGAAGGATGAACTGTGCCACCGCGACCACGATGCCCAGTATGAGAAGGGCGATGAAGACGTCGAGCCACCCGACCCTGCCGATGTGGGAGAGGAGGGCGCCGAACCGGAATGCTTCGCCCACCCTCCCCGTCCGGGCGAACCGGACCATCGCAAAGGTCGAAAGGATGCCGACGACGACGGCAAGGACGATGAAGACGACGAAGAGGGCGATGGCTACAAAGATGCCCGCCTCAGGGCCGAGGCCCGATCCGGAGCCGGGCCCGGGAGTCGTCGTCGCCGAAACCGGGATGAAGTACGCGACAAAGCCTACGAGCGCAATGACCCAGATCGGGATGGCGTAGATGACCGTGATGACGAGCAGTTTGATGCCGTCGACGAAAAGCCCGATCCAGCCTTTGAGCTCGGGGGCGGGCTTTGCGCCGCTCATGACCCGGACGGTGTAGCCGCAGATGAACGGGAAGAGGATCGTACTGACGATCAGGAGGAGCCAGCGGACCCACCTGCCCCAGAGGGCTTCCTTCGTGTAGTCGAAGGCATCGCTGAGCATTCGTAAGGAGTCCATGGATATCACTGTATGTTCCGGTAAGGATCTACCGTTTACGGGGATAAACGCGCTGTTTTGTTCGCAGAGGAGAAAAGCCCGTACGGGGGAAGAACGACCGGGGTAGAAAATGGTTCCGTTTGAAAGAAAAAGAAGGGTTATCCCGGTTTTACGCGGGGGGAGGCACTTCCTCATAGACCTGGGCAAGGTAACGGGTGTAGAAGACGACGAACGCAACGTTGAGGAAGAGAGCGATGATCCAGCCGAGGAAGGGGATCAGGATGATGAGACCGACAACGAGGTCGTAGATGAACGCAAGGACAAGGAGAACGATGACCGCGATGATCCAGGTTCCCCAGCCGAGTTTGCCGATGTGCGAAAAGATCGCACCGAAGTTGAACGCCTCACCGAATCTGTCCGTGTGGGCGAAGCGCAGTACGGCAAACAGGGCGACGAACCCAACAATAATCGCAACGAGCCCTGCGAGAAGGAAGCCTCCGAGGAGACTCAGCACAGCGGCACCCAGCGCTGCCGCATCGCCGCCGGCTGCTTCGTTTGCCAGGATGCCGAGGAGACCGACTCCGCCGAGTACCAGGAAGACGATGATCGCCGGGAGTGCGTAGATTAGCACGATGATGTTCAGTTTCCATCCGTCGACGAAGAGCTTGCCCCACTGATCGATCTCGGGGGCCGGTGTCTTCCCGGAGAGGACCCGCACTATGTAGCCGCTGAAGAGCGGGACCAGGAAGAGCGTGAACGCCTGAATGATCGACAGGATGATCAGTGCAATCCATCGCAGCCACTTTCCAACCAGACATCTTTGGCGTACTCAAACGACCTTGAGATTACATTACCATAGTCCATAGGTATATCACCTACGAGTAAGTGTGAGAAAACCGGATATAAACGTATTGTTTAAATTCAGGTGTTCATCCGAGATTGTTGTGAAAAACAGGCAAGGATGTCCACATACTCCGGCAGAGACGGAGGTACCGCGGCCCTAAGGCACCCAAGACTCCGTCAACGAGGGGGGAGCGGGGACGTGAACTACCCTGTGCTCATCGGTGCGCGGCCTCCTGCTTCGACGACTCCCCCGGAGGTCGGTTATCCTGCTTCGGGCAGGAATTACCGTATAATAAATTATTGCAGATATGTTATAACGGTAATTCTCTCGCAACGGGCGTTCAGGTTCATGTTGGGGTGCTCTACATGCAAGAGGATCGGCGGATTCTCGGAAAAATAAAGAGGTTGCTGCCTCTGTACCCGTTACAAAGCGGCCATTCCAAATATGAACGCAGCAATCACTGCAAATAACATGAAGAGAACGAATAAACAAAACCAGATTATAATACCCGCAACGAGATTGTATCCAAATACCGCAAATGCACGTTTAAAGAAGCTATCCGATACCAGCCAACCCTTGTAACTGTATGAATCCGTTTCGTCGCGCGACATTATTTCATATTTCATATACACCCTTATTTATCTTGCGGGGGTGAAGGCAGGTATGATCGATTCAAACGGGACTGCGCATAAAAAAAAGGGGCCCGGGGCGGGCCTCAGTGCCGGAAGTGCCGCACCCCGGTGAAAACCATCGCAACGTTCGCCCGGTTTGCCGCGTCGATGACCTCCTTATCGCGGATGGAGCCTCCCGGCTGAACGAGCGCCGTCGCGCCCGCCGCCGCCGCGACCTCGAGGGTGTCGGGAAACGGCAGGAAGGCGTCCGAGGCGACCGCCGAGCCGGCAAGAGAACTCCGGGCCTTCTTGACCGCGATCTCGGCGGACTCGACCCGGTTCATCTGCCCGGCGCCGATCCCGAGTACTGCCGTTTCGTTCGCGAAGATGATGGCGTTGCTCTTCGTGTGCTTGCAGACCTTCATGGCGAGTTCCATCGCCCGCATCTCGTGGGCGTCCGGCTCCCGCTCGGTCACGACCCGCCAGTTCTCGCGGTAGGGCTCCGTCCTCTGGACCAGAACGCCGCCGTCGATGCTCCGGATCTCGTCCTGCACGACCGGCTCCGGGAGCCGGAGCACCCGCATGTTCTCCTTGGCCTTCATGATCGTAAGCGCTTCCGGGGCGTACGACGTGGCGATCACGACCTCGACGAACGTCCCGATGAGCTCCCGGGCGACATCCGCCGTCACCTCACGGTTCAGGGCGACGATGGAGCCGTAGGCCGAGACCGGGTCGACCTCACGGGCGGCGATGTAGGTCGGAAGGAGTTCCCCGCCCGTCGCCACGCCGCAGGGGTTGTTGTGCTTGACGATGACTGCGGCGCAGTCGTCGAACTCCCGGAGCAGGCCGACCGCGGCATGGACGTCGAGGTAGTTGTTGTAGGACATCGCCTTTCCCTGGAGCGGCTGCTCCGCGGCGATGCCGGCATCTCCGTAGACCGCCGCCGCCTGGTGAGGGTTCTCGCCGTACCGGAGCGTCCGCCCGTTCCGGAACTGGAGGGTGAGGGTTTCCGGGAACGGCCGGTCGATACCGGTCAGGTAGTTCGCGATTGCGCCGTCGTATGCCGCCGTCCGGGCGAACGCCTTTGCAGCAAGAGCCTGTCGCTGTTCAGCCGAGAAACCGCCTCTCCTGACGGCGTCCGCCGCCATCCCGTAGTCGGCGCTGTCCACCACGACCGCGACGTACTTATGGTTCTTTGCCGCCGCCCGCACCATCGCGGGACCGCCGATATCGATGTACTCGATCGTCTCATCAAGCGAGAGTCCCCTGCCGCTCATCGTCTCGAAGGGGTAGAGGTTCACCACCACAAGGTCGATGGGTTCGATGCCGTGCTCCTGCATAACGGCGTCGTCGATACCCCGGCGCCCGAGGATGCCCCCGTGGATCTTCGGGTGGAGGGTCTTTACCCGCCCGTGCATCATCTCCGGCGAACCGGTGTAGGCGGAGACTTCGGTAAACGGAACCCCCGCCTGCGCGAGCGCCGCCCCGGTGCCGCCGGAACTCAGGAGACGATAATCATGCTCGACGAGCACCTTTGCAAGATCGACGATGCCGGTTTTATCCCAGACAGACAGCAGTGCCCACTTCATGGTTACATGTGAGCGGGATAAAGGGATATATATTTGGCGCCGCCTGCTCGATTGGCCATGTTTTTCCCACCGGGATACGTTGGCGTCCGGATTGCGGAGATCCCGATGCCTCACCCGTCGATCCGCGCAGCGTCGGAAGAATACTCGTGGGAGGGTTCCGGATGGGTGATTCGACCCATTAAAATGGGCGGATACCTGCGACATCAGTTAATAATATATAGAACTACATTACAATAAATAATCAAACACGAGAAACCCATCATTTTAAAAGCAGGTTAGGCGTATGAAGGAGGATACATCCGAACCAAACGAGAAGCAACAGGATCTCGCTGAAACGGCGGATGCAGCATCTCCGGCGCTTGAAGAGCTGCAAAAAGCATATGACGACCTTAATAGCCGTTATCTGCGTCTTGCGGCCGATTTCGACAACTACCGGAAGCGAATGGCCCGGGAGCTCGACGCCCGTACGGCGTTTGCCATCGAAGATTTCGCGGTGGAGTTGCTCGATGTCGTGGACAACTTCGAGCGGGCGGAGAAGGTCGAGGGCACAGGTCTCAAGGAAGGGATGGAGCAGATTAAGAAGCTCTTCCTGACCATCCTTGAGCGGCACGACATCAGACCCATCGAATGCCGCAGCCTTCCTTTCGACCCTGAACGGCACGAGGCGATAGCCTACGTTCCTTCAGATGCAAAGGAAGGCACCGTGATCGACGAGGCCGTTCGCGGATACTGTATGCAGGACAAGGTCATCAGATGCGCAAAGGTTGTCGTATCTAAAGGAAAGGAGGAATAAACACATGGTTTCGGAAAAGATTCTCGGTATCGATCTTGGAACAACCAACTCATGCATGGCAATCATGGAAGGCGGGCGGGCGACGGTCATCGCCAACGCCGAGGGCGGCAGGACCACCCCGTCCGTCGTAGCGTTCACCAAGGAAGGCGAGCGGCTGGTCGGCAACGTCGCGAAACGGCAGGCGATCACGAACCCGAACCGCACCATCCAGTCGATCAAGCGCAAGATGGGCACGAGCGAGAAGGTAACCATCGAGGGAAAGAATTACACGCCGCAGGAGATCTCCGCGATGATCCTCCAGAAATTGAAACTGGACGCGGAAGAGTACCTGGGCGAGAAGATCGCAAAGGCCGTCATCACGGTGCCCGCCTACTTCAACGACGCGCAGCGGCAGGCGACGAAGGACGCGGGAACCATCGCCGGCCTCGAGGTCCTCCGGATCATCAACGAGCCGACCGCGAGCGCCCTCGCCTACGGCATCGATAAGGAAGGCGAAGCCACGGTGCTCGTCTACGACCTCGGCGGCGGTACGTTCGATGTCTCGATCCTCCAGCTCGGCGACGGCGTCTTCGAGGTCAAGGCGACCGCCGGCAACAACCGCCTCGGCGGCGACGACTTCGACAAACTTGTCGTCGACTACCTTGCCGAGGAGTTCCGGAAGAAGGAAGGCATCGACCTCCGAAAGGACCCGGTCGCCATGCAGCGGCTGCGGGACGCGGCCGAGAACGCGAAGATCGAACTCTCCACAGTCCAGAAGACCAACATCAACCTTCCCTACATCACCACGACGGAGAGCGGGCCCAAGTTCCTGGACTTCGATCTTTCCCGTGCAAAGTTCGAGCAACTCATCGCCGACCTCGTCGAGTCGACCCTCGGCCCGGTGAAACAGGCGCTCGCCGACGCCAAACTGAGCGCCGACGACATCGACCACATACTCCTCGTCGGCGGGTCGACCCGGGTGCCGCTCGTCCAGGAGACCATAAAGAAGATCCTTAAGAAGGAGCCCGACAAAGGCATCAACCCCGACGAGTGCGTCGCCCTCGGCGCCGCCATCCAGGGCGGCGTGCTGACGGGCGAGACGAAGGATGTCCTGCTCCTCGACGTGACGCCGCTCTCGCTCGGCATTGAGACGCTCGGCGGTATCGCGACGAAACTGATCGAGCGCAACACCACCATCCCCACAAGGAAGAGCCAGATCTTCTCGACCGCCGCCGACGGCCAGACATCGGTCGAGATCCACGTGGTGCAGGGTGAGCGGGCGCTTGCGAAAGACAACTTCACCCTGGGCCGGTTCCAGCTCACCGGGATCCCGCCGGCTCCCCGCGGCATCCCGCAGATCGAGGTCGCGTTCGATATCGACGCAAACGGCATCGTCCATGTCTCGGCGAAAGACCTCGGCACCGGGAACGAGCAGTCGATCACCATCAAGCCGCAGGATTCCCGCCCCTCGGAGACCGAGATCCAGCGGATGATGGACGACGCGAAGAAGTTCGAGGAGGAGGACCGGAAGAAGCATGAGGAGATTGACCTCCGGAACAGCGCCGATACCGCCATCTTCACCGCCGAACGGGCCCTGAAAGACGCGAAGGATATGATCGATGCTGCAGAGCGGGAGAAGATCGAGGGTGCGATCGCCGACCTCAAGAAGGCACTTGAAGGGGACGATCTCGACGCCGTCAAGCAGAAGATGGACGCCCTGACCGAAGCGGTATATGCGGTCACGACGAAGATATACCAGCAGGCACAGCAGCAGGCCGCCCAGCAGCAGAAAGCGGCGGAAGGGGCGGAAAAGAAAAAGGATGATACCGTCGTTGATGCCGATTACGAAGTCAAAGACAAAGAGTGAGGGCGATGGGTCCGGACAGCTACTATGATATCCTCGGCGTCTCGCGTGACGCCGACGATAAGGAGATCAGGAAAGCCTACCGGGACCTGGCACGGAAATATCACCCCGACGTCTGCAAGGAGCCGGGGGCCGAAGAGAGGTTCAAGGGCATCAACGAAGCTTACAGCGTCCTCTCCGACCCCCAGAAACGCGCCCAGTACGACCGGATGGGACACGACGCCTACAGTAGTGCGTCCCGGGGTTCGTACTCCGGCGGAGGAGGGTTCTCCGGTGGGTTCAGCGCGGATTTCTCCGGATTCGGGGATATCTTTGATTCGTTCTTCGGCGGAGGCTTCGGGGGCAGGCAGAGTTCCGGTCCGCGCCCCGGGGCCGACCTCATGATGAAGATGCGGGTGACGCTTGAAGAGGCGGTGTTCGGGACCGAGAAAGAGATTAGCCTCGACCATATCGAGCCCTGTCCTGCGTGCGACGGTTCGGGGAGCGAGACGAAGAAGTTCGTCACCTGCCCGACCTGCGGCGGCAGCGGCCAGATGCGGCAGATGAGCCAGTCCATCTTCGGGAGTTTTGTCCGGATGACGCCCTGCACCGCCTGCGGCGGACGGGGGAAGATACCCGAGTCCCGGTGCAAGGTCTGCGGCGGCAGCGGGCACCGGCGGGCCAGGCAGACCGTGAAGGTCCATATCCCGCCGGGCGTGGACACCGGTATGCGCCTCCGGATGGAGGGCTACGGCGACGCCGGCGATTACGGTGCGCCGCCGGGGGACCTCTACATCGAGATCAGCGTCGCGCAACACCGGAAGTTTACCCGGCGCGGCGACGACCTGGAGACGACTGTCGACATCACCCCCGCCCAGGCGGCCCTGGGCTCCGAGGTGGAGGTGCAGACGATCGACGGGCGTACCGTCGCCCTCGCTATCCCGGCCGGGGTGCAGGACAACACCGGGCTGAGGATATCCGGCGAAGGGGTGCGGTGGCAGACGAAACCCGGCGATATGCTGGTGCGGGTTCACATCGTCGTGCCCACGCGCCTCTCAGACGAGGAGCGCGAACTCTACCGCCGTCTGCTTGAGATCGAAGGGAACAAACCCTCCGCGAAGGGCGCGAAGAAGGGCAAGGGATTCTTTCAGGATGTCGTCGACAAGATGAAAGAGACGGTGAAGTGAGGGGTTCCCTTACTTCAACGGTTTGCTTTTTTGAGCCCGTTGTGCTGTGAGCTCCGGTCGGGATCTGAACCCGGGTCGTCGCTCCTGCACTCCGGGTGATTACTCGATCGGGTATCAAACCTTTTTCTTCAGTTCACCGAACTGCCGGATGATCCTGGCGTTTTCCTCCTGAATGCCACTGTTTCCATCGGAAAGTTTTTGCCTGACCCCTTTTGTGATACGCCCGTGCTGCTCCTTGTAAATAGTATACAGTGTCTCGATGATTGGCGCATAGTCCCCCTCATCCACCTTCACGAGCGCGTTCAGGTAGGCCGACCGGTGTTCTAAACCCAGGTAGAGCGTTGGATAACCGGATCGTTCCAGGATTAGATTCATCAACGCTCGTCCAACCTGTCCGTTTCCATCGACGAACGGATGGATCATCTCAAATTTTGTGTGGAGTAATATGGTGAGTTCGAATGGATTCAGATGTCCTCTATTCTGCCGGTACCACCCGATGAGAGCACGCATCTCATCGGGGACGAGAAAACAGTATTCGGACACAACTAACTACCCACCGAACAACGATTTTTTCTTTTTTCGTTTTGCGCGGCGGGTAAATTTCAAGATTGTTTGTTAGACATCCCATATGGTCTATGTTCCCGTTCTGTTTATGACAAAGGTGGATCAGTTTTCATTGCTAGACGGCAAAGTTTGCATGAGGGCAAAGAAATGTTTAGGCTCACCGGTACTAAAATATTCATACCAAGACTCCAGTGTGTTTGATTGAAAAACACCTAAATGCTCAATAATTTGTTTCGCCCACAACAAAGCTCCGGTGGAACTTGCAGTAATAAGGTTGTTATCCGCTACAGATGGCTTATCTATATAGAAACTTTGCCCTTTATAACCAGGAGAAACCATTTCAAGAAATCCCGGTCCATTACTGGTATGCGGACGCTTATCCAATAGCCCAAAGTTGGCAAGCGCAGCGGTAGCCCCACAGATTGCACACACCGTAGCGCCTAAAGAGAGAAATTCGCTTGCTTTTTCGATGATAGCGCCATGCTTTGGGTCGTTCCATGTATCTGCGCCCGGTAATAGCAACATGCTTGTTTCACTCACAACAATATCATCAATTAAGCAATTGGGCACTATTGTCATCCCGCCCATTGTATTGATTGGCTCTTTAGAATAACTAACCGTTTTGAGCGATACACGTTGCTCGCCCTTTTTGAAAAATCGACCAGAATTCAGCTCCGAAATAACATACCCCAGTTCCCAGTCGGCTAAAGTATCAAGAACGTAAACATAGATTGTAAACATAAATTTCCTCCATTTTCATTGTGTTTCTAATTCGCCGCCTCTTAATAGTATGGACACAAACTCCCGCTTGGGGATTTTTCAACATGGATATTCCTCCTCTTGATTTTTTAATAATACACCAGTGAATTTTCACTGTATTTAGATTCTCGTCCCTGCAAGCGGCTTGACGATCTCCCTTGAAAACTGTCTTATGAGCCCAAGATAGGGACGGCGGTAAGATGTGTTTGCTGGAACAGTACAAAATGTAGTCTTTGCCCCCACCCCCCCAGATGCGATAGCCCCCACGGTCCACTTCACGGGGCTTTTTCCTCGCACCACCTGATGTTTCCGGGAAGCCGATAGTCCACCAGGTTTCAAGTCCAACCGACCAGGGATGCAAGGTTCACAATCCCCAAGTATCCAGTCCTCGAAGAACTTCGCCCCCCCATCCTCCCGCTTTATCCCCCTCGCACCCCAATACCATGGGAATGAAGCTGCTCTTCGAACTCTCCGGCGAGCACCCCGACCTCCCGGTCGCGGAACTGGAGTGCGTGGGGACCGTGCTCGAGCGGCGGGTCCCCCAGGTCGCGGTCGCCGAGTGTCCGGACCCGGAGGCCACCGGACGCCTTGCCCTGACGCATGTGGTGATGGAGTACCTCGGAGAGTGCGAGCCCACGCGGGAGGCGTTCGCAGCCCTCCTCCGCCATCTCGCCATCCGGACCGATAAACCGTTTGCGGGCCGGGTGAAGACGGTCCAGGGGAGCGGGATGGACGCTGCGCACCTTGAACTGGAACGGCTGATCGGGAGCCTGATCGCCGGTCCGGTCTCGCTCCGTGAGCCCGTCGAAGAGTACCGTGCCGTCGTATCGGGGGACCGCTGCTACTTCGGCCGCGTCATTTTGAAGATCGACCGGGGGGCTTTCGAGGCCCGGAACCCCATGCGCCGGCCGTTCTTCCATCCCGGCGTGATGATGCCCCGGATGGCCCGCGCACTCGTGAACATCTCCCTGGTCCTGCCCGGCGAGGTGGTCTTCGACCCGTTCTGCGGTACCGGCGGCATCCTCCTTGAGGCACGGGAGGTCGGCGCCCGGGTCTTCGGGAGCGACTTCGACCCCGCAATGGTTGCCGGCTACCGGCAGAACCTCCCGGGGTCGGACGTGATGATCGCCGACGCCACGGCGGTCCCGATCTGCAACCATGCCCTCGATGCGGTCGTGACGGACCTCCCCTACGGCCAGTCGGTCCGGATCCGTGCAGAGAGCATGGACCGGCTCTACGATGGTTCGCTTGCCGAGATCCGGCGCATCCTCCGGCCCGGGAGACGCGCGGTCGTCGTCACGCATCGCGACATCGCGGCAATCGCCGCCCGCCGTTTCACCGTCCTGCAGGAGCACGAGCAGCGGGTGCACAGGAGCCTGACCCGCCGGATACTGGTGCTCTCCTGACGATGCCGGCAAGGTTACGGACCCCGGTTTTAAGTGGGGCCGCGCTGAATTTTATAGGTGAATGTAAATTTTAAGCGCTACGGCCTTTACCTCATCCGGTGGCAGCTTTCGACGCCGATCCTCGCCGTCGTGCTCTACTGGCTCGCGGGTCTCGGAGCGCTCGCCGCCACCATCGTCGCAAACCTCATCGGCGGCCTCATCTTCTTCTGGGTCGACCGGTTCATCTTCACCTCCGAGACGCTCGCCGCTCAGTGGGAGGTCAAAGAGGAGGTCCGGTGCGTGGACTGCGGAACGGTCGCCCGGGGCTACCGCCTGGTCAGGGCGAAGAACTACGACAAATCGGACGACCCGGCGCCCGAGTTCCGGTGCGAGGCATGCTCGAAGAAGAAGTCGGAGGAACTCAGGAAGCGGGGCGTCGAGTGCTGAAGGGGGCGCACCCCGAAATCCCGTGTAAATCCAATAATTAACGGATTTAAAGTCTGTACAGAGTTCTCGCAACTTCCCGTCCGTCGCAAAAGAGGTGACAACGAGCACGAGATATCGCGGCCCGGTTCGTCCTTCCGGAGGTATGTACCTATGCAGCGAACCGTGGCGGCAAGTGTTCATGGCGTTCATATCGAAGTGATCTTTCTTGAACACCTCAATCCCGGCGATATACCGCAGTACATCCCTCTGCAATCTGACGGGTATCGGGATGACACCACCGCCATACCGGATCTCCTCGATGCAGTTGCGCCGAAGGACCCAAAGACATAGAGGCGGGTAGAGACGCCGATAAACATAAATAAAAGTAAATGAAAGCCTCCGCTCGTGGACAACCCCGGGTAGTCCCGGGACAAAGTAGAAGGACGGGCCCACCAAGCGACAAAACTCTGTTGAACCCTACCTGCAGCATGATACTGCAACTTCTGGAATGATGAAGGTCCGGATCATGCCTTCATGCAATGGAAAGAAACGGAGGAAGCAGAAATGAAACAAAAATCCAGGATTCGATTTTTTTCTCTGCTCATAGTGAGGTGATCCCGAAACACCTCA
>DAYL01000004.1:0-23369 GCA_002508705.1 Methanoculleus sp. UBA374 | reverse complement strand
CCCCGCGTGGCGATACCCAGAGAGGAGCCGTGTCAGAGGTTTGACGCCAGAAATCACTCAATTTTTCTCGGGGAGGCGACAAAACACTCTGAACTATAGGAATTGTCAGCCGCTGGAAACTTTTAGGATGACTTCGTTGACATTCCCGAATCATGGCTTAAAGAAAAGAATTCCAGTACCGATCCAGAACTTATCGATATTTCTGTCTCAAAAAAGGAATTCAACTCAGCATTTGTAATAGATGGAAACGGTCACTATAAGGGCAGGCAGCATAAAGCAGACGAAAAAACCGTTACTCTCAGGATTCCGAAATCAATGTATGCAGCCCTGAATCCCGACCCGGATGTAGTGAATCTGTCTTTTCCCACCCGGCAGTTTGAATTCCCATCAGCAGATATTGGATGAGGGGTGAGGACAATATACTCCTGTACTCGCAATTGTTGAGATCGTCCCAAAGGGGTCTGTAAACCTTTGCTGTATTTGATCGGAGCACTTTGACCCTTAACAGAGGCAGGAATAGGGAAACAGCCTTTCGGCAAAGGTATTTAGGGACAAACTCTATCTTCTGCTACAAACAGACTGTCATCAACGCAATATTGAGGGTGACGCCACATGGAGCCGGTATTTTTCGGCCCGGTCCCTCCTCCCGCCGTTCGGCTCTCGCCCGGCATCTGCGAGGCGGCGGGGGCGGCGCCGACGAAGAGATGAGCGCACGCCGGTCGTCCCGATGGAGGAGGGGCCCAATGCGGGCGGCTCATTCGCCGCACCGGAACGGCGACCCCGGAAGATACGGTACCGTGCAGGGTGCCCGGTCTCTTGCCGGGGAGCAGTCACTTTTATGTGGTCTTCTCCCATTCAGCACTTCCGTGAGGGAGAGATCATGGCAGAGGTACGAAAGTATGTTAACCCGCCCGCCGCCGAAGCGATATGCGAGTTCCGGTTCCCGGGGGACAGCACCTGGGACCAGACCTACCCCGGCATACTCTACAGCCACTTACGGGACGCTTACCCGAAGCGGGACCAGCGCTACGTGCGCGAGGTGGTCATGCTTCTCGGGCCGGAGGGGCTCCGCGAGGAACTCCTGATCGGCGAGCGGTCGATCTTCCTCGCCGAGGACGAGGGATGTGCGGTCCAGGTCGGGCCCCGCCTCCTCTCGGTGAGCTGCCAGAAGCCGTACGTCCACTGGGAAGCGTTCTCGGAGCGGATCATCGGGGCGTTCGACCGGTTCCGTGAGGTCATCAGTACCGACGCTATCGGCACCATGAACCTACGCTACGTCAACTTCATCGAGATCCCCGAGGCGGAGGTGACGCTCTCGGACTACTTTGCCTTCTACCCCACCCTCCCGGCGGACCTCCCGCGGGTCCCGGCAGGGTTCATCACCGGGTGCGAGTTCACGTTCCACGACAACCGCGACAACTGCCGGGTGGAATTCACCGACGCCGTGCCCGGGTCGACGGAACATAACGCATACCTCTTAACCATCGACTACTACCTGACAGGGGAGGGGAGCGTTCCCCCGGACGGGGTGGCCGACTGGCTGGAGATCGCCCACACCCATGTCCGGGATATCTTCGAAGCCTGCATCAAGGACCCCCTCCGCGACCTTTTCACCCCGAGGGCGGAGGAAACGGCGGCGGCACGGTGAGGCGAAAGCGGTGACCACAACCGGCAGGAATAGTCGCTGGACGCTGCCCGACCTCGACGCGGCGGTCCGGCGGTGTCGGGAACAGAACGCCCGGGGCATCCGGTGCATCTTCGCGGCTCTCGGTGAGTATTCCCGGAGCGAGCAGCAGGCCCGGGAGAACCTAGAGCGCTCTTCTGCCGCCGTAGCCGCGATCGACGAGCAGGCTCTGAACGCATCCGTCGCCGTGAAGCTGACCGCGCTCGGTGTGCTCATCGACCGGAGTGCCGTCTACGATTCTCTGCTCCGGCTCGCCTGTGAGGCCCGGGAACGCGGTGTCGGGTTCGAGGTGGACATGGAGGGGCGGGGCCTTGTGGCGATGACGGTGGAGGCCGCCGTCGTCTGTTCCCGGGAGGGGCTGCCGGTGACGCTCACCCTCCAGGCCGCTCTCGACCGTACCCCCGGCGACCTCGAGCGCACCGTCCGCCACGGTCTCCGGCCCCGTCTGGTGAAGGGAGCCTATCCGGGGGATACGAATGACCCCGAAGAGATCCGGCGGCGCTTTTGCGCACTTGCAACTGGGCTTCTCGACCGGGACGTGCCGTTCTCGGTCGGCACCCACGACCCCGACCTGATCGCGTGGCTCGTGCAGGACACGCCCAGAACGGTCGAGTTCGGGTTCCTGATGGGGCTTTCCGACGAGACAAAACACTGGCTTGCAAAAAAGGGCCGGGCCGTCGCGGAGTACGTGCCCTTCGGGGAGGAGGCGGGCGCGTACGTGGCGCGGCGCGAGGCCTACCTTGAGAAACTGGCGGCGGAGGGGAGGTCGCCGGTCCCGTAGCCGGTTCGCGGAGTTAAGTGATGATCCACACGCGGGGAAGCGGTATACTCCTGCACGTCACGTCCCTGCCGTCGACATACGGCATCGGGGATTTCGGTCCGTCGGCATACCGGTTCGTCGAGGTGCTGGCGAAAGCCCGGCAGCACTACTGGCAGATCCTGCCGCTCAACCCGACATGCCCGGCGTCCGGCAACTCCCCCTACAGCAGCCCGTCTACATTCACCGTAAACACGCTCCTCATCAGCCCGGAGATGCTTGTCCGGGACGGTTTCCTCGGACGGAACGACCTGGAGCCGATGCCCGACTTCCCCGAGGGGCGGGCCGCCTACGAAGCGGTCGCCTGGTACCGTGAACGGATATTCTCGATCGCTTACGAGCGGTTCCTCCACACGGGGCCAGACAGGAGGTATGAGGGGTTCTGCGACCGGGCAGGGTGGTGGCTCGACGAGCACACGCTCTTTGTTGCGCTCAAAGACCACTTCCGCGGACAGGAGTGGAGCCAGTGGCCGGAGGAGGTCCGGACCCGGCAGCCGGAGGCCCTCGACGATATGCGCAGGCGACTCGCGGACGGCGTCCGGAAGGAGAAGTTCCTCCAGTACCTCGCCGACCGGCAGTGGTCGGCCCTCCGCCGGTACTGCACTGCGCGGGGCATCCAGGTCATCGGTGACATCCCGATCTACGTTGCCTACGACAGCGTCGACGTCTGGGCGAATCCCGGGATATTCCAGCTGGACGAAGACCTCCGCCCCACCGTGGCGGCGGGGGTGCCTCCCGATGTCTTCAGCAGGACCGGACAACTCTGGGGGAACCCGGTCTACGACTGGTCCGCGCTCAGGGAGCAAGGCTACGCCTGGTGGATGAGCCGGATCGCCCGTTCCGGAGAACTCTATGACCTCTTCCGGATCGACCACTTCCGGGCGTTCGCCGATTACTATACGGTTCCCGCGACCGATACGACGGCCGAGCACGGCACCTGGGTTGAGGGGCCGGGGGCCGACTTCTTCGAGGCGCTCGCCCGGCGGACTCCCTGCTTCTCAATCGTCGCCGAGGACCTGGGGGCGAACACCCCGGCCGTGCAGGGGCTCCTCGACCGGTTCGGGTTCCCGGGGATGAAGGTTCTCCTCTTTGCGTTCGGCGAGGGCCTCCCGGGGAGCGCCCATATCCCCCATAACTATGTTCCGAACCTCATCTGCTACACGGGGACGCACGACAACAACACGGCCCGGGGGTGGTTTGAGGAGGAGGCGTCGGAGGAGGATAGGAAGCGGTTTTATGCCTACATCGGCCGGGAAGTGGCGGCGGAGGAGGTCCACCGGGAACTCGTCCGCCTCGCGATGACCTCGGTCGCCCGGGCATGCATCGTCCCCATGCAGGACGTCCTCGGGCTCGGCGCCGCGGCGCGGATGAACTACCCATCGGTCCCGGAAGGGAACTGGGAGTGGCGGATGACGCCGGAGGAGTTTGAACGGGCTCCGTTCGAGTGGCTCCGCGGGCTTGCGGAGCTTTCGGGGCGGGGGTGATCGGCTGTGACTCCGGGCAGGAGGGCTTCCCCAGAGCCATGCCCCGAGACGGGGCCACCGGTATCACCGTTGGGGAAGGGAGCCGCGGGACCGGGTGTGTAGTCTCTCTGGGCGAGAGCGGCCGTCTTTGCTCCTGTGGGGCTGGCGGTCCTCATCAGGGTCCTACGGCTCCCGACGAACCGGGATCGATAGGCCGGGAAGCAGTTACCCGGAGGAGAGACAACTCTGCCGAATACCGTCTTCCGCCCCCAGAGGGGGCCCGGCCCCGGTTGTCCGGGAAGTCCGTCCGCCGATCTAGTACCTCGAAGTCAGCACCTCAAGTTCCTCCCGGACGGTCCTTCGGACCATCTCTTCGATGGCGGTGTAGTCGCGCTTTGCCTTCTCCTGCTTCTCGAGCAACTCTTCCATCTTCATGATCCCGAGGGAGAGGTTCTTCCCGTACTGCAGGGCAACCTCCAGCGCCCCCTCGTCGATCCGGACGACTTTCGACATGAAAAAAGGTTCTGCGAGGTCAGATATAAATGTTACAGTTTTGTTACAGGCGGAGCAAACCTGTTACGGATCTGATACGTAGAAAGCATGGGCGGTTACAGAATTGTTACACCGTTTAGGGGTTCTGTAACATTAACGTAACATAGTGCTCTCATGAGAATCCCTACGGGAGATCCCTTATTTTTTCGGCCAGAGTTCCCTTACCAGGTCACCCGTGCCATCCAACATAAACCGGATCTGAGTGTATCTTGCTATGGTCTTACAGTAAAACAAGGACTGCACCTAATTCTCTCACATGAAATCGCAGAGTTAGTGTAAGACGTTGTCCCAAAAGGATCTGCGAACCTCTGCTACGCCCCACGTGGCACACTTGTGTGCAATATCTTAACCATTTAAACCGTAAATGAGGGCAGAATGTGGAAAAGGGTTTGCCCTGATATCGTCTCGCGGGGAACGACTGCCGGTACGGCCCTCCCGTCAAAGGGTTTTGGGGACGACCTCTAACTTTACTATCCAATATAGAAAAACAGTTTACACCAAACACTACAACGTCTACCACTGATATAAATGGGGCTTGCAGCCTTCGTTCAGGGGCCATTTGAACTGATCCGGTTGAATAAAAAGATGTATTTATATTAATGATAATCCGAGTTCTTCTGCCCTTCTTAGTGCATCCGTGTGTAAAATATCACCTTTCTCTACAACGGATGGAACTAACAGATGAGCAAGGTCAGTCCATTTCTGATAGGATGCGATAAGCCCATAGGTCCTGACCAAACCATCAAAATCAGCCTCTTCTGTAGTCTCGGCACAAGCAAGTAAAATGCTTTCTTTGATATTGCTCTGTCTCCCGCCGATCAGCAACGCATACATTTTATCTAAAGCCGCTTTAAGTTGCGCCGGAAAGGTAAACCAATACATAGGTGTTGCAAGAACGAGGACATCGCTTTGTTCCATAAGCGGAGCCAGCGTATTGAAGTCGTCTCTGAATACGCAGGCGTCTCCTTTGGAGTAACACTCGTTACATGCTTTACAGCCATTGATTTTCTTTAAACCGGTTTCATACTTTGTTACTGCATGTCCGGCGGCCTGCGCTCCTTTGATAAACGCATCCGCCATTAAGTCGCTGTTGCCCCCTTTTCTGGGACTGCCTGTAAGTACTAAAATTTTTTTACTCATGTTAAATTCTTACATCAGCTTTTCATATATTCTTCTTGCTTTAGGTGCCAGTATTTACGATCCTCTTCCGTGATAGATCGTAGCACTTTGCAAGGATTTCCAGCTGCAATAACACCGCCTGGAATGTCTTTTGTCACCACAGCGCCAGAACCGATCACCGCATTGCTGCCTATAGTAATGCCGGGATTAATTACAGTATTTCCGCCGACCCATACGTCATCGCCAATGGTAACAGGCTTTCCGTATTCAAGACCGGTTGACCGTACTTTTGCGTCAATGGGGTGCGCAGCAGTATAAACGCAGACACGAGGACCAAAGAAAACCTGATCGCCGATGGTCACAGGACATACATCAATAATGATGCAGTCGTAATTAGCATAGAAGTTTTTTCCCACAAAAATATGACAGCCGTAGTCGCAATGAAAAGTTGGTTCAATACAGATATTTTCGCCGGTTGAACCAAATAACTCTTTTAAATAGGCGATACGCTTGTCAAACTCATCTTCATTCGTTTGATTAAACAGGCGAATCAGGCGTCTTGCATTTTTATTAATCTGTGCCAGTTCTTTGTCCCCTGCGGTATACAATTTGCCTGAAAGCATTTTTTCTTTTTCTGTCATAATCAATTTCCTTTTTAATTGACACTAAAATAAGGATAGCGTATATTATTAGTCAACGACGTACATCCAAGATATATACTAATTTTTGCATATGGTCTTCCAACAAAACGAGGACTGTAGCACACCAGGGGAAAATCCTCCGGTATTTGTCTGCCCTCATCGTGAGCAACAGCCTCCTTTGGCCGTTAAGCAACGGGCGGAGGTCCCGCACGATGTCCGATACAAGCAACTGACACCCGACGATTCTCCCCGGAATATAAGGCATACCTAAATCACCTCTGGTGGCGGCGATAACTGCTTAATGCCTATTCCGAAAGTAATTGAATCTGCCTGGGTAAAGATTGTGGCCGGGCACTCCACCACCGTGATAGGCCGGTCTTTATCTCCTCATCGCCCCCGTCAGCGTTCGTGACCCTGAGTTTTGCCGAGTAAACGCCGACTTCGTCTAGGTGTGGGAGGATCGTACGTCCGATCAAGTAGGGCATAGACATTTTAAAGGCACGAAAGGGGGTTGGATCAGTATAACCCCTTTCCTAGTTCCGGGACCGCCGGGATGTACTGGAAGAAGGTCCCGGTCTCGTCCTCCCCTTCCACGGTTCCGTGGACGTAGTAGGCCGGCTTGAGGTAAGGCTGCTCGTCCCGTGGAGGACTGGCATAGTAGCAGAGCTTGGCCTCGTCGACGACCGCCTTCTTCGGCGAACCTACCGTGGTGACGACCCCGGTCTGTTTGAGCTCCTCGATCGCCTCTTCAGGAGAGAGGATCGGGAACTCTTTGTAAGGCTCGGCGTCGCGCCAGCGTTTGCCGACCTTAAGGACATCCCCGCCCCCGCCGACCGTGACGTAGATCCCGCTTCCAGCCGTGGGATAGCCGCTCAGGGTGCCGGTGAAGAGGACTCTGGTGTCTTTGTATGTTTGAACGGACGTATCATCCGTGCTATTTAAGAAGAAACCCTCGCCGTGCGATATACTTGAAAAGACTGCTCCTTCGGGCATGAGCCCGTGGGAAGTGAGGAATGACTCGGCGATCTTCCGGCACTCCTCGTCGGTCGGGAGGTTTTCGGGACGGTCCCGGGGGTCCACCCCGGAGTGGCGGTCAGCCCATGTGTAGGTCATATACCCGCCTTCCTTCTCAATATCAAACGTATAGGGATCGTCGTTGGTATAATACGATAGTGTATCCTCCTCAAGTGATCCGGTCATCCCGAACTTCTCCGCCATCTTCAGGGCGTCGTCCTTCGTTATGGTGGAATTGACTGTCCTGTAGACCATTGCCTGCCCGGAGTATTTGGGAAGGGCGATAGCAGAGGTGATCTCGGGAACCTTCTGTACACCATACGGTCCAGCGATCTCCAGTCCCTCATGTACGTCTTCATCCTCCTCTTGCGGGTACCCCACTGGTAATAGTGCCGTCCCGGCAACGAGCAGCAGGAGGACGGTAAATCCGATTGCAATCTGTTTCCCTACCATATCTACACCTCCCATTCACATGGATCTATTTTGTACTGGAAATCCAGCGGATCACCGGGCGGATTAATCGACGACCCATACCCGTAAATATGGTCGTTGAGGCAATCAGGCGTGCTCAAATCTCCGTCGATGTCCGCGGCAAGAATCGCTGACCGTAGAGTGCCGTCATTCGGGACCACGTACTGATCCGTGGCCGCAGACCATGCCTGCCAGATGGTTTTTCCGCGCATCAGTTGTTGGGCGAAATACCATCCCATATCTGGATGATTGCCCCCGATTGTGTCGAAGCTGCATATGGAATGGAGCCCCTCGAAGGCAGGCCCCCAGTACTCCCTGCACGTCGATGCATTCAGGGTGTTGCACGATCCGAGGACAATCCAGTCGGTCTTCGTGTTGCCCCAGCGCGCCTCGCTGTAGTTCAGGTCATAATCGTCGGCGGCAGTCCCGAAGACGAACCCGCCCTCCCATCCGTGTCCCGTGAAGTAGGCCAAGTGCGTGTTGTCGATGTAGTCCGAATCAACCCCGCCGAAGGCCGGGTCTTTCCAGTGCCGTTCCATCGCGGCGGCGTTGCCGTTGATAAACTGGCCGGTCCACAAACTCGACCCGTCGAGCGTGTCGTAGAAGCCTTGGGCCTCTTCCTCGGCGCTGGGAAGGGGGTTTTGCATGCCGTGATAGTCGCCCACCCATTCGGCGCAGAAGGAATACGTCCGGTAGTACGAGCGGAACAGGGTTCTCTCTTCCGTCATGTACACCAGGTAAGCCTTCCCCGGGAACATCAGGCGCTGGTCGCTGGTATCCCCGGTCGAATCTCTGACAAAGGCGGTTTCGTATTCCTGCAACCCGGCATCCCAGCCCTTTGCCTCCGACCACGCGTTCCCAAGGGAAATGAGCGTGTCCCGTGCACATTCCTGGCTCAAACCATAGAAGCCGACGAAGTTCCAGCCTTCGTCGAGGTCTTTTGTAACTGTCGGACGTATCTGGGGGTCTTCGAACTGGAGGGTGATCTCGTGATACCCGTCCGAGTAGATTATGTATCCTTCAAGCGGCCGGATTTCATCCTGCGCCGTCAGGATTACCGTCTGGCCGTTTTCGAACCTGTATCCCCTGACCGCGGTACCGAAGTCCGGGAAGACCGTACCCGCCGTATTGTGTCCGGATGTGAGATAGTAGGGCGTCGAGACGAAATTCTTCCCTTCGCGCAGGATCAGGGTGTTCGGCGATGCAAAGGAGGGGGTCGGATTCATCACGGTCTGGTCCGAGGTGACGGTGATGAGGGGCTGGGCGCTGATATTGCATCCGTAGGCATTGCTGACGTTCAGCGTTACCGTGTAGGTGCCGGCGCTGCTGTAGATGTGTGTCGGGTGCTGGTCGGTACTGGTGCCGGTATCGCCGAAGTCCCACGCCCAGGAGGTCGGGCTGCCGGTCGACATGTCGGTGAACTGAACGGTAAGAGGAGCGGCGCCGCTCGTAGGGGAGGCGGTAAAGTCTGCAATTGGGGGAGTGGCCCCCAGAACGGAGATGTCGTCCCAGTAGGAGGCGACACTACCCGGACCGCTCGTCTTGCTGGCATCCGCCCGGATCTCAAACGTATACGTCGCTGTCGGATCGGGGACGGCCTCTGTTATTTGTGCGTAAGGGTGATTCTGGCAAGCTCCGGGGTATTGAGCAGAGGAGATGGAATAGATCTGATTACTCCCTATCGAAGTTTCAAGCTCCCAGGCAGTACCGGACGGTGCGTGCCCGTCGAATCGCCTCCAGAACGTCACGTTTTCGGCGCCTTGAAAATCGACGTTTTGTCTGGCGATTGCATACGAAGAGGTGTGGCTGAGCGTGTCGACAGCAACCTTGAGGCCATAGGTGCCGGAATGCGCCCTCGGAAGTCTCCCGTAACATCCCGCGACGGTCCCGGATGTAATCTCAACATATCCCTCCGCAGAGGTTAACGTATTCCATCCAGTCAAATCACCGGTCTCGAACCCTCCATTGATCACCCTCTCCGTAGGGTCGATCGTCAGCGGATACCTCGCGGATTCAGGGATGCCGGTGATGGTGATGGTCTTTTCATCCGTATTCAGGGTATACTCGAGATCGTACCTGATCCCGTCTGCATCGGTACAGTACGGCCGTGGAAGAACGACGGTCTCCGCCCCGTTGATGGAGATGACCAGGTTGCCGTAGTTGTCCCGGGCGATCTCCCACGTGGAGTCCTCCGCCGGTTCTGTGTGCCGGTAGGTCCTGATCTCGGTTCCGTTTTCAGTGCAAGTTTCGTTCTCGCTGCATGTTCCGTTTTCAGTGCAAGTTTCGTTCTCGCTGTCGGTTCCGTCTCCATCGCAGATCCGCTCCTCAGTCATCCAGTCGGTCAGCCCGATCTCGTACCGGTACGAGACGTTCCCGGGGCGGTCTAGGACGATAGTCTCCTTCAGGAGGGACTCATAGACCTCATACGTCATCCGGCTTTCATCACCGGTGTACGTGACGGTGTTTTCTGCGAGGTCGGGAGCGGCGGTGAACGTTGCTTCGCGTTCAAAAGAGTCGTCGTCGGGAAAGGTGACGGTCGGGTACGTCCGCACGAAGAGGCGACCCCATTGCGCCTCGACGCCGCCGTCGGCGAACCGGATGCCGGCGGTCTCCGACAGGGGGACGACGATCCCTTCGCCCGGGATGGCTACCGCAACATCGCGTTCCGTCACACCCCCACAGGCGGCGAGCGGGTTTGCAGACGCACTTGCTGTGGTCGCCAGCAGCGAGGCGGCGAGAAAGAACAGGAAGATTCTACGTAGTTTGATCATCACGATGCCCCCGCGACACGCGCGATGATCTGCCCCACGACGATATTGGAACATCCGGCCAGTCCGAGCGACTGCAGGTGGCGAACTTCGTCATCCCCTGCATGACACCGGTAACAAGGGGCTCCCGACTGCAGATCATATTGATTCATTTTCATACTCAATTCCACCGTCGAATATGTCCCGCCTCAAATTGCAATATCACTCCCCTCAAAGGGCAAATTTTACTGAAAGTTCAAGGTATGGAGAATAACGTATAGCCATGGGATACTATATATGTTTGATCATTTTCTCCGGGGGGAATAGAGGTATAGGAGTCTCACTCAATCCAATCCAGTTAAGGTTCGAGTCGGCACGGCCGTGCCGACCCTGCTGCAGGAAGTATGACAGTTTTGAGGTATTTTCTGGCAATGCCAAGATCGGGAAAGACACCTCAAAGCGATAAAGGAGGACAGAGAATTATGCGGCCGTCCGCTCCCGGCAGACGAGGGCCGTCAGTGCCTAAAAGAGGAACGGGACGAGAGAGGCCGCCGCCATCTCTGTTCGTGCGCCTGTTTCCGGCGAGCCGTGCGCGGGGGCTCTCCCGGGTCCCGGTGCACCGAGCCGGCTCGAAGGGCATCCGTTATCCGTCTATTTCCCGTAGCGCCTGGATGGCCGCGGGCGTTCAGGGGGCACCCCCAGCCGGTGCCGCCGGCACCCGGTAGGTCCCGCCGACGACGTTCTGCGGGTTCCCGGAAAAGAACGCCTCTATATTCTCGACGCTTGTAGCGATGATCCGCTCGACCGCACCCCGCGTGTTGAAAGCGTTGTGCGGCGAGAGGATCGCCCGGTCCGAGTGCAGAATGGCGAAACTCGCGAGCGCGTCCCGGAGTTCGTCTGCCGACGCCTCGTCCGGCCCCTGGAACTCCTCCTCGATCCAGACCTGCTCCCCCTCGAAGGTATCGAGCGCGACCCCGCCGAGGCGGCCCTCGCGGAGAGCGTCGGCGACCGCCCCCGTGTCCACCACGCCGCCCCGGGAGGTGTTGATGAGGAGCGCGGAGTTCTTGACCAGCCGCAGCCGGGCGGCGTCGATCAGGTGGTGGGTGGCCTTCGTGTAGGGGACGTGCAGACTGATGACGTCCGCTTCCCGTAGCAGGTCGTCGAGATCCAGATAGCGGACTTCGTATTCTTTCGTAAGATCCGGGTTCGGCCGCAGGTCGTAGGCGATCACCTCCATATCCGCCCCGTGGGCGAGGCGCGCGAGGTGCGACCCGATATGCCCGGTGCCGATCAGGCCGAGGGTCTTTCCTGCGAGGTCCATCCCCGTAAGTTCGGTCCTGGTGAAGTCGCCCCGCTCCACTCGCGCAAACATCGGCCTGAATCTCCGGGCAAGAGCCAGGATGAGCCCGAACGCAAACTCCGCCACGGTCGTATCGCCGTAGTGCGGCACGTTGCAAACGGCGATGTTCCTCTCCCGGCATGCGGCGATGTCGATATGGTCGAACCCGGTGGACATGACGGCGATCACCTTGAGGTCCGGCAGCAGGGTCAGGACCTCACGGGTGACGTGCGACGAGACGAAGACCCCGATGCCGTCGGCGTCGCGGGCAAGCGACGCGTTCTCCTCCGTGAGCGGTTCAGGGTAGAGGACGGCGGCGTAGCCGCGCTTACCGGCAAAAGCCCCCTGGATCATCTCCTGCTCGTGCTCGTCGAGACCGAAGAAGACCACTTTTACCACAGACGCATACCCCCTCACTCCCGGGAGGCGATGTAGGAGGCGATATCGACCATCCGTTTCGCATATGCGGACTCGTTGTCGTACCAGACCAGGACCCGGGCCATCCTTCCGCCGACGACGTTCGTGATCTCGCCGTCGACGATCCCGGAGTGCGGATCGCCGACGATGTCGGCCGATACGATCGGGTCCTCAGTATACGCGAGGAACCCCTTCATCCGCCCCTCGGCGGCTTTCTTCATCGCCGCGTTCACCTCATCCCGGGTTACGTCCCGCTTCAGTTCCGCAACGATATCGATGACCGAGCCGTCGGGAACCGGGGCCCGGATCGCTACCGCGTCCATCTTCCCGATGAGCTCCGGGATGGTGCGGATCGTGGCGGCGGCGGCGCCGGTCGACGTCGGGATCAGCGAGACGGCCGCGGCCCGTCCCCGACGCGGTTTCTTTGCGGCCCGGTCGATAAGCGCCTGAGAAGCAGTGTAGGCGTGGACCGTTATCGCCATCAGGTGTTCGACGCCGAATGCATCGTTGAGCACCTTTGCCGCCGGCGCAAGCGCGTTGGTCGTGCAGGAGGCGTTCGAGATGACGATATGCTTTGCAGGATCGTAGGACTCCTCGTTGACGCCGAGCACGACCGTTACATCCGCGTCGGACGACGGCGCGCTGATGACGACCCGCGACGCCCCGGCATCCAGGTGCTTTGCGGCGCCCTCCCGCTTGGTGAAGCGCCCCGTGCACTCGAGCACGATCTCAACGCCGAGGTCCTTCCACGGGAGGCGCGCAGGCTCCTTCTCGTGCAGCACCCGTATCTCCTTCGACCCGAACCGGATATGGTCCGCGCCGGGCTCGATCGGGAAGGGCGCCCGTCCGTAGACCGAGTCGTACTTCGTCAGGTACACGAATTGATCCGTCGTGATCAGGTCGTTGATCGCGACAATCTCGATGTTTCCCGGGGGGTCGGTCAGGTAATTGCGGAGGACCTGACGCCCGATCCGCCCGAACCCGTTGATGGCAACCTTCTTCATCGTTCTTCCCTCCTCTCGGAGAGGATGCCCCTCAACAGGACAGTATATATGATCTTCCCCTGTCGCCGGAAGACCCCGCTTCCGGCTACTTTGTCCCTGCCTGCCGGGCCACGCCCCGCGCGGCCGCCGCAACCTCCTCCGGGTCGCCCAGGTAATAGTGCCTGACCGCATTCAGACCATCGTCCAGTTCGTAGACGAGCGGGTAGCCGGTAGGGATGTTCAGGCCAGCAATCTCATCGTCCGGGACTCCGTCCAGATGTTTGACCAGGGCACGAAGGCTGTTTCCGTGAGCGGCGACCATGACGGGTTTTCCTGCCGCAAGGCTCCCGACGATGTGGCTCTCCCAGCAGGGAAGCACCCGCAGAAGCGTGTCATGCAAGGATTCGGTCGCAGGGAGACTCGTCGGGTCCAGGTCGGCGTAGCGGGGGTCGAACCGCGGGTGCCTCGGGTCGTCCCACGCGAGCGGCGGCGGCTGCACGTCGTATGCCCGGCGCCAGAGGTGCACCTGCTCCGCACCGTACTTTGCCGCGGTCTCCTGCTTATTCAGGCCCTGCAGGGCGCCGTAACTCTTCTCGTTCAGCCGCCACGACCGATAAACCGGGACGTACATGAGGTCGAGGTCGTCCATAACGATCCAGAGCGTCCGGATGGCCCGTTTCAGGACGGAGGTGTAGGCGACACGGAACGTATACCCGCCGTCCCCGAGGAGTTCCGCCGCCCGGTGAGCCTCCTGTATCCCGTGGGGCGAGAGGTCCACGTCGGTCCAGCCGGTGAACCGGTTCTCCCTGTTCCAGAGGCTTTCGCCGTGCCGTAAGAGGATCAAGTCTACCATTGTATTCTTCCCCTATTCCGGTATGGTCTCCACCCCGGATAAATACCCTGCACATATGGAACCATCGAGCCTCCCGGGCGGCGGTCCCGTCCGGGAGCCCTCGATTATCGGTATAATCGCCCGGTTCAGTGAACCGGACACGTATAGGTTCGATTTTTTTCGTAGTTTACCATTCATTTATCTTTCATTCCCGCTCATATGCTGTTGTATGGCACCGAACAGAAGGAACAGAAACACCATCCTTGCGGGGGCATCCCTCGTCGCCATCGTCGTGGCGGCAATCGTCACCGCGGGATGCATCTCGGGCACGTCAACGCCCGGGGGAGTTGCCGGGCTCACCGGGACCTCCTGGGCCCTCGACTCGTACCTCGCCGAGAACGGTACGCTCGTCCCGGTCCTGCCGGGAACGGAGGTCACGGCGGCTTTCGGCACTGACGGCAGGGTCGGCGGATCGGCCGGGTGCAACAGTTACGGCGGAAACTACAGCCTTGACGGTACGGCCCTCTCGGTCTCCTCGCTTGTCCAGACGCTGAAACTCTGCGAGAAGCCGGAGGGCATCATGGAGCAGGAGGCACGGTTCATGGACCTCCTCGGCTCGGCGGCGGAATGCCGGATCGAGGACGACCGGCTGGAGATTGTCGACTCTGCCGGAGCGACGACGCTCGTCTTCGTGAAGGGGCCCGCACCCGCGGCGCTCGCCGGGACGTCATGGACGCTCGTAAGCCTCGCCGGTGAGGACGGCACCATGGCCCCGGTCCTTGCCGGCACAAACGTCACGGCGGCTTTCGGCACCGACGGCAGGGTCGGCGGATCGGCCGGGTGCAACCGCTACGGCGCGAACTACACGACGGACGGCGCGAGCCTCACTATCGAACCGGCCGTAAGAACCGAGATGTACTGTAGCGAACCGCCGGGCATCATGGACCAGGAGGACCGCTACCTTGCGCTTCTTGCGGAAGTTGCCTCTTACCGGGTGGAGCGGGTGACGGCGGACGGCGAGAGAGTCCCCCTCGTTGAGACCGTCTCCTCGTGGATGGAGAGCGACCGACTGGTCCTCACGGACAGCGAGGGCGCCGACCTCCTGGTCTTCGAGCGGGCCGCCCGGACGCCGGACCTCCCGCTCGTCGGGACGGACTGGGTGCTCGACGCCTACAGCACCGGGGGAGATGCGGTCTCCTCGGTGATCGCCAACACCACGGTCACCGCGAAGTTCGCGGCCGACGGGGCCGTCACCGGCAGCGCCGGGTGCAACCACTACGGCGGAAATTACAGCCTCGACGGCGCGAACCTCTCGGTCTCCTCGATCTACAGCACCCTGATGTACTGCACGACGCCCGGCGTCATGGAGCAGGAGGGGAAGTACCTGGGCCATCTTGAAAACGTCTCCTCCTACCGGGTTGAGGGCGACCGGCTGACCCTCACGGACGCGGCGGGCGCCGACCTGCTCTTCTTCGTGCAGGCACCGGAGGTACCGCAGGCATCCCTGACCGGAACGGAGTGGACGCTCGAGTCCTACAGCCTTGACGGTGAATCGGTCTCCTCGGTGATCGTCGGGACCACGGTCACGGCGGCCTTCAGCGCCGACGGGAACCTCACCGGCAACGCCGGATGCAACAGTTACGGGGCCGACTACCGCCTCAACGGCACGAGTCTTACGGTCTCGCCGCCCATCAGCACGAAGATGTACTGTAACGATCCTGAGGGCGTCATGGAGCAGGAGAGCAAGTACCTGACCCTCCTCACAGGCGTCTCATCCTACCGGGTAGAGGGAAACCGCCTCCTCCTCACGGATGAGGCAGGCACCGGCCTGCTCATCTTCATCTCGACGCAGCCGAACGATGCCTGACGGGAAGCGCGGGTTCGGTCCTCTCCCGGAAGGCCGATTCCCCTCTTTTCCAGTTTCGACCTCCTGAGGCGGACGCCCCTCCCATAGAACCCCGCCCGGGGCCGCCGCGGCGGATCGACGCCGCATCCTTCTAACCATTCGGGAGAAAGGGGTTGAACCAATCTCGATGCAAATGAGTTATCTTTTCTCCTCTCGCTTCCTACGCCTACCCGTGGCACAGATAGGCGGAGGCGGGCACGACATACTCACATGGGCCGCTCTCTTGATCATCGTGGCGGCATGTCTCATCTCGGTCGGATTCCCCGGCGCTATGGAGACGCCGCCCGACGATCCCGGCCGGGTCGCCGAACCGCTTGCGGGGACGGCATGGAGCCTCACCGCATTCCGTGCGGATAACGGGTCCATCGTCGCGCCCCTCTCCGGGGCGGAACCGTTCATCATCTTCGGCGACAGCGGCACGCTCTCGGGGTCCGCCGGGTGCAACCTCTACTCCGCTTCCTACCGGATCGCCGGCTCAACGATCTCGGTGATACCGACCGACGTCACGGTGGCCCACCCCGCCGCAGAACTGGACCTCACGCAGCAGGAGAGCCGATACCGGGAACTCCTCGTTGCGGCGGCCTCCTACCGGGTCGAAGGCGACCTGCTGGTGCTCTCCGGGCCGTCGGGTAAAGACCTGCTCGTCTTCTCGCGGGACGGGCAGCCCGCGAGCGCGCCGCTGCTTGAGACGGAGTGGCGGCTCGATCACTACAGCATCGGCGGCGGCAGCGCCGTCGCGTCGCCGGTCCCCGGCACCAGCGTCACCCTGGTCTTCGACGACGACGGCACGCTCTCGGGGTCCGCCGGGTGCAACGCCTACTCGGCGCCGTATCAACTCAACGAGACCGGGATCACCGTAGAACGGATCATTGCCACGAAAGCCGCCTGCAACGAGCCCGCCGGGGTCATGGAACAGGAGGCCGCCTACCTGACCCTCCTCCGGTCGGCGGCGGGCTACCGGATCGTCGGGGATACCCTCGCGGTCATCGACGGCAACGGCAGGGCGATCCTCTTCTTTACGGCGGAGGCGTGAGCGTCAGCTTCACCGTAACTTCAGATGAAAAAAAAGTGCTATGCCGAATACGGCCGCCCGGCCTCCTGCCCCTCTGCCGGGAGGGAGCAGTGCTGCTGGACAAAGATCCAGGCGTGACCGGTCCCCCGGAGCACCGCCGTCAGCCGCCTTTTCTGGGTCTCTTCGACACCGGCGGCGACGATACGATAGACCGCATCGGCCAGGACCCAGGCGACCGTCCCCTCGGCACCGATGTGAACGTCAAAGAACTCCAGAGAGAGCGTCTCCGACCGCGCAAAGTCACGCTCAAGGCGCCGCCGGTAGGCCTCCCTGCCGATCACCGTCCCGCCGGTCCCGAAACCCCGAAAATCGAGATCGGTAAGCGCCATGACGCCGTCGAGATCTTTTCTCCCCATAGCCTCGGCCATCCGCCGGAGCACCGCCAGAATCTGGTTTTGTGTCTGTTCGCTGACCTGCATGAGAAATACTCTCGCCGACAAGAAGATACCCTTTTCTCACCGGCAGGGCTGGTCGGCGTCGGTGCGGTCCCGGCCCGTCGAGCGGAGATACGTCCGGAACGCCGGCGACCGGACGGCCCGGATGAGGGCGGCAACACCGTCGTCCGCGACATGCTCCCTCCCGACCACCAGATCGCACGACTCGTAGCCGAGCGGGGTGAACCGGAGCCCCGCTTCCCGCGCCAGGCGGGCCGGGCAAACGCCTGCGTCGGCGGTTCCGTTGCCGATGGCCGCAACAACCGCACCGTGCGTCCGCACCTCGTGTTCGTATCCCGCGACACTCCCGGCATCGACGCCCCGGCGGTCCAGCCATTCATCAAAGAGCGTTCGCGCCGCCGTTCCCTTCGGGCGGTTGACGAACCGCAGCGACGTAAGGCTATCGTCGGCATCAAGGGGCCCGGCTGAAGCGATCCCCAGTTCCTCCCGGGCCACCTGCACCCGGAGGAGGTCCGCGCCCGGCAGGTACCGGAGCACCTGATCGTTCCATGCCGCATCGGTCTCCGGAAGAACGACCGAAGCGGCATGGCAGGTGTCCGCCCGCAGGGCCAGCACCGCTCCAACCGTTGAGGCGTTGCAGCAGTGGAGCAGGTAGCCGTCATCCGAGAGAATGTTGCCGAGTTCGACGAGGGCGGGATCGCGCTGGCCGACGCAGACGAGCGTCCGGGCGACCGTGGCCGGCGGAACGGTAAGCCGGACGCGCACCTCCTCGCCCGCCTCGATCCCCTCGCGCTCGGCAGGGATGTGGAGGTAGCCGTTTGCCCGGACCACCGCCATCTGGATGCCGCCGCCCCGGGGATGCGGGGTCGCCCAGAAGGTGCCGGAGACCTGTCCGACCGAGACCGGGACGAACTCGTCGAACCCGAGGTCCGACGCCAGTCGCCGCGACAGCCGGACGTCCAGGTCCGTACCCGGGAGCGGCGAGAGCCCCCACCATGCAAGCAGGGCCCCGGCAACCTCCCGGAGAACGGTCTGTGCGGCGACGGGGTATCCGGGCATTCCCAGGACCGGTTTGCCGTCGACGTTCGCAAGCAGCACCGGTTTCCCCGGCCGGACCGCGATGCCGTGAAAGACGATCTCCCCGAGCGCCTCGACGACGTCCCGGGAGAAGTCCCGGGTGCCGGCCGAAGAACCCGCCGAGAGGATGACGAGGTCGTTTTCGCCGATCGCCTCTTCCACCGCCTCCCGGATTCGGTCCGGGTCGTCGGGAACGATCCCGTAACGGCGGCAGGTCGCTCCCATCCGGGTGAGGTAGGCCTCCGCCATGAGGGTGTTCGTCTCGATCGTCTGGCCGGGCGCGGGTGCTGCACCCAGAGGGACGAGGTCGCTCCCCGTCGGGACGATACCGACCCGGACCGACCTCACGCACACCCGGGATATGCCGTAGGTCGCGAGCGCGCCGATATCGAACGGCCGGACCCGATGGCCTTTCGGCAGGACCAGTTCGCCGGCCCGGATATCCTCGCCTGCATGCCGGACGTTCTGGCCGGGCGCGGCGGACTTCCGAACCCGGGGTATGCCGCCCTCGTCCCAGGTATCCTCGATCATGACGACGGCATCAAACGAAGGCGGGATCACGTCGCCGGTGTTGACCCGGACGCATTCCGTAAGGGGCAGCGGCCGCTGGTCCTGTGCTCCCCGGGTATCCCTGCTCTTCACTGCGTAGCCGTCGAACTTTGCTATATCGGCACCAGGGACGGAATACGTCGCATAAACGGGTTCGGCCGTCACCCGGTCGACCGCCAGGTGCAACGGCACGGTCTCAGCGTGGTTCGGGGCGGGAAACGCCCGCCGCATAGCCGCGAGCGCATCAGGAAGCGGGGTAAGATTCAGGTACCGGCGTGGCATACTCTTAACTCCTCGATGTATAACAATCAACTTTCATCGAAACGCGCCGGAGAGCGGACCCTGCAGGCAGGGATTGCATCGACGCTCTCCGGCACGGCACTGAGGCAGAACGTCGCCTCTTTTCCGGGACCGGCAACGACATAGCGGGTATTTCCCGAACACCGCAGCCACCGTGGCTCATCTTCCGCATCTTCTCCGTTCTATCGCGGCCCGCTGCGGAGAAGACATAGTCCCATCCGGCCTGATAGGGCTTGATGCCGAGACCGGCGCTCCATTGACCAGGTCCAGTTCGTAAGCATAAACTGCCCCTCCTCCGGGAGGCCGGGCAGCCGGACAATCGAGACCGAAAGAGGATTTGGCCGGGCCGGAGATCGGAGGGCCGCCGCCTTCAGGACTCCCCGGCCCGTCTCGTGCATCCAGCAGACGAAGATCGGGTGCGAATTCTTCTCAATGCCGGAGAGGGGCGCCCCGCGTCGGGAAAGACCCCGATCTCGGCATCGACGCCCTGGACCGACATATCGCTCCGGGAGAGAATGCCAGAGTGCACGAACCCGATAAGGATGAACTCCATGCGGTGCCTTTTCGCGTCGATGTGATTTACGCCTTCTCCGGAGGGCGAGCACGTCAATACGCCGTCTTCTCGTAGTAGGACTGAGACCGGCAGTCGGCACAGACCCCGTCGACGAGCAGGTTGTCGGGGACCAGCTCGCCGCATATGGAACAGATGGCAGACCTCCAGGGCCACTTCTGGGGCACTTTCACCCGCACCCGTTCATACGAGAGGAACGCGCGTCCTGCGTCGATGATCTCGTCGATCAGTGCGACGCCGCGGGTTCTCGGATCGAAGAGCGGGTCCTTCGTGTACCAGAGGGTGAACGTCGGATACTCCTCGATCTTCTCGCCGTCGACAAAAACCCGGATCCCGTTCACGTACGGGGCTTCGGCCGGTCCGTTCACGGTGAGGGCGAACTTTCCGATCGGGATCACCCGGAGCCGGTGGTTGCCGGTCGTACAGTGGGCGATCACCTGCAGGGGGTCGGGCAGGCACTTCGCGGTCTCACAGACGGCGTAGATCTTCTCATGAGCGGGAGGGGCCAGAAGTTCCAGGGCGTAGTCCACCATGAAGACGCCGACGAGGAGCCCGGGGGCCGGGTAGGTATGAAAGTCGACGCATCGCCGAAAGTGCTCTATCAACTCCGGCGAGGAGCCTTTTGACTCGAGTCTCGCCTTGATGTCGTCCCAGGTGTGGTTCAGTCTCGGTTGCACGGAGGAGTATATGGTTAAAGATATTTTTAAATATTATGGCTCAATTAACCACATCTAGTTAACTTCTGACGACAGGATTCCAGAGCGGGGAAATAAAAACCGTTAAAATCAACGACAAAACGATATTCTTCACCAGATAGGCATATGCGCCGATTGCGGTTTCCGGCATATCAATTATATACCGTCGGATATCCCGAAATATTAAATGAGTAAGTTTAAATTTATATACCGCTGAGTAGAGTAAAACTAATGTTTGCATGTCCATCCTTTCCGGGCATGCCCAAAAAAATCGACGTTGAATGCAACAATCTGGAGAATGTGAATGGCTGAAACCAATGAAAAACTGCGCTACGTTCCCACGACCTGCCCGTACTGCGGTGTCGGGTGCGGGCTCAACCTCGTGGTGAACGACGGCAGACTCGTAGGGGTGGAACCCCTGAAGAGGAGCCCGATTAACGAAGGAAAACTCTGTCCCAAGGGAATGACCTGCTGGGAGTTCGTGCAGAGCCCCGACCGGCTGACGAAACCGCTCATCAAGAAGAACGGTAAGTTCGAGGAGGCGTCCTGGGATGAGGCGCTCGGTCTCGTCGCCTCCAAGTTCAAGGAGATCAGCGACAAGTACGGGCCGAAGTCCCTCGGTTTCCAGGTCTCGTGCCGGACCCCGAACGAGGAGTGCTACATCCTGCAGAAGCTCGCGCGGGTGGCCTTCAAGACCAACAACATCGATAACTGCGCGCGTATCTGCCACGGACCCTCCGTTGCGGGGCTCTCGCTCTCGTTCGGCTCCGGTGCCGCGACGAACCCCTTTGAGGACGTCCTCAATTCCGACGTCATCTTCATGATCGGCGCAAATACCATCGAGGCCCACCCGCTCGCCGGCCGCCGGATAGTCCAGGCAAAGAAGGCGGGCAAGACGATCATCGTCTGCGACCCGCGCTACACCCCCACGGCACGTCTCGCCGACTATTACGTCCGGTACAACCCCTCGACGAACATTGCCCTGATCAACTCGATCATGTACTGGATCATCCAGCAGAACCTCCAGGACACGGAGTTCATCGAGAAGCGGACGACCGGGTATGAGGACCTGAAGAAGGCCGTGGAGAACTACGCCGACGTCGAGTCGATCACCGGCGTCCCCACCGAGAAGGTCAAGGAGATCGCGCGGATCTATGCAAGTGCGAATAACGCGGTGATCATCTACTGCCTCGGCATCACGGAACTCTCGACCGGCACGGACAACGTCCGGTCGCTCGGGAACCTCGCGATGCTCACCGGCAACGTGGGTAGACCCGGGACCGGCGTCAACCCGCTCCGGGGCCAGAACAACGTCCAGGGCGCCTGCGACATGGGTGCCTACCCGAACGTCTTCTCCGGCTACCAGAAGTGCGAAGACGACGCCGTCCGGAAGCGGATGGAGGAACTCTGGGGCGTCACCGGGCTCGCAAAAGAATACGGCGTGACCCTGACGGAACAGATCACCCAGTGCGGCGACCCGATTCGCGCGATGTACATCTTCGCGCTGAACCCGGTCGTCTCCTACCCCGACTCGAATCACGTGATGCGGTCGCTTGAGAAGCTGGACTTCCTCGTCGTGCAGGACCTCTTCATGACCGAGACGGCGCAGTACGCCGACGTTATCCTGCCCGGCGTATCCTTCGCCGAGAAGGACGGGACGTTCACCAACGCCGAGCGGCGCGTCAACCGTATCCGCACGGCGGTGGAACCGCCGGGCGATGCGAGACCCGACTGGCAGATCTTCGTCGATCTCGCCCACCAGCTCGGGCTCCACGGCTTTGACTTCAACTCGCCCGAAGAGATCTGGGACGACATGCGGCGGGTCACTCCGTCGATGGCCGGCATCAGTTACGCGAGGATGGAGAAGCCGGAGTCCGTACACTGGCCCTGCCCGACCCTGGAGCACCCGGGAACCCCCATCCTGCACCGCGAGAGGTTCTCGTCGGCCGACGGTCTCGGACACTTCTTCGGTATCGAGTACCGGCCGCCCGCGGAGGTCGCCGACGCCGAGTATCCGTTCACCCTGATGACCGGGCGCCTGCTCTTCCACTACCACACCCGGACGCAGACCGGCCGCGCGAAGATCCTCGACCACGAGGTGCCGGAAGGCTACGTGCAGATCAACAACGAGGATGCGACACGGCTGAACATCCGGAACGGGGAGAAGATCAAACTCAGCAGCAGGCGCGGCGAGGTGGAGACCACCGCAAGAGTGACCGACGAAGTCGGACCCGGCGTGCTGATGATGACGATGCACTTCGGGAATGCGGCTGCGAACATGCTGACGAACACCGCTCTCGACCCGCTCTCCAAGATGCCGGAGTTGAAGCACTGTGCTGTGAAGGTCGAGAAGATCACGGGGGTGCAGTGAGATGGTAGCCAAAGGAGATATGGTATACGCCTGGACGACGAATCCGGATATTGCCAAGGCCGCGGAGTGCGGCGGCGCGGTGACCGGGCTTCTCAAGTATGCCCTGGAGAACAAGATCGTCGACGCCGTCCTGGCGGTGAAGAAGGGTGCGGACCTCTACGACGCGGTCCCGACGCTCATCACCGACCCGGCCGAGATTGGACAGACGGCGGGCTCCCTCCACTGCGGGACGCTCCTGCTTCCGAAACTGGTCAAGAAGTACCTCGACGGAGCCGAAGACATGCGGATCGCCGTCCCGGTGAAGGGCTGCGACGCGATGGGCTTCTACGAGCTTGCGAAGCGCAACCAGGTGAA
>DAYL01000018.1 GCA_002508705.1 Methanoculleus sp. UBA374 | reverse complement strand
CAATTTCCCGGAATACCATGACCCCAGGTTTTATCTGAGGGGTTTTATAATTATAGGATCACCTCAGAGATAGACCGGACCCAGGGAAACTATGGTCTCCAGGGTTATAAGAACCGCCTGAGTAAAGCCGAATCCGGTCATACCGGTGCTCCGGGGTCTTCGTTCATGGACGGTGCCCGGCTACAAACATCCAAAAATATGAGAGGGAAAGCAGGCTTCACCGTTTTCCCTCATCGGCAAAGACATATTCGACATACGGCTCCTCTACACCGTCCCGGAGCGCGGTTCCGGAAAACGCATAAACCGGCCGGACCTGATCCTGCACGAAACCCCTTGGCTCCATCCAGTAACCAATTGTGATATTCTCGATCGTGATCTGGTCGTACTCTTGCCCCGTGTGAGGGCGGACAGTCCGTGCTGCACGAAGATCCTCATACGCCTCCTCGGGAGACCGGAGGCTGACATTCCCGTCCAGTTCCACCTCCCGCCAGGTCTTCACGAGCCCAACGACCTCCCCGCCGTCGCCCAGGATCGCCGCGAATTCGTCGTCGCCATAGACCGGCAGCCCGTCGAGCGACCGGCCGAACCTGACTGCCTTGGTGACGTCGTACGACACCTTCGGTTCGGTGGCACCTGCTTCCCAGATCTCCTGCTTCTGGTTCACCTCGGTCTTCACGACCTGGGCGTCCGGCGACCACATACCGGTCTTCTCAAGGAATGCGAGAGCAACCTTCTCCGCCTCCGCGTCCGAGGGAAGGTCAGGTTGCTCGGTCACTTCGGTCGGGAACTCTTTGTCAAGGATGTGGTAGGCAACGGCGCCGGAATGTGCATACACCGACATGTGCTCCTCCGGTTCCTTCGAGGTGTCGACAAGGAGGAACTCCCCGGTCACCTCGCTGACCGCTTTCGGTTCTCCCGAGAGCCCGAACCGTTCCGCAATCTCCCGAACCTGCTCTTTCGTGACGGTGACCGGAACCACCCGGTAGAGCGTATACGAGCCCTGCACTTCCGGGAACTCTGCAGCGAGAGAGTACGTACCTTCACCCGCACCCGCCACGGCGGGGAGAGGACTCACCGGAGCCTGACCAGGACCAAGAACCCACATGCACCCGACTGCGAACGCCAGAGCGAGACAGACAAATGCACCAACCATTTTTAGTTCCATAACGAAGACCTCAATTTAGTTGCACTGGAATAACCACCGGTAGATCTCACTGTCAACAGGTGGATCGGCGATCACAGATCCCTCTCCCCAGATGCGATCATCACCGCAAGCGGCGTTCTCACCAATGGTCCCTATCCAAACGTCGTTTCCGTGGGTCTCATCCAGCCCAAAATACCACGCGTGACGTACCTTATAATTGTTAAAGAGCTTGTTTGCGACGGCCGCTCCATCCTCGGCGTAGTCGTAGCCGACCGTGTCGAACCCGCAAACCAGATGAGCACCATTTAAGGCCCAATGCGGCCACGCTTTGAATTCTCCGGGAATCTGGGTAGTATGACACGAATGTAGCAAGATCCATTCCAGATCCTGATCACCCCAGTTGCAGTCATGAAAATACACCCAGGCGAGAACAGGCAGGAGACCATCCAGAAGAATGAAACTGTCGTCACCGTGTCCTGCCCAGAAGACAAGGTCCACGCTATCGACATGGGCTGCATCCGAATCCCAGTCCCACCGCTGGGTGTCTCTATCCCAATCGCCTATGTAGAAATTACACCCCCACCCGGCATTATCGAACACTTCATAGAAGCCCTCGGCAATGGCGGGCGAGTTTGGCAGGTTGTTCCTGGTATTATAAATCTGTTTGTACTCCACACCAAATTCCGGGTAGATCGCGTCGGAATCGTCGCCCATCCCGGCGCTGACCGGGATTACGCATGCTGTTCCTACGAAAACCGTTACCAGGAGCATGAAGAACGCCCATGCTCCAATCTTTCCATTCATGTTTTTCCTCCATTCTCGTTCGCCGGAGGACGGAAGAGGCACGCATGTTAAGGAGGTGATCCCGAAACACCTCAGCCGGGAAGGGGGCATCCCCCTCCCGATCCCTCCCCCGCGTGGCGATACCCAGAGAGGAGCCGTATCAGAGGTTTGACGCCAGAGACCACTCAATTTTTCGCGGGGAGGCGACAGAATGCTCTGAACTATAGGAATCGTCAGCCGCTGGAAACTTTTAGGATGACTTCAAGTACACGAAATGCGTACATCCTGTTGCCTCCGGGCATGCGGGGTGCGTCATCCGGGGCGGCAACCAGGGATGGGCGACCCTCGCACACAAGTGGGCACCACACGCGGCACCCAATGCGATTCTGGGTCTTTAAAACATATAAAATAAGCAGTCATCGTTCGGTTTTGACCGAATTCAACATAAAGCTTCTTATTGTAAGATGATCTTCCGATTCACAGGGCCTTGCCACCCAGTACTCTGCCGCCCCCGGCGACCTCACCTTCACCCATGCCGTTGCGCGGGGAACCAAAGACTTCAGACCCGTTTCGCTAGAACCGAGCGAAGAACGCGATTTTTACAGGAACAAGATTCGTCTTCTGTCCGATCCTTTGCATGCCCGCTTGATGTTCCCGAAAGATAAGGGGGCTGATCTCCCTACAAGGGATGAAAGGTCGGCTTCCGGCTACCGGGGCTCTCTCGGGTAGTTGTGTCTGTTCATCAAGAAAGCATATCCGCCGTCGGTGGTCTGGATGACCGAGACTGCGTCGCCTAACAGTTCAAACGTGGCGTTCAGTTCGGTATCCCACTCCGGAAGTCCATCGGCATTGAGTTTCATGACATGAGGGACACCTACCCGGTCGGGGAGGATCAGGAACCGGGATGCGGACCGGTACGTGACAGTGCCGGATACGTATCCTTCATCGATCGTTTTGATGATCGGAGTTGATGCATTGAGCGTCCTCTCCTCCAGCACATTCCCTTCCGGATCAAAGATGACCTCCTCCAGCGTTACGTTGTTGTAGATGACGGTGCACTCGCCCCCCAGCGCTTCGCTCATGAAGTGCACGTCGTTGTACAGCAGCGGCGTGCCGAGCGTCGCATTCCAGAGCAGATCGCCTGTGGCGTTCAACCGGAGTATCCACACGTCAGAGCCGGTCCTGTCCGGAAGATAGATCGGACCGCCCACCAGATACCCGCCGTCGGATGTCTGGATGATGATCTTCGCGTAGGCCGCCCCGGTCGTCGATCCGTAGGTCTTCCGCCACTCCTCCGTCAGGTTTCGATCCCGTTTAAGCACAAGGAAGTCTTTGCCGTCGGTCCCGGCGGCGACAAATCCACCGGCGGCAGTCCCGACAACCGACTGCAGGATGCTGTCGGCCTCGACGTCGCTCTCCAGGATCTCCCCCGCCGGATCGAGGAGCAGGACCCCGGACTCGCCAACCGCTACGATGGCGCCCCGGGTCGTCTCGGCGACGGAAGAGACCGGGGACCCCCTGCCGGTGGCGTTCCAGGCGACCGAGCCGCCGTCGTCAATCTTGAAGATCCCGTAGGATTGGTCCCCGCGCCAGGGCCAGACCTCTCCTCCAATGAGATATCCGCCGTCGGCGGTCTGGACGATGCACGATGCGCGATCGTCACCCCCGGTATCGATGACCGTCTGCCACTGCTCCGTCCCCCCGGCATCGACCTTGAAGACCATGATGTCGCGGCCCACCCCGTACTCCGGCACAAGGCATCCCGCCGCAAAGATCAGCAGAAGGCAGAGCCCGATCAGCAGGATGCCGGGCCCTCTGCAGGCAACGGGTTTCACGCTCTGGTCATCTCCCCCTTCATCCGCTCCGCACCTTCCGCCGCTGGAATGCGGCTACGACCGCGAGCACGGCGCCGAATATGACCGCGGATATGAGCGCAGCCGCCAGATAGGCCATAACCAGGCTCATGATGGGAAGGCCGATCTCGGACAGGGGCAGAGACATCAGGAATTGAGAGACCGGGGAGGGGGCCTCGCTTCCGAACGCCATTGCAAACCCGTAGATCAGAAGCACGGCCACCGTGACCACGGACCCGGAGAAGAGGATCGTGGAGTGGTGCCGGTCGGGGAGGTGGTTCCTGATAAGCATGAACGGTGTCAGGATGCCCATCTGGAGGACCACCAGGTTCAGCACCGGTAAAATCGGCCGGATCGGTGGCACAAAGGAGAGAAACGGCACCAGGACGGCCAGGAGCAGCCCGATCACGATCGGAGCGAGTTTGCTGATAGCCGGTTGCGCCTTCGCGAGAATGTAGTAGAACCCCAGGGAGAGGAGACCGGCGAAGACAGCCGGGAGGAGGACGACAAGTAATGCAAAGACGATGACAGACGATGACATTGGTTCCATGGTTATATCTTACCCCGTATAAGTGAGGAGGAGAGCCCTCCTCAATCTCTCACGTATTTCACCAGACCGAGTGTATACTTCGCCATATCGAGGAGGCAGTTCTCGGTAATCGATCTAACATCTGGGTCAGTTCTGAACGTGTACCGGTGATTATACACCAGATAGTAGAGGTCATCATCGTAGTTTTTCGCATACCCGGCAAGAGATTGCGTCGAGCTGGATGGATCAGTTATGGTGTAATAGTACCCGTTGTTCTGAATAACCGACTTGAAGTTATACCCCTCTCCACTGCCTTGATCCCAGTTCTCTCCAACATAATCCTCATACTCGGTGTGAACCCATGAATTCAGCGCTTGTTCAATTTCCATACCGGTATGGAGTGGATTTCCTACATCAGTCAGGAAATGGCTTGAATACCCAAGGTTCATGTATGCATTGTACATTGACGACTGATCGTAGTAGTTTTTGGCAATGTTTGCATAGTTCTCACATTGTGCCGGAGCATTACCTGTTCCAAGCACAGGATTGTAGTAATGATCGTAGGAGTGACACACGATCTGGATGAAGGTATTCAACCATTCGAACCCGGTAGGGGGCAAGACCGAAGGCCAAGAGTCGGGATCGTCTGCTGCATCATGAGCATACGTAGCATATGCAGATGAAACACCCCACTTCAGGCAGGAGGTCTCTATGATATCCTGATGACAGGGAGCCGCCCACCACTGAATGCTGCTTTTGGTCGCGAACTTATCGTTCAGGTACTCGGCAAGCGCTTCATCGGCCTGAGCAAGGATGGACTCTTCCTCTTGGGTCAAGGCATACTTGCCAGGAGATACGAAAGTCACTTCTGTTCGACCGTCACGTTGGATCGCAGTTACAGGATATTTTGCCCAAATTTCCCTGAGTCCTTCAGATAACATCTGTTTTTTCTCATCGGAGATTTGAGCCATCTTCAAATCATTTAGAGCATTTTTCTTTCCTTGCTCATCGGCGGCAAACAGTGCCCAATGAGGCGTTGCTTTTTTCACATCTTCATCGATCACGAAACGTGAATCGGAGGGTGTCTGCTCATTTGCCGCAACTACAGGAATCGATTGCTCAACCGGAACCTCAGAGGTTCCTGCTACTGCCGGCACAACTCCCACGCTCATCAGCAACAGTGCCAAGAGCAAGGAGAATGCCCGCATTCCAGTTTTTCCGTTCATTTCGTTTTCCTCCAGTTTCTGTCCTCGGAGGCAGGAGAAGCACATGTTTAAGTACGCAGAACGCTTACGTTCCCTTTGCCTCCGGGCTTGCGGGGTGCGTCATCCGGGGCGTCAGACCTGGGGATGGACGACCCCCGCACACAAGCGGGTACCGCACGCGGCACCCGACGCAATTCTGGGTCGTTAGAACATATAAAATCAGCAGTCATCGTTCGGTTTTTTCCGAACCTCGGAAAAATGTTTCTATAGTATGACGCTTCGCAGATCCGCTGCTTGCCCGGAACCGGATCGCAAAGTTTAAGGTTTGTTCGGCCAGAACCGAACCACGACAGCGGGTTTTATAGGATTTCCCCTCAGATGCAGGTCTGGTTCCGGGTGCAGGAACGCCCGGGCGCACCTTGAGGGATACTTATGAAACAATGGTCATTCACGCTGGCAGCACTCCTCCTGCTCGCGGCTCTGCCTGCCGCCGCCAGCGCCGCACCACCCGCACACAACTATGACTGCTCGGATACGACGCCGACGGCCTACGACGCACGGGTCGATCAGGCTGCGATGAGCTACTCCAGCTCGTCGTCCACGAACGCAGTAGCATCGACAGCGTACAATCAGTTCAGGTCGGATGCGATATTCTTCTTCAACGGCCACGGCCTCTACTACGACGACTCGCATAAAGGCGGTGGAATAAAGTTTTCCTCGGAGTCCTGGATACTTGCCGACACCGACGGTCACTACCCGGGAAACTACCAGTATTACATATCTGATTATGGAACCGATATCAGGGATGTCCTGCTCGCGGTCTACCTCGCCTGCTATTCGTCCCACGACAACCCTTACAACGGGGATCTCGTCCGGGAGACCGTCACGAACAAAGGCGCGGACATCTGCGTCGGGTTCGACGGCGAGGTCGAGATCGAAACCGGAAACTACTGGTCCGAGAGTTTCTGGAACCGGGTGCGAAACGGGGAGACCGTTGCAAGCGCCACAAGCAACGCAAAAGACGACTGCTACTGGCAGTGGCCGATCGGTTACCATGGAGTGGATACCTACGAGATCTCCGGGAGTTACAACAGTTATCTTACTCCCGCTCGCCACGGAGTCTCTTAATGGGGTGATTCAGCTATGAAATGGATACCAATTACTGCAATCGTGTGCCTTGTCATCGTGGCTCTGGCCGCGTCGGTGGCCGGCGCTGGCACTCCAATTGGAGTGGATACTGCGAAGGAAAAAGCGCAGGGCTTTCTCACCGAACCCGATGCAACCCTCGAGTATCAGAAGATCGAGTGCCTGAACCTGGGAGAGTACTACGTCTTCGGTACCGGAGGCGGACAGATCTATGTCAACGCCCGGACCGGGGCAGTCGAACGCGCCACGTTCGATTCTGCGCGAAAAGACTCCCATGAGATCCGGTTGGATCGGATCGCAGCCGAAGCGGCGGCAAGGGCCTACGCCGAAGAGAAGTACGACGGCTTTTCAGGGAAGAACATGCGGCTTACCGGGTCGAACCTGGTCTCTCACGGCGATGCGGGCAGCGAGTACTCATCCACCTGGAGAGAGGAGATCAAAGGTGTCCTCACGCCGAACACAGTCGTCGTGAACCTTAACCCGAGCACCGGCGAGATCGTCTCGTATATCGGGATCCAGCGGGAGATCAAATGTCCACTTGAGCCGAAACTCTCCCGGGACGAGGCGCTGAAGGTCGCGGCCGGGCAGTTCCCGGGAATCAAGGTGATCGATGCAACGGCCGACCTCTCCGTCGAGTACACCCGACCGGACGTACAGACGCTGACGTGGGTGATCACGATGAGAGGCGAGCCCGTGGATCACGTCCTCCAGGGAGGGCTCGTCGTCATCGACGCACAGACAGGAGAAGTGCTGATGGTGAGCCCATACCTCTAAATCACCTCTTTTCCTAACGTGATACAATGCGCTCGAAGACGTGGATATGGGTTGGCCTTGCCGCCGTTCTCATCCTTGCCGCGGTGAACCTCGCCATACTCACCGCCTTCCCCGTGGAGCACCAGCACGTGCAGGAACCACTCAAGCGCGTGAACTGGATATTGCCGTTCGGCCCGGGATTCGAGTATCGCGGTCCTTACGGGAGCCCGGTGATCGTCTACGACGGGATGAACGAGACCTGGCAGCTGCAGAATACTACCGCCTGGAGCCGGACCCTCTCCCTCGGTGACCGCTACAGCCTCGACCCGGCCCACCCGGAGGATATCCGGTACACCCCCGATATCGCGATCGAGGGCGACAAGATCAGCCTCGACTTCTTCGTCCGGAACCTCGCAGGCGAAGACTGCGCCCAGGCTGATCTTGCCGTGACGACGGGGATTGAGCGCCTGAACGCCACCACCGGATCTCCGGAGGGGAACATCCTCCCCGGCGCCGCGACCACGCTGCCTATCGGCGATCTTGCCGCCGGCCAGTGGCGCGAAGTGCGGGTGACTGCGGACCTCCCAAGACCCGAACCAGGGGAGGTCCTTTACCTGACGATCGGTCTTGCCGCCCCGTACACCATCACGACCCCGAACGGCACGCCGATCACCTTCGACTTCCGGCGGGTGACCGCCACCATACCGGGTTTCAACACCTCCTGGAAAGAAGAGATCGACCCCGGCTCTACCCCGGACCCCGACTACAACAGGGCCCACCTCCCCGGTGGATCGGCGACGTTCATTGTGACCGGTATCGAAGCACCGGAACTGGTCCCGCCCCCGACTCTCCGGGCGGATTGAGAGAAGCGGCACAATCTTTTTTCCGGCCGTACTGCAGCCCGGGGCCGTTCCGGAACACTTTTCCCTTCCGGCAGAAGAATACCTGATCGGTTAGGGCCAGGCCCGCGAAGGGAGGGGTTCCAAAGCATGGAAGAAGTTACGCTTGACCGGGACGACATCGCCGCTCTTGCCTCCGGCGTCCGGGTCGCAATCCTCAAAACGCTCGATACCCGACCCATGACGACGAGCGAGCTCGCCGACGGGCTCGGTCTTGCCAAGTCGACCGTTCATGAGCACCTCGCCGTCCTGGCCGACGCGGACCTGGTGACGCACGAGAGTGCCCGGAAATGGCGGGACTACACCCTGACGAGGAGAGCCCGGAGGATCCTCCATCCCGGGAAAGACCATCGGATCATCCTCCTCTTCGGCACGTCCCTCGCTACCCTGACGACCGGGGCGCTTCTCGTGGCCTCGTTCCTCCGCGGCTTTGCCGTGCTCGGGGGGAGCGTCGTCCGGGAACCCCTCCTCCTCTACGCGGGCGAGGTGTTCCTCGGCGTGACGCTCGTGCTCTGGTACCTTGCGGTGCGGTGCCGCCGGCAAACCTCCTCCATACCAGCGTAGTCTCTCGCCCCACACGCAAGCCCGTTAAACCGTCTCCCGACTCATCGCCACCTTTCCCACCCCGAGCAGAGCCGTAAAGGGGTACCGGCGCCCACACAGGTGAACCGGACGGAGCGGGGTCCTTATGAACGGTGCGGTCATGGATTTCCGGATAATCGCGGACCAGATATTCATCCAGGTCCTCCTGATCACCGCCGGCTACGTCGGCCGTCGCCACCCTGCGGCGTTGGCCTCCTCTCCGTTGGTCTTCCCTTGTTCAATCGAGCATCGCCCGGATCCGACCCACTACCAAGCTCGCCGATGCCACCACATCGCGGGCATCAGCCTCTGAGTAAACACAGCCGTAATCCGCGCCTTCCCGCGTGCGCATGGCGAAATTGAAGTCTTCGAGTACCGATGCCGGAAGAAGGCCTTTGTCGACATAAAGAGCCTCAACGGCATAACGAAGGCAGGAATGGCTCTTTTCGCGATAGCCCCCGGAGAAGACAAGGGCACGTAGGGTGTGAAACTGTGCATAGTAACCCTGGATGATTGCCCACTTCATATTCCCCTCCGCGAGAGAATGTTCTGCAGCAGCCAGATCCTGCTCCGCTTCCCGCAGTTCCTTTGTGACCAGTCCAGAGTCGACCGGAACGCGGACAATCTTTCCCCGCTGCAGGCACTGTTCAAACCGATACTTCATCGCTCCTCCTCAATCAGGACTTTTCCCGCTAAAATCCGCTCATAAAGAGCCGGATCGGCGGTCTTCAGGGACCGAAATTCCCTGGGCGTGAGAATGAGCGGCGAGAGCTCGCGGTCGAGCCCGGCCCGAGCCACGGCGATGCTCTCTGCCGCAGCCCTTGCATCACCCGTCTCGATGGCGAGATCGATATCGCTCTCGTGGGTATCGTCGCCGGTCGCCGTGCTCCCGAAGAGGATCACCCTCGCCACGTCGCCCCGCAGGCGAAGGATCAGTGGGTTGAGTTCGATGAGTGTGGCGCAGATCTTCACTTCACGGAGGAGCGGGCTCTCCATCGCTGCGCGATAGACCACAAGGCGCCCACGCTCTTCGCGATGCACCAGACCCGCCTCCGCCAGACGGGCAAGCGTCTCGCTGGCCGAACCCACCCCTATCCCGAGCAGCCGGGCGAGCTCGCGGACATAATAATCGTCGTGATAATGCCTGCCCAAGAACCGGAGAAGCGTGAACGAGGCCCCGGAGAATATGTTCATATCACTGAACATATGTTCACATTTTTGAACGATTCTTATGTGAATCTTTCGGTGCGACCCCCTGGTCCACGGGAGTGCACGCAGGCGAATGTTCCCGGCTCTGGTAATCCCGATCGAGAAGTTCCGTCCCCGCCATCACCGCTCCACGCAGCCCTGCCCCTCAAACTTCCCGGGGTAACCACGGTTCGCCCGGAAATAACTGGACTATGCCCTGACGGAGAGAGGTGAGCGAGGCGCTCCTCCGTGTGACGAACGCGCTGCGGTCCCGGCGGAGAACCACCCCGACACACGGGTAGGCTCTCTCGCCCACCACGCTCCCACGCCCTCAACCCCAAGCAGAACCGTAAAGGGGTAGCAGCACCCACGCTGGTAAACCGGACGGAGCCTACATGAGCGGCATGATCGCGGATTTCCTGGTAGTCGCGGACCAGATCTTCATTCTGGTCCTCCTGATCGCCGCCGGTTACGTCGCGGTCGCGACAAAGATCGTGGACCCCCGGGCCACCCGGGGGCTCTCCGGGCTCCTCATCAACATCACCCTGCCGGCGCTGATCGTCGCCTCGATGCAGGTGCCGTTCACCCCCGAGCGCCTCGCGGGCGCCGAGACCCTGGTTCTCGCGACGGGAGCCCTCTACATCATATCGTTCGCCATCGCCTGGGCCGTTTCGAAGGCCATGCGGGTCCCGGCCACAGAGGAGGGAGTCTTCCAGTTCGCCATCGTCTTCGGGAACGTGGGGTTCATGGGGTTCCCGGTCGCCCTGACACTCTTCGGCCCGGACTCGCTCTTCTACGTCGCGATCTTCAACCTCATCTTCAACATCCTGGTCTTCTCGGTCGGGATCATGATGCTGACCGGGGGGAAGGGGAAGGAGTTTGACCTCCGCCTGCTCGTAAACCCCGGGATCGCGGCCTCCATCGTCGGGCTCGCCCTCTTCCTCGGCTCGGTGGAGATCCCGAGCCCCGTCATCGACTCGATCGACCTCCTCGGGGGGGTGACAACGCCGCTTGCGATGATCATCGTCGGGGCGATGCTCGCGACGTTCCCGGCCCGGGAGATGATCGGGAACTGGCGGATCTGGGTCGCGAGCGCTGTCCTCCTCCTCGCCGTCCCGGCGGCCTACTGCTACCTCATCGCCCCGTTCTTTCCCGATCCCTACATCAGCGGGATCATGATCACGATGGCCGCGATGCCCGCCGCCGCAAACACCGTCATCTTCGCGGAGCAGTACGGTGCGGACTCAAAACTCGCGTCGCAGATCGTCTTCGTATCGACGATCGGGTCGCTCGTCACGATCCCGCTCGTCACGACGGTGTTGCTGTAGTGCGCCGGGCATCTCATCCTGCGGGTTCCAAAAGAGGGGAAGTCGCAGCCATGGAGGTTTTCGCAAACTGGATATACTTTCAAGGCGCTTGCGCAAACGTTATGGTAAACCACTCCAATTGACCATATAAGCGGGTACAAGCGTGCAATCGTCGCTGGCAAAGGGAGTTTATCGGGAGCAGCAGGATTATGAGACCAAAGCTGAAACGGATCGAGGAGGAGCGAAAGACATTCATCGGAACGTTTGTGCGATTCGGGAAGAAAGATCGCTACCGACCAAAGAGGGTCGGGGATGAGTGGGTTACCTATGACGTGACGGTGCTGCTCACCGATATCCGGGACAGCGCCGGCAACCCGATCACCGATCATCTCTGGTTCAACTACACGAAGGGATTCGAGAGTCTCGGTGATCTGCAGGAAGGGGATGCGATCAGGTTCGATGCCAGGGTCAGGCCCTATATCAAGGGCTATGTCAACCAGAGAGCATATATCGACGAGCGGGAGGTCGACTACAAACTTGCCTACCCGACAAAGGTTGCCCGGGTCGGGTAAGGCGCCGGCGGGAGAGGTTGTCCCGGTTCTCCCTCTCCCTGCGCAGGCTGTACCTGCAAGATCAACTCTCAACCGGAGCTGGTCGTTGCGAACACGGGAGTAGTATCGCCGGATCTCCCCAGGTGATGGAATCAACCCCTACAGGAACGCAAGACCCCCTGCAATAACCTGATAATCAGCTTGAATCGGAATAAAACCGGATTTTGTACCCATAACGACCGTATTCACCGTTGTCGCCCAGGTATTCTCTCTCATCAAGCGTTCCGTGCCCCCCACTCCCCGGTACTCGAGGCTGAACGTGACGACCCCGGCTGCGTCCTCAGGCGATGGGACGAAACCGCTGAGGAATACGGCCGTGATGTAGGCGCCGCCTGAGACTTGGATGAACTCGGTGACACTCACATTATCGGGTGTCGCAAGCACAGGTGCGAGCAACCGCGGCTCTCTCTTCATCCCCGGTCTGCACCACCTCAAACGACACAGATATGTCGGGCGCGTACTCTCCCGCCGCCGTGAACGCAAGCATCCTCCCGTAGGGTGTCTCCCGGATCTCTGCCTGCCACCCGGAGACCTGGTTACCGGTGAGCACTTCATCGGGGATAACCAGAGTACCCGTTGTGTTCGCCGGAACCGGGACCATGACCGTGGCGGTGCCGTTCACGGCAGGAACGGGTAGATCGGTGATCTCGATCGCGTAGAAGTTGCCCGGCGGAACGGTCTCGGTGAACGCGAAAAGGAGGGACAGGACGATGATCACGCTGAAAATGGCAGCGAACGCCTTGAAAATAAAGTCAACCTTCATGCAGACCTCGCTTTGGGCATCGAACTCGGGGATGAACCGTGCATTCCCGGGTATCGGTACCTACGGGTGAGAAATCAACGTTCAACGGTGAACTTTTCTGCGGCGCGCATCTACACATCAGGCATCCCTTACCGGTTCTGAGCAACGCCCGCAAGCCGAAGGCGGGAGCCGTGCGAAAGGGTATCCCTACCACGCCGCCGGCTATACCCCGCTGTTCCGCCCTGCGACGTCGGTAGCGACCAGGATCAGCGCCACCACTGCGACGATGATGATCGCCAGGATCCACTGGTAGGCGATGACTGCATACAGGCCGGCCGCGATGCCGAGAAGTGTCAACACGATGAGGTATTTGCGCTCCATGTATGACGATCTGGATGTTCGGGCATATACCTTTTCTGTCACGTTTCTTTATGCATCCGGGGGATGTAACTGAAAATGGGTGATAGAAAGATCCGTTTGGTGGTGCATGTCGTGCGGCACCCTGACGGTCACACCCGTGCGGATCTCCCCGATTTTCCGTAGCAGAGGATTTTTGTGGCCAAATCAACCCGAAAACAGTTACGTAAGTCCTATCATCAGTGACGACGATACCATCAACCATATTGGTACTGCATATCCCGGCTCGGAGGTTCAAGAATGAAAAAGATCCCGCTCATCGTCTGGGTAATCCTCATCTCCCTCGTCTTCATCCACTACTTCTACACGCCCGAAATGCCCGAGATTGCCACGGGAGCGATGGTGATCGACCTCGACCCCGAGGAGCGTCAACCCGATCTCGTGCACCTCTGGGACGTCCTGGTACGTGAGCAGGGTTTCGCGAACGAGTCGGCCGTACTCATTCAACTGAATCAGTTCGTCGATAAGGACGGGGTGGTGCAGTGCACCCAGGCGCGTTATTCCGGGGGCGTAGACGGAGAGCAGCACTTTTACGAGACATACGCCTACCCAAGCGGCAACGTGTTCTACAAAGACCAGATACTCGAGTTCCCCCTAGAGGGAGCGCACCCCCTCGCCGTCTTCCGTGAAGCGACCCTGATCGATTTTGCCGACCTCACCCGGGGAGAGTGCAATGTAACGCTTAGAACATTCAAACACGAGATTGAGAAAGAGTATAACGAAACCCACGGCGACCTTTACATCCTCTCACAAGGCTCGCTCCGCCCCCTGAAGGAGGCGGCGTTCCCGGGCGGCACCTGCTGGTACACGATCGAGATCGTCCCGGAGGTTCCGCGGCCGGAAGGGAGTTCGACCGCGGGGGGTGTACCGGATCGTCTCATCTTCTTCACAGAACGGGATATTGCCCTTGCTGATACGGTTGTCTATGCGTGATGCGGAGAAATTGTCTGATCGCAGATGTTATATAGAGTTCGCAGGACGAACCGAAAAAAAGGCAGGAGGATGAAATCAGGGTCTCAGGCCGGCATCAGGTCCCGGTACCCGAAGCTCCTTTTCTGGTATTCACGAGATGCCATGACTTGTGTACTGCTATATACTCCTTCACATCCGGGCAGAGATAGTATCGCACATTCCGCCCATCCCTCTCGCTCCTGACAATGCCCTCCCGGATCAACGACTTCATATGCCAGGTGATGTTCGGGCCCGACATGATGAGCCGGGACGCGATATCCTTCCTCGTAATTCCCGGGTGCTGCAGAACAAGGTTTATTATTCGGATCTTTGGATGCTCGTTGAGGCATCCGGCCAATACCTTCTCCAGATCGGAGCAGGTGCCCACATCGACGTAGTGCCTCATTCCTCCGTTGTTCTGCTCGGCAACGACCTTTCCCATCCGGCATAGTACCCCCACATGATACCGGAGAGTCCCGATATTCATCCCCAATGTTTGGGAAATAAACCGCATGGATGCCCCCGGATTCTCTAGAATGCACGTATACACCGCGTTTCGATTTTCGTTGCCCAGAACATTCCGACATGAAACCCTCTTATGACCAAGATACAGCCACACAAACAGCGAGAACAGTAACTGTATTGGAATGAAGAGCGCCGGGGCGGATACGCACACGAATTCAAGGATGAGGATACTCAGGGGTTCGTTCCAGGGATACAGCGGAGTTAGACCTGAAGGTAACTGCTCCGGGTATGCGCCATAAACAGGCTGAATAGGGGTGGCGCACACGGTAGACGACAGTAGTAGGATGTAGAAGGCGACCAGGGCGATTCTGGAAATTCGTGACTCTGGAGCCATGGGAATGCATAAGGCCAGTGGCAATAAAAAGATTTGGTTTTAGAAATAACTAAATGCATACAGTTGAGTTCCGGTCACACGCTCTCCATAGACCTTAAATTTCCAGAGCCCGGATGCAGGGTTGGATATCTTGAGATAAATCCGCCCATCAGGTTCGCGACCATCATCGTCATCATGATAAGAACCGTACAGGCTCCCGTCGGGCCTGTAGATATTCAGTCTCAAAGAGTAATCGGGAGTAAACCAGTCCAGATCGAACTGCAGTGTAGATGTACCAACCGGTACGTTGCAACTATAGGAATCGGTCTCCCCCTGTGTGATGGTATAATATTCACGGGTTATGAACCCATTTGCTTGTGGGAGGTCTAACGTGGTTACATTGTTTCCACTTTCGACACTGCCTGCTGAAACCATCGGAATGATGAGAGCAAAGATGGCCAGGAGCCCAATAAGGCGGTTGAATTTCATCAAAATCCACTGATAGAGACTTCGGAGACACTCTGCATAAATATTCTGTCCCATTTCTTTACACGTTTTATATACAGACGAAGTGTCAGCTTCTGGCAAGAGAAGGAGGACATCCGTTTGCCCAATAGGGATCCGGGGAAATTTGCTAAATCCCGGAGAATGAGGCCGGATGCAATCAGATGAATATCAAATGTCCAGCTGCGAGGCATTCTTACACCCCCTTCCACACAAAGAAACTCTGGATGGATACCACGTTCGATCTTATCCCTTCGAGGCGAATACCTGCGTCAGCGAGGGAGTGTCCGGACCAACCAGGATCACATGTATCCCCGTTTGACCTACATCTTCTCTACAGCCAAAGAACAACCAGGCACCGAATGAATAGCCGCCTAACGGCGATAGAAGCGGCGATGCAAACGCCGGATGACCAGCAAAACCAGGCCAGCAAAACAGAATATAATGAGTATCATGAGAACAAGACCGACAACCTGGCCAAAGATCATGAGGAAGGGATCGATCTCCGGATAAAACTCCCTAATGGTGTGATAGAAAAGTAGGAGGAAGAGCATCACGGCAAACAATCCTGTTAAAACCAAGTCTGAAACTCTTTGCCGCATGCCTCATCCACCTGTTATGAAACCGTTACCGTAACCCAGGCATTGTCCCAAACCAGAACTCCGGAAACTATCTCTCGCTCATCGTCCAGAGAAGTAAAAAGCGCGAATTCCGCCGCATTACGGTGCATTCCTCCTGCGATATATTCGGATGAGATAGTACCCCACCGAGAGCATGATCACGGCTCCCAGAGCAATCCCCAGAAGCACAGGATTATAGAATGCACTGAATGCACTTTTAGACCCGTTATACGCGGCGGTATCTCCGATCTCAGGTTTTTCAAGCGCCGTTTGCCGGGCGTTTTCCGTACCTGCCACCGAGAGCTCATCATTCGTCGGATCGATCTGCACGTCTTCACCCGGCTGAGCGGATGCATGCGCTATGCCGCTGCCAGCAAGGATGAAGAGCAGCAGGGCAATGCAGATTTTCCGTCCATATATCTCTCTCATTTCAGCGATCGGATAGAGCAGAGGGGTTCAGTCTCCTTTCGAGTATGGTCGACGTGAGTTCAAATCGTCCCTCTCCGGGCTCGGGTGAAAAGAGCGATACGCTCATCGTTCCAGAACCGCTCCGCCCGGATTTAAGAGAGGTGCTATGTGGTACCCCGGCAGAATCCCAGACCGTCAGGGTAAAGACGGCTGTCTTCCCGCCGCTGGATCCATCTCTCCGGATGTCGTTCCATGAAGTAGTGAAGGTGTTAATTCCTATCCCAGTCTCGATGGAAGGGGATATCGGGTTAGAATACGATATGTCGATGTCGCTCTCGAGGCTGGCATGAACAGAACCGAGATGGTGAGTGCCATGGGAGATATTGTCCAGAAAGACAACACTGCCGCTCGAACTGGCAGTGCTCACCGCAACCTCTTCCCAGGCATACAACGTTACATACACCAGAGCACCATACGCCAGGACACCTGCAAGACCCACCATCAGGACGATGGTGTATACTATTTTCCTATTCAAAAGATCACCGTTCCGCTTTAAAATGGTGCATCCAAGAGGATGCACTTTCTTCAGACATAGTCAAGGTCTTCGGTGTATCTACTAGAATCCATCTCTGTCTCCAACCAGTCGTGTGTCCGACACCACAGTTCATACTGGGCGTCGCCGCTGCCTCGTGAATCGAAGCTCACGCTGATCGTACCACTTCCCGCAGCGTCAACTTTTAGATCATCGCTAGGGTGCGCCACGCCCCGGGCATCCCATACCGTCAGACGATAAACTGCTCCCTGACCGTCAAGAGGTCGGTCATTCTTGTTGCTGTACGACGCTGTGAAAGTGTTATACCCGGCCGAAACGGTGACGGGCCCCACACCGACCGCGTATGCAGTATCGCCGTCGCCATCCGTAGACATGCTTCCCAGATCTATTGTTTCCAGAATTCCCATGTCGTCTGTAATCTTCTCTACCGGCGTTTCCACATCGATTTGAGCCGCAAAAACTGCCCCGACAGATACTGATACAAAGAGCATCAGCACTGCCAGCACCGATAGAACTCCTTTTCCTTTCTTCATCCTTGTTACCTCCTGTTACTGTTCCCGGAGGCAGACGCACACATTTAAGTACGCAAAGTGCGTAAACTTTCTTTGCCTCCGGGCTTGCGGGGCTCTATCATCCGGGCGTCAACCGTGGATGGAGGGACCCCACGAACTCTTGCAGACGCATCCTCGCGCCCACACAATGACATGGGCACGAGTTTACTTATAAATTCTGTCCGATTTCTTTACACGTCCGGGAGATGTTTATGAAAATGCGAAGGTACATCACTCCTCGGGCGCGGAGCGCATAGGAAAGAGCCTCTTCTGGTAGAGATACCTGTTTTCGATCGGCAAGTGTGTTCAGAGATGCGATGGAGATGGGCATCTGGCACAGCACACCCACATGATACCGGAGGGATCCGATACTCACCCCCAGCATTTGAGAAAGAGATCGCATGCGAATCCCCGGATTCTCCCGGATACATGTATACACCACATTCTGTATCTCGTTTTCAAGGATATTCTGGCAGGCGAGTCTTTTCTGGCCAAGCCGCAGCCATAAGGACAGAGAGAAGAGGAGTTGCACCGAGACGAAGAGCACCGGGGCGGATACGCACACGAACTCGAGGATGAGGATGCTCGGGGGTTCGTTCCAGAGATACAACGCGGTCAGATCCGAAGGCAATCTTTCCGGGTATGCGCCATAAACAGGTTGAATAGAGGTGGCGCACACGGTAGACGAGAGCAGCCAGGAGGCAGAAGGCAACCAGAGCGATCCTGATAGTCAAGGGCCATCGCACCATGACGTTTTGTAAGCCCGGTGACGATAAAAGTGTTGCTTTTTTTTATCCGTATCTAACTGCCTATGCCCGGGTTCCGGGCGCGTTCTCCACATATATGGATTCCCGGCATGTATGTTCAAGGCAATCGATCCCAGGTTAATCTATCAGATAACCACCGTCATTCGCCACGGCATACGCTATAGAGGCGCCGGATAACAAGGAACACCAGACCGATGATGCAAAATACAGTGAGCACCAGGAAAACGAGACCGACAGTCTGGACAAAGAGCATGAAGAAGGGGTCGAGCGCCGGATGGAACCCCCTGATAGGGTCGTAGAAGAGCAAGAGAAGGAGCAACACGAAAAACAGTCCCGTTAAGAATCGTGTCCAGCGATATCTTCTGCCGCATGCTTCACTCGCTTTGTTATAGGTACTAATGATCCGACGTTTCATGCCCCCATCACTCACCCATCTTTCGCAGTTTCAGGCCGAAATAGACAAATGACAGGGTCAGCGCCGCGGCATAACCAACCCCGATTAAAGCTCGTGGATCCGGCACGATCACGATCGGTACCAGAAAAACGATCACCAACAGGGGAAAAAAGGCCAGGACAGTGACCGGCACCGACAGGGCTCTCAAGAGTTGGTAGCATACGGATTGATAGGACCTGCCCTCTTCCATAAATGACTCCTCCGGAGATGTAAACCGGTTTATACCGGAATCCACAGTGGAGACATCAACGTTCTCCTATAAACGATCTCTCTCACAATCATCTACACATCAGGCCCGGCAGGTGGAAATTCACCCTGAAAACGACCACAACGGGCTGGAAACGTGAGCTGCGCCGGATGGCAGAGGCAGGAACGATCCCGGCGGCCGCTCGCCGACCGAAACCCTGATGCCATGGACCGTCCAAAATTCTGGACATATGTCTAAAAAATTGGACATTCGGGAGGACCACCTCAGGGTCCTCTTCCTCTTCACCCGGGGCTACGACCGGGAGGTCTACATCCAGGGAGTACCTCACCCCTGAAACCCCCGCACAAACCGCTCCCGGATCTCCGCCGGAGCAAGCGGGATATTCTGGACCGCCGCGTTCCCGGGTCTTAACACCACATGAATAAAGTTCGGGCCCCGCCCCCGGCTCTCCCATGCCTCCACGAGTTCTTCTTCGTCCTGCACCTTGCGGGTCTGCCGGATCCCGGCGGCGAGGGCGAGGAGTTCCATGTCCACCAGTAGCAGAAAAGTGCGGCCCTGAAACCCGCTTCCCATACCGGATCTCCTCGTCTTGATCGAAGATCCACTCATCATCCCACTGATTACGACGGTGCCACTCTAGACCCGGGGCGGAGCGTCACGCATCCTGCCGCCGTTTTCGGGCGCTTCCGATCTGCCGGGGCGGGCCGAGAACCCCGAGGACCGGAAGCAGGACGTCGAACCCCCGGTGATCAGGGAAAAAGATCCATGCAGCTGAAACAGAACGAAAGAAACAGTGCCGAACCAGGAGAGGAACAGCAACGACAGGCAAAAGGCGATCACGACAGGCCAGGCATACTCCCGCATCGGGATGCTCCCCCCGGCGAGGGTCGGTCGAAAGAACCAGAGGAGGAGAGCGGCGGTGAAAAGGACCGCATGGATAAAGATCCCCCACAGGGAGAGGCTGAGCCAGCGAAGCAGGACCGGCATGGAGAGGACGACGATGCCGAAGGCGACCAGGGCATACTCCTTTGCCGTGATCCGCCCTGGATCCCGGCTACAAACATCTCAAAAATATGAGAGGGGGAGCAGACTTCACCGTTTTCCCTCATCGGCAAAGATATATATTCGACATACGGCTCCTCTACGCTATCCCGGAGCGCGCGTGAGGGCGGACAGTCCCCGGTCTTCTCCAGGAGTGCAAGAGCAATCTTTTCCGCCTCCGCGTCCGAGGGAAGGTCAGGCTGCTCGGTCACTTCGGTCGGGAGCGCTTTGTCAAGGATGTGGTAGGCCACCCCGCGGGAATGCGCATACACCGATACCTGCTCTTCCGGCTCCTTCGGGGCGTCGACAAGGAGGAACTCCCCGGTCACCTCGCTGACCGCTTTCGGTTCTCCCGAGAGCCCGAACCGTTCCGCAATCTCCCGGACCCGCTCCTCCGTGACAGTGACCAGGACCACCTGGTAGAGCGTATACGAGCCCTGCACTTCCGGGAACTCTGCGGCGAGAGAGCACGTACCTTCACCTGCGCCCGCCACGGTGGGAAGAAGACTCACCGGAGCCTGACCAAGACCAAGAACCCACATGCACCCGACTGCGAACGCCAGAGCGAGACAGACAAGTGTACCAACCATTTTTAGTTCCATAACGAAGACCTCAATTTAACCCACGGGAGGACGGGGCATAATTCAAGTAGGAAGAATGCATATACCTCATTGCCTCCGGGCATGTGGGGTGCGCCATCCGGCCGTCAAGCAGGGATGAGGGGCCCCCGTATACCGCGGGAGGGTCATTCCAGTATCCATGTGTAAAGTGCCAATGTCCTCAAAGTTCCTTTTCGGCGACGCATAGTTACCATAACCCCAAAGGCCGCTCAAGCGACCACAGATATCACCATAGATGAGGGCGTTGACAGAACAGATTTCTAAAAAAGGATGTAAAATAGTCCTCGATTACTGGCTTTACCTTAGACCGTAAGGGGCGTTACACCCAAATCAGCTGTCACCCCTGAAATTGGAGAGAATACAGAGTAATCATCGCTATGCCCCCAGTGGATACCCACAAGTATCCGATCATGATTGGGCTCGACATGAAAAACAGGTGCTCCGCTATCACCACCTGAAGAAGCATAGGTCGTATACCGCTGATTCTGGAGCATTCGTTTATAATGAGAGTTGAACTCCTCACCCGTTCTAAGAACTTGCCCGAATGAGAGTTCCGATGTTTTTTCCCGACATAACAACACTTAGCCCAGAGCCCGGATCACTATAATAGCCCTTTATTGCACTAGTTACTGAGGGCGTAGTGTAAATGCGAGCTACAACGTTATTGAAAGGGACCCAAGCTGCGTCAGAGTAGGTACCACCGTCCGTAGACACTGTACCCGCATCAAAACCAATAGTCGGCTGATAGACTTTTGTGCCAGCACCCTCAGTACAGTGTCCTGAAATAACATAGCCCTGACTTCCTGAACTGGTTTGTGCTGCAAATCCTGTTGTCGCTTCTCCGGTCCCTCCAGGAAGGCTTGTTTGTAGCATCAGTCCTCCGATGATCGGTCTACAGTAACTAGAACGGCTCTCGGGGGGATAACTGTCGAGTTCAACGAGCGGGGATGAGATGAACTTGACCGGAATGTTGCTGATACCCATAGTCCTTCCCCGGCTCTCAAGCGTCCCGTAAAGGTTATCCATCGCTTCGGAATCCATCGTCCGATTGTCAACGATGGAGACGAACACGTAGCCTTCAATATCATATCCAAAACCGTGAATCGGACCCTCAGGGTAGAACAAGGGCTCGATATCGCATCTGGCATCAGCCACGAACTTATCAAGGCTGTCTTCCCAGGTGCACCGCATCCTTGTGTCTTTGAGGGCAGGCAGTGTCCCATACCTGTGAAGAACATGATCGTGCGCATTCAGGTATTCAATACCAGCCTGAATGTCAGCCTCGGAGATCTCCTCTACAGGCATTTTTTCAACCATGGACGTACTCAGATCGCTCGGTGTTGCAGAAACCGCACCAGCAGATATTAGCACACATAGTATCAATACTGCCAGAAACGGGAAAAATCCACTTCCTACTTTCATTTTTCTATTGTCTCCATTGCTTACTATACAGAGAAAGAGAGGGTTGCATCACAAGTGCGTACTAACCCTCTTTTTCCCGACGCACGGGTGCACCATCCGGCCGTCAAGCAGGGATGGGAGGACCCCACGAACTTTTGCGGACGCATCCTCGCACTCACACAATGACGTGGGCGTAAGTCTATTTATAAATTCTGTCCATTTTCTTTACATGTCCGGGGGATGTTCCCGAAACCAATGGGACAGAACCGCCGCCGGGAAAAAACATCGGCCTATATCCGAAAAAGAGGTGCGGCCGTCCGGGGAGTGCCTGAAGGGTCGCGCGATACAGGAGAAGAGAAGCGTTCCGGAGGGTCACCCCAAAAGCGCCCGCATAAACCGCTCCCGGATCTCCCCCGGGGCGAGCGGGATGTTCGGGACCGCCGCGTTCCCCGGTTTCAACACGACATGGATGAAGTTCGGCCCCCGTCCCCGGTCCTCCCAGGCATCTTTTAACTCCTCTGCGTCCTGCACCTTGCACGTCTTTTTGAGTCCGGCGGCGAGGGCGAGGAGCTCCATGTCCACCTGGCAGCAGGCGTTCGTCGGCTGGTTCCCGGTGCTCCCGAAGGCCCCGTTGTCCAGGCAGACGATCGTGAGGTTCTCCGGCGCCTGTGCCACCACCACCGGGAGGACGGCGGTCCCGAGGAGGCTCCCGTCGCCGTCGAGGACGACGACATCCTTATCCGCCGCAATCGAGAGCCCGAGCCCGATCGGCGTCGCCTGGGTGTAGCTCCCGAGCATGTAGAAGTTCAGGTCCCGGTCGTTTGCCGTGTAGAGTTCCTTTGAGGGGACGCCGATGTTCGCAACGACCGCCTCATCGCCGAGGGCGGCCGCGATGACCCGGATCGCATCGTTCCGGGTCATCACCGGTTCGCGGAACGCCCGCCGATAGTCGAGCGCCGACTCCCGGGCCCGGGGCGGGAACGCCTGCTCCGCCGGGCAGGCTTCATCCGTTCCCTCCCAGAACGAGGGAAGGATCAACCCCACGTGCGGCCGCATCGATTCGTAGGCGTCCCGGACGACCGTATCGATCAACCCCTCGTCCGAAGGATCGCGGATGATCGTATACGGAATCCCGAGCGCCGCGAGAACCTCCGGGACCGCCCGGTTGAACGGCACCTGGGCCGGGATCGCCTCCCGGTAGACCCCTCGCCAGCTCGCGAGGATCGGGAGGGGGAGGCCGAAGGTCACCGTGAGCGACATGATCGCGTTTAAGGAGTTCCCGAGCCCCGAACTCTGCATATGCAGCACCGATCGTGCCCCCGCCATCGCGAGCCCGGCCGAGATCCCGACGCCGTCCTCCTCCCTGGTCAGGTTCACCGTATGGAACCGCTCCGGGAGAAGGGCACAGAGGTCCTGCGTCCGGTCGCAGGGGAGGGCCGCCACGGTATCGACCCCGAGAGACGAGAGGCGGTCGAGGACACGACCCTCACGCACGGACCGTCACCCCCTGCTCCGCGAGCCAGGCCGAAACAGCATCCCGAAGGTCTCCCTCGAAAGCTGCCCCGGCAGCCGCCCGGATGAAGGGCTCGATCGGGTAGCGGTCGAGGTCTTCCGCCGCACGCTCGTAGCCCCCGCCGGTCACGTTCAGGAGCACCCGTTCCTTCGGGCCGATGAACCCGCCCTCCACCGCCCGGGAAAGCGACGCGACGGCGACCGCGGCCGCCGGGTCGAGGTCGATCTCCTCGGTATCGGCAAAGAGCCGCCCGGCGCTCCGTGCGTCGTCGTTCGAGACTGCATACATCCTCCCACCGGAGGCCGCGAGGGCGTCGTAGACCCCGCCGCGGACCCCCCAGGGCGGGTGGCGGTTCGTGAGAACGCCGGCAGAGACCCGGGCGATCGCGGCCTCGACGTCGGGCATATCCACTTCAGGAACAATTTCCTGCCTCCCCACCTCCCAGGCCCGGACCATCGGGGCGAAGGGGAGGTTCTGGGAGAGGTGGAGGGCCGGGAGGCGCGAGCCGAACCGCCCGTCGGCGACGAGACGCTCCGCCGCCTCCCATGCGGCGATCCCTCCGGTCCCGCTCCCGACCGCCTGGAAGTAGCAGTCGGGGAGCCGGCCGAGAGCAAGCGTCGCATCAAGCATCACCGTCCCCATCCCGTCGCGGCGGGCGACGTTCTTCGCCCCGCCCTCCGGGACGATGCCGGGGAGGGAACAGACCTCCCTCCCGAACGCGATGGAGTCGAAGTAATCGCCGTCAACCGTGATGAGACAGACGTTTTCCGCCGGAACGGTCGTCCAGAGCCGATCGGCGGCGGCCGTCGGGACCACCACCACGATCGGGGCCCCGGTCAGTCCCGATACCTCGCAGAACGCCCGGCCGGTGTTCCCCGCCGACGAAACCTGGAGAACCCCCGCCCCCTTCTCCCGGAGGCGAAGAACCGTCGGCTGCGCCTCAAGTTCCTTGAACGAACAGGTCTTCATCCCTCCGCCCCGCTCGGGCCAGTAGCCGGAGAAAGAGATAGTGAGGTTTGAAAGCCCGAACTCCCGGGCGAGACCGACGCTCTCGTAGGAGACCGGACCGGCATCGATGTCGAGGTAACCCTCGACCGGGAGCCAATCACTGTAGCGGAAGATCCCCGGGAGGTTTTTAGGGGTGAGACGGCGCTCCGCGTAGACGGTTCGGAGAAGGGCGTTGCACCCCGACGGGCAGTCGAGGGTGTAACGGTCGGGAAAAGACCGGCCGCACGCCGGACACCGGAGGAGGTAGTTCTCTCTCACCGCACCTCACCCCCGATGAAGGTGAACCGGCGGTCGAGGACCATCTCTTTTAAGTCCCGGCAGAGGTCTTCGGCAAGCGTCCGGCCCGACTGACGGAGGGTGATCGGGACCCCCCGCCCCCGGACACGGAGCGAGCCCTCGCCGGCCTCGAGGGCGTTGTTCGGGCAGGCGGTAAGACAGGCGGTGCAGGCGAGGCAACGGTCGCGGTCGATCCCGGTCTCGCGGGAGAACGCGTCCGTGGGGCAGACCGCGGCCACGATGCAGGCCGAGCACTCCTCGCACCACTCGGAGTGATAGGTCACCTCCCGGTCGGGCCGCTGCCAGACGTCGGCGTAGGTCGCTTCGCCGAGGACGGCCCGGGTGTTGATGTCGGTCACCGGGAGAGGGACGGCCTCGTCGAGCACGCGGAGCCCTGCGACCTGCCGGTCGTCGAGGACCGGGATCGCGACGCCGAGGCTCGTGATGCACTCAGGTCCCGCGGAGGTCTTAAAGCCGCCCATGTAGCGGGGCTGCATCCCGGCCATGTCGGCGATGACCGTGAGGTTCGGCCTCTCAGGAGTGCTCCGGGTCCCTTCCCCGGTCACGATCCCGATCGAGCCGTTCAGGAGGACCGGCGTCCCGTCCCGTATCGCGAGTCTTGCGGGGTCGTTTTCGAGCGGGTTGATCTCCCCGCACCCGCTGACCGAGACCTCCCGACAGGGCCCCGCAAGCCCCACGACCGAGAAGATCGTCTTCACCCGGGTCGGCTGCGTATTCACGTAGGCGGTGTAGTTTCGGTAAGCGCTCCGGGTGGTGAAGATCCGGGCGTAGGCGAAGTCGTCGAGGGTCACCTTCGCCTCGATCGACCGGTCGGCGGCCTCTACCACCACCTCGATCTCGCGCCCCTCGACGATATCGCGGAAGAGATGGCCGCCCCCATAGCCGGCCCCGGCGTGGGCGGTCCCGGAGACGATCAGGTCGAGAAGCCCGAGACGCTCGTTCGGGCAGGGGCCGGGCATGCAGGAGACCCCGTTCAACCAGGCACGCTCCGCCCGCTCGAACGTCCCCGGCTCCGCCACCGGCACCGAGAGGATCGCCGCGGTCCCCGACATCACGCCGGCGGTCCCGGTGGTGACCACGTCGACGTCCGCGGCCGAGACCTCCGCACCCTCGCGGATGAGCCGCTTGAACTCCGCGGCGGTGTAGACGACCGCCGAGCCGTTCCGGATCTTCTCGTCGATCTCTGCCAGCGTCTTCATAACAACCTGATATCCTCCACCCGCACATGAAGACCGCATGATTTGGCGAGCACCATGTTCACGACGCCCGTATGCGTAAGGTTCATCATACAAAACCCGGGCAGGAACCGCTGCCGCATTCCGACGACCGGATCGCGGCGCACCGTCGTGCAAATCCCCTCGAAACCGATCATGTGATACGACTCAACGTCCTTAAACTCTCCGCCGTCCCGGGCAACCTCGGGACCGACGACCGAACAGGTGAGAAGACCGGTCGTCGGGTTCGCGTGGAGGACCGAGAGGACGTGCTGGACCGGACACCCCGCACCGGTCGGTCTCCCGACGACGATGTCGCCCCTCGTAATGTTCCACTTCTCCACGAGGTCCGGGCGGAAGGGGAGGACGATCTTCCGGGCCGAGACCTCGCCGGGCAGGGGCCCGATGATGAAGTCGTACTCTGTGCCGAGGACGTCCCGGCCGGAATGACGGGTCCTCCCCTCGAACCGGGAGGAACCCGCCCCGGCGTGGTAGAAGACGCAGTCGGGGTACGCCCTCTCCCCCTGCCGGACCCGGGCAAGGAACGCCTCGCAGGTCGGGGCGCCGCAGGCCCCGCAGTCCTTCCCGGGGGGACTCCATGCCACGGGTCACTCCCCCCGGTAGAGGTAGTCGGCGCCTTCGAGCTTCCGAACGACGCCGAAATGGTTTCGCCACCCGATCTCCGTCTTCCCGACACAGATGGTGCAGACCCCGAGCGGCGGCGCACCCCGGAGCACGATGGCGTCCGGGTCGGTTATGTCGGAAGAGTCCTCGATCACCCGGAGGAGGTAACGCATCCCGGTCCCCTGAACGGCGTTCGTCTCCACGATATCGAGGGCCGGGTTCACCTCCCGGACCCGCTCCCGGAAGACCTCCTTCTCGGCCTGAGAGACGAGGTCGACCCGGGTCACGACCGCAATGTCGGCGAGCGCGAGCATCGGGGCCATCTTCAGGGGCGTGTTCGTGCCGGAAACGGCGGAGAGGACGACGATCCCGAGCCCCTGCGTCGTGTAGGGAGAACAGCGGAGACAGAGCCCGGCGCTCTCGACCAGGAGGAGGTCGGCGCCCTCCTCCTCGCCCCAGGCGATGGCGTCCCGCATCACCATCACCCCGGCGTGGTCCGGACAGAGGTCGCCGGAACAGACCTTTCGCGCCGGAATCCCGAACTCGGCCGCGAGTTCCTCGTCCTCGAACGCCCGAACGACGTCGATTTTCAGGTAGGCGATCCGGTACCGGTCCGAAAGAGAGCGAATGACCTGCCTCACGACGGCGGTCTTCCCGGCGGACGGCGGTCCCGCGACGATGGCGAGTTTCATACCCCGACCCGACCCGTAACCAGGTCGCCCGCCCGGATTCTCTCCCGCATACAATGAAGGATGCCGTCAAGACGACGGGCCTCCCGGAGGGCGTCGTTCTCACGTCCGTCCGGTTCGATGACCTTCTCGACGGCTCCGTCCCGCATGACGATCCTCCGGGCGGAGAGGAGAGAGATCAGGGGGTCGTGCGTGACGAAGATAACCGCCTTTCCCCCGGCTCGGAGGACCTCGATCACCCGTTCCTTGAAGATACCGGCGTTCTCCACCTCGTCGAGGAGGAGGACCGGCGCTGCCGCGACAAGGACGGCGTCCGCCACCAGGAGCGACCGCGTCTGACCGCCGGAGAGCGCGGTCATCCGGGCACAGGACCGGATCTCTTCGCCCGTGAACTCGTTCGCGAGATTGATCGTCCGATCGACGATACCGTCTTCTTCGATCCGCCGGGACCGGACGTGCATCGCAAGGAACTCCTCGACCGTGAGGTCGGCGAAGCAGCGGGTGTTCTGGGTGATCAGGGCGACTGGCTTGTGCGCCGGGTCGCGGACGAACTCTTCAGGAGGATATGCACCGTTGACGAGGACCGTCCGCCCCGTCGCGGTGTCGTTCTGGGCGAAGACCTCGATATCGTTGATGAAAGCGCTCTTTCCGGAGCCGGTCGGACCGACGATGGATACCGTGTCGCCCGGGCGGATGGTGATCGCGTCGAACCCTTCCGGTTCGCCGTGCCGGCCCCGGCCGGGGAGGATCGTGATCTCCCGGATGGGTGTTCTGTCCATGGGGAACAATTGCCACACCGGATGATAAGAGTTTTTCTTTATGGCCGAATGATTAACCCTAATAGGAAAAATTTATCCCATATATTCTACAATAGTAGAGCAATGCTCTCAAGAAGGATCTTCGAGACCAATTTTTCCGGAGCGCTCCAGGAAGAACTCGCCCGGCAGAACATGAGTGTCCGGGACCTCGCGGACCGGGCGGGGGTCCCGCCCGCCACCCTCTACAAGCTCACGTCGGGAAAGGCGGACCCGCGCCTCTCCACCATCCGACGGATCGTCAACGTCCTCGAACCCCGGGAGAAGAATTTCATCGCGGTAATCGCGGCGCGGTTCCTGCTCAACGACCTGGACAACCGCGACCTTCTCATCGACGGCCGGAGTTACCGCATCCGGGGCTACTCGGCAGACTCCCTCGAGGAGTGCATCATCGCCGCGGCGCGGGCAGACAAGGAGGGGGCGCTCGGAATCATCTGCGCCCCGATCCTTGCGCCGATAGTAGAAAAGATCGTCGACTGCCCGGTGGCGATCATCAAGCCGCAGCAGCAGACGCTGATCGAGGCGATCGAGACGGTAGCAAAGAGGATATAAGGTCAAAAGACCGGCGAACGCCTGACCGGTGAACGCCCATTCTTGCGGACGGCATAGGGTGTGCCACCTGGATTCCATCATTTGCGAAGAGGACCACACTTCCACCGGCGTTGAAAGAACCGGTGCCGAGCTTCGTTCATCATTACAGGCAGCCGGAGATTTGCAAAACGGCGGGTGAAAGCGGCAACCGATATATTTACGATACGTTTTTCATAACAAGAGAAGAAGACTTATATTATGGATTTAATCCCACTCGTGATGGCGATCAGTCTCATCGCCCTCATTGTTGCTGCGTATTTTGCACGGCAGATCATCCGTGAAGATAGAGGTACCGTTCAGATGCAGGCAGTCGCTGCAGCCATCCGCGAAGGAGCGGAAGCCTTCATACGGCGGCAGTACTCCACCATCGCGATCATCGCCGTAGTCATCGCCGTGGTCATCTTCGTCGCCCTGACAGGGATCGGAGATTTCTCCAGGGCGTGGCACACGTCGGTGGCCTTCCTCCTCGGTGCGTTCCTGAGCGCTCTATCCGGGGTCATCGGGATGAGCGTCGCGGTCAGGTCGAACCTGGTCTCCGCAGCGGCGGCCGAAAAGAGTCCGGCGAAATCCCTCATTCTCGCGCTCCGCGGCGGAGCCGTTTCAGGGCTGACCATTATCGCCCTCTCGCTCATCGGAATCTCGGTCATCTTTACCGCGTTCGGCTCCAACCCCCTTGAGGCTCCGTTCCTCATTGTTGGTTTCGGGCTGGGTGCCTCGCTCATCGCCCTCTTCGCCCAGCTCGGCGGGGGTATCTACACCAAGGCCGCCGACGTGGGAGCGGATCTCGTTGGAAAGTTCGAGGCGGGCATACCCGAAGACGACCCCCGCAACCCGGCTGTCATCGCCGACCTCGTCGGCGATAACGTCGGGGACTGTGCAGGGCGTGGTGCCGATCTCTTCGAGTCCACCTCGGCCGAGAACATCGGCGCGATGATCCTTGCTGTCGCCCTCTACCCGGTCTTCGGGCTTGCCGGGGTGCTCTTCCCGCTGGTGATCGGCGCCTTCGGCCTGATCGCGACGATCATCGGCATCTTCTCGGTGCGTATGAAAGATGCCGAACACAAAAACCCGATGCGTGCCCTGAACAAGGGATACTACGTCACGGCATTCATCTCAGCGATATTCTTCTATATCGCTACGATGGTCCTCCTCAAGAACATCTGGTTCTTCTACTGCGGACTCATCGGGCTCGCCCTCTCGATCGTCATCCTGTACGTAACGTTGTATTACACGGACGAGCGGTTCAGGCCGGTTCAGAAGATCGCCAAGGCCTCGACATCCGGGTCGGCGATGAACATCATCACCGGCTTCAACATCGCCCTCGAGACAACCGCAATCAACGCAATCTCCATCAGCGTGGCTCTCCTCCTTGCCTTCAAGTTCGGTGAACTCTCCGGAGTGGCCAACGGCGGACTCTACGGGACTGCCGTTGCGACCATGGGGATGCTCGCACCCTGCGCCTACATCCTCGCGATGGACACCTTCGGCCCGATCGTGGATAACGCCGGGGGCATCGTGGAGATGAGCAAGTCTTCGGAGGTGGCATGCCAGAACGTCGCGAAACTCGATTCCGCCGGGAACACCACCAAGGCGCTCACCAAGGGCTACGCCGTCGGCAGCGCCGCCCTGTCGGCGTTCCTGCTCTTTTCCGCCTACATGACCGAGGTCTCCTCGTACACCGGCCAGGCCTTCGAGATTGTCAACCTCGCCCGGGTCGACATCTTCGCCGGGGCTCTGCTCGGCGCGATGCTGGTCTACCTCTTCGCCGCGTATGCCATCCGCGGCGTCGGCGAGACAGCCCAGTACGTGATCGCAGAGGTCCGGCGGCAGTTCCGGGAGCGTAAGATCCTCGCAGGCATCGACAAGCCCGACTACGCCCAGTGCGTCGACATCACCACCCGGGGCGCCCTCAAGAACATGGTTCTGCCCGGAGCACTCGCGATCGTCTTCCCGATCGCCGTCGGCCTCACCCTTAAGTACGAGGCGATGGCCGCCTTCCTGATCGTCGGTACGATCACCGGGCTCCTGATGGCGCTCGTCCTGAACAACGGCGGCGGTGCCTGGGATAACACCAAGAAATGCATCGAAAGCGGGCTGTACGGCGGAAAGGGATCGGACGCTCACAAGGCAGCCATCGTGGGGGATACGGTAGGCGACCCGTTCAAGGATACGGCCGGACCGTCCCTGCACGTGCTGGTGAAGCTCCTGGCGACCCTGACGCTGGTGCTTGCTCCCTTCTACATCTAATCTTTTTTCCGGAGACCGGGACCCGGAAGCGATTGCACCCCGGGTTCGTCAATTTTTTAACCCCGTTCTCCGGATGGGGCCGTTTTACCGCATAACGATATATACCATGGGATGAAAAACAGGACTGTGTTTACCACCACAAAAACCATTGTCCGCAACAGTTTCGTCCCCATCCCGACCCCCGTACCGGATGGTGCCGCCCTCTCTCTGCCGGGGGCGGGGAGGCGGGCGACGCCCGTGCGAAGAGAGTCCAAAACCCCGTCAGGTGCTGACGGGTCCGATACGTTGATGTCGCCATGATCCTCTCGTCGCTCCCGGGTCTCGTCGAACTCGTCCTCCACACCGATCAGTACCTCTTTCCGCTTATCGATAACTACGGGACCTGGATCTATCTCATCATCTTCCTCATTATCTTCTGCGAGACCGGGTTCGTCGTGACTCCGTTTCTCCCGGGCGATTCGCTCCTCTTCATCCTCGGGGTGATCTCCGCAACCGGGGTGCTCAACCCCCTTCTCCTGATTGCCGTTCTCATCCTGGCCGCGGTCCTCGGCGACGCAACGAACTACCATATCGGCGCCACCCTCGGGAGATCGCTCCTTGGGGCGAGGTGGTGCCCCATCCGGGAGACGCACGTTGCCGCCACCGAATCGTTCTACCACCGGTACGGCGGCCTGACCATCGTCATCGCCAGGTTCGTCCCCTACATCCGGACGCTCGCACCGTTCATCGCCGGGGTCGTCCGCATGGGCTACCCGAAGTTCTTCGGTTACAATGCCCTCGGCGGATTCCTCTGGGTCACCGGGATTGTAGCCGCCGGGTATTTCCTCGGTACGGTCCCCGTCGTCCAGGAGTACCGGGGCCTCATCTCTCTTGCGGTACTCGTCATCACCGTCGTCTCCGTCGTGATCATCATTATCGGGGTTATCAGGCTCCTCCGGTGCCGCCGGGCCGGGAATCCGTGAGAGGTCACGGATCAAAGATGTGCCGATCCGACACGGAGATCACCCAGACGCCCGGACGGAACGCCCGGAATGTGAAAATGAAGGGGGAGAGCACTCCCCGGAGGATGAGGGCAGAGGAGAGAACCGATTTCATAGCAGAGATACCAACTATTGTTCGGTAAGGATGATACACTACCCGCTACCGGAATCGGACCCATTGCCGCCGTCGGTCGCCCGGAGAGCATTATAGGGCTACGTGATAGTCGGGGCAATCTCGACTTCTTGATCGGAGAGGATCGTGATTATGGCACCGGCGGTAGGATCGAGTCCTCTTACTGCGGTGTGCGGGGAATTTCCGTCGACCGAGACGGAGTAGAGGTATTCCCCGACCTGGTTGATCGTCACTGAGTAGATACGTTCTTCGCCACCGACGAACGTGAAGTTCTCCGAAGAGAGCAGAGCGTTATCCAGGGTGCCGTTCACGCCGGAGACCGACACATGGACCTGATGAGAGACGTTGTCCCGGTTAACCACTAAAATACCCACAGAAAAGGGGGAGGGGGGAGCAAAAGGCTCCTCCTGCGGGAACGCTGAGAGGACCAGAATACAGATTGCCGCTATCCCGACAGCGGCGAGAACCAGAACAATCGAAGTTTTTTTCATCACAACGCTCCCGGGTTCACCGATATCCTGCAGCGGTACCCTTCAGTTTAAGTAAGTACGTGGAATGCGTACATCCTGTTGCCTCCGGGCATGCGGGACGTTCACCCATCCGGGTTCGCCCCTGGTCGGGTGGGCCTCCCGCCGTTTTCAGGATACCGATTTCGGTACCCACGCGTAGTAATTCTCCGTTCCTCTATAAACGATTTCTCTCAAACCCCTCTACACGTCGGGGCGCCCTGATTATTTTACGCCCGGAAGCGTGCCGCGATCACGCGGAGCCTTTGTTATACAGGTGCTCCGGTTCGGTGACTGCTGGTGACAAAACAGCGTATCCCTGAAATTTTGCAGATTCTGGTCTCCCCATACCAGGCACAACAGTTTCGCCGTCTGAAGCCGGCACGGTATTCGCCCGGCCCTCCGACATCAGGCCTCTTCCGTCGCTTGGCGGATGAAGACGAGGTGACCCCAGGGGGAGGAGGACGGCGGTTGCCCCCCGGGCCGCGACCAGCCGGGTTCCGCATCGATGCCGACGCCCGCCAGAACGTGCCATGCGGTGTCGTTCGCGGCGGGCTGTATTCCCACGACCTGTGAAACCGGCGTCAGGTTGAGCGGACCGGCGGCACTTGAGGTCAAGTATCCGCACCCGGTAGTCCAGGTGACGCCTCTCATACCATGAGCGTGAAGCCCGTCCGCGACGCCGGGAAGGACGACAGGATCGCCGGTGACGCCCGTCGTGTCGTGGACGTGAAACTCGACCGTGTGGCCGAACAACCCGGAGAATATGCCGAAGATATCGAAGGCGTTCAGGAGCTTACCGACAACGTCTCCCGGAGATGCCGGGTATCGCGGGGAGATCTGGGGGCCGGATTGGCTGAAAAACCCGTCGAAAGGTTTCAGGGAGTAATACGGCGCGTTCAGGTCGTAACTCGCGCGAAATCCCGAGTTTCTCCAGCCGTCCTCCGGTGTCATGGCGATGTAAGATCCGAGGCAGAAATACTCGTGGCCCGGATCGCCGTCGGCAGAACTCTGGTACAGGGCCGTTGTTGCGGTTATCTGCCCGACGCCCGGGTATCTCCGGACGGTTGTATGGTATGCAACCTCAACATACTCATCGGACAGCCCGGCCGCATCCCGGATATATCCACACACTGCCCGGGCTTCCCCGCCGGATATCCAGTCCTCCGCCCGGGCCGAAAAACCGTCCGGCGCCGGGGCCGCCACGTCGGTCACCTCGGCATAGGATGCCGCGACACCGTCGGGAAGGACCTGTGCGCGGCATCCAACAACCTCCGCGTCAGGGGGGATATCCGGGAAGAAGACCGCCTCATACCGGAAAGACTCCCCCGGGTTCGGAGGGAGATCGCGAACCGTGGGTATGCGGTCCCGCCAATCCGTCACCTCACGCGGCGAGAGGTTTTCATGGGAGAGATAGAGCGAATCGGTGTCCGAGCCGTTGAAATTTTCATAAGACGGGTTTTCCGGGAGCACATAGGCCGCACCGGCCGATGTGAGGAAGACGCCAACAATGACTACCAGGATCAGGGAGAACGCCTGCATTCCAGTTTTTCGTTTCATGGGTTTCAACTCCGTTTTGTTTCCGGAGGACGGAAAGGCACTTAAGTACATGGAATGCGTAGATCTCATTAGCCTCCGGGCATGCGGGACGTTCACCCATCCGATTCGCTCCTGGTCGGGTGGACCCTCCGCCGTTTTCTGGAACCGGTTCCAGTACCAATGCGTAATAATTCCCCGTGCCTCTATAAGTTATTTCTGTCACTTTTCTATACACATCAGACCTATGGGATCGCTTTCCCACCACGCGGACGCAACCGTCACGGATAACGTGCGGTCGGTAGTGTTCTCCCGGGGACCCGGCCGCTCTGCCGTAAAGCCAGAAAAAAGAGAGACCAACGTATTCCGAGCGCAGGCGCGTTTGTCATCCTCAGAACCTCTCCGGCGCCGGGAGAGAGTTCCAAGATACCGTTCTGGACCGGATACGTTCTCGCTTCTCCGAAGATCAATTCAATTCCCCTCTCCGTGATAAGATAGTTTTGTCCAACGACAATTGAGTATCGTCCCGGGAGGGCGACGCACACGGGACCGCCCGTCAAAGATAGATCCCCCCGGGAGTGACATGGTATCCGGCCGGAACCGGGATAAACCCGGACTCTGCTCCCGGAACGGTCGTATTCACCGTCGCCGTCCAGGTATCTTCCTTTATCAGGTGTTTCATGCCCCCGCCTCCCCGGTACCTGAGGTTGAACGAGATCGGGGTGGTGTTCTCCGACGGCGGGACGAAACCGTCGAGGAAGACGACCGTGGTATAGGTCCCGCTCGACGTTCGGGTGAACTCAGTGGCGCTCACGTTCCCGGGAGTCGCAAGCACGGGCACGAGCAGCCGTGGCTCTTCTTTCGTCTCGAATTCACCTGACGATATGGAGAGATCAGGCGCGTATCTTTCCGCCGTCGTGAACGCAAGCATCTTTCCGTAGGGTGTCTTCCGGATCGATGTCCGCCACCCGAAGGCCTGATAACGACCGGTAAGCACCTCCTCCGACATCGCCGGAACACCAGCCGCGTTCGCCGGGATCGGGATCATGATCGTGGCGGTTTCGTTCACGGCAAGACCGGATAGGCCGGTGATCTTGATCGCATAGGAGTTGCTCGGCATAGTCGTCTCGACGAACGCGGGAGCAATGAGGAGCAGGAGGGCTGCCGCGATGACGAAGCAGACCGCGATGAACACGACCAGGAGGAACTTTCCAATCGTCTCGTATATCTCGTTCATCAACTTGGTTCCCCCTGATTCCTTCCCGGATGCAGAGGAGACATACCTTCAAGTAGCGGAAGAGCACAAATTCCCTTTGCCTTCGGGCATGCGGGACGTTCACCCCTCCGGTTCGCTCTTGGCCGGTGAACTCCCGCCGCGTTCGGGATACCGGTTTCGGTACCCACGCATGATAATTTCCCGTACCTCTATAAACGATTTCTCTCAAACCTCTCTACACGTCGGGGCGCCCTGATCTATTTTGCTCCCGAAAGCATGCCGCAGCCATCCGGAAATTTCTCCTGCGCCGGCCGATAGAAAATGCGCGCGACGGAACGAGGACCGGCACCGGGGGTCACGCCCGCCATAGCAGCCGCTCCATTTTTGCAGGAGAATGCGGCATCGGCGCCCGTTTCGCGTAGCAGGCTCTCTCCACCATCCTCCCGCCCCCGACTCCCGGATAACATGCACCGGGCAGTCGATCCGCCTCCGACCGGAGAACGTGTAGAGAGGCGTGAGAGAAGACTTAAATGGAGGTACGGAAGAACTCCTCCTGTGAATACAATGACGTACAACCGCATCTTTGCACTGATGGTTGCACTGGTCCTGCTGGTGCCGCCGGCTTTTGCCGGGAGCAGCGAATGCGATACGAACGCCGCCCCGGACGGTGATGCCGGGATCTGCGCCTTCTACCTCATAGAGCAGGGAGAGACGGACTATTACAGCACGTATGTCCCGTCCGGGAGTTCAACGCTGTTCGTGAACCTGAACTGGTTCATTCCGCAGCAGTCGTTGACATTGACGATCATCTCGCCGAGCGGAAGCACCTACGCCTCCTATCACGACAGCGACCTCGACGGTTACGATAACGCTATAATCCGCGCGTGGATCTCCTCTCCGGAAGCCGGAACGTGGCAGTTCCAGGTTTACGGAGAGAAAGTGCGCGAAACGCAGGATTATACCTTCGGCACAACGGTGAGTTAAAACCGCACCCCATTTATATCTCCGCCACCCTGATCTTTTTGATGGCGAAACGACCTCTCTTCACAAAGGTAGCGCTGCTTTCCATCGCCCTGCTGCTCTCCATCGCCCCGGGGAGCGCAGCCGACACCATACTGAATGAGGGAGAGTTTCCGGAGTGGGGAATCGACGATCCGATCCCGTTATCCGTCTGGAATGTGCCCCTGAAGTTGATCCTGCTCGACTTCGTCTTCATGAACGCTCCCCTGCTCTTCCTCCCGGTGCAGATCCTCATAGTGGCATCCGCCTGGGCCTTCCTCGGACACAGAAAGATCTCCGGTAAGAACGCCCTCAACCACGAGACCCGCCGCGCGGCGTATCTCTACATCCGGGCCAACCCCGGGACCACGCTATCCGTCCTCTCCCCCAGGCTGGGAGTCAACGCCGGAACCCTCCGATACCACCTTGAGGTCCTCTGCGAGACGGGGAAGATACTGATGGAGCACGATCGCGGGTTCCTCCGGTATTACGCGGGCCGCAGGGCGGCTCTCGAAAGGGAGACGGCCGAACATCCCCATTACGGGACACGGAAACGGATACTCGACCTTCTCGTAGAGGAACCTGGGATGACGCGAAAGGAGATCGCATCCACGCTCGGGATCGCCGGTTCATCGGTGACCTGGCATATGGCGCGGCTCATCCGGGACGGTGCCGTAAGGAGCGAGAGGGATGGGAGGGCGGTACGCTACTTTCTCGCCGCCCGGACGTGCTGAGAGGTCGGGGAGGAGGTCAGCGGTCGAAGACCGCCGGGAGGTTCAGCCGTCTCTCGCGGATGGTCGATGTGATCTCGAACCGCCCCTCTCCGGGTTTTGACGGGGAGCAATCTACGCTCAGCGTTTCAGAGCAAATTCCCCCAAATTCCCGGGTGGTGCTGTGGGACACCCCTGCAGGGTCCCAGACGGTCAGGGTGAAGGCAGCCGTCCTGGTCCCGCCGGGTTCATTTCTCCGGTCGTTTTCACATGCGACAAGGAAGACGCTTCTTCCCGTCCCCGTCTCGAGCGAAGGGGTCGCGTTTGAGAGCGTTGCGTTGCTCCCGAAGTCGGCCCAGGCTCTGCCGAGGAGATAGACGCCATGGGAGGCGTCATCCTGGAAGACGATCCTGCCGCCGGAGGTGGTGGCGTTCACAATGACGTCCTCCGCGGCATACGATACGAGCCCGTACCCAAGGAGGATAACAAGGCCCAGCACCAGGCCGATGCTGCATAATACTTTTTCGCTCAATTGGATCACCGTTTTAGATGTAATCGAGGTCGCCGGTGCCTATGTCCGATGCCTTTTCTGTATCGAACAGGTCGTGCGTCTCGCACCAGAGCTCGTACTGGGCGTCGCCGCTGCCATGCGAATCGAAGGCCACGCTGATGGTGCCGTCGGTCGCCCGGTCCACGTCTATTTGCTTCGTATGTGCGATACTCCGGGCGTCGTATACCGTCAGGCGGTAGATCGCTCCCTGTCCGTCGCCGTCTTCGTCGTTGACATGCGTGTAATTCGCCGTGAAGACGTTGTAACCGGCAGAGACGGTCGTATATCCGTTTGGCGCCGCGCTTGCCGTATCGCCGTCGCCGTCCGTATACATTCTACCCAGGTTTTTTGCGGCCGGGATCTCGATCCCGCCCGCACCCTCTGCGACAGGCGCTTCTTCGACCCCGGGATTCCGTTGATCGATCCGGATTGCAGAGATCGCACCGGCGGCCGCCAGTACAACCAGCGCCAGCACTGCCACGACCGCGATAGCGTTTCTTCGTTTCATCTTCTGTTTCTCTGTTGTTGCGGTGGCACCCGCACTACTTTCTCGGCATCGCCGTTACATCCTTTTTTCTCTTCCCGAAACCGCCCGTTTTCGGGCTTCTTGCCCGGTCATCGTATATCCATCCGCATGAACTTCACGTATGCGGCGGCGAAGAAGACGGCCGGGAAGACGATCAGCGCCGCGAGATTCCGCCAAATCCGGTCTGCCGCCTCCTCCGGCGGCAGTTCCGAAGGATGGACGGTCGTCGAGGTCACGGCACTATAGGTTCTCACCGGCGAGAAGAGGTAGACCATATCGGTGACGAATTGCCGTTTATTCTGGTAAACCTCCAGCTCTGCGGCGTACCGGTCGCACTCTTCCTCATACGCCTCATCGTACGGTACGTGGTTCACTCCTTCAGAATCCGTCCATGCAGGCATCTCCGGTTTCTGCGGCATATCCCCGACAACCGCGCCCGCAAGAACCATCCCGAACATCTGCAGCGGATAGGTGAGGGCGAAGAAGAGCGTGAGACCGTAGACCACGGCATGCCCGCTCTCTTTCACGCCGACCGAGAGCGCGAGGGCGAGGGCGAAGAACGCAAGCATGAAGAGGAACGAGGCGAGCCCGAAGATCAGGACGGCGCTGACCTCGTCCGCCGTCGGCACGATCGAGAAGACGAGGAGGACGGCGAAGGTGAGCGCGAACGCGACGACAAGAGCGACCCCGAGAGCGGCCATCCCCCCGAGCGCCTTGCCGTTGATGATCTCGTCACGGTAGACCGGATGGGAGAGAAGGCTTTTGAGCGACCGGGACTCCTTCTCCTTCGAGACCAGGTCGACCCCCATCGCAATCGCGAGGACGCCGCCGAAGACTATCAGCGAACTCTCCAGGTACAGGAAGACGAAGAGGGTCGACGGCCGTTCGGGCATCATCCCCGCCGGACCCGCGGCGTCTTCCGCCGCCTGCAGCTGCTGGTTATATACTTCGAGGTCCCGGTTGTACTGGTCGATCCCCTGGTGCATGCCGAGCAGGACAAACATCAGGAGCAGCGCAAGGATCACCAGGAACTTCCGGCTGGTGAGGTGGTCGGTGAACTCCTTCCCGGCCACGATGAAGACTCGTTCCGCTGCCTGAATCCCCGTCATCCTGCCCCCGTCAATGGTCGCGGCACACGGCCCGGCGATCTTTTTTTCGTTTTCTCATGATCTTTTCACCTCGTTCATGCGTGCCCGGGATGATCCCGGGACCGCAACAATTATCCCTGATGAAAGTTAACACCCGTATTGTCCTCCGGGCACGCTGTTGGGAGCCGGGGTGCGACACCAATCGAACTCCCCGGCCCCCGCGGGATACCACGCGCGATATTGACCGATTGAGACGTCGGTGTTCCTATCCTTAACATTTCTGTCCATTTCATAGAACTGTCGCCGCGCTACCCAGGCCGCCGCATTCTCCTGGTATGTTGTTTATTGATTCATCCGGCGGCGATCCGGTCGGTTTCCAGTGGGAATATACCTTGACCTCCGGATCGCAGGTATGAGAGATTACCCGGCAAAAACCGTGCATACTCGCCCCGGATGCTGAAATCCGGGGATATCGTCGGCACGCCCTTCCGCACGGTGGGAAGTGCGCGCCTGCCGGTCACCGTATATCCATCCGCAGGAACCGCGTGTACGCGACGGCGAAGAAGGCGACGGGATAGAGGATCAGCGCCACCACGCTCGACCAGATCCTGCCGAGCGTATCGTCAAGGGTCGTCCCCGGGGAGCTGGATATCCCGTTGATGAGCGTGTTGACGGCCATCTGCGGCGAGAAGAGGTTGATGGCACTCTCGACCATCTTCATCTGCCCGGTGTATGCCGCGATCTCCGCCTGGAAGCCTTCCGATGAGGTGTCCCCTCCGTATGCGGCGGGGTCTGGCTTCTCCATCATGAAGGCCATGCCTACCTGCGCGGTGGCGTAGGGGGCCAGGAACACGAGGAGGACGAAGACGACCATCGCGAGGAGCAGGGCGCTGCCGCTCTTTTGGCAGAGGGTGGAGAGCGCAAGCGCGATGGAGAAGAAGGTCACGAGGAAGAGGAGGGTGACGCCGGCATAGGTCAGGATCATCCAGAGGTCGCCGGGGGTGGGTACGATCGAGAGGACGAGGAGCAGCGCGGTGGTGAGGAGGAGCACCCCCCCGACGACGATGGCGAGCAGCGCGACGCCCCCGAGCGCCTTGCCGTTGATGATCTCGTCCCGGTAGACCGGGTGGGAGAGAAGGCTTTTGAGCGACCGGGACTCCTTCTCCTTCGAGACCAGGTCGAACCCGACGGCGATGGCAAGGAGGCCCCCGTAGGAGATCAGCATGAGGAACATCGAGGAGTAAATGTCCGCGACCGGCGGTTTCGAGGGCATCATCCGCTCCGGTCCGTCGACCCGGTCGTCCACCGCCGCCAGTTCCTCGGTATACCGGTCCAGATCCCTCTCGTAACTCCCGACCCCGCCGTACGTCCCTATCAGGGCGATGGCGAGGAACAGGGCGAGGATCACCGGGAACCGCCAGCCCGTGATCTGGTCGGTGAATTCTTTCCGCGCCACGATGAAGACCCGTTCCGCCTTCATCCCCCGGCGCTCTCGCGCCTCCCCTGTTGCCATCGGTTCCGTTGCCATCCCTTCATCCTCGCAAAGACCCCCGCCCGGAGGCTATTATCCAGAGACTGGGTTGTAACGTTATTTACGTCTTCTCTCAAACCCCTCTACACGTCCGGCCGCCGTCTCCCCGAAAGCGGGAGGTTGTATCCGTCCTGTGCGGCAGGGGAGTCCCGGGGACCCGTCGTCCGGTCACCGGATGTCCATCCGCATGAACGTAACATACGCGGCGGCGAAGAAGACCGACGGGAAGGCGATCAGAGCCGCGAGATTTCTCCAGATCGCGCTTGCCGCCTCCTCCGGTGGCATTTCCGAGGGATAGGCAACCGTCGAGGCCACGGCATTATAGGTCATCATCGGGGAGAAGAGGTAGACCGTATCGGTAACGAATTGCTGTTTGCTCTGGTAAACCTCCATCTCCTCGATGTACTGCCCGGACTCTTCCTGGTACGCCTTCCATGCCACTTCATCAACCGGACGCCCGTCCACGGTCATCGGCATTTCCGGTCTCTCCGGTATGTCTCCAGCAACCGCGCCTGCAAGAACCATCCCGAACATCTGTAACAGATAGGTGAAGGCGAAGAAGAGCGTGAGACCGTAGACCACCGCATGCCCGCTCTCTTTCACGACGACCGAGAGCGCGAGGGCGAGGGCGAAGAACGCCAGCAGGAACAGGAACGAGGCGAGCCCGAAGATCAGGACGGCGCTGACCTCGTCCGCCGTCGGCACGATCGAGAAGACGAGGAGGACGGCGAAGGTGAGCGCGAACGCGACGACAAGAGCGACCCCGAGAGCGGCCATCCCCCCGAGCGCCTTGCCGTTGATGATCTCGTCACGGTAGACCGGATGGGAGAGAAGGCTTTTGAGCGACCGGGACTCCTTCTCCTTCGAGACCAGGTCGGCCCCCATCGCAATCGCGAGGACGCCGCCGAAGACTATCAGCGAACTCTCCAGTTGCTGGAAGATGATCAGGATCGACGGCCGCTCGGGCATCATCCCCGCCGGACCGGCGGCGTCTCCCGCCGCCTGCAGCTGCTGGTTATACGTTTCAAGGTTCTGGTTGTACTGGTCGATCCCCTGATGCATGCCGAGCAGGGTTAACATCAGGAACAACGCAAGGATCACCAGGAACTTCCGGCTGGTGAGGTGGTCGGTGAACTCCTTCCCGGCCACAATGAAGACTCGTTCTGCTGTCATAGATTACCTCTGTTATACCATACGGTCGATATCATCGCCTCCGCGAGACGATGCTCCGCGAGAAGAGATACCCGACGGCGAGGAGCGAGGCGGCGACGACACACGCGACCGGAACCAGAGGGAGCGGGTCCTTGCGGATTGGCTCTTCCTGCACAGAGTTGTCCCGGATGTAGTAAGCCCCGGGACTGTCATACATGCGTTTGACGAGAAACGTATCCTCGTCGTACCCGACCACGGTTCCGGCGGCGGCCGCAACCACCTCGTATCGGTGGCTGCCCGGGGCGTAGACGACGACATGCCCCTCCTCAAGCCCGGTGATCCGGATACCGTCCACGTAGCCGTCGACGCGAGTCCCGGCCTCCGCCTCTCCCGGATAATCGTAGGAGAGGGGGACAAACAGCGTGCCGTACTCTCGCATGCCGTACTTCTCGCGTTCTTCTTCAGTCCGCTTCCAGGGGATGCTGATGCCCCCGGGCTGATGGCCGGACCCCGGAGCGTCGCGCCCGGTATCCGGGACATCGGCTTCCAGGTCCAGGATTCCTCGGTTCCCGGCCGCATCGTAGGCGACGACCCGGACGGCATGGGGGCCTGCGGGGAGGGTGACCTGCCCTGATGCGAGGACCCCGAAGTCCGTCCCGTCGACGATGAGGTGCGTGATCGACGGCCCGGAGACGGCATATCGGATCGTCCCGTCTTCGTCGACCGAGCCCTCCACCGCCGGGGGTGTCGTGTCGTCCGCGGCGGCAAGGGTCCGGACCATGCCGGTCACCGCCTCGGTGCAGGACGCCGCCAGGGAGAGGTTCAGGGTCTCGGGCGTATCGTTCCGGGTCTGCCGCAGGGTATAGCCGCTGGTGTCGGTTATCAGGGCGGCGGGGATGTGACGCTCCCAGAAGCGCTGGTGGTCGCCCCCAAGGCCCGGTCCGGTCTTGATCGCCGGGGACTCCGGAACTGCGTCCAGCATCCAGCGGTACTGGGGCAGGGTATCTATGTGGAGTTCGTCGCCGCGCGCCACGCAGTCGAGGTTGACGGCCGCGACGATCTCCTCGCGGAGGTTTGCATGGCGTTCCAGCCAGTCGGCGCTCCCGAGAAGCCCCACCTCCTCACCGGAGAAGGCGATGAAGCAGACCGACCGATTCAGGGGTTCCGTCCGGAGCGCCCGGGCAACCTCGAGCATCACGGCGACCCCGGCGGCGTTGTCGTCCGCTCCGGGGCAGTCGGGACCGTCGACGTCGTAATGGGCGCAGACGACGACGATCCCCGGCCCGGAGCCCTCCTTGATACCGACGACGTTCCGGGTCGTGGCCGGTCCCGCATCCGTCTCGACGGCAAAGGTCTCCTGCTGTACGTCGTAGCCGTACTCCTCCAGTCTCCCGGCGATATAGTCGGCAGCCGGTCCGTCGTCGAGGCCGGGGACCCGCCGGTGGTCGGTGAGCACCCCGATGGCTCCGGCTAGTGAATCCGCGTCATCGGCATATACCGGGGTAGGTATCGCCGTGACAATGAGGAGCAGGGCGGCGACAATCGGGGCCCCGGCATTGAAGAGGCCAAAAAATTGGGAAGAGGAGGAATCGGCCGCCATCGTGGGTTATCCTTATGATAGGATGAGATCTCCGCGGGCCGAAGCGCTCTCGGAACCTTCACTGCACGCGATCTCCCAGTGGTACGAACCGGGACTGGCGGGCGTAAAGGGAATCGACAACGTTCCCTGCCAGTTGTTATTGATAAGCGGGACATCGAAAATGGACTTCGTGGTTACGGACCCATCCGGCCCTTCCAAGCGGAATTGGGCCGTTTGTCCAACTACCACATTATAATCCCTGTATTCACAATCCACCTCGATCTGGTAGGTTACCCCGGGTATATAGGAGCCGACGTACGTATCAGCTGTGGCAGTGCAGTCAATGCCTCCGTCCTCATTGATCAGGAGCGAGCCCCCGTCAATGGCCACGGCATGCAGCCCGTTCTCCGCGCTGACCGGCGCCACTGCCATGCAGACGAGAAGCAGGCCGATGACGGCAACAGCATACGGTCCGAACATCTTTTTCTGTTTCATGATGTTTTTTTCACCTCTGTTCATGCGTACCCGGGGAGGCCGTGGAACCATAACGGCTATCCCTGATGACAGCCAACAGTTCTAGTGGCCCTCCGGGCATGTGGGGCCACACATCCGCAGTTCACGGCAGGATGATGCGCCCCACAACTTGTACGAATGCCCGATTCCGGCACCCGCACTACTTCCTCGACCTCACGATATTTATCTCTTCTCTCACATCTCTCTACACATCCGCCCTCTCTTTCTGAAAGTGAGCGACGGGACCCCTCCTGTGCGACAGAGGAAGCCCGGGACCCTTCATTCGGTCACCGGATATCCATCCGCATGAACCGCGCGTATGCGATGGCGAAGAAGACGACGGGGTAGAAGATCAGTGCAACCACGCTCGACCATATCTCGCCGAGCATGTTTTCAAAGGTCGTTCCCGGAGAGTTGTGGGAGTTGTGCACCGTCTGGATCAAGTTGTTGACGGCCATCTCCGGGGAGAGGAGGTTTCTGGCGCTCGTGATGACATCCTGCCGCTCGTAGTATGCCATAATCTCTGCCTGGAAGCCTTCCGACGAGGTGTCCCCTCCGTATGCGGCGGGGTCGGGCTCTTCCATCATAAGCGCCGGGCCGATCTGCGCGAAGGCGTAGGGGATCACGAATGAGAGGAGGATGAAGGCGATCACCGCAAGAAGCAGGGCGCTGCCGCTCTCCCGGCAGAGGGTGGAGAAGGCAAGCGCGATGGAGAAGAACGTCACGAGGAGAAGGAGGGTGACGCCGGCATAGGTCAGGATCACCCAGAGGTCGTCGGGGGAGGGCACGATCGAGAGGACGAGGAGCAGCGCGGTTGCGATGAGGAGCACCCCTCCGATGACGAGTACCAGCAGCGCGACGCCCCCGAGCGCCTTGCCGTTGATGATCTCGTCACGGTAGACCGGGTGGGAGAGAAGGCTTTTGAGCGATCGGGACTCCTTCTCCCCGGAGACCAGGTTGAACCCGACGGCGATGGCGAGGAGGCTCCCGTAGGAGATCAGCACGAGGAACATCGAGGAGTAAACGTTCTCGACCGGCGGTTTGGAGGGCATTATTATCCACCCCGATTCATCGAACCGGTCGTCCATCGCCTCCAGTTCCTGGGCATACCGGTCCAGTTCCCTCTCGTAGCTCACGACCCCGCTGTACGTCCCCGCCAGGGCGATGGCGAGGAACAGGGCGAGGATCACCAGGAACCGCCAGCCCGTAACCTGGTCGGTGAATTCTTTCCGGGCCACGATGAAGACTCGTTCCGCCTTCATCCCCCGGCTAACCCGGCGCTCCCGCACCTTCCCCGTTATCGTCGATTCCGTTGCCATCCCTTCATCCTCATAAAGACCCCCGCCTGGATCTTATTATCCTGAGACTGGGCTGTAACGTTATTTACGTCTTCTCTCAAACCCCTCTACACGTCGGCGCCCGGAGAGGTGCCGGTACCCGGGTCGTCTCCTGTCGTTCGGCGCCGAGCCCTGTTTTCGACCTGCGGCGGCTATTTTCGGTTGAAAATTCTCTCCGGAAAACCTGGTGAGGAGGCGCGTCACATAAGGGTATATAGAAGAACGTCGAACTCTCCGGTATGGATACCGGTCGCCGGGTCGCGGATCGACCGGGCGAAACCCTTTGACGGTCATGCTCTGCAACTACCTCTCGTATCTCTGGAAATTGATGCTCGCCCTTGCTGCGGTTCTCCTCGGGGTCAATATCTACCGGGATTATATCCTCGACATCCGCGCCGATTCCCTTCTTCGGTGGTTGTTTTTCGTCCTGCTTTTCGGCAGCATCATCGTGCGGTTCGTGGATGAGCGTACTGCAAGAAAAGAACCGGTCTGATCTTCGTGCCGCAATGAAACTTTACAGTCGACCCGGAGCGACCTGAATCATGAGAAAGATCCTTATCGTTATCGTGGGGATGGCGTTCATCTATGTTTGCATCCACTTCTTCGTCCTGCCGGAGAGCCCGGACGTTGCGCGTATCGAGAACATCACCCGTCTCAGGTCCCCGGCGTACAACCCGGCCGTCCTCCACCTCTGGGAGATCGCCGTTGAGGAAACGGGCGTCGAGAACGAGTCGGCAGTGCTACTGCAACTGGAGACCGACATCGCCGGGGACGGCGCGATCCGGGTGATATGGCTCTTCTTTTACGGGGAGGAAAACGGCGAGCGGCACGTCTACGAGGCGTACGTAGGGCCGGACGGAACCGTGGCCGTCAAATCGCAGAAAATTGACCACCCTATGCAGGGGGTACATCCCCTCGCCCTCTTACGGGAGGTCGACGCCATCACTCTGGAAGATATCCCCTTCCGGGAGCGGGGCATGACACTGCTCGCGGGTATAAATATGTACGGAGCGGAGTACAACGAGACCCATGGAAGGCTCTATGAAGTCTCGGGAGGGAGATTCCGCCCGATGAAAGAGGTCGTGTTCGGCCCGGAAGCATCCTGGTACACCATCACGATCACCCCGCATCAGAGGACGGAGGGGACTCCGTCCCCGGGAGAAAATCCCGATTGCATCATTGCGTTCACACGACAGGACCTTGGGGCGGCCGATTCCATAGTCTGTACATAATGTATAGAGATCTTTTCTGCGGACAGTGCCGGGTCACCGATGCACCGGCGATCCCGGGTGCAGATGCACCTCTTTCCGCGCCATTCCCGGTATTATAAGATACCGGAAATTTGCTCCCGTATCCCACCGATCTCCTGCCCGCAGGTCGCCTTACTGCTTGCGTAATAAGGAACCCGTGATCGTGCTCTGAGTGGACCTTCCCCGTCCGGCGGAGGACCTCAAGACGGTACCGGAGCGTTCCGGCGTTGACCCCGGCCTGCGGGAGAGGGAAGCGTGGTTGATCCCGGGAGTGGCCCGGATGCGAGGTACGCCGCACGATCCCGGTCGAAAACCCGGGGCTGACCGACATGTAGAGGTTTGTGACAGAAATCGTTTATAGAAGAACGTTGACCTTCACACAGGATATAGAGCCCCGTTCCCGGATCAAACCCCTTGTGAGTGCAGAAATGTTGTATAGAGCCACCTCAACCCATCATAGAAGAACTATAGCCCGGAACCGGCGGCGAGCGGCGATCCCGCCCCTTGTTGCGGTCGGTGCGTGCGCAGTCTGGGCGCTCTTCGTCGACATCGCCGGGACATCGGAACCGCAGTCCCTCCTCCCCGTCTTCGCCCTCGTGATCGTCACCCTTGCAGTCGCGGGAGCCGCGACGCCGCTCCCCCTGATCGAGGGCGCCGTCCCGGTCCGCAGACAGCGGCAGGCGATGCTCGTCGCCGTTGCGGCCTCGGTCCCCTTCGTCGTCGCCCTGCTGGTGAACCCTGACAGGTTGGCGGGCGGGCCCGCCCCGTTGCTCGCAGATAGAGTTCCCATATTTGGGTGGCTCTTCGACGGCGTCATGAGCGCCCTCCCGCTCGCCGTGGATACGCCCGCATACAACCTGGTCTTCTCCGCGTTCACGCTTTTCGGGTTTTACCTCGAATGCGTTCTCGTCGCAGTGGTCCTCTATGCCGCCCTCCGGCTGATTCCCTCACTGGACCCCGATTCCCGGGAAGAGGGGCGCCCCAACAGGAAAAGATAGGAATGACCCCGGAGAACAGAACAACACCTTCCGAGGGCCATCACAGGAACGCAAGGTACAGGAAATAGACCCCGATCGCGATGATCGCGACGCCGACAACCCGGTCGAAGACCTCGCCGCTCACCCTCGCCCTCTCCTTGACCTTCTTCCCGAGAGCGCCCCCGAGCGAGCTGATCGCTATCAGGGGGAGCGAGAGCCCCACCGCATACACAAGGATCGTAAAGAACCCCTCGACCGCCGTCTGGTAGAGCGCGATGTAGGTCAGGACGACGAGCAGCATCGGCGCCCCGCGCCCCACGGTGATCGCCCCGAACGAGAGCCCGAGCAGAAACGCCCCCGTGACGGAGTAAGAGATGGGCGCCCGGAAGAGATTGAAGATGCTTCGTATCGGCGGTTTGTAGACGTGCAGGAGCTGCAGCCCCATAAGGATCAACAGCACCCCGCCGATCGCCCACGCGACGGTCTCGTTCAGGAAGAGGAGGTACTCCCCGACGTAGCCCGCGACCGCCCCGAGCGGCAGGAGGACGAGGACGGTCCCGAACGAGAACGCCACAGTCAGTTTAAGGATGCCGGCAAGCGTGAGATCGGTCTTCCCGCTCGTCAGATACCCGATAAGGCCGAGGCAGAGGACGCTGTTGCAGGGGCAGATGCCGGCGAAGAGGCCGAAGACGAAGATCCCGAGGACCGAGGGGTCGAAGGATGTCACCAAGAGAGGTTAGACGCCGACCGGGGATAAACCCTGGGTTTTCGGGTCACATGGGATGGACGACCCGCTTCCGCTGCGCCATCCGGTAGCCGGAGACAACCAGGAAAGAGTCCCCGACCTCCCGGTCGAGCGCCGCATCGCCGGAGTCGACGTACAGGAGGGGAGTCGCGGCGAGCTTTCCCGGCGTGGCAACCACGATCAGGTTCCGTAGTCCGGCCTTCCGGATGACGGCCGGGCTGATCTGCTGGTTTCCCCGCCCGAGAACGAACCCCTGGGCGCCGATGGGGCTCGCGACGATCTTCGCCCGCGGGTATCTGTCGAGGAGGGAGAGAAGCGTCTTCTCGTCGGCATTGCGGGCGACGACCTCCCCGCCCCGGACGGCGTCGACCCCGAGGAGGGTCGGGGCAAGACCGAGCCGCTCCATGATCCGGGCCGTCGTGCTCCCGGCGCCGATGATATAAAGCGTATCCGGCAGCATGACCTCGTTGATGAACGCGGCGATATCGTCCTTCGCCCGCTCCTCGTCCTGCTGCTCGAAGACCTGCTTTCCGCTCTGTATCCGCTCCGGAAGATACGGAACGCGTGCATACCCGTAGAGCCGGGCGGCAAGACGGCCCGACCGGTAGGCCCCCTCATCGATATCCATCACCTCGGAGTCTCGGCAGGGGGCTCGCCCCGTCTCGCGGATGAGGGTGACCGCCGCCGGAGGGTCGACCGCAAAGACCGCCGAGTACATCTTCACCCCGGCAGGGATGCCGAGGACCGGCACCTCCCGGCCGACGGCGTCGAAGACGTCCCGTGCCGTCCCGTCCCCGCCGCAGAAGGCGACGAGATCGACCCCGGCCTCAAGAAACGCCCGGCAGGCGGCCTTCGTATCGGCGGCGCCGGTCGAGACGGCGGGGCGGTAGAGGACCGTGGAGCGGTCGATCCCTGCGTCAATAAGGGCGTCCTCGCCCATCGGCGCCGAACAGGTGCACCATGTGATATCGTCGTCTTTGAGGAGAGAGAGGACCTGCACGGCCCGACCGGCCGAGCGTGGGGCCGCTCCGCGCCGGAGGGCTTCCGCGACCACGCCGTCCGTCCCCGCGAGCCCCACCGTGCCGCCCATCCCGGCGATAGGGTTGAGCAGGAACCCGATGGCCCGTCTCATCCCTCCACCCCCGAGTCGGGGGCGAGCCCGCCCTTGAGCGCCCTGATCGCGGTGCGGAGGGCTTCGTGCATCCCGGCCTCGTCGCCCATGTGCTCCTCGACGATCCGGACGAGGGCGCTTCCCACGATGACGCCGTCCGCGCCGGCATCGACGACGCTCCGGACGTGTTCCGGGCGCGAGACCCCGAACCCGACGGCGAGCGGAAGGTCCGTCTCCCTCCGCACCGCATCGACCAGCCCGGCGATGGGAGGCAACCGGTCGCGCTCGCCGGTCACCCCTTCAAGCGAGATCAGGTAGACGAACCCGGAGGCGTCCCGGAGGGTCCTCCGCCGGCGCTCCGGCGACGTCGTCGGGGCGATGAGCGCGATCCGGTCGATCCCGTACCGGAGAGAGGATGGCCCGACCTCTTCCGACTCCTCGGCGGGAAGGTCCACGATGAGGACGCCGTCCGCACCGGCGGCCGCGGCCTCCGAAAAGAACCGGTCGGGTCCCCGGCGGTAGACGATGTTGTAGTAGGTGAAGAGGACGACGGGAAGGCCCGGCGCGTACTCCCTGACCCGTCGGACGAGCGTGAAGACGTCGTCCGGCGTGGTGCCCGCACGGAGGGCGCGAACGTGCGCCCGTTCGATCACGGGGCCGTCCGCCACCGGGTCGGAGTAGGGGACGGCGATCTCGAGGAGGTCGACGCCCGCATCGACCATCGCCGCCGCCACCCCGAACGATCTCTCTCTATCAGGGTCTCCGGCGACGGTAAACCCGATGAAGACCGGGCTTTTCCGGGCAAAGAGGCGCTCGATCCTGCTCATGCCGCACCCCCGTGAAGGCTCGCGATGTCGGCGACGTCCTTGTCGCCCCTCCCCGAGAGGTTGATGACGAGAATGCCGTCCTTATCGAGGTCGTCGGCCGCCCGGAGGGCGTAGGCGACCGCATGGGCCGACTCGAGCGCCGGGATGATCCCTTCGGTACGGGAGAGGTAGCGGAAGGCGTGGAGGGCCTCGGCGTCGGTGACCGCCTCGTAGCGGACCCTTCCCGAGTCCTTCAGCATGGCGTGTTCCGGCCCGACGGAGGGGTGGTCGAGGCCCGCGGCGACGGAGTGCGTCTCGAGCGCCTGGCCGTCATCGTCCTGGAGGAGGTAGGAGAGCGCCCCCTGGAAGACCCCGACCGAGCCCCGCGAGAGCGAGGCCCCGTGATGGCCGGACTCAAGCCCCTCGCCGCCCGCCTCAACGCCGACCAGCGCCACGTCGTCGTTTGTGAACGGGTAGAAGATCCCGATCGCGTTCGAACCCCCGCCGACACAGGCGACGACGGTATCGGGGAGCCGCCCTTCCCGTTCGAGCACCTGCCGCCGCGCCTCCTCGCCGATGACCGACTGGAAGTCGCGGACGATTCGGGGGAAGGGGTGCGGGCCGACGCAGGAGCCGAGCAGGTAGTGGGTCTCCCGGAGGTTCGCCACCCAGTCGCGCATCGCCGCGTTGATGGCGTCCTTCAAGGTCCGCGTCCCGGAGACGACCGGGATGACCCGGGCACCGAGGAGTTCCATCCGAAAGACGTTGAGCGCCTGGCGCCGGGTGTCCACCTCGCCCATGTAGACCTCGACGGGGAGACCGAGGGCCGCGCCCGCGATCGCCGTCGCGACGCCGTGCTGCCCGGCGCCGGTCTCGGCGATGAGCCGCCGCTTGCCCATGAACTTCGCCATGAGCGCCTGGCCGAGGGTGTTGTTCAGCTTGTGCGCACCGCCGTGGAGGAGGTCCTCCCGCTTCAGGTAAACCCGGCAGCCGAGGTCGCGGGAGAGGTTCTCGCAGAAGGTGAGCGGGGTCTCCCGCCCGGCATACTCGTGCAGGTACCAGGAGAGCCGGCGGGAGAACTCCGGGTCCTCACGGACCCGCCCGTAGGTCTCCTCAAGCTCGATCAACGCGCTCATCAGGGTTTCGGGCACGTACTGCCCGCCGTATACTCCGTATCGTCCTGCTTTCATGAATCGATCGTCCTGCATATCTTCACGAACTCCCGCATGAGGCGCTCGTCCTTGACCCCCGGCGCTGCCTCGACGCCTGAAGCGACGTCGACGGCGTAGGGCCTTACCTTCCGGATTGCCGCGGCGACGTTGCCGGGGGAAAGCCCACCCGCGAGGATGACCGGCACCGGGGAGGAAGCCACGCATCTTCTCGCGTATCCGGGATCGAACGCCCGCCCGGTGCCGTGGCTGCCGTCGACGATCACCGCGTCGCAGTCGCCCCGCGGGGGGTCGCCGGGCGCAAGCATCCGGATGACCGCGACCCCGGTATCCCGGGGCAGATAAAGGCTGCCCGAGACCTGCACCGCATCCGGCCGCAAGAGGAGGATCTCCGCGAGGTCCTCCGCCCGGGCGGTCGAGGTGACGGCGACCCTCGTCACGAACGGCGGGACCGCCGCGAATATCTCCCGGGCCGCATCAGGGCTCACCGACCGCGGCGAGGGGCTCGCGAGCACCACGCCGATCGCGTCGGCTCCCGCCGCGGCTGCCGCTCTGGCGTCTTCCGGGCTCGTCATCCCGCAGATCTTCACGCGAATATAAATCCCTCCAGTCTTTTCCGCCGGTCCCTGGCCGACATCAGGGCGGACCCGATCAGGAACGCATCGCAGTGCCGGGAGAGGCGCCGGACGTCGTAGGGCCAGGCGATGCCGCTCTCGGAGACCACGGTCCTCCCCTCGCCGCGTGCCGCCTCTGCAAGGCGGACCGTCGTCGTAAGATCGACCCTCATCGTCTCGAGGTTGCGGTTGTTGATCCCGATGAGGCCCGCCCCGGTGGCGATGGCCTGCTCCATCTCGTCCCTGTCGTGGACCTCGACGAGCGGCTCGAGACCGAGCGCGTGCGCCTCGTCAACGAACGCGGAGAGACGGCTCCCGAGCACCCGGGCGATCAGGAGGACGGCATCGGCGCCGAGCGCCCGGGTTTCGCTGAGCTGACGCTCGTCGATGATGAAGTCCTTCCTGAGGATCGGGACCGGGACCGCACGCCGCACCCGGACGAGGTTCTCCGTACTGCCCCCAAAATAGGTGGGTTCGGTGAGGACCGAGAGCCCGGCGGCTCCGGCGGCGACGAACTCCCGGGCGATCGCCTCCGGAGTGCCGCCTTCGTGGATCCTCCCGCGTGACGGGGAGGCGTACTTCACCTCGGCGATGATCGCGCGTCTCTCCCGGCAACCCCGGAGGGATTGTTCAAGACTCCGGCGAGGCACGGCGTCGGGATCGAACGCAGGAAGGGGGGCGAGGTTCGCGAGGCGCTCGCCGGTCGCCCTGACGATCTCGTCGAGGATCATGCCCCGCCTCCGGTCGCCTCGACCAGCCGGCGGAGCCGATCCAGCGCCGCCCTCGAATCGATCGACGCTTCCGCCCGGGCGATGCCGCCGGCGACGTCATCGGCTTTCCCGCCGAGGTAGATCGCCGCCCCGGCGTTGAGGACGACGATATCCCGGGCGGGGCCGTTCTCCCCCGCGAGGACGGAGAGGAGGAGCCGGGCGTTCTCTTCCACCCCGCCGCCCCGGAGAGCGGCGACGGATGAGCGCGGAATCCCGAACTCCGTGCAGTCGAGCGTATACGTTACGACCTCGCCGTCCCGGAGTTCCGCAACCGTCGTCGGCCCGCTCGTCGCGATCTCGTCGAGACCGTCGCCGTGGACCACCATCGCCCGCTCCGCACCGAGGTCCCCGAGCACCCGGGCGACCGGGACGGTCAGGTGGGGGTCGTAGACGCCGAGGAGGTGCGCTCCGGCACCTGCCGGGTTCGTGAGGGGGCCGAGAAGGTTGAAGACCGTCCGGATGCCGATCTCCTCGCGGGCCGACCGGGCGTGCTGCATCGCCGGGTGGTAGGCCGGGGCGAAGAGGAAGGCGATCCCGGCGGCCGAAAGAACCTCCGCGACCCGGTCGGGCGGGATCGCAACGGAGACGCCGAGCGCCTCGAGGACGTCGGCAGAGCCGCACCGGCTCGAGACGCCCCGGTTCCCGTGCTTCACGACGGAAACCCCCGCACCGGCCGCGACGAAGGCGGCCGCGGTGCTGATGTTGAAGGTTCCCGCACCGTCGCCCCCGGTCCCGCAGGTATCCACCCGCGCTTCCGTGGCGGGGAGAGGGACCGGGACGGCAGCCGCCCGCATGACACGCGCGAATGCCGCGATCTCGGCGACAGTCTCCCTTTTCATCCGGAGCGCCGTGAGGAAACCGCCGATCTGGGCGGGGGTCGCGGCGCCCCGCACGATCTCCTCCATCGCCGCTCCCGCCTCGGCCGGGGTGAGGTCCGTACCCGATGAGACCCGGGCGATCGCCTCCCGGATCATGTCCCGCCTCCCGGACCGAAGAGGAAGTTTTCCATCAGCCGGGTCCCGTCGGGGGTGAGGATGCTCTCCGGGTGGAACTGCACTCCCTCGATCGGGAACTCCCGGTGCCGGACACCCATGACCGCCCCGTCGTCGCTTCTGGCGGTCACCGCGAGGCAGTCCGGGACCGTGGCCGGGTCGATGACGAGCGAGTGGTAGCGGGTCGCGACGAGGGGGCTCGCCACCCCGGCGTAGATCCCCGTGCCGTCGTGCCGGATGAGCGACCGCTTCCCGTGCATCAGCCGGTCGGCCCTGGCGATCCTGGCTCCGAAGACGAGGCCGATCGCCTGGTGACCGAGACAGACCCCGAGGGTCGGAACCGTCCGGCTGATCGTCGAGAGGACCTCCCGATAGAGGGCGCACTCCCGGGGATGCCCCGGGCCGGGCGAGAGGACGACCCGGCCGAAGGATTCGGGAGAGAATTGCTCAAACGGCGTATCGCTCTTCACCACGACCGGCTCCGCACCGAGCGCCCCGATCTGCTGACAGAGGTTGAAGGTGAAACTGTCGTAACTGTCGACGACGAGCACCCGCATCATTCCACCTCCGCCGCGCCGAGCGCCGCAAGCATCGCCCGGCCTTTGTTCCCGGTCTCGGCCCACTCTCTGTCAGGGTCGGAGTCGGCCACGATCCCCGCACCCACCTGGACGGAGGCGACGCCGCCCCGCACGACGACCGTCCGGATGGCTATTGCAAGATCCATCGTGCCGGCAAAGCCGAGGTAGCCGACGGCACCCGCGTAGACCCCGCGCCGGAGCCTCTCCGTCTCGCCGATGATCTGCATCGCCCGGACCTTCGGGGCGCCCGAGACGGTCCCCGCCGGGAAGCAGGACCGCAGCACGTCGAACCGGTCCATCCCCTCCCGGAGCCTGCCCGAGACCGTGGAGACGATATGCTGGACGTGCGAGAACCGCTCGACGGTCATGAACCCCTCCACCGAGACGCTCCCATAGGCGGAGACCGCCCCGATGTCGTTCCTCGCAAGGTCGACGAGCATGACGTGCTCCGCCCGCTCCTTCTCGTCCGCGAGAAGCTCGGCCGCGAGCCTCTCGTCTTCCGCCGGGGTCAGCCCCCGCGGCCGGGTCCCGGCGATCGGGACCGTCGTCACCCGCCCGTTCTCCACCCGGACAAGCATCTCGGGGCTGCTCCCGGCGACCCGGCAGTCGCCGAAGTCCAGGTAGTACATATAGGGGCTCGGGTTTCTCTCCCGGAGCCGGCGGTAGACAGCGAACCCGTCGCCCTCAAGCCGGCAGGTGAGCCGCCGGGAGAGGACCGCCTGGAAGATGTCGCCTGCCGCGATACGCTCCTTGATCTGGAGGACCGCATCCGAGAACTCCTTGCGGGTGCATGAGGACGACGCCGCGACCCCGGAAGGGTCCGGGTCGGCCGGACCTCCCGGGACGAGATTGCGTATCCGGGAGATCTCTCCGGCGATTGCGTCGGCGGCCCGGCGGTACTCCTCCCCGGGGTCGGACCCGTCGGTGACGATCAGGTTCGTTATGACCGCGAGCCGCCGCGTCAGGTGATCGAGGGAGAGGCAGTTTTGTGCCAGCATGAACCGGGCGACGGGCTCTTCCGGGTCCTCCGCCGCGACCGGCCGGACGGTCGGGTGGATCGACGCGACGAGGTCGTAGGCGAAGTAGCCGACAAGCCCCCCCGAAAACCGCGGAAGCGGCGAGGGAGCGACCCGGAGCCGGTCCATGAACGAACGGACGGCGGCGAGGGGGTCGGCCGCCGCGACCTCGTCGGCGATCTCCCGAATGCGGGAGTCGCCGGAGACCGTCAGCGTGCCGTCGGAGGCGACAGTCACGTCGGCGGCCGGAGCGGTGCAGATGAACGAGTAGCGGACGGTCTTCTCGCTCCCCTCGAGCGACTCCAGCAGGAACCCGGGTCCCCTGCGGAGCGATGCGTAGAGGTCCGCCGGCGGAGAGGCGGGGAGGGGGATCTCGGCATATACCGGGACGACGAGAGGGCGGCGGCTGGCCTCTGCGGCGGCGGCAACCTCTTCGCGTCCGATATTCAGATCAGGCTCTCTTCGAGCGCCGTCCATTCCACCGGCATCACCTCGCCACCACCGGCAGCCGGGAGAGCGATTCCAGGATCAACTCCACCGGGTATTCGTAGTCGACAAGCGACCCCGCGAAGTAAGACTCGTAAGAAGAGAAGTCGAAGTTGCCGTGCCCGGAGTTGTTGAAGAGGATCACCTTCGCGTCGCCGGTCTCCCGGCACCGGAGCGCCTCGTCGACCGCGGCTTTCACCGCGTGGGCGGCCTCGGGCGCGACGACGATCCCCTCCGTCCGGGCGAAGGTCACGGCCGCGTCGAAGACCTCGTTCTGACGGTAGGCGACGGGCCGGACGACCCCGTCACGGACGAGCCGGGAGACGAGCGGCGACATTCCGTGGTAGCGGAGCCCTCCGGCATGGATCGCCGGCGGGACGAAATCGTGGCCGAGGGTGAACATCCGCATGATCGGGGTCAGCCCCGCGACGTCCCCGAAGTCGTAGGCGTAGATCCCCTTCGTCAGGGTCGGGCAGGCGGCAGGCTCCACCGCGACGATATCGGTCTCGGGATGCTTTCCGGTCATTTTCTCGCCGGCGAACGGGAAGGAGAGCCCGGCAAAGTTGGTGCCGCCGCCGACGCACCCGATCACGACGTCGGGGTAGACGTCCTCCGTCGCGAGCTGCTGCCGTGCCTCCTGGCCAATGATCGTCTGGTGGAGGCAGACGTGGTTGAGGACGGAGCCGAGCGCGTAGTTGGTGTTCTCATGGCTCGCGGCGTCCTCGACAGCCTCCGATATGGCGATCCCGAGGGAACCCGGCGTTTCCGGGTCGCGGGCGAGCACCGCCCGACCGGACCGGGTCGTATCCGACGGGCTCGGGATGCACTCGGCGCCGTAGACCTGCATCATGCTTTTGCGGTAGGGCTTCTGGTCGTACGAGGACCGGACCATGTAGACGGTGCACTCCATATCGAAGAGGCTCGTTGCAAACGCAAGCGACGAGCCCCACTGCCCCGCCCCGGTCTCGGTCGCCAGCCGCTCGATCCCCGCCTCACGGTTGTAGTAAGCCTGGGGGATGGCGGAGTTGGGCTTATGCGAGCCCGGCGGGCTCACGCCCTCCCACTTGTAGTAGATCTTCGCCGGGGTCTTTAAGGCCGCTTCGAGCCTCTTTGCCCGGTAGAGGGGGCTCGGTCTCCAGAGGGTGAGGATATCGCGGACTTCGCCGGGGATATCGATGTAGCGCTCCGTGCTCATCTCCTGCCGGATCAGTTCCATCGGGAAGATGTGGCGGAGGTCGTCGGGAGCTGCCGGTTTCCCGGTAGCCGGATGGAGGACCGGGTCCATGGGCGTCGGGAGATCCGCCTGGATGTTATACCACCGTTTCGGCATCTCTCCCTCGTCAAGGAGGATCTTCGTCTGCATATATCAGGGTGTACTTGTGCACATATATACATTGTGTGTCATCAGTATACTTTGATGAGCATATTAATGCGGTGGCCCGGGCCCTCCGGCCCGCCCTCCCGGGAAAAAGAGTATATCGATCCTCCGCTACTGGATAGCAAATGTACCTCCTCGCCCACGCCATGGCCGGAATTCTCATCGGGATCGTCTTCGCGGCGATCGCCGGCGACCGGCGGGTTATCGCCTTCGGCGCACTCGGGGGCGTGCTCCCCGACCTGATCGACAAGCCCCTCGGGCACATCGTCCTCGCCGAAACCGTAGGCTACGGCAGGATATATTGCCACGGCCTCACCGTTCTTTCCCTGGTCGCCCTCGCCAGCCTCCTCATCTACCGCTACCGCAAAAGAATCGGCCTCCTCGCGCTGGCCGCCGGCATGGCGAGCCACCAGGTCCTCGATTCGATGTGGCGGCATCCCGTCGAGTGGTTCTGGCCGTTCCTCGGCCCGCTCCAGGAGCACCACTACCCGAAAGACTACCTCTGGAACTCAGTCCTGCGGGAACTTGCCCAGCCGAGCGAATGGCTCCTCTTCTTCGTGATCGCCGGACTCTTCGCCTGCCTCTACCGGCAGGAACTCGAGTCCGCCCTCGCCCGGCTCACGAGCCCCGACGCCCGCCGGGTGCTTGCTGCCGCCCTCGGCCTCGCCGTCATCGTCGCACTGGCCGTGGGCTGGCGCCTTCTACTCTAAGGTCGGCATCGTCCGGCCCCCGGCGGACGCCGGAAACCCCAACCATTATATAAGAGGCAGGAGATTGGAATACGTGTGGTGAACAACATGACTGGCGAATCTATGCTCCAGATAACCGTCGACCAACTGGCAAGAACGCTCTGCGCGAGTGCGGTCCTCGGTGCCCCGGTCGATGCCGGAGAACGGGTGATCATCCCTGTCGCCGAGTTCGGGTTCGGGTTCGGCGCCGGAGAAGGCATGGGAGGGCGTAAGGAAGAAGGACAGCACGGCGGGTCCGGGACCGGCGGCGGAGGCGGCATATCGGCCGTTGCCCTGATCGTCGTCACCAAAGGCGTCCCCGGCGCCGAGGGCATTCAGGTGGTGTCGCTGAAGAAGAAGAGCGAGATCGCCGAGGTCATCACGGCACTCGGGGAGACGGTCGGCCCGCACATCGGAAAAGCGTTCGAGAAAGGCTCGGCGATGATGCAGCGCAAGGGCAAGACCCCCTGGGTCTCGGAAGAAGGAAAGGAGATCCCGGTCGGCGGTGAAGAAGAGGCGTAAGGCTCTCTTCCCTCCATTCCATGGTCGCGGCCATTCTTTTCTCCATCCTGCTCGTCGTCGCCGCCGTCATCCTCGCTCTCCTGCTTGCTCTCTACCTGGTCCCGGTGATCGTCGAGGCGGCCGCCGACTGCACGCGGGAGAGAGCCCGGGCGACGGCAATCGTAGCCTGGGGCATCGTGGGAGCGCGGGTCCGGGTCGACGACGCGGTGCAGGTGCTCGAGGTCCTCGTCGCCGGCCGTCGGGTCATGACCCGGGACCTTCGGGCGATAGCGGCCACAGAGCCGGAAAAAGAGGAGAAAACGGCGGAAAAACAGGGGCCTGCACGACCGGTACGGGACTACCTCGGCGCCGCCGGCGACCTCTGGCCCCATATCCGAAAAGTCCTCGCCGCCGTCTACCGCTCTCTCTATCTTGAGACGCTCCGGGGCGACGTCACCCTCGGTCTCGACAGCCCCGCCGACACCGGCGTCGTCTACGGCTACTATACCGCCGCCCGATACGCTCTCTGGCCGGCGGAGACAATCGATTTCGTGCTGACCCCGGTCTTCGACCGCCGGGTCTTCGAAGGCGCCCTCACGCTCCGGATGCAGGTCCGCCGCCCGCTCCTGATCATCATCCCGGTCGTGCAGGCTTTACTCCAGAAACCGGTCAGAGAGCGGCTCCGTCAGGTCCCGGGAAGAGGTGCTCCGGGTGCCTGAGAAGACCCGCCTCGTCGTCGGCGGTGCCCGCAGGGCGGGCGGCCGGTGCATCATCCCCATCATCAGAGCGCTCGCGGTATACGGAGAGGAAACCGCAGCGGTCAGCCTGACGCCGGTTGCCCTGCTCGTCGCCGAAGGGGAGAACGAGTACCTCACCCTCCTCCCGGGCGCGCCCCCGGAGACCCGGGATATCGCCGAAACGCTCCGTGACGAGATCGAGCGAGAAAAAAAGAAGTGTGCGGGGTAGGCCGTCACTCGTGCCGCAGCGCCTGGATAGGGTTTAGTTGCGCCGCCTTCCAGGCCGGGTAGAGGCCGGAGGCCACGCTCGTGAAGACGCCGAACGCCATCCCGAAGACGATGTAGAGGAGACTCCCCGGGTTGAAGAGGTAGTCTGCGTTCTCGACGATGACCGCCGTAATCACGTAGCCGGTGCCGAAACTGAGCACCCCCCCGATAGCGGCGCCCACAACCCCGAGGATCAGGGCCTCGTAGATGAACATCCGCATCACCTCGCTCCGGCGGGTGCCGATGCTCCGCAGGACACCGATCTCCTTGATCCGTTCGGTCACCGACATCAGCATCACGTTCAGGATCGAGACCCCGGCGACGATGAGCGATACCGCGCCGATACCCATCAGGAAGACCGTGATCGAATCGGCCGCCGCAAAGATGCTCTCGAGAATTGTCCGGGTGTCCATGACGTTGACGACATCCTCCCGCCGGTTCATCTTCTGCTCGATCGATTCCTTGACCGAGTCGATGTCGTTGACGTCCTTGACCTTCACGATCGCCTGATCGTACTCATCCTCGTCGTAGTGGCTTGAATACCAGGTATAAGGTACGATGACGGCGTAGTCGGGGTTGATGTCGAAACCCATCCCCCGTTCCTTGAGCACGCCCACCACACGGAGGGTTTCATCTCCGATCCTGACCCGGGCACCGAGTTTCAGGCCGTTTTCCTTGCTGTTTGCGGCAAGTTCGCTCCCGATCAAGCACCCGGCGCCCGTGCCCTTCGGGTAGGCCCCCGACTCAACTTCGAGCAGAGAGGGAAGATCCTCGGCCGGCATCGCGTAGATCATCGCGCCGCTCTCCTTATCGCCCACGGTTATCTTATCGACGGTGCTCGCGTACGGGATGATCCGGTTGGAGCCGATTGCCCGGGCGATATCGTCCACCTGCCGTTCGGTGAGTTTCGTGGTACCCGAATCCGACGCCGGAGAGACGATGAGGGTGTCGCCGACGTCGGTGACCATGTCGTTGAACATGAGGCCGATGCTGTTGCCCATGACGCCGAGTGTGGCGATCGCGACGACGCCGATGACGATCCCGAGGATCGCAAGGACCGACCGGAGCCAGTGGCGGTTGACGTTCCGGCGGGCGAGGTCGAAGAAGGTCATTCTACCACCCTCCCGTCGACGAGCCGGATCGTCCGGTCGGCGTACTCCGTCATCCGGGGGTCGTGGGTGACCATGGCGACCGTCTTGCCCTCCTCGCGGTTCATCCGGTCGAGGAGATCCATGATCGCGGTCCCGGTCTTTGTGTCCAGGTTCCCGGTCGGCTCGTCGCAGAGGAGGAAGTCCGGGTCGTTCACGAGCGCCCGGGCTATCGCCACGCGCTGCTGCTGTCCGCCGGAGAGTTCCCCGGGTTTGTGGGTGAAATGCGTCTCGGCGATCCCCACCGCCGCGAGGACCTCCTCGGCCCGCTCGCGGGACCGGTTCTGCCGGCCCTTCAGGATAAGCGGGTACTCGACGTTCTCGACCACCGAGAGCAGCGGAATGAGGTTGAACTGCTGGAAGACAAACCCGATGTGGTCACGCCGGAGAAGGGTCAGTTCGTCGTCGTCCATCCCGCTGATCCGCTTGCCCGCTATGGTGACCTCTCCCGAGGTCGGGACGTCGAGCGATCCCATGATGTTCAAGAGGGTCGATTTCCCCGACCCCGACGGCCCCATGATCAGGACGAACTCGCCCTTCTCGATCGCGAGATCGATCCCGGCGAGCGCCACGACGTCGCCGGCCGGGAGGGGATAGACCTTCGTGACCGCATCGAAACTGATGACCGGCATCGTCGTTACGTCCGTCTCCAGGAGTAGTAGATGGCCCCGCCTATCCCGAGCGCGACAAGCACGACAACGATGATGCCGGCTACCGGGAGGCCGCCGTCGCCGCTCTGCTCCTTAAGAGGCGTCGTCGTACCGCCGACCTCGACCATCGTCGTCGTCGTATAGCGGTTGCCGTCGTCGTCGCGGTACTCGACGACGACCGGGACCTCGGTTGCGTTCGCGTCGGCCCGAAGAGTCACCTCGAACGATGAGATGTCGTCGGGGTCGAGCGTCCCGACAACGTAGACCCGGAACGGGTCCGTAGGCGTCGCAGGCGCCCCGGTGGTGACGAGCACCGACCGTGCGGCCTCAAGTCCGGCGTTCATGACGTCGCCCACGACCCGGTAGCCCCCGGCAACGGGCGTGACCTCGATGTTGGTGACGACCGGGTCGGCCTGCCTTTTATCCTCGCCGAACGCGATCGGGAGAACGAGGTCGGTCGTGTGGGTGTTGATGCCGTTACGCCAGGTCACCTGGAAAGTGACGTCCGTCTCAGCGGCAGGGGTCAGATTAAAGAGAACGGTCGCAGAACCGTCGGCAGCGAGAGCGCCGATGAATCCGCCGTTCGGTGTCGCGGTAAAGCCGGTTCCCTGCGGGATCACCTGGACGCCGGACGCCGCGTTCGGGCGGGGGTTGCCGACCCGGACGGTGATATCGGCCGTCCGCCCTTCGGCGAAGGCGTCCGGCTTTCCGACCACCGAGACGCTGAGCGGGGTGTCCTCGACCTGGACCGGGACCGGGTAACGGAGGTTGCCGGCGCCGTCGCGGAAGTCAAGGACGAACACAGGGTAGAACGTCCCCTCTCCCCCGTCCGCCCGGACGGTGAAGGTGAACGTCTTCGCGTTCCCGGCGCCTATCTCCCCGACCGAGGGGTAAGGGTCGCTCAGCGCCACCACGCCGCTCCCAAAGAGCCGGGCGCTCTTGATGGCAACCGATTCGGCACCGTTGTTCTGGATCGTCACCGTGAGCGTCCCGGTATCGCCTTTCATCAGGACCGGGGGATCGGTCGCGGAGGAGGTCACGGTGATGTCCGCCGGTCCGGCCTGTGCCGGTCCGGCGACCACTGCAACGGCGCAGAGGAGTGCTACGATAAAGAGATGAAGTGGTTTCATATTACAGCCATCCGATAAGGGGGATAAGTAGAGAGATGATGTAGAGCCCCACGGGTATCCCGACGGTGAGGGCCGCGTTCCGCGTGGAGAGGCCCCGTGCGTATTTCATGCCGAAGATCCATATATTTGCGCTCCAGAGAAGGAAGAGGACCGTCACGAGCGTGGCGACCGATGTCAGGGGGTCGGCCGCCAGCATCTCCGTGAGGGTCTCCGTCACGGCCACGATCTCCTCAGGGCTCGTTGCGGCCGGGACCGTGATGCCCGAGAGAATCTGGTAGGAGAGAACGACCCCGATCAGGCTCCCGAAGACCTGGGGCAGGAACCCGTAGCCCGTGAACTCCAGCGTCCGGGTGAGCGATCCTTTGCCCTTGAAGATCATCGAGATGAGGTAGAAGACGATGCCGACGACGATCCACGTGAGGAAACCCCCAATGACGGCAGCAACCGCGACGCCGGCCACCATGATCCCCCCCAGGCCCGCATATCCGCGGGGAGTATACCGATGGTCAGGTTCGTCGCCAGTGCGGCCGAGACCGCACCGATCACCCCGATGACGAGCGCAATCAGCGCCGGCACTTTCAGGCCCGGCTCGGTCCGCATGCGTTCCTCGAAAAAATTCCCGGGACTGAGCAGCACCCGGAGAAATCCAGTTTTCATGATAGTATCCTCGTGTACCCTTAGCTGATGAGAGATTATATACTTTTTCCAGTAATTCGGGACGCAGAGAGCGCGAATTCCCGGAAACGTCCAAAAGAACGGCGATTCTCCCCGCAGTAACGGCACATCGGACCGCCGGGCGATGGTGAACCGATCTCCGGAGAGGAAGCGGAGGGCGAGGTCGTCGATCTCCACAGAATGGACCGGTAGACCGTGATTGACGGTGTTGCTGTCGTTCCGCGCGCCGACCATCGAACCGGGAAGATCCTTCTGATCGCGCGTCGCGTCGATTCAACGGGCGCCCGTTTCAGTTTCATGATACTCTGTAAGTATGGCTCACATATAATTGTAACCCATATACATCCCATATAGTTTACTTTGCTATTTGAGATTTAACATCGCATATGGTAGCGCCGGGAGTATGCACGATCAAAATCGAAGAAAAAAACAGGTTAATGTGCGCCTTTCCCAGCGTATACTGGATCAGGCTCAGGAATTAGTTGACAGCGGTCAGCACCCGCACATATCCGACGTTGTTGAGACCGCCGTAATACGTTACGTTGACGAGGAGTATTTCAAACGCACCCTCCGTACGGAACTATTCGAGATGATGGACACTCCTGAGTATAAAGGAAAGATGCGGGAGCTCATCAGAGAGATCGATAGGGAACAGAACTGACGCAAATCATGCATCCCCGGCCCATGACCGTTCACGAAGCATTTTCGGGGGATGCCGATATATCCAGATCCTATTCTTTTCAAAAATCTTCTATAAAACGGTAAACCGGGCAACCCGAAGTGAGAAATGACCGGAATAAGAGGACACCGCAATCCTCGTCCGTTTTGTGCGTCGCGTCCTCCCGGTGCAGCGGGCGTGTGAGGGCGTCAGATCTCCCCGAGTTCCTTCAGGCTCACGTAGCCCTTCTTTGTAACGATGATGTGGTCGAGCACCCGGATGCCGAGGATCGACCCGGCTTCGACGAGTTGCCGGGTGACGTCGAGGTCCTGCGTGGAGGGCGAGAGCGTGCCCGAGGGGTGGTTGTGGATCAGGATTACCGAGGCGGCGCGGTCGGTGATCGCCTCGGCAAAGACCTCCCGGGGGTGGACGAGGCTCTGGTTCAGGGTCCCGACGGTGACGGTCCGGCGTTTTATCACCTCGCCGGCGCCGCTGAGGGTTATGCAAAGAAAATACTCCTGTTTCCTGTCCCGCCATTCCGCGACCAGCGGGAGGACGTCCTCGGGGCAAGCAATCCGGCACCCCGAAACGCCGTCGTCCCCGAGGTACCGCCGCCCGAGCTCGAAACAGGCCATGATCTCGCAGGCTTTCGCCGGGCCGATCCCCTCGATCGTAAGGAGGTCACCATATGACGGGCTGCCTCCGGCCTTCTCCAGGTAGCGTTCGACGCCGCCGGCGATCTCCCGGACATCCCGGCCTTTTGTTCCTCCCCCGAGGAGGAGAGCGATCAGTTCGGTATCGGTGAGCGCCTGCGGCCCCCGCGTCGCCAGCTTCTCACGCGGGCGATCGCGGTCCGGGATATCGCGCATCCTCTTCATCGTCAACCGGCCCCTTCTGGTTCCTCATTTTGATCCCGGAGCATGTATACGTTGCCAATTTACTCCGCGCACGGAAAAATTTTGTCCCGGGAAAAGATTCAGGAGAACGTTTCTCCTTCACCGTAGAAGGTTTTCGGGTGTTTTATCGAATCCTTTTTACCTATGGACGGCAATCACTCACGAAATGGAACTCCCCTGGAAGAGCGCCGAGGCCTGGTGCAGGAAGGGACGGGCATACGCCGAGCAGGGGCAGTACGACCGGGCCGTCGAATGCTACGACCGGGCGGTTGCCCGGAATGCCGACGACACCGCTGCCTGGTACCACAAAGGGCTCGCCCTCACCGCCGCCGGGCGCGACCGGGAAGCCGCAGGGTGTTTCGACCAGGCCGTCAGGATCGACCCGGCCTCCGCCCGCTTCTGGCTCGCCCGGGGACAGGCGCTCTACAATCTCCGGGAGTACCGTGAGGCGGCCGGCTCCTGCGGTCGGGCGGTGGAACTCGCCCCCGACTCGGCGGATGCCTGGTTCGTCAGGGGAAACGCCCTCAGAAAGCTCGGGCGAACCACCGACGCTATCGACTGCTACGACCGGGTCATCGCCCTCGAGCCGGGCCGGATCGAGGTCTGGAACGCCCGGGGCACGGCGCTTGCCACCGGGCGCCGATACGACGCAGCCATCGACTGTTACGACCGGGTCATCGCGCTCGATCCCGGGAACACAAACGCCTGGTACAGCAAGGGGACGGTCCATCTCCTCCTCGGCCGGTGCGGCGATGCGCTCGAGTGCTACGACCGGACCGTCGCCATCGACCCGGACCACGCCGACACCTGGCATACCCGGGGATGCACGCTTGCGGCGCTGCAGCGATACGAAGAAGCGGTCGGGTCGTTCGACCGGGCCCTCGCCCTCCACCCCGACGACGACGATGCCTGGTACAACCGCGGCCTGGCGTTGCACCACCTGGGGCGCTATGACGAGGCGATCTCCTGCTACGACCGGGCGTTCCAGATCAATCCCGACCATCCCGGGATCTGGTATCATAAAGCCGCGGCGCTGAAGACGTTGAAGCGCTACAGCCTCTCGCTCGCCTGCTTCGACCGGGCGCTCAGGGAGAACGCCGTCGATGCGGAGATCTGGCACCAGAAGGGTCATCTTCTCTTCACCCAAAAGCGTTACGTGGAAGCGATAGAGTGCTTCGACCAGGCGCTCAGGCTCCGGGCCGACCACACGGACGCATGCTACTATCGGGGAGAGGGTTACTACGCCCTCGGGGATTACGAGACGGCGATCGCCTGCTACCAGGCCGTGGTCCGGGCGGCCCCCGAGAACGCCGTTGCCTGGAACAACTACGGAAACGCACTCTACCGGCTCGAACGCTATGAAAAGGCGCTCGTCTGCTACGAGCGGGCGCTCGAGATCGACCCGGAGAACCGCCGGGTCTGGAGCAACAAAGCAAACGTCCTCTCCGTTCTTTCTCACTACGATCAGGCTCTCGTCTGCTACGACCGGGAGCTCCTGGCCCACCCGGAGAATGCGGACGCCTGGTACAACAAAGGCCTTGCGCTCTTCATCCTCGGGCGCTACGGCGAGGCCGTCGCCTGCTGCACCCGGGCGCTCGAAGCCGACCCCACAAAGGTTCAGGCCTGGAGCACAAAGGGAAACGCCCTCGTGATCCTGGAACGCTTTGAAGAAGCGCTCGAATGCTACGACCAGGCGCTTGCCGCGAACCCCGACGATGCCGAGACGCTCAAAGGAAAGGCGACGGCGCTCGTCTGCCTCGACCGCCCCGCCGAGGCAGACAGATGCCGCGAGCGGCTGCTGCGGCTGCAGCGGTGAGCGGAGGGCACCGGGCCCGGGAACATCTCCGCACCGCTGCCGCTTCTGTCATCAGGCCCCGGTGAGGAGGACCAGATTACCCCTTCTCATTGTTCCCATCCCACCGTCAAAAAAATTGTTTGTTGACTAGTGGACACCTTATTTTGCTGCTCCTGGTGTGTGGGGTTGCTCTCTCACGCGAAAGATTGGGGAGCAGTCAATAGTGGCCCGATTCCGAGTAACCACTATACTAACCTGGGGGAGTGTCATTCCTGGGTCCCGGGGCGAATAGCCACCACGGTCCACTGCGAACATACCTCCAGAAAGACGTACGGATACCCTCCTGCGGGGAGGGGGAGTTCCCCCTCCCCTGTCCCACCCCCAAAGGCGATACCTCCCACGGTCCACTGTCTGGAACGAACCGGGGAACATCCTGATCCCGCGCCCACCTCCAATGAGGGGGGATGAGCATCGAACAGAGTCCGATCATCGGGATCGATGCAATAATCTCCGCGGCTTCGCGGCTCTACACCGAACAGTGCTCACGTGAGGCGATGGTGTGTGAAATATTAGATGCAACGGTCCACTAGTAGATAATCCACGTATCCCAGTAAGTCGAAATGGAGTAGTACCGGTGGAACGGCCATGTGGTCGGTTCGATGAACGTACCCTCCGCATAGAGATACGCCAGGTCGTACTGACCGCTGGCGGTAGATGCATCCACGCTTACCGTGCTCCCCGGACTCCAGCTCTGGAGGGTGTTCTTAACATCCGGCCCATTGAATGTATAACCCCACTCGGCCCGCTCGATAGCCGGGTCGCTCTCATCACTCATGGTAACGGAGTTCAGGAACGACCCGGAGAACTTCGGCATCGGCGTGAACGATATGGAGACGGTCGTCGGCCCGGTGGTTGTCCCGCTGGGGTTCCAGTCATGCAGGGCAGGGTTGCCTAAACTGCTCACCGACCAGTCGATGTACGAGAGACCCCGTTCATTGAGCCACTTGCTCCCCTGCTCGCGATACCTATGAAAACCGGGGTCCATAGACCAGATCTGCTTGATTGCAAAGTAATCCCTGACCGGGTCCATTTCGTTGGAATTCCGGTACGTCTCAAAGTTATGTTCGATGAGTCCGTAGGGTTCGGCCGCGTAGTAATACCGACCGGACCCCATCAGGGCCCAATCCCCGCCGGATACGTTCACAGCACTCTCCGGGGTACTGACGGCGGTATCGTTGTACCACCGGTTCGCCTTCTCAAGGAGTTGCGCGATGTCCGTGCCCTCCTGCGAGACAGCGATCATCTCATGAGGAATCCCGGTCTTATCGAACGAAAACCCATACGCAACGATCGTCGCGTTGACGGGTATCACCGGATCGCCAGATCCGATCGGTGCCCCGGTGAAGTCTGCGCTTTTTTGGTAACTCTCAATCAGTTTATCTCGCTCATCCATCAGCGTATCCAGGTCAAGGGGATACGAATCATTGTCCGTCCGGAATAGAGACAGATCCGTCTCCTGCTGCTCCTCACCCGGCACGGGTGCAACGGCGATACCGGCGACGAGCAGCACGATGAGCGCCCGCATCAGGTATCCGGAAATTCGTGTAATCTCCATTTTTTTCAGATCCCGGGGTTCAAGGGGTGCAAGAAAGTCCCCGGCTTGAGCCGTGGGGATGAATTGCATCCCCTGGTTAGTTTCACGTTCACCTCGCGCGGGATATTTTTTGTCATAAGAGTTACACAGAATACATCGTGACTTAAATGTTTGGCAACTCAAAATCCTCGTGAGGATTTCTAAAGGACTAAGTGTGAACACCGATATATTTGTTAAAACCTGCAAGGCTCTGGAGTGCGACACTTCTGACAGCATGGAAATAGAGCCGAATGAAAAGGAGTGCGACAAAATGGCGACAATAAATAACACTGCATCAATCGGCTTTGAGCAACAAATATGGGCGGCAGCAGACATCCTTCGCGGCAATGTGGATGCGGCGGAGTACAAACACGTCGTTCTTGGACTTATTTTTCTGAAATACATATCGGACAGGTTCGAGGAACGGTATCAAGAACTGCTTGCCGAGGATGACGATGTGGAGGACAAGGATGCCTACGCCGAAAAGAACGTGTTTTTCGTGCCACAGTCGGCGCGGTGGAGCGTCATTTCCGAAGCGGCGCACAAAGAGGAGATCGGCACGGTGATTGACGACGCAATGCGGGCGATCGAGAAAGAGAACAAGCGGCTGAAGGACATCCTGCCGAAAAACTACGCCCGTGACGAACTGGACAAGCGCCGCCTCGGTAACGTGGTTGACCTATTCACCAACATTCAGATGATTGAACACGGCACAGACAAGGACATCCTCGGTCGCACCTACGAATACTGCCTTGCCAGGTTTGCCGAGCAGGAAGGCAAGCGCGCCGGAGAGTTCTACACGCCGTCCTGCGTGGTGCGGACGCTCGTTGAGGTCTTGCAGCCGTTCAAGGGGCGCGTGTACGACCCCTGCTGTGGGTCCGGTGGTATGTTCGTGCAGTCCACGGACTTCGTAAAGAACCATTCAGGCAACATCGACAATCTCTCAGTCTACGGACAGGACGCAAACCCCACCACCCGTAAGATGGCTTTGATGAACCTTGCCATTCGGGGCATCGAGGCCAACCTCGGCGGATACAACGCCGACACGTTCCATAACGACCTGCACCCAACGCTGAAAGCTGACTTCATCCTCGCCAATCCGCCGTTCAACCTCTCCGACTGGAACGACGGCAGTTTGAATGATGACCAGCGGTGGCGGTACGGTCTTCCGCCCGCAGGTAACGCCAATTTTGCGTGGCTTCAGCACATGATTTACCACCTTGCACCGAATGGAAAAATCGGCATGGTACTTGCCAACGGTTCGCTGTCCTCCCAAAGCGGCGGCGAGGGTGAAATCCGCAAGAAAATAGTGAAGGACGACCTTGTAGAGGGCATTATCGCCATGCCCACACAGTTGTTCTACACCACGCAGATACCCGTTTCCCTCTGGTTCATCAGCCGAAACAAGAAGCAAAAGGGCAAGACGCTCTTCATCGACGCCCGCAAAATGGGTACGATGGTCAACCGCCGCCTACGCGAGATGACCGTCGAGGACATCGCCAAAATTGCCGCCACGTTTCAGGCGTTCGACGACGGGAAGCTTGAGGACATGAAAGGCTTCTGCGCCGCCGTTACCACGGAGGGGATCGCCAAGCAGGACTACATACTAACGCCGGGACGCTATGTCGGCATTGAGGAGCAGGAGGATGACGGCGAACCCTTCGAGGAGAAAATGGCACGGCTAACTGACGAACTTTCCGAGATGTTCAAGCGTTCCCACGAACTGGAGGGCGAAATCCGTAAAAGACTGAGGGCGATTGGGTATGAGCTATAAGATGAAACGAGTCGGCGATGTGATTGAGGAAATCGCGATGGGACCGTTCGGCTCAAATATAAAGGTCGATTGCTTTGTTCCATCCGGCATCCCTGTGTTGAACGGGAGCAATCTCACGGGCTTCACTCTTAGCGAGGACAGCTTTAATTACGTTACACCAGAAAAAGCCGCTTCGTTAAAGAAAGCTGTGGCTTCACGTGGCGATGTGGTTATAACGCATCGAGGCACACTGGGGCAAATAGCATACATTCCTGTAGATAGCAAATATGATAAGTACGTTATTTCGCAGAGCCAATTTCGGGTGAGATGCAAAAAGGACGAAATGCTACCTGAGTATATGGTCTACTTCTTTCATTCACGGGAGGGGCGGCATCAGCTACTCTCTAACAGCTCCCAGGTCGGAGTACCCGCTTTAGCCCGACCGTCTTCGACTTTTCAGGAGCTTGAAATGCCCGTGCCGCCGATAGAGGTACAGCAGGCGATAGCCGACACACTCTCCGCTCTCGACGTGCGGATTGCCGTTAACACAGCGATAAATCATCATTTAGCGGAGCCGAGGTTGGCAATGGATAGTTCTCCGGACATCAGGCGGGGTAGGAGGGTGTCACGCAGGGCGGCGAGGCGTATAGATTCATTTGCGTTGTTGAGGAGGGCTTCATAAATGGGCTTTATTTTGCCCTCAAACGAGCTTACTTCCTCAACCGAAGGGGCAGCGACAATCTCGCTCTCAAAATCTCTGGTGACTATTGCATCGAACACCGCGCCGCTTGCTTTGTGCTTTAGGTGTTCGACTGTTTCCAAGGCGAGGTGATAGACAAAATGCTGACCATACCCACTATTACCGACAAGAGCATAGCACGACTGATTCATCGCCATAGGCACACCCGCCATTGCGAGTTTGCCAACAGTACCTCTCGCTGTGACAAAGACGGTGTTCACGGGATAGAGTCGACTATTGCAGTGATTCAACCCTGCTTCGGTCAAAGACTTTTCGGTGGTCAACACATAAAGCCCCGAAGCGTCTTTTGGTGTGAAAAACGGTATCGCGCCGTCCCAATACTCAGTTGTCGTAGTTTTTGGAGTGCCACCACCCAAGACTTGCACGATTTCTGTGAATGGCTTGGCGGGCTCGAAGTCCACGAACCAGGACTTAAAGATCGCCTGCGCCATCTGCTCTAAATGATGATTTATCACTCCCCCTGCCTCTAAAAAACAAATTTTTATCGAAAGGCAGGAGGAAGTATGAAAGACAAGTTAATTAAGGAGATTTATCACCTTTGGGCGCGACGATAGAATGTAAGCGAAGGCTATCCTATGCCATATACTGAAGCCAACTACGAAAACGCTGTCATAGAGGTGTTCCGCGGCACCCTGGGCTACGACTATGTTTACGCGCCCGACCTGACGCGGGACTACACCGACCCGCTCTATACAGACGAGTTGCTGCCCGCCCTGCGGAAGGTCAATCCGAAACTTCCGGAAGCCGCGCTTGCCGAGGCGATATATAAACTGCAGAATTTCGAGGGCGGCACATTCCAGCAGAAGAATGTTCAGTTTATGGATTACCTCCAAAACGGCGTATCGATCAACTATTACGACAGGGGCGAGCAACGGGCTGCGCTCGTGTATCTCGTGGACTACGAGAACGTAGAACGGAACTCGTTCATTATCGCCAACCAGTGGACAATCACCGAGAACAGCGAAAAACGCCCGGACATTATCGTGTTCCTGAACGGTCTGCCTGTGGTCGTGTTTGAGTTGAAGTCGCCCTCCCGCGAGGAAACCGATGTGAGTGAGGCGTTTCTGCAACTGCGGAACTATATGCACGAGATACCGTCCCTGTTCATCTACAACGCCTTTCTCGTGATGAGCGATCTTGCCATGTCCAGGGCGGGAACTCTCACGGCGGGTGAAGACCGTTTTATGGAGTGGAAAACGAAAGACGGCAGTTACGAGAATACGCAGTACGCCCAATTCGACACTTTCATTGAGGGAATGTTCGACAAGGTGCGGTTGCTCGACATTATCAGGAACTTCATCTGCTTCTCTGGGGACGCAAAAATTCTCGGTGCGTATCACCAGTATTTCGCCGTGCGGAAAGCCGTAGCCTCCACAGTCAAAGCCACCGTCACGGATGGCAAGGGCGGCGTGTTCTGGCATACCCAGGGCAGCGGCAAATCGCTGTCGATGGTGTTCTATGCCCATCTACTCCAAGAGGCTCTGAACTCGCCAACCATCGTTGTCCTCACAGATCGCAACGACCTTGACGACCAGCTTTTCGGGCAGTTTGCCAAGTGCGCGTCCTTCCTACGCCAAACACCCCTACACGCCGAAAGCCGTGTTCACCTGAAAGAACTACTCGCAGGACGGCAAGCCAATGGCATCATCTTCACCACGATGCAGAAGTTCGAGGAATCCTTCGAAATCCTCTCCGACCGCCGAAATATCGTTGTGATGGCTGATGAAGCCCATCGCGGGCAGTATGGCTTGGAGGAAAAGGTGGATGCGAAAACAGGCCGTGTCATCCTCGGGACGGCTCGCATTATCCGCGACAGCCTGCCCAACGCGACCTACATAGGCTTTACGGGAACGCCTATTTCAAGCAAAGACCGCTCCACCATCGAGGTGTTCGGCAACTACATCGACATCTACGATATGACCCAAGCCGTGGAGGACGGCGCGACCCGCCCCGTCTACTACGAGAGCCGTGTCATCCACCTAAAACTGGACGAAGATATTCTACGGCGCATAGATGCTGAGTACGACATTATGGCACAAAACGCCGAGCCATATGCCATTGAGAAAAGCAAGAAGGAACTCGGACAGATGGAATCCATCCTCGGCGCGGAGCAGACCATAACCACCCTGTGCGAGGACATCATCAAGCACTACGAGGAGAACCGCCAGTACGAATTGACGGGCAAGGCGATGATAGTCTCCTATTCCCGCGCTATCGCCATGAAAATCTATCGTAAACTGTTGGAACTTCGCCCCGAATGGGCGGAGAAGGTCGGCGTGGTGATGACTGAGAGTAACAAAGACCCCGAAGGGTGGCGGGGCGTCATTGGCAACAAACGCCACCGCAACGAGATGGCAAATCGGTTCAAGGACAATGACGACCCGCTGAAAATCGCTATCGTTGTTGATATGTGGCTGACGGGTTTTGACGTGCCGTCACTGGCTACAATGTACGTTTACAAGCCGATGGTGGGACACAGCCTGATGCAGGCAATCGCTCGTGTCAACCGCGTTTACAAGGATAAAGAAGGCGGCTTGGTGGTCGATTACGTCGGCATCGCTTCCGCGCTGAAGCAGGCGATGAACGACTACACCAACCGCGACAAGAACAACTACGGCGATACCGACATTGCCAAGACTGCGCTGCCGAAGTTCATCGAGAAACTGGAAGTTTGCCGCGATCTATTCCACGGCTTCGACTACTCGGCGTTTATGGCGACCGAGAGCGACCTTGTCCGTGCCAGGACCATTACGGGCGGCGTGAACTTCCTTTCGAGCATTGAAAGAGCAAAGTCCAGTGTGGTCCGTGAAGGTTACAACCGGCGGGCTTCAATGGTCGCCGAGTCGTCGGCGGCTTACGCGGACACGCCGAGCAAAAAGGACGTATTTATCAAAGAGGCAATGCTACTCCGTCAGGCTTTGTCCCTCTGCCGCTCGCTGCTCAATGCCGAGCAGCGGTTTGAAGCCGCCTACTTTGAGGCGGTGCGGACACTCCTCACCCGTATCACAGGTGAGGGCAAGCCACTCTCCCTGAAAGAAATCAACGCCCGTATCAACGAACTGCTGAAAGCGAGCATTCAGAGCGAGGGCGTTATCAACCTGTTCTCCGACGTAAACACGGAATTTTCGCTCTTCGACCCGAAGTTCCTCGATGAAATCGCCAAGATGAAAGAGCGCAACCTTGCCGTCGAGATTTTGAAAAAGCTGCTTGCCGAGCAGGTGTCGCTTTACCGCCGGACGAACCTCGTCAAGAGCGAGAAATTCTCAGAAATGCTCTCCCGTGCAATGAAAGCGTACCTCAACGGTATGCTCTCCAACGAGGAAGTCATCGCCGAACTGATGAAGATGGCAAAGGATATGGCTTCTGCCCAAGCGGAGGGCGACGCGATGGGCTTGACCGACGAGGAGTTGGCGTTCTACGATGCCCTGACCCGACCCGAAGCTGTCAAGGACTTCTACCAGAACGAGGAACTCGTGGCGATGACCCACGAACTCACGGATATGCTCCGCAAAAACCGTACCATCGACTGGCAGAAGAAGGAGTCCGCCCGCGCCGGTATGCGCCGCATGGTCAAGAAACTGCTGAAGAAGTACAAGTACCCTCCGGAGGGTATGGAAGACGCTATCGCCACCGTCATCGGTCAGTGCGAGATGTGGACGGATAATTAGCTAAAAACCCTCATGGTGCCCGGGCAACATGCATAGAGAATTAAAATGGCCGGGTGGCCATGGGTGAGAGAGGAGAGGCCACCAACACCCTTCGCAGATTTTCATACAAAGATAAGGTCGTTTAGATTCGCGCGATCCGCCCGACGGCTTCCCTGAGGCTTTCCATCGAGGTCGCGTAGGAGAGGCGGAGCCAGCCGGGGGTGCCGAACGCAGTTCCCGGGGTGACCGCCACGTGGGCCTCACGGAGCCACGAGCGGGCGATCGCCATATCGTCGCCCTCGACCATCACGTAGGCGTAGAACGCCCCGTCCGCAGGAGCCGTGGCGTAGCCGAGGTCGCGGAGCGCCGGGACAAAGTAGTCGCGCCGACGCTCGAACTCGCGGCGCATCGATTCAACGCAGTCCTGGCTGCCCCGGAGCGCAGCGAGGGCGCCGAACATCGCAAACGTCGTCGGGTGCGATATGGTGTGCTGCTGCACCTTCTCCATCTGCCGGACGATCGGCCGGGGAGCGACCGCGTAGCCGACCCGCCACCCGGTCATCGCGTAGGCCTTCGAGAACCCGTTGACGGTGATCGTCCGTTCCGCCATCCCGGGAAGGGAGGCGAGAGAGACATGCTCCTTCCCGTAGACCAGCTTCTCGTAGATCTCGTCGGAGAGAGCGAAAAGGTCGTGGTCCCGGCAGATATCGGCGATCAGCCGGATTGAGTCCCCGTTCAGCACCGCACCGGAGGGGTTCGAGGGAGAGTTGACCACGATCATCTTCGTCCGGGTCCCGACGGCCTCAAGCAGCGTATCGTCGACCTGAAACGTCGCGGGAGAGAGAGCATGGTGCCGGGCGCGCGCACCGCTGAGCCGGGCGCAGGGCTCGTAGGAGACCCACGAGGGATCGAGGACGATCACCTCGTCTCCGGGGTTCAGCACGGCCTCCATCGCCTCGTAGATGGCGTCCTTCGCCCCGCAAGTGACGATCACCTCGCCCTGCCGTGCAGAAAACCCGTTTTCCCGGGTTATCTTCTCCGCTATCGCGCCCGTCAGCGCAGGAATCCCGGTGCTCGGGGCGTAGTGCGTCTCCCCACGGCGGAGGGCGTCGATGCAGGCCTCCTTGATGTGCTCCGGGGTATCGAAGTCCGGCTCCCCTATGGAGAGGCTGATGATGTCGATGCCCTCCTGTGCCATCCGCTTTGCCGCGTTCGAGATCTCGATCGTCGCGGAGGGGGCGATTGCCGCAATCTTCTCCGAGAGGCCTCTCATCCCAATCGCTGGACCATCTTCACGGCCGACTCCACAGCACGCTTGGCGTAGTCGATACGCTCGGTCGCTTCCATCCTTGTCATCCCCGGCCCGGAGATGCCTAAAGAGACGGGCTTATCGTACTCGAGAGAGAGGTCGATGATCTTACGCGCCGCGTGCTGGACGACGATCTCGTCGTGCTGGGTGGCGCCCTCGATAACGCAGCCGATCGTGACGACCGCGTCGACATTCCCCTCGTTGAGCAGTTTCTTGATGGCGAGCGGCATATCGTAGGCGCCGGGAACGTAGAACGTCTCGGTTACCTCCGCCCCGAGGAACCGGGCGTGTTCGCGGGCCTCGATCTCCATCATATAGGTGATGTCGCGGTTGAACTCCGCGACGACAAATCCAAGTTTTATCGTCATTTCAATCCTATCCTTATGGTACTACTCGCACCGGTTGTTGATAATCCTCACTTTTCGCACTAGAGACGTGCAGGCCCGACATCCTCGAACCCCTGCCGCTGGCCGGTCCCGGCGAGTTTTTCAAGCTCCTTCGGGTGGAGGGCGAGCCTGACGGCGTTCACCGCATGCTCCCTCGTCCGCTGCTCCATCAGCCAGGCGAGCTCCTTTGCGTCCTTCGCCTCGTCCTCGTGGACGAAGACCTCGATGACGTGTTTGTTGGTCATCAGCTGGCAGAGGATGAGGCCTTGCGAAGCCTCGTGAGCGCAGACCTTGTCCTTCTCGGCCCGCCCGGGCATCCCGAGCGCCATCACGAGGTCACACCCCCGCTCCTCGATCAACTTCTTGCACGCCACCGGGAGGTCCTTGATGCCGGGGACGACGTAACGCTCCAGCCCCACGCTCGCATGCTTCCGGATCTCATCCGCGGCGATCCCGCCCATATCGACCCGGGCAAACGTGGTGTCGGCGATCCCGATCTTCATTCGAGGAGCACCCCGGCGGCCACCTCGACGCCGTCGCCCGCCTCAAACCCGGCCTTCCTGAGAGCGAACTGGACGGCCGCAAGGGTGCTGAGGATTTCCTGCGCTCCCACACCGCCCATGGTGCCGATCCGGAAGATCTTGCCCTTGAGGTGGTCCTGGCCGCCGGCGATCTCGATCCCGAACTTCTTGACGGTTCCCCGCAGGTCTTTGTCGGTGACGCCGCCCGGAATCCGCATGGCGGTCGCGGTGTTCGAGTAGGCGTGGTACGCGTCGAGCTTCGGGAAGAGGTCGACGCCCCACCCCTTCGCCGCGGCGCGGACGGCGGCTGCCATCCGGTGGTGGCGGGCGATCCGGGCACCGACGCCTTCCTCCTCGATCATCCTGCAGGCCTCGTGCAGCGCGAGGAAGAGCGGGACCGCCGGGGTGTAAGGGGTCTCCATCGGGGCGCTCTTGCCGCTCTTGCGGTATGCGGCCATATCGAGGTAGAAGGGGCGCTTCTCGGATATCCGGTCCCAGGCGCGTTCGCTGACCGCAACGGCCGCGAGACCCGCCGGGGCGGCGAGGCACTTCTGCGAGCCGACGACGGCGACATCAACGCCCCACTCGTCCATCCGGACGTCGTCGCCGCCGATGGAGGTGACCCCGTCCATGATGAAAAGCGCGTCGTGCTTCCGGGCAAGTTTTCCGACCTCGGGCGCGGGGTTCTTGATACCGGCGCTCGTCTCGTTGTGGACCATGGTGACGACCTCGGCCCCGGCCTCGAGTTCCCGCGCAAGGCCGTCAAGGTCGAGCGGGGTCCCCCACTCCGATTCGAGGGCGGTAACGCTGCCGTAGCGTGCTCCGATCTTGGCAAACCGGTCGCCGAACTTGCCGTTGACAAGCGAGACGATCTTTCTGTCCCGTGCGAAGTTCGCGACGCCGGCCTCCATGCCGGCGGTCCCCGACCCGCTGATGATATAAAGTTCGTTCGCGGTGCCAAAGAGGGTCTTTAAGGTCCGAACGGTGTCCGCGTACGCGGCCCCGAACTCGGGACCGCGGTGGTTGATGGCCTGTCGTGTCATTGCGGCGCGGACCCGCTGCGGGATCGGTACCGGCCCGGGGATCATAAGGAGCGGTTCGTTTTCCATGATAGATCAGTCCCTATCGTCTAGTCGAATCTGGACGCAAGTTCCTCAAGGAACTTGGATGTGGATTCATATCAACCTCTCCCACGATGCGGTATCGACAGAGAGATGAGGAGGCAGAAGCATACCAGAAGGAGTTATGGTTGATGTCGCAGTGATCTGCGGTTCGGCCTCGGACGGCCCCATCGCGGAGAAGGCGTTTGCGATTCTGAAGGAGCAGGGCGTATCCTACGACTACCGGGTGATCTCGGCGCACCGCGACCCCGATAAACTGGACGAATACGTGAAGGGGAGCAATGCCCGGGTCTTCATCGCAATCGCCGGGCTCTCGGCGGCCCTCCCGGGAGTGATCGCCTCGAAGACGCGGCGGCCGGTGATCGGCGTCCCGGTGAGCGGAAAACTGATGGGACTCGACGCTCTCCTCTCGATCGCCCAGATGCCGAAAGGCGTCCCGGTGGCCTGCGTCGGAGTGGACAACGGCGAGAACGCCGCCCTGCTCGCGGTCCGGATCCTCGGCGTCTCCGGCGCCTGACATACCCTTTTTACCCCGGCCGATAAGAAGAGAGTATGAAGCAGAGAGTGCTCTTCATCGGCACGAATAACGCCGACCGGACCCAGATGGCCGAAGGCTACCTTCGCGCCCGCTACGGCGACCGCTACGAGGCCTGTTCCGCCGGGATCGCCCCCACGGCGCTCAACCCGACGACCGTGCAGGTGATGAACGAGATCGGGATCGATATCGCCGGGCAGCGGGCGAAAGACCTCGGCCTCTTCGACGGAAAAGAGATGGACTACGTGGTCGCGCTCTGCTCCGGGGGGGTCTGCCCGATGTTTCCCTGGACACGAGAGACGATCCACGCCGACTTCCCGGACCCGGCCAGGGCCACCGGGACCCCGGACAAGGTCTTTACGGCCTACCGGCGGAGCCGGGACGCAATATGCGCCTGGATCGACGGGAAGTTCGGCGGGAAGTGAATAGCGGGCGAAAACCCCTCAGGGCTCCGGCCGGTCCTTCGGCGGCGCCTTGAGGATATCCCGCACCATCTTTATGGCGCAGAGGTCGCCGCACATCGAGCAGGTCTCGATCTCCCCGTCCCGCTCGTGGATGCGCCGGGCCTCCTCCGGGACGAGCGCCGTCTCGAACTGCTTCTCCCAGTCGAGCGCCCGCCGCGCCTCCGCCATCCGGATCTCGCGGTTCTTCGTCTTTGCGGCGGCGCGGGAGAGGCTCCCGACGTGCGCGGCGATCCTCGCCACCCTCGTCCCCTCCACGATGTCGTGGAGGTCCGGGAGCGCCAGGTGCTCGCTCGGCGAGACCATGCAGAGGAAGTCGGCGCCGTTCATTCCGGCAATCACGCCGCCTATCGCCGCCACCACGTGGTCGTAGCCCGGCGCCACGTCGGTCACGAGCGGACCGAGCAGGTAGAGCGGGGCGCCGTCGGTCAGCTCCTTGAGCGTCCGGACGTTGTAGCCGATCTGGTCGGCCGGGATATGCCCCGGCCCCTCGATCATCCGCTGCACCCCGGCGGCAAGCGCCCGCTTCGCCAGGTGCCCGAGCGTCAGGTACTCCGTCGTCTTCGCGAGGCGCCCGGCGTCCACGAGCGCACCCGGGCGCATCCCGTCGCCGAGGCTTGCAACCACGTCGTACTCGGCGAGGATCTCGAGCAGGTAGTCATACTCGGCATAAAGAGGATTCTCCTCGCCGGTCGCGGCCATCATCGCCACGTGAAACGCCCCGCCCCGGCTGACAACGCCCATCGTCCGGGGGTCTGCCTGGAGCGATGCGAGGGCTTCACGGTTCACGCCGCAGTGCAGGGTCAGGAAGTCCACGCCCTGTCGGCAGTGCTCCCGGATCACCGAAAAGAGCAGATCGGCGTCCACGTCGGCCGCGTTCCCCGCCCGCCGCACCGCTTCGTAAACCGGGACCGTCCCGACGGGTGCGTCGAGAGCGAGAACCCGGCGCCGGATTCGGGCAAGATCACCGCCGGTCGAGAGGTCCATCAATGCGTCCGCCCCCTCGCGGAGGGCCGCCTTCGCCTTCTCGACCTCGAGGTCCTCGTCGCACCGGGTTCCCGACGTCCCGACGTTCACGTTGACCCGCACCCTGCACCCCTCCCCGATGGCGCAGAGCCGGTGCGCCCGCACGGGGTTTGCCGGGATGACGATCCGTCCGCGGGCGACGGCCCGTGCGGCACGGTACGGCACGAGGTCCTCTTCCCGGGCGATTGCCTCCACCTCCGGGGGAACCCCGCTCAGGCATGCGGAGATCAGAGTATGCATAAAAACCATTTGTCCGGAAGCCATATTAGTCTGCATGCCAGTCCGGTGGATCGCAAGCGGCACGGCCTATGCCAACTCGTTCGTTTACGGGAAGATCCTTGTGGATGCGGGCGTTCTCCCGACGGCGGTGGAACCGTACGCCGGAGAGATCGAGACGATTGTCATCACCCACGCCCATTACGACCATATCGCCCATGTCAGGGAGATATCCCGGCTCTGCGGCGATGCCGTCGTCTGCATCCATGAAGCGGACGCGCCCGGCCTCTCCGACGACGCCCGGAGCCTCGCCGGGCACTTCGGCGCCCGGGCACCCGGGATCGTCCCCGACGTCACTCTCTCCGACGGCGACCGCGTCGGGAGCCTCCGCGTGATCCACACCCCCGGGCACACGCCGGGCGGGATCTGCCTCTACGACGCGGCGGCGAAGGTGCTCTTCTCGGGGGACACCGTCTTCACCGGCGGTTCCTTCGGACGCTACGATTTTCCCGGCGGAGACCGCACGGCGCTCGCGGCATCCCTCGATCGTCTGAGCAAGATTGCGGTCGAGGGGCTCTATCCTGGACACGGCGAACCCGTCGCCTGCGACGGTTGGAGGCATATTGCGGCCGCCCGGGAGGCGCTCCGGCACCATGGATAAGGGGGTCTACGCCCTCATCCTCGAAAACCCGCGTTGTGAAGTCCGCATCGGCGCCCCGGGGACAAGGGAGTTTTCGGAAGGACGGCACATTTACGTCGGCTCGGCGCAGGGGAGCGGCGGGCTTGCCCGGGTGAACAGGCACGTAAACCTCGCCTTCCTCCGCGACCGCCAGCCCCGGTGGCACATCGACCGCCTCCTCCTCGACCCGCGCTTCACCCTTGCCGCCGCCGTCACCGCCGTCACCGACCGGGACTGCGAGTGCGACCTCGCCCGCGCCGTCGGCGGGTCTTTCGTCCCCGGGTTCGGGTGCAGCGACTGCACCTGCCCTTCCCACCTCTTCTACCGCCCGGGTGACCCGGTCCGGGAGGTCCTCGCAGCGTTCCGGGGTCTTGGCCTCGACGCCCGGATCACAAGAATCAAGAACGAGGGGAGCGAGCACTAGGTCATGAAGGTCCTAGGCATCTCCGGAAGCATGCGCAAGAACGGCAACACCGCACTCCTCGTCACCACCATCCTCGACCGGGTGCGGAAGGCGGGCATCGAGACCGAATACCTGACGCTCGCCGATATGGATATCCGGCCCTGCACCGGCTGCGAGGCCTGCCGGGAGGCGAAGTGGTGCGTAACGGAGGACGACGATTGGGGTTCTGTAGCGCAGAAGATGATCGACTGCGAGGTGCTGGTCCTCGGCGCCCCGACATATTACTACGACATCAACGGCCAGACGAAGAACCTGATCGACCGGACCTACTCCCTCTATCACGACAGACGGCTCGCGGGAAGGAGAGCGGTAGCCGTCGCCGTCTGCGCCGACCGGGGGGGCGAACGTTCCCTCGAGACGCTGGAAGGGTTCCTGAACGCCCACGAGTTCTCATACCTCGGCTACGTCTGCGCCAGGGGGTATATGCCGGGCGACGTCCTCTCCGACGAACACGCGATGAAGAGCGCCGCGGGCGTTGCGGATACAATCGTCAGATACCTCCGGCCGGAGGACTGAAAGGGCACATCCTCGAAGAAAGTGCCGCTACCGTCGGATGCCGGGTTCGTCCGCCGGAGGGCATACACTTATTAATCACCGGGGACATTCCCGCAGCCATGGCTCAGCAGATCCTGTGTCACCAACGCACAAGGCTCAGTTACAAGGACGCATTCGGCTACGTCATCCCGGTCGGGAGCACCAGCCTGATGGCCTGGGTGACCGATGAGGGAATGATCGGGACCGACGGGTTCGACATCGAAGCGCTGGCAAACAACGAGATCCCTGCAGCGATCGTCGGGGTCTCGGAGGATTCGACCCTCGATACCCTCGACGACCTGATGGACGCCGAGGTGAAGGCGGCAAACCTCCCGGCGGTGCAGCGCCGCATCGAGATAGGGATGCCGGGAAGGGAGGCCCTGAACCGGATGTGAGACGGCCGAAGGCCGGCTTCACACCAACTCGTAGGTCGTCGTCCGCTGCCGGAGCGTCCGCCCGAGGTCGTTTGCGATCCGCTGCATCTCGGCCGGGTCCAGGTAGTCGGAACCCTCCCCGCCGGCGTCGAGCGAGACGTCGTCGCAGAACATCGTCCCTCCAAAATCGTCCGCACCCGAGAGGAGCGACAGCCCCGTCATCTTCGTCCCCACCTTTCCCCAGGAGACCTGGATGTGGTCGAAGTTATCGAGGAAGAGCCGGGCGACCGCGGTCATCAGGATGTCTTCCCGGCCGGTCGCCCCGGGGTGGGCAAGCCCCGCCCGGTAGAGAGGGGTTTTCTCGTGGAGGAACGAGAGGGGGACGAACTCGGTGAACCCGTGGGTTTCGTCCTGGATCTCCCGGAGGATCGCAAGGTGCCGGGCCCGGTCCGCCTCGCTCTCGCAGGAGCCGTACATGATCGTCGCCGTCGATCGGATGCCGAGGCGGTGCGCCTCCCGGATGACCCGGACCCAGGTCGCCGTATCGCATTTATTCGGACAGATCACCTGTCGGACGCGGTCCACCAGGATCTCGGCCGCCGTCCCCTGCAGGGTCCCGAGGCCCGCCTCGCGGAGCCGCTCAATAACCTCAACGGTCGAGACCCCGCTTTGCTCCGCCGCCCAGGCGATCTCGTCCGGGCTTGCGGTATGGATGTCCACGGAGGGGGCGACTTCCTGCACACAGGAGATGAGGTCGACGTAGGAGTCGAGCGTGTAGTCCGGATGCACCCCCGAGAGGAGACAGATCTCGGTGACGTTTCGGCTCATCGCCGTCCGGGCCTTCTCCCGCACGGTCGCGAGGTCGTCGCGGAACGCCCCCGGGTCGCCGGCCCGCCGTCCGAACCCGCAGAGTCCGCAGAGATTCTTGCAGACGTTCGTGACGTGGATGTTCTGGTTCCGGACGTAGGTGGTGATGCCCCCGACCTTCCGCTCCCGGAGGGCGTCCGCCGCGGCGGCGATATCCCAGACGTCCCGGCCGCGCGTCTCGAAGAGACGCACCGCCTCTTCCTCCGTGAGCCGGTGGCCGGCGAGCACGTCGTCGAGCAATTCGTGCAATGAGTGCGGCATCGTTAACAACTCTCTTGTGCAGTCCCTGGATTTATTTCTCTTCATTTCGTCGTGCAAGGACGAAGTCGTGGATGAGGATAACGATGATGACGATGACGGCGAACTCCGCAAGGTGCAGGGGCAGGTAGCCGATGAGCGGCACCGAGAAGAGGGCCTTCCCGACGATCCACTCTTTCCTGACCGGCTCGACCACCCCGACGCCCGCTATCCGGAGGTTCCCCTGGTCGATGGAGGGGTTGTTGTCCCCCCTGGTGATGTAGCCGCCGTGCGGGTCCTCGTAGTACTGCCCGAGGCCCGACTCCACCACGGCCGCGGTATCGACGTAGGTCATCGCCCGGTGAATGATCGGGTGGACGGAATCGGCGCCGTTCGGCCGGTAGACGATCACGTTCCCGTAGTCCCCGAAGGACGAGTAGCCGGTCAGCTCTCCCTCGGCCCAGGTCGTCAAGGAGCCGAACCGGTCTTCGTCGACGACGAGCACCAGGTCACCGACGTTCATGTTCGGGACCATGCTCTCCGACTCAATCGTGACCACCGCCGGCCAGGTGCCGGCGAAGAGGTAGAGAAGAAGGGCGATCCCGCCCACGACCGCGACGACCCAGAGAAGGTCCCGGGCGAGAGAGACGACCGGGTGGTCGCTCTCCCGGAACGCGGTGAGAGCCGATGCTGCACGCTGCAGCCAGGTGCTATCCGACATTGTTCTAAAGAGAATGCTATCCCTTCATATACATAAGTTCCCCGGATCATCCGGATCGGGGGTGAAACGCGAAAAAGATAAACCCATATTGCCCGGGGGAGAATATCATGGAGTCCATGCTCGCCAACGCCGAGATCGTACGCCGGTTCCTTGCGCTAAACCACCAGGTCCATCCCGACGTCGTGAGTTACATCCGGGAGCAGAACGATCCCTCGCTCATCGACCGGATAGCGGCGGCGGTCCCGGGCGGCACCCTGGTCGTCTCGCCCGAGCATATCCCGGGTCTCCGGAAGGTCCGGGACGGGACCCGGTTCCTCGTCGACCCGGAGCTTGAAGTGATCGCGGGGAGCGCCGGGACGACAGGGAGCGTCAGCGGGCACGAGGACGCCGTCCACTACTTCCGGGACCGCTACAACAGCCTCTCCTCAATGATGCGGGGCAGGATGGCCACGATGCCGATCGAGGCGCTGGTCAAATCCCCCCACCGCTACCGGGACGAGGAGTGCAGCATCATCGGGATGGTGGCCGACGTCCGGACGACCCCCAAGGGGCACCGGCTCGTCGAGGTGGAGGACCCTACCGGGACCATCCGGGTGCTCTTCAATAAGGGGAAGGGCGACGCTTTCGCGGAAGCCGAGCGGATCCTCCTTGACGAGGTGATCGGAGTCAAGGGAAAACTCTCGAACGACGGGGGGCTCCTCTTCGCCGAGCAGCTTTTCCGCCCCGACATCCCCATCAACAACGCCCCGTTCAAGAGCGACCGGCCCGGAAAGGCGGTCCTCATCTCCGACGTCCACGTCGGGAGCAACACCTTCCTCGACGGGGCGTGGAACCGGTTCGCCGACTGGCTCCAGGACTCCGACGCCGGCTACCTCCTGATCGCGGGCGATCTCGTCGACGGCATCGGCATCTATCCCGGACAGGAGAACGAACTGACGATCAAGAATATCTACGAGCAGTACGACATCTTCGGCGAAATGCTCCGGGACCTGCCCTCCCGGATCAAGATCGTTGCCGCCCCGGGGAACCACGACGTCGTCAGGATGGCCGAACCGCAGCCGGCAATCCCCCCGGAGTTCACCGGGACGTTCCCGGCGAACTGCACCCTCGTCGAGAACCCCTGCCTGCTGAATCTCCAGGGCGTCCGGGTCCTGATGTATCACGGCCGGGCAATCGACGACATGATCGGGCTCATCCCGGGGGCAAGTTACGAACGGCCGGGCGAGATCATGGAGGAGATGCTGAAACGCCGGTTGCTTGCCGCTCCCTACGGAATGCGGACCCCCATCGCCGCGATGAAGACCGACCGGCTCGTCATCGATCCCCTCCCCGAGATCCTCCTCACGGGGCACGTCCACATCTGCGGCATCACCCACTACCGGGGCGTCCTCGGGGTGAACACCGGCACCTGGCAGTCCCAGACGTCGTTCCAGAAGCAGATGAACATCAACCCCACGCCCGCGCGGGCGTTTGTCGTCGACCTCCAGACGCTTCAGCTGGAGATCGAGAATTTCAACGGAAGTTGACGGCCCCGGTGCCGGACAGCGGTATCCGGCCGTCCATACCTTCATCCCGCTATGCAGACAATCAGATAGAAGAGGAACTCCCGGATGAGGTGACGACATGCTCCGCATCTATCGCACGGTCGAAGCGGCCCCGGTGCCAAAGACGGAAGAGACCGGGCGGCTCGAACCCGGGTCCTGGGTCTCCGTGATCAACCCCTCAGCGGAGGAGATCGGGGAGATCGCGACGAAACTCTCGATACCGGGGGATTATCTCCGGGCGGCGCTCGACGAGGAGGAGCGCCCGCGGACCGAGAGCGAAGACGGCGTCACCCTGATCGTCATCGATATTCCGATGCCCTATCCGGAGCAGACGATCCTCTACACGACGATGCCCCTCGGGATCATCGTCGCGCCCGAGACCATCGTCACCGTCTGCCTCCGCGAGAACGCGATCATTGAGGATTTCACAACCGGCCGGGTAAAGCACTTTTATACCTTTAAGAAGACCCGGTTCGTGCTGCAGATCCTCTTTCGGAACGCATCCTACTTCCTCCAGTACCTGCGCCAGATCGAGCGGATATCCGACCAGATCGGGGCCGAACTGAACCAGTCGATGCGGAACCGGGAACTGATCCAGCTGATGAACCTGAAAAAGAGCCTGGTCTACTTCTCGACGTCGCTTAAGAGTAACCAGATCGTCCTCGACAAAACCCTGACGTTCCAGCCGCTCCGGATGTACGAGGACGACGCCGACCTCCTTGAAGACGTCATCATCGAGAACAAGCAGGCGATCGAGATGGCCAACACCTACTCGACGATCCTCACGGAGACGATGGACGCCTTTGCATCGATCATATCGAACAACTTCAACAACATCTTGAAACTCCTCACGTCGATAACCATCATCCTCGCGATCCCCACGATGATAGCAAGTTTTCTCGGGATGAACGTCCCGGTCCCCCTCCAGGATAACCCCTACGGGTTTCTCATCATCCTCGTCCTCTCCCTGATCGTCTCCTCGCTCATTGCGGTGGCCATCAATCGGAAAGGGTGGCTGTAGGCAGACGTACGGGCGTCCGCCCGGTTCGCCCTTCCCCGGGCATGTTTCCGTGAAGTGGACCGTGGGGAACCGCGGAGGATACCCATACCGGAAACCCCCGCGAAGACCATCGGTCTTCTCAAACTCCCGCCCTTCGAGGCCAGTCGTTCCCCGCCTCAAAACCGCAATCTTCCAGAATCAGTACCTCGCTTATGTCAGCGCCCGGCATCGATACGGCCTCCCGCAACGCCGTAACGAGAGTCGGCAGCACCCGGAAGTCGGTAGTTCGACCGCCGGGGGCTTCCCCGGAACGTTACTTTAGCGAAGTACCGGGGTTGCAGAACAGCGCCCCGGAACGCCACATTTATTCTCCGTTTCCGGTTTTGAGAGATCTCCGGTCCCGGCAATCACGCGACCACAATGTTTATCCCACATTATACATTATTAATCATGTAGAATAGGAGGCGACCACTGAGAGAACAACAGAACCGCGGATCGGTGACCGGGAGGTCGCCGGACCGGAAAGATCAGCCGCTTTGAGCAGTACCGGGGCCCTTGTCGGGACCCGGCATGATCAACCACGTGAACGAGAGGGACTATGGAAGAGACGTTTGCCGTGAAACTGGAGAAGAAACGCTACCTCCCCGACCCCCGATGCAGGGCGGCCGCCCGGGTGCCGGACTACCCCCGGGCCTACCGGGAGTTCATGCGCGACCCGGAGGGCTTCTGGGACCGGGTCGCCCGCGAACTCGTCTGGTTCAAGCCGTGGGACCAGGTCAGGGAGTGGAACTACCCCTACGCGAAATGGTTCGTCAACGGGCAGCTGAACATCACCGCGAGCTGCCTGGACCGCCACGCCGCCGGCGACCGGAAGGATAAGCCGGCAATCATCTGGCGCGGCGAAGGGGGAGAGGAAGAACGGGTCTTCACCTACGACGGTCTCCGCCGCGAGGTGATGCGGTTTGCAAACGGTCTAAAACTCCTCGGCGTCGGGAAGGGCGACCGGGTCTGCATCTACATGCCGCTCGTCCCCGAGCAGGTCGTCGCGATGCTCGCCTGCGCCCGGATCGGAGCCGTCCACTCGGTCGTCTTCGGGGGGTTCGGACCCGACGCGCTCGCAACGCGGATCAACGACGCGGCAGCGAAGGTCCTCATCACCGCGGACGTCGCATACCGGCGGGGAAAGACCGTCCCGCTCCGGGAGATAGCGACGGAGGCGCTCACCCGGACTCCGTCCGTCGAGCGGGTCGTCGTCCTCCGGCGCGAGCACCCGAAGGTCGACCTCGACCCCGACCGAGAGGTCGATTACGCCGACCTCATGGCCGCCGCCGCACCGTCCTCTCCGGCGGAGGCGATGGACGCGGAGGACCCGCTCTTCATCCTCTACACGAGCGGCTCGACCGGGGCGCCGAAGGGCATCGTGCATACCTGCGGCGGCTACGCGGTCGGAGCCTACTACACGACGAAGTGCGTCTTCGACATCAAAGAGAGCGACGTCTACTGGTGCACCGCCGACCCCGGCTGGATCACCGGCCACAGTTACGTCGTCTACGGCCCGCTCGCCGTCGGGACAACCGTCGTCATCGTCGAAGGGGCGCCCGACCACCCGGACCCGGGCGCCTGCTGGCGGCAGGTCCGGGACCTCGGGGTGACGGTCTTCTACACCGCCCCGACCGCGATCCGGATGTTCATGCGCTACGGCGACCGGTGGCCGGCGAAGTACGACCTCTCAACGCTGCGGGTCCTCGGCTCCGTCGGCGAGCCGCTCAATCCCGAGGCGTTCGAGTGGTATTATCACCGGATCGGCGGCGGACGGTGCCCCATCGTGGACACCTGGTGGCAGACCGAGACCGGGATGCACATGGCGACCACGATGATCGGTGAGGCGATGAAGCCCGGGTTTGTCGGAAAGGCCGTTCCCGGCGCCGTCGTGGACGTGGTCGACCGGACGGGGAGACCGGTCCCGCCGGGCACCGGTGGGTTCCTGGTCGTCAGGGAGCCCTGGCCCGCCATGCTCCGGGGGGTCCACGGCAACGACGAGCGCTACCGTGCCTACTGGAACACCATCCCCGGATGCTACACCGCAGGCGACCTCGCGGTGAAGGACGAAGACGGCTACATCATGGTCCTCGGCCGGGCCGACGACCTGATCGTCGTCGCCGGGCACAACATCGGCACCGCGGAAGTCGAGAGCGCGCTCGTCTCCCACGATGCGGTGGCGGAAGCCGCCGTCATCGGGAAACCCGACCCCCTGAAGGGGAACGCCATCAAGGCCTTCGTCACCCTCCGCGCGGGAGTAATCCCGGACGACGGCCTCTCCGGCGAACTCGCCCGCCATGTCAAAAAGAGCCTCGGGCCCGTCGCGGTGCCGGCCGAGATCGAGTACGTGGACCGGCTCCCCAAAACCCGGAGCGGCAAGATCATGCGCCGGGTCTTAAGAGCCCGGGAGCTCGGGATGGACCCGGGGGACATATCCACCCTGGAGGAATGACCCTATGCCTGATGCGCCAGAGATCTTCGGCATGCCTGCGGAGAAGGGGAGGTGGGGGCTCGTGGCCCTCGGCCTCCTCATCAACCTCTGCCTCGGGAGCATCTACTCCTGGAGCGTCTTTGTCTCTCCGCTCGCCGCCTACTTCACCGCAACGCTCGGCCGGGAGGTGACGGCGGGGGAGGTGCTCCTCCCGTTCTCGGTCTTCCTTGCCTTCTTCGCCGTAGCGATGCCGCTTACCGGGAAATACATCGAACGCTACGGCCCGCGAAGGGTGACGATCGTCGGCGGGCTCCTCACCGGCCTCGGGTGGCTGCTCGCCTCGACGGCGACGTCGGTCGAAGCGCTTTACGTCGTCTACGGGGTGATCGGGGGGCTCGGGGTCGGCATCGCCTACGGGGTGCCGGTCGCCGTGGCGACCCGGTGGTTCCCGGACCGGCGGGGGCTTGCGGTCGGGCTTACCCTGCTCGGGTTCGGGTTCTCGGCGTTCGTCACCGCAAACGCCGCGGGAGCCCTGATCGCCGCCTACGGAGTGATGGCGACGTTCCGGGTATTCGGGGCCGCGCTCATCGCCGTGCTGGTCCTCGCCGCCCTCCCGCTCCGGTTCCCGCCGGGAGGATGGCGACCGAAGGGCTGGTCGCCTCCCCCGCCCGGAGTCGGCACGGCGCCGATCTCTGAGTGCGACCGGAGGGCGATGCTCCGGACGGGGGCCTTCTACGGGCTTTTCGCCTGCTACTTCATCGGGTGCCTCGCGGGCCTCGCCGCGATCTCGATTGCAAAGCCGGTCGGGACCGAGGTGGCGGGGGTCGAGGCGGGGCTCGCAACGGTTCTCGTCGGGTTCTTCGCCGTCTTCAACGGCATAGGAAGGCCGGCGTTCGGCAGCCTCGCCGACAGGATAACCCCGCAAAAGGCGGCGATGCTGACGTTTGTCCTGATTGCGGCCGCGTCGGTCCTGATGTGGCTCGTGCCGGGGGTCCCCGCCTACGTCCTTGCGTTCGCCGTCCTCTGGGGCTGCCTCGGGGGCTGGCTCGCCATCGCGCCGACGGCGACGGCGTCCTACTTCGGGACGTGCGACTACCCGCGCTGCTACGGAGTCGTCTTCCTTGCCTACGGTGCCGGCGCCATCGCCGGGCCGCAGGTTGCGGGGTTTGTTCGGACGGCGACCGGGACCTACCTCGGGGTCTTTCCGCTGGTCGCGGCCCTCGCGGCCGTGGGGTTCGTCGCCGCCTGGCTCCTGATGCGCCCGCCGGCCGCCGCCCCGGTGAGGGAGGAGAACGGACGAGGGATTACGCCTTCTCGATGAGCCCGAGGTGCCGGAGCACTCCGGCGGCCGCACGCATCCCGCCGTCCAGGTAGACGGCGCCGACGAGCGCCTCCAGGCACTCGGCGAGGACCCGGCCGGAGGTCCAGACTCTCTGGGCGGCCTCTCCCTTTCCCCAGCGGACGTAGTCGGCGAGACGGAGGTCTTCCGCGAGCCCGCGGAGCCGGGTCATGTTCACCAGGTTCATCTTCCGGTTGGTGATCGCGCCTTTATCGTGCACCCCGCCCATGACGACCGCCTCCACGACGGCCACGTTGATGACCGCGTCCCCGAGGGTGGCGAGGGCGTCCATGTGGCCGTCCGGGGGGAGGCCCGCCTCCAGGGTGTACGCGAGGCGGGTGAGCGCCCGCTCAAGAAGTGCGTGGTCATTGAAGGTGTAGCCGATCCGCTCCTCAATCTCTGCCGGATCGTGGCCGGCGTCACTGTGGCGCATAAAAAAGAGGGGGTTACTCCACGACTTCGGCCTTCTCGATCCGGACGGGCGTCTTTGGCTTGTCGGAAGAGCTCGTCTTCACCTTCGCAATCTTGTCGATGATGTCCATCCCCTCAACCACCTCGCCAAAGACCGGGTGGGCGCTCGGCGTCTTGGGGTTGTCCCAGTCGAGGAAGTCGTTGTTCACCAGGTTGATGAAGAACTGGCTGCCGCCGCTGTTCGGGCGGCCGGTGTTCGCCATGGCGATCGTCCCGCGGGCGTTCGAATGGCCCTTCACGAACTCGTCGGTGATGGTGTAGCCCGGGCCGCCTGTCCCGGTGCCGGTCGGGTCGCCGCCCTGGATCATGAACCCGGCGATCACCCGGTGGAAGATCGTGCCGTCATAGAATCCGGATCTCGCCAGTTTTGCAAAGTTCCCCGCAGTCACGGGCATGTCGTCGTAAAGGCGAATCGTAATATCTCCCATGGTCGTGTGGAGCACGACCTGCGTTCCATTCGTCTGGTCAGTCATAAGAAAATCTCCGTAAGGTATTGTCCGCCGTTGCTACTTATATGATATGCGGGGGTATGCCCCCTCACGCACCGGTCTCCTCACCGGGGTAGAACGGACATTCATACCCCGTGCAGTCCTGGTTTATGGTGGCGTACTCGCACGCGATATGTTCCGTCACCGGGAGATGGATATCGCACTTCTCGGCGAGGAACTTCACCGCCTCGCCGATCGCGAGCCACGAGTCCCGCTTGCAGCAGCGCGGCCCGCCGCTTACGGCAATCGCCGTCAGGCTCCGCGCCGTCATCTGGTTCGAGAGCGACCACTCCTCCTTCTTCAGCGGGCCGGAGTGCGTGATCAGGCTCATGAAGATCCCGGTGCCGATCGCCGCGCCGCAGGTCCCGTGGGTGCCGCAGAAGGCTGGCTGGACGGCTTCGGCCCGCTTCCTCGCCTGCCGGAGCGCCGGGTCCTTCTTCTCCGGGCTCCCCCGGTGGTTGTAGTATGCCGCGATCAGGACGGCCGGCACGAGAAAGTGGTGCTCCGGGCCGTGGAGGCTGATCTGGGGACGCTGCATGATCCTGCAGGCGATTGCGAGCGGGTCCTCGAGCGTCGTCGTCCTGCAGACCTGCTCGATCAGGTCGAGGTTCGAGAGCGCGCGGTCGGCCCCGGAGAGGGTGTCCTCCCCCTGCGGTGCCTTCTCCGGTCCTTTTTCACGCGGGACGAGGTTCTTTCTGCAGGCCGTGCAGGCCTTCTCCTGGTCCATGGATACTCCTGGCGCCGGATCTCGCATAAGAGTTTCGGGGCCGGTTCCCATCCGCCAGTAAACCACAATGTTTTAACAATAACAGCAAGTAAAAGTGTTTTATACCGAAAGCCACAATGTATACCCATGTACTCCGGAGCAAACGTCAACCCGGACCCCGGCCGGGAGATTCCCTTACCCCCCTGTTCAGCCCTCATAACCGGGGGTCTCCCCGGATGAGCGACCGGACACCGGTCTTCATCATCACCGGCGAGCAGGGCCAGTGCAAGACGACGTTCCTGCACCTGGTTCTCGGGTTCACCGTCGGGCTGAACGTGCGGGTCCGGGGCGTGATCGCTCCCGGCCATATGCGGGACGGGCGGAGGTCCGGGTTCACCCTCGTCGACCTCGCCACCGGCAGACATGAAGAACTCTCTTCCATCGATCCCGATCCCCGGTGCGAGGCCCACGGCCGATTCTACTTCCGGCCTGAAGGGCTTCTCTTCGGCCGCCGGGCGCTCGCACCGCCGGATCCCCGGGAGACCGACCTGGTGGTCATCGACGAGGTGGGGAGGTTCGAGCTCCAGGGTGCGGTCTGGGCGGAGCAGATCGACCGATTGCTCGCGCACCCACACCCACCGATGGTCTGGACGGTCCGGCGCCGGCTCCTCGATACGGTCGTCGGACGCTGGAACATTATAAATCCCGTCGTGGTGGACGTCGGGGCCGCGAGCGTCATGGCAACGGCGGATGCTGTGATGGATGCCGTCTGGGAGTGGCGGGAGGCGCAGACGGCCTCCGGGGCTCCAGATTTCCCGCTCCCCGGGGGCCGCATCGCCGGCGATCCCCCGCTGCTTGCGGATGCAGCCGCCGGAGCCTCGCCAAACGCCCCGGTAATTCTCCGGCGATGCTATGGCCCGGAGGAGTGATGCGCTCAGGGCTGCTGCCCGTCCCGGATCGCCCCAATCACCACCCCCACGAGCCGCTCGATCTCGTCGAACCGCGGCTCCGCCATGCCGTTCTTCACGATCCCGCACCCGGTCGCGACGACGTGCAGGTCCGGCTCGACCCCGATCTCCCGGAGTTTTTTGAGCGCACAGGTGTCTTCGCAGCCGTCCAGCGCGAGGACACGCCCCGCGGAGCGTGTCGCCTCCTCGAGCGAGGCCGGCGGGCGGTTTGCCGGGAGCAACGCCTCCACGGATTCCGGGTACCGCTGCCAGACCACCATGCCTGCCCGGGCGGTCAACTTCCCGGTGTTCGAGAGGCCTGAACACGTGACGAGGGTGACGGGCTCCGCCACGGACTCACTCCAGCTCAAGGGCTTTTGCGGCCGCCCGCCCGATCAGTTCCGGCGGGATTGCCTCGTACTCCTCGCCGTTGTAGCAGAGCGTCCGGCACTCCGCGTCTCCCCCGCAGGAGTCGCAGGATGCACAGGAGCAGGATGCGGCAGTCACCTCGACCCCCGCGAGAAGTTCCTCGATCGGCACCCCGTTGAAGAGGAGAGCCTCCGAACCGGCGGGGGCATCATCGGGGAGGACGGTCTCATCCACCCGGACGCTGATCCCCTCCATCTCGAGGAGCATCCGGATCTCCGCGAGAACGGCCGAGAGCGTCATTCCGGTCTCCTCAAACTCTTCGGCGGTCTTCTCGATCTCGTTCCCGATGTGCTTCCATTCGATGACGAGTTCCTTCTTCATGGTATCATCTTGGGAATCGACGGGACATCTTTCTGTCGCCTCTCCGCCATGCCACCGGTCCCGGAGCCGGGGGGCAGCGTTCAGCATCGCAGGTGATCGTCTCTGCAGACGTCTTCACCGCGGACATTCTCCTCATTCCCGGCGGCCCAGACCCGTCTCCGGTCGGGCCCGACTCAGGAGACGCCAGATCCCGACCAGCGCGATCATATTCATATATTTGAATATACCAATTTGTGGATATGCAGGGGAGGATAAAACTGCTGAAAGCTCTCGCCGACGAGACGCGGATAAAGATCGTCCAATGCCTGATGGACGGCGAGCGATGTGCGTGTACACTCGTGCCGGCCGTCGGAAAGGCACAGCCGACGGTTTCGCAGCATCTCAGGGTCCTGGAGGAGGCCGGGGTTCTCGAGTCGCGGAGGGACGGTGTGAACATCTGGTACAGGATCAGGTCGGGCCAGGCGGTCCAGATCCTGGAGATCCTCGATATTCAGAAGATTGAAGTACCGATTTCCTGTGGGGGATCACCATGACGAACAATGGTGTGAGAGTATTCGAAGGAGCGGTCTCCTGTTCGGGATCTCCACGCCAGGAGATGGAAGCGAGATGAGCACCGCATCATCAACATCCGATACCGATACGGTTACCCTGCAGATTCAGGGGATGGACTGCACCTGCAACGCCGACCTGCTCGCCCGGAAACTGGACGCCCTTGCCGGCGTCCGGGGCCACGAGATTACGCCGGTCACCGGCCAGGCCCGGATCACCTACGATCCCGCGATCGTCAGTGTCCAGGAGATCATCCGCACCGTCGCTGAGACGGGGATGACCGCCTCGCAGGTGCGGAGCGAGGGGCGGAAGAGCACCTGGTGGCGTGAGCCGCAACAGCTCGCCCTCTACGGGAGCTTCCTCACCGCGGTGATCGCCTTCGCCGCGGGATACCTCGGGACGTCGCTCACCATCGTGAACGGGCTCTACCTGCTCGCCGTGCTCATCGGCGTCTACTACCCGGCACGAAAGGCGCTGATCGCGCTCAAGAACCTGACGCCGACGATCCACCTGCTCATGCTGATCGGCTCTGTCGGCGCGATGGCGCTCGGACTCTGGGGGGAGGCCGCGGTCCTGATCATCGTCTACTCGCTCGGCGACGTCCTCGAGTCCTACGCCGTGGATAAAGCCCGGGGTGCGATCCGGTCGCTCATGGCGCTCGTGCCGAAAGAAGCGCTGGTCCGGCGCAACGGCCGCGAGACCATCTGTGCGGTCGAGACGATCAGCGTCGGCGAAGTCGTGATCGTCCGACCGGGCGAGCGGGTGCCGGTCGACGGCACGGTCGTCGCGGGGTCGTCGTATGTCGACCAGGCAGCGGTCACGGGAGAACCGGTTCCCGTGCACCGCGGCCCCGGCGAGGACGTTTTCGCCGGGACGATCAACCAGAACGGGTCACTCGAGGTCCGGGTCACAAAACCGGCGTCCGAAACGATGCTCTCCCGGATCATCCTCTCGGTCGAGGAGGCGCAGGCGAAACGGACATCATACCAGCGATTTTCGGACTCCTTCGGGAAGTGGTACACGCCGGTCATGTTCGTCCTCGGGGTGCTGGTCGCCACCGTGCCGCCGCTCTTCTTCGGTGCCGAGTGGTACCCGTTCATCTACCGCGGGCTCGTCGTCTTCGTGGTCTCGTGCTCCTGCGGCCTTGCGCTCTCCGTGCCCGTCGCGGTGGTGGGCGCAATGGCGAACGCTGCAAAGCAGGGAACCGTCTTCAAGGGCGGCGCCTACCTTGAGACCATCGAGACGGTGAAGGCGATCGCGTTCGACAAGACCGGGACCCTGACCATCGGACGGCCCGCGGTCACGGATGTCGTGACCTTTGACGATCTCACCGGGGATGAACTGCTCGACCTTGCCGCCTGCATCGAGTCGCGGTCAGGCCACCCCCTCGCGGCCGCGATCGTCCGGAAGGCTCGCGAGAGCGGGACGTTCTCGGGTCGGCCGGCCGTTCAGTTCGAGGAGACGGCCGGGCGCGGGGTCGCGGCGACGGTGGACGGCCAGGCATGCCGCATCGGCAGCCCCCGCGCCATGCTCGAAGAGGGTATCGAGATCGGTCACGCGGAGGAGACGATCGCCCGGATCGAGGGTGAAGGCCGGACCGTGGTCCTGGTCAGCCGCGACGGGACGCTCGCCGGCCTGGTCGCGATCGCCGATGAGGTGCGGCCCGGCGCTGTCGAGGCCTTGCAGCGGTTAAAACACGCCGGTGTCCGGACCGTGATGTTGACCGGGGACAACGAGCGGAGCGCCCGGGCCATCGCACAGCGTGTCGGTGTGGATGAATACCGGGCGCAGCTCCTGCCGACGGATAAGGTCGACGTGGTGCGGCAGTTGAGAGAGCGGTACGGTGCAGTGGCCATGGTCGGCGACGGCATCAACGACGCACCGGCCATGGCCGCCGCGGACGTCGGCATCGCGATGGGCGCGGCAGGCACGGACATCGCGATCGAGGCCGGCGACGTGGTGCTGATGTCCGACGACCTCGGGAAACTGGCGTATGTGCGTGAACTCTCGCACCGAACGGTCACCGTGATCCGGCAGAACATCGCCGTCTCGCTGATCAACGTCGCGTTCATGGTCGTGGCGGCCCTGCTCGGCTACCTCGGGCTGGTCACGGGCCTGCTCCTGAACGAGGGGAGCGCGGTCTTCGTGATCTTGAACGCCCTGCGTCTGTTGACGTGGCGGAGCGGTGCCGAACCTGAGAGCCCCGCTGTTGCCCAAATAGGGGCTCCCGCCATTCCGACTGCAGCGCAGGCGACGGCGACTGTTGGCTGCTGTTCCTGTGCCGCTCCTGCGGGCGATGTGCTACCCGTTCCTTCAACGGCCGGAGCCGGTTGCTGTTCGTGCGGAGAGCCGCAGATCTCCGTCGCCGCCGGGGCGACAGGTTCGTGCTGTTCCGGCGCGGAGGACGTTGGTGCGGCATCGACGGCGACAGCCTCCCCGGGGGCCGGATGTTCCTGCGGTGATACGTCGCTCGACTGGGATTTGCCGACCTCAATCCTCGTCGAGACAGAAGGTTGCTGTTGTTGCGGAGAGCCTGCCGACGAGGTGCTGCCTCCAGCCCCCATCCCCGGCAACGGTTCCGGATCGTCCGGTCCTGCGACCGCGACGTTCCGGCTCGAAGGGCTCGGTTGCGCCTGTGAGGGGCAGATGGTCGAGAGACGGGTGAAGGCCCTGAAGGGGGTGACCACTTTCACCCTGAATGGGATCACGAACCAGCTGAAGGTCGCCTACGACCCGGCCGCTGTCTCGGTCGACGATATCGTGATGGCGGTGAAGAAGGCGGGCGTGACCGCGGTCCCTGGGGACCGGCGCTGATTGCAGTTACACGGACCAAATCGAGGCGACTTGATGCAACAAAAGACGATGATTATGCTGGTCGATGGTCGATCCCCGGGGCTGGACGTCGCCAGCCCGGGGGCTGGCACACCCCCGGACACCACGGAGAACAACCATGGCTGAAACTATGAAACGGCTCTCGTTCCTTGATCGCTACCTGACTCTCTGGATCTTCCTTGCGATGGCGATCGGGATCGGGATCGGCTACTTCTTCCCCTCGGTCCCGCAGGCGATCACCGGCTTTGCGGTCGGCACGACCTCGATCCCGATTGCGATCGGCCTGATCGTGATGATGTACCCGCCGCTCGCGAAGGTCCGGTATGAGGAACTCGGCAGCGTCTTCCGCGACCGGAAGGTGCTGGGCTTATCGCTCTTCCAGAACTGGGTCGTCGGCCCGGTCCTGATGTTCGCCCTCGCGGTCCTCTTCCTCGCCGACCGGCCGGAGTTGATGTACGGCCTGATTTTGATCGGGATCGCGCGCTGTATTGCGATGGTGATCGTCTGGAACGACCTCGCTGGCGGGAGCTGCGACTACTGTGCCGCGGTGGTGGGCTTAAACTCCGTCTTCCAGGTCTTCTTCTACTCGATCTACGCGTACATCTTCATCACGGTTCTGCCGCCGCTCCTCGGGATCGGGACCGGCACCGCGATCAGCATCACGATCGCCGAGATCGCGACCTCGGTCTTCATCTACCTCGGCATCCCGTTCATCGCCGGGTTTCTGACCCGCTTTATCCTGCTTCGGGTACGATCGAAGGAGTGGTATGAGACCCGGTTCATCCCGCGGATCTCGCCCCTGACCCTCGTCGCCCTGCTCTTCACGATCATCGTGATGTTCTCGACCCAGGGGGCGAACATCATCCAGGTCCCGTTCGACGTCGTCCGGGTCGCGATCCCGCTCCTGATCTACTTCCTCGTGATGTTCTTCGTCGCGTTCTGGATGAGCCACCGGCTCAACGTCGACTACCCGCGTTCGGCGACCCTGGCCTTCACAGCAGCGTCGAACAACTTCGAACTCGCCATCGCCGTCGCTGTTGCGGTCTTCGGCATCGGCTCGCAGGTCGCATTCGCCACCGTGATCGGCCCGCTCATCGAGGTGCCGATCCTGATAGGGCTCGTCAACGTCGCGCTCTGGCTCAAAAAACGGTGGTACGCGAATGAGCCGGCCGCACAGTGCGCCATCGATCAGGGGGTCGTATGAACCCTGTCCTGCCTGCACCTGCGTGGAATTGAGGGGGAGGTCTTGACAGCCCGCGAAGAGGTTCGAGAGAGGGTTCGGCGATCAACGTCCGCCTGCTACCAGGAGGCGCCAACGGGGTCCCGGGGACAGGTCCTCTGCGACCCCGGCGCCTCCCCCCAATAACCGGGAGCCCTGATGGGCAGCGGATCTCCCGAGCGGCACGGGTATGATGCCGAAGAGGATGTGAGGGGATCTTGTTCAACGAGCGCTCTCATCTAGGCATTAATTCGGACCCGTTTCAGGTCGTACCACCCTTTTCCCAGCAGTGTAAGTCCGATGATGATGAAAATAGCGGAATGGATGCCGTAAACCCAGGTCTCAAACCCGGAGTCGCCATAAAACAGATTCAACCAGAAGAACGGGCACGCCAGTCCGAAGAACGCGAACCCTGCACCGACTTTCATCCGGCTTTTTATCCGTCGCTCGTTGGAAGACATGGGGCCTTTTCCGTGTAGAGTAATCTGTCCATGCACTACTTAATTGAAGTTCATGGTCCGTTTCTCATTCCGATAACATTGAATCCCTGTAGCACGCAGCAGGGACCTGCAGGACGGTTCAGACCGGTCACGGACAGGAGCCTGGTCCCCACGCATACGCGCCGCGTGGGGGAGGGAAACGGCGCGGGCCCGGAGAACGATGGTAGACCCTGCACGACGGTGGTATTCAACCTCACCCAATCAGCATTGCCGCGAGGAGGTAGACCCCGATCCCGATGAAGAGCACCCCGACGATGCGCCGCGTCCAGTACTCGAACCTCTCCGCCGCCTTCATCGCGCTCCCCACCTTCGCGATCCCGGTCACCATGATCAGCGAGAACGCGATCACCGGCAGAGCGGTCGCGACGGCAAAGACCGCCGGTACCCCGAGCGGGTCAGAGGTCCGGAGCGCCAGCGGGACGAGCATCGCAAAGAAGAGCACCGCCGAGAAGGGGCAGAAGGTCAATGCGAAGAGCACGCCGAGGATGAAACTTCCCGCGAGCCCCCGGTCGGCGACCCGCTCCTTGAATGCGGCAAACCGCCTGCTGCCGCCCCGAAAGGAGGGGAGCGGGACGAGATCGAGCATCACGACCCCGATCGCGATCAGCAGCGGGCCGACGAGCACCTCGCCCCAGGTCTGGAGGAAGAGCGAGATCCCCTGAACGGAGAGCCCGAGGGTCACAATCGCTGCGGCGATGCCGACGTAGACGACCATCCTCCCCGCGCTGTAGAGCGCCCCGGCGAGGAGGGTCTGCCCCGGGTTACCGATCCGGCGGGAAAGGTAACCGATCGCGGCGACGTTCGTCGCGAGCGGACAGGGCGAGAGGGCCATCATCAACCCGATGAAGAACGCGGCGACGAGGGGAACACTGCTCGTCCCCATCGTCTCCATGAACCCCATCAGGCTCATTGCGAGAAGTCCCCGGCGAGACGCATCCCGATCAGCGTCTTGAGATACTGCATGAATCCGGGCTTGTCGTTGAGTTTGTACCAGACCCGGGTATCCTCCTCTTTGGAGAACCCACCCTGGTCGTCGTAGGTGCCGATCCAGAGCGACGAGCCGGTCGCCCCGTAACGCTCGACGATCTCCTTCTTTTCCGGGTCGGCGACATCGACGTGATCGAAGACGAGCTTCCCTGAGCCGAGTTCACCGGGGAAGTGTGTCTTCACGGTCTCTTCGGCGTAGTCGCCGAGCACCACGCAGGAGTAGCACTGGTTCGGCGCGGTGAAGTGGATGACTTCGACTTTCGTGACGGTGCCGTTGAGCGGCGAGATGGTGGCTGCATCCGCTCCGCCTGGTGCTGCCGTACACCCTGCGAAGAGGGCGGTGAAGGCGAGGAGCACCGCCAGCGCAACTAATGGCAGGACCTTTCGTCCGGTTATGCTGCAGGCAGGCCCCCGGGGCACGCGCGGGGCATCAGGACTGCATGGTTGTTTTGTTTTCATCAAGGACACTCCTGTCGCTGGATTGGCTGTTACAATTTGGTTTGAAATGATTCTGTGTTCTTGTGCAGGTTGATATATATGCTTTATCCAGGGGTGCTCCATCACCGCATCCCCCTGCCGGAAATATCGGCTCTCCTCCACTGCGTGTCGGGGGCGATCCGCGGCAGCGGTCACTCCGGCTCACCCCGCTTCTTTGCCCGGGTGATCTTCCTGCGGTGGAGATCCTCCCGCTCCTGCTCCTCGATATACCGCAGGGTCTCGACGATGCGGGGTATCAGCACCCTGTCCATCGCGTTCACCTTCCGGCGTGTCCGTGTGATACTCCTCTCAAGCGCCCGGAGAGTCTCCTCCTCTTCCCCGAGAAGGAGCGCCAGGTACAGCACCCGAGAGAAGCAGGCTGCAGCAAGGACGATATGGGGCGACGCACGGTCGACGATCTCTATCCATGGTGTTCCGACCGCCACCTCGGACCTGACCACGGGCGTCCCGGCCGCTTCGAGAGTCCGGCTCCAGTCTTCGAGAACCTCGCTGGCGTATTCGATGGCCGCCCAGGAACGGCTTCCGCCTCCCGCTTCTCGACGGTATGGAAGAAGGCAATCTCGCCGGCCCCGGTGCCGACCAGCTCGCGGACGGTGCAGAACATCCGTTTGGTGGTGTCGGAGGGGGCGACTGGGAAGAGTACGGTTGAGAGCATCGAACTCGCCACGCTATAGTTGTCGCCGTAATATAACCGCTTCGAGGGTCATGGCACCCGGTGCGGGATCGCTGCCCGGTCCATCCGCCTGCCGCCCGGACAGTCGAGTTACGGGGCGAAAACGGCTGGTCGTCTCTCTAATGGCCAGCAAAGCGGCAGACACGCTCTCTCCGGCGTAATCGTCCATGGTCATCAGTGAAGTCCTCACTGTCACTGGTATCAAACCTTTTCAAAAAAAAATTGAATCAGTGCGGAAGGCTCATCCGTAACGAAGAACAGGCTGTTTGAAGTGGTATTGAGGAGACCACGCCGGACGGAGCGTCCCGGTGCACTTCAGGAATCGATGAAGCAGGAAACTAAATGATATCTGAGGATACTCATCCAATCCACAGAGAGGAGGCAGGGCATGCGAGCCGAGCGAGGAGCGTCAATCGACCTGGATATCCCATTTTACCGCCAGCATTACGACTTCACGTGCGGTCCGGCCGCACTGATGATGGCTCTGAAATACCTGGATGACAGCGTGCGCACTGGAACGGATCTCGAGATCGATATCTGGCGGGAAGCAAACCTCGTTGCCGTCCGCGGGACAAGCAGGTACGGCCTGGCATTTTCTGCGGCCGTCCGTGGATTTTCTGCCGGAGTTGCCAGCAACACGGGGAGAATCGATTTCGTTGAAAAGGTCGTTCCACCTCTGAGCGATCCGAAAATGCAACTGCTTAGAGAGCAATTTTTCGAAAGAAGAATCCGATGCAGAAGGCTGGGGGTCCGGGAACGACGGCAAGCAATCACCGGCAGAACCATCCGCACCTCGCTCTCCCTGAACCGTGTTCCGTTGATCGTGATAAACTCCCTGGTATGCAGCAACGAAGACCTGCCCCATTGGGTTGTGGTGACCGGAATCGATGACGCGTTCCTTTACTACAACAATCCCCTTGATGCCGTTCACCGAAAAAGAAAGACCAGGATATCCACTCTCAAGGAGTTTATCGGATACCATGGCGACCAATCCATGGTGGAGGTCTGGAGGGAGTGACCCCTGCCGTTCTGCGGTTCGTGCGTACCGGACCACTGAATCTACCGGGAGTGTGTCACATGTGATCAGGTATGGCCGGGCAACCCGCGGTTCATCCCCTGATCGCTTCAAGCACGGCAGCTGAAAGGCGCTCGATCTCGTCGAATCGCGGTTCGGCCATCCCATTCTTCTCGATACCGCAGTCAGTTGCGACAATATGCAGGTGCGGCTCGATTCCGAGCGCCTGCACCTTCTTCTTCCCGCAACAGTCGCCGCACCCATCCAGCACCAGGACGCGATCCGCGTGCCGGACCGCATTCTCCAAGGACGCCGTCGGCCGGGTGGCCGCAAGGCACGCCTCGACCATCCCGCCGTAGCGGCGCATGAGCGCCGCACCGGCCTGGGCGGTCAGTTTTCCGGTGTTCGAGATCCCGGAACAGGTGATGACGGTGACCGCCATCGTCACGCTTCTCCGAACGTCGTATCGATCCAGGCGGTGATCTCGTCCCGGATCCGCCGGACACCGGCCATGATCTCCTCATCGGTGCCGGTGAGGTTCGAGGGGTCCGGGAACTCCCGGTGGATCTCCTCCTTCGCCCAGGGGAAGAAGGGGCAGAGCCCTCCTTCACAGACGGCGACGAGGAGATCCATCTCCTGCTCGTCGAACACACCAAGATCCTTTGAGCGGTGGCCGGAGATGTCGATCCCGATCTCGGCCATCGCCCGGACCGCGTAGGGGTTCAGGGTTCCCGGCGCGGTGCCGGCCGAGAAGGCCTCATAGCGGTCGCCGTAGCGGGCGTTCAGGTAGCCTTCCGCCATCTGCGAGCGGGCAGCATTGTGGGTGCAGACGAAGAGGACTTTCTTCTTCATGGTATCACTCCAGCCCGAGCGCTTTGAGTGCCGCCCGGGCGATCAGCTCCGGCGGGATCGACTCGTAACGCTCGCCGTTATACTCGATTGCCCGGCACTCCGCGTTATCCTGCCCGGTGATGCAGGCGCAGGAGGCGCAGGGCGTAGTTGTGACCTCCATACCCTCGATGAGTTTCTCGAGCGGCACGCCGTTGAAGAGGATGCTGTTCGACTCTGCGATCGCTTCATTCTCGAGGGCGGTCTCGACAACCCGGACCGCGATGCCCTCCTCCTCTAAGATGGGGCGTATCTGCTCGACTACGTCTATCACCGTCCGTCCAGTCTCACCGCACCGCTCGCAGGTGTTCTCAATGTCTCTTCCGATATGCCGCCATTCGACGACGAGAGTCTCCGCCGGCCCCTCGCAACCGCAATCGGTACCGCAACCGCAGCCGCATCCACCGGAGACCTCAGACTTCTGCTCCTGCTTCTCTCTTCCCCGCCCCTCCCAGGCGGCGGAGACAACCTTCTCCACGTCTTCTTCGGAGAGATCGAGGCTTCCGCCCTTCTCGATCCCGAGGTCCGTGACCACGATCTCCTGGTCGGGTGTAATCCCGGCCCGCTCGGCGATCTGGCAGGCGCACCCGACCGGGCAGCCGTCGATGACGATCACCTCGTCCGCCGTCTCGACCTTCTTCTTGATCGAGGGTGTCCCGACGGCAAGTGAGGCCGTGCAGGCGATATTTCCGTATCCTTCCTCCGTCAACTGGACGGCAGCCTCGTTCGAGAGCTGGCCGGCCTTCGATGCGCCGGCGCAGGCGAAGATGATCCGCTTCGTTCCGCCTTCCGGCTCCGCACCACCCCCACAGGCACACCGGGGCACTGTCTGTTCTGCCATCTCACTTCTCTCCGAGCAGTATCTGTTTGATATCCTCAACGCAGGGGACGTGGCCGACGACTTTGGCCTCGCCGTCAACGTAGAGCGCCGGCGTCAGCATCACGCCCCGCTCGATCATCGCATCGAGGCTCTCGATCTTGCGGATCTCCGCATCGATCTTGAGTTCCCTGACCGCGATCTCGACATTTTTGATCATCCGCCCGCACTTGGCGCAGCCGGTCCCGAATACTTCAACCAGCACCATCTCTCAGACTCCTTTGCAGGGGAAGAGGGATCTCACCCCTGCAGGATCTCCTTGATCTCCTTGACGTCCGCCACCCGGCCCGAGACCTTCAGTTCCCCGTCGACGGCAAGAGCCGGCGTCAGCATCACGCCGCGGTCCATGATCTCGGTGATATCGTCGACCTTGACGACTTCGGCCTCGATGCCGAGTTCCTTGATTGCCGTCTCCACGTTCTTTGCGAGCCGCTTGCATTTGGCGCAGCCGGTTCCGAGCACTTCCACCTTCATCGTTTCTTCACCTCGTTCTGGTACTCACGAAGGAGCGCCGCCCGGTAGAGCGGTTCCGCTTCCTTCGGGATGTAGTTGTAGATCTTTACCTGTTTCATCAGTTCACCGCCGATAGCAATCTCGCCAGAGAGGTTAAGGGCGACCGTATCGGCCAGGATACCGTCGAGCATCGCAAGCCCAACGACGACCCCGCCGACATCGATCCGGCGGATCCGGCGCATGGCCTCGGCGGCGCAGCAGGGTTTCTCTCTCTTCTTTGTCTCCATAGGTTCTCCCCTATATGAGTAGCATCCCGTTCCCGAAGAGGAACCCGGCAATGGTCGCGAAGACGACCACCAGCGCCACGTAGGCCGCTGTCTTCTTCGCCCCCATGATCCGGTGGATGACGAGGACGGAGGGGAGGCTGATCGTCGGCCCGGATAGCAGGAGGGCGAGCGCCGGACCGCTGGCCATCAGCCCCGACGAGTAGCCAAAGGTCGTGCCGATGATCGGGACCTCAAGCAGCGTCGGCATGTAAAGGATCGACCCTGCGATCGCCGCAAGGAAGTTCGCGCCGAGCGAGTTGTTCCCGAAGTAGGGCTGGAAGGTCTCCGGCGGGAGGAAGAAGGCGATGATCCCGACAAGGAATGTCCCGGCGATCAGGATCGGAAAGATCTTCTTCGTGAGATCCCAGGTCTCCATCCCCCAGTCGGTCACCTCGTCCCGGTCGTAATAGTAAATGAGCAGGACGGCGATCGCGAGCGTGAGAATGTAGACGATGCCGAGCCGGAGCGCCCAGTCAAGCGGCGAAGCGCCGAAGACCAGCACCCCGACCAGGAGGGCGAAGAACGCCGGCGTGACCCAGCGCGGTTTCTCTTCCTCGCATGCCCCGGCGACACTCGGCGCCATCGCCTTCTTCTTGAGCGTCTCGACGTCCGTCGACCGGAAGATCAGCGCCATGAGAAGCCCGATGACGATCGCGAGCACGACCGCCGAGATCGCCCGTGCTATCCCGAGGTCGAAGCCGAGCACCCATGCGGTGTAGATGATCGCGAGGATGTTGATGGCGGGACCTGCAAAGAGGAACGTCGTTGCCGGGCCGATGCCGCTCCCTTTCTTGAGGATTCCGGCAAAGATCGGGAGAATGGTGCAGCTGCAGACCGCGAGGATCGTCCCCGAGACCGATGCTATCCCGTAGGAGATGTGCTTGGGCGTGTCCGGGCTGAAATACTTCAGTATTGCATCCTTCTTGACGAAGGCCGCGATGGCTCCGGCGATGAAGAACGCCGGCACCAGACAGGTAAGGACATGCGCCGAGAGGTAGTCGAGCACGGAGGCAAGCCCCGATGCAAGGGCGCCGATGAGTATGTCAATCATAGTTAGTTCCTTTACATTGCTCCAATGTCTGTATCGGTGTGTAATTCAGGCGATCCCGGCCGTGGTGACGGTGCCCGTTTCAGCTCCTCACCGCCCCCATGTCCCTTCGGACGGCTCCGGCTCCGCCTGCAGCATATAGTGACGGCTGTATTCGGTTATGGCTAGCAAATTCCTCATCGTCATCAGGAGGGCCACGCCGATCATGAAGGCGACCGCGACGATGAGGATAGCCAGCAGCACCCGGGGGAGTTCCACTCCGATCGGGACTGTCAGCAGGGGGTCGGCCGTCTTTATCCCCCCTGCTCCACCGCACTCTTCCGGAAGAAGAGGTTGCAATGGCAGTGACCCTCAACCGCGATCTCCTCCTTGTGGTAGACACAGGGGCAGGCAATCTTCGCATCTTCTTCCGGCACGCCTTTCCGGATGCGGCAGGGACAGAAGCGCTCGCCATGCCTGAGCTGGTTCCGGGCAAGCCCCCGGAGGACAGCGTTTCGCACCCGTTCGTCCGGGTTGAGCACCAGGTCGTGTTCGCGGGCGTACTTCTCCGCCCAGGTACGGATCTCTTCGACCAGTTCGTCCTCGGTCAGGGTCGTCGGTTCGTCGGCCATTCTCCGCTTCCGGTCACTCTTTCTTCTCGTCCGTCTTCTTCGACACGACCTTCACGCCGCCGCAACTGCAACTGCAGCCGCAGTCGTTTTCCGGCGCAAGGAGTCTCTTGATCCGTCCGGCGAGGCTTTCCTTTGGGTTCTTGCTGGTGTCGTCTGTCATGGTGCTACGCCCCACTCTGTTTCAATACTATTTGAAATAGTGTGAGCGCCACCACCCTATAATGGTTCTGGTTTCAAAACGAGTTGAAGGAGTTGTCACCAGGCATGACGACATCCGGTAGCCACCGGGGGTGGCAGGGCATTTCCCGTTGAGCTTGCGAGCCTGCCCCCTGTGCAGCCGCTCTTTGTCTGCTTCACCAGAGCGGTGCTCGGGCCGGCAGACTCAAAACCTTCCTGCCACCTCCCGGTCCTGGAGAAGGCAGGGCTGATCGTCGGCGGGCTGCAGGGGAACCGGATCCTCTACGCTCTCCCGATCCAGGGAGACCGGCGAGCTGCAGGAGGTTGCGGATGCCCGAACCGCCAAGACATCGGGAAGCATGCCAGGTTGCTTGCCGACGATATAATTCCCCAACACCAGGTAATCCAGACCGGTGGAGAAGAAGCAGCGGATAGCATCCTGCGGCGATTCCACGATCGGCTCGCCCATCACGTTGAAACTCGTGTTCAGTAATACCGGGACGCCGGTGAGTATCTCGAACTCCTTCAGCAGGCTTTTTGAGGGGGTCGAACCCCCATGGGGGGTCCCGGCGGCTCATCGGGCCGGCATTGTCGACCGATGAAAAGAGACAGCACCGTGGAAACCCGGGAGGTCCTCCGGCCGATGACAGCCGATCGTCGGAAGAGAAGATCCGATGCGTTCGTAGCCTTCGCTTGACCCCGGCGAGCGCCAACGGGTGCGCATCGCTGATGATGACCCGCTCCGGCCTTCTCCCCCACGGTCAGGATGCTCCGTACGACCCTGCTGCCGCCGATGGAACCGATGCTCATAGTGCCCATGCTTTTTTCTCCTCTGCTGTTGAACGGTTAGTTCGTACGCCGTGTGAGAGCAGCGAAAGGTTATAGATGTTTTCATTTCAGATTCTTTTGAAATATCGAGTGTGATGTCCCGATGGCAGAAGACAAAAAATACCAGGATGCATCCCTGCCCCTCCCTCCTGACGTCGAGGAGTCGCTCTGCCGGTGCGGGGGCATCGCAGGGCTGACGGGGCAGTTGCCGGGAGACGATCTCCTGAAAAGAGAGAGTGCTCTTTTTCGCGCACTCGCCGACCCCCTCCGCCTCAAGATCCTCGCCATGCTCGCGGTGCAGCCGCTCTGTGTCTGTGTCATCAAGGCGGTGCTCGGGATAGCGGACTCGAAGCTCTCCTACCACCTCTCCGTCCTGAAGAAGATGGGACTGATCGCCGGCGAGGCGCAGGGAAACTGGATCATCTACCGGCTGACCGCCGATGGCACCGCCTGGACAAGACAGGTGATAGGCGACGCCGGGAGTCGAAAAAACAGGTGAATCCCGGATCCTATATGCCGAGACCCTCTAAGAAGGTCCGGTGCAGGCGGAGATCTCCGCCAAGCTCCGGGTGGAAGGCGAACGCCATGTGCCGGCCGTGCCGGACGACGACGATCCCCTCCGGTATGCGGGCGAGCACCTCGACGCCGCTCCCGATCTCCGTCGCCGCCGGGGCCCGGATGAAGACCGCGCGGAAAGGGTCGGCGAGGCCCGCGATGTTGAGAGACGTTTCACGGGAGTCGACCTGCCGCCCGAAGGCGTTCCTCGCTACATGCATCGGGATGAGACCCAGGGTCCGCACCCGGGGATCGTCAACCCGGTCCGCCGCGAGGACCATCCCGGCGCAGGTAGCGAATATCCCGCCCTCGAACCCCACGAGCGGCTCATAGAGCCCATTTTTTTCAATCAGCCGGGAGATCGTGGTGGACTCCCCGCCCGGGATCGCGAGGGCGTCGAGGTCCGCAAGGTCCTCCGCATGCCGGACCGGACCGACCGTCGAACCCGGCCGGTCTATAAGCGCCTCGCGAAACGCCGCGATATGCTCCGCGACATCGCCCTGGAGCGCGAGAACGCCGACCTTAACGCCCACGGGTCTGCAACACCTCCCCTTCCCGGAGCATATGGACGTCGAGGCCCTTCATTGCCTCCCCGAGGCCCTTGCTCACCTCGGCGATGACCTTCGGTTCATCGTAGTGGTTCACCGCCTCCACGATCGCCCGGGCGGTCGCCTCGGGGTTTCCCGACTTGAAGATGCCAGACCCGACAAAGACCCCGTCGGCACCGAGCTGCATCATCAGCGCCGCATCGGCAGGCGTCGCGATCCCGCCGGCGGAGAAGTTCACCACGGGAAGGCGGCCGCGGTTCGCGCACTCGACGACGAGTTCCGCCGGCGCCTCGATCTCGCGGGCACGGTCGACGAGCTCCTGCCTGTTCATCCCCTGCAGGAGCCGGATCTCGCCCATGATCGCCCGCATGTGGCGGACCGCCTCCACCACGTTGCCGGTCCCGGCCTCGCCCTTCGTCCGGATCATCGCCGCCCCCTCGTTGATCCGCCGGAGCGCCTCCCCGAGGTCCCGGGCGCCGCAGACGAACGGGACCGAAAACCGGGTCTTATCGATATGGAACTGCTCGTCGGCCGGGGTCAGCACCTCGCTCTCGTCGATCATATCCACGCCGAGCGCTTCCAGGACCTGCGCCTCGACGAAGTGGCCGATCCGGGCCTTTCCCATCACCGGGATGGAGACCGCATCGATGATCTCGACGATCCTCTGCGGGTCGGCCATGCGGGCCACGCCCCCGGCCGCCCTGATATCGGCAGGGACTCGCTCAAGCGCCATGACGGCGACGGCGCCCGCCTCCTCGGCGAGCCGCGCCTGCTCTGCGTTGACCACGTCCATGATGACGCCGCCCTTCTGCATCGACGCAAAGCCGCGCTTGATAAGCTCGGTCCCAAACCTCAGTTCCTCGAGTTTCATTACCTATCTATAGCACATGTACCCCAATAAAAATAGTGCGGCGATCTCCAGGATCGCAAAGATGACCGTCGCCGCCCGGACCGCACGGACGATTCCGGCGCCCGCCTCCGCAAGGGTCCGCTCCGGGTCCCCTATCGTATAGACGCCGGGCTTCTCGAGCCGTATCCCGACGCCGCCGGCGATGACGGCCATCGGGATCCCGCCGTTGAACCCGGGGCGCTTCTTCCTGTCCCGGCAGAGCACCGCCCATGCCGGGGCGAACCGGCCCTTCGCCGCAAAGTAGGCGAGGAGGACGAGGCCCGTGAGCCGGGCCGGGATGAAGTTTGCGACATCGTCGACGCGGGCCGGAAACCACCCGATCCGGAGCCGCTCGTCCCGGTAACCGAGCATCGCGTCCAGGGTGTTGACCGCACGGAAACCGGCGGCTCCTGCAAGGCCGAAGATCCCGAAGTAGAAGAGCGGGGAGATGATGCTGTCGACGAGGTTCTCGGTCATCGACTCATAGGCAGCCGAGAGGACGTGCTCGCGGTCAAGGCGAGCCGTATCCCGGCTCACCATCATACCGACCGTCGAGCGGCCCGCATCGATGCCGCCGTCCCGAAGCGCCCGCGCCACAGCGACGGTATGCTCCTCGAGCGCCCGCCAGGCCAGGCAGACCTTGAGGAGGAAAGGCGCGATGAGGAGATAGAGATACCACGGGGCCGCAAACTCTACGAGAGCGAACGGCGCGGCAAAGAGCGCCACGGTCGCGAGGGTCCCCGCGACCCCGACCACCCGCTGGATGCGGAGCGGGTAGCGGTCCGGGACCCCCCACCACCCGATGAACCGGCCGAGGACCGCCACCGGATGATACCGGGAGTGCGGGTCGCCGAGCAGCCGGTCCACCAGCAGCGCCGCGGCGACTACGACCGCTGCCGCAGCCATGCGAGGATGACCCCGAGGAGCAGCGCCGCAAACGCCGCGGCGTTCAGGAGGTCGACCCGGTAGACCGCCCACAGCCCGTAGAGGGCCAGGGCAACGGCGCCGATGACGAGGACCGGGGCAAAAGGCCGCCACTCACGCGAGATCGCCGGGGCAACCGCTGTCGGAGCCATCTCGACCGGCTCGGGCTCCGGTGCTGCCCGCTCCCTGACTGCGACCCGAAACTCCGCTCTCCTGGTGCCGTACCCGGTGATGACCTCGACGGAAAAGACACCCGGACAGGCATTTTCCCGGATGGGGATGCGGAACTCCACGTCCTCGTCGACGTAGAGGTTCTCATGGTAAAAATCGGTGAAGGCCGAGGAGTCCCCCGAGGCGAGGGTGATGTGGAGCGGCGAGCCGTGGTTGACGATCCAGAGGACGAGGTCGCTTCCCGGGGTCGCCTCGACCTCGCCCGGGACCTCGATGGCGTTGATCCCCCGGCGGTTGAGATGAATCTCCGACACGGTGGGATCAGTCCTCGCAGGCGGTCTGCGGGAGGAGGTTCGGGATGCCTTCGCTGATGGGGTAGTCGACGCGACACGCCGCGCACCGGAGACTGCCCTCCAGCACCTCCTCACCGCTCTCCTCGGTCACCGAGAGGACGAGATCCCCCTTGCAGACCGGACAGCAGAGGATCTGCATGAGGCTCTTTCTCATAGTTCCCCCCGGAGATCGATGATCTGGGACATCTCGGGGCCGGTCGAGATCAGGGTGACGGGCTTGCCGATATCCTCCTCGGCCTGCGCGATGAAGTCTTTCGCCTTCCCGGTCAGCCGGTCGTAGTCCGTCGCGCCGAAACAGGCCGGGTCGATCCGATCGATGCCGGTGATCGCCGCCTGGGTGCACCCGTTGATCATCGCCGAGTAGTGCGCCATCTTCCCGTCCCAGGTGCCGATGCGGCGCTGCCGGTGGGTGACGGTGCCGAACTCCTCGATACCGAGTTCATGCGACCGCTCCACCGACATCTCGGTGGAGAAGGGGCCTTCGCCGACCCGGGTCGGGTAGGCCTTGAAGACGACGATGACATCGTCGATCCGGGTCGGGCCGACGCCGTTGTCGGCGGCGATCTGCGAGGCGGAAGTATCTTTGCTCGTCACGTAGGGGTAGGTCCCGAAGTAGAGCGAGATCCCGAAGCCCTGGGTCCCCTCGAGGAGGACCGTCTCACCCTTATCCAGGGCGCAATTGACGTCCTCGGCCACATCGGTGATGAAATCAGCCAGTTCCGGGACGTCTTTTGCCTGCCGGGACGTGCGGAGGACACGGTCGGCGTTCGCCGGACCGCACCCGGTCCCGGTGCTCCCGATCTTCTCCCGGAGGTGCTGGCTCCCCTTATCCCGGGCGATATGATCCTCTTCGATGATACCGCACCGCCCGTCGACAAAGGTCCTGTCCCGGGCACCGAGCAGGTCGACCTCACGCAGAAAGACCCGGGGATCGACGAGCACGCCGCTCCCGATCATGAGGGTCGCTTCCGGGTAGACGAACCCCGAGGGAACCATCCGGACCCCGTACGCCTTCTCTCCGATACGAACGGTGTGTCCTGCGTTCGGACCGACGCCGCCCCGGGAGATGATGGATGGTCTGTCCTGGTGAGCGACATGGGCCACTATCTTTCCCTTTCCTTCGTCACCAAAGAACCCGCCGACGATAATAGTACAACTCATTGTTCTATCATGTAGGATGGAGCGATACTTGGTGATAAACATTACAATGTGATACCGGAAAAGCGGTCGCCCCGTTAAAAAGGAGCCGGGACCGGCCCGCCCGGATATTTCCGCACAGCCGGCACTCCGCGCCGGGAACACGAGTATCGGCCAGAATAGGCCGCATTTTCCCGATCCGTCGGGAAGGGGAGGAGCGCAAGGCCCGGGATAAAATTATATCCGCCTTCGCGAGCGGGAACGATCGTTTCCGGCTGAGCACCATTCTTTCTGAACCCCTTTATTTCCACTGGAAACCTCATCATATGGATATCCGGGGCTGCCGCGTGGAGTTTTTCCCGGAACGACAGGCCGATCTGTCACTGGATTTACCCTATTGGAGTGCGGACGCGAACCTGATGATCCGCCCGGCGTTCCAGTGACGCGATGCGTACCCCGGGGCGGGTGCAACGCGAGCACCCCCGGCCGGTATCGCTGAATTAATCCACATCTCCAGTGGAAATAAAGGGGTTATCCGACCGTCATTCATCTGTCGGACACCAAACTACCGGTTGCCCGGTCAAGGACTTCGTTTAAAAGGGGTTTGATTTTTTCCCGGGGAAATATATGGGGTTATTTTTATTCTATCGATTCCAGGAAGGCGCCTATCCGGGCGAGCGCTTCTTTGAGATCGTCCCGCGAGACCGCGTAGGCGCACCGCACGTGCCCGACGCCGGACGGCCCGAGGACGCTCCCGGGGACGACCGCAACACGCTGTTCGCGAAGGAGGGACTCTGCAAACTCGGTATCGGAGAGACCGGTGCTCTTCACCGAGGGGAAGGCGTAGAACGCACCCTTCGGGATGTGGCAGGTAAGACCGAGTTTGTTCAACCCGTCGACGAAGAGGTTCCGCCGGAGCCGGTACTCCCGGACCATGGCGTCCTTCTCGGCTTCCCCGATCCTGAGCGCCTCGTAGGCGGCGACCTGCCCCATCACCGGGGCGCAGAGCGCGACGTACTGATGGATCTTCAAGGCCGCCGCGGTGATCGCCGGGGGGGCGCAGAGGTAGCCGATCCGCCACCCGGTCATGGCGAAGGCCTTCGAGAACCCATTCAGGGTGATCGTCCGGTCGCGAAGTTCGGGGATCCGCGCCGGCGAGAAATGGTCGCCGTCGTAGGTGAGCTCGGCGTAGACCTCGTCGCTGATGAGGAGGAGGTCGTGGTCGACCAGGAGATCGGCGATGCCGCGCCAGTCCGCTTCCTGCATCACGCCGCCGGTGGGGTTGTTCGGGAAGTTTGCGATGAGCGCCTTCGTCCGCGGGGTGATGCTTTCTGCAAGCGCATCGGCCGTCAGCCGGAACTCGTCTTCAGCACGGCAGGGGACGGTGACCGGGACCCCGCCGGCGAGGGAGACGCAGGGGGTATAGGAGACGTAGCAGGGCTCGGCGACCAGGACCTCGTCTCCCGGGTCCGTGACGGCCCGGATGGCAATGTCGGCCGCTTCCGAGACGCCGCAGGTGACGATGATCTCCTCCTCCGGACTGTAATGGGTGCCGAACCGGGAGCCAAGATAACGGCTGATGGCGCCCCGGAGCTGGGGCGTCCCCTTGTTCGAGGTGTATGCAGTCGATCCCTGCTCAATGGAGTAGATGGATGCCTCGCAGACGCACCAGGGGGTCACGAAGTCCGGTTCGCCGACGCCCAGGGATATGACGCCCTCCATCGTCTGGACGATGTCGAAGAACCGCCTGATGCCCGACGGGGGTATGGCACGGGCCCGTGCCGAGACGAAATCCCTCAACGCACCTCACCTCTAGAACGAGTAGGGGAGGCGCTCGACCTCGCCGCGCTCGGCGAAGGTGGTGCCGTTCTCCTTGTAGGTCTTCATGATGATATGCGTCGCCGTCTCCCGGATCCGGTCCATGGGAGCGATCTGCTCGGCTACGAACCGGGCGATCTCGTTCATGCTCGGCCCGGTGACCAGGAGCTGGAGGTCGTAGGCCCCGGTCATCAGCCGGAGAGACCGGACCTGCGGGAACCGGGCGATCCGCTCCGCGATCCGGTCGTAACCGAAGTCGCGCTCGGGAGAGACCTTCAGTTCGATCACCGCCGCGACGTTGCCGTCGCCGGCCCGCTCCCAGTCGACGACCGCCCCGTAACGGCGGATGACGCCGGCCGCTTCCAGACGACCGATCCGGTCTTTTACATCCTCTTCACTCACTTCGGCCAGCACCGCAAGTTCGCTTAACGGGGCGCGGCAGTTCTCCTCCAGAAGATGGAGGAGGGTACGGTCCTTCTCGTCCATAGTATCACCTGAACATTGCTTTTAAGCGATTGGTATCGAGTTCTTTGAGTCTCGGGTCGTCGAGCCTCGGGTCGCGGGTGACAACCTCTTCGATCTTGCTCGCCGTTGCATCGAACCACATCTCCTTCGTCCGACCGTAACGGCCCCGTGAGACGACCCGGGTGTTGATGACGCCGAGCATGTTGAGCTCGGAGATGAGGTCCGTGATCCGGCGGTGCGTCAGGACGTCGAGGTCGATGATCCGGGCGATCTCGCGGTAGACCACCGTGACCTCGCCGCTCGTAAAGATCCGTTTGCCCATCTGCTCAAGGATCAGCATCGCGTAGAGGACCGCCTTGCTCTGGGTCGGAAGAGTAGAGATGCACTCCACCATGCTGTCGGTCTCGATCTTCTCCTGAGCCATCCGGACGTGCTTCTCGCCCACGACCGTGGCGTTCTCGCGGTCGGCAAGTTCTCCCGAGACACGAAGGAGATCGAGCGCACGACGGGCGTCTCCGTGCTCCTGCGCCGCGAGCGCCGCACAGAGCGGGATGACCGCCTCCTCGAGCGCCTCCTCGATGAACGCCAGTTCGGCCCTCTGCTGGAGAATGTCGCAGAGCTGCGGGGCGTTGTAGGGGGGAAAGACGATCTCCTCCTCGGAGAGCGAGGAGAGGACCCGGGGGTCCAGGAAGTCGGTGAAACGGAGGTCGTTTGATATCCCGATGATGCTGACTTTTGCAAACTTCAGGTCGGAGTTGATCCGGGTGAGGTTGTAGAGGGTATCGTCGCCGCTCTTTTTCACGAGTTTGTCGATCTCGTCGAGGATGATGACCATGACCCCGCCGTTGTTTTCAAGCTGGTTCTTCAACTCCATATAGACCTGATCGGTCGGCCACCCGGTCATCGGGATGTGATTTCTGGTGCTGTCGCTCGGGTGCTGGTCGACGTCGTCGAGGCAGTTTGCGATCTGGGCAAGGACCCGGTACTGGGTATCGATTACCTCGCAGTTGAGGTGAACGATCTTGCACTTCGTCCCGGCAAGCGCACTGGCGTTTTCGAGTTCCGTTCCCACGTACCGGGCCGATGCAGTCTTCCCGGTCCCGGTCTTGCCGTAAATGAGGATGTTCGACGGGGTCTCGTTCGTGAGGGCAGGAGCAAGAATTGAAGCAAGTTCGTCGATCTGCGGCTTCCGGTGAGGGAGGATCTGGGGACGATAACTGTGGCGCAGTACTTCCCTGTTCTTAAATATACGCCTATTGGTCAGGTATTTTTTAAATAATCCCATTGGGTTGGTCTTATCGTCCGACATGATGTCACCGGAGGGGGTTACCAGGACAGGAGATTCTCGTGTCGAGGACCCTTAATGTGATCGCTCTCAGGACAGATAACCCCTTCGTTTCCAGTGGAACGCAAAAACGATCGATCATCGGTGAAAGAGGAAGGGAATGCACGGCCGATTGCCGATAGAATGAGATTGAATAAGTCGAAACAACGGTGATTCGAGAAGGATGTATCTTACGGACGGATCGGCTGCGGTGGCGGACTCCCGGAGGGGTGATCGGCGATCACCCCGACCCCTTCATTTCGACTGGAACGTGATGATGATACAGGAGACCTGTATCATTCAATCAAAAGTGATGATGAGCTATGTGTACCTCTGCAACTCAAGATATAAAGTTTTATCGTAACATGACAGGATAAACCGGATCGTCTCCAATTAATACAGGACCGCGGACTCCGGTTGAATTCTTCTCACCAGGTGGGTGCCTATCGAGGTTTCATTTTCCCCGCGAATTTCATCATGTTCTGTTGTGTCGTTTTCTCCTGTAACACTGCTCTCCTGTAAGTTTCGTCTCCTCCCCTCCTCTCCCTTCGTCATCCCCTTTCATAGTTCCAGTCGAAACAAAGGGGTCGGGGATTGAGCCACGCTTTTCAAGGATACAAAGAAGTAAAATACGCGGTAAAGGGTACTGGATGGTTCCTATGGAGAGCAATCATCTTAAACCAATCACCGTGACCGGTGCCGTCATCACCGTCTCCTCGACCCGGAAACCGGAGACCGACACCAGCGGGAAGACGCTTATTGACCTCTTCTCCGCCGACGGCATCGAGGTGACCCATTACGCCGTCATCCCCGACGACCTTGCGCGGATCCGCGCCGAGGTCCGTCTCGCACTTTCGCGTGCAACCTGCGTCGTCATCACCGGGGGCACCGGACTCACCCCCGACGATGTGACCATCGAGGCAGTCGCGCCGCTGCTTGAAAAGACCATCGACGGGTTCGGGGAACTCTTCCGGCTGAAGAGTTACGAGGAGATCGGGACCGCCGCGATCCTCTCGCGGGCGATCGCCGGCGTTATCGGCGGCCGTGCGGTCTTCTGCATCCCGGGTTCGACGAAGGCCGTGACGCTTGCCGCACGGGCGATCATCATCCCTGAGATCCGGCACATCCTCACCCACGCCTCGGCGCGCTAGCGATAAACGTCGAGAAGCGCCACCCGCTCGAGGACCAGGTCGCGGAACCGCGCCTCGCCGACGACGGCGATCTCTTCTGCCGTGATCGAGAAGAGGATCGCGAGGCGCGCCCGCTTCGCGGGGTCGAGCTCTTCCCAATCCCCGTCGACGAACGTCACGAGACCGGCAAGGCGGTCCCGGACGCCCGGCGCCGGGGGACAGACCGCGATGTAGGAACGGTTCTCTCCCGGGTGAATCCCGAAGGTCGCGGCCACCTGGCATTGCCGGGTCCCCGCGGCGTAGAGGAGCGCTTCCATCTCGATCGAGTTCGCTATCGCCTCACCGCCGGTCCACGACCGGCAGGCGTGCCGGAGTGCCGTCGTTACATGGTCGCGTCCGGCGATGTGGTCGGCATCAAAGAGGATGATATGGGTCCCGCACGCATCGGCCGCTTCCCGGACCTCGCGCAGGAAACCGACGCTGTCGTCGACGGTAAAAACCGCCTGGTAGATATCGCACGCTGGTTCTGCCATCCTTTATTCACCCGAACCGGAAGAGAGTCGACTGCTCGTCGCCGATCTCCCCGACCTCGTCCCGCGCCCCTTCGAGCTGCTCGAATATCCGGGCGGCGATGCCCTGCCCGAGGATCTTTCCGACCTTCTCCGGCCCGGCTTCGCGGAGCGCCTCGATCGACCCAAGGCCGTTGTTGAAGAGCCGGCGCGCCCGGGCGCGCCCGATCCCGCGAAGCCTGATGAGGGGCAGGAGTTCCTTCTTGATGCCGTGTTTCGTGCGGAGCTCCATCTCCTCAATCGGCCGGACAAGGTGCGGGGCAAAGAGCGCAGCGAGGTGCCGGCTCGCGTGGACCAGCCAGGCGACGCTCTCCACCATCCCGTAGATGTCTCCGGGGCCGACGCTGTAGCGCTCGCAGATCGTGTCTTCCCCGACCTCATCCGCCCAGTCGGCAAGGAGAAGCGCGGTCTTGAGGCTCCGATCGAACTCCTCGCCCGCATCCCAGGGGATCTCCACCCAGAGGTCTTTCCGGTGGTCGGCGAGGAATCGGTCGAGAAGGTACATGTCGTTTCTCCGGACGTAGAGCGTCGGCATATCCGGCGTGGAGCAGAGGAGGTGCAGGAGCCCGATGTCGGTATACTCCTTCTGTCCCGTCATCGCCGTCACGATCACCTCGGCGCTCCGGGGGTCGATATAGAGCCGGGAGACGAGCGACCCGTACTCGGTGGCCTCAAGCCACTCTCCCACCTCGGTGATCATCTCGGCTTCCCGCAGGAACTCGATCACCCGGTGGACCGCCCGCGAGAGCGCGAGCGGGCTCTCGCCCTGGTGGGCGTAGAACGTCCCGTCCATGAACCCCAGCACCTCGCCCGTCTCGCGGGCGAACCCCGTCGCGATGAGCGAGAGGATGTGGGTGCAGAGGACCGCTTCGTCCGCGCACCGGCTCCGGACGTCCTCGGCGGGCGCACCGATGTAGCAGTCGAAGAGTTCGTCGACCATCTCCTCGGCCTTCGCGATCAGGACGGCTTCGCCGTAGGGGTCGAGATGCGGCCGTCCGGCCCGCCCGGCCATCTGCCGGTACTCCCGGACCGGGATCGGGACCATCCCCTCCCCGGCGTTGAACCGGAGGTAGTCGCGGACGATCACCCGCCGGGCGGGGAGGTTCAGGCCGGCCGCGAGCGTCGGCGTCGAGGCGATAGCCTTGATCTGCCCCTCTCGAAACCCTGTTTCAACGATCCGGCGCTCCTCCCGCGAAAGCCCCGCATGGTGGAACGCCGCTCCCTGCGCGACGCAGGCGGCAAGGGTTCTCCCCATATCGGTCGCGGCATTCGAGCGGAGTTTGTCGGCGTACCCGGCGAGGACGGGGTTCGCGAGCTTCAGCCCCGACGCCGCTCGTTTTGCAAACGCCTCGGCGTTTTTACGGGAGCTGACGAAGACCAGGCACTGCCCCCCCTCCGCGACCGTGTCGAGGACGAGGTCGAGGTCCTCGTACTTGCTCCGGCGTTCGACTTCCCGGTCGTGATCGGCGAACCGGATGGTGTCCTGGTAGAAGACTCCCTCCCGGAGGTCGACCGGCCGCCAGTCGCTCTCGACGAGCTCGGCGTCCAGCCACCCGGCGAGGTCCTGCGGGTTGCCGATGGTGGCGGAGAGGGCGATGATCTGCATGCCCGGATTCTTGTGCCGGAGTTTTGCGATCACCATCTCGAGTGTCGCCCCCCGGGAGGAATCGTCGATCAGGTGGACCTCGTCGACGACGAGCATGGTGATCTCGGCAAGCCACGGCGTCCGGTTCCGGAGAAGCGAGTCCACCTTCTCGCTCGTTGCGACGATGATATCGTTTCTTCCCAGGTAGTCGTCCCGCCGGTCGAAGTCGCCGGTGGCGATGCCGACCCGGAGCCCTTTCCCCGAGAACTCCTCGAACTTCTCGCTTGCGAGCGCCCGCAGGGGAACGATGTAGAGGCACTTGCCGCCCCCCTCCACCTGGTGGTGCATCGCCATCTCGGCGACCAGGGTCTTGCCGCTCGCGGTCGGGATGGCAATCAGGAGGTTCTTCCCCGAAAAAAGCCCCGCTTCAACGCAGGCAGCCTGCGGCGGGTAGAGTTCCGTGATCCCCTGCTGAGCGTAGCCGGCCGCAAGCTCCGGCGGGACGGGAAGGTCGGCTATCTCCATGTATACCCCATCATTTCCAGTGCAAATCGCGTATCGTGTGTATTGTCATGGCGGGACCCGGGTCTCGCCCCGGCCCCGTCACGAGTAGTACTCCAGCATCGCCTGTTTGGCTTCCTTCTTCTTCCGGTCGAGGAAGGCGTAGACGTGCTCGTGAGGCACGCCCTGGATCAGCATCTCCACCGCTTTTCTCGTGGTCTCGACCTGATCCGGGAGGCCGATGATCGCGACCGTCTTGCCCTGGACCGAGATCTCCGTGCCGGTCATATCCTCGATCTGGGATCGGGACGTCCCCGCTTTGCCGATGATCCTGCCTCTGAGCCGTTCGAGCTGCCGGGTCGTGCCAGAGAGGTCGGAGAGGTCGATGATGTCGAGCGTCATATCCTCGTCGTCAAGGAGCCGGAACGCGCGCTCCGGCGAGAACCCCCGGTTGATTGCCTGGACGACGTTCTTTGCCGTCATGACGGCGACGGGGTCCTCTCCCTCCATCGTCACCGTCCCTTCCTCGCTGTCGATCCGGAGGGCTATTCCGGTCTTCTCTTCTATCTCGCGTTTTGTGGACCCGCTCTTACCTATGAGCACGCCGATCCTCGCGGCTGAAACTTTCATCTCCTCTGTGGTCATGGTTGCCTTCCTTCTCCCGGTATTCCGGGTTCCCGACGTCCGGTGATCGCGCGGAAGACCTCGTTCTCGTCCGGCACATCACAGTAGCGGGAGAAATACCGATTAAGGTTTCTGATGTCCCGGCTCAGGAATGCGGGCGCCCGGGGATGATCCGGAGTGACCGCCTGTCCCATATCGATCAGGTATGGTTTCTCGTGGTAGAGGATATTGTATTCGGAGAGGTCGGCATGGACCAGGCGGGCCTCCCGATAGAGCCGCTCGACGTAGCCGAGGATCTCGCCGTATACCCCTTTATAATCCTCTATCTCGGCGTTCCGGATCTGCGGGTATGGCGCCTCCCCTTCGCCGAGGAACTCCATCAGGAGGATGTTCCGGTCGAATGCGAGAGGTTCGGGAGCCGGGACTCCCGCGTCGTGCGCCCGGGCGAGGTTGCTGTACTCCTTCTTCGTCCAGGCGAAGATGATGCCTTTGCGCGTCCCCCGGACGCTTGAGAACCGGCGATCTCCCGCCAGGTACCCGGTCATCGCCCTGAAGTTCGCGGTCTGGATGCGGTAGATCTTGATCGCGATCCCCCGCCCGTCATGTTCGCCGTAGAAGACGTTCGCCTCCTTTCCGGTGCTGATCGGGCCGCCGATGACCGATATCAGTTTTCGGTGGACGAGTTTGTAGAGCGCCATGAGGGTGACGTCGTCAAAGACGTCGTCCCGTACCTTCATCGCATCGGCGTCTTTGATCCTGACGCCCATCGCCTCGATCTCGCGGTCGAACCGCTCGTACTCATCTTCGCGGCCCACGGCCGGATCACCTGCTATCGACGTAGTCGTGTACGGGGGTGAGGATATCGACGAGGCAGTCGGCGGTTGCCGATTTCAGGTCCAGGGGGTGGACCTCTCCGGCGGCGTAGGCCCGTTCGAGGTCTTCGTAGGCGGCAAATTCCCGGTCCCCGCCGAACTTTGCGGGCCGGCGGATGGTGACCGTACCGGTCCGGGGGAAGACGTGGTAGCGCAGGATCTGGAGGACCGGGTTATTCTCGACCTCGGGCGGGCAGAACGCCTTCTTCATCTTCTGTCTGATACCCTCTTCGGATTCGGCGACCGATATGACATTTCCGGCCGACGAGGACATCTTCTTTCCGTCGAGGCCGCTGATGATCGGCGTGTGGATGCAGACCGGCGCCGGATACCCGATCGAGGGGAGGTGTTCCCGCGCGAGCATGTGAATCTTTCGCTGGTCGATCCCGCCGACGGCGGCGTCCACGCCGAGGGTCGCGATGTCGACCATCTGCATGATCGGATAGACCATCTGCGAGACCGTGGGGTTCTCCATCTGCCGCCCGACCTCGTCCATGCTCCTCCTCGCCCGGTTGAGGGTGATTGCCTGAGAGAGTTTCAGGACGTTGAGCTCATACTCCGGTGCGAGCTGCACGTTCGACCCGAGGACGTAGTTTGCGCCGCGAAGGCCGAGCCCCTCGAAACAGCGGCGGTTGTACTTGGCGATCTCCCGGATCTCTTCCATGGTTCCCTTGCGGTTCAGGAATGCGTGGAGGTCGGCGATGAGCACGGTCACCTCAAACCCTGCTTTCTGCAGGTCCATCAATTTATTCACCGTCACCATGTGACCGAGGTGGATCTCTCCGCTCGGCTCGTAGCCGGTGTAGACCCGCCTGACCGGACGGTCGATGAGCGCACGCAGTTCCTCGTCGGTGACGACCTCTACGGTATTTCGCGTCACCAGTTCATACGGATCCATTGAAAGAGATGGGTCTGCCGGGGAGTTAAGGGTTCTTCTAGGCGTGCCGACTGCATACGCTTTCATTCCCCACCAGTTGAGTGTTTATCTTGCGGGGGTGAAGGGGGCGGAGCGGGAAGTCCCCGGTCTTTAGGCCGGGGATGACACGGCACAACCCTTTGGGTTGTGCCTGTCAGGAAGATGCAGAGCATCTTCCGTGAAGCGGAACCGCCCTTCCCATAATCAATTTCGATATGATATATTGTTCTATCTGTGTTGCGAGAACCAAGCAACCTGATATCAGGCGCGGAACGCGCCGTTGAGCCTGTGGACTTGCCTCAGTGGAGGGAGAATGAAGCAGGAAGCTGCGCCCGAGAGCGCGGGGTAGTTCACTTTAGTTCCATGCAGCGGTTGTGATATTCATGCTCTGAAAAGCCGGTTAGTCTTTGCCCCCCTCACAAAAGGTTCACATAACTGTCAAACAATTGCTGTTTTGTAAACCCGGAAGCGAGGTGAATGAGGTGACCGTCGGAGAGAGGGTGAAGATGGCCCGAGCGATAAATGGCTTTAGCCAGAGGGAACTCGCCGGCAGGTAACAGAACTTGTTCCTCGGAATCGCAAGTTATCGATGCAGGATCTCTTTGCATTTGTCCTCACGAGACATCACCGTTGCCTGCTGGTTACCGGCGATGGAAGGCTGAGGACGCTGGCCGAGCAGCAGGCAACAGAGTGTCACGGCACTCTCTGGGTTATGGATAAGATGATTGAATATGGGATACTGAGCCCTGCATCCGCCGATACCGCTCTGGAAACGATTTTGGTGAAAAACACCCGCCCCCCGGCTGCCGAGTGTGAAGAACGGCAAAATGTGTGGAGGGAAATGCAGGGTATACAGTGATCGCCAACCCGAAATAAATGGTCACGCGACCTGTTGGTGCGCGCTTTTTTACCGTCTGGCGTAACAAGAAGAGGTCGGGTTAAAGCCTGGAGATTATGCTAGGCGACGGACTGCTATGCCGTCCTCGACCGCTCCCGGTAGGACGATTCCGTCGTGCAAGGCCGACCACCGTCGCGGGCCCTTACGGGTCCGGCAGACATCCTATCTACCAGAACGACAGAGTCACTCTGATGCGTGTAAAATTCTGTGGAACGGCCAGTATTGCAGATATGCGGTGTGCGGTGGATGCGGGCTGCGATGCCATGGGGTTCGTCATGGGCGTGACCCATCAGAGCAGCGACGTCGTAACTCCCGCTGAAACGGCAGAGATGGTAAGACAGCTCCCGCCGTTCATCGAACCTGTCGCGGTCACCCACCTGCAGGGAACGGAAGACCTCATCAGGCTGGTGAAAGATTCGCATTGCACGACGCTGCAGATCCAGGATACCGTCGACCCGCCCGAGATGGACGTCATCCGCGACGCTCTCCCGTATCTGAAGATCGTGAAAGCCGTTCATGTAATGGACGAGTCGGCTATCAAGACCGGAAAACGCTATGAACGCTACGCCGACGCGCTCATCCTCGACACCAGAACGCGCGAGAAGATCGGAGGAACGGGGGTCCCTCACGACTGGAATATCAGTGCAAAAATTGTGGCGACCACCGCAATTCCCGTGATACTCGCCGGAGGACTCACGCCGGAGAACGTCACGGAAGCCATCCGGAAAGTCCGCCCGTACGGCGTCGACGTGCATACCGGCGTCAAGAAAGACGGTGTTCGAAACCCCGAAAAAACGCTTGCATTTGCCCGGGAAGCAAGAAATGCCCTGAAGAATGAGTGAACTGCCCCCATGATTTCCGGACAGGCCCCACGAACGGTAAAAAAGAGGGTATTCACCGGGCCGGCACTGTCGCCATGCTCTTCTCCACCCGGCGGGCCATCTCCTGCTTGACCCGCCGGATGTTCTCCGCCCGGTCGCGTTCGGCAAGGTCCGGGCCCGCTTTACCGACGACCTCCTCACTCGGGACGCCCTTTGCATTCATGACCCGCAGGTAGCCGAAACTCGCCCAGTTGTCCGGGAGGTCGCGCACCCGCATAAACTCCGTGTTGTAGGGTGCAAGATCGAGCTGGGTGTCGATGACGCTGTTAACGTAGTCTTTGTTCGACTCAAAAACGACCGGAGGCTCGATGATGTCGGTCTGCATGATATCCCGAATATCGCGGCCCTCGTGCTGTTTGAGGAGCCTTGCGCACTCGGAGAAATGCGTGATCTCCATCTTCGTAAACATCTCCCAGATCCCCTTGATCCTCGGGTCGCTCTCGGTCTGTGCGCAGGAGTGGTAAAGGTAGGCCTCGTTGAGTTCCAGCAGCGCCATCTTCTCAAGCATCGTCTCGGCGGGGTCGCCGAGCAGTTCGTACTGGGTCACGTGCTGCTCTTCAACCTCCGCGATCTCCGCGTAGAGTTGCCGCGCGATGTCGTCGGGGTACATGGACCCGTGCGACCGGTAGAAGAGCATCGTCTGCTGCTCCGCCGAGACAATCGTGTGATAGTTCAACTTCGTCTTGATCGCGGCCGTATCCCTGTCGTAGTGCTTCCGCATCGAGTCGTCGGGGTGGCGGTGCTCGATGCTCGTCGGCCGGGCCGGTTTGACCTCGGTTTTGCCCTGGACAATCATCTCGGGGTCGCCGCCCTCGATATAGTCGTAGAGGCAACCGTAGCGGTAGAGGTGATCGAAATCTTCGAGCAGCGCAAAATCCAGCGTCTGCTTCACGTAGGGGTCCGGCTCGTTCTTCGCCAGGTTCGCGGTGAGGTCGACCGCCACCTGCTCGTAGCCGAGGGTGGTCTCGATGACCGACTGGTCCGCCGGGTTGAGCCAGTTGACCGTTTCCTGCTGCTGGGAGTCGATCCGCCGCAGCAAGGACATTATGCGCTTCACCTCAGGGTCCGGATGCAGCCGCTCGATCGCGTGCGACATAAGGACGGCATTGTTCTCGATGCCGTTCATGAGAATGATCCGGGTCCGGGTGTAGGCGTCGACCGCCTTCTTGTCGTATGGGGCCGGAACCATATCTTTCCAGTTCATGGGCTGCTCTTCCATCGGCATACCTTCTATGGCAAATGGTTTGAATTGGGCCATCTCATCTCCCTCCATAACCCCCGTAAATCCGTCGGCACTGGCGTTTCCGGCAGGACGACGGCACCGACGGCATGCGCCCGGTCGCCCCCCGCGCCCGAGAAATTCCGGGGTCCCCACCATATCGGTCACGTCACAAAAACCTGCCGGGCGGTAGGGAGACGCACGGAATGGGGGCCCGGGGGGTTCATCGGAGACTCCGCCGGGATATTCGGCGGATAATCCGGCCGGGCATTGCTCCGGGTCGCCGGGAGGTCGCAAGGTCTACATTACAGAACGGGCGGTTAAAGGGCGGGCGGGCGATCCTGAGTGCGGCGTCTCCCGGGTGCGAAGGGTTAAGTATGCATGATCAAGGGAGAACCCAAGGATGGCAACCAGCCATCCGATCTCCACCAGACTTGATGAGGCAAGGACCATGTCACGGAGAGAAGACAATCCGTTCGGCTCCAAACGGCGGGACATCGACAGTCCACCGGTTTCCCGGTGGAGCGGCCGCGATTTTCGCGGTCTGTCAGCGGACTTCCGGGTCGATATCCTCGACCACGACGACGAGGTGATCGTGGTTGCGGAACTGCCCGGAGCGGAGGAGAACGCGATCAGGGTCAACCTGCTCAACCCGCAGACTCTGCGGATAACAGCAAGACGCGCCGGACCGTCCGAAGAGGAATCGGGAGGCGGCTACTCTATCCTGGAACGCGGGAACGGCATCCTGAGCCGGCTGATACGCCTGCCGGCAAGCGTAACCGAAGAGGGTGCCGGGACCGGGTTTAAGAACGGCGTTCTGGAGGTGCGCTTACGAAAGATGAGAGGGCAGTCCGAACCCGGAGGAAAGGAGATTCCCATCGAGTGAGGTGACCCGGCCGCCCCTTGCCGGAGTGAACGAAGGAGCGCCGCCGAACGTTTCTCCTCACATGAATCGCACCGACCCACCCATCCTCAAGATGGATCGGCCGAGGACCGGGAAGAGCCATCAGTACCGGCGGGGGAGCAGGTAGCCATCCGGGTCGTCACCACCTGCGGGTGGTAGCAGATGACGCTGTCGCGGGCGGTGATCCTGCCGTTCTTCACCTGGTCGATGACGGCGAGGTGGTCCTGCACGCCCCGGGGGAGGAGGTAATACTCCCGCACAAACTCTCTCCCCCGTGCTCCCATCTCCCCGGCCAACTCCTGGTGCCGGAGAAGGTAAAGGATCCGGTCGGCGGTCTCCTGGACCGTCGAGACCAGGTAACCGTTCCAGCCGTCGCGGATCTGGAGCGGTATCCCGCCGACGTTCCCGGCGACGACGGGTTTCCCCTTCCAGAGCGCCTCGGTCACCGTCAGCCCGAACCCCTCTTTTATGGACTTCTGGATGATCACGTCCGATGCCCGCTGGAGTGCGTTGATCTCGCGATGACTGTCCGGCGGGAGGTCGAGGATATGAATGTCGGGATCGTCCTCGGCCGTCTCGCGGACCTCACGCAGAACGAGGTAGCACTCCGGGTCGTCGCACGCCCGCCCGCCGACGAGGACAAGCTGGCAGGGAGTCTTTCGGCGAATTCGCTTGAACGCCTGTATGACGCCGACCGGGTCCTTGAAGACATCGTAGCGGGAGACCTGGGTGACAATCGGCTTTGCCGGGTCAATGCCGTACTTCGCGAGGGTGGCGTCGATCTCAGCCTCGGGGAGGTCGCGGTTCTTCTCGGAGAGAGGGTCGATGAACGGCGGGATGATAAAACTCGGCACGTTCCAGAGGGGGAGGTACTGGAAACTTGAAAATATACTTGCATGGTATTTTTCGACCAGTCGCCTCATGATATTGCCGATGCTGCCTGCGGTCGCGGTGGGCACCGTCTCCAGATGGACGTGGCACCGCCAGAGCAGTCTCTTCCGCTCGAGTTCCCGGGCCGTCAGGAATTCAACGAGACCGAGCGGCTGGGGGTCGTGGACCGTCACAACATCGCTGTCGTCCTCGATCAGCGCTTCGTTCTGCCGCTGGGCCTCCCAGTAGGTCTCAATCATCGACGGGGCGAACCCGTCCCGGCCCTGGAGGAAGTTATGGAGCGTCTTCGTGACATCGAAGAACGCCGGTTCGGCCTCCATGACGCTCCATACGGTCTCAAGACCAAGCGCGTTCAGGAAAGGAACATACGACATCAGGATCTCCGCGACGCCCCCGCCGTAACGGGTCGAGTTGATCTCCTGCAGCCTGACACCGGAAAGACGGTCGACAAGATCCTCAATCGCCGAAAATTGTTCTGCGCCCACGATCCGCTGATATTCCTTGAGGGAAGGACAGCCGGGGAGATCTGTAACGATCATGAGAATGTCACTGCCGGTCAATACGCCCCCGGCCAATAAAATGCCTTTCGGTGTAGGGCAGACGACCGGGGAGGAGAACCGGCGAGGTGCCCCCGAAAAAAACTACCCGCTCCGGATCTGCGGGGTATGGCGACGCTCGTCGTCAGTGTGAGAGGAGGCGTCGCGGGGGAGGACCCGCTCCAGTGCTGATTTCAACTCGGCAAGTGAGATGGGCTTCTCCAGGACGCCGACGATATCATCCGCGTATCGGGAATATTCCTCGGGCCAGACATGCTTTGCGGTAAAGAGCAGGACCGGGATGTCCCTGAACCCCTCATTCCGCTTCAGTTCCTCCAGGAATTGCCATCCATCGATGGGGGACATCATCACATCGAGGATAATGAGCGCGGGTTTCTCTTTCTTGAGCATCCGCAAGGCATCCCACCCGTTGTGAACCAGGAGCGGTTCACGATTGATCCTCCGGAGCAGCAGTTCCATGACCTCCAGCGTCGGCAGGTCATCGTCGACAACCATAATCTTATTTCCCACGATTCATACCTCCTTTGGTATTCTGATGGTGAAGGTGCTCCCCTCGCCCACCACACTCGTCACCGTTATTTCTCCTCCATGCAACCGGACATACTTACGTGCAATCATGAGCCCCAAGCCAATTTTACCGCTTTTGCGGTGCAGTTTTCCGGCATTACCGGTAGAAAACGGCCCAAAGATTGATTCGATAACATCCGCAGGGATACCGATGCCATTATCACACACCATGATATAATGGTTGTTATTTGATTCTGCATAACGGATCCATACGTTCTTTGGTGGTTCATTATACTTAACCGCATTTGATACCAGACACTCCAGCGCCAGAGATAGTTTATCACGATCTCCCCAGATGCTGGCGCTATCCGGGATTTCGTTGGAGATTTGAGCGTCTGGATCATACCCGCCCCGGGAAACGATGGTATCGGCGAGCCGACGGAGGGGTACTTCCTGAGCGAAGAACTCGATGTGATCCATCGTAAGCAGACTCAACTCGACCACCTTCTCGACCACCGCCTGCTCCTGCCTCGAGCACACAAGACAGTTCGCGAGGTACTTCTCCACCTCCTTCGTGAGACCGTAGTGTCCGGGATCTTCGACTATCATCTGAAGATAGCCGATGAGCGGCTGCAATGGCGTGCGCAGTTCGTGGGAGAGCGTGGTGGCGAGCCCTTTCCACTGGTCGACCTCCCAGGTCATCTGCCTGCAGGCAAGCCTTTGCCGCCGCATCTCGGTGGCGTCGTGCGCCGATCCTACGACACCGATGGGGACGCCCTCCACCCCCGTATACGGAGCGATTGTAACGGAGAAGGTATGGCGAACCCCCGCCAGTTCGAGGTCGAGATTGTAGCGGGCATTCTTCTGTTCATCAACCGCTTTACGGACCCGCTCCATGTGCTGACGGGCAAGGTCCTCAGGCAGGAGGGCATCCGCACCGCGTCCGATGAGATCATCGGGAGAGATCCCGTAATCGGGAGCACGCAGCCAGGAGAAGTGGAGGATACGGCCTGCGGCATCCTGCACGAAGAAGATATCGTTTGACTGCCGGATGAGTTCCGTCAGGGTCCTGTTCGACCGGACGGGGTCGGTATACTCCCCCTGGAGCCTGCCGATATCCACAACCGTGCACTCGAAGAGGTTCTCGGGAACAAGAGACCGACAGGAGAGGAGGACCGGGCGGAGACTGCCGTTTCGCGCACGAAAAGTCGTCTCCGCATTCCCGATGCCGCCATCCCGTTTCATCTCCTCGATAAACTGAATTTTCGCATCTTCATCCGCCCAGAGTCTCTCGACCGGGAGGCCAATGAGTTCCGATGGGGTGTAGCCGAGAAGGTCCGCACATCGGCTGTTGACGCAGAGCAGCCGGAGGGTCTCCGGGTCGCAGAGAAACTTTGCACTGCCGGTATCTTTGGCGATCCGTCTGCACCGGGAAACGGTGAGATAATAACTTCGCGAAAAGAGTGTTGTGACACCGAAAACCCAGATGAAGAAGATTGTGTGCAGTCCGGTCGTTAACAGGTCTACGGTAAAACCGAGGATCGAAAGGCATATCCGAATAACTAAAAACCCAAAAATTAGAAAGGCAGTCACGGGAAATCCCTGTCGGGGGAACCAGAGAGCGACAAGGGCTATCGGGATACAATAGGTCAGGGGGCAGAGGAGGTAAGCGTGGGTGTGTTCCGGCGTGACCGCCGTCAGCATGAGTGATACCGTCGAAAATGACAGGATCACAATCATTTTGACGATATCCGTCCCGGTAAAGAGGTCTTCCTGAAAGCGGCTCAAGAGATACCGGTTTAAAGACATATGGGACACACAAGTTATTCATGAATCTATATATAAAACATTCGAAATCATACGAAAACAAATAGATAATATTTCATAAAACGACGTAAAATTCTTCGATGGATGGGGGCGAGTGCCAAATATTTCCCGAGGGCCGGAAGAGGGAGGTGTTGAGACCGCGAGAAACCTCATAGCGTTATTTTAGGGAAAACATATGGTGATCGTCGTGTAACTCTAAATCATGCGTCCTTTTGTCTTCATCAACGTCGCCATGAGCGCTGATGGGAAAATTTCAACACGAGAGCGGCGACAGGTGAGAATCTCGGGAAAGGAAGATTTCTCACGGGTCGACCGGATCAAGGCGGAGAGCGATGCGATTATGGTCGGCATCGGCACCGTGCTTGCCGATAATCCCTCGCTCACCGTCAAGTCACCGGAACTCCGGGCCGAACGGAGATCGGCAGGAAAGGATGAGCACCCCGTCCGTGTCGTGGTGGATAGCCTGGGCAAGACTCCCCCCTCTGCCGACATCCTCCATAAAGGGACCGGAAAGCGTATCGTCGCCGTCTCGCGCAAGGCGCCCCTCGAAAAGGTAGAAGCACTCAGAAAACACGCCGCCGTCATCGTCGCCGGGGATGCGACCGTCGATCTCGCAGTCCTGCTTGACGATCTGTACCGGCAGGGTGTCCGGCGCCTGATGGTCGAGGGGGGCGGAACCCTGATCTGGGGGCTCTTTGCGCAGGGGCTCGTCGACGAACTCCAGACATTCGTCGGCAATATCGTCATCGGCGGGAAGGATGCCCCCACGCCGGCAGACGGCACTGGTTTTCTCCGGGAAGAGGATTTCACGCGGTTACGCATCATCGAGGCAACGCGGTTCGACGACGGCCTCCTGATACGATGGGGTGTGGGGAAGCGATAGATCGGAAGGTCTCGCCCGGATGACCGCTCTCCGAACCGTCCCAAAAAGAGTTATGGAGGTCACGGGACTTCTACAATCTCGTCTTTAACCTTATAGGAGCCGCCCGTGATGAGAGAGACGGTAATCTCCACCCGATTCTCCCCTTTTGCATTGTTAATGATAAGGTCGTCGCCGATACGCGGCTGCAGGGTATCGGTAACGACCTCCCCGGTCGACCGGGTCACGCGCACATCGATGCTCTTTACAAAGTCCTGGCCTTTGCCTCCCCGGAACGCAATGGAGAGGTCGTGCGTAACCCGGGAGGGATAGCCTGGCTCAATCTGGAAAATAACATCTCTTTCCGGCGGCATTGTCTGCGTTGGACCGGGCGTCAATGAGACCGGCGTCGTGGGTGCAGGCGTTGCCGTGACCGTCGGGGTCTCCGTAGGGGACGGCCCGCCGTCGTCGCCGGGATTCGTGCAGGCGGCGCTGAGCGAAAACGCAAGCAGAAGCACAATTAGAGCGGGTAGCAACCTGAAGTTCATAATCCACCATACTCATCAAGATATTTCACCCTTTCGCCATGCTCGCGGCATATCCCGGAACACCGGATATAAATATCAGATGTCGGCGGATCGCATCCAATTGCGGAAAGACCGGGATAGGCGGGCCCGGTAAAAAGTAAGATTTAAATGTGCAGGAAAGAACCTTCTATCTACATACGGGTGCAATGATGAATCTACGAAGACCGAATGCTGACGACGCGACCGGAACAAGTAATCGTTCCCGGGACGTCGTGCCTATGTCCGGCATCTGCAGCCGGTGCGTCGACGGGTGCAAGGGGGCATGCGAGATCTGGCTCTCCTCCTTCCGGGGCAGAGAAGTGCTCTATCCCGGCCCGTACGGTGGGATCACTGCCGGCGCGGACAAAAATTACCCGGTCGATTACTCGCACCTGAACATCCAGGGCTATGCACGGGGTGCAAAGGGTCTGCCGGAAGGCGTCGAGGCCGGGCCGGATACCGCGGTGTTTCCCACCGTCGACACCGGCACCGAGTATGGATGGGATGTCAAGGTCCCGATGCAGGTCCCCGTCTTCACCGGAGCGCTTGGGTCGACCGAGAGTGCCCGGGCAAACTGGGAACACTTCGCCATCGGAGCAGCCATATCGGGCATCACGCTCGTCTGCGGAGAGAACGTCTGTGGTGTCGACCCCGGATTGGTGCTTGACCACAACGGCAAGGTCGGCAAGTCGCCCGAGATGGATCGCCGGATCGAGACCTACCGGAGGTTCCACGACAGGTACGGCGAACTCCTGGTGCAGTTGAACGTGGAGGACACGCGCCTTGGGACCGCAGAATACGTCTCGTCAAAGCACAACCTGGAGACGATCGAGCTGAAATGGGGTCAGGGTGCAAAGTGCATCGGCGGCGAGATCAAAGTCGATAACCTGGGTCGGGCGAACCAGCTCAAGGATCGCGGCTACATCGTCCTCCCGGACCCGGGAGACCGCGAGGTGCGGGCAGCCTTCCGCGGCGGCGCAATAAAAGAGTTTGAGCGGCACTCCCGCCTGGGCTTCGTCACCCGGGAGGGCTTCCTCGAAGAAGTCGACCGGCTCCGCGACGTCGGGTTCAAACGCGTCACCCTCAAGACCGGCGCCTACTCGGCCGTCGAACTCGCGATGGCGCTTCGATACGGAGCCGAGGCGAAGATCGACCTTCTCACCATCGATGGTGCGCCCGGCGGCACGGGAATGAGCCCCTGGCCGATGATGAACGAATGGGGCATCCCGACCTTCTACATCGAGTCCCTCGCCTACCAGTTCGCCGAGCGGCTGAAGGCACGAGGCATCCGGGTCCCGGACATCGCCATCGCCGGCGGGTTTGCGGACGAAGCAAACGTCTTCAAGGGGCTCGCCATGGGAAGCCCCTATGTCAGGGCAGTCTGTATGGGCCGTGCCCTCATGATCCCCGGCATGGTCGGGAAGAATATCGGCAAGTGGCTCGAAGCCGGCGAACTCCCGAAGACCGTCTCGAAATACGGCCGCACGAAAGAAGAGATCTTCGTCTGCTATGAGCAGCTTAAAGAGAAGTATCCCGGCCGGATCGACGAGATCCCGCTTGGAGCAGTCGGGATCTACACCTACACCCAGAAGTTCAGGACCGGACTCCAGCAGATCATGGCCGGCACCCGGAACTTCAACCTCAAGACGGTCACCCGGAACGACCTGATGGCCCTGACCGAGGAGGCGGAAGCAGTCTCCGGTATCCCGTACGTGATGCGCGCCTACCGCGACGCTGCCGAAGCGGTCCTCGACTCGTAGCCCCGAACTATACGGGGGCGGGGAGAGACTCCCCACCTCCTCTCACAGCCGCACGTGAGGGGATGCGTGAGGCAGTCGCGGGTGGGAAAAACAATCCGGAAAGGAATAAACATCCGGAACTGAAATTTTTCTTTTCTTCGTCATTTACGATACTTTTAAGGCGAAGGGTGCCTCCGGTGTGTCCGATATGCCATGTACAGAGAGACCGGCCCTGCCATTCTCACCATCGGGGAGCGGGGTTCATCGGGTCGCACCCTGAAACGGAGTTGCTGCAGCACGGCTACCCGGTCCTAACCTGACGCCGCAGGTGCACGGTCGAAGAGGCAACGACCCGACCATCTCGACCCGGCCGCCCGGGGTTGAGGCCGCAACCACAAAGGGGCAGAAGCGTCCCGCACCCTTCGAGGTACCAACGCCGCCGCGCCTCCCGGTCTGAAAGCCGTCCGGAACTCGCCCTCCGGGGCCACCGGCACAACCTATTTACCCGCAGACAGGCTACGGCACGTTTTGATCACCATGGGCGAATACTCCGTACTGATCGGCGGAAAGGCCGGAGAAGGCATCAACACGGCGGGACTCTCCATTGCCGCCCTTTTCTCCCGCCTTGGCTACCGCACCTACATGTATTTCGATTACCCCTCGCTCATCCGGGGCGGGCACAACTATGCGATCATCCGGGCCTCGGAGAAGCCAACCGGCGCCACCCGCACCCCGGTCGACGTCCTCCTCGCCTTCGACCAGAACGGCATCGAAATCCACCGCGAACGCATTCACGACGGCACGACCGTCATCTACGACGCTTCTCAGGTGGTGAAGGGAGAAGGCTACGGCCTCCCGCTCGACCGGGTCCTCAAAGAAGAAAAAGCACCCCCGATCACCGGGAATTCCGCGATGCTCGGGGCGCTCGCGCGGGCGGCGGGCATCGGACGGGAGGTCCTCGACGACGTCATTCGCGGAAGCGTCCCCGCCAAGCACCTGGAGGCAAACCTCCGTGTCGCAGGCCGGGGCTACGACGCCGTGGACCACGTCTTCACCGTCGAACCGCTCGATGCTCCGGCACTCCCGATCCTGACCGGAAACGAGGTGACGGGGCTCGGGCTCGTCCACGGCGGGCTTGAGTCCTACGTCGCCTACCCGATGACCCCGACGTCAAACCTCCTCCATTTCCTCGCCAGGCATGCCGAAGACCTCGCGATCAAGGTTCTCCATCCGGAGAACGAGATCGGCGTCATCCTGATGGCCCTCGGGCTTGCCTACGCCGGTGAGAAGACGGCGGTCGGCACCGCGGGCGGCGGTTTCTGCCTGATGACCGAAGGGCTCTCCCTCGCCGGTATGGCCGAGGTCCCCGTAACGATCGTGGTGGGGCAGCGGCCGGGCCCGAGCACCGGGATGCCGACCTACACCGCTCAGGGCGACCTCCACTTCGTCCTGAACGCAGGCCAGGGGGAGTTCCCCCGGCTCGTCGTCGCCCCCGGAGACCTCGGGGAGGCCTACGCCTGGTCGGCGACCGCCCTCTCGCTCTCCTGGAAATACCAGGTTCCCGCGATCATCCTGACCGACAAGACGCTCGCGGAAGGGGCCTACTCCTTCGACATCGGGGCCGTCCCCCCGCTCCCGGACCGGGAACCGAAACTCTGGGACGGTGCAGGAGAGTATCGGCGGTATGCGCGGACAGAAGACGGGGTATCGTCGCTCGCCTTCCCGGGGAGGAAAGGCGCCGCCGTCAAGGTGAACAGTTACGCCCACGACGAGGCCGGAATCACCACGGAGGCGTCAAAGGATGTCCGTGCGCTGCAGGAGAAGATGCTCCGAAAAGGCGAGAGCCTCTCGGCGGAACTCGCAGCCTATCCTGCGGTGCAGGTCTACGGCCCTCACGACGCCGAAAAGACGGTCGTCTGCTGGGGATCGGAGAAGTGGGCATGTATCGAGGCCGCCGAGCGATTCGGAGCGCGGGTCGTCCAGCCGCTCGTTCTCGCACCTTTCCCTGTCCGGCAATGGGAAGAGGCGATGACCGGGACAGGTCGAGTCGCCTGTGTTGAGGACAACGCCACCGGACAGTTCGCCCGCCTTCTCCGGCAGCAGGGTTTCGACCCCGGCCAACCGGTCCTGAAGTACGACGGGCGGCCGTTTGAGGTCGATGAACTGGAGGCGCGACTCGGGGAGGTCTTCGTGTGAGCCCGGAGCGGCCTGCCGGAAAGGCGGCCGGAGGGCTGATCACCCCGGCGGAGAACACCTGGTGCCCCGGGTGCGGCAACTTCGCGATCCAGCACATGATGAAGTCGGCCATCGCCGAACTTTCGGAGGAGGAGGGGATACCGCTTGAGAACTTCGTCCTCCTCGGCGGCATCGGGTGCCACGGGAAACTGGTCGACTACCTGAACGTCAACAGTTTCTACGGCATCCACGGGCGATCGATCCCGGCGGCCACCGGGATGCGTCTCGCAAACCCGGAACTCAAGGTCATATGCCACGTCGGGGACGGCGACATCTACGCCGAAGGGCTCGACCACCTCATCTTCGCGGCCAAACGGAACAGCGACATCACGGTCATCGTCCATGACAACCGGGTATACGGGCTGACGACGGGGCAGTACACTCCGACGTCGCCCACTGGCTTTAAGGGCCGTTCAACACCCGGCGGAATAACGGAGCACCCCATAAACCCTCTCGAGGTGATGCTTGCCGCCGGGGCGACCCACATTGCACGGGGCTACACGAAGAAGGTCCGGCACCTCAAGGACCTCTTTAAAGAAGCGATCCTGCACCGGGGGTTCTCGTTCGTCGACGTCCTCCAGATCTGCGCTACCTACTTCAACCTGACCGACTACTACAACGCTCACGCTTACGAACTGCAGGAGGGCGATGTCGAGACCGGTCGGTCCGGGAGTGCCCTTGAAAAGATCCGGGAGTGGGACTATAATCAGGATGCGCCGATACCGCTCGGGACGTTCTATTCGGTTGAAAAGCCCCTCTACGAGGAGGAGTTTCAGGCGCTCACCGCCGGGAAGCCGGACCGGCGGGCGCTCGTCCGAAAGATGATCGAGGAGTGGCGGTAACTCCCGTGCGGTGCAGGGTCCCCACCTGGAAATTTTCTTCCACAAGCGCCTCAATCATCAGGAAAGGGTCGTGGTTTCGGTCGTTCGTGAAAACACAGGCTGTTCCCGGCTTTCCTCGTTCCGCCGGGGCCGACCCCATGTCGGCACGGCATCCGGGGGAGACCTTCATAACCCTCCGGCACCTAGGGGGGCCCGGGGCGGGCAAGGGTGCCCGGACCCAGAGAGGAGTGGGCAGAGGTATGAAACGACTGGAAGGAAAGAACGTCCTCATTACCGGCGGTTCAACAGGCATCGGCCGGGCGACGGCGATCCGGTTCGCGGACGAAGGCGCAAACGTCGCCATCAACTACCATTCAAGTGCGAGGGAAGCAGAGATCACGCTTGCGGAGGCCCAAAAGACCTGCAGCATCATCCGTGAAAAGGGGTGCGGGGAGATGCTGGTCCAGGGAGATGTCGCCAGCGAAGAGGATGTCAAACGCATCTTTGCGGAGGTCCTCGGGGCGTGGGGAAGGCTCGATATCCTGGTCAACAACGCTGGCATTCAGGTCAAGAGCCCGACCCACGAGACGACCATGGGCGCCTACGACCGGGTCCTCGCGGTGAACCTCCGGGGCGCGTTCCTCTGCGCCCGGGAGGCGGTGCGGCACTTCCTCGACCGCGGGGGCGGGGGCGTGATCCTCAACAACACGTCTATTCACGAGACCGTCCCGAAACCGTACTACGCCTCCTATGCGGTGAGCAAAGCCGGGATACGGGCCCTCGGGAGGATACTCGCGCTCGAGTACGCCGGGCAGGGCATCCGGGTCAACACGGTCGCTCCGGGCGCGGTCGTCACCCCGATAAACCGGGAGTGGGCGGACGACCCGGCGAAGAGGGCCCTGGTGGAAGCGCACATCCCGATGGGCCGCGCCGGAGACCCCGAGGAGATCGCCGGGGTCTTCGCTTTCCTCGCATCGGACGAGGCCGCCTACATCACGGGACAGACAATCTACGTAGACGGCGGGCTGACCCTCTACGCTGATTTCAGGACGCCGTGGTCGTCGGGGAGTTGAGAGATCTGAGGCGGTCTCTGCGGATCACCGTTCAGAAGACTCCGGCGAGGTGCCGGTAATTATTCAAACAGATTAATATAATTCAATTTTTATACAATAAACCCGGGGAAATAGTTCCCGGCACGGGGTCTGTCGGAGATATTCCGACACAGTTTAAGGAGAGCGGTTCCGTGAGCATCGAAAGCAGAGACCCGGGTAGAGCATGGTCTTTGAGGTAAAAGAGAGTCTGACGGGCGAAGAAGTCCGCCACGGCTTAAAACTCGTTATAAGAGACGGCCTTGCCACCCAGGCGATGGTGACGCTGACCGGCGGCATCTTCCTTGTAGCCTTTGCCCTGCTGCTCGGCGCATCGAACACCGTCGTCGGTCTGCTCGCCGCCATCCCGCCGCTCGCAGAACTCCTGCAGATCCCGGCCATCTACGTCGTCGAACGTATCCGCAACCGGAGGCTGGTGGTCGTGGCGGCGTCGCTCGCCGCCCGCATCTGCTGGGTCCCCATCATCCTGATACCGTTCTTCCTCTCGCCGCAGCAGGGGGTGTTCGTGCTCATCGCCGCAATCGCCCTCTATGCGTCGTTCTCGGCGATCTCCCACTGCGGCTGGAACTCCTGGATGCGGGACCTGATACCGCAGGACCGGCTCGGGGCCTTCTTCTCCCATCGACTGACCCTCTCCACGGTAATCGCACTCGTCGTCAGCCTTGTCGCCGGTTTTTTCATCGACTCGTGGGAGGCCGTCTTCCCGGATCTCGCAGCCTACGGCTACTCCGCCCTCTTCCTCTTCGGTCTCATCGCCGGCCTCATCGGGATCGTGTTCCTCGCCCGCACGCCCGAACCCCGGATGGTCGTCGAAGGCGGGGAGGCCGGCCTCTTCGCCACTATCAAAAAACCGTTTGCGGACCTCAACTTCAGAAACCTGGTCATCTTCCTCGGCTCCTGGAACTTTGCCGTCAACCTCGCGTCGCCGTTCTTCACGGTATATATGCTGCAGAGCATCGGCCTCGACATCTCGATCGTCGTCGCCCTCAGCGTCCTCAGCCAGGTCATGAACATCATCTTCTACCGGTCGTGGGGCCGGGTCTCCGACCGGTTCTCCAACAAATCGGTCCTTTCCGTGAGCGGCCCGCTCTTCATGCTCGCGATCTTCGCGTGGATGTTCGTCACCCTCCCCGGCGTCTACGTCCTGACCTACCCGCTGCTCATCCTCATTCACATCCTCATGGGGATCTCGCTTGCGGGGGTCTCGCTTGCCTCAGGGAACATCGGCCTGAAACTGGCTCCACAGGGCCAGGCGACCAGTTATCTTGCAGCAAGCACCTTCGCAAACTCGGTCGCCGCCGGCGTCGCCCCGGTCCTCGGCGGGCTCTTCGTGGATTTTTTTGCCGAGCGGGAGCTCATCTGGACCCTGATCTGGAAAGACCCGGTGCAGGAGATCGTCTTTGTCACCCTCGACCTGCAGCAATGGGAGTTTTTCTTCCTGTTCGCCTTCATCCTCGGGCTCTATTCGCTCCACCGCCTGACGGCGGTGCAGGAGGAGGGAGAGGCGAAGGAGCAGGAGGTCGTCGACGAGCTCATCGCGGGGGTCCGGCGGGATATGCAGAACTTCTCCCCGGCCGGGGGCCTCCGGGATATGGTGAAATTCCCCTTCTCGGCCATACGGGACCGGCGGACGAAGAAAAAACGTTGACGGGTCCGGACGGCGTCGTCCCGCTCCCAGGTCCCGCCTCGAAGGCAACGCACACCATTATATCTGGCCGGCTCCTCTCAACAGGGATCGTTAGAGATGGGACGGAGAGACAGCAAGGGTCGGGAAGCCGGGGCGCCGTCCGGTTTTCCAAAGAATAGGACGGAGTCGCTCACCGACGGGATATTTGCCTTCGCCATGACCCTCCTGGTCCTCAGCCTCGATGTCCCGGCAGGCGCCCACGACCCTTCCAACGCTGCCGTCGTGGCGATGCTTGCCGGCCTGGTTCCTAACTTCTACCACTACCTCCTCGCGTTCTTCATCCTCGCGTCCTTCTGGGTAGCCCATCACGCCCAGTTAGACCGGCTCCGGTATATCGATCGCCCCTTTCTCTGGATCAATATCGCGACGCTCATGTTCGTCACGCTGGTCCCGTTCACCGTCTCCCTCATCGGCGACTACCCCGACGCGACCTTCGCAGCAATCGTCTTCGAGGTTAATCTTCTTGTTCTCGGCCTGCTCTTTGCTGCCCAGTGGCGGTATGCCACAGGAAGCAGCCGGCTTGTCCACCCCGGCACCGACGTACGGCGCGGAAACCTGCGGGCGATGGTGGTTCCGGTCATCTCCGCCATCGCGATACTGCTCGCAATCGCCGGCATGACCTGGAGCACCGCAATCTACGTGCTCATACCTCTCGTGACGCGTCTTCTGCCCCGGGACAGGTGATGGACGGCTGCTGCTGACTGATGCAGTGGACCGCACCGAAACCCGCGACCATCGCCGTGCAGTCGATGCCGACGACCTCCCGATCGGGGAAGACCCGTCGGATTCGCGCCAGGGCGACCTCGTCGTTCGGGTGTTCGAAGACCGGCACCAGCACGACGGTATTACCTATGTAGAAGTTCGCATAACTCGCCGGCAGCCGGTCCTCGCCGCCGACGCTCACCGGCATCGGGAGCGGGACGACGGTCAGGGGAGTGCCGTCCTGATCGGTCGAGGCCTGGAGGATCGCGTAGTTCTCCTGCAGGGCGGCGTAGTTCTCGTCGTCCGGGTTCTCTTCGACGGCACAGAGAACCGTTGTCGGGTTCACGAACCGGGCGAGATCGTCGATGTGGCCGTCGGTGTCGTCGCCGGCAATCCCTCGCTTCAGCCAGATAACGTGACCGGCCCCGAGATAGGCCTCCAGGTATGCCTCGATATCTCCCCGGGAGAGGTGCGGGTTCCGGTTTGCGTTTAAGAGGCACGCCTCCGTCGTGATCACTGTGCCGCACCCGTTCACCTCGACCGAGCCGCCCTCAAGAACGATCCCGGGCGTGAAGAGAGGGAGACGAAGGGTGTGGTTCATGAAGAGCGGGACCCGGGTATCTCCCAGAAGTTCCGGGTATTTCTCTCCCCAGGCGTTGAACGTCCAGTTCACCATCGCGAGGCTCCCGGTCTGCCGGTTGACCACAAACGTCGGCCCGTAGTCCCGGAACCAGACGTCGGCGTAATCGGTGCCGTGAAATCTGACACCTTCCGAACCGACGCCTTCCTCATTCAGCATCGCTTCGACCCGAAAGCGCATCGCTTCGCCGGTGATGAGCAGGTTGACGGTTTCGGACTCACGGAGCGCCGCGATGATCCTGACGTAAGCATGCTCCACTGCAGCAAGGTCGGGGAACGTCTCCCGGTCATGGGGCCAGGCGAGCCAGACGGCATCGTGCGGTTCCCACTCTGCAGGCATACGGTAGCCGAGAGCCCGTGGGGTCCTGCCCGGCGGGAGCCTCCGGGTGAGCGCCCCGTAGGTCTCCGGCCGCCGGTTCCGGAAGAACCCCCAGCCTTCCCGGACGATCTCGTTCTCCGAGAAATCGACCTCCACGACGAGGACTTCCTCGTCAATCCCGCCTGCCCGGGCAAGAATGTTTCCGAAAGCGTCGGCAACGAACGAACTCCCGAAAAACCGAAGACTCCCCTCGTCGCCCACCCGGTTGACGGCGGCGACGTGGACGCTGTTTGCGATCGCGTGGCCCCGCTGGACCGTCTCCCACGCCTCGCGCCAGTCGCCTTCCGGCGGTTTCTCCCCGACGATTCGGCCGATGGCGGTCGGGTAGAAGATGATATCGGCACCCTGCAGCGCGACGATTCTCGCAGGCTCCGGGAACCACTGGTCGTAGCAGATGAGCACGGCAATCCGCCCGTACCGGGTGTTGTAGACCCGATAGCGGTCCCCCGGCCGGAAGTAGGTCTTCTCGTAGAAGAGGGGGTCATAGGGGATGTGCACCTTCCGGTAGGGAGGAAGGGCCCGTCCGTCGGCGTCGATGACCGCCGCTTCGTTGTAGTATTCTCCGGACGGAGTCCGCTCATAAAGCGGCACGACGATCACCACGCCGTGTTCGCGGGCAAGCGCTGAGAATGCCCGGGTTGAAGGGCCGGGGACGGTCTCGGCGTAAGCGGAGGCGTCCATCCCCTCATACTGCGGGAAGTAGGGGGTCCGGTAGAGCTCCGGCAGGCAGAGGACCCGGGCCCCCCTCGCGATGGCCGCTCTCGCCATATCGAGTGTGTGGGCAAGGTTGCGGTCGGGGTCATCGCTCACCGCCGTCTGGATGAGGCCGATCGTTTGCGTGCTCATGGTATCATCTCTCCGTATCGATAGGACACTCCAGCGTTTTATCTCTTCGGGGCTCTCGGGGCAGAGCGTGAAGACCCCGGTCGAGAGAACCGGGGATGACACGGCACAACCCAGAGGGTTGTGCCTGTCAGGAAGATGCAGAGCATCTTCCGTGAAGCGGCGTCCCTTCTTCACTTTCACCCCGCCCGGCTCTTCTTTTATATCAAAGAACGAGAGATTACTCATGTGTCAACCGTTCCACCCAGAACGCGGGACACCTCCTCAAGGTTCATCGGATTTTTAACCTACAAGGCAGCCCTTGCAGGTAAGAAAGTAATAACAATCGATGAACAGGCCACGACGAAGACCTGCTGTGTCTGCGGAGCGGTTCACGATATGCCGCTTTGGAAACGAGTTATGGACTGTGAATGCGGGAACCGCATCGATAGAGACCAAAACAGTGCGGTCAACATCATGGTGCGGTTCCTATCACAACATGCCCTGTGGACGGGCTATCGGCAGTTCGCCGGGAATCTGCGACAAACAGGTCCGGAGCTTCCAGAAGTTCCAGTACACTCGCAGGAAGCCCCACCCTTATGGATGGGGTAGTTCACACCAACCGCAGAATCGGCACGGGAGATAACCTCCGGCCGGAGATCGTGCTTGCGCACTCTTTGCGCGAAGTTGCGAAGCCTTGCCGGGGCCATAGCGTTATCCGGTCTCGCGGCCAATAGATACCCGGAGAAATGGGGTTCGCGACAACTCTCCTCATCGCAGTTGGCCTCGGGGCGGACGCATTCGCCGTCTCGATCAGCGGAGGGGCCACCGTGCGGGAAGACCGGGGTCGGTGGGCCCTCATCATCGGAGCGCTCTTCGGCGGGTTCCAGGCCGGAATGCCGGTGCTCGGGTGGCTCGGCGGCATAAGTCTTGCTTCGCTCATCGGGGCCTACGACCACTGGATTGCTTTCATTCTGCTTGCTCTGATCGGCGGGAAGATGATCCGCGAGGCGGTCCGTGGAGACGGCGAGAACGTGCAGTTTGCCGCCGGGAGCGTGATCACGCTCCTCCTGCTCGCCGTTGCGACAAGCATCGACGCCCTCGTCGTCGGCGTCACCTTTGCCCTGCTGGACACCTCGATCCTCATGCCCGCAGTCACAATCGGCCTCGTCACCTTCGCCCTCTCCGCCGCCGGGGTGCTGATAGGGAGTTCGCTTGGCCGGGTGTTCGGGAGGAAGGTGGAGGTCTTCGGGGGGGTCATCCTGATCGCCATCGGCCTCGAGATCCTGATCGACCACCTCTTCTTCTAAGCGGTCTCCTCGTCCAGGACCCGCCGCATATCGAAGACCAGGTCTTTGCTCTCGGAATCGAGCGCAACGAGCCTGAGGTCCTGGGCCGACCCGACCCCCACCCCGAGTTTCGCCGCCCGGGCGATCGGGTCCATCTCAAAGATCCGGCCCCGCATCACCTCCGGCGTCGAACCGTAGCGCCGGAGCAGGGCAATCCCTGCAGCATCGAGGGCGACCCGGTCGGTGCTCGCGAGCATGATGTTCGGGGCCACAAGACCGCCCCTCTCGGGCCCCCCGGTCGAGAACCCCTCCGTTGCATCCAGCAGGGCAAGGTCGCAGGGGAAGAAACGGTTAATCTCGGCGATCATCCTGCGCTGGTGCGGCGACGAATGCAGTTCCGCCATGTAGTTGTAGCCGTTTCCGGGGTTCTTCTTCGCAACGGCCCCTACCGGATTCTTCAGGGAGAGGGAGACCTGCCCGCCGAACCGGTGGGTCTTCAGGCAGCAGGTCTGGACCACCGCATCGGCCTCCCGGAAGATCCGGGCGATCAAGAATCCCCGCTCCCAATGGAGACCGTCGGGCGGGACGGCCTCCCATCCCGCGAGGGGGAGGTCGTCGAGCGCCACCACCTCCGCTCCCGCCCGTGCCGCGACGTCGAGAGCGCCCCGGTTTTGCAGTACCTTCCGGGTCTCTCCCATCCCGCTCCGCTCCCCGAGCCGCACTACCCGGGCACCGGCATCACGGACCTGTCCGAGGATCGCTTCCAGCGTATCCGGGTGAGTGGTCGCGGGAAAAGGATCGTCGCTGTTGAAGTTCGCTTTGACCGCAACGGTCTTCCCGTCGAGGGGAGAAAGACCGATCTCGCGCCAGAGCGACCCGACGGCGTGATCGCGATCAGACGCATCGATAACGTAGACCAGGGATGCTGCAGGGGAAGCCATGCGAGCGAAGTGCCTCGTCACCCCATATAAACATACGCCGGCCGGTCCGCATGCGCCCCGTCTCGGCGGGAGCAACCGCTTCCGGACGCTTGCAACGGCACGGGACGGGCGGGTGCCGGGGGTTCCGCCGTCCCGGGAAGACGGACCGCAAACACCCCCGGGTGAAGAGATCCGGGCGCCTCATTCGACACGTATAAGAGCACACCAAACGCAATACGTAGTAAACCTCAAGGCAATCGTAAAGACCGCGCGTACGCGCGTGGAATGCTCCCGGAAGGCAAAACGGCCCCGCCCTCTGCTTCCCGGGAGAAGAGAAGGTATGAGGCCAGTACAACCATGACTTCCAGAATGCATACCCCCCACACCACCTGTCCCAGCTGCCACGAAGAGGTCTTCCTGGACGAACTGGTGGGTGGGCGCTGTCCCCTCTGCGGGTATTCCCTCGATGAAGACGACGGGACCTGCAGTGAGTATGAGGAGACCCTCGAGCGCTCCGATCTTGGGTGGATGATCTTCCAATACTTTGTCTTCAAGCAGTTCTGCAGCGAGGGAGCAGCCCCGCTCCAGGTCATGCAGGTCCTCTCCCGATACGAGGACCTCGCCCAGTGCAACACCGCCGACGCGGAGAAGATGCAGTTCACTCTGGAAGTTTCGATGAGCCGCTGGGAGCGGCTGCTCCCGAAGAGATGCGCAAAATGCGGGAGAATATTCTTCCAAGGCGGAAAAGCGGTGATCTCGGGAGACCTCTCATCCCCCGAGCACAAAAGAACGTATATCTGCCCGTCCTGCTGATCAGTAGGTCCGGGCGACCAGAGTGGACGTGCCGTTCCCGCCGCAGGCGATGCACGGGCCGGCCGAGACGGTAATCAGGTCCGACCGAATGTCGGACCCGAGGATGCTTGCATCCGTCGCCGCCTCAATCTTTTCTGCGCACTCCTTCGACCCGCACCAGTGAACGACCGCAACCCCCCGCTTCACCGCTTCGGTGGTCTCTTCAAGGGTATCCGTCACGGCGATCCGGTCGGCCATCGCCTGCCGCGCCGTCTGCGAGAGTTCTTCTCCGAACTCGGCGAGGACGGAGATGACGCCTTCGACGACACCGCGCCGGTCAAGCGTGATCTTCCGACCGAGCCGCGTGACGGCGACGACCGTGTTAGCATCGATATCGCGCGGTCCGATCTCAACTCGCAGGGGGACGCCGCGCATCTCCCAGTGGTAATACTTCGCGCCCGGACGCATATCCCGGTCGTCCAGTTTCACGGTAAATCCAGCGTTCCGGAGATCTTTCTCGACCGTTGCAGCCGCCGAGAGCACCTCCTCGCGCCGCTTTCCGACGATGATCGGCACGATGACGATTGCTATCGGCGCAACTTCCGGCGGCAGGACGAGCCCCCTGTCGTCGCCGTGAACGCTGATAGTCGCCGCAATCGATCGTTCGGAGATGCCGTAGCAGGTCTGGTAGGCATACCGCCGCTCCCCGTTCGCGTCCTCGAAGGTAATATCGTAGGTGCGGGAGAAGTGGTCGCCGAGCATATGCGCCGTTCCGATCTGGAGCATCTTCCCGTCGGGCATGACCGTGTCGACCGCCATGGTGTAGTCGGCGCCCGGGAACTTGTCCCAGTCCGGGCGGCGGGATATGATCACCGGGACCCGGAGACGGTCGTAGAACTCCCGATAGAGGCCGAGCGCAGTCTCGACCTGCACCGCCGCCTCCTCCCGCGTCGCATGCACGGTATGCGCCTCTTTAAACGAGGTGATCTCCCGGAGACGGATGAGCGGGCGGGTATGCTTCGTCTCGTAGCGGAAGGTATTGACGATCTGGTAGAGTTTCAGAGGCAGATCGGTGTGGGACCGGATCCAGAGGGAGTACATCGGGTAGATGGCGGTCTCGCTCGTGGGCCGGAGGGCGAGCGGTACGTCAAGTTCGTTCCTGCCGCCGTGGGTGACCCAGTAGACCTCGTCTTCGAAGCCCTTGATGTGCGCGGCCTCCTTCATGAACTCGGTCTCGGGGATCAGGAGGGGGAACAGCGTCTCGGCATGGTCGCGGTCCATCAGGCCCCGGAGTATCCCGTAGACACGTTTCCTGATGGCGAACCCGTGGGGATACCAGACGTAGAGCCCCTTAACCGGGTAGCGAACGTCCATGATCTCGGCCCGCCAGAGGACCTCATTGTACCACTGGGAAAAGTCTTCTTTCCGGGGAAGTGCGCCTGTATCTTCTTCCATCCGTCTCCTACCTCAAAAAGTATGGTTGCTCTAAACGATCATACTTAGGATTGCCGGCGTAATAAATGCCTCCACGACCGCCGCAGCCGCGAGGAGCGGGACGACGATCCGGAGGAAGAGGCGGGCCAGCGGCGCTGCCCGGGCGGCGGCATCGCCGTTGCCCTGCCACTCGGCGGTGAGTTCCAGCCCGAGGAGGAGGCCGAGGCCCCCCGCAATGAGGAAGGCGGGGATCTCGAAGATGCCGTGCGGTATGAGCGCCGCGGCAATGTAGGGGAGACCCTGCTGCTGCCGCACGAGTTCCATCACCGCACCGATCAGAAACCCGTTGGCCGAGAGGATCAACACCGTGATTATGCCGAGCGAAGCCCCTCCGAGAAAGAGGAGGAGACAGGCCGTCAGGTTGTTCAAGAACAATTTTACCGCAAGAACCGCCGGTGAATCGGAGCGGAGATCGCCGGCGACCTGCTCGGCAAAGAGGGTCGTGACCTCCTCTCCGACGCCAGGGTCGCGGGTCACGACAACGACGCCGAAGGCGACCGCGACGGCAAAAACGACGGCTGCAAATCCTGCAGCCCAGGCAAGCCAGTGTTCAGACATAGAGCACCATCCGCACCGTATCCCGGATACCCGGCGCCATGCCGACAACGATCATGGCAAGCAGGATGAGGTACCAGAGGTCGGAGTTGCCCTCCCGTCGGTAGATCTCAAGGACGTATACGGCGGGGATAAGCACCACGATCTTGAGGAGGAACATCGAGAACGCGGTGCCGGTCAACTCGATCAGATTCGAACCCACGACATGCTGTTCAACGTAGTGAATGGGGTGAAGGTCGATGCCATAACTTGTGGCGCTCGCATCCAGCATGTGGCCGAAAATGAGGAGTTTATAGAGGATATTTGATGCGTAATCCCATTTCAGACCGTAGACCAGGAACGCCCAGAGGGCAAGCGACGACGCGAGTGCGAGGATAAGGATGGTGACAAGGACGTCGAGCGCAATCGTTGCCTCGGTGAGGCCGAACCATACGAGCACCGCGGCGGTGATAAGAGAGGCGACGATGCCCGCTCCCCCGTAGACCCGGCTGTAGCGGGAGACGAGCCCCGCATTCTCCGCGAGTTTACCGAGAAACAGGGCGACTCCCGCAATCGCAAAGATCAGGAAGAAGATCAGGGGCGTGATCAGGAGGAAATGGAAGTCGGACGTGATCATCCCTGTATCCTCGACTACCCGCAGGAGCCCGCCGAGGACGACGAAGGGCAGGGTCGAGAGTATGAGTTCGTCATCGATGGCGATCTTATACCGCCGGAGCCCCCGGTAGACGAGGTAAACCGCTGCGATGAGAATCAGGGCGTAGGTCAGCGTATCGACGAGCGTATACGGTTGGCCGTAACGGATGGGATCTATGTAATATTTGTAGAGGAACTCCCTAATCATTACTGATCTAAATGAGCGCAGACCGCATAAACCTACTCAGAACCAAAGTCTTCGACAAATCAAAATGGATGCAGCTCCCTCGCGACGTCGTCGTCGGTCACGACGCCATCGAGCAGATCCCGGCTGTCTGCGAAGACCTTGCTCTCGGCGATTCTGTGCTCATCGTATCGGGGAAGCAGACACGGGATGTTGCCGGGAAGAGGGTCGAAGCACTCCTCGCCGGGTCCTATGACGTTACAACGTTTACCATCGACGGCGGCGAGCCCGTCGAGACGATCCGGAAGGCCGAAGCGGCGTCGGCAGAAGCCGGGTTCGTCATCGGCGTCGGGGGAGGCCGGGTCATCGATACCGCAAAGATCGCCGCTTACAATGTCGACCGTCACTTCATCAGCGTCCCGACCGCCGCATCGCACGACGGGATCGCCTCATCGAGGGCCTCGGTCCCGACCGCCGACGGGAACGTCTCGCTCGCCGCCGAGCCGCCCATCGCCGTCGTTGCCGATACCGCCGTCATTGCGTCGGCGCCCCACCGGCTGCTCGCGTCCGGGTGCGCGGATATCATAGCGAACTGCACCGCAACCCTCGACTGGGAACTTGCCCACCGCCTTACGGGAGAACCGGTCTCGGAGTATGCGCTGACGCTCGCCCGGATGACCGCCGAGATCCTCTTTCAAAACGCCGACCTTATCAAACCACATTCCGAGGAGAGCGCCTGGATCGTGACGAAAGCGCTGGTCTCTTCGGGGGTCGCGATGAGCATCGCGGGGTCTTCACGGCCCGGCAGCGGTGGCGAGCACAAGTTCTCCCACGCGCTGGACCGGCTCGCGCCCGGGAAGGGCCTTCACGGGGAGCAATGCGGTATCGGGGCGATCATCACGATGTACCTCCACGGCGGGGACTGGGAGGCGATCCGCGACTCGCTGCGGAAGATCGGCGCACCGACCACCCCCGCCGAGATCGGGGTCGACGATGAGACGGCCGTAGAGGCGCTGCTCGCCGCCCGGCAGATCCGGCCGGAACGGTTCACGATACTGGATATGGGACTGACGCCGGAGTCGGCGCGGAACCTTGTGAAGATGCTCTACCGGGAGTGAGGCGGAAATGGCAAAGGAGAAGACGAAGGTGACGCTGATCGGCGCCGCGCTTGCGAGAGAGGGGCTTGAGTTCGTCTATGAAGGCAACACCTGCGCGGAGTGCGAGGGCTGCAAGGTCCAGAAGGTCTGCCACAACCTGCAGCCGGGGAAGAAGTACCAGGTCGTGGGGGTCCGCTCAAACACCCGGCACGACTGCCCGGTCCATCATGAGGCGGCGGTCGCGGTCGATGTGGCGGAGGCCCCCATCGTCACGCTTATCGGCTCCGACATGGCGATTATGAACTCAAAGGTGAGTTACGAGTTCTCCTGTCCGAGGGGCGGCTGCCGGAGTTACCGGCTCTGCCGTCCCGACGGCATCATCGAGGGGGAGAAGTACGTCGTCGGGGAGGTTCTCGGCAACGCTCCTGACGTCTGCGAGCGGGGCCGGTCCCTGAAACTGGTGGAACTGCGACCAATCTGACGTTACCGTATCGAACCGTCGTTACGGGAAAGTCTTTTTTAGAGTACTATGCCCGGCTAACCCGGGCAAGCCGGCGGGCGAGGGCCAGGAGTTCTTCCCGGTCCTGGAGTGCCGAGAGCCACGGCGCAGGTATCGCCTCGTATCCATAGCGCGCTCCGGCAAGACCGCCGACGATCGCACCGACGGTATCGGCATCGCCGCCGAGGTTGACCGCCGCGACCACCGCTTCGCGGAAGGATGACGCCTCCATGAAGACCCTGACGGCACAGTGGGTGCAGAGGACGGCGTCAAGCGAGGGGTCGGGCGGGTGCTCCCGGTAATCTTCGAGCAGTGCCCGGAGTTCGGTATCGCGGCAGGCGGAGAGGGCCTGCCCGAAGGCCGCACCCACCCCTTCGCCCCGACAGATCCCGCTGACCATCCGGTTGACGAACGCCGAGGCTTCACCGGCGACGGGGTCGTGGTGAGTGACCCCCGACGCGGCGAGGCTCACCTCGCGCACCTCCTTTGGCGGGTAGAAGATGCCGACCGGTATTCCGCGCATGACGCTCCCGTTGCTACGGCTCCCGCCTCTGGTCTCGTGCACCAGCCTTGCGGCGGCCCCGGGGCTGACGCCCTCTTCGATCAGGTCGAGGACCGCCCGGGACGTCGGTCCGAAAAACTTCGGATGGGCTCGATATATCTGAACAAGCCTTTTCGCGAAGTCTTCCGGATCGAACCCACCGCGCCGGACAAGCGTCTGTGCAAGAGCCGACGCCTGCAGGGTATCGTCGGTGTACTGTCCGGGAAGGGTGTTGTGAATCCCGCCTCCCTGCATTTCCGTTACGACAAATGGGCCCGGCGGAAGGCCTTCCAGGGGCGCGCCCAGTGCATCGCCTATTGCAAGCCCGATAAACGCCCCGACCGCCTGCATCTCATTCATTATAAAAAGATCACCAACAAATTATATCTACCCGAGGGCAGTAGTTATTCTTCGAGGAAAGGTGATATTGTGCAAAAAGAAGAGCTTCTCCACTTACACATGCTGTTAGTCCACATCAAGAAATATTATGAAACCACAACCGGGGAGACCATATCGACCGACCAGTACAATGCTCTCCACATCTCACCAGTCCATATCCATAAGAATAAGGTCACCCATAAAAAGGCTATTCTGACGCTTGGTAACGAGATTGTCCAGCACATCAGGGCCAATCACAATCCCTACATAGAATACCACGCCGATTTTCAGTCGTCAGAACGGGTTGCAACCGAACATTAAGCGATGAGCGATACCGAACCCCTCCGGGAGATGATCTCCCGCATCCTTTCTACCGCATCCGGCCCCGCCGACGTTCAGCGGATCAAACTTGAGGTCTGCCGGGAATCCGGCGCCGATATGCCCAAAAACTCGGCTATTCTCGCCGCCGCTACGCCGGAAGAGCACGAGCGGCTCCGGCCGCTTCTCCTCGTCAAACCCACGCGGACGCTCTCGGGGGTGGCGCCCGTTGCGGTGATGACCTCGCCGCACCCCTGCCCCCACGGGAAGTGCCTCCCCTGTCCCGGCGGACCGGAGCATCCCTTCAAGTCTCCCCAGAGTTATACGGGCGAAGAACCCGCGGCGCTCCGGGCGCGGGAACACGCGTTCGACCCCTACGACCAGGTGCAGGCCCGCCTCGAACAGTTCGAGGCGCTCGGGCACCACGTCGACAAAGCGGAGTTGATCGTTATGGGCGGGACGATGACCGCCCGACCGGTCGAGTACCAGGAGTGGTTTGTCGGCGCTGCCGTGCAGGCGATGAACGACTACCCCCGGCACGGGACTCCCCCGGCAAAGCCCGACCTTGATGCGGTTTTTGCTGCAAATGAGCGGGCGGAAGTCCGGTGCGTCGCCGCCACCTTCGAGACACGGCCCGACTGGTGCCGGGAAGAGCATATCGACCGGATGCTCGCGATGGGCGTGACCAAGGTAGAACTCGGCGTCCAGCACCTGGACGACCGTATCCTCGACTACAACCGGCGGGGTCACACGGTCGCAGACTCGGTCGCGGCAAACTGCCTCCTGCGCGACGCCGGGCTGAAGGTTGGGTTTCACGTTATGCCGAACCTCCCCGGGGCAAGCATGGCGGACGACCGGAGGATGTTTGAGGAACTCTTCGCCGACCCGCGGTTCCGGCCGGACTTCCTGAAGATCTACCCGACCCTGGTGACGCCGGCTTCGGAGATCGAGCGCCTCTGGAAAGAGGGCGGATACCGCCCGTATACCGAGGAGGAACTGGTCGATCTCGTTGCCTATGCAAAGTCCCTTCTCCCGGAGTACGTCCGCCTCCAGCGGGTCCAGCGGGACATACCGGCGAAACTGATCGTCGCGGGCTCCAGGCACAGCAACTTCCGGCAGCTTGCGGAGGCGCGGCTCCATGCGCAGGGCCTTCACTGCCGGTGCATCCGGTGCCGCGAGGTCGGCAGGACGGCGGCACCTGAGGCGGCGGCGATCTCGACCACGGTCTACCCGGCCTGCGGCGGCGAGGAGCGTTTCATCCAGGCGGGCTCGGAGGACGCCCTTATCGGGTTCGCCCGGCTCCGGTTCCCGCACCGGCCCTTCCGCGAGGAACTCGACGACGCTGCGCTCCTGCGCGAGCTCCACGTCTACGGGAGCGTGGTCCCCCTCAGCGCCCCGGCAGCGCCCGACGAGTGGCAGCACCGCAGTTTCGGCCTCCGGCTTCTCTCCGCGGCCGAGGAGGAGGCCCGCGATCACGGTTACGGACGGCTCGCGGTGATGAGCGGTGTCGGGGTGCGTCCTTACTACAGGAAACAGGGATATGAACAAGTTGGCCCATACATGATCAAGACGTTCCTATGAGGCCCGCGACGCTCGAGTTTGTGAAACAGAGGTTTGCCGAGTATTATCAGAGGCAGAGCCTCATCGTTCCGTCCTCCCTTGAGCAGCGGGAATGGGGTTTCGTCTTTTTCGACGCGTCGGCCGAGGTCCGGATGCGGCGGCATATGGCGTTTATGGACCCGCAGGAACTCAACGCCTACGTGAGAAACCTGATTCCCGCCCATGTCTACTACTCGACGGCCTACTACCAGACGCCGTCGGCGCCGACGATGAACGACAAGCACTGGGCCGGCGCCGACCTTATCTTCGACCTCGACGCGGACCAGATCGTCCGCGGCCCCTACCCGGCGATGCTTGCGCGGGTCAAGGAAGAGACCGAGAAGCTGGTCGGGATGCTGATAGACGAGCTCGGCTTTTCCCGGAACCAGATCCGGGTTGCCTTCTCCGGAGGGCGCGGCTACCATATCCACGTCACGGATATCGCCGTCCGGGGATGGGGGAGTCCGGAACGGCGTGAGGTCGTCGATTACATCTGCGGCATCGGGCTTGACCCGGCCGTGATGCTTGCCCCGGGAGGGGCCCGGACCGGGTGGCGTCGGCGTTATGCCGATGCCCTCCGGTCTCACCTCTCCTGGCTTGCGGGGCTTGAACCCCACGAGGCGAAGGACTACCTCGCGGGGCTTCCCGGCGTCAGCAAACGGGCGGCCGTGGAGTTTCTCGCGGACCTTGAGGTCCTCTCCGGGAAGGACCCCGCCGACCTCCGGCAGAACCGTGTCGTCCAGGCAATCTGGGCTGCACCCGACTTCGAGAACCGGGTCCGGGACAGAGGGGCACGTGCGGACGAACCGGTCACGACCGATATCAAGCGGCTGATCCGGACGCCGGGATCGCTGCACGGCGGCAGCGGTATGCGGGTGGTGCCGCTCGACATCCGGGACCTCGCGGATTTCGACCCGCTCGTAGACGCGGTGGCCTTCGGCGACCGGGAGGTGCGGGTGGAGATGAAGGCAAACTTCACCACGTCCCTGCTCGGGAACACCTACACGTTGAAAACCGGAACCGTCAGCGTCCCCGAGGCGCTTGCGGTCTTCCTCTGCTGCCGGAACATGGCGGAGATAACCGGGGGTGCGTGAGGCATGGTCGTCGACACCCTTGAGAAACTGCGCCAGATGCTGCTTGACATGCACCATTCGGGAAGGCTCTCGGAGATCGAGCCCGGTCTCTATGAAGACGCCTGGGCATACATCGAGAAACGCAAGAGGGATTTCCGGGACCTGAAAAACCCTCTGGAGAGTCGGGCGGGGGGCCTGATCATCGAGGAGATCGGCAGCGTCACCGAGACCGTGCAGGAGATCTTCTCGGTCCGGACACGCCAGATCCTCGATCTTGCGTATCAGCAGATTGAGGGGCAGTACTTCGATAAAGAAGAGGCACGGAAGATGCTTCCGGCAGAACGGGTGATGTACGGGCAGATCATCGATTCCATCGAGGCCTGCCGGAGCGCGCTCGTCCACGGGGGGGAGTCTGCCTTCGACGGCAGCGGTGCGGTCTCCGCTCCCCGAATCGATGAGACCGGCGATGCCTCAGCGACATCTGCTCCGGCGGCACCGGCAGCCGCCGCTCCCCGCCCCGTCCCGTTCCCCCATGCGCTTGTGCATATCCGCTCCGACATGGAGCCGTTCATGGGGGTGGACGGCAGGACCTACGTACTGAAACAGGGGGATATCGTCACCCTGCCGGAAAACAATGCGGACGTGCTCTGTGAGCACGACATAGCCTTAAATATTAGGCTTAACAAGTAATATAGGTACTCGAGTCTATTGAATAGAGGTTACTATCATGAAAATGCCGTCCAAATTCAAGACGTACTGCCCATTTTGCAGGACTCATCAGATTCACGAAGTCGTGAAGGTGAAGAAGGGCAAAGTGCGTCACTTCAACTGGATTGACCGCCAGAAGGGGCGCAGGAGCACGGTTGGCAACATGGGCAAGTTCAACAAAGTGCCCGGCGGCGACAAGCCGACGAAGAGGATCAACGTGCGGTACCGGTGCACGGTCTGTGGAAAGGCGCACCTCCGACCGGGATTCCGGATTGGTAAATTCGAGCTTACGGAGTGAGGTAGTTATGGTCCGGCTGAACAGGGAAAACAGGAGCACATTCCTCCGGGTGAAGTGCCCCGACTGCGAGAACGAACAGGTTGTCTTCGAGAGAGCGAGCACCGTCGTGGAGTGCAACGTCTGCGGACGTGTCCTTGCAGAACCCCACGGTGGGAAAGCAGATATAAAGGCTGAGATACTGGCAGTACTTGAGTGATTATTCCATGCATGAGAGAGAGTGGCCCGACGAAGGAGAACTCGTCGTCTGCACGGTCGCGGACGTTAAAGACTTTGCAGCGTTCGTGACCCTGGATGAGTATGACGGGCATAGAGGGCTCATACCGATATCCGAGATTGCACGGGGCTGGATAAAGTACATCCGGGACTACGTACGAGAAGGACAGAAAGTCGTCTGCAAAGTCCTGAATGTGGACCCCGACCGCGGCCACATCGACCTCTCGTTGAAAGACGTAAACGAACACCAGCGGCGCGAGAAGATTCACGAGTGGAAGAACGAGCAGAAGGCTACGAAGTGGGTCGGGTTCGCTTCCGAAGCAGCGGGGGTGGACCGGGCGATCATCGAGGAGGCCGTATACCGTGAATACGGCCAGCTGTACCCGGCCTTTGAGGATATCGTCACCACCGGCGGCGAGGCGACGGATAAGCTGAAACTCGATGAACCGGTCAAGGAAGCGCTCATCTCCATCGCGCACGAGAACGTGAAAGTCCCGAAGGTGACCATTACGGGACATCTTATTCTGACGTCGTCGCGGCCCGACGGCGTCAACGTGATCCGCAGGGCGCTCCGGAGTGCGCAGCCGAGAGTCGACGATGTGGAGATCGACCTGATCTACATCGGGGCCCCAAAATACCGGATAAAAGTGACCGCACCCGATTATAAGGCAGCCGAAAAGGCAATCGAGAAGGCGGCGAGCGCCGCCGTCGGCGTCGTCGAGCGGGCGGGGGGATCGGGCAAATTTATCCGGAAGCAGAAAACCGGATAAGACCGTATGAGCAATCGTATTCGCCGCTGTCCAGACGATCTAAGGTATACGCTCTCTGTGATCTGCCCGGTCTGCGGCAGGCCGACACGGCCGGCCCATCCGGCCCGTTTTTCTCCGGAAGATAGATACGGCAGGTACAGGAGAGTGGTACGCGGATGGAACCCGTCACAGTGAGTTTTTCAAGAGACGACAACCTCGACGCCCCGGTCCTGATCGAGGGCCTGCCCGGTATCGGGCACGTCGGGAAACTTGTTGCCGACCACCTGATCGATGAACTTGAAGGCGAAATGATAGCGGAGATCTCTTCGCTCCATTTTCCTCCGCAGGTGGTCGTCGACGAACAGGGTGTCACCCACCTGGTCAACAACAAGGTCTACCGCTCCGAGAAGAACGGGAAGGCGGTCCTCTTTCTCGTAGGGGATTTTCAGAGCAGTTCGGCCCCGGGGCACTATATCCTGACCGAGCGATACCTGGACATTGCGGAAAGCCTCGGTGTCCGGCGGATTTATGCGCTCGGGGGCTACGGGGTCGGCCACCTGGTCGAGAACCCGAGGGTGCTCTCCGCAGTCAATATGGAGCGTCTCCGCCCGGAGGTAGAGGCGGCCGGCGGTTCGTTCGAGAACGCCGGGAGCGAGGGAGTGATCGTGGGGGCCTCGGGCCTCCTGCTCGGTCTCGGCGAGGTGAGGGGTATCGAGGGAATCTGCCTGATGGGCGAGACGAGCGGTTACATCGCCGACCCGAAGAGCGCCGACAACCTTCTCTCCGTCCTCTCCCGCCTGCTCGGGATCGAGGTCGACCATACCTCGCTGCAGCAACGCGCCGGTGAGATGGAGCAACTCATAGCACGTGTCCGGGAAGCCGAAGAGGCCAAAGGCCGCGAAGAACTGAGTTATATCGGATAGTCCGCTTTTTTCCGGGAATACTTAAGACCCGCGGAGAACCGCAGAAGAGTGATATGGTCACCCTCTACCTTGCCGGGTGGGAAACTCGGTTCTGGGCCTGGCTCATCGATATCGTCCTGATCGGGCTTCCGGTCCTGGCTATTTCAGATCGGCTTTCACCCGCCTGGCAGGTCACGATCGGACCCGGGCTCTTCTCTTTCAGCCTCTTCTCGGTCGTGCTCTTCCTCTACTGGACGCTGCTTGAGGGATACCGGGGCCAGTCCATCGGCAAGATGGCGCTCAAGATCCGGGCCGTCGGCCGTGCAGGAGAGGATATCGGCTTTGCGACCGCTGCAGTCGAGAGTTTCGGGAAGGCATTTCTCATCATCCTCGACTGCCTGATAGGATGGCTTACCATGCCTGGCAAGAAAATGGGCCGAGGATTCCCGCGACTTGAGTCGTGGGAGGAATCGGCCCTTCGCATATCACGATACACTTTCACCCCGCACGGCTATTCTTTATGCCGGGGGAAGTCCAACTGATATCTGTTGCGCTCTGGAAGGCACGAAGCAGGAGCCTCTCCTGCGGATCACGGCTATACACCTGCGCAAACGACACCACAGTGCAGCGACATTGCTGCCAGGGCCGCCGTCAACCGGCCTATTGCGGTCCGCTCCCCCGACACCGGGGAGAGGTGGAATCGCGAAGCCCCTAAAGAGCGTGCTCCCATCTCTAGGAGCATGCCCCCCACTGAAGTGGGGGTAGTTGACAGCAGAGGCTCTTTAACAGGATCTCCGGCACGGTCGTGATCGAGACCCGGGAGAGAGAAGAGCCGGAAGGCGTCACCTACGTGAAGCACGAAGAGTAGGAGCACCGGCGTTTCAAACGGGTCGTAAGACTCAGTCGTCGATACCGAGCGACCGGTCGATCTCTACAGCCGCGATCTCGAGGTCGTCGAGGACTCGGAGAGCGTCTTTGCGCAGTTCCTGGACCATCGACTGGAGACTGTTTCCCCGGAGGTAGATCAGCCTCTTGTGACGATATACGACACCGGCCTCGACCAGGTTTCTGATGTGGTGGTTGATGCGGGCGCTGGAGACCTCCAGGTCCTGCGAGATCCGTTCCACAGGTACGCCGCTTCCGGAGATCTGGTACACAAGAAGCGCGATAAGGATCCGCTGGGCGACCTGGTCGACGTCCCGTCCTTCCCCGATACCAAGGCTGCTGAAGAACCATTCAAGGTTCTCGGGCTCGGGCCCGATTTTACCTCTTGGTCTCTCAATCTGCCTGAACACAATCTGCCTTGCTGCTGGAGCCATTGATTGCTCAGGAGTATGTACTCGATACAATATAAACGTGTGCAAAATGTCGATATCGTATCTACAAAATCAATAAGTTTTAAATATTTTTGCACCCAAGGATATGAGTGCAAACAATCTCTGGAGGAGATAGACTCATGGAGATTACCCCAATAGGAGAACGGGTTCTGATAAAACCCGTAAAAAAAGAAGAAGTAACGAAGAGTGGAATTTACATCCCGGAATCCGCGCAGGAGAAGAAAAAGGAAGGATACGTTGTTGCGGTAGGACAGCGCGACGACGGAACGACGCTCCCCTTGAAACAGGGAGACCATGTTTTGTACGGAGGCTACAGCGCGGATACGGTCGAGGTCGACTCGGAGACGTACGTGTTTGTCCCGTTTAAGGACATTCTGGCAAAGATGGAGTGAGGGATATGGTATCATCAAAACAGTTGATGTTTGACGAAGATGCACGCAGATCGCTCCTTGCCGGTGTCAATAAGGTTGCCGACACCGTCAAGATCACGCTCGGCCCCAGGGGCAGGTACGTCGTGATCGACAAACCGACAAGCCCCATCGTGACGAACGACGGCGTGACGATCGCGAAAGAGATCTCGCTTCATGACAAGTTCGAGAACATCGGGGCGAAACTCGTCAAGGAGGTTGCCCAGAAGACCCAGGACAAGACCGGCGACGGAACGACAACGGCAACGCTTCTCGCCCAGGCCATCCTCACCGAGGGCCTGAAGAACATCTCCTCCGGAGCAAACCCGATCGAGATCAGGCGGGGGATCGATGCCGCGGTTACGGCGACGGTGGAGTATATCCGGTCGACGAGCGCTCCGGTGAGAGACAGGGACAAGGTTCTTCAGGTCGCCACGATCTCCGCGAACAACGACGAAGAGATCGGGAAACTCATCGCCGACGCGATGGATAAGGTCGGATACGGGGGCCTGATCACGGTCGAGGATTCAAAGAGCCTTGAAACCGGCCTCGATGTGGTAAAAGGGATGCAGTTCAAACGGGGGTACATCTCGCCCTACATGGTCACGGACCCCGAGAAGATGGTCTGCGAGTACGAAGACCCCTACATCCTGCTCACCGACCGGAAGATCTCGTCGCTCAAGCAGATGGTCCCGATCCTGGAGACGGCCGCGGGGGAAGGCAGACCGCTTCTGATCGTCGCCGAAGATGTTGACGGAGAGGCTCAGGCGGCTCTTATCTTGAACATCATCCGGGGCTCTCTCAAAGCCTGTGCGGTCAAAGCACCCGGATTCGGCGACGAACGCAAGGCAATCCTCGAAGACATCGCAGTCCTCACGGGCGCGACGGTGGTCTCTGAGGATCGGGGAATGAAACTGGAGAACGTAACCCGGCAGGTCTTCGGCACGGCCCACACCGTCAAGGTAGACGGGGAAAAGACGCTGATTGTCGGCGGCAAAGGCGACCGCAAGGCTCTGGAAGACCGCATGCGCCTGATTGAGTCGCAGATCAACATAACGGACTCGGAGTTGAAGAAGGACGACCTGCGAAAGAGGCTTGGAAACCTCGGAGGGGGCGTGGCGGTCATCAAGGTGGGTGCGGTGACCGAGACCGAGTTGAAAGAGAAGAAGATGCGGATCGACGATGCCCTGAACGCCACCAAGGCGGCGGTCGAGGAGGGCGTGGTTGCCGGGGGCGGCGTCACCCTGTTCCGGTCAATCGGTGCCCTTGACAAACTGCAGTTCGAGGACGACCGAAAGATCGGGGTTTCCATAGTCCGACGGTCGCTCGAAGAGCCCGTTCGTCAGATAGCAAAGAACGCCGGCGTCGAAGGCGCAGAAGTCATCGCCACCATAAAAGGGAGCGACGACGACGCGTTCGGCTACAATGCAAAGACCGGCAGTTACGAGAACCTGGCGGAGCACGGCGTCATCGACCCCGCAAAGGTGGTCCGACTCGGGCTCCAGAACGCGGCGTCCATTGCGGGCCTGATCCTCTCTACGGAGGTCGCCATCACCGACTTCGACGAGGAAAAGGACCAGAAGACCGCGGCCATCATCATCTGAGGGGAAACTGCCGCCGGGGGCCTTCCGCCCTCCCGGGGTTCACCACCCCCTTTTCGTTTCCTTCACGTAAAACGCCTTTCCGGGTTTCAGTCTTTCGTCACCGGAAGCCCGGCGGCCTTCCAGGCGTTCAAGCCGCCTTTGATATCGTAAACTTCGCAAAACCCGGCTTCTCCCATCAATTTGCGGACGCCGGCGCTCCGGCCGCCCCGCTGACAGCAGAGGACATATGTTCCGTTCGCATCCAGGCTCTCAAGGCTCTCTGAAAAGTGCGCCGAGTCGATGTTGATCGCGCCCGGGATATGCCCGCCGGCATACTCTTCCGGTCTCCGGACGTCGATGACGACGAACATCGGGTCCCCTCCCCTTTCTTCGATCAGGGCGGATGCCTCTCCCGGGGGTATGGTCCGGCTGACCCGGTCTCCCGAAGCGGGGCCGCCGCCAAGACACCCACCGATCAGCACGGCCGCGAGAGTGCTCCCGGCGAGGAGAAGGAACGCAAGTGAAGGACGAATGTCAAGCATATATCCCTCTTACAACGGGATTAAATATATGTTGATCCGTTCGGTTTTCCGTTCGCCGACGCGGGGCCCGGACGCTCAGGCGGTATCGTTGAATTTCAGATGTGCTTCGGTGACAGCCATCATCGCACGAAAGGTGGCCGGCGTATCCAGGGCCACGACCTCTTCGCCGTCCACCACTGCAGCCCGGTTGCAGATCGCCTCCGCTTCGTCGAGGTCGTGGGTCGTGAAGATGATCGTCACCCTCCGCTCACGGTTCAGACACCGGAGCAGGCCCCAGATCTCCCGGCGACCGGACTCATCCAGCTCCTTCGTCGGCTCGGCGAGGAAGAGGACGCCCGGGTGCACAAGAAAAGCCCGGGCGATCTCGAGACGCCGCATGATAGCCGGGGGATAGGTTTCAACCGCCGCGTCAGCATACTCCGGAAGTCCGAAGAGTCCGATGACCTCGGAGATTCGTCTCTCCCGGACTTCATCGTCCAGGCCGTGCAGCCGTGCACCAAACTCCAGGTTCTCCCTGCCGGTCGTCACGGGGTCGAGGACCGATTCCTGGAGGACGATGCCCATACTCCGCCGCACGTCTCCGAGGTTCCCGAGGATTGCAAGCGACGAATGTTCGGCAAACCCGGAGACCGGGAAGAGCACCGTCATAAGGACGGCAATCAGGGTCCTCCGGCCCTGATCGCCGGTGCAGAGGATACCGATGATCTCTCCCTTCTTTACATTGAAGGGGATCGGACCCCGTGCCTGAAGCCGTTCCAGACGCCGGATCAGGTCCTCAACGGTAAAGGTGTCCATGTCCATCCACACCGATACGACCGGTCAGAAAGAACGGTGTCATCTTCAGTCACTCATCGCCCCGACGTATGCGACCGGGATCGAGGGGCGGTCGCTCGTCTTTGAGATATACCGCGGATATGTGCTATCCGGCGTCCATTATCCAATCCGAGGAAGGAATTATTATGTTATCATTATCTCTGATTATCCCTATATGAAAATATCTATTTGAAAAGGAAGATAAAATAAGCCATTTAAGATTTCCATTTTTTTAAAATCGCTGCTTTTCTCGTAAAACTACGAAAAAGCATCCGTACCCAACCGAAACGGCAGCGTCGGGAGGAGCGGATGGGAGCCGTTATCCGTTCCCGGACCCGCGGCTGAAGCGGCAGACCTGTCCCAAAGACCGCAAAAGAGACAGTGAAACTATTTATGGTGGAGACATCCGTATACCTGAACCCCATGGAGACCGAGGTATCCACGATTGCAATCCTGCCGGTTCCCTTCAGCCCGGAGCAGATCATCATCGTCTTAGCCGTCCTCATACCGGCTCTGGTCATATTCAACCTGCTCCTCATCACCGAGGGGATCTTTGAATCGATCGGGCTCCGGTTCTCCCAGGCGTTGCTCGCGACCGCGGGGGCGCTGCTCGGCAGCCTGATCGATATCCCGCTGCTCCCTGCCGGAGGGGCGCTCATCGCGGTCAACGTGGGCGGCGCCGTAATCCCGTTCATCGTGACCGCCGGGATGATCGCACGGGGCCAGGTCTCGCGTTCCAAGACCTTCATAGCCGTCATCGCGGTAGCGCTCGTCACCTACGCCTTCGCAACGCCGGTCCCCGGTCTCGGGATCACCATGCCGCTCTACATTGCGCCCCTCGCGGGCGCCGCAGCAGGACTCCTCCTCGCCCGCGGCTGCCACGCCGCACCCGGACTCGCCTATGCTGGCGGGACCATGGGCACCCTGCTCGGCGCCGACATCCTCAACCTCGCGAATCCGGACGTGCTTGCGGCGCTCGCCGGGGGCCGGGCGACCGTTCTCTCCATCGGCGGTGCGGGGATATTCGACGGCATCTTCATCACCGGCGTGCTCTCGGTCCTGCTCGCGGCGTATGCGGGAAGACACCTGCGCGAGAAGGGAGGGATCTGCCCGCAGGAGGAAGAGTGACGCTTCACCCGCCTACGTGTCGAATTGCCGGAGCCACATCTCCGCGCAGGCTATCCGCCAGAACTCGGTGGAGTAGGCACTTCTTCCGTCAAGGAATTCCCGGTAATTCCGGAGCACCCGCTCTGCATCCCAGTAGGGGCGCCGGGAGAACGCAGGCGTTGAGAAGAGCGCGAGGATCTTCGGCGCAAGTTCCCCCTTCATCCAGACCTCTTCGGGGGTGACGAACCCCATCTTGTCCATCCTGCACCGGACGGCGTCCGGGACCAGCCCCCGGATCGCCCGCCGCAGGACATACTTCGTGACGCCGCGGCGGATCTTCTGGTCGAGCGGGAGCGACGCGAGATACTCCACGACCCGGTAATCGAGGAACGGGACCCGGGCCTCGATCGAGAAAGCCATGGAGTTCCGGTCCTCCCAGTGCAGCAGGAGGGGAAGGTTCGATGCGGTGATCTCCCGTTTCAGCACCTCATCAAGCGATCCTGCATACCGGAGGACCTCCGGCGCGGACCCCCGGAGGAGCTCCCGCCGTTCCGACCGGACCCGCGACTGGCGGACCGCCCATGAAAAAAAGGACCGGTGGCGCCTCGCGCTTCCGACACCCTCCCGGAGCGCCGCGAGGGTGTGCCCCTGCCGGAGGAGGCCCCGGATGTAAGGCGCCTGGTAGGCGATGTAGCCACCGAGCTGCTCGTCGGCCCCCTGCCCGTCGAGGACCACCTTCACCTCATCCCGGGCAAGCCGCATCACGCAGTACTGAGCGTATATCGAGAGCGACGCAAACGGCTCGTCCTGCAGGTAAAGGAGCCGTTCAATGTCCTCCCAGAGCCCCTCCGTCGCGGGCGTCGTCCGGCGGCTCGCGACCCCCGTCGCCGCAACCACCGTATCGATATGCCTGCTCTCGTCGAACCGTTCGTCGTCGAAACAGACCGAGAACGTCTTCTGCCGGTCGCCGACGCTCCCCGGGTTTTCCGCACGCAGAAGGGCGTTGATCAGGGCGGTTATCGTCGAGGAGTCGATGCCGCCCGAAAGGCAGGTCCCTACCGGGACGTCGCTCCTGAGCCGGAGCCGGACGGCATCGGCCAGGAGGTCCCGGAGCCCTCGGGCGGTTTCATCGTCTCCGACGTCTCCCCCGGGGGCGTCGTTCACCGCGAAATCCCAGTAACGCTCCGGGACCCCGCTTCCCTCCCCGGAGACGACGAACGAGTGCGCCGGCGGGAGCTGGAGAACGCCGTCGTACATCGTCTCGGGGGTATGGTCCGCAACCCCCCAGGCGAGGAACGTCGAGAGCGTCCGGTCGTTCGGCTTCCCGCCGGCTGCAGGATGGACACGGAGCGCCTTGATCTCCGAGGCGAAGAGAAACGATCCCCCGACGAGGGTGTAGTAGAACGGCTTGACGCCCAGGCGGTCCCGGGCGCAGAAGAGTTCGCGGCGCCGCGCGTCCCAGAGGGCGAACGCCCACATCCCGTTGAACCGGGATAGACAGTCCCTCCCCCACTCCTCGTAGGCGTGCAGGATCACCTCCGTATCGGTTGCGGAGGAGAACCGATGGCCGGCGGCGGAGAGTTCCTCCCGGAGTTCGAGGTAGTTATAGATCTCGCCGTTGAAGACGATCCAGAGCGACCCGTCCTCGTTTGCCATCGGCTGCCGACCTTCGTCGGAGAGGTCGAGGATTGCAAGACGGCGGTGAGCGAGGCCGACCGGACCGGAGAAGAAACTCCCCTCGCCGTCGGGACCGCGGTGGAAGAGCCGCTCTGCCATGGCCCGGACAAGGTCCGGGTCCGCTTCTCCCCCGTTCAGGGCAAACTGCCCGGCAATGCCGCACATGCTCCGACTACTTATCCGGGCGGGTCTTACCAAGGCCCGTCCCGTTGATATCGCACGACGGGCAGGGACCGGAACCGTCCACCACACGGTAGGCGTCCGCAAGGACCGCGGAGTTCGCGAGCATCCCCGCGATCAGGATCACCTCGAGGATCTCCGCCCGGGTTGCGCCCTTCGCCATCGCCGACTGCATGTGATACTCGACGCAGTGGCGGCACTTGAGCGCTGCGCCCACCGCAAGGCTTATGAGCTCGATCACCTTCGGTTCGAGCTGGCTGGTCTCGGCCACGGCACCCTTGTAGAGCAGGTGCGAGATGAGGATCTCTGGTCGTTCCGCCATCCGCTCAAAGATCAGGGGAACCCTGCCGTATTCCGCCTCGATCTCCCGGAGGAGTTCCTCCGCAACCACGTCCGACCCCTGTTCCGCAACCCTCGTGAGCATCTTCTCGAAGTCCATCTCTACACCAGTACCCCGGTCTCGGAGAAGGGTTTAATCCGGATCAATATGTAATTGCGCATCCGCGACGGCGTGACGTCGGCGATATCTCCGACGGTGACACCCTCAACGACCTCAAGCGACCGTACGGCCGGGGCATACGGGTCGTAGGGGAGTTTCACCCGGAGCCCCTCCATCTGGACGGTCACGGGCGTCGGGTGCGTCAGCATACTGACCTCATGGATCCGGTCCTCAATGATCGCCATCAGACGGGGAGGGAAGACGGAGAGCGGGTCTTTGGCGAGGTCGTCACGCCGGGCGTCCAGGGTGCGGGAGACCTCGTCCACCAGCTCATCGAGTTTCGCGAGTTCCTCGGGGCGTTTGAACCGGTGCATGATCCTCCCGATGCCGCCGACGTAGCCCTCGGCGGGCGGGTCGACGATCCGCATCAGGGTCTCGCGGTCCGGGGCGCCGGTCACCACGATCGGCACGCGGACTCCGCGCCGGAGCACCGGGAACTTCTGCCGGATACACTCCTCGAAGTTGCCGAGGGCGTAGACGGCGAGATCGTGCTCGTTGATGATGTCCCGCTCCTCGTCGTTGAGGTTTGCAATCCGCTTGCCGAACCCCCGCGCAAGCCCGACCATGTTGGTCTTCGCACCGGCCCGCCGGAGGTACTCGGCGATGTCGCAGGCGGTGTGCGGGAGGTGATGGATCTCCAGGCTCGGACTGACCACGGCGATCTCGGTCCCGACGAGGGGCGCTTCGGTCACCTCGCCCGCAAGCGGCTTTGCAACCTCCCGTATCAGGCCGATGTCGTCCCGCGGCACGAACGACTGAAGCACGACGTCCTGGGCCATAATGTGCTTCTGCACGATGTAGCCCCCGAGGTCGTCGATCAGGTCCGCAATCTCGTCGTGCCGGTAGACGCCTCCCTTGTAGGTCACCGGCACCAGCGTCGTCATAACGTCTCCCCCATCTTTGCAAAGATCGGCGCGACAACCGTTTCTACGATGTCTCCCGGCAGAGTATCCTCGCTTGCCACGTAGTAAAACTTACCGTTCTTGATATACTGGCGGCGGACCTTGAACCCCTCGGGAGCGATGTACTGAAGCGCGTAGATGACGTCTTTATACAGCGTCTCGCTCGGGTCGGCCACCACCAGTCTCTCAAGTTCCTCTTCTCCGACCACGCCGGCCGGGAGGACGACCGTAAACCGGTCCGGCTGATCGACGTTCTCTTTTCCAAAGCGGGCCCAGAGTTTCCGGAGCAGCGGCGCAAGGTAAGTCTCGTCGCCGATGTCGAGAACGATCTCCGCGTCGCCGGGATTGATGTTTGCAAAGTCGCTGACGCGGATCTCACGCGGCATATGGCGGAGCAGCCCTGCAGCGACGAAGATCGGCACCTTCGGGTCGACGTAGATGTGCAGCCGGTCGATCACCTTGATGAGGTCGAGGTCCTGGAGCACGTCCGACGCGATCCGTTCGTAGACTTCTCTCCCGACGGCATCGGGAGATTCGACGACGAAGTAGGTCAACGGGGGCATCTACTCCCCCTGGACAAACCCGGACGCAAGCAGGGCGGACCCGACCGCGCCGATATACTGGGAATAGGGCGGGACGATGATCTCGGTCTGCAGGAGCTGGCCCATCGCGTAGACCAGCCCCTCGATCAGCGAGGTGCCGCCCACCATGATCACCGGCTCCTTGATATCGATCTCCTGCAGCTGCTGCTCAAAGACCTGCTCCGCAACGCTGTGGCAGGCCGCAGCCGCCACGTCCTCGGGCGAACTCCCTGCCGCAAGCGCGTTCACCAGGCTCTGCGTCCCGAAGACGATGCAGTAACTGTTCATCGGGACGTTCTTTCCGATGCCTTTCATGGCGAGGGGCCCGAGTTCGGTGATGTCCACGCCGAGGCGCTTCGCGGTCATCTCCAGGAACCGGCCGCTCGCACCGGCGCAGATCCCGCCCATGGTGAACGTCCCGGGGATACCGTCGATCACGCTGATGGCTTTGTTGTCCATGCCGCCGATGTCGATGACGGTCGAGGCTCCCCGCTGGTGGCCGGCGAGGTAGACGGCGCCCTTCGAGTTCACCGTCAGTTCTTCCTGGATCAGGTCGGCCTTGAGGTGCTTTCCGACCAGGAACCGCCCGTATCCGGTGGTCCCGATCGCCTGGACATCCTCCCGTGCGATGCCCGCCATCTCAAGCGCCTGGGCGATGGTGCCTTCGGCGCTCTTGAGCACCTCGGTCGTCGGGAGCCAGCCGGTGCCGACGATCCTGTTGTCCTTCATCACGACCGCCTTTGTCGTGCTCGACCCCGAATCGACGCCCATGGTGATCCCGGTCTGCTCCTCGCGGGCAAGGAGGGCCCTCCGTCTGGCGATGGTGGTCAGGGCCTCCATCCTCGTGAGAAGGGTCCCTGCGGTCGTCCGCTCGGTGAAGGAGTAACTCACCACCGGCAGCCGCGAGTGTTCGGGGATGTACCGCCGGAGTTCGTTTCTCACGATAGCCGCCTCGGCGCACCGGAAGCAGGTGCCGATGAAGACCCCGTCCGCATCGACTTTTCCCTCCACCAGAGCCAGGCCCCGGGCGATCATGAGTTTTAAGTCGGCACTTTTGACGTCCAGCCCGAACGCATCGACCGCTCGCTCGACGTCGGCGAGGGCGATATCGGGGAAGAAGACTTCGGCGCCCACCGCTTCGGCGGCCGCATAGATCTCCTTCTGGACGCCGCTGTACTCGGCGCCGCAGGAGAGCTGGGCGATCCTTACTTTTCGGGTCATGCCTTGCCCTCCTCTTTCGGGAGACCGGCAAGGAACTTCTTGATGGCGGCGACGAACTGCACGCCTTCCTCCTCGTCCGTGGGATACTTCAGTTCCAGGATCGGGATGCCGCTCTGGCGCAGGGAGAAGAGGATCAACTCGTCGGTGCGGGCGCACCCCATGCACCCGAACGCGAAGTCCGCGTCGGTAACGATGATCGCAGCCTCGGCCTCTTCAATGAGAGGCCCGTAGATCGCCATCCGCCCCCGAACACCTGACGGCACCTCAACCGCCGCATACTTCAGGCCGCGCTTGGGCTCTTCGGGCGTGATCTGCAGGGGCGGGGAGTCGATCCCGGCGGTTTGTATCCGTTCCCGGATACCGAGGGCTGCACCGAGCGGTTTATGTCCGAACCGGGCCACCAGGTCGGAGAGGATGAGGCTCGTTGCAGGATAGATAAACACCTTTGCCATTCTGTTCAGGGCTCCTCTGTCTCTATCAGTTCTTGTAATCGCTTAATATCCAGTGTGGGTTTCTTCTTCTCGCGTGCGGGCGGTGCCGCCGGCTCCTCCGCCCCCCGCCGGTCGAGTTCCTCAAGGCCGTGGGTGATATAGCGGAGAATCCGGAACTCCCGCTCATGGCCGAGATAGCCCGGCCGCGCTCCGCCGAGGTTCGCCCGGCACCGTCTCGGGTCGCCGGGCGGGAACCCCCGGTCCTTGACAAAGATGTGATTGGGATCGAACCCGCGGATCGTGTCGATGAGGCGGTCGACCGCCTCCGGTTCGCCCGTCACCTGCAGTCCGAAACACGTCTCCTTGATCAGGACGCCCTCGGAGACCTCGTACGCCCGGAGCGCGAGCTCGCCGGGGGTCATGGTCGGGGATTCGACGAAGACGTATTTCGTCACCGTACCTACGTACGCGGGTATATACTCGGCCATCACTCCACCTCCCTTACATATACCGTCGCTCCTTCGCGCATCCCGGCAAGGTTCCCCGCATCAAGCACCTTCCCGATGACGTTCGTCCCCGTGAGCGGCTCGGCAGTCGGGCCGAACTCGGCGTTCGGCGTCATACGGATGCCGACCATGCCGACGCCCCGCCGGGAGTCGTTCGTCATCGCAAGGGTGAGGGCCGGCACCTCGCCCGTGGGAGTGTTCTCCGGGATGATCGCGACGCCCTTGCCGATCTTCGGCTTGAAGAGGAAGACGTCTTCGAAGATGAAGACGAGCGGCATCTTTCCGACGGCGTGATGTTTGAGCCCGGTCACCTCGCGGAAGATCGTGACCGACCGGGGGGCGGCCGCCCCGTCGAGGGTGATGCTGATGACGTGGTCGGCGGGCTTTGTTGCGACCCGGACCGCCCCCCCGGCGAGAACCTCGAGGGTTGTTTCGGGGGTCTGGCCGACCACCACGCGGTCGCCTTCGGTCGAGTCTGCGGTGAGGGCGATACCCCGCCGGGCGGCGGCATCCCCGGCCTCCTCAAGCGAAAGACCGACCAGATCGAACTGTTCCGGATCGGCCCGGAGGGCAAGAAGGTCTCCCTTACCGGCAAACCGGGCGAGTTCGATGCCGTGGACCACCCGACCGACGACGGTGTGCACCGGACTTGCCGATACGCCCTGCGTGTAGATGTAGATGGCTCCCGAAGATTTTCCGGCGGTCCGGATCGTAACGGTCCCTTCAAGTCTCGGTCCGGAGAACTCCTCCGGGACCTTCGTCGGGACCAGGTGCGTGTCGGCGATGTGGGTGCTGCTCGAACGGTCCACCGGGAAGTTGCCCTTCTTCACGGAGAGGAGGAAGTGCTCGACGCTCCGGGCGGTCCGGGTATCGATCCCGTCTTTTCCGAACCCCTGCACCTCCGCTTCCACGTAGGAGACGACCTGCATTCCGTCTTCGAGCGGGAACGCCGCATCGCGGGTGACGATCGCGTGCGACCGGTCCGCACGCCTGAGCACCCGCTCGACCCCGGTGACCCGGTCGCCTTCGCCGATACGGTCGAGCAGCCCCCGGCCGGTAACGACCCTGCCGATGACCCCGCCGTTCGCCGGAGCGCCGTAGTCGGCGGTATGGCTCATGCGCGAGAAGATCAGGTATGACCGGGCGGGGTCGTAACCGCCGCACCCGAGGATCACGTCGCCCCGCTCGTATCGGCCAGGCTCCCGTGCGGGCCGCACGTCCGATGCAAAAGGCCCGAAGGCTGCGGCGTGCCGGTCCTGCCAGTGCAGGCGCAGTTGTTCGGCAAGCCCGGACACGAAGATCCGGGAGACCACGGCAGGGTCCGCCACCTCGACGACCATATCCCCGGCCGTGGTGACGAACCGGACCTCCTGCACCTCCGCGCTGCCCTCCTCGGCGATCATCGGGCGGATGACCGCAACGCTGCACCGCACGTCCCGCCCGGGGAGGAGGTCCCCGAGCCGGGACCCAGACGGCATCTCTACAGCCTTCCCGTCCAGGTCGATCTTCATCGTCGGCACCTCAGGGAGCAGGTGCTCCCATCACCCGTCGCTCATCCTCGGTGAGGTGAGCGAGCACCTCCTCCGTCGGGCCCATCTTGATGATCTTGCCCCCCCGCATGAGCACCACCCGGTCGCAGATATCCCGGACGAACTCCATGTCGTGCGATACCACAATAAACGTCTCGTCCATCTCCGCGCGGGCGTGAAGAATCGAGTGTTTTACGTCGATCTTCGTGATGGGGTCCATCGTGCCGGTCGGTTCGTCGAGGACGACGAGCAGGGGTTCGCGGATGAGGACCTGGGCGAGGGCCACCCGGTGCTTCTCGCCCTCGGAGAGTTGACCGGGGTAGCGGTCCAGGATCTCGCGGCTCTTCTCGGGGGCAAACCCGGCCATGCCGAGGGTGATGATCGCCTTCCTCATCGCGAGTTCTTTGGGGAATTCCAGGCCTATGGCGTCGGTGAGGTTGTCGAGCACCGTCCTGTGCGGGTAGAGGTCGTACTCCTGGTGGAGGAGGCCGATGTAGCCCTTCGCCCGGCCCCGGTGCTCGATCCCGGGTTTGGTCATGTCGATCCAGTCGTCCCCGATCCGGATGTTCATCTCGCCGCTCGTGGGCTCAAGGACCCCCGCTATGATCCGGGAGAGGGTCGTCTTACCCGCACCGCTCTTGCCGATGATCCCGAAGATCTCCTGTTCGGAGACATCGAAGGAGACACCGTTGACCGCCCTGACCACGCCCCGGTCGACCGAGAGGTAACGCTTGACCACGTCCCGGGCGACCAGGATCTTCTCGCCGACCACTCCCGCCTCGTGCTGTTCGACGTCGCTGTAGTTCTCCATGAACCGGTTGATTACGGCCTCCGGGGCTCCGATCTCTTTGATCTCCCCGTTTTCAAGGAGGATCGCACGGTCCGCGACGTCCTCGATGACGCTTGAGAAGTGCGACGTGACCACCATCGCCATATCGTTTTTCTTCACGCTCTCGATGAGCATCCGGTGAACGAGCGTGGCGGTCTCCGGGTCGAGCGTCCCGGTCGGTTCGTCCGCAAAGAGCATGAACGGGTTCTTGGCGAGCTGACGGGCGAGCACCACCCGCTGCTTCTCGCCGCCCGAGAGGTCCCGGGCAATGTGCATCATTCGGTGGGAGAGCCGGACCTGGTCGATGAGGTCAGCCGCCCTGCTGACCGCTTTCTCCGCCGGATAGCCGATATCGTCGAGCGCCCGGAGGACGTTCTCGATCACCCGGTCATCGCCGTAGAGGGCGAACGTCCGCTGGAACATGATGGCGGTCCGCCGCATGATCCGCCGTTTCATCGCCGCGTTCTCCTCCGCCCAGAGGTTGACGTCCGCCGGTTTGAGTTCGCCGCCGCAGACGGGACACGGCTTCCCCTTCTCGCCAGGGACGCCGATGTAGTCGCACGCACTGCAGGCGACGATGTGATAGACGACCGCACCCCGTGTCGGGGGCTGGTCCACACCCCGCATAAGGTGCATAAGAACGGTCTTTCCGGCCCCGCTTCTCCCGATAATACCGACAGTCTCTCCCTCTGCCACCTCAAAATTGATATTGTTGAGTACAACGGTCCCGTTGAACTCCATACAGAGATCCTTCACCGTAATGAGTGGGGTCATCTCAAGCTCCTCGTTAAAGTCTTCTCGTGGTATCATATTAGGGTTTATATTGTTGCACTTTTTCCGGTCGTCGTGGTGTCCGCGAGAAGTTCCGCCACGATACCGGGCACCTCGCTGACGTTACGGATGACCCGGTCGGCGGTGGCGTACAGGATGTCGGGTTTCCGGTCGGACTGCTGCTCGGTGAGCACCGCAAGATCCGCTTTCCGGAAGGCGTTCAGGTCGTTGATGGCATCCCCGACCATAACAACCTTATCATACTGCTCTTTGAGGTCTTCGATGATCCGGGCTTTCATCGAGGGCGTGGCGATACCGTAGACCCGTTCCCGGGGGATGCCGAGGTAGTCGCCCATCCGTTCGAGTTTGGTGATGCGGTCCCCCGATGCGATGTATGCGGGGACGCCCATCCGGTGCAGTTCGCTGATGGCCTCCTTCGCGCCGTCAAACGGTCTTCCGCCGGTGGTCACCGTGAACTCGATCCCGGGGAGGTCCATGTTCAGGATCACGCCGCTGTTCATGGTGACGATTGATTCTCTCTTGCAGCAGGCCCAGACCCGCCGGATGCAGACCTGCAGGTCGCCGATCCTGGCGTGTTTGTCGGTGTAGAGGATCTCTGCGACCGCCTCTGCAGGGATGACCCGCCGGGAACAGGCTACCCCGAACCCGATCGACCGATCGAGGAAGAACGCCGAGAGCAATTGGTCTTCCGGCGCCTCGATGACGTCCCGGGAGTGGAGGTGGAGGACGACAAGCACCCTTGCCTCGGCCCCGAAGGTGATGGTGGTGGTCTCGACCTCGGTCAGCATCTCATCGTGGAGGAGATCGCGCGCCACCCGGTAGGTGCGCAGAAGTGTGCCCGCACTATCGAAAACAACGGCTACCGACATGTGTGTTCACGTCAATAAATCTATGTAGTGGTCGTCTGAATGAATGACTATGTTACTGAGTGAGACGGCAGCAAGCATAAAGAATATGGAGATCCGGGGCGCCGGGCGGATCGCCCGGGCGGCGGTGGAGGCACTGGCGGATTATGCCGGGAGTCTCGATACATCCGACCCCGATACCTTCAGAATGGAGATGCGGAAGGCGGCGGATATCCTCACCGGGACCCGGCCGACCGCCGTCTCGCTCCCGAACGCGGTACGATACGTGATGCGGGCCCTGGACTCGTTTGAATCCGTGGAAGCCGCGCGGGACGAGGTTCTCCGCCGGGCGGCGGAGTTCGTCGACCACTCGGAGCATGCAATCGAGCAGATAGCGGCAATCGGGGCGCGCCACATCTCCGACGGCGACGTCCTCATGACTCACTGCAACTCCGAGGCGGCGCTCGGGTGCATCCTCGAGGCGCACCGGCAGGGCAAGGATATCGAGGTCTACGCGACGGAGGTGCGGCCGCGGGGGCAGGGGCTCATCACCATCAGGACCCTGAACGATGCCGGAATCCGCACAAACTATATCGTCGATTCGGCGGTCCGCTACTTCATCAACGATGTCGACCTCGTCATCGTCGGCGCCGACGCCATTGCGGTGAACGGGGCGGTGGTGAACAAGATCGGGACCGCCCAGATCGCCCACTCCGCAAACGAGACGCGGACGAATGTCATCGTGGCGGCGGAGACCTACAAGTTTGCGCCCCGGACGATCCTCGGGGAGCTGATCGAGATCGAGGAGCGGGACCCCTCCGAGGTGCTGCCCCGCGAGGAGGCGGAGAAACTCCCCTTCGTCCGGGTCCGGAACCCGGCCTTCGACGTGACCCCTGCGGAGTATATCGACCTGATCGTCACGGAGCAGGGGGCGATCCCGCCGGAACTCGCGTATACGGTCATCAAGGATTACCTGGGCTGGAAGATCGAGGACCTGCGGTAAATACGGTGTTTTGACGAGGAGCCGCTCAGTGCAGAGGAGATCCGGGGGGTCATTACCGCGATGGCCCGCTGTAACATGAAAATATCCCACGATCCATCGCGTTGCGGATAGGCGAGCGATTAGCATCACTCGCCGAGGATGCCGACCCGAAGAAGACTGGAGGGACCGGACAATCCTTTGTTCTACTCGCTCAGGACCGGGGATTACCGGGCGTTTTTTCGATCATAGAGGGTCTCCTGGCGATCCATATCGTCGGGGGCCGGACCCGGGTTTATCGGGAGGTCGCGGCCGAGGCATCGCGACAGGGTGGTCCTCCGGCCAGGAGTCAAATGAAAAATCTCTCCGGCGGAGATTAAATTCATCTATCTAAACGTCGCCATATCCAATAGAGCCCGATGAGCATGCTGCGTCTCGCCCCTATCTGCCCAAGCCCATATTGTGATAATGTCAGGATGACCCGTGCCTTCATTCACGATATAGATGAAGATAATCTCCCGGGCGAGATCCCAATCGGATGGTGGTGTCCGCAATGCGGCTGGCTCGTGAATGATATTACCGAGGAGAAAATTATCGCAATCCACGACACTCTTATCGCGTTGCACGATCGGCCCGAAGACAGGGGGTGGGAAGGGCTGAAGGACCCGGGCTGTGTCGGGACCTGGGTCAGTCTCTGGAATGACTACTGGGTATGCCAGGAGAATATCTACAGGAAAGCTGCCTGGTTCCTTGAAATAATGAAGTCATCCTAAAAGTTTCCAGCGGCTGACGATTCCTATAGTTCAGAGCATTCTGTCGCCTCCTCGCGAAAAATTGAGTGTTTTCTGGCGTCAAACCTCTGATACG
>DAYL01000012.1:45742-70469 GCA_002508705.1 Methanoculleus sp. UBA374 | reverse complement strand
GTCGTCGCCGCATGGTCCATGTAGACCGACCGTTTCTGCTCCATTCCCGTCACTTCGCCGCCATCGGCTGGAACCCACGCATCGCCTCCGCCATCTCGCGGAGCCGCCGGTCCACCAGGTAGTTCACCGTTCCCTCCTCGTAGGTCCCGTCCTCCCGGCGTCTGCCCGCCGGGACACCCGTCAGGACCTCGATCCCCTCGTCGATCGTCCGCACCGGGTAAATCCGGAACTTCCCGGCCCTCGCCGCCTCGACGATCTCCTCTTTGAGCATCAGGTTCTGGACGTTGCTTGCCGGGATAAGTGCCCCCTGCTCCCCGTTGAGCCCTTTGGCTTTGCAGACCTCAAAGAACCCCTCCAGTTTCTCGTTCACGCCTCCGATCGCCTGGACCTCCCCCTTCTGGTTCACCGACCCCGTGACGGCGAGGTACTGTTTTAAGGGGAGACCCGAGAGCGCCGAGAGGAGGGCGTAGAGTTCGGTGCTCGACGCGGAGTCACCCTCGATCCCCTCGTAGCTCTGCTCGAAGACGAGCCGGGCCGAGAGGGAGAGGGGCCTGTCCCTCGCGTAGTTGTTATTGAGATAGCCGTTGATGATCAGGACGCCCTTCGTGTGGATCGGCCCGCCGAGCGCTGCTTCCCGTTCGATGTCCACGATCCCTTCACGGCCGACACCGATGCTCGCGGTCACCTTCGACGGCCGGCCGAAGGCGAAATCCCCGAGTCCGATGACCGAGAGGCCGTTCACCTGGCCCACCTTCTCCCCCGCGGTATCGATGAGGAAGATTCCCCGCCGGATGTACTCCTCGATCTTCTCCTGGATCAGGTCCGAACGGTAGACCTTCTCCTCAATCGCCAGGGTGACGTGCCCCTTTCCAATCTGCTCGGCACCGTCGCGCGCGGCGTAGAAGTTCGCCTCCCGGATGAGGTCCGCAACGGCCGCGAACCGGGTCGAGAGTTTCTGCTGGTCTTCGGCGAGGCGCGAGCCGTACTCGATCACCCGGGCAATCGCCTCCCGGTCCAGGTGCCGGAGTTTCTCCTCCCGGACGAGGTTGCACATGAAGTCGGCGTACTTTCCGGCGTTCTCGTCGTTTCGTTCCATCACGGTATCGAAATCGGCCTTGACTTTGAAGAGCTCCTTGAAGTCGGGGTCCATCTGGTAGAGGAGCTGGTAGAGCATCGGGGTCCCGATGAGGGTCACCTTGATGTCGAGTGGGATCGCCTCGGGCTTGATTGTCTTTGCCGTGATGAACCCCATCCGTTCGCCCGGCTCCTCGATGAGGACTTCCCCGGTCTTCAGGGCAGTCTTGAGCCCTTCCCAGGAGAGCGGGGCGCGCAGGAGGTCCTCAACGTCAAGGACGAGGTAACCGCCGTTAGCCCGGTGAAGCGAGCCCGGCCGGATCATCGTGAAGTCGGTCGTAAAGATCCCGAACTGAACCTCCTTCTCGATCTTCCCGATGAGGTTCTGGAAGGTGGGGTTCTGCTCGACGACCACCGGTGCGCCTTCAGCACCGTCGTTGTCTACGACGACGTTCACCTCGTACTTCCGAAACGGGAGTTCCCGGACGAAGGCCTGGAACTGGGGCGGGGCTCCCGGCTGCTCGGGAACTCCGAGGAAGGCCTGGAGGTTCTCGAGGATGTCGTTCTGGACGGCGTCGATGTAGGCGGGGACCTCCGGGACGTCGGCGTAATGCTCCTTGAGTTCGGTGACGAGGTTTCCGACCGCGTAGAGGGCGATGTCGCGGTTTAAATTCGTAACCGCTTCGGCCCCCTGCCGTTCGATCTCCTGCACCTGCCGGAGCGTGCTCCGGAGTTCGGTGTTGAGGGCGTCGCGCCGCCGCTGGACATCCGCCCGCACGTCGTCGGGGAGGTTGATGAACTCCTCATCGGGAACCGGCTTCCCGTTGATGACCGGGATGGTCAGGAGGCCGATAGGGCTCATCTGGATAACGAACCCCGCGGCCTGGGCGTCCTGATTGATCCGGGCGATGAGGTCAGTCCTCTTCCCCTGGAGGGACTGGAGGGTCTCGTCCCTCCGTTTGGTATACTCTTCGCTCTCGAACGCCCGGGGGAGGGCCCGCCGGGCCTCCTCGATGAACCGTTTCATCTCTTCCTTGAACCGGGGCCCCCTTCCCGCCGGGAGGGCGATGGCGTTGGGCTCGTACTGGTTCTGGAAGTTATGGACGTAGACCCAGTCGCGCGCCCGGGGTTTACCTTTCGCGAGCTGGTCGAGGAAACTTCTGACGGCAGTCCTCCGTCCGGTGCCCTGGGCGCCCGCGGTGTAGACGTTGAACCCGGGTTCCCGGATCTCGAGACCGAACTGCAGCGCCCGGAGCGCCCGTTCCTGGCCGATGATCTCCTCCAGCGGCCGCATCTCTCCGGTGCTGGCGCACTCTACCTTTCCCGGCTCGTAAACGCTCCGGTATTCTTCGATATTCAGGGGTTGAACCATCAGTCTCACCAAGTCTTGGTTAGCAGGTATACCGCAGGGTGTCGCCCGCCTTAAAAAAGATTCCCCGGTCCGGTGACGGATGGTACGATGGGTGGTTTTAATTTATTTCGCGCATATGTGTAATTTGTTTCATACGATCCCCGACGGGATCGCGGGAACAGGTGACACGTATGCGGATTGCAGTTGCGCAGGACGGAAATATGGTGTCCGCACACTTCGGACACTGTGAAGGGTATGCGATCTTCGACGTTGACGGGTCGATCATCTACCGGAGGGACGATCTCCCGAACCCCGGCCACGAACCCGGGCGGCTCCCGGCGTTCCTCGCGGAGCACGGGGTCGACCTGATCATCGCCGGCGGGATGGGGCCGCAGGCCATCGCTCTCTTCCGGGAGAACAGCATCGAGGTGCTTCTCGGTATCAGCGGGAACGTCGATTACGTCGCGCAGGACTACATCGCCGGCCGCCTTTCTCCCGGGGAGAGCACCTGCCACCACGAAGACGGCGGCGAGTGCGACGAAGCGCACTGAGAACTATTGGTGGGGAAGGAGTAATATCACCCATAGTATTATGCTCATATGAGTAATAATTCTCGTGAGGCACCAACATGATTGTCTGTATCACAGCCCGCGCTGCGGGCACGGATGCCCCGGTCGAGCAGCGGTTCGGCCGGGCCCCTTACTTCGTCTTCGTCGATACGGAGACGGGGAAGTCGAAATCGGTCGAGAACCCCCTCATCGACGCTACCGGTGGGGTCGGACCCCGGGCGGTTCAGGTGCTGGCGGAACACGATGCGGCCGCCCTCATCACCGGTCAGATCGGCGGGAACGCGGCCAGGGCGCTCGAAGCGGGTGGAATCAAAGCCTATGCCTACCGTGGGAGCGGCAGCGTGGCCGATGCCCTTGCGGACTACACCGCCGGGAACCTGCAGCCGCTCTCCCTCTCCTGAAGCGGGCTTGAGCATGAAGATAGCGATTGCAAGCGGCAAAGGCGGAACCGGGAAGAGCACGGTTGCGGCGAACCTCGCCTGCGTGCTCTCCCGTTCCCGCGAGGTGGCGCTCGTCGACTGCGACGTCGAGGAGCCGAACCTCCGCCTCTTCTTTCCCGCCCCCGCCGAGGACGTGCCGGTGACGACGCCGGTCCCGGAGATCGACCCCGACCGCTGCACACTCTGCGGTGAGTGCGGGAAGTTCTGCCGCTTCGGGGCGCTTGCCGTCCTCAAGGACCGTGTCCTCGTCTTTCCGGAACTCTGTCACTCCTGCGGCGGCTGTGTCCTCGTCTGCCGCGAGGGGGCCGTCCGGGAAGTCCGGCGCGCCGTCGGGAAGGTCGCGTGCTCGTCCCCGCTGCCCCGGCTCGTCCTGATCAGCGGGATCTTAGACGAGGGGGAGGTGCAGGCCCCGGCGGTCGTCCGGTCGGCAAAGGCGCTTGCCGGGGGACACCCGCTCGTTCTCTACGACGCCGCCCCGGGAATCGCCTGCCCGGTGATCACGACCCTCGAAGGGAGCGATGTCTGTGTCCTGGTCACGGAATCAACGCCATTCGGGCTGCACGACCTCCGTCTCGCGGCCGAGGTGGCGGAGGGGGTCGGCATCCCCGCCGGTGTCGTAATCAACCGGAGCGACGGGGAGGATAGGGCGACCATCGCGTTCTGCCGGGAGCGCGGGCTCCCCGTCCTCATGACCATTCCGTTCTCCCGGGAGATCGCCGCCGTCCAGAACAGGGGCGGGCTCATCTGCCGCGACCTTCCCAGGTGGGAGGAGCGGTTCGCCGGTCTCTTCGCCGGGATCGCGAGGATTGCGGAGATGGACTCATGATCCGGCTCGCGGTCGCGAGCGGCAAGGGGGGGACGGGGAAGACGATGGTGACGGCGGCGCTCGCGGACCTGAGTGGAGTGCCGCAGGTCCTCGCCGACTGCGACGTGGACGCCGCGAACCTGGAATTTCTGTTCTCGCCCCGGCGGCTCACCACGACGGAGTTCCGGGGGCTCGCGACAGCCCGGATCGACCTCGAACGGTGCCATGACTGCGGGATTTGCGCGGACCGCTGCCGGTTCGAGGCGTTCGTCCGCCGGGACGATGCCTGGACGGTGGACGCCCTGCACTGCGAAGGCTGCGGTCTCTGCACCTACGTCTGCCCCATGGGGGCAGTCCGGATGGAGCCGCGCATCTCCGGCGAGATCTACACCTCGACGACGGATCGGGGGGTCCTCGTTCACGCCCGGCTCTTCCCGGGCTCCGGAAACTCAGGCCTGCTCGTCACCGAGGTGAAGAAGCGGGCCCTGAAACTTGCCAGCGGCGCGGACCTGCTCATCGCCGACGGCCCGCCGGGGATCGGGTGCCCGCTGATCGCGACGGTCGGGGACATGGATGCGGTCCTCATCGTTACGGAGCCGGGAATCTCGGCGCTCCACGACCTCCGGCGGCTGGTGACGGTCTGTCGTCGGTTCAACGTCCAGATCTTCGTCGTCATCAACCGTTTCGACCTTGCGGACGAGTTCTGCACGAGGATCGAGGACTACTGTGCGGAGGAGGGCATCCCGACGACAGGAAAGATCCCGTTCGACCCGGAAGTTGTCGCGGCGGTGCGGAGCGGCCGGCCGGCGACCCGGATCGATTCACCGGCGGCAAAGGCTCTCCGGGCCCTCCGCGACAATCTCTTCATCGAACTCGGGCTTTCATGAGCCAGCTCCTTTTTTCTGGGACCCGCTCCGCTCTGTGGACCCATCATTCCGAAAAAAGAGATTATAGTTGGTTTAGAACCGGGGTTTTCTGTGCTTCGGCAGGCAGTCCTGGCAATACACGGGCCTGCCTTCGGTCGGCTTGAAGGGGACTTCGCACTCCTTCCCACAGTCTGAACAAATAGTCTTCGTCATTTCACGGGGGCCGCCGAAGTTCCTCGGACCACCGAAATTTCTGTTACCTCTGTTATAATCCATCGGATTGCTCATGCAGATAGAACACTGCACGTAAGAATACGGGTGGATGGTATATAAGGTACTTCACTGGCCGGGATTGGTATTCAAAATCTGCCCGCCGATCTGTCCATGGACGGCACAACTCCCTGTCCACAGAGAGGAGCGGAGACGCACTGTTGCTGAAGTCTCCGGGGTGTTCCGGGGCTGCCTCTCGTCTCCGACCCCGAGAACCCGGGTTCGGTCTCCCGCCGGGGAAGAAGGACGCCGACCGCGCCACGGGCTTCCTGTGCTTCTCCTCCTCGTCGCGTTATACATGCCCCCGGCTCGCCGCGGGGCGGATATAAAAGGGCATATACCCATCCTTCCCATAGCAGGGTGTGGACATCCTCCTGCAGGCGTTCTCCGTCCTCCTCTGGTCCGGTCTCCTCAAAGGTCTCCAGCTCGCCCTCTGGCCCCGCCTCCGCCCGGCCCTCGGGGATTACGCCTACCCTGCGGCATACCCGGCCTCCCTCCTCCTCTTCGCCCTCGCGACCTGGTACTGCGGCATTCTCCGCGTCCCGGTCGCCCTTGCCCTCCTCGTCTTTCTGGGCCTCGGGGTCTACGGCATCCGGCGGGGCGATTACCGGATTCGTGAGATCCGAAATCTTTTAACCTGGGACGCGGTCTTCCTGACCGGCTTCTTATTCGCGCTTGCCGTCCGGTTCACGAACCCGCCCATCGGCTACTTCAGCGAGCAGTACATGAACCACGCCTTCCTTGCGAGCGTGATCCGGGAGCCCGTGGTGCCGCCGCTCGACCCCTGGTTTGCGGGGGGCCGTCTCACCGTCTACTACTACCTCGGCCACTGGCTGATGGGGTGTCTTGCGGTCGTCACCGGCATTCCGTCGGAGGTGGCCTTCAACCTGGTTCCGGGAACCGTCTACGGGACGGCGTTCGTGACACTCTATGCCCTCGGTCGCCTCCTCCTCCGGCGGTGGAAGTGGCTCCCCCTCGCGGTCCTCCTCCTTGTCCCGCCGTCGGTCCCCTGGTTCCTCGCGGCGGGAGGGGATATCTACGGCGCATTCCAGGATACCAACTGGATTGTCCCGGGCGCCCGGTTCGAGTTCCCGGTCTTCTCCCTCTTTCTCGGAAACGTCCACGCCTTCGAAATGGCCGTCTTCAACCAGGTCTTCCTCCTCTTCCTCCTCGGGTTTACGTGGTGCCGGTGGAGCGGGCTCGACGCCCGGGGTCGTGGCGTCCTCCTCCTCCTCCTCGGACTGAGCGTCGGCTCGATGCCGCCCTTAAACTCCTGGGACGCCCTCGTCTACGGGCCGGCCGTCGCCGTCTTCCTCCTCCTGCTCTGGGCCCGGGAGCGGGACACTTCCACGTTCGCGGCCGCCGTGGCCGTCCCGGCGATAGCCTTCGCGATCTACCTCCCCTACTACCTGCGCCTTGAACCTGCGGGGGTCGGCGGGATCGGCGCGGGGTTCCCTCCCACCGACCCGCTCGTCTTCCTCGCGATCTGGGGCGGGTTCCTCGCAATCGTCTATGCCGCCGTCGCCCGGGATATCCGACGGTTCCCGCTCCTCGCCGCTGTCGCCATACCGTTCCTTCTCACCGGTTACGTCGCCCTCGGGATCGTCTTGGTGCCGCTCGCCTATCTCCTCCTCCGGAAAGAGCGCTCGTTCGGAGACCTCCTCTGCATCGCCGGTCTTTCGGTGCTTGCATTCTGTGAGGTCTTCTTCTTCCGGGAGATGCTCGGCGGGGACTACAGCCGGTTCAACACCATCTTCAAGTTCTACTTCGACGCCTGGGTCCTGCTCGGCACCGGCTCTCTTCTCATCGCCGGCCGGTGGCTTTCCGCCCGGTTGCCGGTATCGGCCCCCCGATGGCTTGCGATCGGGGCGGCGGCCGCCCTCATCGCCGCCCCGGTCGTTCTCAACGTCGACATCGGCCGCGGTCTCCTCGGGATCGAGTATCCCCCCGAGAGTTACCACACCCTGGACGGGCTCGCATACCTCGACGCCGCGCGCCCGGGGGAGGCCGCGGCGATCGACTATCTCCGGACACTTGGCGGCGATCACCGGCTTGTGGAGGCGGAGAACGGGGACTATAACTACTACTCGCGGGTTTCGTCCTTCACCGGCATCCCGGCGGTCCTCGGCCAGATCAGCCACGAATTGACCTGGCGGGGGAACGGTGCGTGGTACACCGAGCGCCCGGCGGACATCCGGGCGATCTATGAGAATCCTCGGGAGGCCCTCGCGCTCATGGAGAAGTACAACGCGACGCTCCTTTACGTCGGCGAGCCCGAGCGCGAGCGGTATGACGTCCGGCTGCCGGACCGGGGGCTCGTCGTGATCTACGACCGGGACGGCGTCCGGATCTATGAGCGGGCAGGGTTACATTTATAATCACCGTGCAACAGGGTGGGTGCATGACGCGAGCAGCCGTAGTCATAACATCCGTCCTTGTGATCCTCGCCCTGGCGGTCTCCGCCGGGGCTCAGGTCTACCCGGGTGCTGGAACCGATGTCGCCGAGACCGCCGCTCCCGCCGTGCCGCAGAACCTGACGGCTCCGGGAGCGGTGAACACAACCGCCCCCGCAGAGAACCTGACGAACGCGGGGTCGTCGTATGCGGCGGAGTACCGGAACAACGCTTCTTTTACCCGGTTCGCCGGGGAGAACGAGACGATTAACGTGAGCCTTGAGCCCGTAGCCGATGGGTTTGTCTCGCCGGTGATGCTCACGACCGCCGGCGACGGAACAGGCAGGCTCTTTGTCGTCGACCAGGTGGGGACGGTCTCGATCATCGATGAGAACGGCACCCGCAAAGAGGAGCCGTTCCTGGACGTCCGGGACCGCCTGGTCGACCTTAACCCGTCGTTCGATGAGCGCGGCCTCCTCTCGATAGCCTTCCACCCCGACTTCCGGGAGAACGGGCGGGTTTTTGCGTTCTACAGCGCACCCCTGCGTGAGGGGGCCCCTGAAGACTGGAATTGCACGAACCGCCTTGTGGAGTTTGAGGTTGACCCCGAGAACCCCGACCGGGTCAACATGACCTCAGAAAAAGTCCTGATGGAGATCGACAAACCGCAGTTCAATCACAACGGCGGGAGCATTGCTTTCAGCCCCCGTGACGGCTACCTCTACCTGCCGCTCGGGGACGGCGGCGAAGCCAACGACAACGGGACCGGCCACACCCCCGGCGTCGGGAACGCCCAGGACCTCACGAAGGTCTACGGCAAGGTGCTCCGGATCGACGTGGACAACGTCACCGCCGGGAACGTAACGGGGCCGCTGGAAAACGCCACCTGGACGACGCAGGCCGGGACGCTCTACGGGGTCCCGGAGGATAACCCGTTCGTTGAGAACAGCAGCATCCCGCCCGAGATCTACGCCTACGGTCTTCGGAACCCCGCCTACCTCTCGTTTGACGCCGACGGTAATCCTTACGTGGCCGACGCTGGCCAGGACCTCTTTGAGGAGGTGGACATCGTCGCGGGGGGCGGCAACTACGGCTGGCGTCTCATGGAGGGGACCCACTGCTTCGACCCGGAGAACCCCCGCACACCCCCGGCGACCTGCCCGGAGAACGGCTCCTCCGGCGACCCCCTGATCGGCCCCATCATCGAGGGCGGACATGACCTGGGCATCGTCTTCGTCGGCGGCGGCATCTACAACGGCACGGCTCTTCCGGATCTTGCAGGGCGCTACATCCTCGGCTACTGGAGCAGCAATTTTGCAACCGGGAGCGCGACCCTGCTTGCCGCGACGCCCCCGGAGGACTGGAACGCATCGGCCTTCCCCGACTCCGCCGGGAACCTGACGCCCGACAGCCTTGCGATGTGGCGCCTGACGAGGCTCAACGTGACCGGAACGCCTGCGGGGACCGTGGATGCCTTCCTCCTCGGGTTTGGCGTCGATGAAGATTCGGAGGTCTACGCGCTCACGACTGAAGACGGCGGCCCGGATGCGTCCAGCACTACCGGGAGAGTCTGGAGGCTTGTCCCGGCGAACGAAACGGCCCCGACGGCAACCGTGACACCGACCGCAACGGCCCCCGCCGCCGGGGGCCAGGGCGCGACCGTCGAGATCGCGGCCGACAACATGGCCTTCGATACGAGCACGGTCACCGTCCCGGCGGGTGCGGCGGTGACGATGAACTTCGAGAACCGGGATGAGGGCGTCCCGCACAACGTCGCGGTCTACACCGACTCCTCGGCAACGACGCCGATCTATGTCGGCGAGATCGTCACCGGCCCGGCCGAGACCGCCTACACCTTCACGGCGCCGTCGGAGCCCGGGACCTACTACTTCCGGTGCGACGTGCACCCCTCGATGAACGGGGAGTTCGTCGTGACGTAGGTCAACCCCCGCCTTTTTTTGAGATCGGTCAGCGCTTGTGTGGAGGAGGAGAAACACGCCGTTCACTCCGGACACTCAGGTGTGGCCGGGGGTAACCTTTATGCCGCCCGGTTACCCGGTGAGACTCATGGCACGAGTAACCGTAACCATCATGGCTTCAGTCGCGGGGGTGGGGGCGTGACCCCGGAGGTGACCCCCGCTCAGCCCCGCGTCGCCGGGGGCCGGGATGTGACCGTTGAGATCGCGGCTGAGAACATGGCTTTCAATGCAGGCACGATCACCGTCCCGGCGGGTGCAAGAGTGGCGATAATCTTCGAGAACCGGGATGAGGGCGTCCCGCACAACGTTTCGGTCTATACCGATTCCTCGGCGACGACCCCGATTTATGTCGGCGAGATCGTCACCGGCCCGGCGCGGGCCGCCTACGCCTTCACGGCACCCGGAACTTCGGGAACCTACTTCTTCCGATGCGACGTGCACCCCTCAATGAACGGCGATTTTATTGTGGAATAGAGGGGGCCGCCCCCTTCACCCCACAAGTTAAATATATAGCCGGACCACTCTCCACCAATGACGTCCATGCAGAAATACCGCTGCTCGGTGTGCGGCCATATCTACGACCCGAAGACCGGGGATGCCGGTGCTCCGCCGGGAACCGCGTTTGAAGACCTTCCCGACGACTGGGTCTGTCCGGTCTGCCTCGCGAAGAAGAGTCAATTTTCCCCGTTTGCGTCTCCCCTCGACAGGCTCGGGCTCTGACCGATCCCGCCAACTTTTCTATCCGTGCAGACACGGGTTCGCATATCGACCGGTGTTGCGGGTTTCCTGAGGGTTTTTTCCGAAAACCGAAACTGTTTTGGGCGAGTATCATCTCTCCCGAGTACCTTACCGGATAGGCAGGAAATGGAGACCACATTAATGAAAAATACTGAAAACAGTGGTCCGGAGGAACGTCCCCTCTGGAGAACGAACGAAGATCGGATCTTACGGGAGGTTTTCGGGTGAACAGCGGTGTTTCTATCCGCGGCGTTCGGGACCCCGATGCGGTCAGGGAGTTTGTCCGGCTGCTCTCCAGTGCTCACGGGCGTTCCGGTGCGGCGGGGTGCCCGCCGCCAGGAGTAACCGAACCCGGAACATCTCTGATTTTTCAAAAAAAACCCGATCTTTCTTCGACTTGCGATGAAATCCGAAAGCAATTCGGGGAGGTTACATCACTCCCGAACGATACACATAGTATGTGACGAAGGTCGAAAGGAGCAAAATATGGATACAGATAAGTTGGCCCGGTGCGGTGTCGGAGAACCCCGGCAGCCGTTCAGCGTGGTCGCACGGATCGATTGGGATGACGGGTTCCCGGAATTCCCGGATCGGAAGGCCTTCGTGATCGTCCCCCGGGGCGAAGTCCCCGATGCGGGGGGTCCCGCCGTGCCGGGCGGGAACGGTTCCCGTGGGGGTGATTCGATGTAGTCTTTCGTCGGAGTCACTAGCATTCTCCTGGAAAGGCCATGTCCGGGAGGGATGGAAACACCCATGGTAAGGGGCCTCACTCCGAATAACTTGCCACAGAATTACCGGAAACGTACCAGATCTATGTGCTGATATAGGCGATTACGCCGCCTTTTCTTTTCTCTTTTGATCTCCGCCGGGGTCTCGCCGGATCGATTATCGACAGATCCGGGGTCGAGCGGCCGCATTCTTTTGGTTTTTATATCTCTATCCGAGACTATTTCGGATATGTCGCTTTTTCCGAAAAATGTTTGGCATTAGTTGATTATGACCGAGTTAGATACCCTGCTTTACGAAAAATGCCGGTCGGATTGATACGGGTTCGTCACGTCCGCATTGCCCCTTCCCGGGGAAGGTACGATGTCCGTCGGAAGCCCGTTTTGCGCGGTTTTTCCGGGGGAGCGCATCGTCACCGGAGAGAGCGGGGCGGTGACGCTGTCGGGCTGTCGGAACCCGGGCCGGTAGAGAACGGCCGAACAACAATATCTTTTGACTGCCATGAACAACGGATATATCGTGAAGAACCTCAGCAGGAAGGCCGAAGACTACCTTGAGGCCATCCTCAACGTCACGCTGGAGAAAGGATATGCCCGCACGAAGGACGTGGCGCGCGAACTGGACCTCAGCCCTTCAAGCGTCGTCGAGATGTTCCGAAAACTCGATAAGATGGGCCTTGTCGAGTACCGGCGCTACGAGGGGGTGGTCCTCGCGCCTGCGGGGCGCGAGGTTGCCGAGGTCATCAAGTCCCGCCACGACACCCTGCGGGAGTTCCTGCGGATGATCAACGTCCCGGAGAAGATTGCCGACTGCGATGCCTGTTCGATGGAGCACGAACTCCACCCGGCGACGATCCGGCAGATCCGGCTGCTGGTGAAGGAGCTTCAGTCGGATACCCGGATAGCCGAGTGTATCCGGCGGAGCACTCCCACCCGGGAGGTCTAGGCGGCATGGGGCCCTTCGTGGCCGCGATAACGGTCTACCTCCTCGTCAACGTCGTTTCGTTCCTTGTCTACTACCGTGATAAACGGTCGGCGGAGCGGACGGCGTGGAGGACCCCCGAGAAGCGGCTCCTCCTCCTCGCGTTTTTCGGGCCGTTCGGGGCCGCCGCCGCGATGCGTGCCTTCCGGCACAAGATGCAGAAGGCGAAGTTCCGGCTCGTCCCTCTCTTCCTCTGCCTGCATATCGTGCTCGCCGCCGCGTTCGTTCTGGGCCTCGTGTAACTTCTCCCGGCAGGCGGGGCCCCGCGAGAGCCGTATCGGCCGTCCGTAGTGCGATCTGGAGAGGACGGTACCGGGGAAACCTATACATACCGGACCCCCTGCAGACTCCCCCATGGACACCCGCGCCTTCCGCGAATTCATCCGGCTTGGCAGATTTCCCTTCCTCCTCTCGGGCTTCATCCCGTTCGCCGGCGGGGCGCTCCTCGCCTTCCTCCTCGGGGCGCAGTTCACCCCGGCGCAGTTCTTCCTCGGCTACGCGGTCATGGCGGCGGCGCACCTCTCGGTCCACTACAGCAACGACTATTTCGATGCCGACGCGGACCGGTTCGTCGAGACGACGGCGATCTCCGGGGGGAGCGGCGTCCTCGCCGCGAACCCGGGGCTCAAGCCGGCGGCGCTCTCTGCAGCCGTCGCCCTGATGGCGGTTTCGGTCCTGATCGGGTATGCCTTCATGGCCGTCTACGACTACCCCCCTATCTTCCTCGCCTTCAGCATCGCCGGCAACCTCCTCGGCTGGTCCTACACCGCCCCCCCGCTCGCGCTCGCTTACCGGGGCCTCGGGGAGGTCACGAACATGATCACCTTCGGTCTCCTGATGCCGGGCGCGGGCTACTTCGTTGCGAGGGGGACGCTCGACCCTGCCTTCTTTGCTTTCTCCCTTCCACTCTTCCTCTACGGGCTCGTCTTCATCGTGAGTGTCGAGATCCCGGATATGGAGGGGGATATCGCCGGGGGAAAGCCGACCCTCGTCGTGCGGAAGGGTCGCATCTACGGTTTCTCGCTCATCGCCCTCGCGGCGACCCTTGCGACCGGGACGCTCGTCTCTCTTGCCCTCGCCGGCGCCTTCTCCCCCGTGGACTTCCGGCCGGTGGCGTTCGCATCCCTGATCCCGCTCTCAATCGCCCTGTGGGGGTTCCTGCACCGGTGCGCCGACCGGGCGCCCGCCCTCCGGTACGCTACCGCGAACATCATGGGCTACTTCATCTTCCAGGGCTTCGTCGTCCTCTACTTCGTCCTCGCGTCCGGTTGGGTCTGACCGGGCCGCAACCTCCATCGTCCCGTCCTGTAGAACCCGGAAGAACGCCTGCGCGGAGCCGCGCGTTCTCGACGGTCGCCGGGATCGGGACGGCGGTCTTTCCCCCGTGCGCGAGGATGATACAGTGCCCGTCGTCGAGGTAACGGACGCTGAACGCGATCCGGTTTCGGGCGGCGCCGACGAGGAGGGCGACGATGAGATGCCGCAACCTCCGCTCTCCCTCCTACGGGCCGCCTGCATAGGAGAGCACCGGCTCTACGGGGACGTAGCGCCTGACGACGATGTTGTCGGCGTAGAAGTGGTGCGGGTCGCCCGAGTACCACGCGGAGGACCCGATCAGTGCGAAGTCGTCAAAGACCACGTCTTTCGGGACCGGTCTGCCGTCGGAAAACCGCAGGGGCGCGCTCCCCAGGTATTTGTCGTCCATCCACGCGTACCGGGTGGCGTTCGGCGTATCCAGGACGACTTTGATGTGGTACCAGGTATCCGCCCTCGCCGGGAGGTCGGCGGAGAAGTTCCGGTGGACGCCGTCGTAGTACTGCACGGAACCGTTCCGGAGGTGGAGGGCATACACCGGGCCGCCGGTCTCGTTCCAGGCCTGGAGGTAGCCCGAACCGCACCATCGCCCGAACTCGCTCACCCGGAAGTCCCCCTCGATGATCACCTGGCCGGCGGAGATGTTTGCCAGGCATATCCGGTTGTTCGCGAGGCGCCGGAGATCGGGCTCGGAGACATTGATATCCCCGGCGTATGCGCCGTCGCGGACGACCTCCGTCTGAACTTCCGCGTTCGAACCGCAGAACGACCACCGTGAGAGGTCGCGGCGCTCGTAGTCCTCAAAGAAGAGGAAGACGGCGTCCGGGTCGCCTGCGTCCCGGGCCTCCGGGTTCCCGTAGAGCATCGTGATCGCCGTTGCGTTCTCCGGGAGGGAAAGCCAGACGCGGGCGTGGGAGCCCTCGACGGCGTTCTCTATCCAGTAGGAGACGGGGGTCCCGTTTGCGTCCACGAACCGGATGTCGGCGAAGTCCGGGCGCATCCCCGGGAGGTGGGCGACGTTCGCGGCGACCTCAAGACCGTCGGTCCCGGAGGGGTTGGCGACGGCGATCTCCTGCCGCCGGGCGAAAGTCTCGACGGTCGCCGTGGTGCTGACGACGGACGACCGGGTGGTGATCGAGAGCGTCGCGTTGTAGGAGCCCGGGGCCGGGTAGGTGTGCACGACCGCTCTCCCTTCGGGACCGGCGGCGGTCTCTTCCGTCCCGTCGCCGAAGGACCAGGTCCGCGAGACCGCGTCGGCGATGCCCGATGCGTCGGAGAAGAGGACGGCGGCGGGGACCCCGGCATACGTTACGTTTGTAGTCAGCGCCGCGACGGCACCCGCGGGGGGGATGAGAAGCAGTGTGAGGACGCTTCCGATGAGAACAAACCGGCCGATCTTCATGGTCATCCGTCCCTCTGTAGATTACCCTCTATATGCATGTAGCGGCTCGCCGCACCCCAATGCTGATGCTTTGCGGGGGACTACCGTTATAACCGGGAAGTGCCAGTGCCGTGAACGACGTTGTGATCATCGGTGGAGGGCCTGCAGGGCTCTTTTGCGCCCTGCAGGCGGCCGGAGAAGAACGGCGCGTGATCGTTCTTGAGAAGAAGCCCTTGCCGGGGCGTAAACTCCTGGTCTCGGGGTCCGGGCAGTGCAACATCACCCACGACGGGGAGATCTCCGGCTTCTTCGCCCGTTACGGCGAACATGGGGCATTTCTCCGGCCCGCGCTCATGAACTTCACGAACCGCGACCTTATCGCCTTCTTTGCCGCCCGGGGACTGGGCATGACAGCCGAACCCGGGGGGAAGGTCTTTCCGGCGACACGGCGGTCCGCAGATGTCCTTGCGGTCCTCCTTTCGGAGTGCGCCGCCCGCGGTGTGGAGGTCCGGTGCGGCGAGGCCGTCCGGGGCGTCGAGAGGGACGGCGGAGTTTTCCTCATCCGGACGGAGAAATCAACCCTCCGGGCCGGCGTCCTCGTCCTCGCCACCGGCGGCGCCTCCTATCCCGCCACCGGTTCGACCGGGGACGGTTACGCCTTCGCCCGGGCCCTCGGGCAGCCGGTCACGGAGGTTGCCCCGGCGCTCACCCCGATCTTTGTCGAGGACTACCCGTTCGCCGACCTTGCCGGGATAGCCTTTCAGAACCTCGCTTTGAGCGTCTACCGTGACCGAAAACGGGTCTCCCGGAATACCGGGGATCTCCTGCTGACGCACACCGGCCTCTCGGGCCCGGGCATACTCGATCTCTCTCGCGCCGTCCGCCCGGGCGACGTGCTCCGGGTCGCGTTCCTCCCCGGGGCGAACAGAGAAGCGGTGCGTAAACGGGTCGTCGACGCCGTTGCGGCGGGGGGTTCCCGGCAGGTGAAGACCGTCCTCTGTGCCCTCCCCCTCCCGGAGCGGTTCGTCCGGCGGCTCCTCGACCTCGCCGGGGTCTCCGGCGAAACGACCTGTGCCCGGCTCCCGAAGACGGCCCGGAACGCCCTCGTCGCATACCTCGCGGAGTTCCCGTTCACCGTGGCCCGGCTCGGGGGGTGGAATGAGGCGATGGCGACACGGGGCGGCGTCGCCCTCGACGGGATCAATCAAAAGACGATGGCGTCGAAGACCGTTCCGAACCTCTACTGCATCGGCGAGGTGCTCGATATCGACGGCGACACCGGGGGTTACAACCTGCAGGCCGCGTTCTCGACCGCGGCCCTCGCCGCACGGCACATCGCCCGGCCATCCATATAGAATGTTTCAATACCGGCGCCGTCAAACGGGCAGTATGAGTTTATTCATGGGGCTCCTCGCTCTGGTCCTGGTGATCGCCCTCATGTTTGTTCTTTACCGGGTGATCAAGAGCGCAACAGGCTTCATCATCAATGCCGTCGTCGGCGTGATCCTGCTCTGGCTCATCAACTTCCTCAGCCTGATGAGCCTTGCCGGCCGGCCCGACATCCCGATCAACCTGATCACCGTCCTCATCTGCGCAATCGGCGGGGTCTTCGGCGTGCTGGTCACGGTGGTGCTTCACCTCCTCGGGATACCGCTGACCCTCTAGGAGCATTACCCGGGATACGGAACCATCATATCCCCGGCGCTCTCACCTCTGGGCATGCAGGAATACGGTCCCGGAATCGTCGGCGAGGTCCTGTTCGCCCGCCAGGACGGCGGCTACTATGTGCAGCTCTACGACCGGGACGGGTCTCCCGTCGGAAAGACCGGGCTCTGGAAGACCGAGGCTAAAGCAAAAGAAGCGGCCCGGCGACTCGCGAAGAAGATGACCGGGGAGTAGCGCTCCTCACCGGGGGTGCGCCTCCGCGTAGCGGACGAGGCCGGCGATGCACCGGTTGTGGGGCGTCGGGATGCCGTGGCGCTTCCCGAGGCGCGCGACATACCCGTTGAGGAGGTCGATCTCCGTCCGGCGGCCGCGGCGGAGGTCGTAGTACATGGAGGGGTAGACCGCAGCGAAGTCGGGCACCTGCACCGAAAAGAGGTGGGCGAGGTAATCGTCGGCGGTCGCCCACGGGAGCCGCACTCCCTCGGCGTCGGCAACGGCGTAGGTCTCGCGGATGAGCCCGACGACGATCTCCCGGATGTTTTCGTCGGCGGCGACCCCGACCGGGGCCAGGAGGAGGGCGCAGAGCGGGTTTACGGCGATGTTGAGGAGGGCCTTCGTCCACTTCCCGGAACGGATGTCGTCGTCCGCCTCGACCGGGATGCCGGCGGACCGGACTATCTCGATCAAGCGGCCGGGGGCGCCGCCGTCGCCGGACCAGGCCCCGAGGTGCATCGGGGCGCTCTCGCTCTGGACCCGGACCCGCCCCGGGCCTGCAACCGAGAAGTTTGTCGTCACGGTCCCGCCGATGACGGTGTCGGTGTACTCCGCGATGATCTCCTCGTTCCCGATGCCGTTCTGGAGACTTGCCATCGGCCGGCCCCGGATCACCCCGGCGTACTCCTCGCAGATAGCCCGGGTATCGGTGCCCTTTGCGGTGATGACGACGGCATCGACCGCTGGCGGGACTTCGTCCGGTCCCGTTACCGGGGTGATCCCGTCGACGGTGCCGTCCCCCCAGACGCCCTCCATGATGAGGCCCCGCTCCCGGATGGCGGCAGCGTGCGCCGGCCGGCAGGCCGCATAGACCCTTGCCACTGTGGTCAGCTTCCCGGCAAGCGAGAGGCCGACCGCCCCTGCACCGAGGATCAGGATGACCGGGTGCTGTAACGATTTCATCTGTGGTACCTCTTGTTGAACGCGAAAGAGGATAAGGGTGCAGCACCGCGGTCGGTAGCGAACGCTTTTCGTCCCGGATGCAGAGATCTCATGCCTGATGAAGCATGTCACGAAGGCCGACGGCGGCCTGCAGCCGTTTGACCGGCGGAAGGTCCAGCGGACGCTTCGGAACCTGGGTCTCAGTACGGAGAATGCCGACCGGATCTCAGGCGAGATCGAGGAGTCGGTGCCGGACGGCATCGCGACCGCCGCGGTCCTCCGGATGATCCACGCCCGGGCCCGGACCGTCCGCCCCGCCGTCCGGCACCGGACCAACCTCCGGAGAGCGCTCGCGCTCCTCCGGCCGAAGCCGGACTTTGAGGAGTTCGTGCGTGTCCTCCTCCGGGAGCACGGCTACCAGGTGGAGACCGGGTGTATCCTTGCCGGGCGGTGCGGGGAGCACGAGGTGGACGCCATCGCTCACAAAGACGGCGATACCATTTTTGTCGAGGTGAAGCACCATGCAAGCCCCCATCGGATGACCGGTCTCGACGAAGGGCGGATCGCCCGGGCGATCGTCGAGGACCTCCAGGAGGGGTTCCGGTCCGGGAGGTGCGCCGTCTCGATTGACGGCGCCCTGATCGTCTGCAACACCAAACTCTCGGAGCACGCAAAGCGGTATGCGACCTGCCGGGGGATCGGGCATATCGGATGGGATTACCCGGAGGAGAAGAACCTCCGGGCGATGATCGAGGAGACGCAGTCCTACCCGGTCACCATCGTCAGCGGCGTGGGCCCGTCGATCTACTCCCGTCTGGCCGCCGCGGGTGTCCTCACGGCAAAACAGGTCGCCTACGGGGACGCTACGACCATCTCCCGGGACGCGGGGATCCCCCTCCGGGAGGTACTTTTGATCGCCGGGCGGGCGCGGGCGATCCTCGAGCCGTAGCACAATTTAAACCGTCGCGGGGAGCGCGGTATCGTCGAGGACCCGGAGTTGCTCTTCGGTCGGGTTAATCAGGACGATCTCGGGCTGGCAGTTGAACCGGAGGTCCACGCCGGCAACGTTCGAGCTGCCGATCCCGCGGGAGATGTAGGTCGGCGTCTTTCCGTCCTCATCGAACATGCCGGCAAGTTCGATGACGCCGTAGTCGTTCAATTGTGCAACAACCGGGAAGAGGAACTGGCCACCGTGGGTGTGGCCGGCGAGGATGAGGTCGGCATCCCAGTCCGCCCGGCAGGAAGGTTCGTGGATGAGGTAGACGGTGAATGCGTCCGTCGCCGGTACATCGGGCGGGTCCGCCGCCCCGGCCCAGCCGTCGTCGACTCCGACGATGACGATCTCCGTATCGCCGGCGACGACCCGGGCGTAGTCGTTCCGGAGGACATGAACGCCGTTCTCCTCCAGCGTCGCGGCGAGTTCGTCGGCAAACGCGGTATCGGCCGCGCCGTCGTTCAGGGCGGAGGCGTCGTATCCGGCGGCGGTGACGTTGACCGAGGTCTGGACGGCGAGTGTCCGCGCAAGCCCCGTCGGACCGTCGGTCCCCACGCGGTAGTCGTGGTTCCCGAGAACGGCATAGGTCGGTGCGTCGAGAGACCGCCACACCTCCTGATAGGCAAAGTCCGATTCGTCGCCGGTAACGAAGTCGCCGCCGATCAGGACGAGCGAGGGGTTTAAACGATTGATCTCGGCGACGGCCTCCCGGATGTGGTCGATGTTCGATGCCTGCACATGGGGATCGGTGATGTAGACGATGCCTTCGGGCGCCCCGTCTATCTCGAGGACGGTCACGTCGACGGTCTGTGCTTCCCAGGCCATGTAACCGGTCATGGGAGGAAGCAGGATGAGCATGAATAACGCCAGATATCGTATCTTCGGGACCTTAAGATTCACTACATTTTATTTGATCCAATGAATATTAATATCGACCGGTAGGGTGGTCCCGGCCGGATCAGCGACCGCGGGCCTGCTGGACGTGTTCGTCTGTGACCTCTGTCTGTTCCGCTCCGGAGGCCGGGTCGGCGAAGAACCGGATAAATCGTTGTCTCTCTTCTTTTCCAAGAGCGATAGCCGTAAAGCAGGCCACAATCACCGCCCCGGCAAGGTCCACGATGAGGTCCAGCATGGTATCGGTGTTTCCGTGCTGGAGATTCATGTCGAAGACCTGATCGACCGCGAACTCGTAGATCTCCCAGACCGCTCCCGCTGCCAGTGTAAAGACCAGGATGAAGACGACGATCGCCGGCGTCGTCAGCCGGACGTCTCCGCGGTGCTCGGCGAGGGCCGTGAGGAAGAGGGCGAGAAGCGCGACGGTGATCGAGGAGACGAGGTGCGTCACCTTGTCGTAGTAGGGCGCCAGACTGACGTAGTAGCCCGCGATGTGTCCCATGACGTGGAGATACAGGGAGACGGCGATGAAGAGATTGACTTCCCAGGGCAGGCAGAGGCGCAGGTTTCTCGTCATGAGGGACGGTGCCATCGTCAGGAGGAAGGCGACGCCCGCCGAGAGTCCGAGGAAGTATTCGCCTGCCGTGATGCTGGAGAGTGCGCCGAGGAGAATGAGCCCCTGGATGAAGTAGGTGAGGTAGATCCCGCGCGATGGGCTCGGGCATGCCATGGGTATGCTGGAAGGCCGCCCCGGCAATATACATAACTATCTCCGGGGGCGGTCTTTGCAAAACCGGGCGTTCGTCCCCGGAGCACCACGGCCGACCGGGAGACCGCCGTCCGTGGCAATCGTCCCCACGCTCCCGGGAGAATAGTTGATAAGGCAGAAGTAATATAAACTGGACATACAGGAAGCAGATGCTCCGGAACATGGGGTTGATGATCTGACAGACGCTACTAAGCGCAAACCTGAATCCAACGGAGTTGGGGCAGGGGAGGAGGTTATCCGCGTACGCCTGCCGAATAAGAGGAACCGGGAGATGTTCGCAAGCGCCGAACTGATGCTCGGGGCAAACCATATCAAGATCCGCTGTTTCGACGGGGTGACCCGCACCGGGCGGATCAAGGGCAAGATCAAGAAGAAAGTCTGGATACGGGAGGGAGACGTCCTGGTCGTCGTTCCCTGGAGTTTCCAGGACGAGAAATGCGATATCGTCTACCGCTACACGAGACCCCAGGTGGAGTGGCTCCGGAAGAACCGGTATCTCTGATAGACTTTTTGCAGCAGATCTTCCCGGGCGGAAGGTCGATGGGGGGAGCGGCGCCCCCACGGGTAAAAAAAGGTTAGATCCCGTGGATCTTGATATTGTACTCTTTTATGACGAGTTTCTTTACATCCGACCGGGTGTAGGTGCCGTCGGAACCGCTCATCTTCAGCGAACTGCCGGTCAGGTAGTTCTCCCACGCTACAGAGTTGTCAGCCTCTTCGGGATACATCACTGTGACATCGAAAGAGTCGTCAGGTGGTGCAGGCACGGTCGTGTTCGTTTTCTCCAGACTCATCCGCACCGTCGCCATCCCGGATTTCGCCATCGGCTCGTCGGTGGTGATGTTCATGACGTAGATGACGAATGTCTTCGTGGAGTTGTCATAGAACCACCGGGGTTCTGCAAGCATCGCCGAGCCCTTCGCGTCCTCCTGGCGCGTCATCACCGCCCCGTTCTCGAGGGTGATCACCTCCGTCCCGCGGTCGGAATGGTAGACCAGCGCGCCGGGTGAGAACGATCCGACGGAGGTCCCATCGACTAAAACCTCGATGGACGCCGGATAACCATCCCCGGCGCCGATCACCGCGAGCGTCCCCCCGCTCACCTGTAGCGCCGTCTCCTTGTAGGGCACGTTCTTGAAGCAGAGGCTCTTCATATCGTTCTGGATGACGATCATCGCCCGCTCCATGTTCTTTACGTCCGTGTTGCTCTGTTCTTTGACGAGCACCGGGTAGCCGTAGAGCGTAACTAGGCCGATGCCGCTGATGACGATCCCGAGGATCAGGATAAACCCGATCGCTTCGGAGACCGCCCGTTCATTTATTTTCATGGATATTCGCCTCCCCTAAAACCCTTTTGAGTCATACTGGATCCTGTTCCACCCCGCCCCGGTGGTGTTGCCGACGACGCCTTTCGTCGCCCCGATGCCGGCGATGGCGATCCGGCTTTTGACGCTGCCGCCCTGCACCAGGATCTCCTGTCTCGCGTCTTTCTTCTCCATGTCCACGTCCACGAAGTAGCCCTTTCCGGCGACCTCGTCGGGGATGTCGAACTTCGTCTCAATCGTCCCGTTGTCGGGAGCGATCACGTAAAGGTCCACGATCCTGGTGCTGACCCCGTTTCCGATGTCCACGAAGGCGTGGTAGCGGAGCCTGTCCGCCGGCCCCTCCATGAAGACGGCGTTGACGGTGGACATCATGACGATCATCAGCAGGAGCAGCACCCCACTGATGATGACGTACTCCATCAGCCGGGTGACGCCCTCCTCGTTTACCGGCTCAGTAATATGTGGTCTCATCGTAGTCTGTCACCCCGTTGTTGTAGTGGATGGTCACCGGGTGGAGCATGCGCCCCGAGACGTCCCGCGGCGTTTCGTTCTCGAAATACACCACGGCGTTCTTTCGTTCGAGCGATATCGCGACGATGTCGTTGCGGATCTTACTCGGATCGGAATCGTGCTTCTCGTAAGCATCGACGTAGTCGAATACCGCTTCCCGCAGGTCCCGGATATCGTTCTTCGGGAACTCGAGCACGCCTTCCGCGGTCGTCTGTCCGACGAGCGCCGACTGGTTGATGATCAGCGCAAGGAAAAACAGCCCCAGGGCGACGAGGAGCCCCATCAGCACGATCCACTGGCCGTCTTCATTCATACGCGCCATAACAGCACCTCCACGAGGACGGCCTGGGCCCTTGTTTTATCATAGTGTGTTCGACTGCTCTGATAATCCAACTGAACCCACCGGGTCACCCGTACGGCGGATTCCCGCCCCGTCCATGTTTCGTCTGGCTCAACGAACTGATGTTCTTTAATCGCGTCATCATCCCGGTAAGTGACGTTCGCACTCATATGCAGGTTATCGAGAGTACCGCTCGTTGTTGCGTTGCAGTAGTTCAGGAACGCATTCTTGAATTCAGGGCCCTTATTCTCGTTGACAAACTCGACCAGCCGGCTCTCGCCTCCCGCGGCATCCGGCGTATCCATCATCGCGAGGACGTCGCTCCCGAGCTGCTCGAGCTGCATATCCGGGATGTGGGTATCTCCCGCAGTGTAGACGCTCGTCGTGCTGACGACGATGTACGCGGTGAGAAGCATGATGAGCCCCGCCGCGACCCCTTCCATCGTGTAGAGCTGCCCCGCATCGTTCACCATATCGCCACCTCCAGGACGCCGGGTTTCAGAGGAGGGGGAGGGACGCTATCATAGTCGTAGAGGTAGGTGCCGTTGAGGGTGGTCCGCTGAGGACTGTCATCGAAGATGAACCGGATATCCAGGATGCTGTTCTGGTCCAAGGTAAAGAGGGAGGTGGCCGCCGGTTTCAGCACGAAAGAGATGTTCGTTTTGACCGGTATGTCCGGCAGGAGGTCGCTTGAACTCCCGTCGAGAGTGAGGGTGTAGAGGTCCGAATCTTTCACGTCGTAGGAGAACGGGATCGGGGTGAACCCGGGGTTCGATCGTGTCGTGTCCATCTTCCAGAACGTCACGCTCTGAAGCGTCGCGTTCGTGCCGGGGTTGAGGTATCCGGTCATATTGATGTTGACCCTCACCGGCTCGGTCCGCGGGTCGATTCGGTAGGCCGGGCCGATGGACTGGTTTAGCAGGTGACTGAAGTTGAGCCGGATGGTGAACATCCGGGGGGTCGAGTCATCAAGCGTGGAATTAGTGTATTGGTCATACTCAATCTTTGCCACCCCCGGCTCCTTGATCTTCACCGCCCGGCGGATGTAGCCGTGGCCGGGGGGGAGGGGGTCGCCGGCCTGCTTGAGCTCGTAATTGCCATCCGGGTGAGAGATGTTGAGTGAAAAGTTATAAGAATACGGAATGTCGCCGAAGATCGCCTTGCTGCGGTAATCTTCCGTGTCAAAGAACGATTCGTTAAAGAACCTCTCGACCTTCGTCGAGAGGAGGATGTTCGGGGTGTCCTTCGAGACCGCAAGCCCGATTCGCTGGATGTCATCCTTATGAGCCGGATCGGTCATCTCCCAGGGCGGGTAGACCGGCCAGCCGGGGTCCTCGACGAGGATCACCCCCGTCCTGTAGGCGACCGCGTCGTAGTCGATGCCGCTGCTCGCAAGGCCCGCAAGGAGCCCCGGCACCATGCCCACCACCACGATCAGGGCAAGCATGAAGATCGTGAATCCCGCGAGGAAGTCAATCGACATCACCCCGTCATCGGCACCCGGTCTCATACAATCGCCTCCCCGGTGTCCGCCCGGAACGCGAAGTTCTCCATCCCCGCATCCGACCGGACGGTGACGGTATAGACTCCCTCCGCGAGCGCGAGATCGACCGTATCCGCACCGAGGCGTTCCATCGCGGGCGAAAGCGTCCCCTCGTGGCCGCGGAGGAGGTCTTCGGGGGAGAGGACGTCGTCGAGGTTTACCTCTTCGGCGGGCAGGGGGGCACGGAGCGAGACCTCCTTCCAGCCCGTGGGACCGAAGGTCAGCCAGCGCACCTCTTCCCCATCCCGGAGGCCGAGGCCCCAGGCGGCGGCCTGACCGTCGAGGTTCACGCCGGTCCCGAGCACCTGGTGCACCATGGTGCCGGTGACGTTGAGGTCGCCCTCGGCCTGGATGAGGTCCAGCTCCGCAAGGGCCCCGGCGAGGGTCGATGCCCCCGGCGGCTCCGGCACGTCGATAGGGGTGATCCCGCCGCCCGATGGCGGCGGAGACGCGCCGAGACAACCGCACGCGGTGCAGAGGATACAAACTGCGGCAAGAAGGGTCAGGACTCCTCCGGGGACTCTCATGTAAAGCAGTCATTATACATGAAGGTATATAAATAACCCCCGCTATTGCATCTTCAAAAATCTGCTCTTTTGGCTGGATATTGGAAACGTGCCGGTCTCCGACGGCAAAAATATTTCT
>DAYL01000012.1:27051-45533 GCA_002508705.1 Methanoculleus sp. UBA374 | reverse complement strand
GGAGAGGCGCGGCACGGCATCGTAACATATATTCGTCGGCAGATAACAATATTTCACGCAAGGTAGGATTATGTGTAATACTACGCCTCCCGGAGGTCCGGGGGAAGCACACAGCCGGTTCGCCGAAGCGGCCGCCTTTCACGGTCACGTCTGCCCCGGCCTTGCGCTGGGCTATCGAGCGGCCGAGATCGCCCTTGACCGGCTCCGTTCCGGCAGATCGGAGGACGAGGAGATTGTTACCATCGCCGAGACCGACGCCTGCGGCGTCGACGCCATCCAGGTCCTCACCGGCTGCACCGCAGGAAAGGGAAACCTCCTCTTCAAAGACTACGGCAAGCACGCCTTTACCTTCATCAACCGCCGGACCGGCGATGCAGTCCGCATCGCGGCAAACCCGTCGTTCGACACCGACTCGCTCGACCCTGATCTTGCGCCGCTCCGGGCGCGGGTGTTCCGGGGCGACGCCTCCGCCGCCGAGCAGGCCGAGTACCGCAAGCGGGTGGACCGGGTGGTCGAGGCCGTCCTGGACCTGCCCGCCGAACAACTCTTCACCGTCCGGGATGTCGACGTCAAGATCCCGGAGCGGGCCCGGATCTTTCGGTCGGTGCCGTGCGCAAAGTGCGGCGAGATGACCGCTGAATCCCGTGTCAGGGTCGAGGGCGGGAAGTTCGTCTGCTACGCCTGTTCGCAGGAGTACTCCCGGCGCTGGTGAGGGGATCACCCTCTCCCGTGCAATTGTTGCGATTGGAATCCCTCCCTGCACCACCCCGGATGCCGGAACAAAAAAGGTAAGGGCGGTGATCCGGGTTGCTCAATCGATTGTGTGGATGACAAGCCCCGAAAGGAGTTTCGGCTCGAACCAGGTGGATTTCGGCGGCATGATGCCGTTCGCATCGGCGATCGCAAGCACCGTCTCGACCCGCACCGGCTGCATCGCTATTGCGAGTGCGTACTTCCCGGAGTCGACGAGCCGTTCGAGTTCGGAGAGCGGTTTTGCCCCGCCCATGTAGTTGAGCCGGGGGTCGCCCCGGGGGTCGGCGATGCCGAGCATCCCTTCGAGGATCTTTTTCTGCAACACCGAGACGTTCAGGGACCCGATCAGGTCGGCGGGGTCGGCGACCGGCCGGGAGACCTCGTACCAGGTCCCCTGCAGGTAGAAGTGCATGACATGCACCGGCCCGTTCCCGGTCGCGAGCGGCGGGATCTGGTAGCCCGTATCGTCGACCTTCCCGTAGGGCCGGACGTCCCAGCCTGCCGCGAAGAGCGCGTCGATGAATCCCGGGAGGGTGTAGCCGCCGAGGTCCGCAACAAGCCGGCTGTAGCCGTGGATACGGACCCGGTCGTGGGCGAAGAGGACCACCATGAACTTCCCGGTCTCTTCGGTGAACCTTCCTGCTTTCCGTCGCCGTTCCGCCACGTTCACCGCCGATTTGGCCCGGTGGTGTCCGTCCGCGATGTAGACCTCCGGCACCGTCGCAAAGAGGTCTTCAAGGTGCGAAAGGGCCGCCCCGTCGGTGACCCGGTAGACCTCGTGAAGCGCGCCAGATCCGGTTACGGTGCTCCCGACGGGCCCCGTTCCGTCGATGAGAGAGTGGACGTAGGGGAAGATCTCGCCGGGGTCGCGGTAGAGCAGGAAGACAAGGCCGGTGTTGGCCCCGACCGCGTCGATGTGCCGGGTTCGGTCCTCCTCCTTGTCGTATCGGGTGAGTTCGTGCCGTCGGATCCGTCGGTTCTCATAGTCCTCCGTCGCCACACAGCAGACCAGCCCGACGAACTCCTCGTCGCCCTGGACGGCCCGGTAGACGTACATCCCGGGGTCCGGGTCGCGCTGCATAAGACCGTCTGCAAGCATGCCGTCGAAGACCTCCCGCGCCCGCCGGTAGACCCGGTCGTCGTGCGGGGGGAGGTCGGGGAGTTCGGCGTCTGGCCGGCTGACCCGCAGGAAACTCAGAGGGTTTTTCTCAATACATTCCCGGGCTTCATCCGCCGTCACCACATCGTACGGCACAGAAGGTATCTTTTCAGAGTACCGACGTTCAGGGCGAACCGCTGCGAACCGATAGATTTGAACCATGGAAACCGCCACTCGTATGTGGCTATTATTTTGTCTCCTGACATTATATTAGATAAGGCACTCCGCAAAGGAAAGGCCGGTAACTATGATGCCGCTTCAATTCACCATTCACCGGGCACAACCCGTCGATGTCCCGCAGATAGTTGCCGTCGAGAAAGCGGCGTTCGTCGACCCGTGGGATGAGAGGACGCTCCGTGAATCGCTCGCCTACTACCCCGAGACATTTTTTGTGGCCAAAAACAACGGCAACCTGGCGGGATTCGTTGCCGGGGGCGTTGAAGACACCGGAGAAGAGGTTTATGGGCATATTATGAACCTCGCGGTCGCTCCGGGATACCGGCGCCGGGGAGTCGGGTGGCAGCTCATCCGTCGCCTGGAACAGGAGTATGCCGTTTTAGGCGCGAGCGGTGTCCAGCTCGAGGTCCGGATCACCAATACCGGCGCTCAGGAGTTCTACCACCGCCTCGGCTACCAGGAGGTCTTCCAGATAGATTCCTACTACGCGAACGAGGAGGATGCCCTCGTCATGATGAAGTGGTTCCGGTTTTAGAAAGGGGATGTTATCCCCTGCCGAGGTCCTGGTGGGCCCTGGCAAGGTGCTGGGCCGCGAGGGCGCCGAGGAGGGAGAGTTCTCCGGCGAGCACCCCGGCGGCAACGATCTCGGCAAGCGCTTTCGCGTGGGTCCCCGGCGGGTCGCCGCCTCCGGCGACGCCGAGCATCGCGAGGCACTCGTGCTGGGTATCAATCCCGGTGCCGCCGCCGACCGTTCCCACCGGGAGCGAGGGGAGGGTGACCGAGACGTAGACGCCGCCGTCTACCCGGTCGGCGGTGGTGATCGCGGTGCTCCCCTCGACGACGTGGGCGGGGTCCTGTCCGCAGGCGATGAACATGGCGGCGACGACGTTCGCTGCGTGGGCGTTGAACCCGAACGAGGCCGCCCGCGCCGAGCCCACAAGGTTTTTGCGGTAGTTTGCCGCGACAAGGGTCTCAGAATCGGTCTTCAGGAGGTCGGCGACCATCTCGTCGGTCAGTCGCACGCCCGCGACCACGGTCTTTCCCCTGCCCCGGACCAGGTTGATCGCCGCCGGCTTCTTGTCGGTGCACATGTTCCCGGAAGTGGAGACGAGGCGGGCCCCGGTCTCCCGTTCGATGAGCTCGCCCACCTTCTGGCTTGCGATCGTCACCATGTTCATGCCCATGGCGTCCTTGGTGTCGAACTCGAGCCGGACGAAGACGCTCGTCCCCGCAACGTAGGAGACGGCTTCGAGAAACTCCCCGTGCTTCGTGGTGCTCTCCGCCGTCTCGCGGATTTCGGCGGTGTGTTCGTCCACCCAGGCGACCACTTCACGGGCGTGGACGACGTCGCGTGCGGCAAAAACCGGCGCCCGGGTCATCCCGTCGCGCATGATCCGCACGTCCGCACCCCCCGCCCGGGTGATCAGGGAGCACCCGCGGTTCACCGATGCCACGAGCGCTCCTTCGGTCGTCGCCAGGGGGAGGTAGTAGGACCCGCGGGCGTACTCCCCCTTCACTGGAAGCGGTCCCGCGACGCCGATCGGCACCTGCACCGCGCCGATCATGTTCTCGATATTGCGTTTCACCACCCGGTCGATCCCGATGGTAAACGACCCCACCGCGGGAAGGGCGGTGCCGGTCTCTTCCTCAATGAAGGTCCGCCGCACCCGGACCGCTTCCTCCGGGGGGAGTTCCTTTTCGAGCGCGTAGAGTTTGAGGGAGCCTTCTTTCAGCCTCCTCGTGTAATCATCCATGAATAGTATGAGGACTCATACCTAAAGATGGCTGGTGGTCGGCGTGCGAAAGGAACAGTGGTGCCTTGCGGTGGAGAAGAGGGAGGCTGAAGAGACACGGCACCGGCTGCTTGGCGAGGGGCTCCTTGACCGGCGCTGTAAGCCGCGCCCCGAGGGGGGCGCCGTCCTCTTTCCGGTCGTAAGAGAGGTCCCGGGCGCTCTCCGGTGCGAGTTTGAGGCTGTGCCGGAACAGGTCGTTCTCCCCCGCCACGAGCTCGTGGGCGGGATAGCCATCATGCAGGAGAACGACCCCGGGGGCGCCCGGCGGCTGCTCGCCGCCCGGCCGTCCCTCGCGACGGTGCTCTTCCCGGAGACCCCGGTCGAGGGGGAGTACCGCATCCGCCGGTTCGCCGTCCTTGCAGGGGTCCCGTCCACCCGCACCCGGGTGACCGAGTACGGTCTCCGCTTCGACGTGGACCTCGCCCACGCCTACTTCTCGGCCCGGCTCTCGACCGAACGGCAGCGGGTCCTTCGCGCGATGGAGGAGGGGGAGCGGGTGCTCGATATGTTCGCCGGCGTCGGGCCGTTTGCGATCACCCTGGCCCGCCGGGCCGCTTTCGTCGTCGCCGCGGACCTCAACCCCGCCGCTGTCCACCTGATGATCCATAACATCGCGCTCAACCGGGCGGAAAACGTCATCCCGATGCTCGCGGACGCCGGACACCTTCTCCGGCTCGATTTTTCCCCCTTCGACCGGATCGTCATGAACCTCCCCCTGGCCGCACCGCAGTTCCTCCTGACAGCCGCCCGGCTCTGCCGGGACGGCGGGACCATCCACCTTTACGCCCTGGAGGAGCGGGAAGGGGAGTACCTCCCCCTGATCCGTGCGGTCACCCGGGGAGAGGTCGTCGAACGCGTGGTCAGGACCTACTCGCCGGGGAAGTGGCACGCGGTGTACGATATTACTGTTGAGAAAGAAGGTTCGGGCGAGTCTTCGGTGTAGGTGGATTGGGCCGCGGCATGACTCACGCGAAGCCGCGAAGGGGACAGGTACCGGTCTTCGCGGCTCGCAACCTTTCGGTTCCATCCAGTTTTTTGATAAACCACCGCACCCTGCGGACAGTCGCACTTCGTGTGAGTTTTCAATGCAAGGGGCGCTAGAGCCTCATGCGAAGCGCGACTAGCCGGAAGGGTGGGTGCGGGCGTCAAAAAAAAGAGTATCGAGCGTGATCCCTTTTAGTCCGAAGCCCGAAAAAGCCCCGGAGACAAAAATTTGAATATTATTCCACCGGCACGAACTTCGTGCCGTAGTGGATGGTGCCGCTCTCGCCGTCCGCCGTCACCCGGCGGAAGACGCTTTTCACCCGCATCCCTATCTTCACGTCCTCGGGCGCGCAGACGACCTGGGTGGTGAGCCTCGGGCCCTCGTCGAGTTTAACGATAGCAAGGACGTAGGGGGTGGTATGCTCGAACTGATCGCTTGCCGACCGGATCACCGTGTAGGTGACGACCGTCCCCTCACCGTTGAACTTGTGGTCGACGATGTGGCCGCTCCTCCGGCAGTCGGGGCAGAGCGACCGGGGCGGGAAGAAGTAGCGCCCGCAGGTCGTGCACTGTGTCCCGACAAGGTTGTACCGCTGCGGGATCTTTCTCCAGAATCGTGAAACCGACATTTTTACGCCCCCAGGATGTGCACGACGACCGTCGCGCCGGTCCCGCCCACGTTGTGGGCCATACCGATCTCCGCGTCCACCTGCCGGCCCGTAGCCTCGCCGCGGAGCTGGGTGACGATCTCGCAGATCTGCTTGATCCCCGTCGCGCCGACAGGATGGCCGCAGGCCTTCAGGCCGCCGCTTGTGTTCACCGGGAGGTCCCCGTTGAGGGCCGTGACTCCCTCCTCGGTGAGCCTGCCCGCATCGCCCTTCTTGCAGAACCCGAGGTCCTCAATCGCACAGATCTCGGCGATGGTGAAGCAGTCGTGAACTTCGAGCATATCGATGTCCTTGTGGGTGAGGCCCGCCTGGGCAAACGCCCGCTTCCCTGCTGTGACGGTGGCGTCCAGGGTGGAGATGTCCCGCCGGTCGTGGAGCGCGATGGTGTCGCTCGCCTGGGCGCTTGCGAGCACCCGTACCGGTGAGTCGGTGAACTCATGGGCGCGCTCAAGCGGCACCACCACGACCGCCGCCGCCCCGTCGGTGATCGGCGAACAGTCGAAGAGCCGCAGGGGGTCGGCGACCAGCGAGGAGGAGAGGACCGTGTCGACCGTGATCCGGTTCCGGAACTGGGCAATCGGGTTCCTTGCACCGTTTTCGTGGTTCTTCACCGCGACCTCTGCAAGCTGCTCCCGGGTGAGCGGGTAGCGGTGCATGTAGTCGGTTGCGATCATCGCGTAGAGCCCGGGGAAGGTCGCTCCGGCGAACCCCTCCCACTCACGGTCCGCGGCGCTCGCAAGCATATCCACGCTCGCCCCGGTCCCGACATCGGTCATCTTCTCGACTCCCGCCGCGACCACGACGTCCTCCATGCCGCTTGCGACCGCAATCGCCGCCTGCCGGAAAGCAAGTCCGCCGGAGGCGCAGGCCGCCTCCACTCTGGTCGACGGGATGTTCTTGGTCGCGAGTCCGGCGTAATCCGCGATCAGGGCCCCGATGTGCTCCTGTTCGACGAACCTCCCGGCGCTCATGTTCCCCACATAGAGGGCGTCGATCATCTCGCCGGAGACCCCGGCATCCTCGAGCGCCAGCGTCCCCGCCTTGACGAAGAGGTCGCGGAACGAGGTGCTCCAGTGCTCCCCGAACTCCGTGCACCCGATTCCGATCACTGCTACATCTCTCATTTCTGCATCACGATCTTTCCCTTGTGTTTGGCATACAGTGCATAGTCGAGGTAGATCGGGTTCGCGAGCACCTGCTCCACGGTCGGCGCCGCCGCCCGGTTGAACTCCTCCGACTCGATGACATCGGTGACCGTGATGTCGAAGGCGTCGCTTCCGGCCCCGGACCCGAACGAGGTGACGAAGATCCGGTCGCCGGGTTTCGCCACGTCGAGCGTTGCCGCAAGCCCGATCATCGATGCTCCGGAGTAGGTATTACCGAGCCTCGGGACGACAAGCCCGGGCCGGATCTGCTCATTGGAGAAGCCGAGCATCTTTGCCGCCCGTTGCGGGAACTTCGCATTCGGCTGATGGAAGACGGCGTAGTCGTAGTCCTTCGGGCTCGTCCCCACCGTGTCGAGCATCAGCCGTGCGGCGCCCTGAACATGCTTGAAGTAGCCGGGGTCACCGGTGAACCGCCCGCCGTGGCGGGGGTAGTTCTGCCCTTCCCGACGCCAGAAATCGGGCGTGTCGGTGGTGTAGGAGCAGGTCCGGTTGATATCGGCGATGGTCTCCCCTTCGCCGATGACGAACGCAGCCCCGCCGGCCGCAGCCGTGTACTCGAGCGCGTCGCCGGGAGCCCCCTGAGCCACGTCCGCGCCGACGGCGATCCCGAACGGGATCATCCCGCTCTTGACAAGACCCATGCAGGTCTGGATGCCGGCCGTCCCCGCCTTGCACGCAAACTCGTAGTCGGCGGCGGTCATATTGGGGGTCGCCCCGATCGCCTCGCCGACCGTGCAGGCGGTGGGCTTGACCGCGTAGGGGTGCGATTCGCTCCCTACGTAGATAGCGCCGATAGACGCCGGGTCGACGGTCCTCCGCCGGAGAGCGGCGCGGGCCGCCTCGACGGCGATCGTTGTGGTATCCTCATCGAGATCGGGAACGGACTTCTCAAAGACCCCGAGACCCCGGGTGATGTCCTCTGCGTTGGCACCCCATATCCGGGCGATTTCCGGGACTTTAATCCGATATCGCGGGATATGGACGCCGTATGAATAGATGCCTACCATAACTTTCCTCGTAATGAACTGATGATCGTCTGGACGTCCATCTCGGTGCAGAGTACGGTGATCCGGTCGCGCTCCGCGAGACCCGGGACCAGCGGATGAACCGCTTCCGGGCTGATGCCCTGAAGCACCACACAGCGGGGTTTGAACGGCGTGACCCGGATCGCCACCATGGGCGACTTCCCGGTTGAGACTTCGGTGAAGATGAGGGCACGCTCCGTGCTCCAGCCGTAGATGCGGTTGAACTCGCTCGAAGAGAGCTGGAGGATCGCATGGAGACTGTTGACAACCGTATACCCATAAACGGTCTGGTCCATCGGACCGCAGAGCGTGGCGGCGCCGATGGCTTCGGCGAATTCCGCAAGACCCACGGGGGACGCATACTCATGAATGTCGTAGATGACGTCTTCGTCGAACTCACTGTACAGAATTTTAGCAAATTTGTTAATGTACCGACCGCCGTTGTCCTCGTCGATTGCGAGGATCGCGTCGACAATCTTGCCGACGATGGCGGTTCCCGGACTCTTTCTTCGTCCGCTTTCGTAGTCGCTGATAACAGAGGGCGAGACCTCAAGGCGCTCGGCAAGAAGTCCCTGCGGAATGTCGAAACTCTGCCGCCATTTCTTGAGAGCCTGACCCGGTGAGTCCGAAAGTGTGATCTCTCCTGCCATTTTCTCGGCAAGTTGATGCCGCACTCCGGATTTCATGCAAGTACTCTCAGCACCGCTACTTAAATAATTAGCGTATCCCACTTCGACATTTCACGAAGTCGGCCGTGCCTGAGATCGTTGCGTAACCCGTATATAGTATGCATCTCAATAATGGTACGATGGTTGAATCGGAAGACCTGCAGTCCTTAAAGACGATCGCCCTGCTCGGGGGGTGCCGGGGCCCGATCCGGCTCTCCTCACAGTCGCTCGGGAAGGAACTGGGTATCAGCCCCCAGACGGCTTCACGGCGGCTGATCGCGCTTGAGCGGCAGCAGTTTATCGTCCGGTCGATGAAACCCGACGGCCAGTATGTCGCGGTCTCCAGGGGGGGCGAGCAGGCGTTGAAGCGTGAGTATGCGGACTACGTCAGGATATTCAACCCGGAACAGCGGCGGTACGTCCTCGCCGGGACCGTGATCAGCGGGCTTGGCGAGGGGCGCTACTACATGAGCCTCCCCCATTACAAGGAGCGGTTCGGCGAGTATCTCGGGTTTGAACCCTTCCCCGGCACCCTGAATATCAGACTGGATACCGCGAGCATCGAGGTCCGCAAACACCTTGATCACGCGGGCTGGATCGAGGTTCCGGGGTTTACTGCCGACGAGCGGACGTTCGGCGGCGCCCGAGTGCTCCCCTGCCGTATCGGGGGTCAGAAATGCGCCATTGTCGAGCCTTCCCGGACCCATTACCCGGAGGATATCGTCGAGGTTATCGCCGGGTGCGAGCTTCGCAAGGTCTTGGACTTAAACGATAACGATATGATTGAGGTGGAGATTGCCCATGATTGATGCAGCTATAGAGGCCCTGGCGAAGGGCGAATTCATCCTGCTCTACGATTTTGACAACCGCGAGCGCGAGACCGACTTTGCAATCCGGTCTGATGCGGTTACGCCCGCTCACATCCGGCAGATGCGCAAAGACGGCGGCGGACTGATCTGCACGGCGGTGCATCCTGAGGCCGCAAAACGGCTCGGTCTGCCGTTTGCCCACGAGGTCCTCCGGGGCTGCAGCCTCGTCGAGAAGGACGGCGAGGTCCCCTACGATCCAAAGAACCACTCGTCGTTCTCGCTCTGGGTGAATCACCGGGATACCTATACCGGGATCACGGACCGCGACCGCGCCCTGACCGTCACCGCCGTGGCGGACGAGGTGAAGCAGTCGCTCAACGGCGGCGGGCACGATTTTGCCGCACATTTCCGGACGCCCGGCCACGTTGCTCTCCTCCGGGCTGCCGACCGGCTGCTCGACGAGCGGCACGGGCAGACCGAACTTTCGATCGCGCTTGCCGGTATGGCAAATATCACCCCGGCGGTCACGATCTGCGAGATGCTGGACGACAGGACGGGGCTTGCCCTCTCGAAGGAGGGCGCGATGGCCTACGCGCGGGAGCACGGGCTTGTCTTCGTCGAGGGGAGGGAGGTCTTGGACCGGTGGGAGTCGCGGCGACCGGCGTAACCGTGCTTTTTTTCGGGCCCCGCGCCCGATCCGACGAACCTCTTCGGAAGGACCTTTTTTTACATTCTCCGGCGAAGAGCAGATATTTGCACGGGGTCCTGTGCCGTGCCGTAAACCGGCGTCGTTCGTGCACCTTCAAAAATAATATATACGATTATACGGCACCATAAACGGATGAAAAAAGATGCTGTGGCATACCTGAATACAAGAAAGAAAGGAGATTTCGCAGCACAACAGGGTGAAGTCGAGAACTATTGTAAATATCGATTTCGTATTGTTGAAATCTTCCGCGACCACCGGGCGAACGCAACGCCTCCGGAGAAACGGAAGGGTTTTGCGGCGATGCTGGAATACTGCACCGTCAATAACTGCTCTGAGATCATCATTTATGATCTTGCCGATCTTGCCAAGGATATGGACAGCGGGCTTGCAGCCCTCAAAACGTTAAACGATCGCTGCACGGTTTACTGCGTGAACAACGATTTCTTCGGGCACCGGGACGACCCGGAACTCCGGAGGGAGGCCGTCGGCAACTTCATCGCATACATGGACCGGTACCGGGAGAGTACCCGGAAGGCGGCACCCCCAGCCTCGAAGAAGACAAAGAGAGGGGACGGGAGGCCTATCGGGAGGCCGAGGGCGCTCAACGAGGGTCAGGTCGAGGCTCTTCTCACGATACGGCAGGCAGGAACGAGCATCAGCCAGATCTGCAGGATGTTCGACATCAGCAGGAGTACGGTCAGCAAGATCCTCGCCGACTACCCCGAACTGAAGGGGGAATGGAAGGGAGCGCGGCAGGAACCGGCGGAGTAAACCGGTATCCTCCGGGTAAGACTGCAGGTTAAATCGCGGTTACGGAGTTGCGGTTTCCCAGCCGTGGGATCAGCCGAATGTAGACCAGTTCGCCCGTCAGTTCGACGAGCGTCTGTGTGACGATGATCGCCGGCAGAACCGGGCCCGCTCCCGGCACGGCAAAAGCAAGCGGCAGTACGACAAGCGAGTTTCGCGTGGCCGCACTGAATGCGACGGCCCGTCCCGTAGGCGCGTCGAGCCGAAACAGGCGTGCAACGGACCACCCGATCAGCGGGGCGAGTACGGCAAAGGCTAGGTAGATCGGCACGACGCATAGGGCCGTCTGCTTCGCCGGCCCGAGCTGCGGCACCACAGCCGAGACGACGACGAAGAGCACAAGCGCGGTTGCCGGCACCGGAAGCAATCCGAACGCCGTCGACACCCGCTCGCCGGTTCGGCTCCGCGCCGTCCACAACTGTACCAAGGCGGCGAAGAGAAGCGGGACGGCGATCACCCATACGAATGCCTGAACGAACGGCCCGGCCTGAACAAGACCGGCTGCGTCGGTCCCGAGGAAGGCGCCGAGGTAGACCGGCAGGAGCAGCATCTGCGTAATGAGGAGGGCTGGAGTTGCCGCGAGCAGAAGGCGGGCGTCGGCACGGCCGAGATGGGAGAAGGTCACGACGTAGTCGATGCAGGGTGCAAGCAGAACCAGGAGCACGCCGAACCGCACCGATGGGTCGTCGGGCAGGAACTGCACGAGCGCCGTCACAAGAAGCGGAATGGCGATGAAGTTCGCGGTGAGTAGGGCCGCTATGAAACGGACGTGTACTACGGCTTTCCCGAGATCGGCGAGGGGGACCTGCAGGAAGGTCGAAAAGAGCATCAGTGCGAGCGCCGGATTGATGCCGGTCCTGACGGCGGCGATCTCGGGCGCCAGCAAAGCCGCGACCCCGGCCGTCAGAACGGCGCCGAAGTAGATCCCGACCTGCCGGGTTTCCAGTGCTTCTTTGATGCTTTCGGCGCTCATGCGTTCTCCTGACTCCTCTCTCGAACGAGCCCCTCGTCCGTAACAACCCTCTCGTCGGGACCGAAGTTTCGCCTGCAGGCGTATCCTGCGAGATCGGCGAACAACTTCTTCCCGATTGGCACAGTGCCGCCCGGGGCGAACGCCCCTGTTGTCCGGCGTCTCACTGCTGCAGCGGCGGCCCGCCGCGGGCGTATCCCGTTGCGTCCAGGACCGCCAGCCAGTCGAAGTCGGTGAGGCTCCGGGGGGTGAGCGGGAAGTAGCCCGGGTTCTTCGTACTACCCCGACGGGTCGGGAGAGTTGCGGTTGCCGAACCGGACAGCCGTTCTCCTCTGTGCGTCGGGATGAGCCGCACCGGACCCGGGCCGGCGGTGAGGAGGGCCTCGAGGGTGCCGGGTTCCGGCCGGCCGATGCCGTTTTCGTCCGAAACGCCTACCGCCGACCCGACGACGGCGTAGCGCGGGCCGAAGATCGCGTCAAGGTGCGCTCCCGCCGGATGCCATTCGTAGAGGTCGGTGCCGAACCGCCATTCCATCTTTCCGCGCTGAAGATGGCTGTTGTGTGCGAAAGCGAAGACCCTTCCTCCCCGGTCGCGCTCGCGGGCGACCATGTACGCCAGGTTGTCCGCCATCGCCGCGTCGCGCATCCCGAGAAGCCGGGAGACCCGGTCGCCCGGATTTCGCGCGAGTGCGGCGTGGTAGTTCAGGAGCTGGCGCGCGGCCGCTGCATACTGCATCGCTTCCCGGTAGCGGTCGTTGCCGGAGAGCACCCTCAGTTCGGGGCGGCGGGCGTGCAGTTCCGCAATGAGGTCTTCGGTCTCGACCCGGAGCGCGGTTGCGGCCGGGGATTGGCCGACCGACTTCGTCGGGTCGAAGACCGTCGCGGGGTCCTCCCAGTCGGCGTCATCCCCGAGGAGCGCCTCGATCCGCTCGCGATACGCCGCGCCTGCGGCACTGTCGACCGAGGAGAGGTAGTCGAGAACGAACTGCAGGAGCCGGCGCGGGCTGTCGCTGCTGCCGAATTCGGTCGGCGTATCGAAGCCGTAGATCCGGAGTTTGATGCGGTGGGCCGGATCGGCGTTGTATTCCCGCATCCACTCCACGAGTTCACGGTTCGCGTCGAGCCGGCCGAAGCCGTGGCTGAACCCGGCATCCTGCACGGCAGCGTACGAGGCCGGGCCCCGGCCGGCCACGTACCCGTCCACCAGGCACCCCCGGGGGAAACTGCTCTCGATGGCGATGGCGGAATAACCGTGCGCCGTAGCAAGGCGCTCGAAGAGCCGGTTGCGGAGGATGAGGCCCTCCTCACCGCCGTGGAGCGCCTCTCCAAGACCGAGCAGTTCCACGGAGTCGCCGAGCGCGGCCGTCATTGAGTCGACGGCGTTGTTTAAGGCTTTGGGCGAGTCGAGAGAGAACGGGATTGCTTCGCGGGCGATCCAGTCGTTGAGGGCCCGGTATGGGCGATCGGGCATGGGGCCTCCTGGTCTAATATTATGGTCGGCGTCGCGGTCCTACAACTGCACCTGGGCGAGTGCGTCGTAGATGATCTTTCGGTAGATATCCGGCTGCGTCCCGTACTCCTCCTGGGCCTTCCGGGAGTCGTCGGTGGTGCCGAACGCATCGAGCCTGTCCAGGGTCTCGCGGGCGGTGTCCAGAACCCAGAGGTCGCGGGTCTCGCGGTCCACGACCGAGATCGACTCCACCCGGACCGAGACCAGGCAGGTTCCGTCCGGGGTCGTGTAGAGGTTCGGTTTCCCGACGACGGCGACGAACGCCGGCGGCTCGATCCGGGCAAGCTGCTGCATCGCTTCGGGCTGGTAGGACCCCGCCATGATGAAGAAGGTGCCCGTCGGGTCGACCACCCGGCCGCGGTAGAAGATGTTCTGGTCGCCCTGCCGCTGCTTCTCCGTGAGGGTCCCCACGATGAAGATGCGGTTGCTCCGGATGCCGCTCGGGAGGATGACGTAGGTCGGGCTCTTCTCGTCGTCGCCGTCCTTGAATTGGTAGCGGGTCTCCCGGAGTTCGGATGCAAAGACCCTGCGTGCCGGTTCGCGCTCGAACGCGACCTGGGGCTTCATGCCGGCTCACCTCCGGCACGGTTCAGCAGTGCAGCCAGTTCCTCGGGCTTGAACGTGACCGGAGTACAGGAGTTGACGAGCAGCCTGCCGCCGAACTCGCTCCCGCTGCAGGTATAGTAGCGCCCGAGCACCGCGTCCCTGATGCGGTAGAAGGTCTCGTCCATGCCGAGCGGGTTCGACTCCGCGATCCCGACGGCCTCATCGAGGGTGAGCCCCGTGAGTTTTTCGACGAGGTCGCGCTGTATCAGGATGTTATGGGCGCGCATCCCGTCGTCCAGGACCGCTTTCAGGCGGAGGTCGTAGCGGAACTCCGGCTGGATCTCGTGCACCGGACAGTAGTTCTGTCGGGAGAGCGTCCGGTTGCACCCCTCGACGGGGCAGCGCTTGATCAGGCCCGAGCCGGGAGCGACGTGAACGAGAGCGCCCTGGATCTCGGTCTCGTTCCGCCCGACCTCGATATCCCCTTCGTCCGAGATGTACATCGCGGTGTTCAGGGAGAGGGAGAGCCTGCCGTTGTACTCGTCGACGGTGGCGTAGTAGATGTTGTAGACAGCATTGAGGTCCAGTTTATCTTTGCCCTCTTCTTTCCATATGACGAACTTGATGGTGCCCGTCTCGTCGCCGAGGAGCCCCGTCTGGAGCATCCGGTCGTGGGTCACTTCCCAGTCCTGGACGACCTTGGCCCGCACGCTCCCGACACCGGGTTTCAGCTCGGTGATCGGCGTGATCGAGGGGAGGAGCGGTATATCCTTCTCCATCCGGGAGATCGTGGTGCCCGAGTGGATCTTCAGGTTCGGTGCGCCTTTGTACTCGTCGACGACCGCGGACTCGATCCGGTACCATTGGCCGTACTCCATCGCGGGAGCGTTCGCCCGGGTCCAGGTGACAAAGCGTATGGCGCCGCTCGAGTCGGCAATGATCCCCGTCTGAGCGATCGAGGGCGAGAGCGCCGGGGTCAGGGCAACGACTTTTCCCTCGATCGTCACCCAGTCGCCGGGAATGATCTCGCTTATCGGGCGGAGATCCGTGGAGGCGGCTCCGACGCCGGTGAGGTTATATTCGCGGGCGAGGTCCGCGGTTACCGTTCGTTCGGCCTCTTCGATATTGACGCCGAATTCTTCAACGAGGCGGTGAAGGCGCGATTCGATCTTCTGTCGATCGGGCTGCGCGCCTTTTGCTTCGAGTTTCCGGGAGATTCTCTCTGTTACCTCGGATAGGTGCATTTTACATCTCCAGTCTGTACTGACGACTCATCAGAAATTAAAGATGCCGTGCGCGGTGTGAAAATGAACCGCGAGCCATCGTATAAAAGCCCGGCGGTGCAGCCGATCGGCAAAGGGCACGGCATCAGCGGTTCGTATCTGCAGTCTCCATGGGGCCGTCCGCCGTCTGCAGGGACAGCCGGATGACACTGTTTTACGGGTCCGCAACCGAATCGGAGCGTCTCCGTACCTCATCCTTGATGTATAAATAGGGGCAGGTACAACATCAGCTGTATGGCATTGAATGCGGACACTACAATCGCGGACCTCCTCCGGGAGAAACCCGAATCGGCACAGGTACTCTTCCGGTTCGGAATGGGTTGCCTTGGCTGCGCCATCGCGAACAACGAGACGATCCGGGAAGCCGCCCAGGCGCATGGCGTCCCGCTCGAAGAGATGCTCTCCGCCCTCGGCATCGCCGAGGCGTAAACCCGGGTTATAACCTATCCCGAAGGCGCTTGAGCTCGGCAAGAGTGGCCTCGGGATTTCTTTTAATGTAATCCGCGATCCCGGGGACGTGCAGGAGTGTACAGCCGGTGCACGCCCAGATCTTGCCGCCGCTCGAACTCTCGACCCACTCTCCGAGTTCCTCATCGGCGCAGGGGTAGCAGGGGCAGTAGCAGTAGTCGCACCGCTGTCCCGGAAAATGACAGGGGTAGTAAGGGCAGCCCTCCTTCCGCCATTCCACCCAGTGCTCCCCGCCGTAACGGCTGTAGATGAAGAACGACGGCTCGCTCCGCCGGACCTCCCCCTGCCACCGCGCGAGGGCCTCCGGGACGCCGTGCAGGACGGCCGCGTGGACCCGTCTGCCGACCTCGGTCAGCGTCCCGGCGGAGGTGTGCACCGAACGCTGTCCTGAGGGAACGGCGTCGCGCTCGCAGGCGACGGCGACAGCATCCGTCGTGGCGTCAACATCGTAGCCGAGATCGTGGAGCGCCTGGGCCTTCGCCCCGGTCGCGGTGATGATCGCCTCGAGGAGCGCCGCATCGCTCATCCCCTCCCGGCTGTGGACGATGATGTTGATGGTGTGCGGAGCGGCGGACGCGGCCGTCGGGTTCGTTATCCCGGCGGTGATGAAGACCGTGATGAAGTCGTACTGGAGCACGCAGAGATGCCGCATGCTAACGGCGGTCATGAGTCCGAAAAACTCACGGAAGAGACCGTGCCTGGCGGCGACGAGGTAGAGATGGCGTACCGGGTCGCCCTCGAAATCGTGCGGTACGGTGTGGCTTAACATCGTCGTGACGTCGGCGATGCCGCCGTTGACGCCGGTGCTCGCCGCCCGTAACCGGCCGCGAAGAAAAAGAGTTCCGTCCCGGACAAAGTATCTCATACGATGGAATAGCGGACCCGGTCTTTCAATTCCTGCTGCTTGCCTGCATTCCAGCCCGCGACGTCTTGGAGGTATCCGGTGACCCTGCTGATCTGCACGACGTCGTGACTCCCGCACTCCGGACAGATGGCATGGCCGCAGAGCGGGCAGTACTCGATTTTCTCGACGATGGAGTGGTGACAGTCGCAATGGTCGAGCGGGCACATGATCTCGAGCGAGGTCTCGCCGCAGTTAGGGCAGGGGGTCTCGTCCACGACGCAGTGGCAGGTGTGACACTTGTACCGCCGCTTTTCTTTGGGTATTTCGTCGAGGCTGTGGTACTTCGCTGCCAGTTCCAGCTGTTCAGGGCTCCAGTTCATGATACCAGTATCTGCAGGGAAATATATTAACCCTTAGAAATGGGTGAGCCGCATCCGCCTCAGATCACTCATAGGGCTCGTCATCTCCCTTGCGCGGGGATCGGAACGGAGAACTCATCACCGGCGGATGCGGGAGAGAAGTTTGGCTTCGGCCGCGGGGTCTTCCGCCTCGTAGATGCTCCTCCCTACGATAACCCCGTCGACGAGCCCGGCCACCGTATCGATGTCGCCGCCCTGGGTTCCCACGCCCGGGGAATAGATCGTCCTCCTGCCGACGATCTCGCGGAGCCGGCCGATCCGGTCCGGGCGGGTGGCGGGAGCGATGATCCCGTCGGCCCGGCAGTTGACGGCGAGCGTTGCGATTCGCTCGGCCACACCGCCGTGGAAGAACTCGACCGCCCCGGGATGGCTCATCTCGGCGACGACGTAAACGGCCCCGCCCCGGTCGTGCGCCACCTCGACGCAGGTCCGCACGGCGTCGGGTCCCACGAACCCGTGTGCGATCACGGCGTCAAACCCTGCGGAGAAGACCGCGTCGCAGATGAGGCGGTTGGTGTTCGGGATATCCGCAACCTTGAAGTCGGCGATGAGCGGCAGCCCGAGGCCGGCAAGGTCCTGTACGATCCCGAGGCCGGCCGAGAGGACGAGCGGGTAGCCGACCTTGACCGCGTCGATATACGGTGCACAGGACTCCGCAATGCTCGCCGCCTGCCGGCGGTCGCAGAGATCGAGAGAGAGGATGAGTTCGGTCACCCTTCCAGCCTCTCAAGGGTTGCGGCCACGAGGAGCGGCAGGTTGATGGTCGCATCGCCGTAGACCGTCACGGCGGTGGCTTCTCCGGTGAGTTTGCCCCACGACCGGGCTTCTTCGAGCGTCGCGCCCGAGAGGCCGCCGAGGTCCGGCCGGTCGCCGGTGAGCTGCACCGCATAGTCGAACCCGCTCTCGGTCATCAGTTTGCTCTGCAGGATGTAGTTCTTCGGGACACCGCCGCCGACGAGGAGGGCCCCGGCCCGCTTTGCCTCGAAGCACCGGTCGAGGAGCCCGTGCATGTCGTCGAACGCGCTGACCGTGACCTTATGCGTCTGGGAAAAGAGCCAGTACTGCAGCCCGATCATGGAGTCCTGGATGGCGGGACAGTAGACCGGCACCCCGGCCTTTGCCGCCGCCGCAAGGATCCCGGTCTCAAGCCGGCCGCCGATCTGGTTAAGGAGACCGGAGATCGAGACCGTCGAGCCCTCCGGGATGGACGAATAGGTCTCCTGCATGAACTCTTCGAATCTGATGAACGCCTCGTTCGGAAGGAATATGTCGTAGATCCGGTTGACTCCCTCCTCACAGAGTTCGGTATCTGAGACCTGCGCGGTCCCGTGGTAGTGGTGGCAGCCTATCGCTTCGATGACATCATGGGTGAGGTTTGCGCCCGTCGAGACGAGGATGTCGATGTGCCCCCGGCGAATGAGGTCGGCGACGATGCCTCCCATGCCGCCGGGCACCATGGCCCCCGAGAGGCCGAAGAACTTCAGGGCCTGCTCGTCGCGGAGCATCCGCTCGTAAATGTTGACCGCCTGCCACAGCGATCCTCCGTTGTAGGCTCCGGCTTTCCCGAGTTCGTCGACGAGTTCGCCGACCGTCATCCCGGGGCGCACCTGTGCCTGTTTTACTGCATCCCCATATTTGAAGGTCATGATTGTGTTACACCAGTTCTTGGGAGAACGTTGGTATTCATGCACGATAATAGATCGTCTTTTTCATATAGGTCCTCT
>DAYL01000012.1:0-26900 GCA_002508705.1 Methanoculleus sp. UBA374 | reverse complement strand
CCGGGGTGCACCTTTGCCTGCACTCTCGCATCTCCCCTGAAAGATCGTCGTCCGAAAACCGGAGACCACGAAAAAAAGAATTGTTGCGGAGACCCGGTTGTCGGGTCCCCGCTGCCAGACAGGGGATGACTGGTTGTCCGACACGGGATGATCCCGCTCGTCCCGCCGTGTCGGGGGTCCGGAGAACCGGACCATCTCTTTATAGAGCGGACTTCCGGGCCGAAAACGAAGAGAACATCCCGGGGTTATCTTCGTTTCGCTCCGTGCATGCTCGGCCGCGAATCGTTACAGACCGCCGCTCCACTCCGTTTGCCCGGGGCCGGCACCGTCCGCGGGCGGACGGGTCGAAGCATGGCTGCCTTCGCCGCTGATAGTCGGCACGGGATCACCAGTGATTTGTTAACACACAAACATTATAAATCTTTTTTTGTAAAGTCCGTTTAATTGACGACGGAATCATTCCCGGTTCGATTGGCGCATGCTCTCCTCCCACACGGGGACACCACGTACCAGCGGCCGGGCAAGGTGCCGGCGAGCGGTCGGCGGGACCTCATACCATCCGGGCCGGAGCAGTCGCTCCACCCGCTCGACCTCCGGCTCCCGGCTGCGAGCTCCGCAGACCCGGCATTTGTAGCCTTTTCGGGTTCCCGCGCTCGTCATCCTTTTTGCGCAGGCGGGGCAGATCGGTGGGCGGATGCGGAGAGCGTCCGCAAGGCGGGAGATTCCGAGTTTCTCGAGGTTGAGGCTCCCGCCTTTGTAACTCCCGGTTACGGCCACCATATCGCCCGGGACGAGTTCCCTGACAACATCCCGGAACCCCTTGGTCGGTTCGTAGGCCATACAGCGAACCTCCTCTCCATCGTCGGCAAGGAGGAGCGAGACGTGGCCGCCTGGCCCGGTGACCGGGGGTTTCGCGACCGTGCCGCGCACCAGATACGACCGCCCCTCGCGGAGTTTTCCGGCCGTCCCCGGGACAAGGTGGGCGTCCGTCCCCTGGTTGGTGGTATAGACCTGTTCGCAGGCCGGTTCCTCGGAGCGCACATGGGAGCGTGCTTCCCGGACAGCGGCCGGACTCTCCCCCCGGATGCCGAAGAGGACCGGGTCGGGCGTGTGGGGCGCGCAGACCACCACGTTGTTCTCCCGGTCCACGGTGTCCCAGGTATGGGGGTAGGTCTCCTCCTCGGCGCAAAAGAGGCTCCTCGCGTCAACCTGCCGGAGGGTGCCCCATCTCTCCCGCTTCCGGTAGACGAGCAGTTCGTAGGTCCGGTCGGGAAATTCGCTCGCAATCGCCGCCGTTGCACCGATAAGGCCGCGCCGGTTCTTGTAGCCCCGGTAGCGGGCCCCGACCGAGTCGAGCACCCCTATGGCCTCGTCCACGGTGCAGAAGTCCCGGAGCGCCGCGTAATAGAAATCCTGAGGCGGCCGGATGCGGGAGACCACCACGCCCGGGTTGGTTCCGGCGGCGCCGAACTCCGCGAGTGCTTCCACACAGGTGCAGGCAAGTGCAAACGCCGCCTCCGTGTCCCCCTCGGCTTCGATGGCGATCGCTGCGTTCCCCCGGGTCTTGTGAATGACGTTCGGGTTCAGCCTGACCAGCCGGGTATCGAGAATGCGCATCCCTGCGTGTTCGAGTTGCTGCACCAGAATTGCCCCGATATAGGTGGTGCACATCCCTGCAGGGGAATCCGTATCGTCGATCCCGATCCACATAACCCTATCATTTATATCGTTCTCCGGCTATATCGGTTCTTAGGAATATGTCACAGGATCGCCTTCCTCAGATGGTCATCAGCATCATGCTCCTCGCCGGTTTCGATGTCTCGGAGCGGTGCAATATCCGTCCGCGGAGTTTCGACCTCCTCGCGAAGAAAGGCGACATCCTCGTCATAATCAAAGTTGCTTCCCACATCGACAGTGTGAGCGCCGATATCGCCTGGGACCTCAACCAGATCGCCCGCTACCTTCAGGCCACTCCTCTCATCGTCGGTGAACGGGCACGCGGCGCGGACCTTGAGCGGGGCGTTGTCTACATCCGCTACGGGCTCTTTGCCCTCAGCCCGGAATCGCTCTACGATTACTTCGCGGAAGGGCTTTCGCCGATGGTTTATGCCTCTCCCGGCGGCCTCTACGTGAAGATCAAGGGCGACCTCCTGCGGGAGGTGCGGGAGCGTTCCCGGATGTCGCTCGGGGACCTCGCGTCGCACCTCGGGGTCTCCCGCCGGGCCATCAGCAAATACGAAAGCGGGATGGGGACCACGCTCGATGTCGCGATACGACTTGAGGAACTCTTCGGCGCCCAGCTCGTCGAGATGATAGAGCTCGTCGGCTATCGTTCGCCCGAGCCCGGGCCTGAGGTGCCCCCGGAGTCTGCGACCGGCGACGTCCTCGTCGACCTCGAACGTATGGGAATGGAGATCCACGCGATGCGGCAGGCTCCGTTCCAGGCGCTGGCGCTCTTTGACAAACATACAATCCTGACGGCATACGGCACCTCCCAGAAGATTGCAAAGCGCGCTTCCCTCATCGGCAACATCTCGCATCTCACGAAGACATTTGCAATGTGCGTCGTCACGGATTACAAAAAACAGAAAAAAATCGGCAAAACCCTTCTTATCGGCGAAGAGCATCTTCACACCATGGAAGACGGCTCAGAACTCATAGATATGATTAATGAGTGAGTAGTTTTATATAGAACTACAAACCTACCTTTCTATCGCTTAAGAACGGTGATACCTATGTCTAGTCTTGGAGGACAACCAATCCTTATTCTGAAAGAGGGTAGCCAGCGTACCCGTGGTCGTGACGCACAGTCAGGCAACATTGCCGCCGCAAAGGCCGTCGCCAGCGCTGTACGGACAACGCTCGGCCCTAAGGGCATGGACAAGATGCTCGTCGATACCATCGGCGACGTCGTTATCACGAACGATGGCGTGACCATCCTGAAAGAGATGGATATCGAGCACCCGGCCGCGAAGATGATGGTCGAGATCGCCAAGACCCAGGATGATGAGGTCGGCGACGGGACCACGACGGCAGTGGTGATCGCAGGCGAGCTCCTGAAGCGGGCTGAGGAACTCCTCGACCAGGACGTGCACCCCACGGTCATCGCCCACGGTTACCGCGTCGCCGCCGATAAGGCCCAGGAGATCCTCGACAATATCGCCGTCGACGTCAAACCCGACGACATGGTGATGCTCCAGAAACTTGCCGACACCGCCATGACCGGCAAGGGCGCCGAGGCAGCGAAGGAGAAACTCACCGAGCTTGTCGTCAAGGCAATCACGATGGTCGCTGATCCCGACGGCACCGTCGACACCGACTTCGTGAAGGTCGAGAAGAAGGTCGGCGGGTCTATCGAGGAGTCCGAGATCGTCGAAGGCATGATCATCGACAAGGAGCGCGTTCACCCCGCCATGCCCCGCGTCGTCAAGGACGCAAAGATCCTGCTTCTGAACGCCGCCGTCGAGTTCAAGAAGACCGAGGTTGACGCCGAGATCAGCATAACGAGTCCCGACCAGCTCCAGATGTTCCTTGACGAAGAAGAGCGGATGATCAAGGGCATCGTCGACAAGATCGTCGCCAGCGGTGCAAACGTCCTCTTCTGTCAGAAGGGTATCGACGACATCGCCCAGCATTACCTCGCGAAGGCAGGCATTCTTGCCGTGCGGCGTGTCAAGAAGAGCGACATGGAGAAACTCGCCCGCGCCACCGGGGGCGCGATCGTCAGCTCCATCGATGCCATCGCCTCCGAAGAACTCGGTAAAGCGGGCAACGTCGAGGAGAAGAAGGTCTCCGGAGAAGAGATGATCTTCGTCACCGGATGCGAGAATCCGAAGGCGGTCTCGATCATCATCCGCGGCGGCACCGAGCACGTCGTCGACGAGCTCGACCGTGCTATTGAGGATGCTCTCAGGGTCGTCAGTGTTGCCGTCGAGGACCGGAAATTCGTTGCCGGCGGCGGTGCACCTGAGATCGAGCTCTCGCTCCGGCTCCGCGACTACGCCGCCACCGTCGGCGGACGCGCTCAGCTCGCCATCGAGGCGTTTGCGAACGCGCTTGAGATCATCCCGAGAACGCTTGCCGAGAACGCCGGCCTCGACCCGATCGACATGCTTGTCGCCCTCCGCGCATCCCACGAGAAGGGTGGCGCGAACGCGAAATACATGGGACTTGACGTCTTCAACGCCGTCTCTGGAAACATGCTCGAAGCCGGTGTCGTCGAACCCCTGCGGGTCAAGACTCAGGCTGTCTCCAGCGCTGCCGAGGCCGCCGTCATGATCCTGCGGATTGACGACGTTATCGCCGCATCCAAGGCCGCCGTACCTGCGGGTGGCCCGGGCGCCGAAGAGATGGGCGGTATGGGTGGCATGGGCGGTATGGGCGGCATGCCCCCGATGTAAAATCACCGTGTCATCCGAACGATACGTCCGGGGCCGACCTACGGCCCCGCCATTCTCTGTTTTTCGTCATCTCGCGGGACTTCGGTATCCCTGGCATTCGGTTTCCCGGGAGGCATAATTATGGCAGATTTCTGCCCTTCCGTTTCGGTTGTCCTGTAACTTCTCTGTCGGGAGCGAGCGTCAGACTGCAGCAGTATATTGCCCCCGCTCGCTATCGTTCATGTTTCAAAGCCGTTCCCGGCCTCCCGCAGGGCACGGTGGCGGTGGTCCCGGCATCCATTTGCCGGAGATGGATTTTTGGCCTAAAAACCTGTTTATTCCTGGTTTTGTGGCTTTTTTGGACCTGGATTGTTTTGGGACATCCCTGTTAAAATCGGTCATGTTAAATAACCCCAAGCCGACTCACCTTTGGGAAGTTATTCTGGCCGGGAGATTGACCACATATGGAAACGGGGATGTCTGAGTGACAGCAGGCAAACAGGCTCGGCCGTCTCCGGCACTCTCGCTCGAGGTCTACCTGTTGCTTGCCATGCTGCTCACGATGGGGACCGTCATCTGCCTGATCTCGGTAGTCGATTTCCGGGGGATCACGCAGGAACTCAAGGAGAATGCCGGGGAGTTCCAGGACCAGACCGAGTCCGGCGTTGTCCTCTCGGTGACTCTTGTTGACGCAGGGTTGAAGCTCTTCGACGATACGTTAAATCAACGAATGAAGACAGGGTTCGACCTGGTCCTTGCCGAATACGAACGGGCGGGAGGAGACCCGGCGGCGATGGACCTTTCCCGGGTCAAGGGGGAACTCGGGGGTGAGATGGACGTCTACGTCATCAACGCCCGAGGCGTCGTCGAGTACACCACCTACCCTCCGGACCTCGGCCTCGATTTCAGTAAAATTCCCTATTTCTACGACCGGATCACGGAAATTCGGCTTGGCGATGCGTTTGTGGCGGATCGAGTCGTCTCCACCATCTCCACCGGCGAACTCCGGAAGTATGCCTATATGCCCTCTCCCGACCACCGTTACCTCTTCGAGATCGGCCTTGCAGAGTCGAAATTTCGGGAGTACCGCACGGCGCTGAATTACGGGGACGCAGTCCGGGAACTGGTGAACCTGGACCCGGGGATCCAGGAGATCCGGATCTTTAACTGTCTGGGGACACGGATCGTCGGTGAAGCGCACCCCGATGATGACTACAGCCTGGCTATGGTCCAGCGGGCGTACCGGGAGAGGGGCACGTTCGAGGTGGAGAACGCTACCGCAGGCGAGCTGACCCGGTACGTCTTCGTCGATCTGATGGACATCGATTATCCGTCGGACCCGAGTCTGGTTGTTGAACTGACCTACAACACGAGGGCCACCGAGGCAAAACTTGTCGAAATATTCGGGCAGCATATGAGCGCCCTGTTCATCGCGATCCTCTGTATCGGCTGCTTCTCGGTCCTTGCCACGCACCACCTGACGCGGCCGCTCCACACCCTCGTCGAGGACGTTGATGCTGTCGCCCGCGTCAACCTGGATCACCCGATTCGGGTGGGCGGCGCTGAGGAGTTCGTGCTCCTCGGAGAGAGCATATCGGCGATGGTTGCATCCTTAAAGGAGACCCTCCGGAAACTCCGGGAATCGGAGGGGGAGATCGTCCGGCACAGCCATGCCCTCGAAGAACTGGTCCGGGAGCGGACAGCCGATCTTGCGGAGTCCAACCGGCTGACCACCCTCTATCTGGACATCATAGGGCATGACATCAACAACGCCAACAACACTGCAAGCCTCTACGCGGAAATGCTGGAGGCCGACCTTGCGGGAGAGCCTGAGGCTGAGTTGCTCAGGAAAGCGAGAATGGGGCTTACAAAGAGCATCGAGATCGTACGCAACGTCAACACCATTCAGTATATCCAGGGAGGTGCACGGTCGCTCAGGCCGATCGACCTCGATCCGCTCATCAGGCGCGAGATCGAGCGGTCTCCCGGTTCCCGGATAACCTATAGCGGAACTACGGCCGTCATCTTCGCCGACGACCTCCTCTCCGAAGTCTTTGCGAACCTTTTCGGAAACGCCGTGAAGTTCGGCGGCCCTGAGGTCGAGATTACCGTCCGGGTTGAGGAGCACGGGGAAGATGTCCTGGTTTCGGTCGAAGATACCGGGCCCGGGATCCCTGATGCCGTAAAGCCGCAACTTTTTGAGCGGCTGCACCGGGGAACGCATGGAATGGCTGGAACCGGGCTCGGCCTCTACATCTGCCGGATGCTTGTATCACGTTACGACGGGGCGATCCGGGCTGACGACCGGGTCCCTGGCAGTCCTGAGCTGGGTGCAGCCATCCGCTTTACGCTCAGGCAGGTCAAATCGGGGGGCGATGGATAACGGCGGCGGGCGGCAACGGTGGGAGGCCCCACCGTTTCAGCATACATCTCATGCTCACCATGATCCTGATCGTGCTCCCGGTTATCGGGCTTACCTCGATCCAGGACTATCAGCAGGTTACAGACGCGTTAATCGCCGAAGAAGGCCTGCTTCGGGAGCAGACGGAGAAGGGTGTCGTTCAATCGATAACGTATGTTGATGCGGGGTTGAAACTCTTCGACGATACGCTGGACCGGCGGATGGAGGAGGGGTTCAGTCCGGTCCTTGCCGAGTACGAACGGGCGGGAAGAGACCCGGCGGCAATGGACCTTTCCCGGGTCAAGGAGGAGCTCGGGGGGGATATGGATGTTTACGTCATCAATGACTCGGGTGTCATCGAGTACACCACCTACCTTCCGGACCTTGGTCTTGATTTTCGGAAGATACCCTACTTCTACAACCGGATTACGGATGTCCGGCTCGGCGATGCGTTTGCGGCGGATCGGGTCGTGGTAGAGCCGGCGGGCGGCGTGTTGCGGAAGTACGCATACATGCCCTCCCCCGATCACCGCTACCTCTTCGAGCTCGGGCTCGTCTGTAGTTCGACCGGGGCCGATCGGTTCGATCCCAAGTATCAGACCCTCAAAGAGAACCTGATGCGGTTGAACCCGTCGCTTGCAGAGATCCGGATCTTTGACTGCTACGGGAGGCCCGTCAACGTGACCGACTCGGAGAGCCCGACGGACCCTGTCGCAATAAACGCCATTGCCCTGGCGGTCTATGAAGAAAAACGGGAGCGAACGTTGGCCGATACAGCGAAAGGGCGGTTCACCCGCTACATCCTCGTCGATCTCTCCACTCCCGACAGCCTCTCGGACGTGAGCCGGGTCGTCGAGCTCTCCTATACTACCGCTCCTCTTGATGCCCGGCTTGCGGAGATGCGGTTTAACCACGCCCTTCTCGCGGTCATCGCTGGCCTCGCCGCCTGCTGCATTGCGTATCAGGTCTCACGGCAGATCACCCGTTCCGTACAATTGATCGTCGACGACGTCAACATCATCGCCCGCGGAGACCTCGATCACCGGATCCGGGTATCCGTCGGGACCGAATTTGTCCACCTCTCAGAGAGCATCGAGACCCTGGTCGATTCCCTGAAAGAGCATATCCGGCGTCTCCGTGCGTCGGAGGAGGCGTTACGGCAGTACGGCACCCACCTTGAGGATCTGGTCCGGGAACGGACGGCCGCGCTTGAGGAGTCCAACCAGGCGGCAACCCTCTTTCTGGACATCATGGTCCACGACATCAACAACGCAAACACCATCGCTATAGGGTATACACGCCTCCTCGTCGATGCACTCACGGGGGAGCGGCAGGAGATGGCTAAGAAGATGCTCTCCCGGCTTGAACGGGGTTCCGGGATCATCGGGAGCGTGGCGACGCTCCAGAGAGCGAGGGAGAGCCGGGCAGCCCTGACCCGGGTAGACCTCGACCGGGTGATCCGGACACAGATGGAAGACCACCCTGCGGTCCGGATCCGATACGAGGGCCGCCCGGTCACCGTCCTCGCTGACGACCTCCTCTCCGAAGTCTTTGCAAATCTTTTCGGAAACGCCGTGAAATTCGGCGGTCCTGAGGTCGAGATTACCGTCCGGGTCGAGGAGCGCGGAGAGGGGGTCCTGGTCTCGGTCGAGGATACCGGACCTGGGATCGCTGATGCGGTGAAGGCGTCGCTTTTCGGGCGCTTCCGGAAGGGAGAGGGGGCGCTTGCCGGAGCCGGGCTCGGGCTCTACATCTGTCGGATGCTCGTTGAGCGTTACGGCGGAACGATCCGGGTGGACGACCGTGTCCCCGGCAGCCCTGAACTGGGTACAGTCATTCGCTTCTCGCTTGTGAAGGCGCCGGCGGAGTAGCGGCCGCTCGATCCGTTTGCCCTCCTGATCGCGAAGATTTAAGATTGGGTGACATCTCCCTAAATGACCTCTGTCAGGGTACCCCATTTAATGGGGATGAACACAATCCGGGGTAGCGGCCCGACCTTGCGCAACTCCGCCGGTCGGTCGGCCGCATGTCCCCTCCTCTCTCGCATGACCGCGTGCTTATGATGAGTGATCGCAGACCCGATCGGGACGAACGGCCGTTTACATCCACCCTTATCGTAGCTATCCTCCTCATCGTCATCCCCGCCATCAGCCTTCTCTCGGCTTACGACTATATTCAGGCCGAGGAGAGGATGACCTCCGATCTCAACACCCTGCAGATCGTCACCGAAAAGAGCATTCGGGAATCGGTTACGGACATAGACACCGGTCTCAAACTCTTTGACGATTCCCTCAACGAAAGGCTGCAGGATGGGTTTTCACTTTTTCTGCGGGAGTACGAGCGGGCGGGAAGGGACCCGTCGAGGATGGATCTGACCGCACTTAAAGGGCAACTCAGGGGCGAGATGGACCTCTACGTCATCAACGAGTCGGGGGTGATCGAGTACACCACCTATTCCCCCGACCGCGGTCTCGATTTCAGGAATGTTCCGGGCTTCCATGCCGAGATCACCCGGATGCGCCTCGGGGACGACTTCTCTCCCGACCGTGTGGTCTATGAGCCCGCAACCGGGCTGGTCCGGAAGTACGCTTATATGCCCACCCCGGATCACCGTTATCTCCTTGAACTCGGGTTCGTGCCGGATGCGTTCGCGGCGGAGCGGGACCGGCTGCGTTCACAGGAGAGCATGCAGGAGTATATTGCCTTAAACCCATACCTCGAATCGATCCGTGTTTATGACATCTTCGGAAATGCTGTTGGGGAGACTGGCGAGCCTCCCGGTCCCGAAACACGGGACCTCGTCACCGGGACAATCGTCCCCGGCCGGAAAGATTACGAGGTGCAGGACCGGGAGAACGGGAGACAGATCCGCTACCTCTTCGTCGACCTGAAAGACCCGGATTATCCATCGGACCCGAGCGTCGTTGTTGAACTCACCTACAATATGGACCTCATACAGAGTCAGCTTGACCGGGTGCTCTATTACCGTGCTGCCGTTGCCGTCCTTGCCATTGTTTTTTGCAGCGGGATCATCTTCTTCGCGGCCCGCCGCCTCACCCGTCCCCTGGAGGAGATCGTCGACGACGTCGATGCTATTGCACAGGGGGACCTCGACCATACGATCCGGGTCTCGGCGACACGCGAGGTGATGCAACTCGAACGGAGCATCAACACGATGGTTGCGGGCCTTAAAGCAGGAATTGAAAGGCTCAAGGAGTCGGAAGAGACGATCCGCGAGTACAGCGAGAACCTGGAGGAGCAGGTCGACGCGCGTACGGCGGAACTGCAGAACTCGACCGAGAAGGCAAACCTCTATCTGGATATCATGACACACGATATCAAGAACGCCACCAACACTGCCGGTCTTTATACGGACCTCCTCATGGAGGAACTCGAGGGGGAACCCCGGAGTTATATCGAGAAGGTGCACAACAGCCTCGGAAAGAGCGTCGAGATCATCCGGAACGTCAATACCATCAGGCAGATCCGGGAAGAGGCCGCCGTTCTTGAACCGGTCGCTCTCGACCCCGTTATCCGGGCGGAGATCGAGCACTATCCGGATGTGCGGATCACCTACGCAGGAACGGACGCCCGGGTGATGGGGGACGACCTCCTCTGTGAGATCTTCACCAACCTCATCGGCAACGCGGAGAAGTTTGCCGGACCCCGGGGGCGGATCGCCGTCCGGGTCGAGGAGCGGGGGACGGAGGTCGAGGTCTCGGTCGAGGATAACGGTCCGGGCATCCCCGACGCGATGAAACCGGACCTTTTCAATCGATTCAGCGGCGGGGGCGGCGAGAAGAGTGGTCGGGGCCTCGGGCTCTACATCTGCCGGATGCTCGTTGAACGTTACGGTGGTAGGGTCCGGGCGGACGATCGGGTTCCCGGCCGCCCGGGGTGCGGCGCGGCGATCCGGTTTACGCTCCGGAAGGCCGATTGAGGGCCGGCGTGCCTCACCCGACGATCTCCTGCACCCGCCCGACCCTCCCGTCCTGGAGCCACACCTTGATCCCGTGCGGGTGAAAGGAGGAGTTCGTCAGGATCTCGGCGACAACGCCCCGGGTGCGTTTCCCGGTCCGCTGGTCGCGTTTGAGCACGATATCAACCGTCATACCGGGATGAATGGCGGCCCGGTTCTGTCCGTTCATTGCCGTGAGCGGTCACTCTTCCCCGTTGTTCTGCCCGGGTTCCGGCTCGTTCTGGCCCGGGGAGGCGGTCTTCATCTGGGGGAAGAGGAGGATTTCTTTGATGGATTCTTTGCCGGTGAGAAGCATTACCAGGCGGTCGATGCCGATCCCGACGCCGCCGGTGGGGGGCATCCCGTAGCCGAGCGCGTTGATGAAGTCGTAGTCGATCATCTGCGCTTCAAGGTCGCCCCGGCGGCGTTTGGCGTCCTGCGCTTCGAGCCGGGCCTTCTGGTCGAGGGGGTCGTTCAACTCCGAGAAGCCGTTCGCCATCTCCATCCCGGCGATGAAGAGTTCGAACCGCTCCGTCAGCCCCTCTTTCTCCCGGTGCTTCTTTGCAAGCGGCGAGTTCTCGATCGGGAAGTCGTAGACGAACGTCGGCTGGATAAGGTGCTTCTCGCCGAAATGATCGAAGAAGAGCGCCAGGAATTCGCCCCGGGTCGCGGCGCTCTCAGAGCCTTCGACGCAGTGCGCGAGACCGAACGCACGGAGTTCTTCGACGCTGTGAGCGTGGATGTCGATCCCGGCGTACTCCCGCACCGCTTCCTCCATGGTGAGCCGGCGCCAGGGACGGGCGAAGTCCAGGTCGTGCCCGGCAAACGAGCACGTAATCTTCCCGTGCACCTCCTCTACGAGGTAGGAGAAGATGCCCTCGGTGAGGTCCATCATGTCGTTGTAGTCGCGGTAGGCCTCGTAGATCTCCACCATCGAGAACTCGGGGTTGTGGTTGGTGTCGATGTCCTCGTTCCTGAAGTTTTTCGCGATCTCAAAGACTTTGTCGAAGCCGCCGACGACAAGACGCTTGAGGTAGAGTTCCGGCGCGATCCGGAGGTAGAGTTTCTGGTCGAGGGCGTGATGGTGGGTGGTGAACGGCCGGGCGTTTGCGCCGCCGTAGATCGGCTGCAGGGTGGGGGTCTCGAACTCCAGGTAGTCCCGTTCGAAGAGGAACTGGCGCAGGAGCGATATGATCCTGCTCCGGGTCCGGAACGTCTCGCGGCTATCCTCATTCATAATAAGATCGAGGTAGCGCTGCCGGTAGCGCGCCTCGACGTTCTTGAGCCCGTGAAACTTCTCGGGAAGGGGGCAGATCGACTTCGTGAGGAGCTCGAACCGGTCGACCCAGATCGTGATCTCCCCCATCTTCGTCCGGAAGACGTGGCCGACGACGCCGACGATGTCCCCGGCGTCGATGTACTGGCGGAAGAGGTCGAACTGTTCCTCGCCGAGGTCGTTCTTCCGGAGGTAGAGCTGGATCTTGCCGTCCGAGTCTCCCATGTCCGCAAAGATCGTCTTGCCGTGCTGGCGGACGACGTAGATGCGACCCGCTGTGCTGACCTCTTCGGCGCTCTTCTCGTGCCCGATCCCGGCGAACCGCTCCCGGATCTCCCTGACGGTATCCTTGCGTTCGAACGTATAGGGGTACGCCGTCACCCCGTGCTCACGCAATTCTTGCAGTTTATCGATCTTTGTTGCGTCAAAACAGAGATTATCCGTATCGCTCATTGTGTAAACCGCTCCTTTTGTCCTGCAGCCTTTAATCGAGCCCCAATCCAGGGTTCGCCGCCGTTCCGTCGAGGCCCGGCTGCATATTCCTCGGGAAATTCTATATAGTGTTCCCCTCCGGTGCTATTAATGGTTGAGTCCGGGTCCGGCGGCGGGGTTCAAGTCGCCCGACCCTTCTATGGTATCACTCCACCCCGTATGAGGGGTAGAGGTAGATGATTGCCGTTTCGTTGTAGACCATCGTCACTCTCTCGTTGCGGTGATCAAAGACATAATACTGGTTCGTGCTCATGTTCTGGTTCTGGTGGTAGTCCTCAGGATAGGGGCCTCGTCCATCCCACCAGAACGGAACGTTGCAGCGCCCTTTGCCGGTCTGCTTCTCCCCTTCGTCCACTTCGATGAAGAACGACGGCGACTCTTCATCGCTCCGGAACTCCACGTCGACATAGGTCCTGGCCGGGTCGACCGAGTACATACCAAAGCCCGTCCTGACCGAGGTGATGTTCCAGCCGTTTTCAAGCAGGACCCCGGCCCGCCGGTCGGTGAGGACGATCACGATCACCTCCGTGACGTTGGCGTCGAAGTTTCTCACCGGGATCGCGGAAGTGTTGATCGGGATCACGATGTCCCCCCGCTCGTAGTGAAGGACCGCCGGGGTAGGCGTGACATTTTCCGGCATACCGGTCTCCGCCGGGTCGGTGCACCCGGCGCCGAACACGAGGAAAGCCAGCGCAAAAAGGAGAAAGGGGGTCTGTTTCATCCTGTCACTACCAATTGAAAGTATTGAGCCGAACCCGTGATGGGTTCTGGATGATCTCCACCTGGCAGTACCGCACGATCTCGGAGGGAACCTCGGTCGAATACCATGGCTCCAGGCTGATGCTCATGGGCGTTCCATAACTCCTGTATTCCATGTCGTAGAAGAGCGTATCGCTTGGCACATCGTTGTTGTCGTCGATATGCCAGCCTTCAAGGGCACAGGCGACGAGGCACCCCGGCTGTGGTTGTATGCAGTTCGATGCCCGCATTCCAGTTTTTCCTTTCACGCGTTCCAACTCCATTTTCAGTCCCCGGAGGCAGGAGAGGCACACATGTTAAGTACCTGGAATGCGTACATTCCCGTTGCCTCCGGGCATGCGGGACGTTCACCCATTCGGGCTCGCTACCTCGCGGGTGGACCCCCGCGCATGTCGGAATACCGATTTTCGATATCCACGATGGAGAGCTCAGGCGTTCTTCTATATACCTTTTCTGTGCTGGGAAGCTAAATGTCGGGCCTTCCGGATCGCTTCCTCACCCAAAACAGGCATCCATGGGCGTGAAAATGGCGCCGCGCCGAACGGTGAAAAACATAAGGCAGGCGTCCCTCTACGTGCAGGGTGCGAGCGGCCTTGCGCCGTCGAGCGAGTAACTCCGGAGCATAAGATCTTCGAGAGTTGCCGTTTGCTCCGGAAGAACGGCCGGTCCGAAAACTCCGTAGTAAACGATGAAGTAGTCATCGTGTCCCGGGGATAGCGGCTTCTCGACAACGGTGAAATAGCCGGATAATGCTTCGCTCTCGAACTTTGTTACGGAAATGGGACTAATGATCGACCCGTCCGGTGATCCGTCGGTCTCTCGAGGGAGGATCAACTCAGCGGAAGCGACGTTCCCTGACGACTGAAGATGACTGCAGAGATCCTCCTCCGCCTGCAGGAGATCCGCACTCTCGTCGAAGTACCAGTTGACGACCAGGTACCGATCATCCGTTCCGGTATCAAGGTACACGGCATGACTGCAGTACCGGGAGAGATCCGGAAACGGGGACGGGCATCCTTCTTCAATATCGTCGATCAGGACGATATCCCCCTCGATCGTTCTATTCACGACGACTGAGCCGTTTTCCGCGTACTCATACCGGGGCTCCGGGATATACCATTTCTGCAGAGCTTCGGGGGGAGGATACCCGGGACCGATCATGAGAAGGTCGAAAAGCAGAAGGGCGCCGGAAGCACCGACGGCTATCAGGAGGAGAACGAGTGCAATTTTGCCGGTTCTGTCGGTTTCCAGGAATTCCATCGGATCTCTCCGTGATAAAGGGGGGAGGTCAGGGTCTCACCCAGGTAGCCATGGCACCCAACCAATCCCCATAGACTCTGTTGCGGATCTGAGTATCCCATGTGTTATGTATGGACACCCAGTCCTCCGTATAGTCGTGGTAGCCAACACAGGCAACGCTGTGATCACCGTAAGGTTCATCTCCCCCTATAGGCGTGCCGCCGCTCCACAGGCTGAGAACAAAGGGCCTCTGTGCATCCACTCACTTTTTACCTCATCAAACGTCATCCAGGCATCGTCGCTTGAATCCATCGAAGAATATCCATGATTCGCGCACACTTCATCGATACCGTCATCAATGTCCCAGGGCCACGTCGAGCCTTCGGGGGTAGTCCCCATTGCCGTAGCAAGTTCCAGAATCAACGGATCTTCTTCCGGAAAATTTGGATATCCATGCTAATGCGATTCCCCCGTTGTTGCAGTTGCACCTACGATAGGTAGCAGCACCGAAGCGGCCAGCAGAAGCATCAGCAATACCGGCCATACTTTTTTGGTGCGCATAATTTCCACGCCTTACACCTCCGATTTTTACCCGGAGGCCGGCAGAGCAATACCTTCAAGGGCGAGCACCACGTCCCCGTCATGGACGACGTAAGTCACGTTATCGACCGTATGCGTGAGGTATCCGGCCGGAACCTCGACGGAAGTCCTCTCGATACGCATGCAGTCGACGTTGACGAGGTAGTCGATCGTCACCTCCCCGTACCTGACGCGGACCGCGGGGTAGCACCCCGGGCCCTCCGGTTCGGCCGCGGCGGATGGCGGACAGACGACAACGACGCCTGCGATCTCGCCCCCGTCTGAAAGGACCCGGCCGACGGCGGCGTCTTCCCGGATGAGGTCAAAGAGCCCGCCGACGGCTTCGACGAACTCTCCGGTCTTTACATACGTCCCGCAGGGCTCGGGTTCGGGACCGGTGCCGTTGTCCGGGGAGGGGTAGGATGCCCGGTACCGCGCGACGATCCCGTCGAGATCGCCGGGCTGCGGTGAGGGTGCGGCCGACGGCGTGACGACGGGTGCACTCGATCCCTCTCCCCTCTGAGAACAGCCTGCTGAAACAAGAGTCAACAGGAGCGCGAAGAACAGTATCCCGGCAAGAAGCGCCTTTTTTTGAATCAGGTTCATCGTTGATAACCTTCTTTTCGTATTTGTCCTTAATTCGCGGTGTGCAATACTACTTCAGTCGGATTGGAGATGAATTCGACATTCAGCCCAGTTAACGGTGCACTCGATGCGATATATCGATACAGATTTACAGATATCGAGTTTCCATTGTTTTTATAAACCATGTCATAAAACCTTGTATCTCCTGGAACATCTGAATTGCCATCAATATTCCATCCTTCCAAAGTCACATCAACCTGAACGTTTGTAGTAGGAACATAATCCGACCATAGAGACATCGCCTCACCTGTAGTAATATCGGATATCTGGATATACCACTGACCGGAGGTGCTACTCCAGTGAAGTTCCCCTTTTAGCGTATCTCCTGTGGAAATGGTGATTCGATCGCTATGAATGTCCTGCATGCCATCTTTTAATGTCCAGCAACATCCCGTCCAGTACTGGCCGGTAATCGGCTGGTTATATTCTAATACTGGCTGTACTATTGCAGTTTCATCGGGTGTACGGATCCCATTAAACAAAAATACCGGTTCCGCGAATTCAGAGGACGGGGGGCACGTTGGAGTTTTCCAGTAGGCATCAAATTGCGTTATCTGTGGAACATTCTTGTACGCATATTCGATCCATCCATTGAAACCACCTACATCCATATACTCGTTCCTCTGAAGACTTTCGTTATACTCACGCGGCTGATCACTCAACACGGTCAGAATTAAATCACCATTATGGAAGACATACGTAACATCGTCTTGGTGGATCACGTGCGATCCAGAGGGGACCTGAGAGACAAATGTTGCAGGTCTAAAGCCACGAGGTGTGGCTACCCTTTTAGCCATAGAATCGACTGCAGATAAAATTTGCTTTCCATCTGAGCTGTAAACCCGCGTAATACCGTCCATTGTGTGATAGATAATCGAGCCGGAAGGGATTTCATGAATTGTCAGATCAGAGGTACCAGAACTTTCCACCGGACTCAGTTCAGCGGTTATGATCACTTGCTCTTGTGAGTAATCTGTCTGAAGTTCAGGTAATTTCATGCCATTAAGATTTACAGTATTTCCTTCCTCAAAGGAAAGGGAAAATAATTCTTCATCCCTCTCATCAAATACCACCGCCGGCACAACCCCCACGCTCACCAGCAGCAGTGCCAGGAGCAGGGAGAATGCCCGAATTCCAGTTTTTCTTTTCATGTGTTTCAACTCCTTCTTCGTTTACCGGAGGCAGGAGAGGCACACGTGTTAAGTACACGGAATGCGTACATCTCATTAGCCTCCGGGCATGCGGGGTTCTATCATCCGGGGCGGCAACCGGGGATGGAGGGACCCCACGAACTTTTGCAGACGCATCATCGAGGCGCCCACACCATGAGATAGACGTCGATTTATTTATTTTTTCTGTCACATTTCCGGACACGTACCCGGGATATCTTCGAAAGTGACCGGGGAGATCACGTCTCCCGGGATGGAGGCGGAGGAGAGAACCAGGTTCATAGTGGAGACACCAACTCTTGTTCGGCAAGCATTCCCGGAGATACGGTAAAGGATGATGCGCCACTCGCTGCTGCCGGGGAGGGAGACCGATGCTGTCCGAGGGCCTGCGCCGTCGCTTCGGCTCTCCCGACCGTAATCCCCAAGACGTACAGCATGGAGACGGTTGTCACAACCGGGTGAGGGGCAGTCAAGTATCCCTCCCATGTCGATGATCGCGTATGACGGGTAAAGATAGAGGATTGTCGTTTCGTTACAGATTTTCACTATCCACGATGGAGAGCTCAGGCGTTCTTCTATATACCTTTTCTGTGCCGGGAAGTTACATGTCGGGCCTTTCAGATCGCTTCTTCACTCAAAATAGGTCTCCATGGGCGTAAAAATGGTGCCGCTGCCTGCGGCGTGCCGTGCATGCCGCCGTCCGCAAAACACAATGCATAAGAAGGTTATACGCGTTATCGTCAATAGTTGGGCATGGTAGAGGAAACGGGAAGAGAGGTAGCGATGGAGAGGCTTGCCGCCGTTATCGGCGAGTGCCGGAAGTGTCCCCTCTTTGAGGACGCGCATCACGCGGTCCCGGGCGAGGGGGCAGTCGGGGCCGACCTCATGCTCATCGGCGAAGCGCCGGGGAAGCAGGAAGACCTCACCGGGAGGCCGTTTGTGGGACGGGCGGGAAAACTCCTCGAGTGTCTCCTTTCCGGGATCGGCCTCTCGCGGGACGATGTCTTCATCGCCAACATCGTCAAGCACCGGCCTCCCGGAAACCGCGACCCAGAGGACGAGGAGATCCGGGCCTGCACCCCCTACCTCGAGGAGCAGATCCGGATCGTCGGGCCGAAGGTGATCGTGATGCTGGGCCGGCACTCGAGCAGGTATATCCTCTCCTTCCTGCCCGTGGAGTTCGACCGGATCACGGAGATCCGGGGGACCGTCTACCCGGCGGTCCTCTTCGGTCACCCGGTCCGCCTCATCCCCACCCTCCACCCCGCCGCCGCGCTCTACAACCCGGCATACCGGGAGGCCCTGGAAGAGGATTTCCGGGTCGCCGGGCGCGAACTTGCGGAAGGCCGGGGGGCCCGCGATACAGGACTGAAAGGACAATGACGAGAGAGAGATCGTGCGGAGCGGTTGTTTTCCGGCGGGATACGGACCTCCAGTACCTCCTCCTGCAGTATGGGGCCGGGCACTGGGACCTGGTGAAGGGACACGGCAAGCGCGGCGAGAGCGAGGAAGAGACCGTGCTCCGCGAACTTGCAGAGGAGACCGGGATCACCCGTGCAGCGTTCATTCCGGGGTTCCGGGAAGAGATCCACTACTTCTTCCAGCGCCGGGGGCGGACGGTCTACAAGGAGGTCGTTTATTACCTGATCGAGACCCCGGAGAAGGAGGTGACGCTCTCGGACGAGCACGTCGCCTATCGGTGGCTCCCGCACGACGAAGCACTCCGGGTGATCACCTTCGGGAACTCGAAGAAGGTCGTCGACAAGGCGCACGCCTACCTCACGGCGTTGCAGAACCAGAAGCGCGGGTAACCCCCCGCTCTTCCTCACATCTTTCGGTCCTCCGGAAGTTCGCTCACCTCTTTTCCGAGAAAATAACTCACGACGGTCCGGATTGCGACGAGCGACCCGAGGACGGCCAGGTCCTGGAGCGTCGGCTCAAGGATCGTCTTCAAGACGTCGGCGGCGACGAAGAACTCGAGGCCGATCAGGATGCGCGTGGTGAACACCCACCGGATGTCGTGGTAACTCCGCTCTCTGATGCGGGTCTCCCGCGCCACGAGTTCGACGATCGCGATTACCGCCCCGTAGACGATGAAGAGCGCTCCGAACGTCCCGAGAGCCAGCCCGGCGATCTCGATAACCGTCGCTAGCACCATATGCCCGGCTGGCATATCGGTGACGGCGGACCTATATATATTTCACAGGGCGCTCTCCGGTGCCAGGGGAACGACGACCCGGAACCCGTTGTAGCGCTCGACCGTGACCGGGACGCCGTAGACCGCCTCGATGGTCTCCGGCGTCACCACATCGTGGCCTCCGGCGGCGTGGATGACGCCGTCCTTTAAGAGGATGAACCGGTCGGCGTAGCGGAGCGCCATGTTCAGGTCGTGCATCGTCATCACCGCGGCGACGTCGTGCTCTTCCGCCACGCGCCGGACGATCCCGAGGATCTCCAGCTGGTTCCGGAGGTCGAGGCTGCTTGTGGGTTCGTCCAGGAGGAGCACCCGGGGCTCCTGCACCAGCGCCCGGGCGATGCTCACTTTCTGGAGTTCTCCGCCGCTCATCTCGTCGATATATCGCAGCGTCAGGTCCTCGAGGCGGAGCATCCGGATGGCTGATTCGACGACCTTGAGGTCCGCATCCGTTACGTTCCACCCGATATGCGGCCGCCGGCCGAGGAGGACGGCGTCGAAGACGGTCATCCTGCCCGCTTCGCACCGTTGCGGAACGTAGCCCACGTTCCGCGCGATCTCCATCCGATCCGTCCTGAGGAGGTCCGTTCCGTCGACAAGGACGGACCCGGCCCCCGGCCGCAGGATGGCGTTCATGCACTTTAAGAGCGTCGTCTTCCCGACGCCGTTCGGCCCGAGGATCGCGAGGACCTGGTGCGGTTCGAGATCGAACGTGATCTCCCGGATGACCGGAGCGCTCCGGTAGGTGAAGGCCACGCCGTCGACCTCCAGGATCATCGCCGATACCCCACGAGAAGCAGATAGATGAAGACCGGAGCGCCGAGGAACGCCGTGAGCACGGCGACCGGGAGGATGTAGGGCGCGACGATGACCCGGGCGACCGTGTCCGAGGCGAGGAGGAGGATTCCTCCCATGACGCAGGAGCCCGGGACCAGAAACCGCTGGTCGTCGCCGATGATCCTTCGGACCATGTGCGGGCAGACAAGCCCTACAAAGCCGATGACCCCGAGGAACGAGACGATCACGGCGGATACGAGCGCCGCGACGACCATACCGACGTTGCGCACCGTCTCAACGCTGACGCCGAGCCCCTTTGCCGTCTCGTCGCCGGCATCGATAGCGTTGTAGTTCCACCGGTTCGCGAAGAAGAAGACGCTGGCTCCGACAACGACGAGAGTCATGATCCCGAGTTCCTGCCAGGAGGCCCGGCTGACGTCGCCGAACGTCCAGAAGACGACGGCGGCAAGCTGGGTGTCGTCGGCGAAGTACTGGAGGAACATCGTCCCTGCCGTGAAGAGGGAGGAGATGGCGACGCCGGCGAGCACCATCACCTCAGGGGACGCCCCGCGCACCCGGGAGATCGCGAGGATCACCCCGGTGGCAAGGAGGCAGAAGATGAATGCCACGATCGTCGTCAGGTAGGGGTTGTTGAGGGTGACGGCGTCGGCAACCGTCGAGTGCATCTCTCCCGTGCCGAGGAGGATGACCGAGACGGCCGCACCGAAGGCGCCGGCGTTCGAGATGCCGAGCGTAAACGGCGACCCGAGCGGGTTTCTGAGGATCGACTGCATGGCGACCCCGGCAACCGAGAGCCCGACCCCGGCGACGATTGCGGCAAGCGCCTGCGGGAGACGGATATTCCAGACGATCCGGTCCGTGCTCGACACTTCGGGAAGCGGCAGCCCCGGGTGGAGAAACGCAGTTATCCGGTCGACGGAACCGTTCACGAGGGAGAGAAAGACGTCGTACGGAGGGACGCCGGCCGCACCGACCGAGATGGATACGATCAGGAGGAGAAAGAGGAGGAGGACCCCCCCGAGGATCCAGAGGTGCTTCTTCCGCACGTATCCCATGTAATCCGCCGGGATGGCCCCGCCTGCAAAGTGCATGCCGTCATACCCTCCTGTTCACGTTCGGACTCTCCCCGCATTGCGCCCTGCTTACAGCGTGATCCCGGTGAACCCGAGGTTCCCGTACTGGCCGTTCAGGTCGCTGAAGACCGGTTTGCCGAGGAAGAAGGTGTAGATCTCGTCCGCCTTCTCTGTCGGATCGACGTCGGCAAACCGGTCGGGGTACAGGGTCTTCCCGATGAAGTAGGCGTCGGCAAGCACGGTCTCGTAGTTCGTGCTGTAGAAGTTGTACGGGAGGACACCGTAGACCCGGCCGTTCTTCGACGCGGAGAGGCCCTGCAGCGCGGCATCGTTCTTCAGTTCGCCGATCGCCCCGCCGCCTTCCATCTGGGTGGTGCCGACGTCGATGAAGATGTACTCGGGGTCCCAGTCGACGATGGCCTCTTTTGCGACATCGGCGTGGGCCGTACCGAGGCCGGCTGCGACGTTCTTCGCGTGCACCCAGAGGAACGGCGGATAGGCCGGTTCGGTTGAGATGATCCCGTGGGCGCCTGCCGAGGAGATGCCGCCGACGTAAACCGCCTTCTGCTCTTCCTCGGGGATGTCGCCGGTCCGGCGCTCAAGGTCGGCCATCGTCTCCTTGATGTAGGCGATCACCTCTTCGGCCCGGTCTTCTTTTCCGAGGACCTGGCCCATCGTGCGGAGGCCGCCGTACATCTCGGCTTTCTCGGCGTCGTTTCTGAGCGAACCGTACGGGAACGCCACGACGGGGATGCCCGTCTTCTCCTGGAGTTTGTCGGCCTCGGCGGCACTCGTTCCGTACGCCGTTCCGCTCGAACCGGTCTTGAAGATGAGTTGCGGGTTGACCGCAAGGATCTTCTCGGGGTCGTCCTTGCCCCTGAACTCACCGATCAGGGGGAGGTCCTTGAACTGCGACCCATAGGCGAGAGCGTAAGGGCGGCCTTCTATCGCCTGCTCCTTCTTCTCGATGTCGTCGACGCCGACGACGAGGTCCTGGCCCTGCAGGTAGACGAGGTAGCGGAGGCACCCCGAGCCCGAGCAGACAACGCTCTCCAGGGGCGCGGGGACGGTGACGTTCCGGCCGAAGCCGTCGGTGATCGAGGCCGTCCGGTTGGTGTCGCCCGGAGCGACGGTCGGACCGGTGGTTCCGGTGCCGGTACACCCGGCGGCGATCATCAGCAGAACGAGGGCAGCGACCATGGCGGCCGCGAGCGATCCGGTGTAGCGGAATGGTGACATACCTGTACAAATACTCGTAACATTGTTTATTATATCTGTCGAATTGGGAAACACTCGATATGATTTAACTCTCATTCGTAGCATCATATACAGGCGAGCCCGTTTCCGGAGCCGGACAATTATTATGAGCGGTCGAACCAATCCCGTGTACAGGGACACCGGCATACCGTGAGGAGGAATACGTGCCCGAGAGGATGTTAACCGAACCCGAAGGCTATCGCCTGCTGGACTCGTGCGGGATACCCGTGCCGCCCCACCGCCTGGTCGCCAGCGCCGCCGATGCGCGGGCTGCCGCCGGGGAGATGGGCTACCCCGTCGTCATGAAGGTCGTCTCGCCGGAGATCGTCCACAAGAGCGATGTCGGCGGGGTGATCCCCGGGGTCGAGGGGCCCGGGGAGGCCGAAGAGGCTTTCCGGACCATCATGAGGAACAGCGCCGCCCGCGCTCCCCGGGCGGCCGTCACCGGTGTCATTGTCGAGAAGCAGATGCCCGCGGGGCTCGAGGTGCTGATCGGGGGAAAGACCGATCCGTCGTTTGGCAGGGTTATCACGTTCGGCCTCGGCGGGAAACTGGTGGAACTCCTGGAGGACGTTTCCATCCGGGTGCTGCCCATCACGGACGATGAGATTCGCGAGATGATCCGCGAGATCGAGGGCTACCGACTCATCTCGGGATACCGCGGGGAGCCCCCGAAGGACGAAGAGGCGCTTGTCCGGGTCATCGCCGCAATGGCGCGCACCTTCGCCGAAAACCCCGGAATCCGGGAGTTCGACCTCAACCCGGTGATCGTCTACGAAAAGGGGGCGAGCGTCGTCGACGCGAGGATCATCGTCGGGGATGCCGCCGGGGTCGGGACCGCCCGCGAGAGCGTCGGGGCGCCCCCGGACCTCTTCTTCCCGAAGTCCATTGCGGTGATCGGCGCCTCCGCAAGCCCGAACAAGGTGGGTTACTCCGTCCTGCGGAACCTGCTCTCCTTTCCCGGGAGCCTCTATCCGGTCAACCCGGTCCGGAGCGAGATCTTCGGGCGGAAGGTCTACCCCTCCGTTACGGAGATCCCGGGTCCGGTCGACTGGGCGGTCATCGCCGTGCCGGCCCGCTTCGTCCCCGGGGTGATGGAGGAATGCGGGGAGAAAGGGGTCCGGCTCGCAATCATCGTCACCGCCGGATTTCGGGAGACCGGCGGCGCCGGTGCCGAACTCGAGGAGAGAGTAGCGGCGATAGCGCGCCGCTACGGGACCCGGATCATCGGCCCGAACTGCCTCGGGGTCATGATGCCTCATATGGGGATCAACGCCACATTCGACCCGGTCTCGCCGAAACCGGGAGACGTTGCCTTCATCTCCCAGAGCGGTGCGGTCATCACTACCGTCGTCGACTGGAGCCTTCCGGAGGAGTTCGGGTTCTCAAGCGTCATCAGCGTCGGCAACCAGGCGGACCTCGGGTTCGAGCACTACCTCCGGTTCGCCGAGCAGGACCGAATGACCCGGTCCATCACCCTCTATATCGAGGAGATCCAGGACGGGCGCGGGTTTATGCAGATGGCGCGCGAGGTCGTCGGGAGGAAGCCGGTGGTCGCGGTGAAGTCCGGGTCGTCCCGGAAGGGCAGGGCTGCGGCATCGTCCCATACCGGGTCGCTTGCCGGGAGTTACGACGTCTACGTCGCGGCGTTCCGGCAGGCGGGGATGATCCCGGTCCGGAGCCTGCGGGACGCCTTCAACCTGGCCGAACTCCTGGCGTTCGGGGGTTACCCGCAGGGAGGACGCGCGATCGCCGTCACCAGTGCGGGGGGGTTCGCCGTCCTCGCCTCCGACTACGCCGAGACCCACGGTGTCGAGATGGTCGACCTCCCCGACGACGTGCTCCGCGAACTCGATGCGTTCCTCCCTCCGTTCTGGAACCACGCAAACCCCCTGGACATCCTCGGAGACGCCGACGCCGCCCGGTTCGCCGCCCTCTTCGACGTGCTGATCCGGCACCAGGATTTCTGGGATATTGCGTTCGTGATCGCGGTGCCGACCACGCTCATCGACCCGGCGCATGTTGCGAACGAGATCGTCCGGTTCTCCCGGAACACGGGGAAGATGGTGGTGGGCTGCATGCTCGGCGGCGACAGTATCCGAAGCGGCCTGCGCGTCCTCCGGACCTGCCGGGTCCCGAACTTCGAGGAGCTTGAGGATGCGTTCAAGGCGGTGGGAAGCATCCTTGCGATCCGGACCGCACGGGCGGCAGGCGAGCGGCCCGTTCCCGTCCGCGACGACCGGTGTTCGGGCGCCCGGGAGTAGCGCCCCTTTCTCCCCGGTTCCCGGAAATCTTTTATATCTCTCATCCACATCCCGGCCGTATCGGAACGGGAAGCGGAACCTGTTCTCCGGGAGATGAATGCCGATGCTGTTTGAGAAGATTAAGTCCGAGATCCTTGCTCACAACTCCTACATCGTCGGGGCGGGCGGGGAGGCGGCGGTCATCGATCCGAGACGCGACTGCCGGATCTACGCGAGCGCCGCCGGGCGCGAGAACATGAAGATCACAAAGATCTTTGAGACGCACAAAAACGAGGATTATATCTGCGGCTCCCGGGAGCTCGCCCGCCCGACCGGGGCGGAGATCCTCCACGGGTCGCGGGAGGCGTTCGGGTTCGGCACCGCTGTTCGGGAAGGGGAGACCTTCAGGGTCGGGCCGCTCGAGATCGAGGTCCTGGAGACGCCCGGCCACACGGCGGAGAGCATATCGCTTCTCCTCCGCGACCGGTCCGTCTCCGACGACCCGCTGATGATCTTTACCGGCGACGCACTCTTTGCCGGCGAGGTCGGGAGGACCGATCTTGCCGGCGAGGACCGGCGGCGGGAGATGTCCGAGTTCCTCTATGCAAGCCTGCACGAGAAGATCCTCCCTCTTCCCGCCGGGGTGATCGTCTGCCCCGCCCACGGCGCCGGCTCGGTCTGCGGCGGGAATATCAGCGACCGGGAGTACACGACCATCGGATACGAAGCGGCGACAAACCGGCTGCTCTCGATGGATGAGGAAGCGTTCGTCGAGTATAAGATGGGTGAACAACTCTACGAGCCGCCGTATTTTGAGATGATGCACCGGCTCAACAGGGACGGCCCGCCCCTCATCTACAGCCTGCCGTACCTGCGTGCCTACTCGGCCCGGGAGGTCCGCTCTCTCCTGGAGCGGGGAGCACAGATCGTCGATATCCGGTCCCCGACGAGTTTTGCCGGCGGACATATCCCGGGAACCATCAACATCTGGCGCGGGGGGCTCCCCCTCTACATGGGCTACTACCTGAACTACGAGGACCCGATCGTCCTCGTGGACGATTTCAATCTGGACCTGGGCCCTGTGATGCGCCACTTCGTCCGGCTCGGTTACGACAACATCGCGGGATACCTTTCCGGGGGGTTTGCCGCCTGGTTCAAGCAGGGCGAGCGGATGGAGAGGACCGGCACCTGGTCTCCTTCCGACCTCGCGGAGCACCTGGACGATCCTTCGGTGTATATTCTCGACGTGCGCGAAATCGGCCACCGGGAGAAGGAGGGCCACATCCTGGGCTCCCACCACATCTACGTCGGATACCTGGAAGACCACCTCGCGGAGGTCCCGGGGGAGAAACAGGTCGTCGTTCACTGCGATGCCGGGTTCAAAGGAAGCCTTGCGGCAAGCATTCTCCAGAAACACGGTTTCGGGCACGTCATCAACCTGCTCGGCGGCACCATCGGCTGGGAGGCGGCGAACTACCCGCTGGTTAAGGCGTGATCTCGCTTCAGGGTCTCCGGGTATCTCCATAGCGGCCGGCGGGATTGAACCGCCCGTTGCCGGGGTAAGAGGGTGGGGGGAGTCTCCCTCTTCATTCTTCCGGGGGTCAGATCGGAAATCTGACGTCAAACGGGGCGAAGGTACGTGCCGGTTTTGGGAGGGGTTATATGGTTTCTGCAGGGTACAGGGATTCTCCGGGTGCGCCCTCTACTCTGCGTCGCGACCTGCGAAGAGATTGTCGGCCAATCCCCGTTCCCGGCGGCGACGGTAGCCATCGCTTTCATTATCGGGACGATTGTCGTTGTCGTAAGTGTGAAGCGCGGCAGAACGCCCTGAGAAGCAGGTGGAGCGCCATACCGGAAAGCGAGAGGTATAACCTGCCGCCCGGCAGCCCTGCCCGGATGACACGTTCCCGGGCGCACCAGCCGATTGGTCTTGCCCGCCTGCAAGATCCGGACTATATTCGCGTGCCTTCCTCGATAATCCTGACATAATCCACAAACATGTACTGTTTATATCGTTCTTTCCCGGTAATCTCCTCCACGATTCCAATCTTCTCGAATTTACCCACGAGGTTGGTTGCGGCCTGACGGCTGATCCGCAACTCCTCCGCCACCTGCCCTATCGTGATGATGGGGCGGTCAAAGAGCGTATCGATCAGTTTTATCGCGTGAACTACCCCGCCCTCAAGGGCGGGGCTTCCTGTTTCATCCCCCTCCCCAGCGGGAGCGAGTCCACAGGCTCGTCGGTGCGTTCCGCACCTGAAACCCAGAAGTCATCCTAAAAGTTTCCAGCGGCTGACGATTCCTATAGTTCAGAGCATTCTGTCGCCTCCCCGCGAAAAATTGAGTGTTCTCTGGCGTCAAACCTGAAATACGGCTCCACTCTGGGTATCGCCACGCGGGGAACGACTGCCGACACGGCTGTGGTTCGAGACACACGA
>DAYL01000036.1 GCA_002508705.1 Methanoculleus sp. UBA374 | reverse complement strand
TGAGGTGTTTCGGGATCACCTCCCCATATAAGTTGCCTTACAAATCAACGGACGTTGACATATGGGAGGTTGTAACCTCTAAGTCAACCGGACGTAACTCAGAGCCCGCACGGAAATATACGTCAACCCGGATTGACGTAGCGTCGATACATTTCTCCCGGAGTACGTCGTGTTGACGTGGAGCGGTGTTTTCGCTTACTGTTCGCGCGTTCAACAATTTTGAAGCATACTCCACGTTCGAGAACGTCTTCACCCGTTTTCCCAATAACTTCGCTTGTTCCAGCGGATGCTCTATATACTCACAGGAAGGTGTTCACACCGGCATCGTTTCAGTAGTTCCAGGTCTCGTGGCTTAACGGCGCCTGATTGAGCACATCGCGATAGTGTCGCCACTGTGGCATGAACCGATCCATCAGGTCCCTCTGACCGGCCGGTGTGATTCCGCTCCAGCAGATGGACCATCTCATGGACGACAACGTATTCGAGACATTGAACCGGTTTCTTCGCAAGCTCCAGATTCAGCCAGATCCGTCGGGCCTCAATGTTGCAACTGCCCACCTGGTCTTCATTTTTTTAACCCCCCAGTCGTCCACCGTTACCCCGAGCGTCTCCTGCCACACGTTGATCAGAGGCGGAATCAGAGCCTTGAGTTCCTTTCGATACCACTTGAGCATGACCTGTTCGCGTTTGACAGCGTCGCTTCCAGCCGGAACATACAGATCGATCCTTATCTTATTGCACACCTCAACCCGGGACGGGCCTGCACCCTCGACGACGTTCAGCAGATAGCGTTTGCCGAGGTAGTAGCGCGTCTCGCGGTAAGTGTACTCTCGCGGGCTCTGGCGTTCCTGGGCCCTGAATCGGGTTTGCTGCCGTTTGATCCACGGCAGTTTTGTGATCACCGCCAGCCGCACCACTTCGTCGTCCACGCGTAACGGCGCCGCCACCCGAATCCGGCCCTCGGGAGGGTACACCCCGAGATGCAGGCCTGTTTCCATCGCCGGATCTGCCATTCAATTCCTTTTGGCGTGATGCCGATTCGCTCATCAGGGTCAGGTTCTTCTCCCTAGTTTCTTCCCTGGTTTCGCCGGCACCGAGCCGTGGGCCTGCCGGAGTTTCTCGAGCGTCAGAGACGGCGGGAGCGTGCCCGGGTTCCAGACCTCCAGCCGGTCGGCAAAGAGCATCACCTGGATGCTGCCGTTACTGGTGTAGTCGCGGTGGGCGACGGCGTTCACGATCGCCTCTGCCACCACCTTCTTTTGGGGATCTCGTAGCGCACCGGCGCCTGCGGCCCGGCCTTCCGGGTGCCCACTGAGAGGGCGATCTTGCTGAGGACGAAATCCACCGCCGCGTCCACGAGATCGAAGACCGTGCCCTTGTAGACCAGGTAGGACGGGATCGGTTTGGCGACCTCGGTGCCGCGGAAGTGGCGCACTTGATCTCGGAGGAGATCAGAAACCGTTGCGGCTGTCTTCCGAAGAGGAGGACCGCCGCGTTTGTCATCTGCCCGTTATCAAGCAGGTTCAGGTGCTGCAACGGGTCATGGTGGGAGGCGTCGGGGGCGAGGGGGAACCGGCGGGTCGCTCTGGCCGTGCGGATGAACCACGCCATCCGTTCGGGGTCCAGGAGCCGGGATGTCCTCGAAGAACCTCCGCATCAATGCACCACATCCATAAGGGTCTCCCCCCTCCCCATATCGACCCCGTTTCGCATCATCGTACAGCCTCCTTTGCGCCGTCAGATGATCGGTTCCGGCGACCGCTCCTTCGACCCGATAAGCCGCAGCATCTCGTCGATATCGGTCGTCGGGATATCGCAGGCGTAGTTGGTGCAGACGTACGCCGTCGCCTTCCCCTCGATCATCTCGATGTCCCGGGTGAATCCGGCAATCCCGGCAATCTCCGGACTCTCCTCTTCGGCGGGGCGGAAGATGACGAGGCTGTCGGGTGAGTAGTGCGAGCGAACGGCACGGATCATCGCCGTTGTGTCCTCGGCGTCACGAATCCCGGTGACGATCACCTCAAAGTTCGGTCCCAGCATGAACTCGAGACCGGTGAGGAAGTGTGCGTGGGCGGTCGGGGCCTCGCGGACGGTATCGGCAAAGGCGGTCTTCACCCGGTTTGCCGTCTCCTCGAGTTCAAGGTTCGCCGTCATCCGCCCGAGGGCGAAGATGGCGTACATGGCCACGCTGTTCCCGGAGGGGATTGCCCCGTCGTAGACTCCTTTCTGGCGGACGGGGGCGTCCCCGTCGTCCGGAGAGAAGAAGAATCCTCCCCGGTCGCGGTCCCGGTAATGAGCGACAAGGTCCCGGGAGAGTTCGACGGCGGTCCGGAGGTAGCCGGGAGAGAACGAAGCTTCATAGACCTCAAGGAGAGCCCGGAGCATAAACGCATAATCGTCGAGGGTCGCGGTGATCCCGGCTTCGCCGTTCCGATAGCGGTGGAGGAGCCGCCCGTCGGGCCGGCGAAGGTTCGCAAGGACGAATGAAAGCGCTTTCTTTGCCGCGGCCAGGTAACCCGGATCGTCGAAGACCTGGGCCGCCTTCGCGAGAGCGGCGATCATGAGTGCGTTCCAGTCGGTGAGAATCTTGTCGTCCTTTGCCGGGCGGACGCGCTTTTCCCTGGCCGCAAAGAGTTTCTGCCGGGCATCCTCCACGAACCACGCGAGGTCCTCTTCCGTTGTCGAGAACTCATGGGCCCACGACGCCAGCGGGCGCCGCAGGCGGAGGATGTTCTTGCCCGTCCTCCTCCCGCCGGGCTGTTCCCGGTAGTTCCCCGGCTCCGTGACGCCGAAGATCCGGGAAAACCGCTCCCCGTCCTCCTCCCCGAGGACCCGGAGGACCTCGTCCTTCGTCCAGAGGTAAAACTTCCCCTCCTCGCCCTCGCTGTCCGCGTCTTCCGCCGAGTAAAACCCTCCGGCAGGATCGGTCATCTCACGCAGGACATACGCGATCACCTCCCGGGCGGTCCGGGCGAACTCCTCTCTCCCCGTCGCGAGGTAGGCCTCCGTATACGCTATGACGAGAAGCGCCTGATCGTAGAGCATCTTCTCGAAGTGCGGGACGAACCATTCCGCATCCGTTGAGTAGCGGTGAAACCCGTAACCGATCTGGTCGAAGATCCCGCCGCGCCGCATGGCGTGCAGCGTCTTCTCGACCATCGCGTATGCCGGCTCTTTCCCGGTCCGGCTCCCGTACCGGAGCAGGAATATGAGGTTGTGCGGGGTCGGGAACTTCGGCGCATCCCCGAACCCGCCGTTCTCCCCGTCGAAGACCCGGAAGAAGGTTTCGTAGGCCTCATCGAGGGTAACCTCGGAGAGTTCGCCCTCTCTCGGCGGGGTGCGGGCCGCGTTCTGTATCGCTTCAAGCACCCGGCTCCCGGCCGTCTCGAGTTCCTGCCGCTGGCTCTGCCAGACCTTGCTGATCCGGGGGATGAGATCCAGGAGACCGGTCATCCCGTAGCGGCTCTCCTTAGGGATATAACTCGCTGCAAAGAACGGTTTTTTGTCGGCGGTCATGAAGATGGATAGCGGCCATCCCCCTGTTCCGGTCAATGCGTAAGCCGCCGCCATATATACCTGATCGATATCCGGCCTCTCCTCCCGGTCCACCTTGATGCAGACGAAGACACTGTTTAAGAGTTTTGCAACCACGGGGTCCGCAAACGACTCCTTCTCCATGACGTGGCACCAGTGGCAGGCCGAGTAGCCGATGGAGAGGAAGATCGGTTTGTCCTCCTCCTTTGCTCGCATAAAAGCCTCATCGCCCCAGGGATACCAGTCGACGGGGTTATGGGCGTGCAGGAGCAGGTACGGGCTTTTCTCGTGGACCAGCCTGTTTGAAGGCGCCTCCTCCCGCACCGGTGCTCCGGGTGCTTCCGGTTCATGTCCGCGTGCCGGGTTCATACTTCTGACGTGCGGATGCAGGCTAATAAAGGTGACTCTTCCCGATGGAAGGGGGGCTCCGGATGGGACCGCCCGGAACTCTCTTCGCGTGGGTTAACCGCGTAGCGAACGGCGATACGCCCTCACGCGGAGGCGTGAAGCCCCGTCGATCGGTGCCTGTTGCTCCCCTTCGGGGAAGCCGCACTTCGCGTGGGACTCCGATGCCCCGAAGACTTTCGGCGGGATGACTCCTGACGGGAGGGTTTCTCCGGATTCAAAAAAAAGAAGAGATTTTGCCCGCGGAGTCCCCTCACTCCGCTATGGGGATCTCCTTCGTCTCCTCCGCAACCGGCTGGACGTAAGGGACGTCCACGGCTAAAAGGCCGTTCCTGAAGGTTGCCTTCGCCTTGTCGGGGTCTACGGGGCAACCGACCGCATAGGTCCCGACGTAACGGACGTCGCCGCGGATTGCATCGATGGAGAAACTGGTCTCCTGCATCTTGAAGGTGATGTCCTTCTTCTCGACGCCGGGCAGTTCAATCTCAATGTGCAGGTTCTCTTCATTCTCATCCGAGTAAGCACAGACGTAGGGTGCGACTCTCAACGCTGCCATCTCATAACCTCCTTGACGGCAACAGAGGTGCGGGTGTGCTATTTAACGTTTGTCTTTCACCCTGTTCCGGTCTGTGCGCGGCAGGTAGCCGGTCGCCCCGCGGGGTGGAGGGCCGCCCTCCGGAACGGAGGTTTTATCTTCGGGCCGCCAAGTGTCATGTCATGAGCGAGCGGTTCATCTTCACCCGGCACCGCACCCGCTGCTATCATTGCGGTGAGATTGCCGACCAGGTCATAAAAGCGGTCTCCGCACAGGCACAGGTGATCTGCTCCGCCTGCGGGGTGACGCGGATCTTCGTCCCGCGGTTTGAAAACGCCGGAGCGACCGGGGTCCGCACCAGTATCGGGCGTTACGGTGTCTGGGAACTCGAGGCCGGCGCCCGGTGCAAAAATTGCGGAGTCACGGGGCCGCACGACCTCGTGATCGGGAGCAGCCACTTCACGACCCGGTGCCGGAACTGCGGCTACACCCACTTTTACCGGTTCAGCCTTGAGTATGTCGCCACCTGCCCCATCGACGATGGGGTCAGCGCTCCTCCCGCACCATGGTGATGGCCTGCTTCGGGCACTCGTTTGCGCAGACGCCGCATCCCTTGCAGTAATCGAGATCGATGTTCAGTTCCCTGTCGATGACCCCGTCCGGGCAGTACTGGGCGCAGAGCCCGCAGGCGTTGCACGTCTCCTTGTCCACCACGGGCCGGAACGTCCGCCAGGACCCCGTCTTCCCCGAAGAAGCCTCCGTAGGTCTGCTGAGCGCAAGCCTCTCTCTCATGCCCGCACCTCCTCATACGCCGCTTTAGCGGCCTTCACGTTCCGTTCGTCGGCAAACATCTCGCGGATTGCTTTTTCCGCCGACGGGAGGGTGATGATGCCCATCTTCGCGAGCGCCCCGAGCACCGGGGTGTTGAGGATGGGGCTCCCGGCGACCACAAGGTTCTGTGCGAGCGCGATCCCGGTCAGGTCGACGTAGGAGCAGGTCCCGTTGCATCCGGGGAGCGCGTGGGCGCTGTTCAGGAGGACCGTCCCATCGGGTTTGAGGCCCTGCAGGACGTCTACAACATCCATGATGCTCGTATCAAGGACGATCACGAGGTCCGGCTCGTGGATCTGACTGTAGATCTTGATCGGCCGATCGTCGATCCGGACAAACGAGACGACCGGCGCCCCGCGCCGCTCCGCCCCGTAGAACGGGCAGGCGGTTGCATGTTTTCCGTCCCGGAATGCTGCGAGGGCGAGGAGCTTTGCAGCGGTGACGCCGCCCTGCCCGCCCCGGGAGTGGATTCGTATCTCATACACGGTCGCTCACCCCGAACCAGGTCTCCTCACCGGGATGCCGGTTCCGAACAAAGTCGGCGATGTCGTTGTAGGTGACCTCCTGACCGCCGAGGCCGGCGATCACGCTGTAGGGCTCGACGCCCGTCTTCGCCCTGACGGCATGCGCAACCACGCCGCCGAAGCCGAAGGAGTAGTCGCGGTCGATCACCACGACCTCCCGGCCGGCAAGGTCGAGGTCCGGGAAGGGGCGGAACCAGCGCAGGCGCATGGAGCCGGCCCGCAGTCCCTCGTCGCGGAGACGGTCGACCGCCACCTCCGCCTCTTTGCCGAGCGTCCCCATGGCGACGACGACGACGTCGGCGTCCTCACACCGGTAATCCTCGGTCGGGCCGTAGGAGCGGCCGAACCGCTCCGCGAATTCGCGCTCGACGTCCGCGATCACGCCCCGGGAATCGCGCATCGACCGCTCGATATCCCAGCGGAACTTGAAGTAATCATTCGAGAAGGTCATGGGGCCGTAGACACAGGGGTTCTTTGTATCGACGGCGTGCGGGAGATGGTAGGGGGGCAGGAAATCGCCGACCTCCACGGTCTCCAGTGACTGCATGATGTGGCTGAGCGCGAACCCGTCCAGGTTAACCATCACGGGGAGAAGGACGCCCTCGTTCTCGGCGATCCGGAACGCCATCAGGGTGGTGTCGTAGGCTTCCTGGACCGTGCTCACAAAGACCTGCAGCCACCCCGTGTCGCGCTGGGAGAAGGCATCGCTGTGCTCCGCCCAGGTGTTCCACCCGGGCCCGAGCGCCCGGTTGACGTTCGCCATGACGATCGGGAGGCGCGCGCCCGCCGCCCAGTGGATCATCTCGTGCATGTAAAGGAGACCGTGCGAGCTCGTCGCCGTGAAGGTGCGGACGCCCCCGGCGCTCGCCCCGATGCAGGCGGCCATGGCCGAGTGCTCGCTCTCCACCGGGATGTACCGGCCGTCGAGTTCTCCTGAATTGACGTACTCCGCGATCTGCTCCACGATCTCGGTCTGGGGGGTGATCGGGTATGCGGCGACGACGCCCGGCTTTGCGTTCCTCACCGCGGCGGCAACCGCCTTGTTGCCGGTTGCAATCGTCAGCATGCGCCTGCCTCCTCGCGGGAAAACCGCTGGATGTTCCGTTCCACCTGCTGACGCATCTCGTTTAAGACTTCCTGGCTTAAGTTCTTGAACCGGCCCTGGCCCCGCAGGTAATCTTCCAGGGGTGCGGGTTTCTTCATCGCCGTCTTCGACGGGCCGCTGATCGCGAGTTTTCCGAGCTCACGTTCGTAGAGGATCCACGTCCCGGTCTTCACCGCAAGTTTCCCCATCTCGACCGTCTTCTCCGTGGGGTAGCGCCAGCCGGGCGGGCACGGCGCAAGGATATGGATGAACTTCGGCCCCTCGACGGAGAGCGCCTTCTTCACTTTCTTGTAGAGATCGATGGGGTAAGCGCTGCAGGCGGTCGCCATGTAGGGCGGGTTGTGCGCCTCGACGATCCGGTCGAGGTCCTTTTTCGGCGTCGGTTTGCCGCCGGGCGTCGTGGTGGTGCGCGCACCGAGGGGCGTTGCACCCGACCGCTGCATGCCGGTGTTGCCGTACGCCTCGTTGTCGTAGCAGATGTAGAGAAAGTCGGTCCCGCGCTCAAAGGCCCCGGAGAGCGACTGGAGCCCGATATCGACCGTTCCGCCGTCGCCTGCGTAGACGATGACGTTGGTCTTTTTCCCGAGCGACCGGAGAGCGTTGCTCATGCCGGAGGCGCAGGCGGCGGCTGCGGCAAATGCTATGTTATAGACGGGCACGTTCATCGCCGTGCCGGGGTAGGCCCCCTGGATGACGCTGGTGCAGCAGGCGGGCACGACCAGAACGGTATCGGGACCGGCCGCCTTGAGCACGTAGCGCAGACACAGGGAAGAACTGCACCCCGCACAGGCGGACGTACATTTATAGAGATACTCTTCCTCTGGAATCGCGGACACTTGTTTACACTCCTCTCATTTACCTATCTGTCATCATTTGTAATGAGGGTATTGCGGTTCCGGCCGTGATCCGCCGGCCGGCCCCCGGCAGAACGACCGGAAAAACGGGCGAGAATTGAGTTATGCGCCGGGGACCGGGACCGGGACCGGGTCGGGCGACGTCGGGGCCATCCGGGCTTCCGCATCCATCGAGCGGAGGGAGCGGAGTGTAGCACTGCAGGCAGAAGGGTGTCAACCACCCCCTCCTCGCGTCGAGGGGCTCGGCCCATGATCCTGAAGATCCGGACCGCCGTCTCCAGGAGAGGAAAGAGGCCGTTGTGGTGTATCCGGCAGGGTAACTCTCGTCGTTCCCCCCTCATGTAGCCCTGTGCACGGCCTCTCAGATCAGATGGCCCCACCGATCTAACGGCAGGTCCTGTATCAGGAACCGGTACTTGCCGCGCCGGGTGCGGGGGATCTTGCCGACAAAGCGGATGGTCACGTCCACGCCGTTTTCAAACTTTCTTCCGAGTTCGCGGAGGATGCGTTCCGTATCCCGGTAGGTATACCCCGGTTTTTTCACGATCCGCATCAGAACCTCTCCTTTCTTACTCTGGTAGAACTGAAATTGTGCAACGTTGTCGAAGACACTGGAGTGCATGTTCACCGCCGTCATTGATATGAGCCGATGATCCTTCGTCACGATGAAGTCCTGCACCCGTCCTTCCACCCTCTCGAGCAGCGGATAACTCCGCCCGCAGGTGCAGGGGTTCCCGGCCGCTACGGCAAGGTCCATGGTCCGGTATCGGATGAGAGGGCAGACGAAGTTGGTGAGG
>DAYL01000019.1:117181-203240 GCA_002508705.1 Methanoculleus sp. UBA374 | reverse complement strand
CAAGCTCCGGACCTATCGGTCCGTCGCACCCTGCAGGGAAGGAATAGTATTTGTACCTCCCTCCCCAATAGGAGAGTATGCTGGAAGGAAACGAATATGCCCGTGCCATGCAGAAATTGTACGGCAAATCGCTGATCCTGGAGAGCACCGCCGAGTTTCACCCGGTTCTGTACTTCTACTTCATTGATGCTCTCGCCCACATCGATTTCACCCTCAGTATCCTCGCCTACAACTACATGTCGCCCCGGAACGTCATGAGCATGGAGTACCTGCGGTGGCGGGTGGATGAGGAGAAGGTCGGCGAGCGGGCATACTTCCCCGATTTCGTCAACTGGCTGAAAGCCGAGCACCACGAGAAGTTCGAGGAACTCCCGATGCTCTGGTCCGGCATCTATGACCGCGACGACCCCGCCCAGTACCGGAGTTTCCGCATCGTGCTCAACCCCGACGACAAAAAGGCGATCCCGGTCGAGTACCTCGAGACGTTCATCGACGAGTTCTTCGACCCGAAATTCATCAAACAACTCTATAAGACCTCGTCGCTCGCCCGCCTCTTCGATGAGTTTGCCCAGAGTCACTCCGCCTGAAGGAGACCGGTAATGGATGTCGCCCGCCTTGCCTCGGCGCTTGTCAGGATCAGGAGCGAGAACCCGCCGGGAAACACGGCAGACCTCGCTATGTTCATAGCGGAGTTCCTCGACGCGCTCGGGGTGAAGACCCGCATCGTCCCGCATCCGGGCGGGCGGGACAACCTCATCACGACCGAACCCGACCCCCGGCTCCTCCTCTGCGGTCACATCGACGTGGTCCCCGCCATCCCCGACGGCTGGACGCATGACCCCTACAGCGGCGAGGTTGCCGACGGCTACGTCTGGGGGCGGGGCGCCACCGACATGAAAGGGGGGTGCGCCGCTCTCCTCATCGCCTACCGGGACCTGATCGAAAGCGGTGCGGAGCCGAAGGCCCAGTTTGCATTCGTCTGCGACGAGGAGACCGGCGGGGAGTACGGCATCCGGTCGCTGCTCGCAGAGAACCTGCTTCTGCCCCGGGACTGCCTGATTGCGGAACCGACACCGGAGATGGGTCTGGCGGTCGGCCAGAAGGGTCTCTACCGGATCGCCCTCACCTTCCGCGGCAAGCCGGGCCACAGTTCGCTCTACCCCCTGGTCGGCAAGAGCGCCGTCATGGCGGCGTTCGATCTCGTAGAGTACCTGCGGAAGGTCCACGCGCGCCCGTTCCCGGTCGGCGAAGACCTCCGGCCGCTCATCGCGCAGTCGGCCAGGGTCTTCCGCGATGCCTTCGGCATCGCGGGAGGGGACGCCATCCTGACGAGGGTGATGTTCAATCCGGGACGCATCGAAGGGGGGGAGAAGGCGAACATTGTGGCGGAGAAGTGCCGGATGGAACTTGACGTCCGGGTGCCGTGGGGGTGCTCCCTCGACGATCTCCGGCGGGGCATCGCCGAGCACGCCCCGGACGCCGCGATACGCGAGATGGATGCCGCCGAACCGACCCTGACGCCCACGGACGCCCGGATCGTCCGGACGGTCTGCCGTGAGATGGAGCGGGTCTACGGTACGCCGGCAGTCCCGTTCCTCCAATGGGCCGCAAGCGACGCGAGGTACCTCCGCGACAGAGGGTTTACCGTCGTGGAGTACGGGCCGGGAGAGGTCCCGACGCTGCACGCGGTGGACGAGCGTGTCCGCGTAGGGCAGCTTGAGAAGGCAGTGGACGTTTACCGGGGGGTTATCCGTGCGTACTCGGGGTAAAGAGGAAATTTCGCGACTGAAATTTAGGTCGAGCCGCGGTGCGGCCTGACCGGCTTGAAACACTACAGGAGCACGAGACATTCAAAGCATATCAACTTTTTTCGAATACCGTGCACCGAGCAAAAACCGAAATCCTTATCAGGCAAGGCAGAAACCACACCTTCTGTGTGACAATGGAAGGACCGAACGTAGGGATATACCTTGATTTTGCAAATCTATCGATTTCAGCTTCAAATACATGTCCGCATCTGGAAAGGCCCTTTGACGTTGAGCCTCTGATGGATTATGCGGCAAGCAAAGGAATTATTACCGTTAAAAGAGCATATGCCGACTGGACTCAGCCCTATGCAACAAATTATGTCAGAATGCTTGTAGACCACGGCTTTGAGATGAGGCACGTTCCGGTCATGAATTCACAGGGGAAAAATGCCGCGGACCTTCAAATGACCATCGAAATCTTGAACGATATCCAGTATCTACCGCTGGACATTTTTATACTTGGATCAGGGGATACCGATTTCGTTCCTCTGACCCGGAACGTGATGGCAAAGGGCAAGCAGGTACATGTGGTCGGATTTGAGGTGTCGGTCGGATCGATTCTAAAAAAGAATTGTACGATCTTCAAATCGATGGACGATTTATTAGGTCTCGCCGAAGACAAAGATATCGGAAGTGACGCTTCAAAGATGGGAGTTAATGCAGGCCCGTCGCTTTCGACTGCCAGAAGTTTGCTAATCCGTTTCAACAGAACATGGACTCCGGGTGAACGGATTCACCTCTCTGAGTTGAAAAACCAGTTGCTGCGGATGGAGCCGTCTTTCTCTGAAAAAAACCTGGGTTATCCATCGTTTAAGCCGTTCATGGAATCGTTTGTGGGGGATGTCGTTGAAAGAATTGAGACGGACCCGCGGACAGGCCATCCGTTCATCATCTTCAAAGACAACTCCCTGATCAGCAGCGAAACGGCCGCTACCGAAGAGGGAGCATTAATGGGAGACGTATCGCAGTTTCTCGAACATTCCGTGAGTTATCCCCAAGACCGCAATACTCGCCTGGCTTTCGCTCAACAGTTCATCAAATGCTTTAAGGACCTGAGTAACCCCTCAATCCTGGAAATTACGGAGTATATCTGTCAGCATGCAGGGTTCGACTATTCAAAAGGGGCCGTAAAAAGATTCGTTCTTGCTCTCGGAGAAGGGCGAGCGATGCATTTTGCCAGGGTGACCACAGAGCACCCCCTTTTCACGTTCCCCCAGGAGATTAACGAGGGACTGGATAGCCCTGCTGAAGTCGAGTTCATTTATCGCTCAAGGGTCATCGAACTGGTCCGGAATAAGTTCCCGAAGATAGAAAATGAACAATTGTTACGTCTGATGAATCTCGTGCCGCATTATGACTGATATCTCTATGGAGTCGCGCGGGTTACGATCCGGAGATCTCCGAAAAAACGAAAAGGGATTGCATCCGGGCCGATCTTAACCGACAGGGATGGATATTTCCTGGCAGGAATCGTGCTCTGGTAACTTGACGCGATTGGTTCATCGTCATTCAAAGCGTTGCAGAGTGACAACGAGAGGAAGCAGCGATGTCGGGACTTTCATTACGCTACCGATAGAGAGAACGCCCACAAGTATATTCCGATGTGAATCTCAATCAATCTGATTGAATCGTCACTACCACATCGTCTCCCCGAGTAATAGTCCTCCCTTTGTCAGGCCAGGCTAATTGGTCCTCACGACCCGTGAGGTGATCCCGACGACCGCGGCCGAGGTGACGAAGATCTCCGAGAACGCCTTCCGTGACCTCCAGATACCAGCTCGCCCTCTCCTTTGAGGCGACGGGAATTGACGTCGTAGACGTCCGGGCCGGGGTGCCTATTTACTCTTTTTTTTCTTCATTCAGAGCGACGATCAGCTGCAATATCCCTTCACGCAGGGATACGGATGCGTTTTCCATCCGCGCGTCGGGCGAAGCGTCCCTCAGGCCATACCTATTCCATTGCAACCCTCCACCCTGTGCCCATTCCTTCTCCCACCATGACCAGGTTCCGTTTTGTGCGGCCGGCGGTAAGACGGCAACAGTATTTTCGAGGACCTGCTCCTCTTCTCCGGTGGTTTCTGTCGGCATTATTTTGGTAAGCAGCGGACCGATATGGAAGGACGCCTCCACCTTTTTCAGTGCCGGTTCAAAAAACCGTGCCGGAATTTTGAAGTCCTTGACCGGGAGCAGCCCGGTAAAAGCATGAATCGGTGAGCGTGGGTCCACCAGCAGCGTGACATACGCCGGAGCCGACGCACCTACCGCCAGCTCGAGATAATTTCCCTGCGGCTTGCCCGGAGGCCCGATCCGGCAGACGTAACCGGTATGGAACGGCGGGGCCGCCACACTGTGGAAGCATGTATAGTCGTTTCCGGCAAAATAACCGATAGTTCCGTCATTTCGGGCAATTTGATCCCCTAAACGCAGGGAAAAACCGTATTTTAAGAACGGCGGCTCGATGGGCGCAAAAGTCGCCTGCCATCCTGCGTCGGTGAGGGGCGGCCCCTCCAGTTGAAAGCGGAATCCAGCGCGAACCAACGCAAGCGGCCTGCCGATGAGGAGGGAGAGATGCAGGTCGCTTCGCTCCCCAAGGGGCTCTAACGTCCACATTGCCCCGTCTACCGTCTCTAAAAACGCGGAAAAGTCCGCTTCCCCCCGTCCGGCCAGCCCGGCAATAAAGGCGCCGAGGTGGGGAAAAACCTGGTGAATCTGCAGCAGCGTCCGTATTTCACCGTGTACCGGAGGCGACCATACCACGCGCTTATCTCCCCGGGCCGGCTTTTGCAGACGCAATTCTCCCATCGCGGAACCGTCCGGCGCATACAGGAGCAGTCCATGGTCCAGATGATTCACCAGTATCCATCCGCAGATGGGGTTGACCCGGGGGCTCTCTCCTAACATCATGCTGTCGTCTCGCTGGTCGCTCAAAAGGACCTCCAGGCGCATATGCTGAAGCAGGCGCGGCGGCAGCTGTGCGGGTGCCGTAACCGCCGGCTGAAGGCTGCGCGGCGGCAGCATGGCCGCGTCGCGCAGGAGCGGAAAATTTTCGTGTTTATACAGTCCCGATCCGGTTTCAGAGCGCGCCAGCTCCAGCACCCGTCCGAATTTATCATACAAGATTAAATCGGTAAAAAATATCTGGCCCTGGCAGATCCCGTAAAAATCGGAGAGCACGTCGTTCAATAAAAAAGGAACCGTGTCCGCCGCCGCTTCCGTCATGCCGGTGCCGGGCGTACGAAAGGTGCAGGCGTCCCGCTGGGCAAGCATCGCACGAAAGCCCGTCAGCTCCTGTGATACAAAACACCAGCCGTCCACTCTGCGCATCCAGTCGTCGAGCTGCGCATACCCTTTGCTATCCCCGCCGCTGCTTACGAATTCCCGCAGCCGCTCTTTGAAGGTCTGTCTGATGTGCGTGCTCAGCGGGGAAACTCCCCCGAATTGAACAATGTTGCCGTCGCCGGCGGCATTGTCGTCCAGGATATAATCGATCCCGTCGAAAAGCCAGTTCTTCTTTCCTCCCGCCTCGTGCGGGACGTGGACATGCGATACTGGCGAGACCAGGGGGTGTTGGAATGGGTTCTTCTTTCCTCCCGCCTCGTGCGGGACGTGGACATACCGGACCCTCCATTCCATAAAGATGGGGCTCCAGGGCTGGGACCACTGCTCCAGCCCCTTTTGCGGCAGAACACCCGGGTAATCCCCGTCATTATGCCGGGCAATCCTTTCTTTCAGCACCTCCACGGGCAGCCCCAACAACGGTGCCGCGAATTGCGCGCTTTCCGGGTCTAAGAGCAGAAACTCCGCGAAAAGATCTGCTGCCGCCCCGGGCAGGGCCTCCCGGTTGGGTAACGGCGGCATCGTTTCAACGAGCCGGGCGGCCTCGACGCTCTTCCCATCTACACAAAGTCCCCTGATTAGCTGGCTGCCCAGGCGCACGCGCAAGTTCACGCCGGGGTCCGCTTCTTTCGCGGGCTGTACTCCAGCAATGGCCACGACCGGATCCGTTCCCTGCCAGTAGCGTGCTTTGGCTACCGCCTTTAGCTGTTTATCCGGGTCGATACTGCTTTTTTGCGCGAACGCTTCAATGCCCCGTAAAAAAGCCGCCTGTCCCCCTTCTTCCCCGTTTCCATCGGGGAGCGGCCGGGGGCAATTTCTGCGCAAGCGCATCCACCTTCTCCAGCTGCCGGCGCACCCGGGACAGCAGGGAGGCGGGATCGGCCCCATCCAGCAGTCCGTCGAAATCTTCGCTGCGATAGCCCGTCTGGTTCGGGAAAATATGCCGGATGTGCCCTTTCTTCCACCAGGCTGCGTGCAGGTCCCACTGCAGCTGAAGAAGCTCTGCCGCTTCCCGCTCGTAGGCGTTTTGATCCGTATTGAGCCGGAACAGGAAATCTTCCTCCGGTCCGGTAAGTTCAAGTTCTTTTCCGTCCGCACTGCCGCCTTCGGCACGGCGTGCGGCGAGCTCCCAGCGATACCCGCCGGGCCTGGAGGAGAACCACGCGTCCCGCACCTTTTTGTCCAGCATCGCTTCGCCGCTCGGCTCATCGAGGACGTGCAGCAGGTTGTACTGGAGTGCGTGCAGCAGTGCGGCGGTGCGGCCGGCATCCTGATACCCGGAGAGCTGGCTGGCCAGAAGGGTGCTGAAGGCGTCGACGGTATTGTTCCCGACGGCCACATTCAGTCTCTTGTTCTGCCTGATCTCCTCCAGGGGGTCTTCGTGCGGCGCCGCGCCCGTTCGCTCCCAGGCAAGCGAAAACACCGAGCCGGAGTAGATGCTTCTTTCAATCTGTTGGGGCACCGCACCCTCCGTCAACGACCAACCGAGCATCTTCAGCACTTCCGCCTGCGTAGTTTTGCCGGTAAAACTCCGGGGACCGGTGCGAACGACATCGTTGCCGGGATCGGAGTACCATCCCGCCACAAAATACCTGATTGTGTCGTTGTCGATCCCCGCCAGGTCGTCGTAAAAGGAGAATATATTGCGGTTATGCGCCACATAGATGCTGAATTCGGCGTTTGAAGGCGCCAGGGCGGTTAAAAACATCGCCTCAGGCGCCTGTTCGCGCCAGTTCTCCAGCGGGAAAGGAATACCCAGATTGACGGTAATGGGCTCGTGGGGGTCGGTCGAGGAGAGGTTGGCGTTTTTCCGCCGGGAATCGGCGCAATCCTTCCACATGGCCAGAATGCCGGGATCGATCAGATAAGCGCTTGTCCCGGCTGCCGTTTCCGGCGGTGTTTCCGGGCATGTGGGGCAGTCGCTCTCCAGCACCCATCCTTTTGTGGTGTTGCTGCCGCAGCGGATGATCAGCCACCGGTTGGGCACCAGCGGATAGCGGACAGCGTTCTCTTCCTCAAAGCCGGTGCGCAGGGCGCGCGGAAGCACCCAGTGGAGATATACGCCGGGCTTCTGCTCCCCGACATACTGGTTAAAGGCCAGCGGCTCCGCTGATTTATACTGGGAAAGCGCATTGTAGTTGAACGTCCACCAGCGGAAACTGTCCCGCCTGATCACCGCTTCGTTAGCCACGAGCGCGTCAAGGTCAACGGGAACAATAAGGGTCTCTTGCATGCAATCCCTCCTTTTTGAAGGCAAATCTGTTCTTCATTGTTGCGGGCAGTGAAAGATCATCGTCTCGGGCGGTTTGCCGAGCTGCATCGATAGTGCGCCGGGGGTCAGCACGCCCCCGGGCAGCGTCTCGTTACCCATGGCCGCCGCCATCCTGCCCAGCAGTCCGTCGGGTGAGCCGGGCGACAGGTTCAGCACCCGTCCGTCCCGCATGCAGCCGGGCCCGGATAACAGCGGGAAACCTCCTATCCGGGCGCCGATGCTCCTGTCGCCTTCGCGATGCCCGGGGACGGCCTGACGAAGGGTTACCGTGCCGTCCTCCCGCACGCCGAAACCAAACCCATCCTGCGGTTCGCCGAACTCGATGCGGTGCGGAATGGTCTCAAAGACGCAAAAGAGCACGTTCGGGGATAGGTGGTCGAGGCGCAGAATGCGCAGAGCATTCCCCGCCCCGTCGTACGGGCGCACGACCATATTGGGCCACCCCGCCGCCACTGCAGAGCGGAGCAGAAATCCGCACATAGGCCCGGGAAGAGCGGCGCCGGATGAGGCGGTACTATAAGCCCCTCCCCGCAGCGCACAGAGGGAGCGCAACGCTGCGTCCTGCGCCACCTTTTTGATCATGCCGGAAAATGCGGTCTGGCGGCTGGACTCAAGCCCGATGCTCATCGCCCCGTCCGTCAGAGCGTCCAGCCAACTCATGTCCAGATAAAAGAAGCGTAGCGACTCCACCGGCAACAGTCTCTCATCCGCCACCAGATAGTCGAAGGGAACCGGATAGAATAGAAGCAGTTTCCCCAGCCATCGGGCCACCGGCTCCAGTTCCCTCTGCACCGCCGCGTACATCTTCTCCTGCACTTCCGGATCGTCCATGCATCCTTTCACCTCCTGCACCGGGTCCGTCACGCAGACAGCCCTCTGCAGCGCCGTTCCGGCCCGGCCCGGCACCGGCGGCTTGCCGATCTCCTCAAAGAGCCGTCCGTCCAGCAGAGCGCCGAATTGCACGCTCATCGTATTTTCTTCGTGGAAATCTTCAACGTTCTTTTCGCTGAAATACGAACTGCGCAAACGGTTCTGCAGCGTATCCACGAACCGCTGGCCCGCCGCACGCAATAACAGTAGGTGCCGTCCGAAGTCCGGATCGGACAGGGCCGCGGTACGTCCGGCTTCCCACGCTGCCGCGAGCGAGAGGTCGAATACCCCGTTTGCCTGATCGTAAATCATGGCGGCGTCGGCCGTGAAGAACGGTGCTGCTTTTGGCAGGGACTTTTGTTTACACGGCGCCAGCGGGCCGCGATACCAGGCAAAACTCTCCTCCCCGGTTCGTGCATGATAGCACAACGGCACGTAACCGGCCTGCAGTCTCCGGTTCACATCCGCGGCTGCCTCGTTGCCGTCCTCCTCAACCTTCAGTTCAGGAAGGTGCAGGCTGAAATTTTCCGGCTTTGCTTTCCCATGCTCGTACGCGGCCGCAGCAACGTTAAGCATGAGGGATTTAAAAAATCTTGCATGACAGGCTCATAAAACGGCGAAACGGTGGTATGCTCATTTGGTCGGTCATTAATATCGGTAAAGTACGACTCCGCCAGGAGAATGATGAACAGCGTGTTTTGAGGGGCGTCTTTACGTGCTCTGTCAAGCGCCTCCTGCAGCAGTTCGCAGGTAAAATCTTCGTACCATGAAAACCATTCAAGCTGCCTTTTTTTCTTCAACCAGTGGAGAAACGCCCGACGGTCCGCGCCCGGCTCCGGGCGCTCCTGCAGCGGCGGGCCAAGATCTCGGGGAAGGATGCCGCCGATGATCGCGCCGAAATCGGCACCGTCGCCGACGTTTCTGACGGCCGCGATTGCCGCATTCAACTCTGGCCGTAAGGCGTTGAATCGCGCTTCTTCCTGCTGCCGTGCCTGCACGAACGCGTCGCTGTAGCTTGCCAGCGCAATGACTCTGATATGTATCGAACCCATAGACACGCCGCCTCACGGATGCGGCTCAGCCGTCGGGCTCCTTTTTCTGAGCGGCGCTTCCTACGGGTATCCAGAGAACCTTGATCTCCGAATTGTTTTCCGGGATATCGTTTTTTCCCGAGATGAGCACTTCTTGATTCCGTTTCACCGGAATTATCCCGGAATTCGAACTGCTAAAGGCGTTGTTGTCATTGCCGGGAATATTTGTTATCTCTATATAACAGAAGTTTATAACCTGTATTGTACACCTGGCCACAGATTGGCCCGGCTTTTCACTGTAAGCGATGTTAGCAACCAGGAATCCATCCGCATCGGCCCGATAGTGCGCATAGGGATTCGGCCCCTTGCATACCGTATACATATCATGATGAAACAGATCAAGCTGAATATTCGCCCCGCGCGTATTCAATGAACGCTGTATCGTGACGGAATCTGCAGTCAGCTTTCCTTGTACGTTCAGAGAATTTTCCACGGTCTCTCCGATGACAGTCAGATTGCCGTTCACGTACAGCGCACTGTTGACGTTCAGGCCACCGCAGATATTTGCGCCTCCGCTAAACTTTGCATATTCGTCAAAGTAGGCTTGTTGAACAAAAGCCGCCGGCCCGTTAAACGCGGCCGATTCGCCGACGGTAAGATACGACGGCTGAAGCACGGGATTTGCCACCGTCACCGTAAGGTGCCGGTAGATGTAAACGGACCGGTACCCCGCCTGCGGCTGGTCCCCATCCCAGTCGCCCGTCATGGAGGCAACAAGCACAAAGGCGGTATCGTTCTGCACGCCTTCCTGCAGCACACAGGAGGTTTGCGTTCCCTGGTACACAAGGTTCCCGTCTTTCTGGTAGAGTTTGAAATAGGTGCCGTTGCTCTCCCAGGCAAAGCGGATTTTTTCTCCTGTTTGAAATTCACTGCGGGGAACGGTATACTGATCGGCAGCGGTCGTGATGAAATTGTCGGCGTAAAATTCCGGCTCGCCTTTGACGCAGTTGAATTGATAAAGCCTGTCCTGCATCTCCTGCTGGTTGTCCGGCGACGATGTCTCCTGGATCTGTATTGTGGAACTGCCGCATTGCCCGCTGATATCGCCGAAGATGGAAAACGTCTGATTGCCGCTGATCTTATACAGTTTCTCATCCCTGCAGACCATCGTGAAAGCCGCATAGGGTGTTGCGCTTCTGACTCCCAGCCTACCGCCCGCATCCTCTTCCTTTGTCAGCAGGGACCAATCGGCGTTATTGGCGGCAATGGAAGGCATGGACGCAAAGAGGGCGTCCGGCGTGTTCCCGTAAGGGACCGCGATGATGATCTGTTTACAATAGGCGCCTTGCGGATTCAGCAGGGAGATATTCAGCCTGCCCGTGGCGGGCATCCACGGCACGCTTGCCTGCATGGGCGAAGGCGATGTAGACGCGGCGTACTGCAGCAATACCTGCAATTCTTGAGTATTCATAGTCTTTTTTTCTCCGGTTACTCCGAGATCGTTGAACATGTCTTCAACAAAAATCGGTAACGTCTCAGTTTTTCCGTAGCCTGTCTGTGCCCCGTCTCCTTACGTGATCGTTCCCTCTCCGTCGTTAAATACATTCTGCCGGTAGCCCGCTCTCCCCTGATCCCGGCACAAAGCCGGCGGATGGTGATGGTCTGTCTGACCCTTCCAACGCTCCCACCCTGGAGGGCCAGCCGGAGGAGCCAGGCAAGCTCCAAGCATCGCAGTGATGGAGGTGCTCGGGGAAGAACGTGGGCTCAAAGACGCCCGAGTTCCGAAAGAGGGTCTGGTCATGGCGGAGGAGGAGGGAGTGTGCCATGGGTCAGTCTGGAGAGAAGGGATGGGTGAACTACCCGCCCTGAAGGGCGGGGCTTCCTGCTTCATGGACAATACATCAAGAGAATTCAGAACTCAAGCGCACGTTTTTCCACCATGAGGCGGAACGTCACAGGTCTAACTTCACGAACTCGTTCCTTGCCATAATTTCTTCGACATCATCCGTGAGCCGCTGTTTTTTTACTTTTCCACCAGCTTCGCGAGCGTATCGTCAAGCGTCTCGTCCGGGCGCCTGAGAGCCAAAATCTCATTATACATCTCTTTTGAGACGGGAATGTTCTCCGTAGCCAACATTGAAACCTGATCTGTGCTGAGCGGGGATATACTTTCTTTCGCTCGGCAAGTGAAAGGGCGAGAGGCCGAGCCGGAACAGACGAGGTACGGGCATTTTCTCACCGAAATTCATGTGATGTAGAAGCAGACGCACTGCCCGGACCCCGCCCGGAAGTGGGTGAATGCCATCCATTTTGACGATATGGTCACCCAGGGAGCAAATTTATATCTCCGGCTCCCGATAGAGCTTCTTAATCAGTCATGCCCGTCACCATGGATCTGATCAGGAAGAAGCGGTCCAGGATTCTCGTAATAGCCGAGCGGCACGGTATCACGAACCTGCAGGTCTTCGGGTCGGTCGCCCGCGGCGAAACGGGGCCGGAGAGCGACCTCGACCTCCTGGTGGAGCTGGAGCCAGGCAGAAGTCTCCTCGATCATATTGCACTCATCCAAGATCTGGAGAAAGTCCTCGGGTGCCGGGTGGATGTGGTGACAGAGACGGCGCTCAAGGAGCGATACAGAAAGAGAGTCCTCAGTGAGGCAGTGCTGTTATGAGGGACGGGAACGAGCGGCTCCTCGACATCCTGGAAGCAATCGAGGAGATTGAGCGACACGCGGCCCGGGGGAGGGACATTTTTTTGCAAGATGGCAGGAGCGGGGGCACCGTCAGGAACGACGTTCCCCCTAGGAACGACTGTCCGCAGGACAGGAGTTTGAGAAGACATCAGGCTTCGAGGCGCGAACACAGTGAGCGTGAGCACCGTTAGGTGCGAGGAACGGAGTTGGAGCACCAGGGGTGCGAGTTACGACTCCTTCCCCAGCGCGGACGGGATCTCCCACCAGGCGGCCATCCCGCCCGTGCCCCGGTCGGTGAAGGACCCCCTCGCCTCGAACGAGACGAACGTGACCGGGACGCTCGCTCGACGTCCTCGTCGCGGCGAAGGACTGCGGGGTGCCCGCCATCGTGGCCGCCTCTTCCTCGATCTACGGAGACATCCTCAACTCCTGGGTCATCCCTGCCCCCCTCGACGCTGAAGATGTAGTGGGGGTTCCAAGTCCGCCAGACGGTGATCTCCCGAACCGTCCGCCCCCCGGGGCACGAGATCAACGAACTCGGCCTTACGAGAACATTAAGGCTCTCGTGGCAGGAGATCTTCCCAACCGGAAGGTAGTCCTGCGGCGCCTCAGAATTCACCGCCACGTTTATCGGTTCTCCCTCCTATCTCTTATTCATCAGGTGAAACCGGTTATGTCCGATGTTACCATCAGAGTTCCCCAGGATATCGTCCAGGCGCTCCGGCTCCCTCCCGACGTCGTTGCCGTCGAGTTGCAACGGGAGCTTGCCGTGGCGCTCTACCAGCGGGCATCCTCTCTTCCGGGAAGGCGGCGGCTCTTGCAGGGATGAACCGGTGGGAGTGGGAGGAACTACTCGGAGCACGGAAGATCCCCCGGCACTATGCCGAAGAAGACCTCGACCAGGACATTGGCTATGCCGATCGCGGTCAGTAATTCTTCGCCGCTGATTCACCTCTCGATGGTCGGGCATATCGGCCTTCTTCGCCGCTTTTCATCAAGTTGCATTTTCAATGCAATTGCTTCAGATCTTTGATCTGGGGCAGTGTGCATCCCTCCCGCGGTCTGGCGGGAGGTCGTAGAACTGGGCGGCAGCCGTCCGGGGGCCATCGAGATCCGGGAAGCCCGTGAGTCGGGGTGGCTACGTGTGGTCGAGCCCTCCGATAAGGCTCTGGTGCGCCTGCTTGAGCAGGAACTCCACGCCACGGGAACTGTGAACAGTTCCCTGTCAGGCAAATTTCCAATTCGCCGTGGGGCGAAGCAGAGAGTATTGCCCTTGCTCTTGAGATCCGGCCCGATGTGCTTCTCCTTGATGAGACCGAGGCCCGCCGCGTAGCGGGGCTCTACAGTCTTCCAGTCACCGGCATTATCGGACTATTGATTCAGGCGAAACGTGAAAGGCAGGTTTCTTCACTTGCGGAGGAGATGGACCGGCTACGCCAACAGGGGAACTTCTGGATCCAGGATGCCCTCTATTGGCGCGTTCTTGAAACGGAGAAGGACGAGTAAGCCGAAATTTTCGATTAGGAATGGGGCCAGTCAGTTCCGTCGCATGTAGGTGGAACGATATAGGGGGCGAAAGCCCCCTCAGTTCAGTGCGGGTACGGCGTCCGCCTAGGTCTCGACCGCATCGTGGATAGTGTCGTCCTGGTAGGACGAGATCCGGACGATCTTCCGGGTGAAGGTGACGTAGTAGTCGCGACTGGCCCTCAGGGCAGGAACAGGAGCACCGGCAGGTGCGACACACCCGCCGGGTCGTGGCACTTGAGCTGGGCGTAGTAGGTTTCGCGGGCGTTGTTCCGCTCGGCATCCGCGCCCATCGCGATTCGCACCTGCGGTGCTCCCGCTCCGTTCCTGCAGAACTTCGTGCCTACCGGAGCATCGCGGCCGCGAGGGCCTCCGCGGCGTTCATCTCGAAGGCAGCGATGGTCGGGAACTGCAGGGAGACGGTCCCGACCCTCTTGCCCTCGCCGTCGACGAAGTTCACCTTCGCGGTGTAGTGCTCGCAGTTCCGGACGACGGCGGGAACAGGCTGCCCGTCGGCGCCGGTATACCCGACGCACCCGAAGGGATTGTCGTCGATGACGGACAGAATAAAGTTGTCAAACGATACTGCGTCGGCGATCGGGATCGCAAGATCCCAGACCGCCGTCTTGTTCACGGTCTTCTGCACAAGGTCTGCCACGATGGTTTCTCCTTTCACGGCACAATGCTCCGGGTTGTGCCTGATAGGAAGATGCGAAGCATCTTCCGTGGCCTGCATGCTTCCCGGGATATGACAGACAACTATAGGGTGGACGGGGGGAGATATTAGTCTGATTTTATCGGGAATGGCAGAGCGGGCCCCGACGAGGATTTTGGGACATTGTGCAGAACACAAGCAGCAGGCCCCGCATTCAGGAGGGTGTTTTCCAGAGGGTCGAGAAGGTACCTTGGGGTATAAACTTCTGACCAGCACCGATCTTGCTATACGCGATCGTCCGGGAACCCCTTACGGTTGGTTACTTTTGCTTCTCCGCCGGCTTTGCCACGCCCGGCCTCATCAAGAATTAACCGGATCCCCTGCTTGAAAACCGGGAGATCATCGTGTACGGTCAGGAATACGGCTTCGTAATCCACACCGAAGTAATGATGGACGATCCGCATCCTCGCCGCCTCCCTCCAGGGAATCTCAGGGTGACCTTCACGTAACTCCGGCGAGACCATCTTTGCCGCCTCGCCGATAATGGTCAGCATACGCTCGATCCCGGCACGTTGCAGTCGCCGGCCCCTGAGGTCTTCCACCGACGAGATGCCTTCGGAGAACTCCTCAATGCTTATGATAGCATCAAGGATATGATGGAGATATGCGAGGTCTTCCGGCGTCATAGATCACCACGGCATCACGGTATATTGCATCGGCGAGGTAGGGGCTCACGGCGTTCTCGGTGACGAGGTCCACCTTCATGCGGAGAGCCCGGGCGAGTTCGTCCTCGATGCGAACAAGCGAAAAGAGGCTTTTTTTACGGGCGAACCGGACCAGGATATCGATATCGCTTGCCGGGCCAGCATTTCCCCGTGCATACGAGCCGAAGATCGCGATCCATTCGGCATCGTTCCGGGTGAGTATCGCGACGATGATCTCCCGTGCTGTCCTGGTTAATGTACGTCCTGCCATTTCGCCCGACCGTATCTGTATGCTGGGTAATATGACGCTCACCCCGTATCAGTCTTTTGAAGGATGAGGCGGCTCGCCGGGGAGCGTGGGCGATCAGCTCCGCCTCTCCTGAAGACGGGGGCAGCCGCGGCAGGGCAAGCGGTTTCCGTCGGAATTTCTAATTATAACCTTTACGGTCAGGCGTTTTGGGCCCCTCGTCAGATTGCCCTCCGGGAGGGTTACCAGGACGGCCGGGGAAAAGACCACCCGGGAGCTCGGTCTTACGAGACGAACCGGGACGTGAAGTGGATTTGTAAGACACGACGGGCCAAAGGGTGCGATGTTCCGAAGGAACGGAGCTTGAGCACCGCCAGGTGCGAGGCCGGAGCGGGAGCACCGGCAGGAACGACACTCCAGCGGAATGCGACGGGCCAAAGGGCCGGAGCATGAGCACCGTCAGGTGCGAACGGAGTTCGAGCACCGGGGCACGGACGGCATCCTCCACCATGAGGCCATCCCTCCGTGCCCCGGTCGGTGAAGGACCCGCTCGCCTCGAACGAGGCGAACGTGACCGGCACGCTCGACGTCCTCGTGGCGGCGAAAAGCTGCGGAGTGCCCGCCGTGGTTGCGGCTTTTTCTTCCTCGGTCTACGGGGACACCCCGGCTCCGGGGTCATGGCCGGCCCCGCTCGACGCTGAAGATGTAGTGGGGAGTTCTGGGCCCGGTGGACGTTGATCCCCTCTGCAGAAGATGTACCAGTAGCGGCTGGAGAAGATGGGATATTAAAGGAGGGCCGTGCACGGGCTGAAAATGAAGGGGCGAAGGCTGCAAACTGGGGTGGCACAGGGGAGCAGCTAGATACTAATGAGAAGAGCTTCAGATCCGGGTAGAAAACCGGAGCAGGAGGTTACGCCGCCTGCAGGATCTCGATGATCCGATCGATGACCGATGTAACGGCTCGGTTGTTGAGACGGCCGGCCCGGTAGAGGATCAGGTTGGTACTGGCAGAGAAGAGCCGGTTAGGCCGGACATTGCTCGGTTTGTGGAGCGTTCCCTCCACAAAGTCCACATCGGCGATGCCAATAGAGTAACGATCCCGGATCTGGCGGCTCGTGATCTGGCAGAGGATGACGTCATCCCCGCCGGGTGTCGCAATGACTAGAGCCGGGCGCCGTTTCACTGTTGAGAGATCTGAGAAGGGAAATGGTACAACGACAACGTCGCCCTTTACAAATCGCTCCACGCCTCTTCCTCCTCGGGCTGGAGCCAGTCTTTCCGGAGCGCGGGTTCGCTCGCGAGGGCGGTGTCGGGGGCGGCCTTCCGGCGTTGGGATTTGAGGAACCGAATGAAATCAAGCACTTCACCGTATGTCCGGGGTGAGAGGTCGTTCAACTCGTTGATGATCTCCTCTTTTACTTGGGTCATGGAAGCCTCACCTCTGGGGTATATGATCCTCTGGTGCTTCAATCTACATATCTCTGTCTGAAGAGGAGTCGTTTGCCGGGGCGATCTATGCCCCAGCACTGAGAAAAGTTGCGTGGGAGACCTCCGTCCCCCTCTCACGCCTGTGCGGGAACCGCGTCCGTCGAAGGCGCTCGCACCGCGGTCCGGACAGCGTCGTCCTAGTAGGACGAGATCTGGACGGTGGTGTGGGTGAAGGTGACGTAGAAGTCGCGACTGGCGGGAGTGGAGTGCGAAGGGCCGGAGCATGAGCACCGCAAGGTGCGATTACGAGCGGCAGGAGCAGGAAAAGACCGAAGGGCTTCGACTCGCGAGGGCTCGTTTGAACCAGAGCGTGAGAAGCCGAAGGCTTCGAATCACCCGACGGGTCGTGGCACTTGAGCTGAGCGTAGTAGGTCTCGCGGGCGTTGTTGCGCTCGGCCTCCCCGCCCATCGCAGTAGCGAGGGCCGCGTTCTCCATCGCCTCCGCGGCGTTCGCGTTGAAGGCGGCGATCGAGGGGGACTGCAGGGAGACGGTCCCGACCCTTTTCGCGGTATCCTCGTCGATGAAGTCCACCTTCGCGGTGTAGTGCTCGCGGTTCCGGACGACGGCGGCGACAGGCTGACCGCCGGGGCCGGTATACCCGACACACCCGAAGGGGTTGTCGTCGATGACGGTCTCGATGAGGTTGTTAAACGACGTTACGTCGGCGATCGGGACGGTGAGGTCCCGGATCGCCGTCTTGTTCACGGTCTTCTGCACGAAGTCTGCCCATGGGTTTTTCACTCCTCACGGCACAACGCTCCGGGTTGTGCTTGATAGGGAGACGCGAAGCGTCTTCCGTGGCCTGCATGCTCCCGGGAATATGACAGACAACTATAGGGTGGACGGGAGAGGATATCAGTCTGACTTTACCGGGGATGGCATAGGGGAGATTATACGAAAAAAGCGCCGGAAATAGATCTTCACCACGGAGACATTCCCCGTAACCGGCTACCGGTTAGAAATGCTTTTAGGTGCGGGAGATAGAAGTGATTCTCAAAGGAAGGAGCGAGACGTGAATCGCAGCAAAGATGAGATCATCGAGTTAGTAGACCGGGATTCAGTCATCATCTCGCACCATGCCCGGGTCAGGATGTTTGAGCGCAACATTTCCACCGATGATCTCCTTGCGGCGATCAGGGTCGGTGAGATCGTCGAAGCGTATTCCGACGATGAGCCCTGCCCCTCGTTGCTCATGCTCGGCTTTATACGTGACCACGCGTATCATGTAGTACTCGGGATCTGCGATGATCATCTCCGGGTCATCACCGCCTACGTGCCGGATGACGAACACTGGATCGATATGCGAACGAGGAGGAAGAAAGAATGATTCCAGAGAGATGCACATTCTGTAAAGGGACCCTGCAGGAAGGAAAGACCGAATTCATTGCACGGGTCGGGGATGAGATCATCGTCATCCGGGATGTCCCGGCCTACATCTGCGACCGTTGCGGCGAAGCATACTACAGCGCGGAGGTCTCCCGGAAGATCGATGCCGTGATGAAGGATGTCCACAGCGGCAGGCTCTGCTGTCGGCCTCTCGCGGCAGGCGAGGTTGAACTCACGGGGTGAGGCCGGCAGGTCCGCCGGAACAGGTACAGTAACTTCTGGACCGGCGGCAATACTCTGCGGCCGGACAAGCGCTTTTTTCTACCAAGATTCCTGCATATAGTCCTTACGGTCAGCCTTTTTCTCTTCCCCGTCCTACTGTCCTCCAGGAAGGTTACCAAGATGACCGGGGAGAAGACCACCCGGGAACTCGGTCTTGCGAGACGAACCGGGACGTGGAGTGGATCTGCCGGGCGCTGCAGAGAATGGGGGCGCAGGATGAAGAATTTGAGGCCTGGATCCGGGCGCTGGAGCGGCTCTCGGGCGGAGAAAGCAGGGGAGGAGAGGAGGCCCTCCTGCACCGCGGAGCGACGCGGTGACGCTCGCGATCCAGACGCCGTTTCTCGACAAGAAGGACCTCCTGCCCGACCGCACCCCCCTGATCGAGGGGCTGCGGAACGTCGGGCGGCACCTGACGCCGGGGACGCTGGTGGTCCTCGAGTCGACGATCACCCCCGGGACGACCGCCGGGATGGCCCGCGAGATCCTCGAAGGCGAGTCCGGACTCGTCGCTGGGGAGGATTTTGCACTGGCGCATGCCCCCGAGCGGGTGATGGTCGGGCGGCTGCTCAGGAACATCCGGGAGCACGACCGGGTCGTCGGCGGGATCGATGGGGTCTCGACGGCACGTGCCGTGGAACTCTACGCGCCGGTCCTCACGACCGGGAGGGTCATCCCGATGACCGCGACCGCGGCCGAGGTGACGAAGACCGCCGAGAACACCTTCCGCGACCTCCAGATCGCGGCCGTGAACCAGCTCGCCCTCTACTGCGAGGCGATGGAGATCAACGTCTACGACGTCCGGGCCGGGGTGGCGTCGCTCAAGGGCGAGGGGATCACCCGGGCGATCCTCTGGCCGGGGGCCGGGGTCGGCGGCCACTGCCTGACGAAGGACACCTACCACCTGGAGCGGGGGGTGCAGGTGCTCGGGGGAGAACTCGACTTTCCGGCCGGCCGTGAGTCCCTCTACACTCTCGCCCGCGGGATCAACGACTTCATGCCCGAACATATGTTGCATTTGACGAAGTCGGCGCTGGCACAGGCCGGGAAGACGCTCGCGGGTTCGAAGATTGCGCTGCTCGGCTGGGCGTTCATCAACGACTCCGACGACGCCCGGAACACGCCGGCGGAGCCGTTCCGTGATGCGGCGCTCGCCGCGGGCGCGCTCGTCCGGGTGCACGACCCCTGGGTCGACCCGGCGACATCGCCGGACGTACCGCCGGGGCTCTCGCGGGACCTTGCGGGGGTGCTTGCCGGCGCGGACGCGGTGGTGGTCTTTGCCGGGCACAAGGAGTACCGGGGGCTGGTGCCCGCTGGGGTCCGGCGGTTGTGCGGGTGTGAGCGGCCGGCGATCGTCGATGGGCGGAATGTCGTGGACCCTGATGTGTGGATCGGTGCGGGGTTTGTGTATCAGGGGATCGGCAGGGGCGACAAGAACCGTCACGCGTTGCGGGAATAATATCTTTTTTCCCTGCCTGTAACGTGCAGAGGGGCGGGAGATCGGCCCAACGTCCCCTCTAGAGACGATACTATGGAAGGTGGGAAACAGAGATCGGTTTGCGGCAGGTGAATGCTGGGCGCGGTTCTTTCACCGACACACGGCCCCGGCATCTCCGATGGCATAGAGGCCGGGCTCCCCGGAGAGAATGGTAGAGGATGGCCGCTCAGAAAGAGTCATCATCGCCACAGCCCCCCGCTCATCGAGGGTCGGTTGCTCCCCTCGATCTCCCTGCTGTCCGTCTCGATATCGGTCATGGGTATCCTCACAGGCGAGAAGTTATCGAATAGGTTCCTTATCAAGCATCTGCCTGACCGCAACCTGCAGGTCCGGGAGCTTGTTCCGGACGACGTCCCACACGATCTCGTCATGGATACCGAAGTATGCGTGAATCAGGATGTCCCGCATCCCCATGATCTTTCTCCAGGGGACGCCGTTATACTCACCTTTGAGCGGCTCGGGGATGAGCTTCGCGGCCTCGCCGATGACCATGAGGTTCCGGATCACCCCATCTTGCACGAGGTTGTTCTCCGTGAACGCTTCATAGTTCATCCCTCGTGTATACTGCTCAATCCTCTCGATAGCCTCGAGAATATCACGGAGATAGAGGTTATACTCCCGGGGCATACCGGATACTCCGGAGGATATACGGCGCGAGAGCCGGCTTGACGGTATCGCGATCGACAAGGTCGACTCTCCTCCTGAAGAGATCTTCGAGGAAGAACTTGAGGTCCATATACGCATCAAAGGAACGCCCGCCCTCCTCAAACTCGATGAGGATATCGATATCGCTCTCCTCATGCTCTTCCCCCCGGGCGAAGGAACCGAAGATCCCGATCCGCCGGATGCCGAGGTTCCGGATCTGCTCCCGGTGTTCCGCCAGCGCTCCGAGGATGCTCTCAGCCGTAAGCATGCTGCACCATACTCCTGTTACCCGTCGGTCGGGATAACGCTTTTCCCCCGCGGGTTGCCGAGCGGCGACCCTCTGTTTGATATCGTCGAGATATCTACCGGCCAGCGGCGGAGCGTAGCCGCAGACCTGCGCAAAAATACTCCGGTAGACGGTGAGCGGGGTGTGGTCGTGCCAGCAGTTGACATAGACCGGGACGACCCTTTGGATCTCCTCCCTGACTTCCCAGAAGAGCCGGCGGGCGGCGGTGGCCCTCCCGGCCCCCAGCAGACCACGGAGGACGGCGGAGAGGGCGCTCCCGCCCCGTAGGACAGGCCGGAGGAGGAAGGCGAGTCCCGGACGGTCTTCCTGGTGAAGGTGACGTAGGAGTCGCGACTGACGAGAGCGCAGCGAGCGGCAGGAGCAGGAGAAGGCCGAAGGGCTTCGACTCACGAGGGCTCGTTTGAACCAGAGCGTGAGAAGCCGAAGGCTTCGAATCACCCGACGGGTCGTGGCACTTGAGTTGAGCGTAGTAGGTCTCGCGGGCGTTGTTGCGCTCGGCCACTCCGCCCATCGCGGCCGCGAGGGTCGCGTTGGCGAGAGCCTCCGCGGCGTTCGCATTGAAGGCGGCGATCGAGGGGGACTGCAGGGAGACGCTCCCGACCCTTTTCGCGGTCTCCTCGTTGATGAAGTCCACCTTCGCGGTGTAGTGCTCGCGGTTCCGGACGACGGCGGCGACAGGCTGACCGCCGGGGCCGGTATACCCGACACACCCGAAGGGGTTGTCGTCGATGACGGTCTCGATGAGGTTGTTAAACGACGTTACGTCGGCGATCGGGACGGCGAGGTCCCGGATTGCCGTCTTGTTCACGGTCTTCTGCACGAAGTCTGCCATGGGTATCTCCTTACTTCCCGGAGATATGGGCAGACAACCCTACAGTACGCTCCTAGGTGATATCAGCCGGATCCTATCACCAGAGCTGCCGAGAGACCGAAGGCCATCCTATTGCTGTTTTTCCAAAGAGACCTCCTCCAGGAAGACGGGGCCATACCGGACACTCAGGAGAGTTACTCATTCTTTCCCGGGCCGGGACCTGCCGAACTGGGGTTCCGGGTGAATATCGTGACGAGAATGTTCGTATCGAGCAGATATCGGCTCATATACGGTTCCATTCATCCCGCAGGTTTCGAATTTCAGCCTTCAGATCGATGTTTAAGTCTCTGTATATTCCCCGATATTTTTCGGGATCCGGAACCCCAACCCGTTTGTCGGCAGGTTTTTCGGCATTCAGGCTGTCCCAGAGGTCGATTGGCACGATAACGCCAGTCTTTCTTCCTTCTGCATCACAGATGTATTGCACTCCCATGCCACACACTCCAGGATATGCAGATGTAGGTGCTCCAGGCAGATGATACTTTTCCCGCTCCGATCTCCTCCTCTTCGGGAACATCCACCACTGCCCGGTAAAACAAAACGTCCCCACAGGTAAGGGGGGCCGCCCCGGTTGCCAAGCTCCCGGCACGGGAAAAAAAGAGCGGGGGTAAGAGACTTCCTTTCACTCCGGTGCGGGGACGGCGTCGGCCCAGGTCGACCGCATCATGGATCGCGTCGTCCTCTCTGGACGAGGTCCGGATGGTCGTACAGGTGAAGATGGCGTTGGAGTCGCGATGTTCCGACAGGAGCGGGAGCACCGTCAGGAACGACGCTCCTCCTAGGAACGACTGTCCGCAGGACAGGAGTTTGAGAAGACATCAGGCTTCGAGGCGCGAACACAGTGAGCGTGAGCACCGTTAGGTGCGAGGAACAGAGTTGGAGCACCGGAGGTGCGAGTTGTGACTCCTTCCCGGGTGCGGACGGCATCTTCCACCAAGCGGCCATCCCGTCCGTGCCCCAGCCAGGAGTCGCTCTACACCCTCGCCCGCGCCATCAGCGACTTCATGCTGGCGCACATGCTGCACCTGACGAAGTTGGCGCTCCCCGGCCGGGCCTTCGTCAAACGGCTCCGACGACGCGTGGAACACGCCGACGAAACCGATCTATGAGGCGGCGCTCGCGGCGGGCATGATGCACGACCCCTGGGTGGACCCGGCGACGTCGCCGGACGTCCCGCCGGAGCTCTCGCGGGCGCGGACGCCACAAGGAGTACCGGGGGTTGGTGCCTGAAGAGGTGCGGCGGTTGTGCGGGTGCCAACACCCGGCGATCGTCGACGGGCGGAATGTTGTGGATCCGGATGTGTGGATCAACGCGGGGTTTGCGTACAGGGGGATCGGCTGGAACGATAAGAACCAGCACGCACTACAGGAATACTACCTCCTTTTTCAGTCTGACAGTTTAACGTGCGAGGCGGCATGGCAGGAGATCGCCGTTATCATCTTATGGAGGCTGAGATGGAAGCCGGTGTACGCAAACAGAGATCGTTTGTAGCGGATCTCCTTGCAGAATCAAGGGTGCCGTTGGTGAGTGAAGGTCTGAAAGGCCGACCTTCGCCCGGATAACTGAATCGACTTTGAGACCGCTTCTTGAAAAGCCTACGTGTGAAGTGGTTACCATAATCCCTGCCGGACCCGCTCCCACATGGATTTTTGACGAGATGAAGGCGAGGACCACATCGCGGTCACCCTCATGGAGGACAAGTGCCGGGCGCAGGTTTGTTGCGGTGAGATGGGGAGGAGGAAACGGTATCAGAACAATCTTTCCTTTCATCGCTATGCAGCCCCGGCATCCCTGATGGTATAGAGGTCGGGCTCCTCGGAGAGAAAAGCGGAGAGCGACCGCCCGGAGAGTTTCATCATCGCCATGCTCTCCCTCTCATTGAGGAGAAGATCGAGCTTTTCAGTGAGCACCCTGATGCTCTCCCTGACGTCTGCTTGCCGGTCATGAGTATCCTCAACAAGAAATTATGCAGATGATCAGGGATCTCGTCCCGGATCGTTCTCCGGATGAAGCGGGAAAAGTGATCCCTATCGGGTAGGTTCCTTATCGAGCATCTGCCTGACGGCAACCTGCAGTTCCGGGATTTTGTTCCGGACGACATCCCACACGATCTCGTTATGGACCCCGAAGTAGGCGTGAATCAGGATGTCCCGCATCCCCGCAATCTTTCTCCAGGGGATACTGGTATGCTCGCATTTGAGCGGCTCGGGGATGAGCTTCGTGGCCTCACCGATGACCATGAGGTTCCGGATCACTCCATCCTGTACAAGATGGTTCTCCATGAACGCTTCGTAGTCCATTCCCTGTGTATATTGCTCAATCCTCTTGATTGCCTCAAGGATATCACGGAGGTAGAGGTTATATTCCCGGGGCATACCGGACGCTCCGGAGGATGTGGGGTCTTAAAGCCGGCTTGATAGTATCGCGGTCGACGAGGTCGACCCTTCTCCTGAAGAGATCTTCGAGGAAGAACTTGAGATCCATATACGTGTCGAAAGAACGTCCCCCCTCCTCAAACTCGATGAGAATATCGATATCGCTCTCCTCGTGCTCTTCACCCCGGACGAAGGAACCAAAGACCCCGATCCGCCGGACGCCAAGGCTCCTGATCCGTTCCCGGTGTTCCGCCAGCGCTCCGATGATGCTCTCAGCCGTAAGCATGCCGCACCATATTTCTGTTACCCGCCGATCAGGATAACGCTTTTCCCTAGGTGGCCGGTCGCGGGGAGATGGTGACGCAACGCTTTACACTCATCTGGACAGGAGACTCCCTGCGGCAATCCACTGGATAGGCATGCTGCTCCCGGCGACAATCCTCGCCGGTGACCGGATGAGTAGCGGCAGGACAGACATTTTTCGCGCCCCGGATTCTTCAATATAACCCTTACGGTCAGCCTTTTTCTCTTCGACCTCCTATTGTCCTCCAGGAGGGTTACTAAGATGACCGAGGAGAAGACCACCCAGGAGCTCGGTCTTACGAGACGAACCGGGACGTGAAGTGGATCTGTAAGGCGCTGCAGAGAATGGAGGCGCAGGACGAGGAGTTTGAGGCCCGGATCCGGGCGCTGGAGGGCTGGCGCGCGGAGAAGGCCGGCGAGGAGAGGAGGTTATCGAGGGTGAGCGCCGGGGTCGGCGGGGTGGTGGCGGTGCTGGTGAGGGGGCCGGGCGGGGGGAGGAGCAGGCGTCCTCCCCGGCCGGTACCCCGGGTAGACGGATATCCTGGTTCAATTCAGAAGACCCTAAACCGCCCCCCAGCATAGATTCTTCATGCGCTACATCGTCACCGGCGGGGCCGGCTTCATCGGCTCGAACCTTGCAGACACGCTGACACAGCACCACGACGTCGTCATCATCGACAACCTCGCCACCGGGCGACGGGAGAACATCGAGCACCTCCTCGACCACCTCCTCGACCACCTCCTCGACCACCCTGGGTGACATTCCTCGAGGGGAGCATCACCGATCTCGACCTCCTGATGGAGACACGACTGGCCGAAGGGCAGGAGCGGGAGCACCGGCAGGAACGACGTTCCATGGGAACGGAGTTCGAGCACCGGAGGTGCGAGTTGCGACTCCTTCCCGGGTGCGGACGGCATCTTCCACCAGGCAGCCATCCCGCCCGTGCCCCGGCCGGCCGGGAGTCCCTCTACACCCGCGCCGTCAACGACTTCATGCCCGGGCACATGCTCCACCTGACGGAGTCGGCGCAGGCGGGGAAAACCCTCGCGGGCGCGCGGATCGCGTTCCCCGGCCGGGACCTTCAACAACGACTCCGACGACGCGCGGAACACTCCGGAGGAGCCGTTCTACGAAATGACGCAATTTAAAGGCGCGCAGGTCGCGGTACACGGACCCAGATGGACCCAGATCTTACGTCGCCGGATGCACCGCCCGGGCTCTTGCGGGACCTCGAGGATGTGCTCCCGGGTGTGGACGCGGGGGGTCTTTGCCGGGCATAAGGAGTACCGGGGGCTGGTGTCCGCAGAGGTGAAGTGGTTGTGCGGGTGCGAGCGGCCGGCGGTCGTCGACGGGCGGAACGTGGTGGACCAGGATGTGTAGAGCGGGGCAGGGTGATAAGAATAGACATGAACTTAAACCGACGACACAAACAGTTCTATAATACAGTCATGCAGATGTACGACATTCTCCAGCGAGATCCAGAGATCTGGCACCTCTTCACCTGCGCAGAGGAGTACGACGAGACATTCAGGGACGGCTACGACCGGTTCCCTCACTATATGAGCGGCTACCGCGAGCCTTTTGAGCCCCGAGCCTCGCAGTACCTCGCAGAGCAGGGCTACCGCCCCGAGTACCCCGACGGCCAGCCGTTCGCCGTCTGCCTCACTCATGACATCGATACGGTCTACCGCTCCACTCTCTCTAAGGGGTATGCGACCCTCTCCTCCATGAAGAACGGAGACTTTGCAAAGGCCCTCGCAAACGCGAGGCAGATCCGGTCGAAGAAACTCCCCCTCTGCAACTTTCGTGAGATCATGGCCCTCGAAGAGCAGTACGGCGCCAGGTCGAGTTTCTACTTCCTTTCCCTCGCCCCGGGGGATCAGGACTATGCCTACGATGTCAGGGAGCTCGAGGGCGAGATAGGGAGGATCGCCGACGCCGGGTGGGAGGTCGGGCTCCACGGGGGCCACCGGGCTTACTGCGACCCGGAAGCCCTCACGACCGAGAAGCAACGACTGGAAGCGGTCCTTGGCCGGCCGGTCGTCGGCTACCGGAACCACTACCTCAGATTCCGGGTTCCGGAGACCTGGGAGCACCTCAGCCGCGCCGGGTTCCGCTACGACACCACCTTTGGATACGCTGACTGCGCCGGGTTCAGGAACGGGATGTGCCATCCCTTCAAGCCCTATGACCGCCGGGCCGGTCGCGAGATCGACATCCTGGAGATCCCTCTCGCGATCATGGATGGCACGCTCGATCGCTACATGCGGCTCGACGCCGGGAAGGCCTGGGAGGTCGCCCGCCGGCTCATCGACGCAACCGAGCGCTGCCACGGGGTCATTACCATCCTCTGGCATAACACCTACATGGAGGGGGAGCGGGTGAAGTTGTATGAGAAGGTGCTTGGATACTGCAGGGAAAAGGGGGCGTGGATGACGAGCGGGGAAGAAATTGCCAATAGATTGATACAATGACAACAAATGACTTCGAAGCGAGAATCCTTGAGCCACATGAGTACAACTTGTGGGATGATTTTGCCATCCGGTCACCTCAAGGAACCATCTTTCACAATAGTGACTACTTGCAGGTGGTTGCAGATGCTTCATCAAGTAAACTCAATATCTATGGCTGTTTTAAAAATGACGAGTTTGTAGGGGGATGCTCACTGTTTGTGAAAAGATCGAGATGGGGCGCCTCCCATGCAGTATCAAGGGGCCCCCTCACTCCGTTTGGAGGGGTTCTCCTCCCCAATTCTGACAGTACAAAATTACGCCAGAGCGAGTTGGTTCAAAGCGGTATTCTCAACACGCTCTGTGACTGTATCGAGAAAGAGCGTTATTTTTCAATAACTATAGTCAACTCACCCGATCTATCGGATATTCGTCCCTTTTTGTGGCGTGATTGGGAGGGGCATGTGGCGTATGCATATTACGTCAATTTAGAAGGTAATTTTTCTGAGAGATTTTCAAAGAGCGTCCGAAGAGAAGTAAGAAAGGCAGGCGATGCGGGCTTGTATATTGAGAGACTTGATGATGCTGCGGTGCATCATAAATTACTCACTCAAGTGTTTGACCGTCAAGACCTGAATGCTCCTATTGAAGGGAATTTTTTGGTGAGCATGCTTGACCTCATTAAGAGAAAGAGATGTGGCGGCATGTGGGTTGCGCGAGATGAGTCTGCTAATTTCTTAGCATCCCGCATCTGGATCTGGGATAACAAGCGAGCGTATGCTTGGAGTGCAGCTTCAGATCCTACATTTCGAGACAGTGGAGCAAACCAGTTCTTATTTGCGAATGTTCTGAAAGAAATGCAGAGGATGGGATTCCATCAAGTTAATATAATGCACGGCAATATGCAACGTCTAAGTTATCACGCTACAGGGTATAATCCAATTTTAGTGCCGTATTATTTTGTTACAAGAAGGAGGGTCATCTCCAGCATAGCACTTGGCATCAAAAGGGCCATGAAAAACCACAGATTAAGTGATAGATGAGACATTTAAGCGGGATATCCCATGATAAAAAAGACCATTTTTATTATACGAAATATATTATACAGCACAAACATGCCTGAATTTCAAAAGATTGAATATGAAAATTTTACTATTGAACCATGTAAAAGTGAATACCTAGAAGAAACATTCAGTTTATACAAAGATTTGCATAATGGTAAAGAACTCTCAAAATGGAAAAAATTGCTTCTTCATTTAACTGGGAGTAAATTTTGTTATATAATAAAATCAGAAAACAAAATCATTGGACTTGGATTATACTATTTCAATAAGAAAGATATTAAAGAAAAGACTATTCATGAGGGTTACATAGGATTAAAAAAGGAATATAGAGGCAAAGGGATCGGAACTATAACGAGACAAAATGCATTATATCATTTTTCTCAAATGAAAAGAATAACAGGAGTTTCTTCAAGAGTTAGTTTGGACAATGAAGCTTCTTACAGAGGGAATATTAAACTAGGATTTGAGGTTAAAGAAGAATATTTTGATACAGATTTAAGCAAAGAAAGGGTTTACTTGGTGTGTGATTTAAAAGGGTATAAGAGAACGAAGAAAAGACATGAATGAGGTCATCCCAATACTCTCGATCAAGGACCATACACGCCAAGTGAATCAACCCCATGAATGTCACATTCTCATGCATCTTTTCAAAAATTCAAGTGTTAGGCAGCCGTTACAGGATGGGACAAAATGCGATCTGTTACAATTTGTTAATATTAACTCTATCGATGGATACCGAATAAAAGGTTTCAAGTCTGTCCCTCTGATATGGGTGTTCATTCTCTGCAATAGCGGTCGCTCATAAATTGACGCCCACCCTAGATCTAATTTTGAATATGAGAGCAATGCATTGCTAATAGATCGTAAAATAAAAGGGTTAGTTTGAGATTTTTTACTGTTTAAATCTGTTGTACAATCAATTGTGAGTAGCGGGGTTAAAGAATCAACAAAGAGTTTATCCCTTGCGTAGCGTATATATAACCTTTGTCGAATTCGTTGTTCGAGGCCAATATTTGAGAAGAAATCGATCAATTCTGCATCTAAAAGTGGAACCCTCCATCTACATGTGAAGAACTCGTACACTCGTAAAGAATTTACAATGAATTTCGATTTTCGCTCCTTAAACTCAAAAAATTCCAGAGCATTTGTATATTCCTCTAAACTATTGATAGTAATTATCCCCACACTCGTTTGAATCTTCTCATAAAGAACAGAAGAAATTCTAGTTAGATTAGGCCAATGCCAGAGGTTATAATAGTATTTTGCAATATTCCCCTTGAATTCTTCAAAAGTATATTTATTTAGTTGACTACAGTCGTCATATACAGGGCTACCTGCTATAATCCCGCTATGCATCAAACTACCGGCAACCATCCCTTGGTGTCCTGGCACAAAAACCGCGTTCTCAGGTATCTTTCCCCCATCCATTAGTTCCTTAACGGCAAGAAAATCCTGGATATGAGGCAGTGATACCAGATTCCCACCATATTCGCGGTAACGCTGCATATAATCCGAATGATAACTGCCATACAATTTTTCCTTAGTGTACTCCACAAAGTACCACTTGTACCCCAGTGCCTCTGCCACCTGCCTGCTGATCTCAGTCTCCCTGCTGCCCTTCTTTCCGTAGGTAAAACAGATCACATCTTTCACGCCGAGCCGCTTCAGCATCGCAACGATAACACGAGAGTCCAACCCCCCGCTCAAGGGAACTACGATCTGGCAGCCTTTTGTAGATTCTACAAGCCGTTGGAAGACACGCACAAAGGTTTTGTCAAGCCGGTTCAACAGGTCCTCCTCAGGTTCCGAAAAGTAATTCTCGTGCCAGAAATGGTGATAGAAGTGGGTGGCGAGAGACCCCTCTGTTTTATCGTAGACGAGATATTCTCCTGCCTGGAGCTGCGATATCCCGTCAAAGAGGGTATCAGAGCCGGTAACATACCCGGTGACCAGAAACTCAGCACCGTTCTCTTCGTTGAAGGAGGGATTCAGGCGGTCTCGGAGGTGGTTTGCATCATCTGAAAAGAGAACCTCATCCCGGCTCACGGCGTAGAAAAGAGGAATACTCCTGACACGGTCAACCGTACAGAAGATGTATTGGGAGGTCTCTATTACAAAGGTAAAATTCCCGTTAAGGGCAAGGAGGAGGGATTTCAGGGCATCGTGGTCAAATCGGGAATCTCTGAGAACTGAAGAGAAGAGACGAAAGACATCGGCACTCTGGAGGAGTTCATTCTCATAAAAGAACGTTCCTTTCAGCCAGTACGTAATGTTGCCAGCCTTAACTTCAGTCCACGGATAGTAGCGATTATGGAAAAACATTTCAATTTTCATAGTCTGACTCCCTGTAAGATCCCCCTAAATTCCTTCTTTAAGATAGGGTCTCTGAAAACAATGACTGCATAGTAGATGCAAGTCACGATCCCGGTGACAATGAGGAGTATGTACAACGGCGGTGATAAATATTTGACGATAACTAACGGAAACGCTACCGCAAGGGCGACCAGAGATAGCATAAGAAAGTCTCTCAGACCCATCCAATATGATATACCGGAGATCTTGAGAACGTATGCGTTCATTCCTCCCCAGAAGGCAACCCCAGTGAGCGAAAACAGCATGAGGGTGGTAACCGGATCACCAGAGACTCCTCCAACATAGAGGACAACAATGCGAGAGAGCAAGACCGTCAGGTTAAACACGAGCCCAACGGTTTGCTTTTCGAGCACGCTGAAGATTGTCGAGAGGGGAGATGCAATGAAGACAAGAAATATCCAAGGCGCAAGGATACGGGCGTATCCTCCCGCCGTGCTCCACTGTGCCCCGAGGACAAGACCGAAGAGTTCCTCGCCGATGATCATAAGGATCAGGATCGGGAATATCCCGATGGAGACAAGCCGCTGGTGGACTTCCTGCACAACGGTCTTCACACTCCCGGTTCGATTCTTTTCCTCACTCGCCTTCTGGAAGAAAACCTGCCCGGTCGCAGAGCCGATGAGGCTCATAGGCATGTTGACGACCATGTGCGCCATCCCGTAGAACCCGACAACAGCGGGGCTGAAAAATGAAGCAAGCATTAGGGGGGCGACCTGGAGAGAGACCGAATTCGCCACGGTTGACCAAGAAGTAAAGAGGGGAAATCGTTTGTACCTGACGGCCAAGCGCTTTATATTGCCAGGGCTGACATTTTTAAAGAGTGCAAGATCCTCCCTGATACCCCTGAGCATAACGAGAAGACCTGCCCCATACCCGGCGAGCAACCCAAAAACCAACCCCTGTGGTGATGCCGAGCCGATCCCGGCCCCGATCTGGACGGCCTTGCTTGAGACCGAGTTTGCCACCTGTGCGGTAGCGACCGCCCCAAACCGCACCCTCCGGGACAGCCAGTAGTTCAGCACCAGGTACAGGCCGTTTAAAAAGACCACCACGGGTAGGAATATGATATATTGAGATAGATCAGGCGTTTTGAGTACTTCCCCGACCCATCCGGATAAAAGAATGAAGACACCGCAGCTTATCGCGGAGACTACGCAAACAAGGATGATACAGAGGGTAGTGATATTGGCTGAATCTTCGTCCTTTTTTGGGAGCATGATAGCGAGCTGATAGGATAGGCAGGAAAGGACGGCAAGTACGCTCGATATGGCGAGAAAAAGTTGAAAAACACCGTAGTCTCCCGGAGAGTATAATCTGGAGATAATGGGGAGGAGGAGAACCCCCAGTATCTGGGCGATGACACTGCCGGAGGCAAGTTTGAGGATGTTGGTAGTGAAACGGGACATTGAATATGCTTATAATCACTCGGGGTGGTATATCTAATCTGTTTCGGTATCAGTACTTCGCTAATTTTCAACCTAACATCCTCTTTGCCGAATCAGGAAAACACCGATACGTTTTCGGATGGTCAATCCGGAGGGAGAACATCGATTGCTCTCGATCTATGGGCGGTTTTCCGAGAAGGTGTGAGGGTGAGCGCCCTTCTCTACGAGCAGGTTCACCATAATCTGAACGTCCTGAAACTGACAAACGATGGAATCGCTCTTGGACAACGCCTTGGAACTCGCGGTGAAAGAGGAGTGGTCGGCGCTCGAGATTCTCGCATATCTCCTAGACCAGGAGGTGAAGAGCAAGGAAGAACGGGCCCTTGAGTTCTGATGAGATTGACCGGGTTCCCGATGGAGAAGCGGCTGGATGAGTTCGATGCGATGTCCTCGCAGTTGCGGTTCTGGATCGAATTCTCCATCACTGCACAACGGTCAAGGCAATAGTTATCGCCTCAAAGAGCGCCGACGGCAGGGGATTATCCCTCACATGTAGGATAGGCAGGATCAGAAACGAAGAGATTATGCAGAGGAAGTGAGCACTTTGAGTCGTCACTATTTTATCCCGCCATTGACACCTGACAGGAATGCTTTCCCTGGTTTGAGGACGTGATGCACGAAATGGGGCAAGGATCGCAGTGCTCTTCTGCTCCAGGTTTGTTGAGGTGGTAGCGAACGGACGTTTCACAAGGTACCTGCTCCAAGAATCCGGTGATCGAGTGAACCTACTGATTCATCACAGCCATCCCGAAAAGAACCGCAAACAGGTCGGTTTGCGTGAGGGGGCCGGGGATTGGGATATTCAGGTACTGATTCAGTGCCGCGATGACAGGAGCGCAACATTTTTCAGGTTGAGAACACTCTCCTTTCTGCTAGGTGATCTTCCGCCTTTGGGTGAAAGGCATGGGATCACCTGCAATTTATATAAATCTTTCGCTTTTGTGCCGATTTTTCATTATAACACATAGGGTTTGTGTTTTAAAATTAGCGAACTACTGGGTTTCGTGCGATCGCTAATAGAGTAGTATAAATCCTAGATGATCGATAATTTTAAGTGAGTTATGTCTAAAGATGCCAGCGCTCAGTTTTATGGGAACCTGTCTTGCAGCACTTGTAATGGAAGATGGTTCCATTCAAAGGTTACAGCCCACAGTAGAGCCAAGATAATGCTCTCGAAAACTATAATTCGCACAGTTCGGTCTCTTCAAATCTCCTTTCCGAACGTGGCATCCGACCCATGAACCAGAGAGGAGGTTAGAATTAGGTAGGATTTAACCCATTCTCTTTAGTTTGAGAGCATGTTCAAAGGAGATTTTTTCAATCTGTGAGAGTTATGGAATTAGATAAGAGAAATTGGAATATCCACATATTAAATTGTATTCGCCAATCTATTCCATATCTCCCATACTTAATGTTATTGCTCTTAATTATGGGTATATTTATGGCTTTACATTTTAATAGTCCCGATTTAGCACTAAAAGGTGCTTTTTTGATAGCTCCTGCATTCCTAGCATCATACTTCCTTCAATTCATGTATAAAAAAGATCTTACTTTTAACGACTTTATTAACCTCTTTTCGTGCAATAGAAGGCGTCTTTTAACATTGTTTATGTGTCTATTCTCCATTAGTCTCGTAATACTAGCCGGAGGTTTCGGAAGATCGTGTATTTATCTGGTTCTGATAACCCTGCTTTACATCATTATTTTTCTCCAAATAATTTCAAATAAAATCTCTAAAGCCACAGTATTGTCTGAAATTATGCTTACACAGGCAGAATTTATCTGGAGTAGCACTCAGAAATACTATTTCTATTTTGGGGGGACGGATATCATGCCACACCGATTTATGGCAACGGTAACATATTTATCGGGCCATGTTATCCCTCCAGAGATTGGAGGTTATGCAGAATTCCCTCTTTATCACATTCTCCTTACAGAATGCTCACATGTACTTGGTCTGGACATCGAGACCGTCATATTCTCCGTTACCTGGCCTATATCAGTTATTAGCGTTATTTTTGTGTATTACATCTTTTTACGTACGATTAGAAATGAGCAGATTGCTCTCTTAACCTGCTTGCTCTATTCAATGAGCTCTATAGGTCTGACACATAGCATTTACATGATCCCCCGAGCGCTGGCGTTTGTAGGCTTCCTTATGCTCCTTTATTTTATGACATCTCCTAACGGGTTAAAAGATCTCACTCACAAGTCCTTTAACAACCATTATGCAAACTGTATTCTTGTAACGCTAATAGTGCTCTTTACCATACTCGTCCATCAAGTATCTATAATCCTAATAGTTGCACTGCTTTGCCTTTTGATGGTCTATGAATGGTTTGTAGGCCATGAAAGATATCTGAAGAGTTTGACTTTTGTATTCATAATCGTGATGTCTGTTGCTTATTGGGTATATGTGGCATTTTCATTTGCTCGATCTACATTTGGTTCCCGATTGGACACGGATCTCTGGGAGGATCCTGTAGTGTTACGTACAACCGATCTTCTTCCGACCGACCCCATGGCTACATGGTCTTATTATATCAATTCTATTGGAATAGAGGTGTTTCTATTCTTTGCGGTAATAGCAATAGGTTTTATCTTGTGGAGAAAGGAGTCCAATTATCTCACCGTTTTAGCGCTATTTACATTAACCACCTTGGTATTATATGTGCCCAACCCTCTTCATATGATCTGGCAGTTTAATGATTTACTTGCTGTTAATAGATTTAACTTGCTTCTGGGACCATTTATGGCTTTGATAATGGGGGCTGGTATATATATCTTATCTCAATACCTCCGTAAGGCAAAGATTCCTGTAAATGCTATTTGCATATTACTTGTTTTGGTGATATTCATATATGGTTCGTCCATGACAGGGCTGTTGAAAATTGACACTTCAATTAACCGTGAATATTTCAATTCTGATGAAATTAGGGGGCTTGACTTCGGTTATAATTATATACCCTATGGCTCTACTATCCGTACAGATTACTCTAGTCAGAGATATTTAGATGCAGGTTATTTCAGCGAGAGTGACGCTTTGGATCTCCCTTACTTTTCCACAGGTATAATTGCTGATCTGAACAATATATCCTCTTATAGTGGTTATATCGTAATACCCTACAAAGAGTTTGTACAGCGTGGTTTGTCTTTAGGGGTGGGAAGTAAGTTTGTTCCACGGAGCGTCTACCCATGTTATCCAACCGAAGAAAATGTGATCGCTATGACTGAGGGACTGGAACCGAGAGATAAACTGTATTCCAATCGGGCTATTATGGTCTATTTATAATCTACGCACATTTCAAAAGCACTTTGTGAAGAGTGTTGAACCTGAACTGACAAAGACCGTGAATAAAGGGTAAAGTAAATCAGTGTCTATAGGGGTTCGCTTCAGTGGCAGCACCTGATGCCAACGGCTAACACCAATGGGTAACGTTTCTAGGGCCGAAGGTCAACCCCGGTGGCACTCTCTCCGGTCAGGACGAAAAGAATCCTACTGATCATGGTACGACGGTCCGTTCGAGGTCTCCCGATATAGGGTTTCTGAGGGGAGATGAAGTTCAATAATTACCCTGAGAGCAGCGTCGATTTCTCGGAAAGCCATACTGTCCACTTTTATTCAATACCTAAAATAATTATGGGGCGTCCTCAAAGGAAAACAGAAATTTAATGAGATAACAGGTGTGCAGGCTGAATGTGCTTCCAGATCTCCCCTATGACACCGAGGCAGAGTATCATTTATTGTTATTTATCCACATCGTCGATATCACCGTAGCACAGGGAGCACTGGTGACGCTCCGATGGCAGGATTGAAGAAGGGATCTAGAGGGGGCGGTTGAAACAGAGAGGACCCCAAAGTCATGATGATGTCATTGTCGAATATTTTTCACCACCGTTGTATCACTGATACCAAAGATATTCCCACGAAAAAGGGGGACCCGTTAGGTTTGATGGCTATAAGAAAAACAAAGGGGAGTAAACTCAGGATTCTGGTTGATCAGACCGGTCTCCCTCTTGTCTGCACTATTTTCCCCGCAAATATGCACGATTCTCAGATGTATAAGCCAACCCTCGAAGCATTCACGATTCCCAAGGTCACCGAGAGGCAAACCATCATCTCGGCAGATGCAGCCTACGATGCTCGGGAGATTCGATAGTACAACTGGAACCGGGGAATCAAGAGCAATATTCCAGTAAATAGAAGAGCGAGGAAACATCCGAAGTAAGGTAGGCCATTCTGGTTTGACCGGAAACACTACAAGAAGCGCAAAACCGTTCAACGGTTCTCCAGCTGGTTCGAGGCATTCAAGAAGATCATTCCCCGATACAAGCGGTATGAATACTCGTTCCGGGGAGTAATCTATCTACATGTACGATGATGATCTGGAGGGTTATGGGAGGACCTCTTTTCTACCCGAAGTTCATACTATTTTCTCCGCTTTCCCCAACCAGCGCTTCCAAGAAACCCTTGAGCTGCTTCATCTTCACCGACCAGTCAAGGTGCTCCTCCGCGTAGCGGCGCATCTTCTGCGGGTGGTCAGGATCGGCGCAGACTTCCTTCGCGAATGCTAAGATCTGCTCGATATCGATGGGACTCTCGTCGGCGGCGAGATGGAGAATATACGGGAAGTCTGCGGGGAAGTCAGGATCAGCACATGCAATGATATAGGGAATTCCTCGGGCACAGTACTCACGACCCTTCAATTCAGATGTCTGCGTCAATCCCTTCCTATGAATCCCAAGGCTCCCCACCGCGATGTGGCATTGATCAAAGAGGGCGTCGAGGGCTTTACCAGTCGTGAAGCCGTGGAAGACTACCCCGTCGGTGATGCTGAGTTCCTCGGTCAGTTGCTGGAGATGGGGTAGTTCTGCTCCGTTCCCGGCGATGTGGAGTATGACTTTCGGTGTTCCGCTATAGGTGGCGAGGCCTCGGAGAAATCGATCGAGCCCGTGCCAGCGGCTGACGTTGGCGACGCAGAGGAGGTGGAGGTCATCGCCGGTGTAGTCCGGAGCCTGTCTTACACGGACTGATTGGACTGCGAAACCATTGCCTATCGTAAGATGGGGTTTTTCAGGATCTCCGGCGCGGGCAATCTCATACTGGGTGATCTCATCGGTGACACCAATGAGAGCGTCGGATTGTTTTTTTAACAATTTTCCGAAAAGGCGTTCTGACCAATATTCGAGAGTAATATCATTTAGTCTGTATTCGTCCAGTTCTTTTGTCTGATGCTCGGTCACAATCTTACAAGATCTGAGACGCTTGGAATATTGATGTGGATAATATAAAAGGAATGAACTAGAAGATCTATAATATAATATATCCCCAGAACCCAGTGAATCTATTGTTTCACCAAGTATCTTGCTGATCTTGTGGGCACGCTTGATCCGTCCAAAAACATCTCCCATCGGAACCTTATCTATCCTGTACGTTGTTAGAAAATCATAGGCTGAATAGCGAACATCCCCAACACAGACCAGTATCAGTTCAATATCCACCCCAAATCGGCTCAACTCCGACACCTGGCTAAATATTTTCTTACTTACGCCATTGCTGGAATTTTGATCACCAAACATAAAATATTTTATCTTCAATATACCCACCAAATATTCACTTTGTAGTTAATCGAATATGAATAAATAAATTCTTATTTAAGTTGCCAACGTGGGTCTGCCATTCCCAGTTATGTCAAATATCATTCGACATCCCCCTCTAAAATCTATCGTCAACTTTTGGTCAAACATTTGGAAACCTCAGTTCTGCTCGTTCTTCGTGATTCGTCCACAATTTATGTGGTTTTTGATCTTTCATCTGATAACTTGCCCTCCCGGATTTTTACCATCACACAGTGATGGGGGATCAAATCAAAGGGTGCCGTCACGATGACCTGATCTGGAAAGATCTTTAATTGGCGAACGTCTTATCCGAAGTGAAGATAGTCAGTCTCCCTTCATACCGCCGTGAAGCCAACTGGAAGAACCAATATGTGTCTGTGGCATCGAACGACAAATACTCGATCTCGTCGCTGATCTGGAGATCTAGCCTATGCAGTTTCTTCAAGTACCTATCCAGCCTACCCGGGATGATACGCTTCCTTGAGGGGCTCGATCAGGGCTGAGACATTGATGAACGGCACTGAAATTCTCTGTTCAATGGCAGCGACTCCCAGGCCAGGAAGTCCGAGAAACACCACATTTTCAGCGCTTTCCACACACCTTCGTGTTGCAAGATCCCGGATCACGCTTTAGTTAACCGAAAGTTGAAAAACGAAATCAAACCCTTCGATACGTTTCGGGAGAGGGAAAACGGCATGATTCATCCGCATTCGGACCGTCGCAGAGACTGTGGCTGTTCCATTCCAGCTCGACCAAGTATCCTACTGTCTCAAGAGGGATCAGGCTCTCCCTCATCGCCCGTTCGAGCGTGAGTTCGAGAAGAGCATCCATCGTCTCAGTTTCAGCTTCGTCAGGTGCTGGTGCACCCGTCCAAGAAAATGCATCGTCATGCATTTCCCCTCCCAGAGAGCATCGGTTTGTTCTTTTGGGAACGCTGATGTTTTCCGTAAAGCAAAGGGTGGGAGCAGAACGCGGTACCACCAGCAGAGACCTAGATCGCAGCATCTCAGACAATAACATCGACAGAGTTCCCGGTATACCGCTAGGGAATGGAATAGAGATTCTGTACAACGAAAGGTAACAATTTCAGGAGACTTTGCAGGAGTAGATCCTCTGGAAGAGTTATGGGAGGATAGGAAGAGAGCAGATGAAGGTTTTTCCGGAAAGCCGATCATATAATCTTTCTGTTGGTGGCATCCAGTCGTTCTCGTACATGAAACTTCAGATCGTCAATCGACTCGAATTCCCGGCCATACAGGAATTTGTCTTTGACGTAACGGATTGACCGTTCAACTTCACTCTTAGTCTTTGCTCGGTAGACTCTGCAGAGCCGTGTCGTGAATCTGAAATGGCTCCTGAGGTCAACAAACGCAGGGCGAAAGTCTGAGACGGTCGAAGGTATTTCCGCTTCAAACGATGTTGCGGGGGTTGTCGTAGAGGATAATGTTGGGTAACTTGAAATACTCGATGGTTCTCAGGTGAGAGGCGAGGAACGTCGGGGGTCTTGGGCCGGCGTGAACTTGATCTCAGCAGGGTGAATAAAAATATCAGGATGGCCTTCTGGAAGCGTTGTCTCTGGACTACACCGAGACTGAACATGCCTACTCAATGTCCTGCAGGATTCTCTTCCAGTCTTCCACCGTCTTTTCAAACGTAAAATGCTCCTCCACAAACCGCCTCCCATTCCCTGCGATCTGCTCCAGATCTGGAGAACACAACGCCCGGATCACATTCTTAGCAATGCACTCTGGAGAGTTATTCTCTATAATAAATCCGGTCTTTCCGTCTATTATAATATCCGGTATTGCCCCGACCGGTGTCGCGAGCACCGGGGTCCCACAGGCCATGGCCTCAAGCATGACGTTCGGGAGCCCCTCCGAGTAGGAGGGGAGTACAAGGAGACGCAGCTGGTTCAGATATCTGGGGAGATCATCGTGGGGTATCCAGCCTGGGAGATCGACGCGGGCGGAGGCTCCCTCTTCTTTCAGGGAGGTCTCGATCGTCTCTTTTAACTGCCCGTCCCCGCCGATGAGCACACGGAGATCCTTCCGGTCACTAAGAATGGCAGGGAGGGCCTGAACGAAATGCTGGACGCCTTTCTCCCCGCTCAGCCGCCCAATGTAACCGATTCGGGAAGGGCGATCGGACAGCGGAGTCGTAATACAGAATGAATTGAAATCGAGGGAATGCTCGTGGGCGATGCGGATTTTATGGGCATAATTTTGTAGCCCCCATTTCTCGAGGAGGCTTGGTGAGTATACAACAATACAGTTAGCGTACTTGAAATTAATGGACTCCGAGAATCTCAATATTTTCGAAAAAATATTTGCATTTGCCAATGCAGAATTTGATATCGACGCTGCTAATACAAACACAATCTTCTTTTTTAACAACTTCCCGATAAGTGCAGGCAATATATATACGTGTGAATCTAAGAAGTAGAGTAAAACATCTACATTATCCTTTAACTTTATTATTTTATTGGAAATATGTACCTGTAAGAGAAAATTACCAGTTATTTTTTGGATAATATTTGATTTTGGGGTATATGGAATCCTATAGATAAAAATATTCGAGTTTGTTTCTCTAGATGGACTGATATCTACCTTACCCGTAATGACAAAAACGAAATCAGATATATAAGATATAACGTTTACTAAATTTGAAAGAGGAACCACACCAGCCGCACCAATAGGAGGAGTGATTATACCAATATTTAGGGATCGGTTCCTCATCAAGTTCAATTTGTCAAAGTTGGTATCGATGCTTTTCAGGGGCTGATATGAATCCCTATTCATTCAATCACACAACCAGTTCTATGTGCTTATACTTGAGTTAAAAGTCAGAAATCAAATATATCCCTTGAGATTACATCAATCAACGCCCTCAGTTAGACTCCTATATAGACCCAATAACTTTTTTTCCATAATATCCCAACTATATCGCTCTTCATAGGCTCTCCTACCATTTTTCCCAAAACGTCTGCATAAAGCGGGATTATCCCTCATCAAAATTATTTTCTCTTTCAGTTCATTTAAATTATGAACATCTACCACCAAGCCGCAATCCTCTTCAAGCACCTTAGTTGCAGTAGACGTTCCTTTGTTTACTAAAATTGGCCTACCGCACATCATCGATTCCCAGAGCTTTGATCCACAGATGTACTTATTAGTGTTCAGATCAGAACTCCTCAAAACAACTAAGCAATCAGCGTTCAAACTCATTTTTAATGCCTCAGAATATGCAATTCGCCCAATGTACTCAATTTTATCATCAGATTTTTTCTCCCATTCTTTTATATCATCAACAAGATCTCCATATCCAGCAATAATAAGTTTGACACCATCGATATCTTTTATAACATCGCACAATATATCAAGATTTAACTGACGAATCTTATACAAAACGCCAATATATAACATTATAAAGGCGTTATTAGCCTTATCATTAGTTATCTCTGATTTTCCAAAATCATAAGCAGAATCATAGATAATATTTACATTTTTATTTGGAATCCCTCTAAACTGTTTGATTTGGCACTCATCGACGAGAATTATCGCATCAGAATATTTCATGAACATCTTATCAAGAAACATAATGGCATTTCGGATTGTTCCTGGCCATTTTAGTGCATCGTACGTTGTATCCAATATTTCATAAATTACAGGGATTTTTCTTATTCTCCCGACAATTATTGCAGGCAAAATCGAATTATAATTAAAAATATGGAAAATATCTGTCTGTATATGTAAAAGCGAATGAAACTCATATATCCACCAAATAGGCCAATAGAGCAAAGAGGAGAAATTGTTTCTGCCCTTTAATTTTAAATTATGAATCTTCATTTTGTAGGATGTTTCAGGGTCATCCCTATCACACATGCAGATTACGTTAACATTATATTTTGCTCTTATTATAGAGTCTAACTCCTTAATCAGACGGGGATCGGTTCTGGGGTCACTAGGTTTGATAAGAGAAATGTTAAGTTCTTTCATGTTGTAGCCTCACTATTGTTTGGTTGTTTCTCGAATACTTCTGTCTCTCACACATAATTAATGCTCAATGCTAACCATCTCACCATAGGCGAATGCAGGATTTAACTGTGAAGGTATCAAACCTATATCACGATGGCCATAAGGCCTATAAAGACTCTGTAACATCGTTTTTTCACGGTTAATGGTTATTGCAATATTTTCACTGCTCGCTCCCTCGCCGCTTTAGTTCAGATAATCGCGAACCAAGATCAACTATTTTTTCGCCTAATGGTCGCAAATATACATTTGAAGAGCAAACTGAACTAAGCAGGGGGACAAAACCCCGGATATAATTGTGAAGGCGGGGAGCCATGAGATCAGCATTATAGTCAGGAACACTCTTACCAATCATCTTCCTGAGCGCCATACGTATCTGAACATCAGCCTTCTTCTCTCCCATCGAAACAGACTCTTTCACCTTTTCTGCAGAGAGAGGGGCGACATTCAGGTGCTCATCATGTACAGCCCGTAGAATAAGTTCCTGGGCATCATCTGTCCGAACAATAACAATGGACTGCCCTATCTTTTCCTTTCCTACCACTTCCGGGATCCAGGGGTCACCTACAGAGATATCAGCCAGTTCAGCTGTTAAATCGCAGCAGTAGAGGCAACGATTCATCGCGTTGAACCACACTACGTGAGGGAATATTGCCTTATGATAGGGTATAGATGACTCCTTACCATTCCTCAGTTGTACAGACATGGTCCCCGGCCAGCCATCACCCCGATAACGGATGCTCTTGAGATCGTCTTTTTGTACATCCATCGATTTAAGCAAATAATCTGTCTGCCAGAAAGTATCGGTGTGCGAACAGAATAACCCGATGTGAAGAACCACACGTGCACTGAGTTTCTTATAGATCTGCTCGGCTTTCCTGATACCCTGGATATGGCACGGCAACCCTACAACTGCGAACTTTTCGCCTTCCTGAGCACTAAGCAGTTCCTTGATCATGATATTTGCAGGCACCGGACAGTACTTCGACGTGGAGGCTTCAACAATCTCATCCCTGGTTTTTGCGATGAAGGGTTCAGGTTCCCAAGGTCGGTCCCGGTTCATCCGGGTTACAAGCGCCCCATCTATTATCCCCGCTTCGAGGGCATAGACCAGCAGTCCGGTGATCACCCCTCCGGATGATGCTTTGTACCTGACCCCGGACTCTGCCGCGTGCCCCATATAGCACTTTAGATAAGAGCCCAATATGACATCTTCAGCCTCTTTTCCGAAGATATCCATATTAAGGCCTTTAAAATCGACATAATGTCCAGGACAGATATCATAACAGATACCGCACCCATTGCATGCACCTGAATGTATCTCTGGCTCATACACCCGGGAATGCTTATCTGGTTTCACGGAGATCGCCTGTTGCGGGCACACTCCTGCACACGTCCCGCAATTACAGCAGAGGTGGTCGTCCAGAACTTTCTGAATGGTTTGCCCCATTTAATCACCAGCGGCATTATCATTCGCCAAAACGAGATCCCGGATCAGGTAGCCATTAACCAGAGCCTGCTTCTTCGTGGAGGCGCAATTCTTCAGAAGGTTCGCCCGTATAGATTCTTTGTCATGCAGTATTTTCTCTGATTTCAGTCTCAATTCGTTGAAAAACGCACCATACTCAAAGGTCTGGTTTATATCCAGGAGATATTCCTCCTGCTCCATCATTTTTCCAATAATCCCATGGAATTTATTGTAACTGTAAGAGACCAGACCAATGCTCGGGACCCCCAGAGAGGTCGAGGCAACAAGTGCGTGAAACCTGGAGCAGATAAAGAGATCACAAAGTCCGATAACTGATTTTACCTCTGTAGCTGAAGCGCTAAAAGGGACTATCCGAGCTTTTTCAGGATTTTCCAACGTCCGATATATTTTATCAATTAAATCAATATCCTGAAAAGTGTTCGCGATATAAAAGACCGTAGCACCAATATCTTCAATGAGAAAGTCGCTAACCTCAGAGATAAGTCGAACATACCCCTCCTCGGGCAACATCGAGTTCATCATGGCGGCCGGACAGATCCCGACAACAGTAGCGCTATCTGCGACAACGTCGAACACCTCCGAAATCTTGGTAGAATCAACGTCGTTGTCGCTCTCCATGAGAAATGCCAGATCCGCGGTAACCTCGATCTTTGGTTTTTTAACCTCGATGGATTCCAGGTAATCTCTACTGAACTCTTCCCTCAGGGAGATGAGGCTAACATTATTCAGTATGCGCCGGGCTAAAAACCTCAATACAGGATTTTTATAGGGACCTATGGTTGCCGAGCAGATGACAACCTCTCTATCGCTCAAAGAAGCATTCCATATGCTTAACAGGGCAAATAGTTGTCCAAATACATTCACCGGATCGAACTTCTTGTCATTAAACCTATCAGGCTCTATCAAATTCAAGTCGATTATGACATCAAAGTCACTAAATGGAGTTGTCTTCCCCGTCCCCATTCTGCCATAAGCCTGTTTTAACGCACATGTCGAAAAAGATGCTATATACGCCACCGTGGTGGCTATCAACGAGCCCTTTTCATTGTACCAGGGATGTCTTTTTATCTCAACATCCGGATGGTATTTCTTTAAAGTCTCAATGCGCTTCTTATCTGCTACATCGTAGTAGCGGTGATACACCGTCACTTCATGGCGGGGCAGAGTGGCATTCAGAGCCTTCAGCAGACCTACCAATCTCCCATAGCTTCCCTTGTTTTCCAGGGCATTTGTATCTAATATCGCCACTTTAAGTGCCATGTGAATCTAAGCCCCCAAGCGCATCCTCGCTCCTCGAAGAACTCAGCCTCCCCGCAAGGAGTCCGTCCCCGGAAAGACCGTGAAATATCTCTTCATACAGGGCGATGTTCTCCTCCAGGCTCATGTTTTTCTCCAGGTACCGCCTGCCGTTGCTCCCCATCGCCTCACGGAGAGAAGCGTCCTCCTTGAGGCGGAGGACCGCAGACCGTATGCTCGCGACGTCCCCGGGTTTGACCACGATACCGCACCCTGCTTTCCGTATGACATCGGCGGTCTCGCTCTCCGTCGCGACCATGGCGATGATCGGCTGGCTGCAGGCCATGAGATTGATCGTCTTCCCGGGCAGGCAGGGAGCCTTCATCCTCTCGTCGAGCGAGATGAATGAGACGTCAGAAGAGTTAACCAGATTGAAGTACTCGGCACGGGGGAGAAGTGACAGCAGCCTGACGTTGTTGATCTCTTCCAGGTGTATCCTCGTCTTGAGGTGCCGCTTCTCCGCACCATCTCCAGCAATGCAGAAGATAGTATCGTCATGGTCCCGCAGGGCCTTTGCAGTGTCCAGGATGTTGTCGATGCCCTGGTACGGAGAGAGGATTCCCGCATAGGATATCAGGAACTTATCCTCGATACCTTCCCTTTCCTTGAAGTCCTTCCTATGAACGAGGCCGTTAAACTCGGAGAGGGAAACCGAGTTGAAGATATGAGTGACCTTCTTTGGATCGGCACCCCGCTGCTGCACATATTCGATGCCGCCATGTGAGAGGACAGTGATATGGTCGGCGTGCCTGTACGCCTCACCCTCAATGTGCTCCAAGACCTTGATCATGACGGGGTTTTTCAGTACCCCGACCTCAGTAAGTTCTTGGGGATGGAAATCCTGGAAATTAAGGACAGAAGGGGTTCCATCGTACCGCTTGATCTTCTTTGCAAGGTAGTATAGAGGCAGTGGCGGTATATACATCAAACAGACATCATATTTTTTACCGACCTCACGGTACTTCTTGAAGTAGTAATAGGGCAGATAAAAGTGCTCAAGTCCCCTGACAAAGATGTTATCGCGATTTGCCGGGTGCTTACACCGGTAGATCGTGACGCCCTCTACCTCCTCCTCAAGAGGGAATTCTTTCCCCTGATCCTCCTTGTTCAGATTAAACTCTCGAGGATATGAGGTTATGACATCAACGATATGCCCTCGCTCTGCAAAAGCCTTGGCGAGATCGAAATAGATGTGGGCAGCGCTCCCGATCTCCGGTATAAAGTAAGCAACAACCAGCAGTATTCTCATAGATGCACCAAATAAGAATGGGCAGGTTAGAACTCCGCACTTTTCTCGATATTCTCCCGGTTCTCCACAAACCACTGATAAGTCTGCTCAAGCCCCTCCCTGAACTCGGTCTGGGGGGTGTACCCGAGGAGATCGCTCGCCTTGTCGATACAGGAGAGAAGCCGGTTCTTCTTATCCCAGTCCCGCCGTTCCTTAAAGGCAATGCCCGCCTTGTTCCCCGTTAACTCGTTGATCCAGTTCGCGAGGTCGATGATCCGGATCTCCCTGCCGGCGCCGAGGTTGATCGCCTCGCCAACCGCGTTCTCATGGGTGGCCATCTTTACGAGGCCGTTGACCAGATCCCCAACATAGGTGAAATCCCGGGACTCCTCCCCGGTGCCTGTGATCGGCAGGGGAAGACCGTTCATCGACCAATAGAAGAAGTTCGGGATGACGTTCCGGTACTTGCCGGGGACCTCTCCAGGTCCGTAGGAGTTAAAGAACCGGGCATTGACAATAGGTAACCCGTAGAGGTTGTAGAAGTAGTTGGTGTAGAGCTCACCGATCATCTTGGTGACCTGGTAGGGAGTGTAGAGCTTGATGGAGATATCATGCTCTTCAAACGGCATCTTGGAGTCCAGGCCGTAGATGCCGCAACCGGACGAGGCGTAGATGAACCGCTCGACATCCACGAGATGTGCATACTGCAGGACCTTGAGGATCCCCATACCATTCACCATCAGATCTTTCTCGGGGTTGTCGACCGAGTTCTGGTTGGCAAAGTGGGCGGCGAGATGGTAGACGATGTCGGGCTTCGACTTAAACGCCCACTTTAACTTCTCTTCATCCAGGATATCGCCGTGGATGAACTGGACGTTGTCCCCCCGGGTGATATTCCACTCGTACGAGGAGGAGAGATTGTCGAGGATGATGATCTTCTCTGCATCGAGATCAGAGAGCCTCCTGACCAGGTTCCCGCCGATTGCACCGGCGCCGCCGGTGACCAGCACAGTCTTTCCTTCAAAAAATGATTTTTCGTTCTCCATCGTGCTCACTCCTCGATCCGGTAATACCGCTTCATCCACTCGACCGTACGTCGGACACCTTCCTCCGGCGAGACCTTGGGGTCGTGCCTGAGGTCACGGACGGCCTTCGTGAAGTCCATTGTCTTCACTTTCGTCGTAAACGGCTCGGCCTCCTCATAGGTGACAAGCGAGTCATCTCTGCCGACGGCCTTAAGAATAAGGTCGGAATAGTCTTTGATCTCCCGCTCCCACTCGGGGCGGCCGCCGACGTTGTAGACTTCTCCGGGAATGAAGTTGTCTACGATATTCGCCCAGGTCCTGCAGGAATCCTCGACGAAGTCGATGATCCTCTTGTGGCCCTTGAAGACCGTATAGGGTCTGTTGAAGAGCGCATGATAGATGAATTTGGGGATAAAACCGCGGTAGGGATTATAGTGCTCATGCGGGCCGTAGCAGTTCACCGGCCGGACACGGACCGTCTCGGTGCCGAACATCGCTGCCGAGTTCAGGCACATGAGCTCGCCCGCCCACTTGGTGATGGCGTAATCGTTCATTTGATAAGTATCCCTGATGGGATTGTTCACCATCACATCCTCGGACATTGTCCCGCTATAATCCCCGTAAACCTCGGCGCTGGAAAAGAATATCATCCGGAACTTCAGTTTCTCCTGAAGACGGAGCATATGCTTGGTCCCGATCACGTTGGTCTGCCAGAGATTTTCGTAGTAATCTTCGCCGTTCCAGCGGCCGTACTCCGCAGCGAGATGATATACGTAATCGAACTTCGAGCGGTCGAAGACCCGTTCCAGCTGCCGATAACTCCGCGTATCTGCCCGGATGTAATTCTCCCGGTCGTTGTTCAGGAGGTCGAGTGCGACGACCTCATGACCCCGGCTACGCAGTTCGTTGACGAGATTGGTGCCGATGAATCCGGCACCGCCTGTAACAAGAATTCTTTGTGTTTCCATGTGTATTTCACCGAATCAATGAATTGTTGTTCCGCGACGGTATGCCGCCGCATATCGTCGCAATCATCCTGCCCGCCATACCATCCCCGTAGGGGTTCTCCCAGGTCCCCGACCGGGAGAGCATCTGCCCGGCAGACGCCAGGATCTCATCGGCCCCTGTCCCCGCCAGAACGTTCGCTCCCACCTCGATCGTCTCCGGACGCTCGGTGTTCGCCCGGAGGGTGACGCAGGGCACCCCGAGGATGCAGGTTTCCTCCTGGACGCCGCCGGAGTCCGTCAGGACGAGGCGGGCGTTGGACTCAAGCTGCAGGAATTCGAGGAACCCGACGGGGTTCATGACGGAGATCCCGTCGAGTGTGACCCCGAACCGCTCGACCATCTTCCTGGTCCGGGGATGCATCGGGAAGATGACGGGGAGCCCGTACTCCCGGTGGACCGCCTCGAGCCCCGCGATGATGCTCTGGAGTTTCTCGGGGTTGTCGACGTTCTCCTGCCGGTGGGAGGTGACGAGGAAGTATTCGTGGGGCTCCAGTCCGAGGGCGTCGAGGATATCCGCCTTCTTCTTCGCGATCTCCCGGTTCTGGAAGACCGCGTCGACGATGGTGTTCCCGGTCACGCAGATCTTGTTCTCCTCAATGCCCTCCTTCTCAAGGTACCGCCGTGCCGTCTCCGTGGGGGCGAAGAGGTAATCGGAGACGTGGTCCGCGACCACCCGGTTGATCTCCTCTGGCATCATCCGGTCGAAACTCCGGAGGCCGGCCTCGACGTGCCCGACCCGGATATGGAGTTTTGCGGCCGCAAGAGCCCCGGCCATGACGGTGTTGGTGTCGCCCTGAACGAGAACGATATCCGGGGATTCCTTCACCAGGACATCTTCGATGCCGGTCATGATCTTTGCGGTCTGGCCGGCCTGGGTCCCGGAGCCGACGTCGAGGTTGTACTTCGGCTCGGGCAGTTCGAGTTCCTCGAAGAACGCCCGGTCCATATCATAGGAGTAGTGCTGCCCGGAGTGGAGGATGAAGTAGTCGAGGTTTCGGATCTCGCACTCACGGATGATCGGGGACATCTTGATGATCTCCGGCCGGGTTCCAAGCACAATTGCAATCATCTTTAGATCCTCTCTAGTGGGAAGTCCCCGGCTCAGCCTTTCCGGCCCCCTTTCCGATCGGGGCCCCGGTCACAGGAGCGGCAGCTTTCCCGCCTCCCTGCCCCTGCATGATCTGCACGAGCGAGTAGAGGATTATCCCCACAGTAGTGAGCAGGAGCCCGAGGATGAGCACGGAGAACCCGCCGGTGAAGACGATGTAGTGGAATTGACCGGTGCGGTAGTATTCGGAGAAGGTGTAAATCTCTGCAACGATCCCGATGAGAGCAAAGAGCACACCCGGGATCCCGAAGAACACCAGCGGCCGGCGGAGGCTGATCAGCCGCACAATGTTCATCAGCACCCCGACTCCGTGGGAGACCGGGTTCTGGCTTGATGTATCCTCAATGTCGTAGCGCACCTTGATCGGCACCTCGGCGACCTTCAGGCGGTGGTCGCTCGCCTGGACCAGGATCTCGGAGCCCGCGCTCATCCCCTCGCCGCTGATCTGGATGGCTTCGATGGCCTTTCTCCCGTAGGCCCGGAAACCGCTCTGGGAGTCGGTGATCGCAAGGTTGGTCCCCGCCAGAGTGGTCGCGGTATCGAGGACCTTCATCCCGGCTTTCCGGTAGGCGGGGATCTTGCCGGCCGAACCCTTGACAAAACGGGAGCCGATGACGACGTCATTCCCCCGGCGGAGCTCCGCAAGCAGTTCCGGGATCTCCGCAGGGTTGTGCTGGCCGTCGGCGTCGATGACGACGAGTTCCTCCGCGCCGAGGTTTCGGGCGGTGGCAAAGATCGTCTGCAACGCCCCGCCGTAGCCCCGGTTGACCTCGTGCCGGACGACACGGGCCCCGAGGCCCTCCGCGATCGGGACGGTATCATCCTTTGAGCCGTCGTCAACGACGAGGACGGCATCGCCATGCTTTTTGGCCCCGATGATCGTCTTTGCGATGTAGGCCTCCTCATTATAGGCAGGCATGGCGACGAGAGTCCGGACGGCGGGCCGCGGTCGGGTTGCCTCGTCGTCGACGAGGAGGATCGTGCCCTCCCTGTCACCGTCGTGTTCGACGACCATCCCGGCCGTGCGGGCAGGAGCGGAGGATGAAGTCGTATGGATGGTCATCGGAATTCCTCCCGGGGTATTCTGCAGTCCGCCTGGAGAACAACGCTCCCGATCACCAGCCCCTCGTTGTAGGCCGGGATGACCGCAACGATGGCCGGGTATGCGGGGAGGCCCCTAACGGTGCTCTTTGGAGGACGAAGACTCCGAAGGTCGGCGGACTGTATCATGAGGACTCCTGGTCGTCCGGGGACGGGCAGGGGACTTGCCCCGCCCGCGGATACCGGAACTATTGCCACAGGATATACTAACCATTATTATATATAAATATAACTAATTATCCTAGAGATCCTCATAACATAGATCATTCAAAATTGAATGATTTTAATATAATAATTGTGTTATAGGCTTGCGATAGCAGAGAGTTGGATCTTGTTGATCAACATGTTATACTATAAATATGTTTTCATAAGTGAATCTTGCTACAACTTAATTTTTTTTGAATATCTCCCCTCTAAGGGGGCTATCATACAATATTCCCATTTTTTGGGGATGAACCCGGAACTCTTCGGAAAAGATGGCTGATGCTGCATCAGAAAGAAAATTTGAGACCAGTATAGAATTTTCCCTGGAGCGAACCTGGGCTCTGAAGAACGGACACGTGGCATACGTGAAAGAAGCAGGAACGGGCGGTTTGTGGGCTCCCCTGCAAAGGTATCCTGCCTGTTTAATATGGTCACCCGGGACCGGCTCCAGCCAATGTACCATAGGCGGCTCCCGGACGCCCTAGGACGGGAAACTCGACGTTGAGGAGATTTTCATATGCCTTTTGAGGACTAGGGTATCCGGCGGCAGAAAACCATCGAAAAGCGATGCTCGTGGCACCGGCGGGTCACCTACTATCCGGGCATCTCCGCGCGTCTTAAGCAGTATATCCCCGATGATGACGTCGTCACGGCGCTTCCCGACGCACATGATATTGCTTTAACCATCCCGGGCCGGGTCTACGTCTCCGGTGATTACAATCACATGGTCCAGCATGCCAGTTGGACCCTGACCCCTACCCGGATCATGACCGTGCCTCCCTCTCGGACGTTTCACGGAGCAACCGACCGGACCTGCAAGCCCGGCTGCAACATGCACCCGCATGCAGTTTTCATTAAAACGAAGCTACCGATCCCACCGCCCTCGACAGAGGATGCTATTTATGCACTCAGGTGCCGCGCTGCAAGGCCGATCTTCCCCCCGTCCGCCAGAACCTTCGTAGATGTTTTTAGATACCCTCTGAAGTAAACCAATAGGGAGAGATAGAGAAGTCATCCCAGAAGTGTCTAGCGCTGAAGATTCATATCGTTCAGAGTATTTTGACACATCCTCGGGAGGAATTGAGCAATTTTTGGTGTCAAATTGCTGACACGGCTTCCCTCCGGGTATCGCCACGCGGGGAACGACTGCCGGTACGGCAGGAGTTTGAGAAGACCGGAGGTCTTCGAGTGAGGGATCGGGAGGTGCGCCCGGCGGAACGGCGGGTGCATGAGCACCGCTAGGTGCGATTGGGTTTCCCCCTCCCGGCTGAGGTGTTTTGGGACGACCTCAGAGAAAGACCGGTATACGCACTCCATGATAGCCCAGCGTACAGGAAAGAGGCCGGTCTAAGGATTTTCCGAACCCCGTTTCAGGAAGGGAATAAGAATATCAGTTATTTAAGCCTCAGGCGGGCTTAAAGAAACGAAGTTCTTAATCCATAGTAGTCTTTATAATGGTCGGGCGCATATCATCACTCATGGAGAACGAGCGGTTTCATCACTCGGCGGAGGAGTACTTCGCATTCGCCGAGAAGAGCCTCACGGCCGCGGAAGAGGATGGACGGATAACCCCGGAGGACGCCGGGCTTATTCGGGAGTATGTGGCGGAGAGTTCAAGCAAGTTATCACCCGGGCGACAGTTCAAGACCACCTACACCCTGATCGCGGGCCGGCGCTACCTCCCGCCGTTCCTGGAGACGAAGAAAGCAGACCTGCTCGCCGGCGTCAACCGCATGCGGTACGCGAAGAAGGACGACGGCACGCCGTACGCGAAGAATACGATCGCCGACTACGTGCGGTTTAGCAAGCGGTTCTTCCTCTGGCTGGCGAAGCGTGGATATGTGGAGATCCCGGCAGACGTCATCAAAGAGATCAAGAACCCACAATACAACACGCAGACGAAGACCGAAGACAACATCCTGACGGGCGAGGAAGTCTCGCAGCTGATCGACGCGGCGAAGAGCCTCAAGTACAAGGCGTTGATCAGCGTGATGTACGAAGGCGGGCTCCGGTCGGGCGAGGTCGCTTCGCTGAAGTGGAAGGATGTTACCTTCGTCGAGTGGGGTGCGAAGCTCAGAACCAGTGAGAAGACCGGCCGGCTCAGGACAGTGCCGATCATCAGTTACCGCGAATACCTCGCCAAGTGGCGGAGCTCATACCCCGGCGACCCAACCGGCGATAACTTTGTATTCTTGACGAGCCGCGGCGAGCCGATGCAGTACCGCGGGCTCGCGAAGGCGATCTCGAATTTCGCCAAGGCTGCTGGAATCGAGAAGAAGATCACCCTGCACTCGTTCAGGCACAGCAGGATAACGCACGCCCTCCGCGGCGGGATGCAGGAAACCTTAGCAAAGAAAGCGTTTTGGGGCAACCAGAGCACGCAGATGATCGCATGTTATAGTCATCTGGTTGATGAAGACGTGGATAACGCCTTCGCCGCGCTCGCCGGCGTGGAACTGCCGGAGAACGACCGGGCGAACGAGTCACCGGAGCCGGTGCAGTGCAGCCAGTGTCACACCGTCATGCCGCCGGGCTCCCGGTTCTGCGCCCGGTGTGGAATGACGCTCTCGATAGAGGCGGCGGAGACTGTGAACACGGTTATCAAGGCCGCCGAAGCGGTGGTGGCGAACCCGAACGATCCGGAGGCGTTGACGATCTTGCTTGAGGCCCGGGCGAAGATGGCGAGAGGAGAGTAAAGATTTGATGGGTCTTTGGGCAACAGACCTTATTCAGGTATAAAATCGGGGGGTACAACCTGTCCGATCAGTGTCTCACTCAGGTAGGGGCGGAGTGAAACTTCGATATTGACCCGCTCAAGGTGTTCATCAGCAGTATAATTTAGAGCTCCCTCAATTGCCTGCAATAACGCCCGGAAGTAGACCGCACGCGGGGTTTTATCTCTCCCTATTTTCAATACAACCCATCGGAGCAACAAATCCATATCTTCGACGTCAAAGATTTCTCGGACTTCCTTCTCGGGCATCCCATATGCTACTAGAGCGAGGTCCCGCACCGCTTGCTTGGCCCTCTCTTTGATTCTCATATTATACTGGTTGGTATTACCTTCACCAAACGCGTCTTTGCGCTCCTCTACCGGAGTTTTAAGGAATTTTCGGCGTTTTTCAGTTAAGAACCCAGTCGTCTCCCCTTTGAGGGGTCTATTCTCTAAGCTTCGGTTGTTCTTCCCACTCCCGTTCATGCTATAGAATAACCCTCACTCATATTTATACTTAATTCAAATATTGATTATACAGATAAGTAACAAAAATAACAAAAAATACCTATATGAGTATTTATTTAAATACGCAAGTTCTAAGGAATAGGTATGGAGCGGGTTGCTACAAGGAAACTCCAGCGGTTAGGGGGATCGAATTATGTCTCACTACCGGCCGCGTGGGTTAAGCAGAACAGCCTCAAAGAGGGCGACCCGGTCGATATTTCTCTCGAACGTGGGAGACTCGTAATTACAGCAACGGGGGTGCAGGGCGATGGCACCTGAAAGCGCCCCCGCTCCCGGTCTCGTCATCGACCAGGAAACGCTCGACCACCTCCCCGGCATATATAAAGCGATCGCCGAGGTGCTCATCGAGAAAGGGCGCTGGCAATTGGCAGACGGTGAGAACAAGGATTCGGAGCGCGCCCCGGCGAAGGCACGCTCAAAGGACACTCAGCATCAGCAGGGAGCAATGAATGTCGATAACTATTGTATCTCCGAGGCAGTATAAAACGCCATCGATAATTGGGGAATTATTCATCGATGACCTGCCGCCCGAGTGCCATACTGACGGGACGCTTTGCGGGTCATATGGCACGACGAACGGGCCTTGTAGGATCCGGTGCGATCGAGGATGTCTACTTTTGCGGATGGGTTTGGTACGACCTGACGACGCGGCGGTGATTGTGTGACTGACGACGCCCTCGCGCTGGCGAAAGCCTCGGGGTTCAAGATCGAGCGCACCCCGAAAGGAGCAGCGCCACAACCGCCGGCAAGATCGGCACCGGCACCAACGAGCCGCCCCGCGACCTCTACCAGGTACGCCGCCATCCCCGCCGCGATGCGAGAGGCGAAGCGGTGGGTAGTCTGGCAGTATGAGGTCCGCGATGGGAAGAAGACGAAGGTGCCTCACACTCCGGGAAAAGGACAGGCAAAGAGCACCGACCGCGAAACCTGGGTGACGTTTGAAGAGGCGTGCCGGGCGGTGGAGTACTACAGCGGGATCGGGTTCGTCCTGGGCGACGGCTGGCTCGGGCTCGATGCCGATCACGTGCGGGACCCTGAAACCGGGGAGTGGACGCCCGGAGTCCTCGACGAGATCGCGAGCGTGCAGAGTTACGCGGAGCTCTCCCCGTCAAGGGCCGGCGCCCATGTGATCACCTACGGGACGAAACCGGGCGACAGGAGCCGGGCAGCGGGCGAAGTATGGGAGATGTACGACCGTGGCCGGTTCTTCACCGTCACCGGCGACCACATCCCCGGCACGCCCGATGACGTGCGCGAGCCGGCGCCCGGGAGCCTGGAGGCGATCTACGAGAAGATCGGCCGGACGAAGGAGATGCAGCAAGCGCCCCGGGCGAAGACCCCGACCCCACGATCTACAGCCGCCCCGGATCTAACCGACGCGGAGATCATCGAGAAGTGCCAGAGCGCCGCGAACGCCGCGAAGTTCAACGCCCTATGGCGCGGGGATACGTCCGGATACGGATCGCACTCTGAAGCGGATCTCGCCCTGTGCACCATCCTCGCCTTCTACAGTCAAGACCCCGCGCAACTGGAACGCCTGGTTCGGCAGTCTGGACTCTACCGCGAGAAGTGGGACCGAACCGACTACGCGACGCGGACGATCTCGAAGGCCCTGGAGCACGTGGGAGAGACCTGGAGCCCGGGCGGCGGCATGGGTGCCCTTCCGCCCGAGGAGCGATACCTCAAGCGTGTGGAGTACCGGCGAAAGATGCAGGCGGCCCGGCGGGAGGCGGTGCGGGCGTGACCACGGACAACCTCTCCCCGGACGAGAAGATCGCGATCGGTCTCGCCGGTGGAGATACTCTCAGCACCGTGGCGTGGTGGGGCGGGTTTTACTACAACATCCCCGCATCATCGCGCGATCTCGCGAAAGAGTGCGGCATACCTTCGGCCGACGAGGCGACCGCCGACGAGCGGCGGGAGCAGGCCCGGCGGGTTCTGTTCCGTATCGCAGTCTACTGCCACGACAAAGGACTTGAGGCCGCAAGCAACCTCTCAAAACGATGGTCCCGGCTGCCGGAAGAGGTCCGCCCGACGCCCGAGGAGATCGAGCACCTTACTAAAATGGCGAAGGTCTACCAGGAACGTGCGCGAAGGGACCGAAACGATGAGATCCTGTCCGCGGATCAGGAGGACCTGACCACCGGGATCGGGCTGACGGACATAGGGAACTCCGAACGCCTGATCAGGATGTACGGCGATGACATCCGTTACTGCTCTACGTTGAAAACGTGGTTCGTGTGGGACGGCCGGCGGTGGGAGCAGGACGAGACGAACCGGATGCTCGACCTTGCAACGAGGACGGCTAAGGCGATCTTCCTCGAAGCGGCGACAGCACCGAACAGCGAAACCGTCGCAAAGTGGGCGATCAAATCGGGTTCGCTCGTGGCACGACGCGCGATGATTGACGGCGCTGTGCATATGGTCCCCGTCCGCGCCGACGAGATGGATGCGCGCGAAAACCTGTTCAACTGCCAGAACGGCACCCTCGACCTGGAGACGTTCGAGTTCCGGGAGCACAGGCGCGAGGACCTTCTTACGAAAATCGCCGGCGTGCGGTATGACCCCGAAGCGACATGCCCTCTCTGGCTCGACCACCTGCACACAGTGTTCGCCGGCGACGAGGAGGTGATCACCGGATTTCAGGACATGATGGGATACTCGCTCCTGCAATACAACCCCGAGCAACTCATGAGTATCCTGTGGGGTTCGGGTAAAAACGGGAAGTCGGAGACGTTGAAGGCGATCGCCCTCATACTGAACGACTATGCGGTGAATATCGAGAGCAGCACGCTGATGCAGTCCCGGCACGATGACGTCGGCCGCGCTCGCCCGGACGTTCTCAGGCTCAAAGGCGCGCGGTTCGTGACCTGCACCGAACCGGAGCAGGACGCTATCCTTTCGGAATCGCTGATCAAGAGCCTGACCGGGGACCATGCAGTTACTGCGAGGCCGCTGTACGGCAAACCCGTCGAGTTTGTGCCCGGTGCAAAAATCTTCCTGGCAACGAACCACCTGCCGAAGATCAAAGGCACCGATAACGGCATCTGGCGGCGGATATGGCTCTTCCCGTTCGTCGCCGTTATCCCGCCAGAGAAACGACAACCGGAGTACGGGAAAGTCTTGTTCGAACAGGAAGGCCCCGGTATCCTCAACTGGATGATCGAAGGTCTCCGGCGATATCGAGAGCGGGGCAAACTTACCCAGCCGGCGGCCGTGCGGCGGGCCATGCAGGATTACCGGATCACATCAAACCCCGTCGGGCGATTTGTCACAGAGGCTTGTGTGGTCGGTCCCCAGGAGCGGGTCGGGAAGTCCGATCTCTATGGCGCATATCTCTCGTGGTGCGAGGCTGCCGGGTGGAGAACGCTGTCTCAAACCAAGTTTGGTAGTTTTATGAAAACTTTGTTTGATGACTATAGCGACGGAAACAACCGATACTGGATCGGAATCCGGCTCAAGAGCGAGGCCGAATTGGATAACGGATGCCACACCATTGAGGAACAGACCAAACTCTCTGATCACCCCACACCCGGCACTGACACGACTGACACGTTTGCCCAAACTTTTTCACGTATACACGCGCGAGAAAAAGTTACGGCAAACGTGTCAGGCGTGTCAGGAGAGGATGTCCCGCCGTCTGTGTTCGCTACTATCAACACCTACACCTGGCACGGCGGGCTGGAGAGGAAAGGCGCCCGGTGCAGCGTCAAAGGCTGCGGCAACCAGCCGGAGTGGGTGAACAAAGACGGCGACTGGCCGCTTTGCAGTCACCACTACAACCACCTGAAACGGCAGGCGGCCGGTCTCGCAGAGGTGCGACTATGACCTCCTCGTGCAGGGACAACGCCCGGCGCTACCTCCGGTCCCGGTTCACCGGCGCGGATGGCATCCTGCTACTCTGGGATGCGTTCGTCGCACAGTGCCCCGAGATGGATCTCGTAGCCGACGCGCTCGATCAGCTTGCCGGGCTCCACGATTACCACCGGCAGCCCCGGCAGGCGGCGAAGTATCGAGCGGAGGCGGCCGCCCTGAGAAAGTGCATCAAGCGAGACGACGACCGGAGGAGCAGGCGATAATGGCCCGACGGTGTAGCATCTGCACCCACCCGCGGCGGGACGAGATAGATCAAGCGATCGTTTCAGGCGAAAAATACCGGAGCATATCGCAGAGATTCGACGTTTCCGAAGCCGCGATCGGCCGCCATAAGAAACACATCTCGGCGGCAATTGTCGATGCAGAGCGACAGAAGGCCGTCTCCGGCACCGCAAAGATGCTCAAGGAGTTGTCGAGAGGATTCGATTCGCTCGCCCGTGCAGCGAACCGAGCCGAGGAGGAAGGGGACGACCGGAGGATGGCGTATCTGTGGAAGACGGCCGGCGACCTGGCAAAGCCGTTACTCCAGATCGCCGGGGATCTCCCGGGCGATGGGACGACGATCAACATCTATCAAGCCCCACAGTGGTTGAAGATCCAGGCGGTCATCTTCCGCGAACTTCAGCCGTATCCAGACATCCGGGTCCGGCTCGCAGAGGCGCTAAAGGAGGTCGAAGACCCGTGACCACCGCCCCTCTTCGACACCTCATAGACCCCGTGGCCTTCGCCCGGGAACAACTCGACTTCGAGCCGGACCCCTGGCAGGTCGAGGTCCTCCTCTCCCCGGCAAACCGCCTGCTCCTCAACTGCTCCAGGCAGGCCGGGAAGAGCACCACCACCGCGATCGTGGCGCTCCACACGGCGCTCTTCCGGCCCGGCAGCCTCGTGCCCCTCGTGAGCCCGTCGCTCCGGCAGTCAAGTGAACTGTTCAAGAAAGTGACCGGGTTCCTGGATGCCCTGGACGACCGCCCCCGGCTGACGGAAGACAACAAGCTCTCGTTTGCGCTGGAGAACGGATCGAGAGTGGTCTCCCTCCCCGGCACCGAAGCCACGATCCGCGGATTCAGTGCGCCCGACCTCGTGATTGAGGACGAGGCCGCCCGGGTCCCCGACGCGCTGTACTATTCCATCCGACCGATGCTTGCCGTCAGCGGCGGGCGGCTGATCCTGATGAGTACCCCGTTCGGCAAGCGCGGGCACTTCTTCGAGGCATGGACCGAAGGCGGCGACGACTGGCAGCGGATCAAGATCCCCGCGCCCCGGTGCCCGCGGATAACTCCGGAGTTCCTGGAGCAGGAACGACGGGCGATCGGGGATTGGTGGTTTGAACAAGAGTACATGTGCGAGTTCCGGCAGGCGACGGATAGCGTATTCCGCTACGACGACGTGATGGGCGCGGTCTCCGAGGACGTATCCCCGCTCTTCGCCCCGCCGACGACGAGGACCGCCGCCGGACTCGACGACGATGTTTTCCCGCTCTTTGACGAGGCAACCGAATGACGAGATACTTTGTAGGACTGGATTTAGGGCAGGCGGCCGACTACACCGCGATCAGCGCGATCGAGGTTCGCCCGACGCCATACACCGTACAGCACGAAGACCGCGATCCCGAGACCCGACGCCTTCGGACAGTAGATACGACGTTCGAGAGCATCCCGCTCACGCACCATGTCCGGCACCTGGAACGGCTCCCGATCGGGACACCCTACCCCACGCAGGTCGCCCGCGTGAAGGAGATTATGGCACGTCTCCCGCCCGGCACAGACCTGATCGTCGATAACACCGGGGTGGGGCGGGCGGTGACCGACATGCTCTTTCTGGAAGGGCTGGCGCCCGTCTGTGTCACCATCACAGGCGGGGACACCGTGAACCGGGACGGCCCATACTTCCGGGTCCCGAAGCGTGACATTGTGGGGGAACTGGCGGTATCGCTGCAAAACAAGCGGCTCAAGATCGCGGCAGCACTCCCGGACGCGGAAACCCTGATCAATGAGCTCCTGGCGTTCAAGGTCAAGGTGAACCTGAAAACCGCACATGACAGTTATGAGGCATGGCGGGAAGGCGACCACGACGACCTCGTGCTCTCCGTAGGAATGGCAGTATGGGCGGCGACGTGGTATTATAGCCAGCAGACCGGCGATGACATCGTAGTGTTCGACGAGCCAGTCTCGATATCGCCCGTATGAGCGTAGAGGTGATGTAATATGGCCGAAATAACCCCGGACCAACTGAAGGAGATATTACGTCTCCATGCGGCATGGGTCCGCAACGACCCGGCCGGTGTTCGTGCCGACTTGACCGACGCGGATCTCTCTGGCATTGTCCGAGGAGCGGATAACCCCGATGGTGTTGATCTCCGTGGCGCGAGTATGGGACTAATACCCCTCCGAGGTGCAGATCTCCACGGTGCGGATCTACAGGGAGCGATCTTCTACAGAGGGTATCTCCCGGAAGCGAACCTGGACGGGTGCAACCTGGAAGGCGCGATCCTGACTCGTGCCAACCTCACGGGAGCGACGTTTCGGGAGGCGAACCTCTCCCGTGCCCTGCTTGACAAAATTGCGGCCCGAGGAACTATCTTCACCCGGGCGAAGCTCCGGCATACACTTGTCCGGGAGGCGGATGTCAAAAACGCAGATTTTTGGAGAGCCGACCTATTCCGGTGCAACTTCAACGGATCGGATCTTCGCGGTGCGGATTTCCGGAGAGCAGAGATCGTGGGAGTAGACTTCCGGGATGCAGATCTACGGGGAGCGCACTTCGAGAAATCAGCGTGGCCCCTATGGTGTGGAACCCGTCGCACCCGCGTTGATCGTGGAATAGCTAGCATGCTGGCATACCAACTCTATTGCTTGAACTGCGACGATCCTGACTTCCTGCTAGTGAAGTTGCAAATTGCACCTTTTGCCCAAACATTCCCGTGGCAAGACCGCCCCGGAGAGAACGACATCGGACCGGAAGAGCACCCTGCTCTACAACCATGAAAACGATCGAGATCGCCCCGCCACCTGGGAGCCAACTGCACCTCTTCCGAGATGCCCCGGTGCGCGGGGTTTTTCCCCTCTCCTTCTCCCCGGGTGCGGCCGATGAACCCCCTCCGGCAGTCCGAAGCGGGCGCGGAGGACGATCCCGGTTCAACACGACACCTTCACCGCCATATGGGCGCTGAAGCATAAGCTCCGGCTGCCGTCATATGACGCGGCGCTCCGGCACCTCCTGGAGAAGGCCGCCGCCGGGGAGGAGTGATCGGGTTGCCGAAAATGCCCCCGGCCGAATAGATCCTTGTTCTATATATACCCATATCCCCTATTCCCTCTCATGACTGACGCAGAACCCTCTTTCTGGACCCCCGCGCGAGCTCTTGTGACGATCGGGGCAATCCTACTCATTGTGGTGACGGTCGGGTGTGTGAGTACTCCCGCCGAGACGGCGACGGATGCCGCCGTTAGAGAACTCCGTGCAGCGGTTAATGCTCAGAATGCCGGATTAGGGAATATAACAAATATTGATTCCGAGTTCGTTGATGGGAAATTTGTTGTGTACTCCAGCGATCCAGCTGGTATCATGTACGCGCACGAAAAGTTTGTCGAATCCGCCGAACACGTGGAAAGGGCAAAACAACACCTAGGCGAGGCCCGCCGCAATATGGATAACTCAGAGGATCTTCTGATGAACGGGCGCATGTTTCAGGCGGCACTGATTGTCGATAACATCGCTCAGCGTGGAATTAGCCTTACCACCGAACTTGGGAAACCGTCTCCAAACGCGACATCTTGTATGGTCGATGCCGGGCTGATTGAGCGATACTTACCGGAACGAGACGACATGCTACGCCTCGCCGGGGTGTTGTGAGCACGGGCGCATCCGGCTCATGGGTGCCGGGTACGTCCAACTCTTCCAACTCTTTTTATACGGCGTTGTCCCGGGCCGTAAACGTGCCTTCACATCGCGCCGTATTCCGGCGATCTCCCCTCACCATGACACCTTACACCTACGGCAGAAGAGAGGCCGGGAAATCGACGATATGAAGGCGTGCAAAAGAGATTATTTGGTGTTATCATCCTGCTCGACCTCTCCCTCGTCGAGGAGGATGCAGTGAACCCGACGACCTAACCACCGTCGAGGCACGAGGACCCCGGCACCGTTGCCGACTTTAACCGCCGTCTTCTCGACCTGCTCGTAACCGCTCACGGTCACGGTGAACTTCTCCATGTTATAACATTGTTAGGGAAAAGTATATACCTTTGCATGTTAAAACAATGTTATAACGTAGGTGAGACAGCATGTTCAAGCCCGTTGGAAAGATTCAGAAGGACCACGGCGCCCTTCGCGTGGTCGTAGATGGCTGGAAACTCGGAACACTCGTGATCGCCGCCGCGGACGTTCCGAAGATGCTAAACGGCCGCGTGGTAGATGTTCAGTTCGTGCAGGAACGCCCCGGCCGCGATGTCTTCATCGGCTACGCCGGCACCGCCCGGATCTCCCGGTCCGGTAAGGCGGTGAACGTGAAGATCGAGGCGCGGCTCATGACTGCTCCGCTCAAGGCCGTGGAGAAGGTGATCGCCGGGGAGCAGGCAGCCGCCAGGCTCTCCTCCCCGGCCCCGATCATCGACGCGGACCGGGAGCAGGCGAAGTCGATCGACCATGACCTCGTGAGGTCGTTTGCATGATCCCCGTCGAGGACGCGGAAACCCTGCGCGCGGAGGCGAAGGCGCTTCGCGCGGAAGTCCGGGAGGTCGTGGCCATCCTGGAGAACTGGAACGCAGACCGCCGACCGTAACCACGCGGTCCGGAGGAGGTGCAAGGCCTCCCGGCGGCATCCGTCAAGGGGAAACCAACAGAAGAGACGATATCATGACAAACGTCAAATTTGGAACCACTGTTTCGGCGGTCTTGGAGTGCCTGGACTTCGCCGAAAGCGACCTGACAGACGACGAGCGCCACAACTCCCGCAAAGCCCTGGAGCACTACAAGGCAGCGGTTGCACAGACGATCCGGGCGGTCTTCGACGAGGCGGACGTCCCCGGCCCGGCCGCCCCGGAGCCGGTGCCCTGCACGCGGTGTGGTGCCATCCTGGAGGGAGAGAGGCGCTTCTGCACCGTGTGCGGTATGCCGCAGAAGAAGGAGGCGCCCGGCGACTTCCTGGAGAGGATGCTTGCAAAAGATGCCGGCACGACCCCGGACGACCCGCACTTCCGGGCATCGCTCGCCCGGTTCCGTGAGGAGCAGCCGGAGGCGTGGGACGCTCTGGTTCAGCTGATCGCCGCGCCGGTGAAGGCGTAACCTCTACTCTCTTTTTCAGACCCTGTATACTCCTGCACCCGAGGAGCAGCGACCCCGCGCCGTGTCGGTTTCCCGATGCGCACGGTAGGAATCGCGCTGTTCAAAACCGATGTGAAAATCTCGGCGCTACGGGCTTATTTTTTAGAAGGGATTAAGAACTTAGGTTCTTAGAGCCTCAGGCGAGATTTGAACTCGCGACCTCGTCCTTACCAAGGACGCGCTCTACCGGCTGAGCCACTGAGGCATGACGCACCACCTATGTTGGAGGTTTACCTTATAAAAGGTTACGGCCGAACCCGGAGGAAGAACCGGATAGGAGCCGTCCCTATTCTCCCCGCACAGCAGCGCTGATCGCCTCCAGCGCGGAGATACTGGCGATAACCCCGTCAAGAGTCTCCACCTCGGCGATAGGAGTGACCCTGTTCCGGTGCACGGCATCCATCACGGCCGAAAAATCGATCGTCCCGGCCCCGACCGGGGAATGCGTGTCTTCGGTGCCGTCGTTGTCGTGCAGATGGAAGTGCGCCGCCGGATGGGCGAGGAAGCAGTCCAGGCACCCGTTCAGGTTCGCGTGGCCGACATCGAGCGCAAGCCCGAGCCCGTCGATGAGCGGCAGGTCTTCGCAGGAGCGCAGGAAGAAGTACTCCCAGTTCCCCATGTTCTCCACAAAGAACGTGACCGAAAGGTCTTCGGCCGCCGTCGCCAGTTCGGCGAGCGACTGCTGAAACCTTTCCGTTGCCCGCGCTCGTTCCTCGCTCCACGCATAGTAGCCCGGGTGGACGACCACGTCCGCCCCGACCTCCGCGGCGATGGCGAACGCCCCTGTCAGGACCTCGATGCTCGCCCGTCGGATGGGCTCGAGGATGCTTGCGATGTTGACCCCCCGGGACGGCGCATGGATGAAGTAGCGATACGAATAACTCTGCAGCGGCTCTGCACTCTCAAGGAAGTGCAGCCCTTCATCCATCACCTCCACGCAATCGGTTACGGAAGCGAGCGTCTCAAGTGCCGTAGAGAGCGGCTCACGGTGAAGGCAGTAAGTGGAGATGCCAAACATAGAGAATGTTCCGACCGGGACGATAAATAAGTTCGGAATCGACACTCCTGCCAACGCGCCTGATCGGCCGGGGGCGGCCCCTCGCCGCCATGTCGGCAGTAAAAGGGATCCAGTCGCATGGTTTATGCCACCAGAGCCACATAGAGATAACTATGGTTGGCGGCTTCCTCCCGGAGGTTATCGTCTCGGACCGCCTTGAGAGATCCAAGGCTGAGATATTCTCTTACATCGAGTCCAATACCGAAGCCATCGATGAGAATTTCCCCTCATTCTTCGGCAAGATCGTTACGATCCTTGACCGTGCAGACGTCCCCATCACCGACCAGATGTACGACGAGTTCATTGATGCAATCGTATTTCGGGTCTTGGACGTCAGCAAGCGGGCCGGGGACACGAAGTTCGTGAACCGTGTCTGCGATATCGCCTGCGGGATGAAACGAAAGAAGGAGAGGAAAGCCGGCGTCTATCTTGCGGCCGCCGTCAAACTGATGAAGATCGGGATGCCGCTCGCGGCGGCGGTCTACCTCCAGCCGTACCGCAAACACGACGCCGCCGTAGGATGCTGGTATGCCTACTGCTACTACACCCTGTATAAGGAAGGGTCGACCGAGTCCGGCTATTCCGCCGCGGAACGGTGGAACTACCTGAAAGCCGCACGCCAGTATATGGAGGAACTCGGACAGCTGCAGCCGGGTCTCCGGCGGTTGGCCAGGGGAGAACTCGAGCAGGACCCATGGCTTGCCGAACCGTTCTGGGTGATGATCTTCCTTGCGACCGAATGGATGCCGGATAACCGCTGGTTCCTCGAGACCGGTATGGCAAGGGCAAAACAGGACAACAACGACGTGGCGCTCGTAAAGATGTTGCAGATCGGCCTCGTCCGGTTCCCCGTCGATATGCTCTTTTATCGAGAGGCTTACCATCTCAAGTTCGAGCAGGGCGACCTCGCCGATGCTATGGGCCTCATCCGCGATATGCTCCAGCGTTTTCCCGACGACCCCGAGCCGGTCTACTACGGCCTCCGGACCGCCCTTTACCTCCCCCGCGGAGGGGAATTCGGCGAGTTCCGGAAACTTGCCGAAGAGAAGAAGATGCCGGGCCATGTCCTCTGCCTCATCGACTACGCATATGCCTTCTTCCGGCGGAAATCGGGACCGGCAAACCGCTGTCTTGACGAGTTCCGCAGGAAATACCCTTCGCTGGACTACTACTCAGACCTGCTCCGGTTCCTCACCACCGATATCCGGGAAGCCCAGGACGCCTCCAACCGGGCGGTCTTCACCTCGATCGACCACTTCTGCAAGAAGATGCTCAAGATCGCCGAGACGTGAGATCGGGTTGCCGCCAGGTAAATGCTGAAGATACCTCGTGCCCAACCGATACTTCTTCCATGGCGTACCACTACCTCTTCGGACCGGTCCTCTCCCGGCGCCTGGGCGTCTCGCTCGGGATCGACCTGGTGCCGCAGAAGACCTGCACCTTCGACTGCGTCTACTGCGAGTGCGGGCGGACGACCAATCGCACCTGCGAGCGGCGCGAGTACGTCCCGACCGACGGGGTCATCGCGGAGCTCGACGATTATCTCACGACCGGGCCGAACCTCGACTACGTCACGTTCGCCGGCTCCGGAGAACCGACGCTTCACACCGGGATCGGCAGGATCATCTCGTTCCTGAAGGACCGGTACCCCCGCTATCGGGTCGCGGTCCTGACGGGAAGCGCACTCCTCCCCGACCCGGAGGTCCGGGCCTCCCTTATGCAGGCGGACCTCGTGGTTCCGTCGCTCGATGCGGTATCCGAAGATCTCTTCCGGCAAATCGACCGCCCCTGCCCGGGCGTCACCGCCGGACGGGTGCTTGCGGGGCTCGTTGCCTTCGTCCGGGAGTTTCCCGGAGAGGCCTGGCTCGAGGTGTTCATCGTCCCGGGTAAAAACGATACGGATGAAGAGGTCCTCCGCCTGAGGGACGCCGTCGCCGCCATCGGTCCCGACCGCGTCCAGGTGAACACCCTCGACCGCCCCGGCACCGATATCCGGGTGAGACCGGCATCGCCGCGGGCCCTCGAGCGGATCGCATCGATGCTCGCCGGGAAGGCGGAGGTGATCGGGGCGTCGCACACGAACCGGATGCCGATGCCGGGGTTCGGGGACGCCGTCGAGACCATCCTTGCGGCCATCCGGCGCCGACCCTGCACGTTTGACGATCTCGGCGCCCTCCTCCGCCTTCGCCCGGCAGAGGTTGCGAAATGCCTGCGGGTCCTTGAGGCCCGGGGCCTGGTCGAGCCCGTGCGGGAAGAGAGGGGAGTCTTTTATCGGCGGTCCGAGTTGTAACCGGCACGAATATGCCGTACCGGCGAGAGATCTATATGAGAATTCATGGCGGTCGGTAAAGACATAGTAAAGACGCTTCATTCTCTCGTCGACCGGGAGATCACGCTCATGCACATCTGCGGCACCCACGAGGCGGCGATCGCACGCTCAGGGCTCCGGAGCGTCCTTCCGGAGGGGCTCAAGATCGTGATGGGGCCGGGCTGTCCGGTCTGTATCACGCCGCAGGGCGAGATCGACGCCGCGCTCGACCTGGTGGAGCGCGGCTGCACCATCGCCACCTACGGCGACCTGCTGCGGGTCCCGGGATCGAAGGGTTCGCTTGAGTCGAGCGGCGGGGATATTCGGGTGGTGCAGGGCGTCCATAAGGCGGTGGAGATCGCCCGACGGGAGCCCGACCGGGAGATTGTCTTCGTCTCGGTCGGATTCGAGACCACCGCGCCGACGGTCGCCGCCACGATCCTCTCCCGTCCGCCGGAGAACTTCTCCATCCTCTCCTGCCACCGGCTTGTCCCGCCTGCGATGGAGTGGCTCCTCGCCCAGGGGGAGGCGCCGCTTGACGGGTTCATCCTCCCGGGGCACGTCTGCGCGGTGATGGGCTATGAGGAGTACGAGCGGTTCCCGGTCCCGCAGGTGGTCGCGGGGTTCGAACCCGAGGATGTCCTCCTCGGCCTCCTCATGGCGGTGCGACAGGTCCGCGAGGGGGTGCACCGGGTCGAGAACGCCTACCCGCGCGTGGTCACCCGGGAAGGGAACGTCAAGGCAAAACGCCTGATGTACGAAGTCTTCGAGCCGTTCGACGTCGAGTGGCGCGGGTTTCCCGTGATCCCGGCTTCGGGCCTCCGCTTGAAACCGGAGTTCGAGGACTACGATGCGCAGAAGAAGTATGGAATCACGATCCGGCACGTGGACAAGCACTCTGCCTGCATCTGCGATCAAGTGTTGCGCGGCGTCGCCCGACCCTCGGACTGCAAACTCTTCGGGAAGGCCTGCACTCCGCGGACCCCTGTCGGCCCCTGCATGGTCAGCCACGAAGGGGCGTGCAAGATCTGGCACCTCTACGAATCGAGGAGGGCGTGAAACCCTTCCTCCTGCCGCTGGCCTTTTATATCATACAGGATTATATGATATGGTTGTCTCGGTAGGGTAGTGGATATCCTGAAAGCCTCCGGAGCTTTCGACCCGGGTTCGAATCCCGGCCGGGACGTTCTCCTCTTCTGCACCGCGCTTCAGTCGTAGAGTTACGGCGGGTTCTCCCCCCGGATGGCATCGGTCTCTTTTTCATCCGGCATACGCGCGGAAGACCGCTTCTGCTCGCTCTCAGGGAATTCAACCTTCACCGCGAGGTTTGCAGGCGAGATCTCTCGTATCGATATCGTCGGCCCCGAAGCGGTCGGCCATACCCTTATCATCTCACGGGGCGTGGATACCTGTATGACCGAACAGAGTCGCCCCCCTTACCACCGTTCACCTACGAGACGGCCGTGCAGAAGGTTCGTATGGCTGAAGATGCCTGGAATTCGCGCGATCCCGGACGGGTCTCGCTTGCGTACAGCGTCGACAGCGCCTGGCGCAACCGGGCCGAGTTCGTGAACGGCCGCGAGGAGATCGTCGAGTTTCTGAAACGGAAATGGGCAAAGGAACTCGACTACCGTCTGATCAAGGAGGTCTGGGCGTTTCACGAGGCGCGTATCGCGGTACGGTTCGCGTATGAGTGGCATGATGATTCCGGGAACTGGTTCCGTTCCTACGGAAACGAAAACTGGGAGTTCGATCCGCAGGGGTTGATGCGCACCCGTCATGCCAGCATCAACGACCTGCCGATCACCGAGGGAGAACGGAAGTATCACTGGCCGCTCGGGCGACGGCCCGACGATCATCCCGGGCTCTCCGACCTGGGGCTGTAACCTGCCCTGCAACGATCAATCGCTGTGTATCTCCGATGAACGCCGCAATAGTGTAGAGCGCAACCCATCTTCGTTATAATAGAGGTTGTCCCAAAAACTGCTACCGGGAGGGGGACACCCCTCGAAACTCTTCGAGTTTCTCGAACCCCTTTCCCTTCGGGGAAGTCGTTATTCGCACCTCCGGTGCTCAAGCACCGGCCCTTCGGCCCGGAGCTCATTCGAAACTCTTCGAAGACCTTTGGTCTTCTCATACACCCGCCGTTCCGCCGGGTGCACCTCCCCGAACCCTCTTCGAAACCCTTCGAGTTTCTCAAACTCCTGCCGTGCCGGCAGTCGTTCCCCGAGTGGCGATATGCTGTCTTTCTGCGGAAGAGAGCAGGAGCACCGTGAGGTGAGACTCTCAATGGAAAGCCGTTTCACCATTATTGCCTTGAATATGACTCAGAGGGTCGAGAACTTGGATGTAAATGCTCCAATTTGGTGTAACGAAGGTTCTAGGGTCCTTTTGGGACGACCTCATATACAAGACAGACCTGGAGGGCATCCCAAAATGCCTTTGCCGGAAGGGGGGCACCCCCTCCCGGACCCTCCCCCACATGGCGATAGCCAATAGGAAGCCGTTTCACTCTCTCTGTCCTGGATATCGTTCAGAGGAGAGAAACTTCGGAGGTGCGTGCTCCGATAAGGGTGTACAGAACATTCATAGATCTTTTTGGGATGAGTTCCTGTTGTAGAGTCGGGAAAAAAGTCTCCGCGGGCAGCCATATCCATTCTCTCTCAGAAGAGACCGCACCTCGCCTGCGAGGACCGGCAGATACCCTTCGACGACACCCCGGATTACCTCGTCGGATACGGTTGCGTACCCGTGAATCAGACGATTCCTGAACGCGATTATCAGGGGAGCGTCGGAGATCTTCTCCCTGAGGGGCGGTTCCCGCCGGAGAATGCCGGTTCAGCGCTTCACCGATGATCTCAAACTGCCGCTCAACAGCCGATCTGAGCATGGGATCGTTGCGATACTCTTCAAAGGTCCTCCCACCGGTGAACTGTGCGATATAGTCTGCGGCCTCTGCAATATCGTAGAGATATTTCCTGCCCTCACGCGACGGCATAGACATCCCTGCAGGTCTCTTCCACGGCCTCACGGAAGATCGGGTTTCCGATAGCCGATAGTTCAACGAGATCGATCTCGCGGCAGAAGAGCCGTGCCAGATCGTCGGCGAGACCGAAGTATGCCTCTGCATGCGTACTTTTGGACGATAGGGTGCAACTTGAAGTTGATAATCCTTAGAACACGCTCTTGTAACTTCTTATATATTCTTCAAATTCCTTGGCCTCATTCTTTCTCCCGCTCTTTCCAGGAGCGAATAACTTCTCCACGACATTTTTCAACGGGTCAAAGAGCGGCGTGGAAAGAACATTCTAAAGATATTAATCCAAAATTCCAATGCATCCTTTTCAGGCGGATTCTGACGGCGGTAGAAAAATGAGATTCAAGTTATTGAAGCGGGGGTCTTCCTATATAGTTATACCATCCAAAAGTTCTCGATCATTAACACTGGATTTTCGCTATAGATCTCCTCTTTACAAAGAATACAGTTATCCACCGGCTTCAAAAGGTTTTTCATACGGGTGCCTGAATCTCTTTGTATGACCCACTGGATCGCCTCCTCGAACCGCGACAACCAGAAGATCCTCGATGCGAAGCACATCTGGGGAGTACCCAAGCGGAACAAAACCCTCATGCAACGGGTGAAGCCCGGCGACACCATCCTTGTATATGTCCGGCAGGAGAAAGAGGACGACGCCATCCTCCCCTCCGCGATAACCGGAGCCTACGAGGTCGTCGCCGAACCCTACATAGATCACTCCCGCCTCTTCATCACCCCGCCGCAGATGGGCGACGAGGTCTTCCCTTACCGCATGAAGGTCCGGCCGGTGGCGGTCTTTGCCGAACCCCTTGAGTTCAAGCCGCTGATCCCGGATCTCACATTCATCACGAACAAGACGATGTGGAGCGGCCACCTCAGGATAGCCATGCGCGAGATCCCCGAGGAAGATTATCAGCTCATCCTCAAGCGGGCCGGAGTGGAGGCGTAACCGATGCCCGAGATTACCGGCGTCACCTTCCCCGTCCCGAAACACCTCATGCCCCGGTTCTTCAAGGACAGAAAGACCGTCTTCATCAAACCCGCCACCGTCTACAAAGACCTCCGGAGCGGCATGAAACTCGTCTTCTATCAGTCGCATGAGGATACCGGCTACGTCGGGGAGGCGACGATCAAGCGGATCGTCGTCAACGACGACCCCCTCGCGTTCTTCGATACCTTCGGGGATGCGGTCTTCCTCACGAAAGACGAAACCCGCGCCTACCTGCAGAAACAGGAGCGGTGGCAGGGGGTCAGGGTCAGGAAGGGCGAGACAAAGAAGAGAGCCTGGATGGCGCTTGAACTCGAGGATATCCGGGAGTACGACACGGTCAAGAAACCCGAGCGGTTCGTCCCGGTCGGGGGAAGGTATCTCCGGGAGTGAACCCCGGATTCTTTGGGAATAGAGATCGTCAACCGGGGCCGGCATCATGATCCCATCGTGAACCTGCTGTCGGTCCCTTGCTATCCCTCTCTCGTTGCGTACGTCAACGAGGCACGCCCGGTCCGGTCGTTCCCTCTTTGCGGAGAATGCCGATCTGAACCATCGCCTTAAGATCCCGTGTTGCGGTCGCCTTCTTCGCGCTATTGAGTTGTTGATACTCCTGGTTTGAGAGGGAGCCCTTTCTCTTCAGGTAGTTTACGGCAGCAATCTGCCGCTCATTCAGCCCGAGTGAATCAAGTCGTTCTTGGGTGTAGGGATCTTTCCGGAGAGGTCTTTAGGTTGATCAATACAGTCTCATCATTTATCCGGGCGATCTTGAGCCCGTATTGCTGAAACGGGATTGGAGACTCTTTCCAGAGAGCATGCATGCGGCATGGGCAGTCAGGAGCTCTCTTTCGCAGAAGGACGCACCAGCGTGAGGAAGTCTACCCGATCAAAATCCCGGTCGTTCGTCACGAAGTAGTCGATATGGTGCCTGCGTGCAGACGCGGCATGAAGCGCATCAGAAAACAATAATCCATACTGCTGGGAGATCCTGAGCGTATCATCCAGGATGTCCGAGGTATCAAGGACTCTGAGGTTGTACTGTTCCAGTACCTCCCGGGTCACGGAATATGGGGTGTTGAGCGTGTTCAAGATCGCCGGGTGCTTCTTGATGTACGCGATCGCCTCCCGTGGTGAAAGGCGCTTCTCGATGTAGATCTGGGTGAGAAGAGCTTTATGAAAGAACTCGTCAATGACTGTGGAATTGACATAACCCGTAACATCTTCGGCCTGCACCTTTTCGAGAAGCGTTTCGCACGACAGAGAGAACTTCGTGGTCGTGTAGGCGTAGAGGAGGATATTGGTGTCAAGGAATGCCGACCCGTCCTCCAATTCGGAGATCTCCATCAGTATAACTCTTCCAGATCTTTTTCGGCCAGTTTCAAGACGTATTCCTCCGGGGCATAGAGTTTTGTCATTTTCTTAGGTTGTTTCTTCAACCTGACGACCACCCTCTCTTCCCCGGGCTTCAGGGGCTGATCGAGCAGGATCGTCGTATCATCGATCAGTCTTCCATCGACCTCTACCGGCATCGGGACCACTCCATGGATCACTATTGTGGTTCGGGGATAAAAGGCTCTTCGCTCCTGCCTTCTTGCTTATCGGGGAGTATGATGCTCACCCCGTATCAGTCTTTTGAAGGACGAAGCGACTCCCCGGGCACGAGCGGGTGATTATCTCCGTGGGGTTGAAGGGGCTGAGCGGGAAGACCCCCTGCGCAAGCGGGGGGTAGTTCACCTGGACGAATTGTCAAATACGATTTACAATATGTCCACCTGGTACAGAGAATGAGCCGGCGGGAGGCGGAGGAGAAGATCCGGTCGCTCGCCCTCGGGTTTCCAGCAGTGGCCGTGATCAGCCCCCGCCAGTCGGGAAAGACGACGCTCGTGCGAGCCGTCTTCCCGGAGTTGCCCTATGTGCTGCTGGAGGACCCCGACACCCGGGCCTTCGCCGAGGAGGACCCGCGCAGTTTCTTTGCACACTATGAAAAGACCGGAGCGGTCTCTTCGATGAGGTGCAGAGGGTCCGGGAACTCTTCCCGTACCTCCAGGGCGTCCTTGATAGAAACCGGAGGCCGGGACAGTTCATTCTCACCGGGTCCCAGAACTTCCTGATGATGGAATGGGTATCCCAATCACTTGCCGGCCGGGTCCGGGAGCCGCAACAGATAAGAACCATCCCACGGCTAACAATACGTATGGCTGTAACAACAATGAAACCCACCCGCATCCGCACCGAGCACCTGGACCTGGTCCCGGCGACGCTCGAAATCCTCAAGAGCGACCGCGAGGACCGCCGGGAACTTGCCCGCCACCTCGACGCCGCCGTCCCGGAGTCGTGGCCCCCGCCGCTACTCGACGACGATACGCTTGGGGCGTTCATCCAGATGACGACCGAAGGCGGGGACCCGCTCTTCGCCGCCTGGTACTGGGTGCTTGACGACCCCGCAGTTGGCGGACGGGTCCTCGTCGGCACCGGCGGGACAGCCTCACCCCCAACGCTTGAGGAGACGGGGGACACGGTCCTCATCGGCTACTCGGTGCTCGACGAGTTCCGGGGCCGGGGATATGCGACCGAGGCGGTCCGCCACCTCATCCCCGCGATCTTCTCCCTCCCGAGCATCCGGCGGATCGAGGCGGCGATCTACCCGGATCTCGCCGCATCCATCAAGGTGCTGGAAGAGAACGGGTTCGCCCGTGCCGGCGAAGGGTTCGAGGAAGGAACGGTCTCCTACGTGCTGGAAAAGCCCGAAACGCCGGTTTGACCCGAACCACCCGATCCTTCTTCTCCTCCCGGCCCCATGCCCATCTATGATGCCGGACGACCGGGAGATCATCGAGGCGGCGCTCAGAAAGGCCCGTGAACTAGGGGCGGACGCGGCGGGCGCCGTCCCGGCGGCGAGGCTCATCGACTGCCCCTCGGCGGTCGCGGACGGACGACAGGGATCGCGGGCGGACCGGGGGACCTACATCGTCCTCGGCCTCTACCACGACCCAGAAGACCCCGGACTCGACCTCTGGGAGGAGGGGCGGGGGACGCCCGGGGACCGGACCCTCGCGAAGATCGGGAGAGAACTCGGCCGCTGGCTGCAGGAGAGGTACGGCGTCCGGACTCGGGTCATCCCCTACCAGCTCCAGGACGGCGGGATCTACCTCAAAGATGCTGCCTGCATGGCAGGCATCGGGAGGATGGGGAGAAACAACCTCGTTCTCGTCCCGGGATACGGGCCGCGAGTCAGGTTCCGGGCGGTCTTTGCCGATCTGGACTGTCCCGCCCGGAATCCCCCGGAAAGCGATCTCCCCTGTGCCGGCTGCGAGCAATACTGCACCCGTGCCTGCCCGATGGATGCCTTTTGCACCGGGAGATACAGCCGGGACCGGTGTATGGCGCGGATGAACGCCGACAAGAACTCCGGGAGAGGTAGGATCGACCATTGCCGCGCCTGCGAACTTGCCTGCCCCGCCGGATCGGACGCCCGCTCCCGATGACGGCTGAACGCTTCCGAAAGTTACCAGCACTTGCTGGTTCGAGGTTCGGCATCACCCCGGCTTCATGCAGGCAACTTCGGAGCAGTCCGGAACTATTTCACCCCCGGGTCTCCGACTCGTGCATACGGCAACATCCCCGTAGGTAGTGCAGGAAGGCGGAAGATTCGATCGAATCAGCCGCAAAACGGAGACGATATCATGAACACGTTCGTGAGAACCCCGAAAGGGGTTGAAGAAGTCAGAGGTGTCGATACCTTAACCGCCGTCAGCGATTCCTCTCCTCAATTTTCTGATTTCACGGCCTATCACCATAAAAATCCACACCTCGCCTACCGTGACCTCCACCCGGCGGTCGCCGTCGACGAAGTAGAGGGAGGGGACGACCGAAACCCCGAGGATCAGAGCGGCGGCGGGCCGGTAGACCATCAGAACCATGTAGTCTTTCCGAGGTCGCGGCCGCGGAAGACCGCGTGGACGGCCAGATCGCGGGTCAGGGGGTCATCGCCGGCGGCTCACAGCCGGACCCGATTTTCTCTGTGCCCCGGTCCTCCTCGCCCCGCACCGCAGGTTCCAGCAGTTCGATCAGCCGCCGGATCATAAAGCAGACCGCGGGCATGCAAAAGACCGTCGCAGACCTCACCCCGGCCCGGCGGCCAACGACGATGGCGCTCACTCCATCGACGATCATGAAGAGCTCCGTGGCCCACGTGGGGTCTTTCATCCCCGGCTTTTTTTCCAGCATCTCCCTGAAGAGGTTCAAGAGCGCAACACTCATAGGAAACACCCGCAGCCCGATGCCCGCGAACGGTGCCCGGTCGGGCACCAGGACGGTAAGGTTCACCCGTCTGTTGGCCGCCCTCAGGTCGTCGGCGATGGCCTGGAGGGCGCCGGAGTCGCGGGCGATCATGATGATGTCCTCCCCGGCGTCCCGGATCAGCATCCTCAGGCGGTGCCTGATGCCCCGCTCGTTCCTGATGGACCAGATGGGGGAGGGCAGGTGCGCCTCGACGTGGAGGCTTTTGAGTTCTCCCACCAGCACGTCGATGGACTCACAGTACTCCTCCTTGAGGGCGATGAAGAGTTCGGCCGGGTCCTCCGCGAGGTAGAACGTGGGCGAACCTGCCTCAACCTCCACGAATCCCCGATCGGAGAGCGAGTGCAGCACTGTGTAGATACGCCCCTGCGGCACGCCGGAGATCTCGCAGATCTCGCGTGCGGTCCCCCGCCCGAGGCCGACAACGGCCGTGTAGGCTTTTGCCTCATACTCGGAGAACCCGTGTGTTTTGAGGAGTTCGACGATCCTCTCCGACATTACAACCCACATGAGTTGTAAGTGATTGAATACTTTTCGAACCGACCGCTGATCAGTGCACCCCGGGCCCGGCGGGTACCGGGGGAGGAAACATATGAAGACCGGTATCCATTCTCCGCATGCCCCGACAACAAGTGACGCTGCCCGGAACATAGTGATGGTCGTCGCTCTGCTGGGCATGTACATGACCGTCCTGGACAGCGTCGTCATCACCATCGCCCTGCCGACGATCACCGCGGCCTTCCACGCGGATATCGCCTTATCACAGTGGACTATAACCGGCTATCTGGTGGCCATGACTGCATCCATGCTCGTGTTTGCACGAATGGCTGCGTATTTCGGCAAAAACCGCATCTTCCTTGCAGGCATAGGGCTCTTCACCATCGCCTCGCTGGGGTGCGCCCTTGCCCCGACGCTCCCGGTACTCATCGGCATGCGTATCCTTCAGGGTCTGGGAGCAGCGATGGCCGCCGCTCTTGTCATGGTCATCGTCTTTGAACTCTACCCGGCCGACGGGCAGGGAAAAGCCATGGGCATCCTCGGGGGCACCATCGCCCTCGCCAGTGTAACCGGGCCGTGTATCGGCGGTGTGCTGCTCGACCTCGCCGGATGGCCGGCAATCTTCCTGATCAACATCCCCATCGGCATCCTGCTGGTCACCCTGGGCATCCAGTCGATGGACGTTAAAAAACCCGTTCTGACGCACCGGTTCGTTATGGACTGGACCGGGGCCGCAACCTTCACCGTCATGGTCACCTCCTTCATGGTGTTCCTGAGCCTCATCGCCGGAGATACCGTGGACGGCATTCCTGTTGCAATGATCGGGGTCACCTGTTGCGCGTCAATCATTGCCTTCATCCGCACCGAACGGCGCCACCCCCAGCCGCTGCTCAACTTCGCGATCCTCGGGCGGCAGGCATTCACCCGCCCATTGTTTGCCATGGTGGCGTTCTTCTGCGCCCTCTTTGTTGTGGAGGTCTCACTGCCCTTCTACCTTGAAGATGTCTGGGGCTTCTCCGCCATGCAGGTCGGGCAGGTGTTCATGCTTATTGCCGGCATTCTCACCGTCGGCTCCCCCCTCGTGGGGAGACTCTACGATAGGAACCCGCGAAGCCACTACACGATCGCAGGACTCGGGGTCGCGGCAACAGGGCTTGTTGCTTTTGCTCTCTTCGCAGATTCCATGAACCTCCCGCTCATCCTCGGTGCGCTCGTGGTCTTCACCCTCGGGTTCACCCTCTTCCAGAGCCCCGTCAACACCGAGATTATGCGGGGCCTGCCGGTGCAGCAGGCTGCCATCGCCTCAGGCCTGAGCAACACCGGCCGTCACTTCGCCATGACCGCCGGTACCTCGATCGCCGCGCTCATCTTCAGCATCCACCTGCACGTGGCCGGGGGCACGGGCGGTACGGATGCGGCACAGATCACCGGCTCCACCACCACTGCAATGCTGACCGCCGCGGTCCTCTGCCTCGTGGGGATCGTTCTGAGGGTGTCGGAACCGAAGAATACCCCGGATGACCTCACGGAAACCTGCACGGCGGACTGACGGTGGGTACATCCCACGGCCGGTTGCATCGGGGTGGTGCCCCCACCCTGACTCGCTAGATGGGCTCCAGCTCGGGAGCGGGTGTAACGCTTGGGAAACGGAACGTCAAGATCATTCCGTCAGAGACTGTCGCTTGCGTCTTTGAGACAGACGGGAAATGTATTACACCCGCGTCCGTTCCCCCAAAAGCAGGATATGGCCTCCGAGCCTCAATCGGAGCTGTGGTCGAGGAGATGTACTACCAGCGCGGCGATGAACTCCTCGACCTGAGACATTCAACGGGATGTCCCGCGAACTTGCCTGCACCACCGGTCGGACAGCCCCTCCCGATGACGACGAAAAAGACCCGCATCTCCTAGGCCCCGGCTTTGAGGCTCTCGAGCTTCGCCATCACCTTCCGCCACATGCCCCTTCACCTTCACCTTCCGCCACACGCCAGCAACCTTTCCCTCGGGATCGACGATGAAGGTGCTCCGCTCGACACCCATGTACTCCTTCCCGTACAGTTTCTTTGAGACTCAGGTGCCATACGCCTCGATCATCCGGTGATCGGGGTCCGAGAGGAGACGGACGGAGAGGTTCTGCTTCTCGGAGAACCGCTTGTGGCTCTTGATTGAATCCGGACTGATGCCAAAGACCGGGGTGTTTTGACGGGCAAACACCTCCATCTCATCGGAGAAGGATCGGGCCTCGAGCATGTACCCCGATGAATTGTCCTTTGGGTAGAAGTAGACGACCACATAGGCACCCCGCAGATCTGTGAGGCAGACCTCCTAGTCATCCTCGTCCGGGAGGCAGAAGTCAGGTGCCGGCATGCCTGTCGAGAGTGCACTCATACCAGCGGCTGTCATTCCTGAGGATAAAAGAATGTCGGAACGGCCGTGTGTTTCTCTTCCAACCAGACGAAAGATACCGAGCAGCAAAAAGCCGGCAAATCGGATTCTTCAACAACTCCGTGAACAGGACATCATTACCGTCCTCGCGGAGGACGGGGGGCGGCGTGCCACGACATACGTATTTTCGCGCCTGCTCGCCATCACCGAGGGAAACCGGTTGTGAGTATCCAGATATCCACAAGCAGATTTGTGTATATCAAAACCCCGATCCAATATCCACAACGGATCTTGTGTATACTCGAGTATACACAAACCATCTCCGGGAAGCGGTTGCGGGACGCCTATGACCCACAACAACTTTGGTGCGGCATGAAATGCACTGTTGTGTCCCACAAAAATTCTTGTGCGACACCGGTGACACGCAACGATCAGAGCCGATCGGCCGCCGAAACCGCGGTTTGTGGCCCCTCAAATGACTGCACAGAGGCGTAACCGTCATGGACCCTCACTTCTGCTGCCGCTACATCGGCGACGGCACGCCGCCGTCGAACCGTTACTGCCGGGTCTGCCCGCACGCGCAGAAAGCCTGCGACCGGCTCTGGCTGCGGGTCCTCGATCTCGCCGCATCGAACAGCGGAGATCCGGTCCCGCTCCCCGGGACGCGAGCAGTCCTCTTCCCGAACCCGAAGAACCCCGACATCGTCCGGCTGCAGGTCAACTGCCGGTGGGGTCTCCCCAAGGAAGACTTCCTGCACTACATCGCCACCGGCCATGCGAAGATGGGGCGGCGGGGGCAGCGGAGCGACCCCCGCGCGTCGCCGAGCTGTACCCGGCAGGAGCCCTACGTGCAGGCGATCGTCGAGCTGCTCGGCGGGATGAATATACCGGAGATCGGGGCGATCCGGGAGGTGCAGGATGGGTGAGATGCGGAGAGAATCGTCGGGAAGGCGATCACCCCCACCCAAACCCGTAAGCCAGCACCACGACCAGGATGACCATGATGCCGTTCCTGAGTACCGTCGAGATGAGCATAACCTCCGTCCCGGTCCGCAACCCGAAGATCGCCACGTAGGATGAACCAAGCCAGCGGATACCCCGCGTTACACTGGTGAGGACGTTGCCGACGAGCAGGGTGAGGATGACCTGCTGCCAGGTCATATCACCCGCGGCGAGCAGGGCGGACGCGACGCCCGCGCTTGCTACGAAACTGCCGAACTGGGCCGCGATGATGGCGAAACCTTCCGGGGGCACGGGAAAGACCGCTCCGGCGCCCTGCATCATCCCGGCAAGCCGGTCAAAGACGCCCGCGTTGAGGAGAAACGCGACGATGATGATGGTGGGGACGGTGACCGAGAGCAGGCGCCCGAGGACCTTTCTGGAGGACGTACACGCCGTTCGCAGTGCTTCCCGGAACGTCGTGACGGCCGGTTCCTCCGCGGGACCGACCGGGATGCGTGGAGGGGGGTCGAGAACGGTCCGGCCGACGACCATGATAACCACAGTCTTTGCTAGGCCGACGAACATCAACAGGCCGAAGTAGATGAGGCCGGGGATACCAAGGAGCGGGATGTAGACCGGGAGGAGGTAGCGCCAGTGCATGACGACCGTCGGAAACGAGTTCATGGCGGCTGCGATGATCAGTTCCTTTTGGGTGATGATCTCCTTTGTATGATAGTCCACCAGCATGGAATTGGCGGCAGGGGGGGAGACGAAGGCCATGAGAAAACTGGTACCGCACTCCTCCTTCAGACAGGCGAACGAGGTAAGCGGGCGGGAGATAGCCGCAATCCTCCCGGCGATATTCAGGGCGACGAGCACTTCGGCCAGGAAGACGCCGATGATCATCATCGGGACCGTTTCGCCGAGCAGATCGGCCGCCAGCACCACCGTTTGAATGATACTCTCGTACATGGCTTTTCCCGGGATCTCTGCACGGCAGCGCGTCCTGGAGATACGAAGACTCTGGATTTACAATCTAATAAATAATTATATTTCAGCCTTAGAATTCCAAAATATATGATATAACGTAATATTAGTAGCACATGACTGCAGGGACACGTTCCGTACCTACCGGTTCTCCGGTTATGACGGGGGGCTGACGGGAGTAGTAATAATCTTTAAATAGTCATACTCATGCAACTATCGCCGCACAAACTGAAAACGCCCTGCCGCTTCCCGTGGTGCTCATCTCGACGGTCTCGAAAGCCGGGGTCCGCAATGCTGCCCTGTGGGGGAATACCACGCCGATATCATGGGACGCGATGTCGCGGGAACTCTGGCCTATCCTCCACGGCTCGCCGTATGCCTCCTCCCCCAAGTGTGACACCCTCTACAATGTGCTGTATTCGATGGGCATTTATCCGAATATCGAGACATTCCCCCTCCGGCACGTCAACCGTTTTGCCGACCTCGACGAGGCGGTCGACTACTTCGCGCCGAGGTGTTTTTCGTGACCGGGGAGCAGAAAGAGGTGCTCAGGCGGTACCTGGGGCGGTATGTCAGGTCTGGGGAGATTCCGTTATCGTCCCGGGGGATTCGACCCGGGTGAAGATCTGGTGGGAAAAGGCGGATTCGTAATCAGGCCGGAAAAAGATTTTCATGCCGACCTGCAGCGACTGCGCCCTCTCTATGAAAAAGACCGACACCGACGGAGAAGGCGGGCGGTGTCCTTCCCGGACGTTTCGGCCGCGTGGATGATGCCGTAAGATTCAAAGATACGTCCATCGGGCGGCATGCCCATATCCCCGCGGGTCCGGGAGCGGATGCCGTTCATGCGGCCCGAACACCCGGCGTCACGCTGATCCCATGCTTGCCGACACGGCACGGCCGACCGGATTGAAGTGAAGGTCCGCTCTTTTGCAAGGCTGCTTCCGGTCACCCGGTACCCTTCAAACACCGGAGCGCATCTGGGGCAATCCGTAAAAATGTTCTAATACCATCCGGATATGCAAACTGCCGGACCTCTGTTCGCATCCCCTCACTTCGGGCAGTCGATCTCCTCCGAATAGGGTTTGATATCGAGGACCGGCGTCCCGTCGAGGGCATCCAGCCCCCGGACCCGGACTCTCCCGCCCGTTATGTCGACGATGTCGACGAGCGAGAGGTGATCGGGTTCGGTCGATTGGGGGAGCGGGTCGCAAAGACGCCGTGCTCCACCGGGTTGTGCGGGGGCGTTGCGCGGAGCACGCTCCGGTCGGCCCGGTCGAACCAGCAGAGCACGAAGAGGTGCTTCTTCTCCTCGCTCCTGAATAGGCCGGGGAGGTACCGCTCGTCGATGACGATCTCAGCTTCGGTGTCGGTCAGCCTGCCCTGCCGCGGGGCATCCTCCTTCTTCATATACGGCGAAGAGACGTACCCGATGGGATTCAGGTCGACATTCATGATGCTCTCTTCCAGGAAACGGTGGCGATACGGCATCCAGATGCAATCTCCTGGCAGGTATCCCCACCATCCCGGCAGTTCGACGGCGATACGCCGGTTTTCTTGAGTTCACTCTGTGGCTCCATGACTTTTCCTCCATAGTCAAAAGATAGCAGGGAGAGTAGTTACTACCGCCTCCGGGCGAACAGTAAGAGGGCGCCGCCTCCCAAGACCGCCGCAACGGCCAGGGTTCCGGGGAGCGGGGCTCTGGTCTCTGCCGATGCGGCAGCCGCCTCTTCCGACGCAGCCTGCACCGGGGTGACCAGGCCCTTGTTGTAGCGGATGACGTCGGGGAGCGAGTCGACGCCCGGGAGCGACTTGGGGAAGTTGGTGAATATGACCCGTTCCGCAGGCACCCCGTTGTCGTGAAGCGCCTCCTCAAGGCCCTTTGCCAGTTCTCCCGACTGCATGTTCTCGATGACGTACTTCACGTTCCGGTATTTTTCGGGATTGTTGTAGATATCGCTGACGACGGCCTGCGGCGTGAATCGTCCGCCCTGATAGAAGTCCGGTGCATAGATGGACACCAGGTTCAGTCCGAGCCACTCGATCGCCGCATCCTGCTGCCAGACCATCACTACGGCATCCCGTCCGGGAATTGCCTCCCGTTCCTCCGAGGTCAGATCCGCAGCGTCGATCTCTGCAAGGTAATCGTTCAGCCGCGCCTCGTAGTAGGTCCGGTTTGCCGGGTCTGCAGCGATCAGCCATCCCGCTACCTCGCGGGAGAGGGTTTTTGCTCCCGACGGCGTGTTCCAGGTCATAGAGGGATTCTCAAGGGTCACCCACTCGACCGTGCCGTAGTCGTTGGCAGCCATGAAGTCGGAGACATACGGCATCACATAGGACTGATCGACCGACCCGTTGTGGGCAACGAAGAGGTCGGCATCACGGATGAAGTCCTTCTCCAGCTGGATACGGTTTGGGATGATGTCTGCCTGCATGTGGGGGCAGATGGTCGGATCGGCTATGTAGATGGCCTCGACCTTCTCTCCGCCGATATACTGGGCGGGGTCCCAGAGAACGGTAGTCGTGGAGACCACCGAAAGGGCACTCGCCCCCGGTGTTATGAAAAGCAAGAATAGTAGGAGAGATAAAATATGAATTTTATACATATTGAGAATAGTTATGACTTTAATATTAAGTTTTTCGAAACGTGACGCGCCGCCGGGGAGAGAGGAACACCGCGACGATGAAGACGACGGAGAAGAGAACGGCGGTCAGGGGGGCGACCGGGAGGGAATATTCCAGGCCGACGAGGGCGCCGGATATGCTGACTACTGCAGCCACAATCGGCGCGACCACGAACATCGCGGACAGCCGGTTGCAGAACTGGAGAGCGACTGCCGCCGGAGTAACCAGCCAGACGTAGAGGAGGAGGCCCCCGATGATGGGGAGGCAGAAAGAGACGGTGAGTGCAATGACAAAGAGCATCGCATAATAAACCGGTTTCACCCGGACCCCGACCGACTCTGCAATCCGCTTGTCGAAGATGATCGCGGTGATCTCCTTGTAGAGGATAACGATAACGGCGATCGCCACGATACAGATGGCTGCGAGAAGGTATACCTCCTCGCGGTAGAGAGAGATAACGTCCCCGAAGAGGAGGCCCATGGCGGAGAATCCCTGCCCGAGGGTCTGCATGTAGGCGATGAAGAAGATGGCCACGGCCATGCAGATCCCGAACAGCAGCCCGAGCGCCGTATCGGGAGAGACCCGGGCCTTATCCGAGAGCGGGCCGATGAGGAAGGCGACGCCGATTCCGGTGACGATGGAACAGACGGTCGGATTGAGGGAGAGGAACATCCCCACCGCCGCGCCGGCAAAGGCAGCATGGGCCATGGTAAACCCGATGGAGGAGATCTGCACCTGGGTGATGATCACGCTGAGGACGGCGCAGGCGACGGAAGCGAAGAGCATGGCCTCCACGGCATGGCAGACGATGTTGTTCTGAATGATGAACTCAAGCATGCGACGCCCCCTTTCCGGCACTCCGGACGACCTGCTCTACCTCTTCCGGGGAGCACTCCCGGCTGGCCACGATCTTCCCCTCCTGCATCACCACAACCCGCACCGGCCCATCGGGCAGGTCATCGAAGGCATGAGAGACGATCAGCACCGTTACCCCGCTCCGGACAAGGATGGCGAGGAGGCGGTTGATCTCCTCCCGGGCAAACATGTCCAGGTTGGAGAAGGGCTCATCCAGAAGGAGGACCTCAGGATTGCGGGCCAGGTTCTGCGCCATGAGCACCTTCTGCTGCTGCCCGCCGGAGAGTTGTCCAATGGGTCGGGCAGCGAGATCCTCGATGCCGAGCAACTGCAAGGATCTTGCCACCGCTTCGTAGTCCTCCGTCCGGGGCTTCCGAAAGAGTCCGATCATCCCGAAGCGCCCCATAAGGACGACCTCCTCGACCGTGAACGGTGTAAGCGGATCAAAGGCAAAGTTCTGGAGGAGGTAGCCGACCCGGCACCGCACCTGCACCCCGTCCTCCCGCACATCCTGTCCGCATACGATAGTTCTCCCATGAGTGATGGGGAGCATCCCGTTGATTGTCTCGAGCAGCGTGGTCTTCCCGGCCCCGTTCGGGCCGCCTATCACCACGAACTCCCCCTTTCCTATCGAGAGGGAGATGTCCGTCAGGGTGGGGCGATCAGCCCCTTCATAAGCGGTGTACACGTTCTCAAGCCTGATGACAGGGTCCGATGAAGTCATGGCCCTTCAGGACGAGGAGAGGTCGAAGAGTTCATCGTCGCGCTGGCAGTACATCTCCTCGGCCACGGCCTCGATTGAAGCCTCGTAGTCCATATCCTGCTTCGGGAGGGGGAACGGGCGCGGAATGACGGTAATCTTTCTCCCCTCCGCCTCAAAAACGCAAGCGACGGTCTCCGAGGGGACGATCTCGATGTTACGCTTCCCAAGCGTACACCCGCTCCCGAGCTGGACCCCGTCTGCCAGACAGGACTGAGGAGGCGTCCCGGCGCAGTGGACTCTGGCCTTCATCCTGAACGGGTCGCCACAGAAGTTACTCCGGACATACTTCCCGATCCGGTATCCAAGGACGATATATGGGCCAAGGTGGCCGTGGAATGCGGCAAGGTCGGCGACGGAGAAGTCGTTTTTGATGTTATAGTATTTGCAGTGAGAATGGGTCTCTGCATCCATGGATTAGCGTCTGTAAAGATAATATTTAATAATTGTTCATTCAGATTACGTATGAAATGAATGCAATTAGTTATCACTCTATTCTGGAGTTTTCTCACGACATAGAACAATCGTACAGGAAGGCCGGTGAAGGATGAACGAAACGTACCAGGTCCACGGAGTCATGGAGGCGGAAGACTACGACCGTATCATCAGGGCTATCGTTCCCGGCCAGCCTCTCCTCCTTGCCACCATCGTCGATTACCTGCCTCCCCATCCCCGGCGGGTCCTTGAGCTTGGCTGCGGGACCGGAATCCTCACCGCGATGATACGGGAGGAGTGTCCCGGTGCGGAGATAACCGGGATCGATCTCTCCCCGGAGATGCTGAAGAAGGCGGCGGCAAAGCCGGAACTTGCGGAGGTCAGGTTTCTTGCACAGGATCTCCGGGATGCATGGCCGGAGGGCCGCTACGATGCGATCGTCACCTCGCTCTGCCTCCACCACGTCTCAAAAGAGGAGCGGGTTCTGGTCGCCCGCCGGGCGTTACGGGCGCTTTCGCCCGGAGGGCGGTTCATCTGCGGGGATATCTTCCGCGCCAGGCACGACTGGGAAGAGGAGATCCAGAGGGAGATCTGGTGCCGGAACATGAAACGTGGGAGAGCCCCCGACGACGTTGTCCGGGGTATGATTGCGCAACGTGAGGCGAATATGCCCGGTTTCACCACCGTTTCGGAGTTCCAGGACATGCTGACCGAATCGGGGTTCGACCGTGCGACCGTGCCGTTCACCTCGGGTTTCGTGGGCCTGGCGGTGGGGTTTGCAGGGAACCCTGTAAAGAGTTGACGGGAGATACTTCTTCATAAGTCTCCTACCTCGGCCATCCCACGCCCGCGAACACCTATATGCAGAGACTACCGCACGCATTTAGGTCGGCCCAAAACATCTCGGCTGGGAGGGGGACACCCACTCGAAACTCTTCGAGTTTCTCGCGCTCCGGCTCTACGACCAGTCGCTCACTCAAAGCCCCCCGTCTTCTCGAACTCCCGCCGTGCCGGCAGTTGTTCCTCGCGTGGCGATATCAGGATAAAGGCCGTTTCGCCATTTAGGCCTCTGTTCGGACCCAGATGGAAAACACATGACATACGGGTGCTCTGATCAAGGCACAGCAAAGGTTTGCAGACATTTTTGGGACGACCTCACTTTGAATTTCCGCAAAAATCCAAAATAATTTTGGCTAATATTCAATCCACCCGACAATGAAAAGAAATTATGGCGGCAAATGCATCGGCAGCAGTTCAAAATCTGTTGAAAAAAAGCGGTAAGACAGAATTCTGCGGTGAAACATAGCCGCTCTCGTAAAAACACAGAAACTTTGCATCAATGGAAAAAAGGACGAGAATAAATGATGGAAACTGCAAAATGCCCCGGTCTTTCAAGAATGATTGAACCGGCCGGGCATAAGAGGGCTACTATCCTGGCACACCGGGTAAGTACTATCGCGGATGTTGACAGGAAAGTTATGCCAAAAGACGGTAGAGTTACCGAATCCGGACCACATAAAGAGCCCTGTAAAGAAAAGGGGCGGTACTTCAGGAGATATTAGAAACAGGAGGTGGCGGGAGGATGGACGCTTGAGTCCCCCATTCGCACACCGAGTTCCCCGGGGGTACATTCATGAAAAAAATACCCGAAGTAAAGAATGATTTCAAGGAATTATACGGCAGATTACTCACAAATCAGGAGACAAATATATTCATTGCAGCAATAGAACTGGGAGTGTTTCAGGAGCTCTCCGAGTGGAAAAGCCCTGAAGAACTGGCGGAAGGACTGCACCTTAACCCCACAAAAACCTCAGTTTTTCTGAATTCACTGGCCTCACTGGACCTGATTGAGAAGAAAGACGGTCGGTTTAAGAATTCATCTGTCGCAGATGAATTTCTTGCGGTAAAAAACGACATCTATCTCGGAGATTTCTTGTTGTCCTGCTATCAGTGGTACAACATGTCATCCGGCGATATCTGCAATCTTGTACGAAACGGCCCGGGGGAACGGTGCATGCCGGAGATAGTGAGGTCCTGGTCGCAGGAGTCCGAAGAGATGTGGGCAGGGCAGGCGAAGTTATCGGTAAATTACCAGCGTTCAGGAATGGTGCAGCTGGCAACGCGTCTTGTATATTCGTTGCCGGAGTATCCTTCGTTTAAGAAGATGCTCGACCTCGGCTGCGGTCCGGGGCTCTTCGGCATATCGATGACCATGAGCCATCCGTCCATGACTGCGGTTCTCTTTGACCGCCCGGCTGTCGCCCGGGTTGCCGAGAGAGTGGTGGAAGATTATGAAATGAGCGACAGGATAGAAGTCTTGCAGGGTGATTACATCACCGGTCCTATCGGTGAGGACTATGACCTGGTCTGGGCCTCGATGACTCTCGATTTTGCCAAAGACAGGATGAACGAAGTGATAACGAAGATCCATGATTCTCTTAACCCGGGCGGGGTCTTTGTCAGTTTTTCAGATGGAAAAACAGACGAGGGAACAAAACCGAAAGAGATGGTGCTCGGAACGCTCATGCCTGCACTTTACTGGGATAACCCGGGACTGAATGAAGGGATAATTGCCGGCTCCATGATCGAAGCAGGTTTTGCATCGGTACGGAGCAGGACTTTGATGACACCCATAGGAGAGGTGATGCTGGATATCGCAAGGAAGCACGTTTGAGTCAGAGGTGCTCCCGAAACACCTCAGCCGGGAGGGGGACGCCTTTCGAAGAACTTCGTTCTTCTCATGCACCCGCCGTTTCGCCGGGTGCACCTCCCG
>DAYL01000019.1:29889-117027 GCA_002508705.1 Methanoculleus sp. UBA374 | reverse complement strand
GGAGCCGTATCAGAGGTTTGACACCAGAGATCACTCAATTTTTCGCGGGGAGGCGACAGCATACTCTGAACTATAGGAATCGTCAGCCGCTGAAAACTTTTAGGATGACTTCCCAGATATCCAGGAATTTTCCCTTTTCCGACACGGTACTTGAAGATAACGCCGCTGAGACAACCTGCGCTCATGATAGATTCCATGATCCGGGACGCCGATGAGTTTTCTAAGAGAGATGGACACACGCACACATTGCGATACCATCCAAGAACAACCACATCTGCGCATGTTGCAAGACACGGCGCTCCTTCAACGCTCGATACCCGGGCGGGCCTCTACCCCTTCATGGTAATAGTGTTTGACCTCTCTCATCTCAGTGACCAGGTCTGCGGCATCGATAACCTCCTGCGAAGCATACCTCCCGGTGAGCACCACCTCTACGCGGCAATCTCTCCTCCCCAGTACCTCGATGACATCGCCCGCCTCCAGGAGGCCGTAGAAGAGCGCCACGTTGATCTCGTCGAGCACCACCAGGCCGTATTCGCCGGACCGCAGAACCCTGTCGCACCGCGCAAGCCCCTCGCGGGCAGCCCTGAAATCTTCCTCCTCAGGGTCGCGGTCGATAAAACACCCGCATCCGAACTGGACAATCTCAAAGTTCGGGAGGAATGCTCCTGCTTTCAGCTCGCTGGATTCCCTGTCCTTGATGAACTCGCCAAAGAACACTTTCTTGCCGGCACAGACGCACCGGAGCGACATACCCAGCGCCGCAGTCGTCTTCCCTTTGCCGTTGCCCGTGTAAACCTGAATGTATCCTCGCTCCATAAACAAAAATCCCTCCGGATTTCGTCAGGCATTCATAGGATCTGTTCCTCCTTCTGCCCGGATAAAGAGGAGGATCGAACAACCGGAAAGAACGGTTTTTCCGGCAGCGTACTCTTCGTCGGAGACGGTCGCCCACCAGGCAGACTCCTCCTCGAGCCACCGGTATAACGGCTCACACTCTGTCGCCCAGGCGGCGGCAAAGCCGGGACTCGAAGAGTTGGGGTTCTTGCACGGGATCTGCGGGAGAGAACTGCCGCCCATAGGGGCCGCACCTCCGATCGATGAACACCCGCTGTGATCGCCTCCCTGATCACCGCAGTAATCGTCTGTTTCACCGGGGCTATCGCTTTCATCGAACAGGCGGCGACTACTGCGCGCTCCTCCCGGCCACCGGTCAGATGAGTGAACCCCTCAGTGGACATCTGACCGGCTGCGGCCGGGAAGGACGATCATATTCATATTCCGTGGTCACCGGGCGAGAGACACACGACCTGTGAGAGAAACCTCTCTTCTTGCAGGGCAAAACGCTCAACCCGAACCTCCTCACGTAAGAGGCGCACGCACTCGAAACACAGGGCCTCGCCGGAGACCCGGGCATCCCTCAGGCCTCCGAACATAACCTCAGCCCCACGATACCCGAGACGATCAGGAGGATGCAGAGGAGGCGGAGGACGCTCCTGGACTCCCCGAAGAGGACGATCCCCGCGATGACCGTCCCGACCGCCCCGATACCCGTCCAGACGACATACGCAGTCCCGAGCGGAAGGCCGGAGAGCGACCGCGAGAGGAGGTAAATGCTCCCGGCCATCACGGCAAGGGTCACCACCGACGGCACGACCTTCGTAAACCCTTCGGTATACTTCAGTCCGATCGCCCAGCCGGTCTCCAGGAGTCCGGCGAAGAACAGGGTTATCCAGGCCGCATTCTGCATCCTCACCTGTTAGGCCGGACTGAAGATATATTTTGCCGTCACCCCTCCCCGCAGGGGAGAGACGCCCACCCCGGCCGTCACGTTTAAGAGAGAGGATGACCTTCTCCGGCAATAGAACGGAGGAATGAACCGTGGTGAAGATAACCATCGACAGACCGGGATGCGTCAGTTGCGAGTCCTGCTGGACGCTCTGCCCGGACGTCTTCGAACAGAACCCGGACGACGGCTTGAGCGAGGTTGCGGAGCAGTACCGTGTTGACGGCAACCTCGCGGAAGGCAAGGTCGCCGACGATCTTGCCGACTGCACGCAGGAGGCAGCCGACGCGTGCCCGGTAGCGGTCATCTCTGTCGAAGACTGAGGCGATCCGGGCCCCGAATAATGGTCATGCTTGTGGTTAAGGAAAAACTATATTCTATGGGAACTATGGTGGGTGTGCCTGAGAGTGGGATCACCTGGGCCCATCAAGGTGATGCAGGTGGTTCACAGACCAAGGCGGTTGCGGCTGTGAACAAAAAAACACCACATCATTGACCGGAATGCACCCGGGACGGAACCTATCTCTTGGGCACTCCAATTTTTCCGCAGGGTCTCTCCGATACGTGCTCGCCCGAACACAAAAGGCAGGCGCCCGTACCGCCACCCGGCCCTAAAAAAGGGTGGGCGGCCGCGTCAAAGCGCGGGTTTGCTCTTCAGCGCCTCGACGAGGAGCCGGATTCCGGCCTCGATATCGCCGGTATCGACGACCTCGACCGGAGAGTGGATGTAGCGGGCCGGGATCGAGAACGGGATGCTCGGAATGCCGCCCCGTTCGAGGTGGATGATCGTCGCATCGGTGTTGCCGCCGGTCCCGACCTCAAGCTGGTAAGGGATGCCGTTCTTCTCCGCGGTCTCCCGGAGCCACGCGGTCATCCTCGGGTCGGCCATGAGCCCCCGGCCGCTTGCGCTGACGAGGACCAGGACCGGGCCTTTGCCCATCTCGACGCTCGCGTCCTTCTTCTCGATTCCCGGGTGGTCGCCGGGAATGGTGACGTCGGTCGCGATCGCACAATCGGGGTTCAGGGAGTAGGCGCTCACCTTCGCACCCTTCAGCCCCAGTTCCTCCTGGACCGTAAAGACGCCGTAGACCGTGTGGGGCGACTTCGTCTGCTGCAGGGCCCGGATGAGCATCACGACGCCGACCCGGTTGTCGAACGCTTTTCCGGTGACGCGGTTGCCGGCAAGTTCGGTAAACTCGCGGTCGATGGTGATCGGGGTGCCGATCTCGATCCCGAGGTTCTTCACCTCCTCTTCGCTCGTCGCACCCACGTCGATGAACATATTCTCGATCTTGATCTCCTTCTTACGCTCGTCTTCCTTCATCACATGGGGCGGCTTTGCGCCGATGACCCCGGGGACCGGCCCCTTCACCCCGTGCAGGACCACCCGCTGGCAGTAGAGCACCGGCCCGAACCAGCCCCCGAGGGGGACGACCCGGATGAACCCCTTCTCGTCGATGTACTGAACCATCAGGCCGATCTCGTCCATATGAGCGGCGAGCATGATGGAGAAATCGTCGCCGCGCTTTACGGCGACCAGGTTGCCCATCGCATCCTCGCGGAACTCATCGACCGACCCTGCAAGTTCCGCTCTGATGATCTCCCTGATGTTCCCTTCTCTGCTCGAGACGCCGTAGGCGTCCGATAACTTCCTGAGTAACTCTTTTACCATATTTCTTCTACTCCATCAGTGTCTTTAGCCGCTCTATCGCCCGGGAGAGATTCTCCCGGGACGTCGCGTAACTGAAACGTGCGTGGTCAGGTGCCCGCGAACCGAACGCCGAACCCGGCACGATGATGATACCTGCTTCGATGGCCTTCCCGATAAGGCTTCGTCCCATCGGAACGAACATGTAAAACGCACCCTCCGGCCGGGGGAAGGTAAACCCAAGGCCGGAAAGCCCCGCGTAAAGGAGGTCGCGCCGTGCGCGGTACTCATCCCGCATCCGCACGACCGGCCCCTGGTCGCCGGTGTATGCCGCAAGCGCGGCATACTGCGAGACCGACGTCGCGCATGCCTGGGCGTACTGGTGCACCTTGAGACACTCCGGGACATAGTCCAGAGGTGCCGCAAGGTAGCCGACCCGCCATCCGGTCATGGCGTAGGTCTTGCTCGCGGCGTTGACGGTGATGACGTCCTCGCCGAAACGGCCCGCGCTGACGTGTTTTTTCTCGTAGACGAAGTGCTCGTAGACCTCGTCGGAGACGACGGTGACGCCCCGGTCGTTTGCGTACTCAACGAGCGCGCGGACCGACTCCTCGCTCTCGACGGCGCCGGTCGGATTTCCCGGGGTGTTCAGGACGAGGAGCCGCGCTCCGTCCATCTGCTCCTTCGCCTGCTCGACGTCGATATGAAGGTTCGCATCGAGCCCCATCCCCTCGGGCCGCCCTCCGGCAAACGTTGCAAGCGCGGCGTAGGAGACGAAACCCGGGTCGGGGACAAGGACACGGTCACCCGGATTTACAAGCGCCTCCATGGCGAGATGGAGCGCCTCGCTTCCTCCCGCCGTGACGAGGACCTGATCCGGCCGGTAGGCGAGCCCGTTCTCCCGCTCGAATTTTTCGCAGATCGCCTCGCGGAGTTCCAAGATCCCGGAGTTCGGAGTGTAACCGGTCTTTCCCTCCCGGATGGCGGCGATTGCGGCCGTCTTGATATGGTCGGGGGTATCGAAGTCCGGCTGCCCGATGCCGAGATTGATCGCATCCTGCCCCCCGGCATCGAAGAGTTTCCGGATACCCGACATCTCTACCGACCGGACCCGGTCGGCACACCTGTGTGCATTCATGCTACCGCTCACTCAATGTTTGCGTGCCGGCACTGAAGGTCTTCAGGCCTGCACTGGGTGATCTCCATCAGCCGGGATACGATTGCGTCCCCAAAGACCATGGCGGTTGTCTCGAAGATAGTGCCGAGCGGTGCAAAAGACTTGTGCTCGCCCATCATCTGCCGGATCTCGAACTCTGCCGACTCGTCGGCCACATTGTCCCGCTGGCTCTCGATGATGACGATGCAGTCGGCGATCCGGCCGATCCGCGACTCCTTCTTTGAGGTGATAAGGCAGACCCGCCCGCCGATCTCCTTTGCAGTCTCGGCGATATCCGCAACCGTCTTGGTCGCGCCGGACCCGGAGAAGACGACGATGATGTCGCCGGGCTTCATGGCCGGAGTCACGGTTTCCCCGACGACGAATGCCGTGAAGCCGAGGTGCATCAGGCGCATGGCAAACGATTTTGCAACCAGCCCGGAGCGCCCGGCGCCCATGGTATAGATACGGTTTGCGTTCAGGATCTCGTCCGAAAATGCATCGATCTGGTCGTCGGACATCACGTCCGCAATGGTCCGGATCTTGGTCGCCATCAACCGCATCATGTTCTTAACCGGGTGATCAGTCATCGTAATTCCTCTCTTACATTTCACGAGATCCTACATTAGAATATCTCAAATGCGCCGGGATGCGGAACAATTCCCGGGACCGCACCGGGAGAAGGGAGAGCCGTAAATTGACGAAAAGTCTCCAGAAATACGTATACCTATGGATGGTGACGGCTTTTCACGATTGAACGTCCCTCCGGTATCACGCACCTGCAACATCGCGCGTAAATGTGGGAACAAACGGTGGAACTTCAGCAATAGTCTCGACCTCCGTCTCTCACTTACTCCCTGCGGCACAAAAGCTATTCTTGGTCGACTGCAAAATATATTCAAATTCCAGCGCGGCGCTTTGATCGCAGAATCGGGATAAATGCTGTTTGAATTTTAATTTACGGCATTATTTCCCCATTTCATCATCCCAGAGCGCCGATGTCGGTTAATTCTCCTGCAGCGGGGACGGAACAGGGATAACACGTATCTGCCGCTCTCCGCATCGCGATGCGGGGCGGCGCACGAGCGTAAGATCAGGGACAGCAACAGGTGAAGAGAGATGGAGATACGGCCGGCGGGGCGAAACGGGCATTCGGATGAGGAGATCCTCGGTCTCCTCGACGAGAATTTGCGGGAATGGTGCATACGAAAACTCGGCGGACGGTTCACGCCCCCGCAGAGGATGGCGGTCCCGCTCATCCATGACAACGAGAACGTCCTCATCTGCTCGCCGACCGGGTCGGGAAAGACCCTCGCGGCGTTCCTTGCAATCATCGACAACCTCTTCGTCCAGGCACGGACCGAAGGCCTCGAGGACAGCGTCTACTGTCTCTATATCTCGCCGCTCAAGTCGCTCGCAAACGACATTCATAAAAACCTCAGTCTGCCGCTTGAGGGCATCCAGGAGATCGCCCGCGAGCGCGGGGTCGAGCACACGCCCATCCGGCACGCCGTCCGCCACGGCGACGTCTCGCGGGCCGGGAGGGCGAAGATAGCACAAAGACCCCCGCATATCCTCAACATCACCCCCGAGACCCTGGGCATCCTCTTAAACTCCCCGAAATTCCGTCGAAGCCTCCGGACGGTGCGGTGGGTCGTCGTCGACGAGATTCACTCCCTTGCGGGTTCTAAGCGCGGCGTTCACCTCTCGGTGAGCCTTGAGCGCCTGGAGGAACTGGTGAAAGAGACCGGCGGCAGGTTCGCGCGGATCGGGTGTTCGGCGACGATCGAGCCCCTCGCGGAGGTCGGGCAATTCCTCGTCGGCGCCGGACGTAACGTCTCGGTCGTCGATACCCGGTTTTCACGGGAGTTCGACCTCTCCCTCATCTGTCCGGTCCCCGACCTGATCGAGACCACTCCCGAAGACCTCTCGCGGCACCTGTATGCGGCCGTCCACCGTCTGGTCCAGGAGCACAACAACACGCTCATTTTCACGAATACCCGAAACGGAGCCGAGCGGATCCTCCACAACCTCCGGGTCCGCTACCCGGAGTATTACCGGGAGGAGAACACCGGGTGCCACCACGGCTCGATGGGGGCGGAGGGAAGGCTCGCCATCGAAGAAAAACTCAAAGCCGGGAAGGTGAAGGTGGTGACGACCTCGACGTCGCTCGAACTCGGGGTTGATATGCCCTATGTCGACCTCGTCCTCCAGGTGGGGTCGCCGAAGTCCGTCGCGGCGCTCCTCCAGCGGGTGGGGCGTGCCGGACACCGTCTCGGCGAGGTGGTGAAAGGCCGGATCATCGTCCTCGACCGCGACGAACTCGTGGAGTGCGCGGTGATCCTCCGGGAGGGGCAGAAAGGGTTTGTGGACCGGGTCCACATACCGGAGAATTGCCTCGACGTCCTCTCTCAGCACGTCCTCGGGATGGCGCTTATCGGGAGACAGCGGATCGGCGAGATGCTCGCGGTCTTCCGCCGGTCCCACTGCTACCGGAATCTCGAAGAGGAGGACCTCATGAGCGTCGTCCGCTACCTTGCCGGGGAGTACGCAGGGCTCGAAGAGCGGCACATCTACGCGAAGATCCGGCACGACCCGGAGACCGGAACGGTTCAGAAGCGGGGGAGAAACGCCCGAATGATTTATTTCTTAAACTCCGGGACCATCCCGGACGAGTTCTCCTGCGACGTCCTCACCCGGAGCGGGGTCTTTGCCGGAAACCTGGATGAAAAGTATCTCGAGCGGATGAACAAGGGCGACGTCTTCGTCCTCGGGGGACGACGCTACAAGTTCGCCTACCGCCGGGGCGGGAAACTCTATGTCGACCCGACAGGCGACCGCCCGACGATCCCGAGCTGGTTCTCGGAGAAACTCCCGCTCTCGTTCGACCTCGGGCTCCATGTCCTCCGGTTCAAAGAGAGGATGCTTCGCGCGATGCAGACGTTTGCGACGGAGGAACTCGTCGATGCGCTCCTCACCCGGTACCCGATCGATGAGAACAGCGCCCGGAGCATCTGCTCGATCTTCGAGCAGCAGGTGCGCTATCTGGGCGATCTAGCCGTCCCGACACCGGGCCGGATAGTCGTCGAAGAGCAGGCCGACAGGGAGAACCGCCGCCGGTTCTACTTCTTCATGACCAACTACGGGCTGCGGTTCAACGACGGGTTCTCCCGGATCGTCGCCTGCATGATTGCACGGGACGTGACGACGAACGTCTCGGTCGGGATCAGCGATACCGGGTTTTTAATTTCGGTCCCTCTGGAGAAGAAAGCCGACCCCGTGCGCATCCTTAGGGGCATCCGGGCCGATGCATGCCGGGAGATCTTAACGGAGGCCATCGGGAATACCCAGCTCGAGAAACGGGTCTTCCGGATCAACGCGGCGCGGTCGTTCATGATCCTCCGTAACTACATGGGCAGGAAGCGGAGCGCCCGGCGCCAGCAGGTGAGCGCCGATATGCTGATTGCGTTTGCAAAACGTCTTCCGGACTTTGCCGTGATGCGGGAGACCTACCGAGAGGTTATCGAGGACCGGTTCGAAGCGGAGAACATCCGGGAGATCGTCGACGCCATCGGTGCCGGCGAGATCGAGGTCGTCCTGACCCGATCCGCGTCACCAAGCCCGCTTGCGTTCGGGATTGCGACCCTCGGCGTCTCCGACGCGGTCTACGCACAGGACCGGCTCGCGATGCTCCGTGAGTTCCAGCGCCGGGTGATGAGCAGCATCGAAGACGGGGCGACGGCATGACCGCAGTCGGCGAAACCGACCTCCTCCGCCGGTTTGGCTTCTATAAGGGCGCCCTCTACGTCCGGGACCTCGGCCTCTGCGTCGTCTCCGACGTCCATATCGGTCTTGCCGAGACCCTCTACCGGCAGGGGCTCCACTTCCCGCTCCATGAGGAGGAGACGCTGCTCGACCGGTTCGAGGCCGTCCTCGATCGGTTCGGACCGACGGTCTTCGTCCTCGACGGAGACATCTTCCATGCCTTCGACCGGGTGAGCCGGGGAGTGAAGGAGACGCTCTCGACGATCCTTGCCGCCCTCCGGACGGAATGCGAGGTCGTCCTCGTCAGAGGAACGCATGACGCCATGCTCCCGGCGGTCGCCGGGGGGACGGTCGACCGTTACGACCGCGGCGGGTATACGGTGGTTCACGGCGACCGGGAGGTCGAGGACCACGGGACGCTCGTCATCGGCCACGACCACCCGGTGATCGAGATCGATATGGCGCGGTTCTCCTGCTTCCTCTACGGACAGGGCGTCGTGCACGGAAAAGACCTCGTTGTGATGCCGGCCGCAAACCCGCTCTCACCCGGCGTCGTGATAAATCACGCAAAGGGCCGGGACTTCCTCTCGCCCATTCTCCGCCGCGTTGATGCGGGCGGCCTGCAGCCGGTGGTGGAGGTCGACGGCGAGGCGGTGGTCCTCCCCCCGCTTGCCGGCATCCGGCGGTTTGCGTGAGGGCTTTCATCACAATGACAGGCCTGATGAGGTCGCGCGGCTTCTCCTTCATCGGGGGCAGGGCTTTTTCGAGGTTCTCGAAGCTCCTTAACCGACAGGTGAGCATCGGAGAGAGGTTGAGCCTGTCGGCCTCGATGAGGCTTGCAAGTTTCTCCATCCCCGGCCCAGTCGCCGAGCCGGGGTAGCTGACGTTCCCGATCTTCCCGCCGGGCCTGACCGTCCTGATCGCCTGTTCCACGGTACGCCATCCGTTCGCTTATCTGTAAACGAGGGGTTCGCGCGGGCCCCGTGAGCGCCCGGCTACGGGCCTGTGCCGATCGCTGCCGATCAACACAACGACCGGCACGATTGGCAGACGGGCATATGACTATGTTCTGTGTTGAGAATGCTGGAAATTTCACGAACCGGATGTCGCTTTAATCATGCAGGGAGAAAGAGAAGAGGGTGAGAAGAACTTTTCCGTTTCGGAAAAGGAGGGTTCAGGTGAGTTTTCGGTACTGGGCGATGTCGAGCGGACCGGTAAACAGGGGTCCCGCCTTCTCCACGAAGCCCAGAAAATGGGGGGTGGCGCTGTGAAAATCGATTGCGGCCTGGTCTTTCCAGACCTCGACAAATGTAAATTTCGTGGGGTCGGCGAGGTCTGCATAGAAGTTGTAGGACTCGTTCCCGGCTTCTTTTCTGCTCGCTTCGACGACATCGCGGGCGATCTCCACGAGTTCATCTGCCTTACCCGGTTTTACGCTGCATTTAGCAACAATGGTTATCATGGTCTGTCTCCTATGCCGGTTGGCGACATGGGTGGTTCTTCCTGCAGAATAGATAAACCTACGCATCCGTTCGGGCCTCCGCGCGCCCGGCCAAGCGCCTGCACAAACATGAGCGACCAGGGCGGTGGCCCTCCGTGAGTAACGGCTATATCCACGCCCGTCATCCGGAGTCCTGGAGATGACTCCAGATGACACGCCGGATCGTCATTATTTTTGCTGCCGTTGCAGTGTTTAGCCTCCTTTGCATCGTCGTGGCCGTCGTGATGCCGCCCGGCGGCACCGGCGGCACCCTGCCGCTCGATACGATCACCCTCCCGCCGGGGTTTACCATCGATGTTTATGCCGGGAACGTCACCGGGGCGAGGTCGATGACGATCTCCCCAAACGGGACGCTCTTCGTCGGAAGTCGTGATCCCGGAAACGTCTACGCCATCCCCGACCGCGATGGCAACGGAAGAGGCGATGAGGTGATCACCATCGCAGGCGGTCTCGACTCCCCGAACGGCGTCGCCTTCCGGAACGGTTCGCTTTACGTCGCCGAGATCGGCCGCATCCTGCGTTACGACGATATCGAGACGGACCTCTCGAACCCGCCCGAACCGGAGGTGGTGAGCGACGCATTTCCCGATGAAGCATTGCACGGGTGGAAATTCATCGCGTTCGGACCCGACGGGAAACTCTACATTCCGGTAGGTGTGCCCTGCAACGTCTGCGACCCCGACGACGAGCGGTTCGGCACCATCCTCCGGATGGACCCGGACGGGACCGATCTCGAGACCTACGCCCGGGGCATCCGGAATACGGTAGGGTTCGACTGGCACCCGGAGACCGGGGACCTCTGGTTCACCGACAACGGCCGCGACTGGCTCGGCGACGACGTCCCGCCCGACGAACTGAACCGGGCGCCGGAACCCGGGATGCACTTCGGGTTCCCCTTCTGCCACGGCTCTTCGATCCCCGACCCCGAGTTCGGGGCGGGGCGATCGTGCGAGGACTTCACGCCGCCGGAACAGGAACTCGGGCCGCACGTCGCAGCGCTCGGCATGCGGTTCTATGACGGCGAGCAGTTCCCGGAAGAGTATCGCGACCGGATCTTCATCGCCGAGCACGGGTCCTGGAACAGGGCGGAGCTGGTCGGCTACCGGGTGACGATGGTCACCCTTGACAACGGTACGCCCACCTCCTACGAGGTCTTCGCGGAAGGCTGGCTCCAGGGCCGTGAAGCCTGGGGACGGCCCGTGGACGTGCAGATTGCAAACGACGGTTCGCTCCTGGTCTCGGACGACCGGGCCGGTGCCGTCTACCGGATAACCTATCCGGAGGTCACTTCCCCTTCCGGATGACCCTGACGAAAGAGGGGTGAAACGGAGTCGGGCCCGGCGTGACGGTCGGGAACGTCCCTTCGGCCGCCCGACGGACGTCCTCGATGGAGTAGAACGCCTTCGGATTAAACGTGTGGATGGCGTTCTCCACGTCCCGGATGTTCTTTCGCTTGACCACCAGGAAGAGGACCTTGCCGGGGCCCATCTTCCCCTGGGCGTCGAGGACCGTCACCCCGTAGCCGGCGGCGCGGAGGGAGTCGATGAGATTTGTTGCGTCCCTCTGGGTGATGATCCGGATGAGCGCAAGCCCCATCGCCAGCCGCTCCTCGACGAGCATGCCGACATAGTTTCCGGTGGCGAACCCGGCCGCATAAGCAAAGTAGTTGAGCGGATTCGTGAGGTTCTGAACGATCTGGCCGATGGCCACGATCCAGATGAAGACCTCGAAAAAGCCGAGGATCGGGGCGACCATCTTCATCCCCCGGGCGACGAAGATGATCCGCATCGTCCCGATAGTAACGTCACAGATCCGTGCAAAGAAGATGAATAACGGGACTATGACCAGGGAGAAGACCTCTGGGCCGATATCAGGGACGATGCCGAGCATAGATCATAGTTGACGAGCGGGATTATAATTTTTATCCACATACAAATATATGCTGGATGTCAAAAAATCCAGATGACCCGATTTACAGGATAATATACCCGGACGCGTATCGAACAGGTTAACGCAGAGCCCTGATGAACCCGGTCTTCTCCGAGCAAGGACCGGCATCGACCCCGCGAATACGGAGAGAACAACATCGCGAAAAAAACGTCGGATGACATATTCAGGGACGCATACCGGCGATTCCTTTCTATACAGATATTTCGACCGGGATCGCCATTGGATAACCTTATGGTAGCAGGCTCCTATCAGGCATAGTGTGGTGATAAACCATGCCAAAATGCTACAGTTGCGGTGCAGAGATCAACCCGAAAAAGACGCGATGCCCGAAATGCGGGGCAAAAGTTGAAGCCGGAAGTGGAAAACCCCAGAATGACGGAGTTGTCAGGGGGCGATGAGTAAAGACCCAAAACCCTTTTTATCATCCCGGACCCTGTTTCACTCACCCTGTTCTTTTTCCGCCCGATAGCGCCCGGAGGTGCGCCACCAGTAATAGACCTCGTAGACCATCAGTACGAGTAGCACCGCGCACGCTCCGAAGAAGAAGCCCATCACCAGGTCGTGGACCGACGGCACCCCGGCGGTATCGAGGGGGGCCCGAAGTGCCGAGAGTTCCTCATTGACGCCGGCAATCTTCGGTTCGGGCGACGACGCGTCCTGAAGGCCCGGCAGTACCGCCGGAAGGAACGCCAGAAGACCGAGGCTCGCGAGGACGACGATCCCGAAGAGCATCGTGTACTTCCGCAACACCGACCGGAGATCGCTTTCCTGAGGGGCGATGATGAACACCTGGTTAGCAAGGCCATAGACCTTCACCTCGCGTCCTTTCTCGCTCCAGCGGGTCGTCATAACCTTAAGGAGCCCGGCATCAAGGAGATTTTCGATGTGATAGGTGGCGGTGGTGATGGGGATCGCCATCCGCCGCGCAACCTCCGACGACGTCAGCGGCCCGGCACCGAAAGTCTGGATGACCGCATTCGCCGTCTGGCTCGCCATTGCCCGTGCGATCTTCTGCGCTCGTTCATCGCCCGGCTGAATAACGACAACTTCGTCAACCATGGAGTTCTTCAAGGATCCGGCTGCGCCCACGTTCGAGCGCCTCGTCGAGCCGGGAGGCATCCGTTCCGGCGCCCTGCGCAAGGTTCGGCTTGCCGCCGCCCCTGCCGCCGAGGATGCTGCAGACCTCCCGGACGACGTCGACAGCATTCACCGCCGATACGCCCGACGCCGCCACCACTTTCACGGTTCCGTCTGCCGATACAAAGAGCGCCACGCCACCCTCATCAGAGACGAGAGTGGCAAGCGCAACGAGTTCTTTCTGATCCGCATCCACCTGCCTGACGACAACCCTGACCCCGTCGACCGTCTCGCCGCCGAGGTGCTGCACCTGAAGGTCCACTACCTTCTTCTGGAGGCGCTCGATCTCCTTCTTCTGCTCCTTCCACTCCGAAAAGAAGCGTGCCACCGTCGCGGGCAGGTTCTCGGGCTGGACGCTCACCACATCGGCGGACGCCTGGAGGAGCCCCGCCATGTTCTGCACGGCGTGCACGGCGGCAAGCCCGGCAGCAAAGACCAGCCGCTCGACGCCGTCCTGAATGTGTTCAACGCCGACGACCCGGATAAACCCGATCTCCCCGGTTGTCCGGACATGGGTTCCGGCACACGCCTGGACGTCGCTCCCCACCTGCACCGTCCGGATATTCCGGCCCGGCGGAACGCCGCCCTGGTAGAGACCAAACCCGTACTTCTGCTCGGCCTTCGTCCGCTCCTCGACGTTGATATAGACCGGGGTATCGGCCATGACCATACGGTTCGCCTCTATCTCGATCCGCTGGAGTTCCTCGGGCGTGATATGCGTATAGTGCCGGATGTCCAGACGGGAGACCTCGCTCCCCTTCTGGGCGCCGGCCTGGTGCACGTGGGCGCCGAGCACCTTCTTTGCGGCGTACAGGAGGATGTGGGTCGCCGTGTGATGGCGCGTCAACGACAGGCGGCGCTCCTCGTCCACCACACCCTTCACCCGGTCGCCGCGCTTCAGGGAGCCGCCCGTGACCCGGTGGAGGATCACCTCGCCGATTTTTACCGCCTCCTCCACCCGCACCACGCTCTCGGACGTCACGAGGGTGCCGGTATCGGACGGCTGACCGCCGCCTTCGGGGTAAAAGAGCGTCTGGTCCAGCACCGCCACCCCGTCGAAGTAATCGAGCACCATCGCCTCGAACTCGACCTTGCCCGACTGCTCGTAGTAGAGTTTCTTCGTCGGGGGCAGGGATTCGGCCCGCTCGCGGTAGGGGGCAAGCGGGTCCTCACCTTTCGCCTCTTTCTGCGCTTCCGAGTGCATATCGGCGATCAGCGAGTAAAAGTTGTCGGGGATCTCCACGACGGCCCCCTCGGCGGCAGCGACGTCCTTCACCACTTCGGGCGGAATGCCGTGCGAGTCGTAGAGGGTGATGACCTCCGAAAGGGGAACCCGCGCACTCTTTGCCTTGTAGTTCCGGGCGATCTTCTGGACGATCCTGGTCCCGCGCTCGAGGGTGCTTGCATACCTCTCCTCCTCGTTCGCCACGATCTCGCGGACCACGGCGACGTCCTGCCCGAAGTTCTCGGTCCCCACGATCTGCATCTGCGCCTCCACGAGGTCCGCCAGGTCCTCGTCCATCGAGAGATCGTTCATCATCCGGAGCGTCCGGCGGAGCACGAGCCGGGCGAGATACCCTTCCCGGACATTCGAGGGAACGATGCAGTCGCCGAGCATGTAGGCGAGGCAGCGGGTGTGGTCGGCGACCGAATAGACCTTCTCGATCGGGACGACGATCCGCTCCAGCCGCTCCACCGGCACATCGATCGCCTCGGCGACCTTCCGCCGGAGGTTGTAGAGATTCGTCCCGGAGATGTCCATCACCCCGGCGAACCGGGCGCTCAGGCCCATGATCTTCGTGAACTCCGGGTTGTCGAGGAGGTGCTCCAGATGAGACGAACGCATCAGGCGGCTTACCATCTCCGGGAAGACCGCATCGTAGATCGTCGGCGAACCCTTTGAGGCCCAGACGAACCGCTCAAGGCCGTATCCGGTGTCCACGATGTTCAGCGGCATCGGGTAGTAAGGCACTCCGTTCACATCGACGGGCGGCTGATCGGTCTTCTGCCGTCCGAGGTTCATGAAGACCAGCGTTGCAACTTCGAGGCCGCCGATGAGTACCTCGACGGACGCCCCGGCGTTCCCGCCGCCGAACCAGGGGTGCTCCTTATAACTGACACGGGTGGGGTCGCCCCCGATAGACGCGATGAACTCATCGCAGAGAGCGACCGTCTCGTCCTTCCAGTAGATCTGCTCGCCCGGGGTATTGAAAGCATGGTGCGCCATCATCTCAAAGAGCGTCAGGTGACGCCCCGACCTGCCGACGGAGTCAAGGTCGTTTAAGCGGATGCAGGGCTGGGAGATGGTCAACGGGTTCGCCGGCGGGGGAACGACCCCGCTCGTGACGAACGGCTGAAAGTCGGCGATGGATGCGATGGTGAGGTAAATATCGTCCCTCCACCGTGCGGCCACAGGGTATCGTTCGAGGCGTGTATGGCCGTGCCGCTCAAAGAACGAGAGGAACGCCTCCCGCATCTCATCAACGGTATGGGGCTTGAAGACCGGGTTGCCGATGAAGTTATACGTCACGCACGGTGCGTCGCCGCAAAACTCCTGTTCAGGGTCCCGGGTCCAGAAGGCCGCCCCGCAACTCTTGCAGACCTTCCGTTCAAATCCCTGAGATCGGAAATAATCGAGCGTATATTCTTCTTCGAGCATTGGAAATCACGCAGCATAATCTGGTATGATTGTGACCGATATAGTTGTTTGTGCAGAAAGTTTAAAGTTTCCATGTGTCCTGGTACCAGAGATCGTAGGATTCGTATAATCCCGTCCGCTCGGCGATACGTACCGCAAGGATGTGCCAGCATTCGCGGCCCCGGAAGAGAAAGTCGCTGCAGGTGCAGAAGTCGTCTTCGACGATGTACTCGTTGCTGCGTCCCACCACGATGAAAAAGTCGCGGTAACGCTTCACCTGCCCTTCGTCGACGGCTCTGAGCGCCTTGCTTCCCCGCTCCCCGTAGATACGCTCGATGCAGGTGCGGAACTCCGGCGTCAGCGCCCGGGTTTGCTCGATCTTCTGCCAGATGCCGCTCATGGAATTACCACTACGTGTGGCGGATCAGGGATATAATGCCATCCCATACGGGAGGCAAGGGCTTCCATGGCGGGTGCTTCGAGCGCGTAGTGAGTGGCTTCAAGGCAGGGTATGGGCGATGCACGGGCCACATGGTGCTTCAACTCCGCCGAGAGGAAGGCTTCCGCTCCGAGGTCGACGGCCTCCCGGATCAGGTCGGGGTCAAACCCGCTCCCCCCCACGACCGCCAGGCGCCGGATCGTCCCGGTCTCCCCGTAAACCCGTATTCCGCCGCCGGAGAGGCGGCGGGCGATCTCGTTCGCATCGAGGGAACAGTCGCCGACGAGGCCGACGGTCATCCGCTCCGTCCGCGAAAGACCGAGTCTCGCGGCCAGGAGGTCGTTGACGCCGCCTTCGGCACGGTCGAAGTTCGTATGCATGACATAGAGGTTCGTGCCGGTAGAAAGGAGGGTTCGGAGCAGGTGCGACAGAGGACCCCTGACCGCGGAGATCGGGTTCCAGAGAGGCGTATGGTGGACGACCAGCATATCCGCGCAGGCAAGAACGGCAGCGTCCACCACCCGCTGTGTTGCGTCGAGCGCACAGCAGACGGTCCCGATCTCCTCCTTCCCCTCGACGACGAGACCGATCCTCCCGTCATCGAAGTCTTCGGCCAGTTCCGGCGGAGCGATCCGCTCCATTGCGGCGATGAAGCCCTCGATATCCATGAGAATACCATGGGCATCATAGAATAAAAGGTGAATGGGGTATCGGACGGGGCGAGTTCGCAATTATTTGAACGTTTCGCAAACGCATCAACGAAAAGAGAGAATATCCCCTAAAACCGGTAGATATCGAGTATATCATATGGAAATGATTATCATCAAAAAAATCGACATTTGTCTATCGGAGATAGAGGCATGCTGAAAAACGTTATCACTGGAATGATGCTCCTCGTCCTCTGTGCCGGCATCCCCGCCGTCGCTGCAGGTATCGGAGGAGATGAAGCATGGTACCGCGTCCACTGCAACATCGACGGTGCGGACGTGTATTTTGACGGACACTATCAGGGTACCACATACGGAGGAACGATCAATGTCCCGGTCTACACAACCGGGACGCCGTACAGCACCATCCGGGTCGAGAAGAACGGCTACCAGACGTATTCCGGCAGCCTGCCATCGAGCCCCGCGGCGGGCGAGACCGTGGACGTCTACGCGACGCTGCAGCCGGTCCAGACAGTCGGTTCGATCTACGCCACATCCAGCCCTTCCGGCTCGGCGGTCTACCTGAACGGAAACTACCGGGGCGTAACGCCGCTCACGATCGATGGCCTCAGCCCCGGCACCTATTCGCTTGAGGCCGAGCAAACTGGCTACCAGTCCGACCAGACCACCGTCACCGTCAGGTCAGGACAGCAGTCGAACGTTCAGTTCACTCTGAAGCCGGTCCAGCAGCACGGTGCGATCACCGTCACTTCCAGCCCGAGCGGCGCGTATGTCTACATGGACGGAGTCTACAAGGGACGGACGCCCCTGACGCTCAACAGCGTCTCGGCAAAGAACCATAACATCGAACTTGATCTCGCCGGCTACTATGACTGGGCGACAACCGTATCCGTGACCTCCGGCGTGACCCGTTACGTCGAAGCCCGGATGGCAGCCATTCCCTCCGAAACTACCGGGGCTATCGACGTGGTCTCCTACCCGGCAGGGGCAAATGTCTACCTCGACGGAAATCTTCAGGGACAGACCTCCCCGTCCGGAGGATTTACGATCTCGAACGTTCAGGTCGGCTCCCATACCCTGAAAGTCGCTCTCGGCGGATACCAGGACTACACGACATCGGTTACCGTCAGCAAAGCGACCACGACCCATGTCAGTGCAGCCCTCCAGCCCGCCTCCGGAAGCGCAACGGGCTCCATTGAGGTCACCTCTTCCCCCTCCGGCGCCGGGGTCTACATCGACAACGCCTATAAGGGCGTCACCCCGCTGACCATTGACGGTATTACCGCCGGCACTCATGCGGTCAGGGTGGCGCTCGCCGGTTACAACGATTGGTCGACCAGCGTCCAGGTCGGTTCCGGAAGCACCGCATCTGCCTCGGCCTCGCTTGAGGCCGTGCCGAACCCGACCGCGAAAGCAGGCATGGCGCCCTTCGCCGTGGTGGGAGCGCTCGGCGTCCTCGGGCTTTTCGTGGGCCTGCGGAAGCGGAACTGAAACGACAGAATTCACCTCTTTTTCGGCCCGGATTGATCCCGTAACGGAATGAACCGTAATCGGGTGCATATTACTAAAAGTAATAATCAACACTTATAAATATTCTAAAATGAATAAAGGCTCATGGAAAAGTCCCTCGACCTCATCAATGCCCGGATACGAGACGGCAGTGTACGAGTTGTCACCGCCGACGAGATGCCGGCCATTGTCGACGAATTAGGAGAGGAAGGGGCACTGGAGGAGGTCGACGTCGTCACGACCGGGACGTTCGGGGCAATGTGCTCCTCCGGCGCATTCTTCAACTTCGGGCACGCCGACCCCCCCATCAGGATGGAGCGTATCTGGCTCAACGATGTGGAAGCATACGCCGGCATCGCGGCGGTCGACGCCTACCTCGGTGCAACAGAGGAGGCTGAAGACAGGGACCAGCCCTACGGCGGCGCCCATGTCCTTGAGGAACTCGTCTCCGGAGGCACTGTTGAACTGCGGGCAACCTCCCACGGGACCGATTGCTACCCGCGCCGGAGCGTCACCACGGAGTTGCTGCTTGAGGACATGAACCAGGCGATCATGGTAAACCCGAGGAACTCCTACCAGCGCTACAACGCGGCGACGAACGCCACCGACAGGACGCTCCACACCTATATGGGGACGCTCCTCCCGCGGTGCGGCAACGTCTCCTACTCCGGCGCAGGGACCCTCTCGCCGCTCGCAAACGACCCGAACTTCCAGGTCATCGGGAGCGGCGTCCCGATATTCCTTGCCGGTGCGGCTGGCATGGTCGTCGGCGAAGGCACCCAGCATTCGGCGGGGAGCAGCTTTGGTACGCTGATGGTGACCGGGGACCTGAAACAGATGCGGCAGGAATTCCTGCGCGCAGCGGTGATGAACGGCTACGGCGTGACGCTCTATCTCGGCGTCGGCGTCCCGATACCGGTGCTCGATACCGGGATCGTCCGAAGCACCGCGGTGCGCGACGAGGATATCCTGACCGACGTCATCGATTACGGCACACCCCGGCGGGACCGGCCGGCGCTTGCAAGGGTCAGTTACGCCGACCTAAAGAGCGGGTCCGTTGAGATCGGCGGTGAAGCGGTCAGGACGTCGTCGCTCTCCAGTTACCGGAAGGCACGGGCGGTGGCGCAGGAACTGAAAGCCTGGATAGAGGCGGGAAAGATGGAACTGGCCCTCCCCACCCGGCGGATCGACCCGGCAAAACGCGTAAAGCCCATGCGGGAGACGGCCGCGATCCCCCGCGTCCGCGACATCATGAACCGGGAGGTGATCAGCATCACGGAGGACGATGAGATCCGGGTTGCGGCAAAACGGCTGCTCCGGGGCGAGACGAACCATCTCCCGGTCCTGGACGGCAACGGCACGCTCTCCGGGATCATCACCACCTACGACGTCTCGAAGGCGGTGGTGTACGACGGGCGGTTGAAGAAGGTGAAAGACATCATGACCCGGCAGGTGATCCGGACGACCCCCGATGAGCCGGTGGATATCGCCGCCCGGAAACTGGAGCAGAACAACATCAGCGCGCTTCCGGTGGTGGATGCGGCGAACCGGGTGGTCGGCATCCTCTCGGCGATCGATCTCGGGAAGCTCTTCGGCGGGAGGCGGCGGCAATGAAACTCCTGCTCGCGTTCTCGCGGAAAGGGAAGGCCGACCCGGGAAGGGAGCCGGTGATCGCCCGCGTGGTGAAGGAGACCGGCGTCCTCATCAACGTCGAGAAGGCCAACATCGACTCGATGGCAGGGGAGGTGCTGATCGACGTCCCCGATACGGATGCGGACCGAGTCCGGCGGCGCCTCGAAGAACTGGGGGTCGCGGTCCGCGCGATGGAGAACGCCGTCACGCTTGACGAAGCCGAGTGCGTCGACTGCGGGGCCTGCATCAGCATCTGCCCCCAGGAGGTCTTCTCCTTCGACGGAGAGTGGCGCCTCCATGTGCGGCCCGAACGGTGCGTCCTCTGCGGCAGGTGCATCCAGGCATGCCCGCACGGCGCCCTCTCTCAACAGGGATGATTCGGGAGCACTTCGAGTTTCGGCAGACGATCGCGACGATCCTTGCCGACGACCCCCGGCAGATTGCGGCGGCCAAAACAGGCATGATGACCGCCCGGCAGGAGGTCGAGCGGCAGGTCACTCGCGATCCCTATTTTTCGGCGACGTTTGAGCCGTACACCCCGAAATCCCCGGAGAAGACGGCCGGCCGCATGGCGCGGGCCGCTGCAGGGGCGGGGGTCGGCCCCATGGCGGCCGTGGCGGGCGCCATCGCCGAGGCTGGGGTGGAGGCGATGGTTACGGCCGGCGCGTCGTTCGGCCTCATCGACAACGGGGGAGATATCGCCCTCGTGAGCGACCGGGAGATAAAGGTCGGCGTCTTTGCCGGCGCATCTTCCTTAAGTGGAAGGATTGCGTTCCGGGTCCCGCCGGAAAAAGAGATCCTCGGCATCTGCACATCATCGGCTACGGTGGGACCGTCCATCAGTTTCGGCATCGCCGACGCCGTGACGGTGTTCGCCCACGATGTCGCCGTCGCGGACGCCTGGGCGACGGCGGTCTGCAACCGGATTACGCCGAACGACACGTCGGTCCTCGACGTCCTCCCGGGAACCGGCGTCTCTGGCGTGCTTGCCGTCATCGGCGACGCGGTGATCCGCTGGGGAGACCTTCCCCCGGTCGTGCGGGCGAACGTGGACGAGCGGCTGATCACGGCCGGACGGCCGCCCGTCTAGAAGGATTCGTCCAGGTACCGGACCAGTTCGGCGTATGCCCGCTCTCCTTCGAACCGCGCGAGCGTCGTCTCGCCGTCGGTGAGGATGAGGAACGGCCTCCCGTCCTCCACGCCGAAAACCACCTCGTAGATATCGAACTCCTCGATGACGATCCCCCGGGCGAGGTCCGATGCCGCATGGAGTTGCAGCCGCTCCAGGATCAGGTCGTCCGGCGTCTCCCGGAAGTAATAGTAAAAGACCTGATAGGCGTTGAGGAAGTCGGAGGAGAGCAGCGCTCCCCGGGTCTCTCCGTCAAGCGTATCGAGTCGCTCCGCGAGAAGTTCGTCGTCGTCGTTGCTTGCCTCAAAGAGCCTGTCGGCAAGGTCCGCCAGTTCCGCATAATTGACCATACTCGGTTCCCACCGTATCTTCCGTCGCGCCCGATGCCCGGCGAACAAACCGCACGGATAGCGGCATGCAGAGCCGGAACGGTGCAGGCGGCGCATGAATAACTATATCGGTCTACCCGGAAAAAAGAATAGGTGTGCGTGAGGAAGATCTGGACTGGGCCATATACCACCGGATTCCCGAAACCGGGGGCGTTACGGTCGAAAACCTGGTAGCAGCCACCGGTTTCGAAGCCGATGCGGTCACGAGATCGCTTGAGCGCCTTGAGCGCTATCTTCTGGTCCGTCGGTCCGGGGAGACGGTGCGGCTCCTCTCCATCCAGGAGTCGCTGATCGAGTGTCAGTGCCGGTATGCAAAGGAAGAACTTCCGTTCGTCATCGAAAACGGCGTTGTCAAGGCAAAGAGGAGGGAGTGACATGCCGGAAGTAGCGGTGCTCAGGATCGGGCATCGGCCCGAACGCGACCAGCGGGTGACGACGCATGTCGGGCTCGCGGCGCGGGCGCTCGGGGCACGGGGGATGTACCTCGCTGCAGACGACCGGGGCGTGGTCGCCAGCATCGAGGACGTAGCCTCCCGGTGGGGAGGAGATTTTTTTGTGGAGAACAACGTGGCGTGGCGGCGGTGCATCAGGGACTGGAAGGCGGGCGGCGGCAAGGTCGCCCACCTCACGATGTACGGACTTCGGATGACCGACGTCATCGACGAGATCCGGAGCCAGGAGCGGGTGCTCGTCGTGGTCGGCGCGGAGAAGGTGCCGGGAGAGATCTACGGCCTCGCCGACTACAACGTCTCGGTGACGACCCAGCCTCACTCCGAGATCTCAAGCCTCGCCCTCTTCCTCGACCACCTCTATGAGGGAAAGGAACTCAACCGGGAGTACCCGGATGCAAAGATCCGGATTGAGCCGACAAAGGCGGGAAAGAGAACGGTGGAGACGTGAAGGGTCGGGTGCTGGTTGCCGGGTTCGCCACGCGGCACATCGCTCAGTCGGCCCGCCGGGCCGGCTACACGGTCTACGCCGTCGACCACTTCTGCGACCAGGACCTCACCTGGTGCACGGACGACTGCCTCTCGTTCGACGACCTCACCGACCTTCCGGGAAAGATCGCCGAACTTGCCGCCCGCCACCCGGTCGACGCGCTGGTCGTCGCTTCGGGCGCCGAGACCATCGGGACGACGATCCCGATCTGCGGCACACCGCCCCGGAAGGTAGAGCGGTTCCTTGACAAACTGGAGATCCAGCGGTTCTTCGAGAGGCTGGACGTGCCGATCCCGCCGCTTGCCGAAGACGGGCGGTTTCCGGCGATGGTCAAGCCGCGCCGTGGAGCGGGGGGATGGAGGAACACGGTCGTGATGAACAGCGAAGAACTCCGCCGATGGAAGGAGACCTGGCCGGACGTGCCGTATGTTGCGCAGCAACTCGTCGACGGGGTCCCGTCGAGCGTCTCCTGCGTTGCCGACGGTCGGCGTGCGCTGGCCGTCGCCGTCAACCGGCAGATCCTGCGGGGCAACGGCGAGAGCGCGCACGGGTTTGCCGGGTCGGTCACGCCGTTCGCCCACCCTCTCGCCGGGGAGATGATCGCGGCGGCCGAGCGGATCGCTGCTATGAGCGGGTGCGTGGGCTCGGTCGGGGTCGACTTCATGGCGGGGGAGAAACCCTGGGCGATCGAGATCAACCCGCGGTTTCAGGCCACCCTGGACACGGTCGAGGCGGCAACCGGAACGAGCGTCTTTGCCATGCACATGGACGCCTGCCGTGGGGTGCTCCCGGAGACGAGGCCGAAGGTCGGGCGGGTTGCGATCCGGCGGATCCTCTTTGCGGAGCGGGATATGCGGCTTGATGCCGATCTTTCGGCGCTTGCACCCCGCATCGCCGATATTCCATGGCCCGGCACCGAGTTTGAAGAGGGGCATGCCCTGGTGAGCGTCTACGGATGCGGGAAAACGGAGGCGGAAGCCTCCGTGGACCTTGAGAAAAACATCGGGGCGGTCCGGAGGATGACCGGTGAGTGAGCCCCGGGCACGGGCTCTCCGGCCCCTTCGACGGGAAAAGAAGTTAAAGATTGAGAGCAGAATATGGTGCGCACCGATCCCGAAACCGTAACTATTATGCAATACCTGACTATGGGGAGATTTTAGCATGGCATCCGTCGCTGAACTGTTAAACAATCCGGCGATCAACGCATACATCCTGCGCATGATCGGAGAGGAGGGTATCGAACTTCTCAGGCGGTTCCCCGAAGAAGGGGAACACAGTGACGAGGAACTTGCCGAGATTACCGGAGTCAACCTCAACACCGTTCGCCACACGCTGTACACGCTCTACGAGAAGCGCCTTGCCGAGTACCGGCGGCTGAAGAACGCCGAGACCGGGTGGCTCACCTACCTCTGGCATCTCCGCCTGGACCGTATCCACGACGTACTCGAAGAAGAGATCCGGGACGTGCTCGAACACCTTGATGTCCGGCTCGCCTACGAAGAAAAGAACGACTTTTACATGTGCAAGAACTGCGGCGCCATCTACACCTTCACGGATGCGGCGAACTGGAACTTCGAGTGCCCGAACTGTGAGAAGATGCTCGAACATTTCGACAATGAACTCATCGCCACTGCTCTCAGAAGAAGGGTCGACAAGATCAAGGAGAGCCTTGGAAGTGCGTGAGCAGGACTGTATCGACCTTCTCAGGCGCGCCGGGTGCTCCGAAGGCGTCATCGCGCACTGCAGGGCGGTGCGCGACCTTGCACTCGCCTATGCAACCGATCCGATCGTCGACCGCGACCTGGTCCGGATTGGTGCCCTGCTCCACGATATCGGCCGGGGAGTAACGCACGATATTCGCCACGCCGAGGTGGGCGGCGAGATATGCCGCTCGTTCGGTCTTGACCCGGGCGTCGTCGCCATCGTCGAGCGGCACATCGGTGCCGGGCTGACGGCCGACGAGTGCTCGCTCCTCAACCTGACGCCGCGCGACTGCATTCCGCAGACGCTCGAAGAGAAGATCGTCGCCAACGCGGATAACCTGGTGAAAGGGACCCGCGTCATCACCATGGAGGAGCGGCTGGGGCAGGCAATCGCCCTTCCGAGACGGCAGAGAAAGCGGATCTGCCGACTGGGGCAGGAGATGGAACTCTTCAGATAACCAGCCGCTGCACCTGCGGGAGCGCCCGCAGGTCTTCATAGACCGACGCCGGGACCCGCGACTCGTCCACGATCATCACGAGTCTCGGCTCTTCTGCGAGGTATGGGTCGGTGACGAAGATCTGGCGGATGGAAAGGTCGTGGTCGACAAGAACTTTGACCGCCGCGCCGACGATCCCTTTTTGATGTGCATCTTTCGGGTAGAGCGTGATCACCGAGAGGCCGAGGACCTCGGAGACCAGGGAGAGGTCTGGCACCGCGCGCATCCTGATGAAAAATTCACGCAGCCCGGGATTTTCAAGGATGCGGCGGGCGGTGGCGTCGACGACCCTGCGGTCGGTGTCGATCGCCCTGCCGATGTGCGTGTTGGGGATCTCGATGTCGTTACAGACAATGCGTCCCTCCTCATTGATGCCGAACCCGTTCTCAAGCATAAAACGGATTACCCGGCCCTGGGACGGTGAATCGGCAAACTCCCGTGAAATGTCGGCCCACATGCGGAAATGTTGGGACGGAACGCATAAATATACACCGAAGGCGCCAGCGGACGGCTCCCGGATTCTTGACGAAACCTCCCCTCTGCACCGCTACTCGCCCGATGCACCGCCGGTCCGCTCCCGGATCCGCTCCACCGCGTCTTCGGCAGCCTTCCTGACATACCAGTCCTCATCGTTGAAGATATTCCTGAGAGCCTCGACCGCCCGTGCATCCCCGATCTCGGCCAGCACATCCGCCGCACGCTTCCTGACATCGCCGTCCCCGTCGCCGAGAGCGGAGACGACGGAAGCCATGGCAGGGGCTCCGATCGCAACGAGCGCCGCCGCAGCCTCTCGCCGGTTGCTGTAGTAGTCGTCGTGGAGGAGGGTCATGAGCGCCGGGACCGACCGGGGGTCGCGCAATTCACCGAGGGCCATGGCCGCCCGCCGCCGGATGCTGTCGTCGCGGTCGTTGAGCACCGCGACAAGCGGCTCAACCGCCGCTTCGCCCACCCGGGCGAGATCGCTCCACTGCTCCTTCGCGATCAGGTAACGAACCGTCTCCTCCCCCGGCTCCGGGGACCAGCCCAGACGGTCGAGCGCATCCGCGGCCCCGGCACGGACACGGAAATGCCCGTCCGTGAGCGCACCGGGGAGCAGCCGCACCGCCGCATCGCCGATCAGCACAAGAGCCGTAACCGCACCCCTCCAGGCCGTATCGTTCCCCTCCCGGAGGACGGACAGAAGCGGCTCGACTGCCGCCTCGCCCAGCATGCCGAGCGCCCGCACCGCAACGCGCCCCACGCGCCAGTCGTCATGCAGGAGCGCATCGGTAAGCGGCTTGATGGACGTCGGGCTTCCGATCTTACCGAGCGTCGCCGCAGCTCCCATCTGGACCGCCGGGGAGCCCTCTCGAAGAGCCCGGACCAGCGGATCGACCGCGGGGTCCCCGATAGCGACAAGCGCACGCGCCGCTCCCAGGCGGATGCGCCAGTCACGGTCTTGAAGGGCGTCGATGAGCGGCACGACCGCGGGCGCCCCGATCAACTTGAGTGCCTCGACCGCCTTCCTCTGCCTGCCGTCCTGCTCCGTACGGAGTTCGTCGGTCAGTCGCGCGACCGCGGGAGCCCCGATCATGCCGAGCGCCCGGGCCGCACCCATCTGGATTGCGCTGTCGGGATCGTTGAGCGTCCGGATCAGCAGTTCGACGGCACCGGGCCCGGTCTCTGCAACAGAGGCCCACTGCTCCTTTGCGATCAGGTAGAGGACGGTCTCCTCCCCGGTCTCCGGAACCCAGCCGGCTCTACCAAGGACCTCCGCCGCGCCCAGCCGCACACGGTAGCGCTCGTCCGAAAGTGCTTCCATAAGGCCGGCCGTCGACGGTCTGCCGATCCGGGTGAGCGTATCGATCACCCCGATCCTGAGGGCACCGTCCGGATACCCCAATGCTCCGATAAGCCGGCCGATAGCGATATCGCCGAGGCCGACGAGCACATCCCCCGCCCGTTGTCGGATCCGGGCGTCGTCGCTCCCGAGCGCACCGACCAGGACATCGACACAAGGTTCGCCCATTGCCGCCAGGATCTCTGCCGTAATTTCGCCCGTGTCGGAAAGCCCGAGGGTTGGAACGAGCGCACCGGCAGCGGGGCGCCCGACCCGGACCAGCACCCCGGCGGCAGCCTGCCGGAGCGCATCGTCGCCGAGAGCACGGATCAGCGGATCTACGGCTGCTTCGCCGATCCGTACCAGCGTATCGCCTGCGAGCGCGGAACCGGCCTCATCGCCGAGCAGGCGGACCAGAGGAGGTACCGCAGGCGCCCCGATCCGGGCAAGCGCTTCCGCCGCACCCATCTGCACGCCGGGGTCCGGATCGCCGAGCCGCGCAACCAGGGGGTCGACGGCCGCAGCCCCGAGGGCCGGAGTGTCGGACCACCGCTGCAGCGCAATCAGGTAGACAACCTGCTCCTCCTCTCCTGCAGGAGCCCAGCCAAGCCTCCCGAGGACGGTGGCGGCCCCCATGCGGGTCAGGACGTTCTCATCGCGAAGCGCGGCGGCAAGCGACCCGGATGAGGCGTCGCCGATTCCGGTGAGCGCCGCCACTGCTCCCGTGTGCCCGTCGCCGTCCTCGCCGAGGAGGGAGATAAGGGGGCCTATCGCAGGCGCACCGATGCCGACCAGGGCGTCGACGGCTTTCCGGTGAAGGCGGTCGCCGCCGCTCCTGACGAGTTCAACGAGTGCCGGAACCGCTTCGTCCGCCCCGAGTCTGCCCAGCACCTCGACGGCATTCGAGAGGGCGGCACCGGTCCTCTCTTCAAGCAGCGCAAGAGTCGGAGGTACGGCTGGCTTCCCGATGGCAACGAGCGCATCCGCCACTGCCGGGGCAACGGCCTCGTCGGCAAGGGCATCCACGAGCGGCCCGACAGCCGCAGGATCGCCGATCTCGCCGAGCGTCGCCGCAGCTTCGCCGCGTATGCGGTCATCGCCGCCGTTGAGCGTCCGGATCAGGGGCTCGACCGCCGGCGCACCCATCAAGGCGAGTTCCACCCACTCCTCCCGGGCGATCAGGTACCATGCCCGTTCGGTGTCGCTCCAGGGCTCCCAGCCCATCCGATCCAGGATCGTAGCGGCAGGAGCACGGGACCGATCGGAGGTCAGTGCCTGGATCAGAGATGGGACCGCCGCGTCGCCGAACGCACAGAGGACGTTTTGGAGCGCCGCCTGCACGTCCGCATCCGCGCCGTCCAGGGCCTGGATACATGCCTCTATCGCCGGCTCCCCGATCTTTATCAGGGTTGCCGCCGCCGTATTCCGGAGGGAGGAGTCGGAAAGCAACCGGATGAGCGGATCGACCGCGGAAGACCCGATCTCTGCGAGTGCCATCGCCGCCAGCGGCCGCACCTCATCACCTGCTTCGCGCAGGAGATCGACCAGAGGACCGACCGCTGCACCGCCGACCTCCCCGAGGGTCCGGGCGGCATTCCACCAGATCTCCCGATCCGGAGACCGCAGGATGCGGATGAGAGGATCGATCACGGCTTCACCGTGTTCCGCCACATCGAGCCACGCCTCGGTGGCAATAAGATACCGGATTGTTCCGGCTTCATCAGGCGCCTTCCACCCGAGTTCCCGAAGAACAGAAGCGGCAGCCCTCCGGATGCCCCCGTCGGGCGCATCGAGAGCATCGACAAGGGCAGGGACAGCCGCCTCGCCGATTTCATGGAGGGCATAGAGGGCACCGAACTGCACTTCGTCGTCGGTGCCGGCAAGCACTGCGATGAGCGACGGCACGGCAGGTTCGCCGACACGCACAAGCGTTGCAGCCGCTCCTGCCTGCGTCCCGGGATCTCCAAGTGCAGCAATCAATGCCGGAATTGCATCTTCGCCGATCAGGGCAAGGGCTTCGGCGACACACCACCGCCTCCCGTCGTCCACAAGAGCAAGAGCCCGGATCAGAGGAGCCACGGCGTCGATTCCGCGCTCTGCGAGGGCATGTGCGGCGCGTTCACGGATACCGGCATCGTCACTGCCGAGGTCGTCGACGAGTGACGCAATGGGACGCTCTTCCACGACAGAAACTACCGCAGGTTCGTCAGGACCAGACTCATCCTCCGGCAGGCAGGCATCACGGACGAGGCCCGGAAGAGACGGTTCATCGCCCTTATCGTCGGAGTCGGGCGGTTTGAAGGGTTTGGAGTTCACCGGGAGCGGATCATCCATGGAACGCTCCGGAAAATTGTCCGGGTCGTCGGACGCGCCGTCATCCGGGCTGTGCCGTGGAGGAAGGGCAGGGAGCCTCTCCGCTTCGATCGGTTTGCCGGAAGAAAGGTCCGCACCCGGTTTCTCCCCGTAGATGAGGCTGTCAAACTGCCGAAGGGCCTCGGGGATCTTTTCAAATCTATTGAGAATATTTTCTTCGCCGTCAGCACGGGCGGGTTCGTCCGGCGCACTGGAATCCGGCAGGGAGGCGCCAGGGTCAGGGTCGTGACCCCCCGAATCGTCCTCCTTGCCGCCCCCTTCGGCGGACCTCTTCATCCGGTACCTGAGGAACGAAGATCCATTCGGCCCGAAGAGCCCGGGAAAGCATACAATGGGGCATGCTGCATCGATCGCCGGCACCGAAGACACCCCCAGTACCTCCGCTCCAAGAAAAAGGAGAATAATACAGGTGCCCCAGAAGATCGCACGCCAGAGGCCACACGATATCCCGAAACTGGCACGGTCATCGGGATGGGGCACCTCCCCACCTTCGCAATCTAACGGTTTTGCCGTAAAATCGCCGATACCCGCCATGGAATAGGCGAAAGAACAGTCCGGGAATACTCGTGGGCCCTCGACGCACATTAAGAGAACTATACGTCTAAAAATTAAAAATGTTTGTTTTATGTGTCTTATCAATAAGAAAAAATTTAAATAGATCATATTTCAGGAGAGCATATGGGGGGGTCACCCTCTTCCCGGGGCTCCTGCCCCGACGCCCAGGTAGCGCATATCCCTGACAAACAGATGGAAACGACATCGGGACCAGGCCAGATGAGATGCGAGGCACCGGAACGGATATCATACAGGACCGGACAGTGCGGCAGATCCATGCCCGGAAAAACGCCTGACGGTTATCCGGACAGGCGGTATGGCAACTGGCAGAACCGCTGGCGAACGACAGAAACGTTCAGAAAAACTATTGTTTTTCCGCCGTCCCATATGAACCGGTCAGAAACCTTCGTTCATGATCCGTTCAAGTTCTGAACGCTTGATCCGCCAGGACCCCCCACACTTGACCGCCGGGATCCGCTCCTCCCGGATGAACTCCCGGATCCGGCCGGGAGTGAAGTTAAGGGTCGAGGCGACGTCGTCGACGGTGAGCATCCTGTCGCCCGCGCTATGACGGCAGCCGCATCCGATCGTCTCCCAGTCCTCGTCCGGCAGCATGATGGTGATGACCGGTTCGCCGTCGTCTCCCGGCGAGACCGCGGCCTTGAAGGTGAGGTTGGGAACGAGCCCGTTCTGGTAGAGGCTGACCTGGAACTCAAACTCTTCTTTTGTTGTGGCAAAGGCCTTGGCCCTGAATGCATGAAGAGTATCCCATAAGTTCTCCGTGACGGTCTCCTGCGGGATATTCGGGAATGGAACCATACGCTCTGCGGCCCGTGCCGAGACTGCAATCGGGTAGGTGATGCCCGCATCCCTCCCCATCCTGGTGATCTCGATCAGATCCCCGTCGTCGATAGCATCCTGACGCGCTTTCCTCTGTTGATCCGGGTCCGCCAGTCCCCAGATCTCAGCCGGTGTCCGTAATTGTACTTTTCTCGTCTCCATGTGCCAGAATCTCTCCCGGGTATTTTCGCGCTCTTATACCACTGTGGGGGTATGGATCATAAAAGATTTACCAAATATTTTGCGGTATTTTGCGATTTCTTTAGCATCAAAGGCTTTGTTTAAGCACCCCGGCAGTGAAATGCCGTCACGATCCCGCATTCCATCTCATTCAGTTCCAAAATACATGCGAATTGAGCAGATCCGCCCAAGAAAACAGGATATCGTGCTCTGATTACCACTTTTTGATCTTTTTCCCGAAAGAGGGCTCCCGACAAAGCCTATATAGCAGCAGGATGAGTCTTGAGCAGTGATCTCTCCCGTGACACCCGCTTCCGGCGATGCCTACATAACACTTCTGGGACGCTCAACGTGGGCGCTCGTCAACGCTTATCATGCAGTCCTGCGGGAGAAGGGGTTGCGCCTCGAACGGGTCTCAATCGTCACAGAAGAGCCCTACGCGGGAGATGCATCGACCGCAGCCGAAGCAATCCGGGTAGTTTCAGAGGGATACGGGTTCACCCCGGCAATAGATGTGGAAATTCTGCCGGAATTGGACTTTATAAGGGCCGGACAGACAATCCGCTCGCTTGCCGCAGAATTCATCCGGCAGGGGCTCCGCGTGGCGATCGATATCACCTCGGGAAGGAAGGTTACGGTCGCCGGGGCGCTCATCGCGGTCTCACTTGCGGGGCTCGATATCCAGCACATCTACTACCTCTCCATGAAGAGCACCGACGACGTCGCAAAGCCGTATATGATGATCCCGCGCCAGGTCCAGAAGATCCGGGATATCATGGAGGATGCGAGAGGGGTGCCGTGATGCACGACGCGGTCATTCGGGAGGACGAGGTGCAGGTCCTCCTCAACAGTCTCGACGAAGTCCGTGTTTCGTATCCGCTCTATGAGGGGGATATTCTGGTCGCACACCCCGATGGAACCGGCTACGCCCTCGAACTACCCGCAACGCGCGAGACCTTCCAGAACTGGCTCTCCGGGTACGGGCCTATCGCCGGCGAACTTCCATCCTACGCCGACCTTCAGGAATGCATGTTTGCAAGCGGGATCGCGCGTTACACAAACCAGGCCGCCTTTGAATCGATGCGCGTATCCTATGGGCAGCTCAAGAAGGATGTCTTCTTCGGCCTGGATACGAACCTTTTCTACCACGGTTTTGCGTCGAACAACCCGGCGATCAACCACTCCTCCTACCTGATCGTCGATACCGTCCGGGACGAGATCACCTACGCCATCAACCGCAAGTACCCGGCGAAGACGATCGCGGAGATGGCGGCGTGCGCACCGGGCTCGCGGGAGTTCATCGGGGAACTCGAGAACAAGCGGACGAAGCGGTCCCGGAAAGCGGCCTACCTCGCGCTGAAGGAGTACCGGACCATCCGCGACCGGGCGATGGAGATCGCAGCGCCCGGCCCCCACACGCACCTGACGGAAGAGAACGACCGTAACATCGTTCGGGCGCTTCGGAAATTCGAGGAGGAACGGTATGCCCTCCCGGTTCTCCTCACCGCCGATATCTACATGGCCGACCTCTGCATGGCCGAGGGGCTCGAGTACTTCTACTTCGACCGCCCATATAGACTGGAGGGGGCGACCTGCACGGCAGAGGAATTCCGGCGGCTGATCTTCAACCTGGCCGCTGTCTTCGGGTTTATAGGCTGCAACGGTTTCACCGTCTTCGGGGAGTTCGGCGGGAAGGGCAACGACCTCGACGAACTGAAGGTGCGCTTTCGGGATGACGGGACATACCATGAATTCACAAGGGAACTGGAGATATGCAGGCGACTTGCGGCACTCGGCATAAGAAAGTAACGGCGGTCCTCTGCGACATGGACAACACGCTCTTTGACTTCGTCGGAGCAAAGCGGGAGGCATGCCGGTGCGTGGTCGACTACCTCGGGACCGGGGACCCTGAAACGCTCTTTTCGCAGTTTCTCCGGGGGACGTACGGGTTCGAGGACCATAGAAACATCCGCGACTATCTCAGAGACCTCGGGGTGTACGAGCCCGGGACGTTCGACGTCTGCTGCCGCACCTATGAGGACGTGAAACTCGATATGGTCGAGGCGTATCCGGGCGTCGAAGAGACGCTCCGGCGCCTCGCGGACGCCGGGATCGGGCTCGCGGTCGTCACCGACGCGGAGACGTTCCAGGCGCGTCGGCGGCTCAATAAAACCGGGCTCATCGATTACTTCGAGACCGTGGTGACCCCGGATATATCGGGAAAACGAAAACCGGAACCGGACTCCCTTATTTATGCCCTCCGGCGGCTCAATGCGGCCCCGGCGGAGGCGATAATGGTCGGCGACAGCCTGGTCCGCGACATCGCCCCGGGAAGGCACCTAGGCATGACGACGGCGTTTGCCGCCTACGGCGACTGGCGGCAGAGCCGGCCGGCGGAGATCGAGGTGGATATCGTCCTTGCAGCGTTTTCCGAACTCCCGGGCCACGTGGGCATCCCGGGCAGGTAGGTCAGCAAAGCGGCGAGTGGACCTGCGGTCCCGGGACATGCTGTGATGCGCAAGGCCGGGAGGAGGGCGGCCGTAATATAGGCAGAGGGCCCGGGCGGACACGGGAATAACAGTGCCATCCCCGACCCGGGGTAAACGCTTATCTGATTGCCGCCCCATGGACATAGGAGATGCTTACAGAGGATAACGGGGTGGTGAGATATGGGCAGGATCTGTAGCCCGTTTATCGTGATCGAGTGCAGTCGGCAGTGCGGCTTCACCCGTATCTACAACGAGCCTACCGAAGAGCAGAACAGAGAGATCGACGATCTGAAGACCTGCCCTGTCTGCGGCGCCCCCGTCCGGCGAAGATCTTTCTGACGGCCGGGACCATGCCGGGAGAGCGCTACTGGGAGATCGACGTCGCCCGGGGCGTCGCCGTCGTGACGATGATCGTCTTTCATGCGGCATTCGACCTCAACTTCTTCGGGGTGCTCCCGCTCGACGTCTCCGGGGGGTTCCTCCGGATGCTCGCCTACCTGACCGCGTCGACGTTCATCTTTCTCGTCGGGGCCTCGTTCACGATCAGTTACGCCCGGGCCGGGCGACGGCTCGCCGGGAGGGACCTTACGCTCAAGTATGTCCGGCGCGGTCTTACGATATTTTGTTACGGCCTCGTCATCACCGCCGTCACCCGGCTCTTCCTGCCGTCCGTCTACATCGTCTTCGGCATCCTGCACTTCATCGGCGTCGCCGTCCTGCTTGCCCCGCTGTTTGCCCGGTTCAACCCCATAAATCTCATCCTCACGAGCACCGCCTGCATCTTCGCGGGCTATATCGCCGACGCCGTTCCGGGGCCCTGGCCTCTTCTCTGGCTCGGGATTCACCCGGAGTCCTTCGCGAGCCTCGATTACGTACCGCTCCTCCCCTGGTTCGGCCTCGTCCTCCTCGGGATGGCCTTCGGGTCCCTCTTCTACCCGGACGGGAGGCGGGGGTTCTCATTCCAGGCGGCGGAGCCGGCAGCCGTCCGGCCGCTCTCGTTCCTCGGCCGGCACTCGCTCCTGATCTACTTCCTGCACCAGCCCTTCCTTCTCCTCGTGATCGCGGCCCTCGCGCCCGGGGCCATGTCGGGATCGGGGTTCTGGTGAGAGGGCTGGAGCGGTTTCAAGTGCGACGCAGGAACGGGGCAGAAAGTATTTTCGACGGGGGAGCAGAAATGATCAGGTGAGACGATGGGGTGCGGGACCGGTCACCGAAGAACTGAGATATTGCCTGATCGAGATTTTGATAAAGGTACTTCCGTCAGGGAGGGTTTTTCGACGATCCGCTCCCGCAAATCCGCACAAGAGGGGACACCTTGAAGAGAGTTCTAAAGGGGGCTACGTTGCCTATGGCAGGTGTGGCCCGGGAACGATGATGTCGCCCGGAATCTCAAGCAAAGCCGATCTTAAGTTCTATTTCCGCCCCGTTTTATCCCACAGGCATCCTGGCGTGACCGGGACGATGCCCCGGGTTGAGTGATCCTATGACAGAAATAATGGACGCAGCGTGGATCGTATTCATCATCAGCATAGTGGCGCTCCTGGCATTGGACCTCGGCGTCTTCAACCGCAAGGCCCATGTCATAAAACCAAGGGAGGCGCTCTTACAGGTCGCCGTCTTCATCTTCGCCGCGGTGATCTTCAATATCGGGATATATGCCTGGATGGGGCCCCAGGCCGGGCTGGAGTTCACCACCGGCTACATCATGGAACTGATGCTGAGCGTCGACAATCTCTTCGTCTTCGTCATCATATTCGCCGCATTCTGCGTGCCAGCAAAGGACCAGCATAAGGTGCTGTTCTACGGCGTCATAGGGGCTCTGGTGTTCCGTCTGGCGTTCATCATGGCAGGTGTGGCGCTGGTGGAGAGGTTCTCCTGGGTGCTCTACATCTTCGGCGCCTTCCTGATCCTCACCGGCATCAGGATGGTAGTCAAGAAGGAGGAGACAACGGTCGAGCCGGACAAGAACATCCTGGTCCGCGGGTTCAGGAAGATCATGCCGGTCACCCGGGACTACGAAGGCGACAGGTTCTTCGTCAGGAAGCCGGACCGGACCGGCAGGACGGTGCTCTGGGCCACCCCCATGTTCGTGACCCTGCTGGTGGTGGAGACCACCGACATCATGTTCGCGGTGGATTCCATCCCCGCCGTCATCGGCATCACCACCAACTCGTTCATCGTGTTCAGCTCCAATGCCTTTGCCATTCTCGGCCTGAGGTCGATGTACTTCGCGCTGGCGCACATCATGAACGCCTTCTGCTACCTGAAGTACGGTCTGGCCGGTATCCTCAGCTTTGTCGGTGTCAAGATGCTGATCGCCGATATCTACCACGTCCCGGTGGAGGTCTCACTTGCCGTCATCCTCCTGATCCTGGGGGTGGCCGTCGTCGCATCCATGATCCGGAACCGGCGCACCGGAACCTGTCCGGTGGTGGAGGAAGTGCAGGCCGGGGCCTGCCCCGCCCTCAAGAACCTCAATGCCGATGACGCCCCGGCCCTTACGGAAGAGACGGCCCGTTCAGGATCAAAAGACCAAAAGGAGCCCAAGAAAGACGACGAGTGACCTGTATTCAGCAGCGACTCGTCCCCGGCCACCGAACCTGGAAAGGAACGGTGGCCCGTTTTCTCTTTTCTGCATCACCATTCCTCCCCTCTCGTCCGGCTGCCCACCCGTCGAGACAACCGAACGCCAAAAACGATTGATTGTGAGAGAAAGAGCATCTGTCAGGTGCTCTCCCGCCCCCTCTTCACTCGCAGAAGATCGGGACGTCCGCAAAGGCCCGGACGTCGAAAACTCCCCGCTCCGTGACCCGCACCTCCGGGATGACGGTCAGGGCGAGGAACGAAAGGTACATAAAGGGATTCTCGACCGCTCCGAGCCGTCGGGCATGCGCCTCAAGAGCCGCAAGGCGTCTCACGACCTCATCGTGGGGGAGCGCCGACATGAGCCCGGCGCACTCGAGAGGAAGCACGGTCCTGTCATTGCCGGAGACCGCCGCAAGCCCCCCGCCGAGCCGGACCACCTCGCCGACGGCGTGAATGATATCCGCGTCGCCGACCCCGACGGCGACGATGTTGTGGGAATCGTGGGAGACCGACCCCGCTATCGCTCCATTCTGCAGCCCGAAGCCGTGAACAAGCCCGACACCGGAGCCGTTCGCCCGGTAACGGTCGGTGACGACCGCTTTAAGGATATCGCGGTCGGTGTCCGGGACCGCGGCGGCGTCCACCGGACAGCGCAGGTCCCGGGTCACGATCTGCCCGGGCACGATCCCGATCACCCGCGCCTCTCCCCGGCCGGTGATCCGGATGTCGCGGGGTCCCGGGACGCGGGCGTGCATGGGTGCCGCAGGACAGACCGGCGGGCGGTAACCGGCGTCGACCACCTCGACGCCGCGCTTGAACGTCCGCACGACACGGAAACGATCGGGGTCGTCGACGACGCAGAAGTCGGCGATCCTCCCGGGAGCGAGGGCGCCCCGGTCAGAGAGCCCGAACCGCCCGGCAGCGGAGAGCGTGGCCATACGGAGCGCCTGCTCGACTTTGAGGCCGCCTGCAACCGCCTTTCTCACACAATCATCGATATGCCCTTCCCCGACAAGCATGTCGGCGTGCCGGTCGTCGGTGGCAAAGCAGCACCGCGGCGCCGTGCAGGCGTTCACGAGCGGCAGGAGGTCCCGGAGGTTTTTCTCCGTCGACCCCTCCCGGATCATGACGTACATTCCCCGGAGGAGTTTCTCCCTTGCCTCCGCGAGAGTCGTGCACTCGTGGTCGCTTCTCGCCCCGGCGGCGATGTAGGCGTTCAGGTCCTTCCCGGAGAGGCACGGTGCGTGGCCGTCGATCACGGGAAAGAGATCCATCTTTGCCCGGAGGTCCCCGTCCCCGGCGAGAACGCCGGGAACGTTCATCACCTCGGCAAGCCCGACGACCCCCTCCCGCCCCCGGAATCGGGCGAGGTCTTTTGCCGTGAGCACGGCGCCGCCCATATCAAGGGGCGTTGCCGGGACACAGGAGGGGAGCATGACCAGGATGTCGAGCGGCGTTCGCGCTCCTTCGGCGAGTATATACTCGATTCCCGGCGCTCCGCAGACGTTCGCGATCTCGTGGGGGTCGGCGATCACCGTCGTCGTGCCGTGCGCAAGAACGAGCCGGGCATACTCCGCCGGCGTGAGAAGAGAACTCTCGATATGGACGTGGGCGTCGATCAGCCCGGGCACCACGTAGGTCCCCGCAAGGTCGTACTCCCGCTTCCCCTCGTACTCCCCGAGGCCGACGACGTAACCGTCCTTCACCGCAAAGTCCGCACGCTCCCAGACGCACGCAAACGGGTTGAAGACCTCACCTGCGGAAAAGACCGCATCCGCCGGTTCAAGTCCCCGGGCCGCCGCGAGCAATGCCGGGGTCAGGCTGCTACCCCCAGGTCGCGGATGACGGAGGCTCTCCGTTCGGTACCGACAAAGACGGTCAGGAAGGCCCTGTATGATCCGGGCTGCAGGTCAATCGGGATTGTATATTCGTTCTCTCCACGGTCAAGGTAAACATATCGTGCTTCGGAAAAGACCTTGTGCTGTTCAAGCGCGCTCACCTCCATGATCGTTACCTGGAGTACAGCGTTCTCAACAGGTTCGCCGGAATTCGTCACATGGATCTGCAGGGCATCGCCGCTGTAGGTCACCGCTTCAAATGTCGCAGATAAGCATCCGGCAGTCCCGATGAGAACAGTAAGGATCAGTATCAGAAAACCAACGTATTTGCTGGGCATTCGCTTGGAGAACCGGAGGGGCGCACCGTGCCGGTGTAGCGCGGGTCGGGCATCCTCCGCATTACTCTTTCACCTCTATTCATTCACCATTTTGATTGCTAATATTAATATATTGTGAAAAAAGCGCAAATTGCAATCATCCCGTTTTCCGGCCGGTCCGGTGAATGCACGCTCCATCCTCCCGATCGGCCCGGACCAACCCTGTCTCGCAGGAGACGTCGCTGCACACCTATCATCCGTCGAACACAAGAGCGGGAAGAAAATAGCCGGCCCCTGCCTCATGTCGATCCCTCCGTCCAGATGTTCCTCGCAGATACAAACCGGATTAATTAACAGGGTTTCTCAGTCATTTCAAAATCCAAAACATAACCCGCATACGTGAGTATCATAAAAGTAAGTTTAATAACCCGCATTTCAAATAGTGGTATTGAGGGGTGCTGGATATCACAACTGTAGCGTTCGCCCACCACAAAGGTGGCACCGGAAAGACGACATCGTGCCTCAATGTTGCGGGATACCTCCAGAAAGACGGAAAAAGCGTTCTGGTGGTGGACTGCGACCCGCAGGCCAATGCCACCACGGGACTCGGGATCGTCCCCGAAACCCTTGAACTGAGCATGTACGACGTCTTCATGAGCACGTTCGAAGGATTTCCGGACGTCGTGATTGAAGATATCATCATCCCTACGGCATCAGGGATCGACCTGGCCCCGGCAACCCTGGACCTCGTGGGGGTTGAACCCTATCTCTACGGTATCGAGGACAGAGCAGGGCTGCTCAAGGAGGCGCTCGCCCGGGTGAGGGATAACTACGACTTCATCCTGATCGATACGCCCCCGAGCATGGGCCAGTTCGTCATCAATGGACTCGTCGCAGCGGACCACACCATCGTCACCCTCGATTCCGGTACTTTTGCCCTCAGAGGTATGGAAGCCCTTTCAATGGTCTTTGATGACATTAGAGAGATGCTCGGAGAGGACGTCGTAGCGGATTTCGCCATCCTGACCCGCTGGAAGGGTTCAGGCAGCCAGGCGACCGGAACGCGCGGCCTCGCGCTCTTCCTGAAACGGATCTTCTCACCCGGCTCCTCCGCAGAAGAGGAAAAAGAGCAGGAGCGGCTGAAGACTTTTGAATCCGAGGTCAAAAAAACGTTCAAACAGGTATTCACCGTCCCCTACTCACCTGCAATCTATGAATCACAACAACGAGGACTTCCAATCTCCCACTACGCGCCCGAAAACGAGGCGGGCAGAGAGTACCGAGCAATAACAACTGCGCTCCTGGAACTGGACAATGAACATGATGAGGTGTAATCAATGACCGATAAACCTGGAAGGAAAGCACTATTCACCGGGCCGATTGTGCCGGGTACTGCAGGACAGAAGATAGAACAGGGGCCGGTGGTACTGCCGGAGGCCATCGAAGGTGCGCTCCACGCAGGGATCGACGGCGACGACTTGGCGAAGATCGACCTTGCCGGCGTTCCGGAGGAGTTTCGGCCGCTCGCAGTTTCGATTAATGCGCTGCTTGAGAAGACGCAGGAGGAGAAGCGGGACCTCCAGAACAGACTGGAGGCGGCAGGAGCCGCCCGGCAGCGGTCCGAGACGATCGTCCAGGAAAACCCTATGCCCATCCTGGTTGTCGACCCGCAGTTCAAAATTACCCTGGCAAACGCTGCTTATGCCGAGATGAGCGGGATCCCGGAGGGGCAGGTGCTCTCAAGGAGACTCTCGGACTTCAAGATACTCTCACTGAATGGTTCCGGCCTCCGGCAGGCCATCCGGGAGAGAAAACGCGTGTACGGGGAAGTCGTCGTCGAATTACCCTCGGGGACCCATACACTTGAGCAGTATGGCATTCCGCTTCTCGACGAGAAGAACGAGATCGAGAGCATCCTCATCATCTACAACGATCTCACCCGGCAGCGGGAGGGGGAGGAGGAAAGCCGGCGGATACGGCGCCGCGTCGATACGATGATCAAGCAGAACCCGCTTGCAATCGCGACGCTCCGCTCGGACAAGAGCCGGATCGATATCAACGACGAGTACGTCCGGATGTGGCGGGGGACCCGGGAAGAGACCCTTGCAAAGAAACTCTACGACTACGACATCACCATCCTCAACGACGTGCACTTCTACGCCTGCTACGAGACGAAGAAACCGGCACGAAGCGATGTCATGGTCAAGTGGCCCGACGGCGTGAAGAAATACCTCACCCTGAACGCCATCCCTATCCTCGACGAGAAGGGCGAGATCGAGATGGCCTTCTACGTCTGGAACGACTGGACCGACCTCCATGAGAAGGAGGAAGAAGTCAAGAAGACCGAATACCGGGTGGATGCGATGATCAAGCAGAACCCGCTTGCAATCGCGACGCTCCGCTCGGACAAGAGCCGGATCGACATTAACGACGAGTACGTCCGGATGTGGCGGGGGACCCGGGAAGAGACCCTTGCAAAGAAACTCTACGACTACGACATCACCATCCTCAACGGCGTGGACTTCTACACCTGCTACGAGACGAAAAAACTCGCCAGAAGCGACGTCATGGTCAAGTGGCCCGACGGCGTGAAGAAATACCTCACCCTGAACGCCATCCCCATCCTCGACAAGAAAGGCGAGATCGAGATGGCCTTCTACGTCTGGAACGACTGGACCAAACAGCAGGAAGAGATGGAAGAGATCAAGGAACTGCAGGAACAGACGGACGTCATGGTTCAGGAGAACCCGATGCCGATCCTCCTCTGGAACCCTGATGCGACCCTGAAGATGGCAAACAAGGCGTTCCTGAAACTCTCGGGGTACACCGAAGACCAGGCGTCGAGGCTCACCACACAGGACTTCAAATACCGTTCCCAGTCGGGACAGGGGATTCTCGACACTATACGGACACGGCAGGCAAGCCACGGAGAGGCAGCAATAGAGTTCCCGGCCGGCACCTACCTCCTTGATCGGCACAACATCCCGCTCCTCAACCGTACCGGCAATCTGGACTCGGTTCTCACCGTCTACAACGATATCACGGAGCAGCGGGAGAGAGAAGAGCAGGTTAAAAACCTGATGGAGACTGCAAAGCAGGAGAAAGAGAGACTCGCCGAAAGCGCCGAAGAGCTTGGGGAAGCACTCGCCGCCATGGCACAGGGCAACCTGACGGCGTTTGTGAATGCAGGAAACGACGACCCGCTCCAGGTCGTCAAGAACGATTACAACGCTTCGCTGACCGCCATCCGCACACTCCTCGGAGAAGTGGCAAAAACAGGGCACCAGGTGGACCTGACGACAAAAGAGGTCAGCAAGAGCACCGACGAGATCATCCGGGCCACCGAGCAGGTTGCCACCTCGACACAGCAGTCGTCGGAAGATGCACGCCGGCAACTCGACAAGATCGAAGAGATCGGGAAGGATATCAACGACCTCTCGGCGTCTATCGAGGAGATCGCAAGCACGTCGCAGGAGGTCATGGACCAGGCCGCAAAGGCGTCGGAAGAAGGGAAAGAAGCGGCCTCGCTCGGCGAAGTCGCGGCGAAGAAGATGCAGCTTGTTGAGGGGATCTCCAAGCAGACCGTAGACGAGATCAGCACCCTCAACAACCAGATGCGGGAGATCAACAATATCGTCAAGTTGATCGCCGACATTGCCAACCAGACAAACCTCCTTGCGTTGAACGCCGCAATCGAGGCCGCCCGCGCCGGAGAGCACGGTCGTGGATTCGCCGTGGTCGCAGGCGAGATCCGGAACCTTGCCGGGGAGTCCAAGCGTGCGAGCCAGGATATCGAGGACCTGATCCGGACGATCCAGGCCAGCACCGAGAAGACCACCGGTTCGATGCAGGCGTCTCATCAGGAGATCCAGGCAGGCATCGAGAGCGTCAACAAGGTCATTGTGGGCTTAAACCGGATCGTCAACAGTGTGGAGGTAGTCGCCCACGGCATCACCGAGATCTCGAAGGCCACCGAAGACCAGGCCGGCTCCACCAACGATGTCATGCAGAAGATGGACGAGTCCAACCACATGACCAAGGAGAGCCTGGACCGCACCGAAGACATGGCGGCGCTTGCAGAAGAGGTCAGCGCCTCAACGCAGGAGGTCGGGAGCGCATCTCACGAACTGGCAAGTATGGCCGAACAGATGGAAGCGGCACTCAAACAGTTCAAGATTAACTAGAAGGAGGAGACGATGACAGCACCCGTAGACGTTGTAGAGTTCCAGCTCGGGGAGGAACACTACGCGCTGGACATCCAGATTGCGCGGGAGATCGTGGAGATGATGCCAATCACTCCCCTCCCCCGCGCTCCCGAGTACCTTGCGGGTATCATCAACCTGCGGGGCGAGATCACGAACATCATCGATCTCAGAAATCTCCTCGGGCTCCCGGAATCGGAAGAGGCCGATAGCCGAAAGATCATCGTGCTGATGCCGGACGTAGCAGGCGGGTCGAACGTGGGGATCATCGTCGACGATGTTCACGGCGTCATTTCGGTTCGTGACGACCAGATAGAACACATCAATGAAGGTATCACATCGTCGATCAGCAGTTACGTCAAAGCAATCATCAAGATCGGGGGCGAAGATGACGAGAAGATCGAGACCCTCATCATCTGGCTCAATGTCCAGAAAGTGATCAGCGACATCGGGCACTACCAGAACGCTCCGTAAAGCGTCCGGGACGAGAGAAAGAACGGCATGGACGCATTTGCATCACTCCAGAGGAGCATCGAGAAGCTGGTCCAGATCCAGTGTTCAAACTATAAAGAGGATTACATCAAACGGCGTATCCTCTCGCGGATGCGCCTGACGAATACTGCAGATTACGAGGCCTATCACAAGTATCTCCTCGCAAACCCGGAGGAGATCAATCTGCTCCGCAATGCTCTCACCATCAACGTCACCAAATTTTTCCGGGACACGGAGGTCTTTGAGGTGATACGACGGGACGTGTTGCCGGACCTTGCGCGTCGGAGAGACACGATCAGGATCTGGTGCGCCGGCTGCGCCACGGGTGAAGAGCCCTACTCGATAGCGATCCTCGTACACGAACTTATGGCACTCCATCCGGGGGTCAGCGTAACGATATACGCGACCGATATCGACGCCGTGGTGCTGCAGAAAGCCGCGGCCGGGATCTATGACAGAAAGGCGCTCGAAAATGTGGATGAGAAGAGAATCCGCAAGCATTTTATCAGCCATGACGATGGTAAGTTTGAAGTGCGTCCTCACATCAAAGACCTCGTCAAGTTTCGGAAACACGACCTGATGTCGGGCGTTCCCATCGCACGATACCTTGACGCCGTCACCTGTCGGAACGTCACCATTTACTTCACGGAAAAGCAAAAAAATGACCTGACGCACCTTTTTTACTCCGCACTTGCGAACGACGGCTTCTATATCATAGGTAAAACGGAGTACCTTTCAAGGGAGGTGGAGAGCCTCTTTACGCCGTACAACACGATGCAAAAGATATTCCGAAAAGCTGCATAGGGAGAGATCGTAATCGTCCCAAAAAGGTCCGCAAACCTTTTTTTGTACTACCTTGATCAAAACGCTTGCATGTCATGTGTTTGCCATCCGGGCCTTGGCAGAGCAGAATTTTGGGACAACCTCATTACCAGCGGTGGCCGGAAGAGTCCGTGTCCGTCTCGGTTTCGTCGAACTGCGACATCCGGTGCATGAACGCCTTCCGGGCCTGGTAACGCCTCAACTCAGAGAAGAGCAGGTAAAAATTTACTCCGACGACGACGATGATGAGCATGAGGCTGACCCAGAGCTGGCTGTCGCTCTGGGTAATGAAGACCGCTACGAGGAGCACCACAAACGAGAGCAGATAAAAGATCACCCACGTGCGAACCTCAGTGACGTCCATGCTCTCATCAGGACATTGGAACTGCCTCTGTATTAACGGTTCCGTTTTAAAACCTCAATCGAGAGGGGATACATGATAAAACCGGGATTATTCAAATCTCAAACGACAATTTCCACGATTACCAGGGGAGAATACAGATCTCAAACCAGAAGGTCTTTTGCCTTGTACTCCCTCCTACTATACCTGTGGATAAAGGCGACGCATTGAGCATCGTTGCTGCCCTGATCATCGTCTCCGCAATAGCGGTGATATTTCGCCCGCCTGTAGCGGATGCGGGGTCGGAAATTCCGGAAAACATCCCCCCGCCGCCCACCGTCACCGCTGCCCCTGCGCCGACATCGCCCGTACCGCCCGAACCTGCCAGGCTCACCTATACGGCCGGGTTCTGGAGTTACCCCCTCTGTCACCTCCCCGATAATCTCACGTTCTATGGGGGTTCCGACCCGCCATGGAAGGAGACCACGAAGATCATCCCGTTCGCGTACATCGAGGAAACAAGAGGAGGCATCACCGAGGCATTCCATGTGCCCTACGCGATCTGGAGGCTGAACTGCAGTTTCTCTTCAACGGTAAGGCCTGAAGCGGCACACTTCAGGATGGCACTTGTGGAACTCGAGAGCGGGACCATTGTAGAAGGGGCCGACCTGCATTACCCGGGCGGCATCATCAAAAACGTCGAGAGGGGCGGTAAGGACTTCTACGTCATCGTCAGTGTGGATGAGGTCGACTCCTACCGCATCACTCTGGAGACGCTCCCTGAATACCTGGAAAATCCTATCGAATAGAACCTCTTTTCCCACGCACCGTGAACGTGTTGGGGTCCCATCCGCGACGAGGAGGGGGGCCCCAACCGCAGCGAGCCTTAACTCAGATCTTTTCGACCGTGACCCGGACACGGTCTCCGGCCTGTATACCGTGCCCCTTCGGGACATCGATATTAAACCAGAGCACAGCAGGGTTCTCGTGACTCTTGTCCTGGGACATGAGGCAGTCTTTGTGGTCGTTGATGGTGGCCACAAACTCGACAGGTGCTTCGAACTCGACGATCTTCATGCCGTAGAGTACGGCGTTCCAGAATAAAACTATGCTGCCCGGGGGGTAACACGCCACGTCGTACTGTTCGAGTAACTCCAGCGCTTGATATCCAGCTCGTCGCAGATCTCCGAGAGGATAGCAAGGTTGATCCCGACTTCTTTCGGGGAAAGACCCAGGTCCGTCGCGATATACTTTGATTTGAAGTAGGATTTGCCTGTCTTCAGCCCGGATTTGAGGTGGTACAGGATCTTCCTCTGGGTATCGGTATATTTCTCTTTAATTCGATCTTTTGTCGACATCGACTCATTCCCTCGTGAGCAAGTGCTTTTTGTAGCGAGCACTATAAAAACCTACTCATTTGACACCAAAATATCTCCATAGATCTATACAAATCACCGGATATTATTGTGCATCGGCGCGCCGAACGGTGAGGCGAGGCGGTCGATATGCCGGAAGGGGTGGGACTGGCCCCCTCTTTTATCGGGGCTGCATAACGGTGGAGCGCCCGGTATAGGCGCCGTTGACCCGGAGACGCGGCCGTCCGGCACCGATCCGGTAGGAACCCTGTATCCTCTCGTTACTTCCTGTTCCTCCGCATCACGACAAGGAGCCCGGCTACTGCAACCGCCGTAACGACGCCGACAAGCGAGAGAGGGGCGGTAGCTGTCGGGCTTACGTTGACCTGTGCCGCCTGTATCGGCGTGAAGGTCGGCATCTCGGCCGTTGAAGTCTCTGCCGGTGTCGCTTCCGTCGTCACCTCATCCGTCCCGATGATGATGGGCGGTCCGGTCTCCACAGCAGTCTCGTTGAGAGTCTCGTTGCCCGGGGTTTCGTTAGCCGTTTCGTTGGTTGTCCCGTCAGCCGGGGTTTCGTTGCTCGGAGTCTCGTCCGGAGTCACGTCGTCCAGAGTCTCATCGACAACGGTTTCGTTGATTGTCTCGTCATCCGGAGTTTCGTTGCTCAGCGTCTCATCCGGAGTTGCCTCCGGAGTCGCATCATCCGGAGTTTCTTCGGGGGTCGGGGGGAGAGTCCAGGTCAGAGGTTCTGCGGATGCCGTGCTCTGGGCCGTCACGGGAAACATAAGGGCCGCTGCTGTCACGAAGAGCACTACCAGGAGTCCTCTCCATGTCCATCGATTTCCTGCCATGAGGACCCCGATTCGGTATAAACCTATTTTTATATTTCGGTATCAATCAAAGATACACCGGTAGTGGTTCTCCCAGACATAGCAATGCTGGAGAGATCGTTATACGGAAACAAGCGCCGTAAGAAGACACAGTGCCCGTGAAAAGACCCGAACCAGGGCCGCAAAAGAGAAGAACCCGGCAGAGAGGAATATCAGCGAGAAAGAAGTAGCGATCAGATTGGTGCTTCGCCAATCTTCTGGATCAGGCTATCCAGTACCACATCGCGCATTCCCTCGACGAACTTGATGCTCCCGACGACAAGATGACCGCCGCCGCTCACCCCGCCGCCGGAGATCTCACTATGGAGTTCGCGCACCATCCGGGGTATGTTCATCATGACGCCCCGGGAACGCAAGACGGCAAAGTCCGGCCCGAACCCGATCGTGACGACCGGCTCTCCCGGATGCGCTTTGACCAGCCGGTCATGCACCTCTCCCGAAGTCTTGCCGGGCGGCGGGAACGTGAACCTGTGAGCGAAGATCTCCACATCGAGCATGAAGAGATGAGCCCCGTTCTGCAGCACCCGGCTCTCGACGTGGGGCATGATGGCACTGAGTTGCTCCTCGATCGCGTGATTTGCCTCTTCGACCAGCAGGTCGACGAACTGTTCATGGCGTTCTGGCTTACCGGAGAGGTTCAGGATATCTTTGACAAGTTCTCTCCCATCGCCGAACCGGAGCCAGAATTGCTCATAATCGAGTGCCAGAGCAATATCGCGGCAATCGTCCTCCGAGTAGCCGGGTGCGGCCACCGCGAGGTAACGGGCACGCTCCGGTGCTTCGCTCCGGTCGCCGACCCCCGCAATCGCCGGCAGGTGCCGGATCTGGTCCTCGATCGCCGGGTTGACCATGCGGGCGATCTCCGTTCCCAGCATCCCGGCCGTGATCCCGTAATCTCCCCCCGCCAGATAGGGGTTCACGTGCCCGATCAGGTAATCATCCACGACCTTATCGGGATGGTGGTGGTCCACAACCATCACCGGGAGACCGTAGATCCGGGTCAACTTCAGCGACGGCATATCCTCCTCGGTGGACCCGTTGTCCATCAGGAGGATCAGCGGCATCTTCTGTCCGTAGCGGACGTTGTCCTTGAGAGCGAAGTCGAGGTCGCGCGTGATGTCCTCCACCTCGTAGAACGGGGCTTTGGACGGCGACCGTTTGAAGAGGAAGTACTCTGCATCGAAGTCTCCGGCGCTCTCACGGAGCAGCGCGGTCACCGCCTGCTCAATAGCAACGGCAGCACAGATCCCGTCAGCGTCCGCATGGTGCCGGAGGATAATCGGCCTCGCGGTCAGGACCGCCTTCCGGATCTCCTTTGCCACCTGGCGCATCCGGGGCCGGAGAGCGTCAAGGACCTCACTCTCAATAAGGAACGGAAGGTCGGGCGGTTCCGCACGCTTCTCAAGCGCCGCATCGATACGCCCCCGGACCTCGCCCGCGTCCCCCGGGTCCATGACCGCCATGGACCTGGCCTCGATCTGGAGCTGGTTGTTGCGCTGCATCACCTCACCCGTGAGGGAAACGATATCACCGAGGTTCACCTCAGGGTAGGCGCGGACACCCGCCTCGATGAATGCAGCCGCGTTTGCGGTGCCGGATTCGTCCACGACCGTAAAGATCGTCGGTCCCGATGTTTGCTTGATCTGGGCGATCTCGCCCTCGATCAGTACCGTCCTGCCGATCTTCTTCCCGATATCGGAAAGAAGCACATTCGTCGTCTTCTTGTTCACGTTCTGGGTCTGGTAGACGGTCGGCGTAACCTCTTCAAGGTCGATGTTGCCGTTGCTCCGGATCTGGAGGACGTGAACGATGATCGGGTCGCGCTCGGTATGCTGCAACTTTACATTACTCTTATGAACGAGCCCCTTAACCCGATCATTCAACTGGACGAAGACGCCGAACGGGGCGAAACCCTGCACCCGTCCAAGATACGTCTTTCCTTCTTCCACCTCGTCGAGGTCACAGTTCGCCCCGAGGCGATAGACAATCATGTCGTTTGTATCTTCCATAACAGTTCACCAAATCATTCTTCTTCGGGCACCCTGGCGGGGTATCCGGCAAGTTCATACAACCGGCACTCACCATCCCGTCTGCCCTTGGCGATGATAATATCACCGCTCGCTAGTCGGACATCCTTCCCCGGGCGGTAGACCCACCGGTCGCGGTGTTTGATGGCGAGCACGACCATCCCGGTCACCGTCGAAAGCGACGCCTCCTTAAGGGTCCGCGCCACGAGCAGCGACGAGCCGGCCACAGGAACCCGCGTGATAATCTCATCCGACTCACGGACGATCTTCTTAAAGACCGGCGGGACCTCAATATCACGCAGGATTACGTCGACAATGGCGTGGGCAGAATCACTGATCCCCTGTGCAAAAGAGGACATATACAAAAGACCCCGGAGGTAGCGCACATCGTCGATCTTTCGCGCCGCTTCAAGGATCCAGAGGTCCAGGTCGTAGCGCATGTCGTCGAGCGTCGAGTCAAGGGCGACCACCTCGTGCGCGACCTCCTTGTTGTTGAAGAGCAGGGAGGTGTATGCCAGTCCAACGGAGAGTTCCGAGAGGTTTTTCATCTCGATGATCAACTGGACCGCCCGGTCAAGGTCATCGACCTCGGCCGCATGCGAGGATTTTCCCGGGGCGCATTCCGTCACCCCCGCCATCCGGGAGAGGATAGCCGCTCCGGCCTCCGAGCCCCGCGATATCAGGATGTCGCCGCTCTCCACCCGGGTGGTTTTATCGGGGTCGTAGATCCAGCCCCTCCCGCGACGGATGGCAATCACCTGCATACCCGTCGTACTCTGGATTTTAAGTTCGCCGAGCGTGCGGCCGACAAGTTCGCTTCCCTGGCCGACGATAACCCGGGTGACAATCTCTTCAGCTTCGGGAAAGACGCGCTTGAGTTTTGCCGGGAACCTGATGTCTTTCAGGATAAGTTTTGCTACGTCGGAAGCCGAGTTCGCAATTCGCTCCGCTGCCTCAGCCACCTGAAGCATACCGCTCATCGCTTCCGCCTCTTCGAGCCTTCGAGCACCAAGGACGCTCTGAATTCTGGCCTGATAAACCAGTTTATTCATGCTTTCCTCGAGATTAATCACCTCGAGCGCTATCTCTTTGCTGTCGAAGAGTATCGCAGAATAGGCGAGGTCAACCATCAGTTCCGAGACGTCCTTCATCTCGATCAGAACGTCTTTGAAGCTGATCGGCTGATATTCACGTTCCGTCATGGGTCTGTCAACCATTTTCTCATGTTTTACTACAACAGCAGGTTCATCACTGTCACAAGGGTGGCTGCGCCGATCAGGTCGATCAGGCTTGTGATGACAGGGATTCCGAAGTTGTCGGGATCGAGACCATACCGAAACGAAAGGCTGGCGGTTATATACGCCACGCCGTTCACCAGTGTCACGACGGCCAGACCTGCTACAAGGCTGATGGTGACCAGTACCCCGGGGCCGGGGCTGTTTAACTCCATGAGCACCGCCGCACCATGCGCGATGAGCGCCAGCAGTGGAAGCAGTATCAACGTATAGAGATAGGAAATAATAAAATGATGCACGACACCGCGCCCGGGGAGGAACGAGGGGTTGACTTCGCCGGTGTGCATCTCCGTCGATAGGCGCGATGCGAGGATGCCGCCTATCGATCCGAGTCCGCCCGTGAACGGCGGTATCAGGATGAGGAAGACCGCAAGCACAAGCAAGTTGTCCAGATTGAACGAGTAGGTCAGCCCGGCCAGCGTACCGAAGACGCCGAGCGGGATGAGGAGAGCGAGGTTCTCGCGGACGATGGCTCCCGTCCCCTCCGACCGGCGGCGGGTGTAGAGGAGCGTGGCTATGACGACGGCGACCACGACGACACCGAGCGCCTGGCGTGCCCCGGGGGAAAGGAGCATGACCGATGTCGCGGAGAGCATGAGGATCGGGAGCGTGACGATGTCTCCGGAGGTGGTGACGGTCGGTGCGGCGATCATATCGAGGTCGAGGCCGTAACGGTAACTTACAAGCGCAACGACCAGGGTGACTCCCGTCACCACAAGCCCGGAGACGATCCCGCTCACAACCGAGATCAGCACGAGGTCGACGACGCCCACCGTGGGAAACCCGAAGAGAAGACCCGCCGCGTAGGCGAGGATGCCGAGCGCGAAGGCCGTCTCGACCGTCACCACGAGCGAGGCACGGATATTATCGCCGAGGACCGAGCCGTCCCGAAAGTCGATGGAGAACTCCCCGAGGTGCATCGACGACGAGAGGCGGGATGCAAAAACCCCGGCGATGCTCCCCCGCATATTGATGGTCGACGGCAGAAGCACCATCAGGCCGGGGATCAGGCTGAGGACTTCACGGACGGAGCCAAGATAGATGCCTGCAATGCTTAAGGCAGCGGCGCTGGCGAGCAAAGCGCCAAGACCGGTCAGGATCAGGCGGTTCTGGCTGAAGAGACCCTGCCACATCACCATCACCGTCCATCGCAATCAACCTCGATACGGGACCTCCAGCACCGTCAGGTCTGCCGGCAGGATCACGTCTCCCTCATACTGTCGCTTTGCATCGCGTATATGGTTTGCTGTGCTCGTATACCGGGAGCTTATATGCATCAGGGCAAGCATACGGGCGTTTGTGGCCCGGGCGGCCTCACCGGCTTCACCGGCGGTGGAGTGCAGGACCTCCCGGGCGCGGTTGCTCTCCTGGTCGTCGAACGTAGCGTCGTGGATCAGGAGGTCGGCGTCCCGGATCATCGCCGCGGTCTCGGGCTGGTTCTGGAGCGGTCGGGTGTCCCCGGTATAGACGACCTTCCGTCCGGGGCGCGGCTCTCCCAGCACATCGACGGGCAGGACCTCGGTCTCGACGCCGTCGCGGACGATGCGGACCGCTTCCCCGCGTTGCAGCCTCCCGAAGAGCGGACCCGGCGGGATGCCGAGCGCAATCGCCCGCTCGCGGTTGAACCGGCCGGGCCGTTCATCCTCCTCCATCACGTAGCCGAGCCCGGGGATGCCGTGAGACGTGGCGAACGCCCGGACGGTGTAGCCGCTGAAGGGCACGACCGAACCGTGGTCGAGAGCGTGAGCGGTGACGGAAAATCCCCGGGTGTGGCGGTTAATCTTCTGCACGATCTCGACGAACTCCTCCACCCAGGGAGGGCCGTAGATCGGAAGCGGGTCGGTACGTCCCATGAACGCAAGGGTCTCGATAAGCCCGAAGACACCGAGGAAATGGTCGGCATGCCAGTGGGTGATGAAGATGGCGTTCACGGTGAACCCGGTCCGGGCGCGCATCATCTGCTGCTGGGTACCCTCCCCGCAGTCGAAGAGCAGGGTATCGGAACCCCGTCGGATCAGGATACAGGAGGGGTTTCGCTGCGGCGACGGGAGCGCACCCGCCGTACCGAGGAAGTGAACGTGCAGGGTCTCGCCGGCTATACAAACCACTCCCTGAATGCTGCAAGGCTCCGCTTTGCCTCTTCAAGCGTCCGGCCCTCGATCACGACCCGGCCGGAGTAATCGCGGGCAACGACCCACCCGACCTTCTCCCAGGCGATGGTCCCGTCGCCGAGGGCAAGGTGCTCGTCCGACTTTCCGTGGTTGTCGTGGACATGCAGGTGACTGGCTTCCCGGACATGGGCGAGAAACGCATCCACAAGACCGTTGGTGTTGGCATGCCCTATGTCGAGGGTGACCCCGATCCCCGCAATCCCTTCCGTGAGTCCGAGGAGTTCCTCCGGGTAGCGGCAGAGAAAGTCCTTGATGCTGATCATGTTCTCGACGCATGCAAGGACGCCGTGCTCCTCCGCATACTTCCCGATCTCGACAAGTGCGGTCTTCTGCATCTCCCAGACCTTCTCGGGGACGAGTTTTCCTACGGGGGAGACAAACCCGGGGTGAACCGTTACCCGGTCGGTCAGGTCGGCCGCGTAGCGGATGCAGCAGCAGGTCTGACGGATGGACTCGCGCCAGATGGGGTAATTCAGCGATGCAAGGTTTAAGTCGCTGTAGGGAGCGTGGACGGTCGCGAGTAGACCGGTGCTTTCGAGGTTCTCCCGGATGGCGGCGAAATTTTCGGGGTTGTCCAGGCGATACTTCCCGTCGGCAACGATCTCCCAGCCGGTGTACCCGATGTCCTCGAGTCCGAAGACCCAGTCCCGCGACTCCCAGACCTTGGATGAAGATGAAAAATACGGAATAAGACTCATGCCCTCCCTCCGAGACGGCGGAGCAGGGCACGGACCTCCGCGGTAAATTCTTCGAGCGTTCCCTCGTTCACAACGCGACAGTCTGCCAGGGAGAGGGCTCGACCGAGCCCCCACCCGAGCTCCCGCTCGTCGCGGACCCGGAGCTCGTCGGCGGTGAGGGTGTCGTCGGGCCGGCCCCGGTTCGCGAGCCGCCGATAACGGGTCTCAAACGAAGAGACGATCCCGATGAGCGTGAAGTCGGGGAAGTGCTCCCGAAACGTCGCCACCTCGTAGTCGCCCCTGATGCCGTCGACCAGGACCACCGGAGAGGACCGGGCCTCGATGGCCGGGATGGTGATCCGGGCGACGGCGTCCATGCCGAGGTCCGCGCGCAACTTTCCGGCGATCGTGCCGCAGTTTGCGTCCGTCACCGGAAGCCCGGCCTCTCTCACCCGGTCCCGTATCGCGTCCCCCATGACCACGACCGGAATCCCGAGGTCCCGGGCGATCTTTGATATCTCTCCTTTTCCGCTTGCCGGCATACCTACGATTCCAATGACCTTCATCGAGGCTTCTCCACTTTATATAGTATATCCAGAACAGCGGGCTGTGGCGGTCGCCGCAGCCATCTCCATAAACTTTGCGTTCCCGACGCTCTTATGCTTAACGTCACCGCTGCACCGGCAGAACCGGGAACGGTGCACCCGCCGGAACAGTCACCGCTCCGGGTCGTAGCGGACCTCTCCGTCCTCCCGTGTCCTTATCCGGACGCTCCGCCCGAGCGGTGCCGCCGCTGTCTCGAGTTCCGGCCGGGTCAGAGGAGAAAAACCCGGGGCGACTCCCTGCTGGAGCACGAGGTCCGTCTCCCCGACCGCCTCCGCAATGGACGGGAGGTCGCACTCGCGGCCGCGAAAGAGAGTGACCACGGCCTCGAAATCTTCGAGGCTGCCGTCGGCCCTCGCCTGCCTGCAAACGGCGAGCGACCGCTTCACGGCATCGACGGCCGCAAGCCCGAGAAGGCCGTCGTAGCGCTCCCACGTGGTCTTGATATCGAGCGCGATCATATCCACCAGACGCCGGTCGATCAAGTCCTCAAGCACCCCGGGGAACATCCCGTTCGTATGCAGGCCGACGGAGAAACCCAGAGTACGGGCGGCGGCGGCGAGGTGGACGAGCGCCGGCCCCTGCAGGGTAGGCTCCCCGCCGGAGAAGACCACGGCGCCTGCAAGAGTACGGGAGCCCCGGATCATCGAGAGGACCTCTTCAGCGTCGCGGGGGTCTTCGCCACCCTGGAGGGCGGCATTGTGGCAGTAGAAACAACGCGCGGGGCACCCCCGGAGGAAGACGGTGCAGGCCGCCCGCCCCCGCCAGTCGACGGTGCTGATCGGGATGAAACCCCCAAAATTAACGTACAACGGATCACCAGACGGTATACTGGTGCTCCCCGATCTCTTGTAAGCCTTGGCTTTCCGGATAGCGTAACAGGATCTGAATAAGGTAAAAACAATTTTACTTGAGGAGAGATCAACAATATCTTAGCCGGAATTGAAAAAACAAGCCTTTATCAACTCTTTTCTACAAACATATGGCCATGGGTCTCATAGAAGACGCACAGCGCGGCGTCGTCACCGAGGAGATGCGAACCGTCGCAGCAGCAGAAGGTGTAACTGAAGATTTCGTCAGGCGCGGCGTGGCCGAGGGTCACATCGTCATCCCGGTCTCTCCTTACCGGAAGGTAAAGATCTGCGGTATCGGCGAAGGGCTCCGCACGAAGGTCAACGCAAGCATCGGGACGTCCTCGGATATCGTCGATGTAGATATGGAGATCGAGAAGGCCCGGCAGGCCGAGCGTGCCGGTGCCGATACCCTGATGGAGCTCTCCACCGGCGGCGACATGACGGAGATCCGGCGCCGGGTCGTCGGGACGACGACCCTCTCGGTCGGGTCGGTCCCGCTCTACCAGGCGTTCATCGAGGCCGCCCGGAAGTATGGCGCGGTCGTCGACATGAAAGAAGACGACCTCTTCCGGATCACGGCGGAGCAGGCGAAACTCGGGACCAACTTCATGGCAATCCATACCGGGATCAACTACGAAACGATGAAGCGCCTGAAGAACCAGGGACGCCATGCCGGGCTCGTCTCCCGGGGCGGGGCCTTCATGACCGCGTGGATGCTCCACAACGAGAAGGAGAACCCGCTCTACGCTGAGTTCGATTACCTGCTTGAGATCCTCAAAGAGCACGAGGTCACCCTCTCGTTCGGCAACGGTATGCGGGCAGGCGCCGTCCACGACGCAACCGACCGCGCCCAGATCCAGGAACTGCTCATCAACGCGGAGCTTGCCGACAAGGCGCATGCAGAGGGCGTGCAGGCGATCATCGAGGGACCGGGGCATATCCCCATCGACGAGATCGAGACGAACGTCGTCCTCGAAAAGCGGGTTACGAACCGGAAACCGTTCTACATGCTCGGGCCCCTGGTCACCGACATCGCGCCCGGTTACGACGACCGGGTGGCCGCCATCGGGGCCGCACTCTCTTCCTCCTACGGCGCCGACTTCATCTGCTACGTGACGCCGGCGGAGCACCTGGCGCTCCCCACGCCCGAGGAGGTCTACGAGGGCGTCATCAGTTCGAGGATCGCCGCCCACGTCGGGGATATGATCAAGCTCAAAAAGCGGGATGCCGACCTCGAGATGGGACACGCCCGCCGGGACCTCGACTGGGAGCGGCAATTTTCAGTCGCGATCAACCCCGAGCGCGCCCGGGCGATCCGGGCCGAGCGGATGCCGGCCGATACCGATGCCTGCACGATGTGCGGGGACTACTGTGCGTTGAAGATCGTCGGGCGGCATTTCAACTTCTAAAGGATAGAAAGAAGGAGGGGGTTCGGCGGACTCTTCTCCCCATCACCGCTCTTACTTTTTCCCAAGTATAAAGAAATGCTTGCTATCCTGCTTTCTGCCTTCAAGGAAGCAGTCATTGGTGTGTCGAACGTCCAATAGCGTAAAATCTGAAAACAACCGGAGCACATCGTCCAGGTTCACATGAAAATGCGGGATATCCTTTTCCGGACCCTCATCGGTCTTCACAATCGTGTTTTCGTCCAGTCTGGGATACCCGGCCTCAGTAAACGACCAGGTCTCCTTGGAGCACAGCGTCAAATAAAACTCACCGCCGGGCTTCAACACTCGCTTGATCTCCCTCAAAATGACGTTCATCCCGCGGGTGTCGGTATGAGATGCGACGTGATATGCAAAGAGGCAGTCAAAAGAACTGTCTGAATACGGCAATTGCAGCATGTCGGCAACCCGGGTATCAATGCATAAACCTTCCCGGTTTGCCCATTCTCTCAGATGCCTAACCCCGTCGGATGATAGATCAAACGCCGATACGCAAAACCCGTAATTCGCAAAAAAAATGGAGTGGCGACCTAAACCGCAACCGAAATCCAGCAGATCTTTAAACCCCGCCTCCTTCCAGCGATAGGCGATATAGTGACTCTCTTCGCCGGGTATGAGCCATACATTATCCTTTTCAGCGTTCCAGTCCCAGGACTTCGATACTGACATTTTTTCGTTCGCCTCCGGGCATAACATCCGGACCGGTTTTGTAGCCCACGGATGTACCTTGAAGATCAGGACATACAATGCCGTCCATAACGCAGGTTTGACCTCATGGATATTATACCCATAGAGCGAACTCGCGGTTATCAATCGTGTACACCCCTACTTCATACTCGACTCCCGTACCAACGGATGCATACAAAAACCACACCGTTATCCTCCTCCCCGTTCACACTCATTACGAGGAGATCTCATGAAACCCGATACCGAAAAACTGGTGAGCGACTTTCTTACCCATGCAGACGATCTCGGCGACGATATCACGGAGGACATAAGAGAGATGCTCGGCGTCGTGCCGTTCATCTTCACCGTTCTCCGGGACCGGCCCGACACCTTCGCGCTCTCAGCCATCGCCGATTCCCGGATCGCCCGGCCGGACTCCCTCAACGCAAAAACCGCGGAACTGATCGCCGTTGCCGCCGCTGCGGGAGCAGGGGCGGAAAACTGCCTGAAAGTACATCTCGGAGCCGCCCTGAAGGAAGGGGCATCGCGCGACGAGGTCCTCGACACCCTCCTGATCGCCGCCATGGTCGGCAAAACCCGGGTCCTTGCGTCCTCCCTCCGCCAGTTCCGGGAGGTCTACGGCAAAGAACAGGGGGCGGAGGAGTAGGCCGCACACCCCGGGGCATGCATACTTTATGGTCTGATTCAGCCAAACCTTTTTCACAATGAGCCAGACAAAGGCGGCCCTCCGGGAGCAGGCAAAGGAGGCCAGGTCTCTTCTCTCGCCTCGAGCGATCGCCACGTACAGCAGCAGCATCGAAAGAAAACTCCTCGAACTTCTGAACGGATTTACGACCGTCATGGTCTATGTCTCAAAGCCCCAGGAGGTCCGGACAGACGACCTCATCATCGACCTGAACCGCCGGGGCGTGCGGGTTGTCGTGCCTCTCATCGAACGGGAGACCCGAAGCCTCCGCCTGTCGTATCTGCCGGACCCCGCGGTCCTTGTCCCGAGCACGTTCAACGTGCCCGAGCCGATCGGACACGAACTTCCGGCACGGCCGGGAGACATCGGGGTCGTCGTCATACCGATGCTTGCATTCGACGCCAGAGGAAACCGCCTCGGTTACGGTGCCGGGTATTACGACCGTTTCCTCTGCCGCTGCCCGCACGCGCAGAAGATCGGCATCGCGTTCTCCTGTCAGCAGGCACAGAGCATTCCTGTCGACGAGAACGACGTGAAGATGGATTACATCGTTACAGAAAAAGGGATTTACCGGGTGCAACGCGAGTGGGACAGTGAGAATATATAAATACTAGATAACACTTACTTATAGTAAACCATCCAAAGAGGAGATTGTTCACATGCCTAATACCGAATCCGTTGAGGTAACCATCAAAGAAGCGGCTCACGAGGATGCCGGCCGTGGGATCGGAAGACTGAGCATGGACACCATGAAGACTCTCGGTCTCGTCAGCGGCGACGTCGTCGAGATTGAGGGCCGTCAGAAGGCGGCGACGCTCATATGGCCGGGATTCCCGCAGGACACCGGCAAGGCGGTCCTGCGCATCGACGGCAACACCCGGAGCAACGTCGGGGCGGGGATCGACGACAAAGTCCGGATCCGGAAGACCGAAGCCGGATACGCGAAAAAGGTGACCATCCAGCCGACGCAGCCCATCCGCCTGGTGGGCGGGGAACAGTACCTGGGGAGAATCCTGCGGGGCCGGCCGGTCACCGAGGGGCAGCAGATCCGGGTCAGCATCCTCGGCAACCCGCTCACGTTCGTCATCGCCAAAGTGGCCCCGAAAGGCATCGACATCGTCACCGACAGCACCGAGATCGAACTGAAAGAGACCCCGTACGAGCCCAAGGAAGGGCAGCGCGAGGTTGTCGGGGATGTCCACTACGAGGATATCGGAGGGCTCGACCGTGAGCTCCAGCTCGTCCGGGAGATGATCGAGCTCCCGCTCCGGCACCCTGAACTCTTCGAGCGTCTCGGCATCGAACCCCCGAAAGGTGTTCTGCTCTACGGCCCGCCCGGAACAGGAAAGACGCTGATCGCAAAGGCCGTAGCAAACGAGGTGGACGCTCACTTCATCACGCTCTCGGGCCCCGAGATCATGAGCAAGTACTACGGCGAGTCCGAAGAGCGCCTGCGGGAGGTCTTTGAAGAAGCCCAGGAGAACGCACCCTCAATCATCTTCATCGATGAGATCGACTCTATCGCACCCAAACGTGAGGAAGTGAAAGGAGAGGTAGAACGCCGGATCGTCGCCCAGCTCCTGGCCCTGATGGACGGGTTAAAGACCCGGGGCAAGGTGGTGGTTATCGCCGCAACGAACCTCCCGGACCTCATCGACCCCGCCCTCCGACGCGGCGGCCGGTTCGACCGTGAGATTGAGATCGGCATCCCGGACACCAAGGGGCGGCAGCAGATCTTCCAGATCCACACGCGGGGCATGCCGCTTGCCGAGGATGTGAACCTCGACGACTATGCCCGCTCCACGCACGGTTTCGTCGGCGCAGATATCGCGCTGCTCGCAAAAGAGGCCGCAATGCACGCGCTCCGCCGGATCATACCGCAGATCAAGATCGAGGAGGAGATCCCCGCCGAGATCATCGACCAGCTCCGCGTAACAAACGAGGACTTCATCGAAGCGCACAAGCATGTTGAGCCGAGCGCGATGCGGGAGGTGCTCGTAGAGATTCCCGATGTCAAATGGGAGGACGTAGGGGGTCTCGACGACGTCAAAGCCGAACTCGCGGAGGCCGTTGAATGGCCGCTCAAATATCCGGAAGTATTCTCCTCTCTCGATACCGAACCCCCCCGCGGCATCCTGCTCTTCGGACCCCCGGGGACCGGGAAGACTCTCCTTGCAAAAGCGGTAGCAAACGAGAGCGAATGCAATTTCATCTCCGTAAAAGGTCCGGAGCTCCTCTCAAAATGGGTCGGAGAGTCTGAGCGCGGCGTCCGTCAGGTATTCCGAAAAGCGCGGCAAGCAGCACCGTCGATTATCTTTTTCGACGAGATTGACGCACTTATGCCCAAGCGCGGAGCTTATATAGGATCGTCACACGTAACTGAAAGTGTGGTAAGCCAGATCCTGACAGAGCTCGACGGCCTCGAGGAGTTGAACAATGTCGTGGTTCTCGGCGCTACCAACCGCCCGGACATGCTGGACGAGGCGCTGCTTCGCCCCGGCAGATTCGACAGGATCATCTACGTCCCGCCGCCCGACCGGGAAGGCAGAAAGAGGATCTTCGAGGTGTACCTCAAGAACAGGGAGATCCTCGCAAACGACGTCGACATCGACGACCTGGTCGAGAAGACCGAGGGTTACGTCGGCGCCGATATCGAGGCACTGGTCCGCGAAGCAAAGTTATCCGCCATGCGCGAATTCATCGCGGCGATGGGCGGAAAGAGCGAGGAGGAACGGCGCCGGGCGATCGGCAACGTGAGGATCACGAAGAAACACTTCGCGGACGCCCTCACCCGCGTGAGGGGTACGCTGGATCTCGACCGGCTGGAGGAGAACGAACGTCATTCCTGGGAGATCCTCTATAACCAGGAGCAGCGGTCGACGCTCGAGGATGCCGTCTCGACCGTTAACCGTGCCGGGATGCGGGAGACCGGAAAGGTCGAGCAGGAAGTCAAGGACCTGGCGCAGGCCCTCAAAGAGGCGGTCTACGCAAGAAGGAAAGACTTCGGGGAGATCAAGCGCCTCACAAAGGAGTTAAAGACCAGGATCGAACGCCCGCTGCCGCAGACGGCTACGGCGTTCTGACCGGGCGTCCCCAGAGGAGGGGGCTCGCCCCCTACCAGCAGTGATGAAGAAACAACGTGATGCACATGAGTGACAGTCCAACAGACATCTTCGAGCAGCTCAACGAACTGATGAAACGCCTCATGGAGCAGGGGCTCAAAGAGCAGGGAGACCAGAATAGGCCGTTCGCCTACGGGTTCAAGATCGTCCTCCACGATGCCGGGGCGACGGAGCCCGCCGTAGAGGATACTGAATCCACTGTCTATCCTGCAGAGGCCCAGTCAGAAGGGACCATTGAGCCGATAGCAGAGATGTATACGACCGACGATGACGTAACGGTGGCAGTCGATCTTCCGGGCGTCGAGAGGGAGGATATTCACCTGTCGCTCATCAACGGTACGCTGACGATCATCGCGGGCGCGAGCCAGCTGACCTCGGTGGAGATCCCGACCGTGGACCCCGACTCCATGCAGTCAAACTATAAGCACGGAGTCCTGGAGGTCAAGTTCTCCCGGGGTAAGCCCATCAAGATCGACTGACCGGAACCTGCCTGCCGGCCCAAACCCCGGCAAGGCCGCAACAGTTTTTTCTCCCATCGGGCATCCCCGATGATCTCGCCCGCCGGGAACACTAACCGGCGCATATGCTTCGAAAGGATCGGCCCGCCAGAAACCAGGCAAACCGCATATGCGGGTTTGCCGCAGCCAACGTTTTTCAAGACAACAACACCTACATATACGGTAATACCTATCTACTAGTCGTAAGGGCTACGCCCGCCAGGTAGTGTGATGAAATGGTTAAAACCACCGTGTCCGTAATTAAAGCAGATGTTGGCAGTTTCCCGGGGCATTCCCGGACCCACCCGAAGCTTCTTGAGGTAGCCGCCCGGAGGCTCAAAGAAGCGGAAGGCAGCACCCTCATCGACTCGTACGTCACCCACTGCGGTGATGATCTCGAGTTGATTATGACGCACAACAAGGGCGAGGACAATGAAGAGATCCACAAGTTGGCGTGGGACATCTTCATGGAGTGCGCCGGGATCGCGAAAGAGATGAAACTCTACGGCGCCGGCCAGGACCTGCTCGGCGACGCGTTCAGCGGCAACGTCAAGGGAATGGGACCCGGTGTCGCAGAGATGGAGTTTGAAGAGCGCGGTTCCGACCCGGTCCTGGTCTTCATGGCCGATAAGACCGAGCCCGGGGCATGGAACTACTTCCTCTATCGGATCTTCGCCGACCCCTTCAGCACATCCGGCCTCGTCATCGACCCGTCGATGCACCAGGGGTTCACGTTCGAGGTTCATGACGTCATGGAGAAGCGGAGGATCCGCTTCAACACGCCCGAAGAGTCCTACAGCCTCCTTGCGTACATCGGAGCTCCGAGCCGCTACGTGATCAAGTACGTCTGGAAGAGGGACGGCACGATCGCGGCGTCCACCAGCACCCAGCGGCTGAACCTGATGGCCGGCCGCTACGTCGGTAAGGACGACCCGGTCATGGTCATCAGGGCACAGAGCGGGTTCCCGTCGGTCGGCGAGGTCATCGACCCCTTCAGGACACCCATCCTCGTGGCCGGCTGGATGCGCGGCTCGCACCACGGACCGTTCATGCCGGTGGGCGTCTGCGATGCGAACTGCACCCAGTTCGACGGACCGCCCCGGGTCATCTGTCTCGGGTTCCAGGTCAGCAACGGAGAGTTGATCGGGCCTGCGGACATGTTCGACGATCCGGCGTTCAACCGCGTTCGCGACCGGTGTTGCGAGCTCTCCGACGTTCTCCGGGCCCACGGGCCGTTTGAACCGCACCGCCTCTCGCTTGAGGAGATGGAGTACACCACGCTCCCGGGCGTTGAGAAGCAGTTTAAGGACCGCTGGGAAGACCTTCCCGAGTAACTCACTTTTTTTCGAATCGGCCGGCGGGTGCAGAGGTATGCGCTCAACGGTGCCGCGACGCCTGCAACCAGTCATGGGGAAACCTTAATGCGTGAAGATAACCATATAGGAACAGATGGTTAACGGCATTGTACTCCCCGTAAAGAAAGTTTTTTCGCTCGTCGACTCTAAAATCGTCGTTGAGATCAAAGATGACGGCAGAAAACTCCAGGGCCGGCTCGTGGCAGTGGATGAACACCTGAATCTGCATATGGACGAGACTACCGAGTATACCGGCGATCAGAGAGGCCGCACCCTTGGAACCGTCGTCATCCGCGGCAACAATATCCTGACCATTGCACCCGTGCTCTGATAGCCATGCCCGACCAGGAGGAAGAAGCACTCAAGGTTATTCAGTCCCAGCGCCAGGGAATTCTCCAGAGCACGCTCTGGAAACATCTCAATATCGACAGCAGGAAGTGCTCAAGGATTGTAAAACGGCTGCTGGATGCAGGGTTGATCGAACGCGTCGAGTTCCGCAGCGACGGCATCAAGACTTACCTTCTGCGGGCGAAGAGGCGAGCGATCGACCCCTGCGTCATCCTGGCAGGAGGAGAGATCCTCCCGTGCATCGGCTGCGAACGGGAGTGCACACCTGAAGATTGTGCGCTCCTCCTTGACTGGATGTACCAGCTCGCCCTTGAAGAATGTCAGGAATGAGACACTTTATTTTTAACCCGATATAAAAGAGTGGAAAAACTCCGGGCCCGGTTCAGGACCGGGCAATCTCGCCCGGGACGCTCTTCTTACGACAGACTGCATCGATCACGCCGTGCTGCACATTGTAGAAACTGTGCAGAATGTCTATCTCGCAGTCGAGATCGATGACCGTCTCTTCGTTGCCCCCGGTGCAGAGCGTTACGGAGTTTTTCTGGAATGTGACGTAAGGAGCGCCCTCTGCCCGCGCATCCGTCATCGCGGTGATGTAGATACAGTCATCTCCCTCGACCACCTCCACATCGGACCCTTCATTCTCGTTCTCCGCGGACGGGTCAAGGTAAGGCGACCCTTCGGGCAATCCGCTGATGATGGTGAACCCGATGATCCTTGGGTCGTGAAGGGGCATCTCGCTTAAGATCCTCTCCATCAACCGCGCGATATTCCGAAACATTTCGTCGTATGGATCATTCGCCATGTGTACCACGTATTCGATATCGATTGTTGACCTGCTCGACAACCCCGGTATACACGAGATTGCTCAGTCTCTGTTTCAGCTCATCCGTGGACAGGCTGCTCACTTCCTCGAGTTCAACGAACGTCAGGTCGGCATGGGAGAGAGGAAGAATGATGTCCAGATCCCCATCGTCGGTGAGGAAACCTCCCTTCGTGCGCAGGACCTCGTCGAACCTCGATTCGATCTCCCGCTCCAGTTGTTCGAGATTATCCAGAAGTTCGTCGCGGGCCCGGACCATCCGCCGGAGTGCCGTGAGATTTCGCATAAATCTTGTCTCCTGGTCCTCTTCAACAGAGGGGAGCATAACCCCATCCTGCTTTTGCAGGTTTACGATGACATTGATGTCTTGCGAGAGGTAGTAATACTTTCGCCTGCGCTCGTCCTGGCAGGAAACAAGGAGTTCCTCCCGCTCCATCAGCTGCAGGTGCTCTATCACCGCTTTCGGACTGAGCAGCAGGCGCTCGGAGATCTCAGTCACAAAACACGGTTTCTGCCTCAGCAATTCTATTATTCGCCGTCTGTTCCGGTTTCCCAGGATATCGAGTAAACGGGAAACGTCGCTGCCCTCAAGCATGTTTACTAAATGTTAGTGATTTCAAGATAAAAAGATATCATTCGAAGAGGCGATAGTTCGGTGCCTCATCGGTGATCATAATATTATGAGGGTGACTCTCGCCGTAGCCCGCAGGCGTGATCCTGATGAACTTGCCGTTCTTCTTCAGGTCGGGTATCGTCTTCGACCCCGTGTAACCCATCGCAGACTTCAGACCGCCGACAAGCTGATAGATGACGTCCGAGACCCGACCGACGTAGGGAGTGACCCCCTCGACGCCTTCGGGAACGAACTTGGTCCTCCCGATCCCCTTCTTCTGGAAGTAGCGGTCGCTCGACTCCCCGCTGCTCATGACACCGAGCGAGCCCATCCCCCGGTACTGCTTGTAACGCCGGCCCTTAATCGTCGTAACCCGTCCCGGCGCTTCATCGGTGCCGGCAAAGAGACTGCCCGCCATGATACAGTCCGCGCCCGCGGCAATCGCCTTTGCGATATCTCCGGAGTAACGGATGCCGCCGTCGGCGATCACCGGCACGCCGGCATCGCGCGCCACCTCGGCGACGTTTGCTATCGCAGAGATCTGCGGCACGCCCACGCCCGCGACGATCCTTGTGGTACAGATGGAACCCGGTCCGATACCCACCTTCAACCCGTCGACGGAATCGACCAGGACGGAGGCAGCCTCTCTTGTGGCAATGTTCCCGGCCACCACATCGACGGCGACGCTCGCCTTGATCTCCCTGACCGCTTTTACGACGTTCATGTTGTGGCCGTGCGCGCAGTCCACTACCAGGGCGTCGACGCCCGCCTCGACAAGCATCATGGCCCGGTTGAAGTCAAAGGGGCCCACCGCGGCGGCGACCCGGAGTCTCCCGTTTGCATCACGGTTTGCGCGGGGATACTGCCGTTTTTCGAGGATATCGCGCATCGTGATGATGCCGACAAGGCGACCCTGCCCGTCGACAACCGGCAGGCGCTCGACTTTGTTCGAATACATCGTATCGAGCGCACTGTCCGCAGTGATGTCTTCCGATGCGGTGATCAGGTTCTTGGTCATGTAGCCGGTGATCTTTGCATCGCCCTGTCGGGGCAGGATCGCCCGGATATCCCGACGACTGACGATACCGATCACCCTGTCATCCGTGATAATGGGCACGCCGCCGATACCGTACTGTTTCATGACCCGTTCCACATCGGTTACCGTGGACTCGGGGCCGACCGTCACGACCTCGCGCTCGATCAGGTCCTCGGCCTGTTTGACGATCCTGACCTCGGCGACCTCGCGCTCCGCGGGCAGGTTCCGGTGAATGACGCCGATGCCGCCCTCGCGGGCCATCGTTATCGCCATCACCGACTCGGTCACCGTATCCATGGCGGCGCTCACCAGAGGGATATTCAGGGGGATGTTTCGTGAGAACCGCGACCTGACGTCGGCCTCGTCGGGCTCGACCCAGGATTCAGCGGGCTCAAGCAACACATCGTCAAATGTAAACGTTGTTTCCAGATTCATCTTCTCGCTGTACATACGTCACCTGATCATCATCATAGCTTTTTCCACCAGTTCGGTCCGGATCGCGGCCGACCGGTCGCCCCCGCAGACCATCCCCCGGACGCCAATGATCTCCGGGTCGATGCGCTTTAAGGCAGCGAGATCTTCAAACTTCAGCGAACCGGCAAGGGCCGTCTGAAGCCCGAGCTCCCGGTTCCGTTCAGTGAACCGGGCCAGTGTCTCCTCGTCCATGAACTCAAAGAGACTCTTCCCATCTTTAATACCGGTGTCGATCATGGCGACATCGGCTCCTGCCTCTGCAACCAGCGGACTGACAGCAAACGGAGAGATCGTACCCAGTCGTTGAAAATCAGCATAAGCGGCGATGACAACGGACTTCCCGGGAAATTCCTGCTTTACCGCCGTGGTCACCGCCTCGATGACCTCACGGGCACGGTCGGCCCCGTCGAACATCAGACCGATCTTGATAAAATCCGCTCCTGCGTGCGCGGCACCGTAAGCCGAAAGAGCCGCAGTTCCGGGCTTATACTCATTGTCCCCGATTGCAGCGCTGACAGGCTTTTTCCCGGCGAGAGCCTTGATCTCCCGGATGACCCAGGGAAAGTTCGCACCCAGCGAGCCCTCCGAGGGTTTCTTCACGTCGATTATGTCAGCAGAAAGCGAACGTTTTGCCTCTTCAGTGCTGCTTGGACTGACGAGTAATTGCATAGAAATTAATGATCCTGCACCCTAATAGTGATTGCGTTGAGGACATGGAACTGATTCTTGCAGTCGATCTTGCAGCCGGTCTCGTGGTGCACGGGAAGTCCGGAAAGCGCGCCGACTACCGACCGCTCACCTGGGGGATCTCCCCCTCGGCCGAGCCGGAGACCTTCATATCCACCCTGCAGCCCCGTTTTCTCTACATTGCGGACCTCGAAAGCATTCAGGGGAGGACCCCGCAGGACGAACTTGTCCGCCGCTCTGCAGCGCTGGTCGAGCGCTGCTACCTCGACCGGGGCTGCCGGTCGCCTGCCGACTGCACGGCGGTCGCCGGGACGACACCGGTCGTCGGTACCGAGACGGCGGCGAGGGCGATCGAAGACCTTGCGGCCTATCCGGGAGGTTACCTCAGCATCGACATCAAAGACGGTCGGGTTCTTCCCTGGGGCATCCGGCCGACGGAGATGCTGCACCATGCATCCAGGTTCTCGTTTGAGGGATGCATCATCCTGAACATCGGCGCCGTGGGAACGGAGCGGGGCCTCTCCCGGAAAGAACTTGAGGAGATGCGGGCGTGCTACCCCGGGCGCCTCATCTACGGGGGCGGCGTTGCCGGGATCGACGACATCCGTCTCCTCGACGACGCCGGGTTTGACGGGGCAATCGTCGCAACCGCCGTCCATCACGGCGCGGTGCCGCTACTCTGGGTCCGGAGGGGCCACCCGTGCTGATCACCATCGAGGGGATCGACGGGAGCGGCAAGAGCACCCTTCTCTCCCGTCTCCGGGAACTCCTCGCCGACCTTGACCCCGTCTTCACCCGCGAACCCGGCGCCACCTGGGTCGGCGACCCGGTGCGGCGGGCGGTCGCCGAGCGGATAGACCCGATCACCGAGGCGCTGCTCTTCTGCGCCGACCACGCCGCGCACATCGATAGGGTGATTCGCCCGGCGCTCGACGAAGGGCGGCTCGTCATCTCCGACCGCTACTCCGACTCCCGGTTTGCCTACCAGCCGGTCGTCCTCGACGGGCTCCTCCCCGATCCCCTTCAGTGGCTGCGCCGGATCCACGAAGGATGGTCGATCCGGCCCGACCGGACGTTCCTTCTCGTCCTCCCGGTGGAGGATGCCGTCGCAAGGCTGGACCCTGCGAAAAAGAGAGAATATTTCGAAAATGCCAAAATTCTCGCGCGGGTGCAGGAAAATTACCTGGGCCTTGCCGCCCGGGACCCCGCGCGGTTCGTCATCGTCGATGCCCTGCTCCAGAAAGAGGAGGTTGCCGGGTTCATCGCCGACGAGATCAGGACGAGTGTCCGATCGTCACGACAGCGTCCTCGAACGTGAGGACGTCCACCTCTTCTCCCGCCACCCGATAGGCGACCTTCGGCGTGAAGGAGCCGGGAGGCACCGGGACCTCCGCACCGTCGACGGTGACGGTTGCGGGCGGATTTTTGAGTTGCTCCGACGGAAGCGCCTGCACGGCCTCCATGAACCCGCGGGCCTGCTTTCGGAGCGCCGGGCCAATGACCGCCATGTTAAAGTTCACACCGCTTGCGACCTCTTCGAGGAGGGGTTTCCCGGTGCTCCAGCGGGCAGCGGCATTGAGCGCCCGCCCGGCGTCACCGGCGTCGTCAACCGGCTCCGGGGCGTAGATCGTCACGTGGCCGAGCGGGGCGTTCAGCGCCAGACCCCGGTCGTGCTTGTAGCGTCGGAGTTCAGCGACCGTCTTCACAAGGAGGTCGCCGTGGCGCCGCGCCGCATCGTCGATATACTGGAAGTCGGGCCAGGCCTCTTTATGTACGCTTCTCCCGGCGAGGTAATGGTAACACTCCTCCGCAAAATGCGGGATGAACGGGGCGAGGAGACGGCAGAGGACATCCGTGGTCGTCCGAAGTGCGCTGCATGCGCTTGCCCTGCTGCTTTCGTCTGCATACAGGCGGCCCTTCACGATCTCGATGTAGTCGTCGGCGAGCGTACCCCAGGCAAACTCCCGGATCGCCCTGAGCGCCCGGTCGAACTGGTAGCCTTCCATTGCGGCGGTGACCTCTGCGACGGTATCGGAGAGCCTGACGAGCAGCCACCGGTCGATGAGTTCCGTCACCGGCGCCGGGTTCTCCGTCCCGGAGTCCAGGTGCCCCACGACGAACCGGAAGATGTTCCAGAGTTTCGTCTGGAACCGGGACGCGGCGACGACGTCGTTCCAGTTAAACGTGATATCCGAGCCGATCGCCGCACCTCCCGCACCCCACTGCCGGAGCGCGTCCGCGCCGTACTTCCCGACGATCTCCTCAGGGGCGATGATGTTGTTCCTGCTCTTGCTCATCTTGAACCCGTCTTCCCCGAGCACCATGCCGTTGACGAGGATCTTGTCCCAGGGGTGGCCGCCGACGAGCGCCTTTGACCGGAGGATCGTGTAGAACGCCCACGTCCGTATGATGTCGTGGCCCTGGGGGCGGATCTGCGCCGGGAAGAGCGGGGGTTTTGCGTCGGTTCCGTCCCACCCGGTGACGTGCAGCACCGATATCGATGAGTCCATCCAGGTATCCAGGACGTCCTTCTCGCCGATGAAGTCCGAACCGCCGCACTTCGGGCAGGGAGTTTTCGGCTTATCGACGGTCGGGTCGATAGGGAGGTCCTCCAGGGCCGGAAGGACCATCTCGCCGCAGGAGGCACAGAACCAGACCGGGATCGGGGTCGCGAAGATCCGCTGCCGGGAGATGCACCAGTCCCATTCCATCGATTGAGCCCAGTTCTCCATCCGGGTGAACATATGCTCCGGCGTCCAGGAGATCTGCCGGGCCGTCTCGAGGATCTGGTCCCGGTGGACCTTCACGAACCACTGGCGCTCCGAGAGGATCTCGATCGGGGTCTTACACCGCCAGCAGGTTCCGACCCGCTGTTCGAGTTCTTCCTGCCGCTTCAGGATGCCCGCCTTCTCCATGTCCCGGAGGATCGCCTTTCTGCAGGCCTCCGAAGACATCCCTGCATAGGGGCCGGCCACCGCGGTCATAACACCCTTCCGGTCGATTGCCTTCCGGAGGTCCAGTTTATGCTGCTTCCACCAGTAAACGTCCGTCTTGTCCCCGAACGTACAGATCATCACCGCACCGCTGCCGAAGCCCGGATCGACCGCAGCATCCTCGATGACCGGCACCTGGTGCCCGAAGATGGGGACGGTGAGCCGCTTCCCCGCAAGGTCGCGGTATCGCTCGTCGTCGGGATGAACCGCCACCGCAACACAGGCCGCGAGGAGTTCCGGGCGGGTGGTTGCGATCTCGACGCCGTCGAAGTCGAAATAGTTGAGGCGGGTGGTACGGGGGGTGTAGTTGACCTCGGCGAACGCGATTGCCGTCTCGCACCGGGTGCAGAAGTTCACCGGATGCTCGCTCTGATAGATGTCGCCGGCTTTGAGCATCTTGAGGAACGACGCCTGGGTCTTTCTGTAGTACTCCGGAAGCATGGTGATATACTCGTGGCTCCAGTCGGTCGAGAACCCGAGCCGCCGCATGGTCACACGCATCTTCTTAATATTTGCAAGCGTGAGGTCGCGGCACATCTCCCGGAACTTCTCCCGCGGTACATCGTTCTTGGTGATCCCGTAGGTCTCCTCTACCTTCACCTCGGTGGGGAGGCCGTGGCAGTCCCACCCCTGCGGGAACATGACGTTGTAGCCGCGCATGCGCTTGTATCGTGCGATGAAGTCGATATAGCACCAGTTTAAGGCGTTCCCGATATGGAAGTTGCCGGTGGGGTACGGCGGCGGCGTATCGATGATGAACCGGGGCTTCGGTGAGATGGGATCGAAATAGTTATCTTCATCCCGCCAGATGCTCTGCCAGCGCTTCTCCACTTCTTCGCTATCGTAGTTCTTTGGTAGTTGATGTGACGGCGACATTTTCAGTGTATAATCTCTCTCTTTCCAGTGAGATATATTGTTCTACAGGGTTTTCCTGCCGTGGAGCACCCTCACCCGTATGGCGGCTCCACCGTCCCAAAAGGAAGTCTCCCGGGGGTTAACCACAACAAGCAGCGGAGACGGCGAGCATTCGAACCTAAAGGCTTTTTCCCAGTACCGCCAATGATGTATGAATGACAAGACCGCTGGGGTTGGTTCTGGCGTCGATACTCACCCTCGCCTGCATAGGCCTTGCCCCCCTGCTCCAGCCGGCATGGCTGCTCACGCTCCTCCTTATCCCGCTCTCGCTTGTCCTCTCCCTTATCCGGGACACCCGGTACATGTCGTTCTCGATCATCGCACTTGCCGTGCTCTACGGGCTCGGCTGGCTCTCGACATTCGTCCTCACCTGTACGCTCGGTATCGTGGTGATCGGCGAGCTGGCGTTCCGCCTTACCGGGGGGAGGCAGGCATCCTACCTCTACCACCTGGTTGCCGCCATCGGCGTCTCGCTTGCGGTGATGCTCTACCTCGACTACACCGCACCGCTCGTCGCGGTTATGGGTGTGGTTACCGCGGTGCTGCTCCGGGCGGTTCTCCGGGGCCGGAACGACGCCCTGATGATCACGGCGCTCGGTGTGGCGATGACCATGTTTCTCTTTGAAGAACTCCACTTCGAGGTTGATCTGACCATTCTCGTCGCGGCGGCCGCGATAGGGTTCGGGTTCGGTTACACCGCCTACTGGTTCCGGGTGGCCGACATCAGCGGCCTCTTCTCGGGTGCCATGATCGGCATCATCCTCATCGTCTTTGCGGACGTTCGGTGGTTCCTGATCATGCTCACGTTCTTCATCATCGGCGCCGGTGCGACCCGGTACCGCTACGGGGAGAAGGAGAGGCTCGGGGTCGCCCAGGAGCACGGGGGGGTGCGCGGTTATTTTAACGTCTTTGCAAACGGCCTCGTAGCAACCGGTGCCGCCATTCTCTACGGGATAACCGGGAGTCCTGCCTTCGTGGCGCTCTTCATGGGGAGCGTCGCTTCCGCCGCCGCCGACACCGCCGCAAGCGAGATCGGGGTCACGGGAAAGACACCGTACCTGATCACGACGCTCCGGCCGGTGCCCCGGGGGACGAACGGCGGAGTGACCTTGCTGGGGGAAGCGGCAGCCGTCATCGCGGCCGTCATCGTCGCGGCCGTCGCCTGGGCGATGGGAGTCGCCGACCCCTGGATGGTCGTCGTTACGGTCGTCGCCGGGTTCATCGGCACCAACGTTGACAGCGTCGTAGGCGCAACGCTCGAGAACAGCGGCAGGATCGGAAATGCAGGCACAAACCTGGCTGCAACGTTCTTCGGCGGGGTCTCGGGGATGCTGCTCTACATGGTGGTGTGAAGGAAACGTGCGGGCTCCGGGGCGGTTTTGGCTTTTAGTCTCTTCAAAAATTCGTAATTGCTGAAATTTTCAATGACTAAAAGGCCTGAAACAGTGGAGCATGGGACTGTACACTTCGCACAACACAATTATCGCTATCCCCTTGTACGGATTTCGAGAGGATATCGCCACGCACTGCCCCCGCCCTCAGGGTGGGGTAAAAGGATGCCACCTTGTAACCAGGGGGGCACCCGTTCGAAGACCTTCGGTCTTCTCATGCACCCGGCGAAACAGCGGGTGCCCCCTCCCGGTCCCTCACTCGAAGACCTCCGGTCGTCTCCCGCTCTTGCTCTACGACCAGTCGCTTCTCGAAGACCTCCAGTCTTCTCCCGCTCTTGCTCTACGACCAGTCGCTTCTCGAAGACCTCCAGTCGTCTCAAACTCCTGCCGTACCGGCAGTCGTTCCCTGCGTGGCGATAATTCCACAATCCGGTGTATCGGGCGAGCCGGGGAAACTCACATTGTTCTTCTGCAATAATACCCCCGGTGGAACGGAATACGGACACCAGAGGCGTGAGGTGCGCCGGGACGAAGGTGCGAACTGCAGGACTCAATAGAACCTGCCCGTGGTGAGATAACCAGTGGCCCAGGCGGATTTAATCGCCTGAACAGAGCACGAAAAAGAGATGTAGTGTCCCGCCGGACACCCGTGTCAGTATTTATACCACCGGCCCTTCTCGTCGTATTCGCCCTGGGGCATACGTGCCCCTTCGGCGTGGTTACGGAAGAAACTTGCCTTGTAGGCGTAGAGGAAAGCCGAGTAGAGGAAGATCACAACCGCATAGACGACCGCGGATACCCATATGCCGTCCGTCCCGATGAGAGCGACGATGTCCTGCGGCATCAGCGTCTGGAGTTCGGTCTGGTTCATGAGGGTGAGCGGTTCGAGTTTGTCGACGAGCAGGGCGGTCCAGGCGAAGAGTGCCGCGAGCCCGAGCACCACCAGGACGGCGATGTTTGCCAGATAGAAGAGAAGGACGCTGCCGAGGTTGTTGACGACGAACTCGATGCCCCGCCGGATCGACTCAAAGACGGTTGTCTCCTCAAAGACCGCCGCGGTGTCGTAGAAGAACGTGAGGAAGGCGATCGAGAGGGCCACGCCGAAGAGGAGCGGCGTCAGCCCCGCGGCAACATTGGTGCCGAGGAGCGAGAGCGGTATCGCGAGCAGAAAGACCGTCAGGAGAACCGCAAAGAGGATGACCAGCGCAGGGAGGAGTATCCGGAAGTAGTAGGTCCGGCCGAACCGCAGGAACTCTCCGGGCTTGAATGCCTCTTCCTTGACCGCACCGTACACCCCGCCGGCCAGAAACGGCACGACAAGGACCTGCAGGAGTGCCAGGGGCTCCACGTAGAACGTCCCGCCGTACACGGGGACAACGATGTCGAGGACCGCGAAGGCGCCCATGACAAGACCGATCAACCAGAGGACCGGGTGCTGCCGGAGGAGTGCGGCGGCACCGGTAAGAGAGTTGAACGCCATAATCACCGGTTTCTCGGCATGGCGACGATCTCGCGCACCTGCAGGTCGAAGAACGTCGCGGTATGCGCCGGGCGGATGACACAGACGGTATCGGCACCGCTTGCGGTCCCGCCCACCGCGATCACCTCTTCATCGACGCCGACCACACCCTGGTCTGCGGCGATGAGGACACACTCCACCGCGACCTTCAGGCCGACCGCAACGACGCGCCGCAACGCCTCGGCGATCGCCTCGGTGCGGGAACTCCCGCCGAGCTTCGGCGATCGCGAGATCGCGCGTTCGAGCCCGGAGAGCACATGCGTGCCGGTGACGATGGTCGCTCCCTCGGATCGGAGGGTCTCGGCTGTCTCCTTTGAGAACTCCCACTCGCCGGGTTTTGAGTAGCCGACCGCGTGGGTGACGACGATCAGATCGAGATCCGTCCCCGCGATGGCGTCCCGGAAAATAAGCGCCGTCCGACCGCTGGTGCTCGCGACCACAATCTTCCGGATGCCGAGCCCCCGCGCCCGCTCGACGGCGAACCTGGCGGCGTCGCGGGTGTTCTGTTCGCCGGGGGCATCGAAATAGTAGGTATTTCTGGTTACGAAGCCCATGCAATCATGTTGTCCTCTCTCCTAATTGAACCCCCCGTTTCAACGGGCGGCGCCACGGGATCGCAACCGCAAGGGCCGGCGAACCCGGGGCATGCGGTATCCGCTCTACCGACGGCTATCCACGAACGAGACAACCGGACCGGATGACCGGGAAGAAGAGGATAAATGGTGCATGCCCCAACACTATTCTTAACCGAACAGTGAGATAAAAGGAGTTACTCATGATCACACTGGCCATTGCAGGAAAACCCAACTGTGGTAAATCGACATTTTTCAGAGCCGCGACCCTGGCCCAGGCGGAGATCGCCAATTACCCCTTCACAACCATCGACGCCAACCACGGCGTCGCGTATGTCAGGACCGCCTGCCCCTGCCGGGAGATGCACGTGCCGTGCGAGAACTGCCGGGACGGAGTCAGGTTCGTCCCGGTCGGGCTGATCGACGTGGCGGGCCTTGTCCCCGAGGCGCATATGGGGCGGGGGCTTGGAAACCAGTTCCTCGACAACCTTCGACAGGCGGACGCGATCCTCCAGATCGTCGACGCCAGCGGGGCGACGGACGCCGAGGGAAACCCGGTCGATATCGGCTCGCGCGACCCCGTGAAAGATATCGAGTTCCTCCAGTACGAGATGTCGATGTGGATGTACGGCATCCTCTCGCGGAACTGGGCGAAACTCGTGCGGCAGGCGCAGACAAAGGATTTTTCGCTTGCAGCCGCGATTGCCGAGGTCTTTGCCGGTCTCGGGGTGACGTTCGAGCACGTCCGCGATGCCGTCGAGGCCGCCGGGGTCGAACTGCGGACCGCCGGGGAGGAAGACCTGGTCCGGTTCTGCCGGGAACTGATGACGATCAGCAAGCCGATGCTGATCGTCGGGAATAAGGCCGACCAGGCACCGGAAGAGTGCCTAGACCGGCTCGCAAAGCACGACGTCATCTTCGCAAGCGCGGCCGGGGAACTTGCGCTCCGAATGGCCGCGGAGGGAAAGTTCATCAATTACCTCCCCGGCGATGAGAGTTTCACCCTGAACCCCGGGGCAAACCTCAGCGCCGCGCAACGCGCCGGCCTGCAGCAGATAGCGGACTTCATGCAGAAGTTCGACGGCACCGGCGTCCAGAAAGCGCTCGATGCCGCGGTCTTCACCCTCCTCGACCGGATCGTCGTCTTCCCGGTCGAGGACGAGCATAAACTCACCGACGGCAAGGGTCGGGTGCTTCCCGATGCGTTCCTGATGAAGCGCGGGTCGACCCCCCGCGACCTTGCCTACCAGGTCCACACCGATATCGGCGAGGGGTTCCTGTACGCCATCGACGCAAGGACCGGGATGCGGATCAAGGATACCCACGAACTGAAGAACGGGGATATCATCAAGATCGTCAGCGTCCGAAAGTGAACCGGCAGGCATTTATAGAGCATTGAGGAAATAGTCGATCAGTATGAGCGGCGAGGTCTATCAGGCACAGGTCCTCCGGAATTTCTTCGATACCATCACCGGAACGGACAGGAACCTGACGAGAATCTATATGTGCGTGATGAGCCTCGCCAAACTTCGCATGGAGCCTCCCGAGAGAATGACGTTCCTTGTGGACCAGCTCCGCAAGTCCAAGCAGAAGCGGGAGCTTTCGGTCGACATCCTCGATTATATGTGCGACGTGGCGCGCGACCTCGAACTTGCCACGGTCCAGACCGCGTTCGGTGTGAAGGACATCAACGCGGTCGCCGACGAGTTCAGCGGGATCAGCCTCGACTCGCTCTGATTTTTTTATCAGTTCTTTTCATTCTCGATCGGGCAGGCCGCGCGCCGTTCCGGGGGAAAGGGAGGGCTGAAAACCGTACGTAGGCCGGGCCCGGGGGCACGGAAGGAAACTATCCCAGATCGGGCCGATTATACGGTCATTTTTTGGAATAGGATTCCAGGATCTGGAGGATAAAGCGCTGGTGCTCTTCGAGGGCCTGCTCATCGTCGGGGGAGGTCTCGATCCCGACAGCGTAGAGCAGGACCAGCGCGTTGTCAAGGTCGAGCGCCGCAGGGTCCTCGACCTGGTCGGGAGGAAGGTGGATGGCGAGGTCGTCGGCGTCCGCCCCTGCAAAGGTGTACTTCGGGCTTGCCGTCACCCGGGAATCGGCGAGGTCGCCAGCACGCTCCCGAAAGATCAGCAGGGCACGCTCCAGAGCATCGGGATGCGGGGTGATCGCGTTGAGCCGGGCAAGCGCAGCCGTGCTCTTCTCGACCGCGTTCCCATAGAGCTCGAACTTATAGGTCAGCAAGGATTGGGCAATCAGGTGGCCGGTCTCCTCATCCACCACGGCGATAAGCGGTGCAATCCGGCCGATGTAGTCGTTCAGTATCTGCTTCATTGTTCTCTTCTCTCGCTTCGGCGCATTAAACAATTTTTCTACTCGAACCGCGAGGACGGTGATCGTCGCCGCGAAGAACGCCTGCGTTATTACGCCCGTGCTGATCTCGCCCGGCACAAGAAAGATCAGAACCGCAAAGAGCGGCACGAAGAGCGAGACAATATCCCTGCGTGGTTTGAGGTATGCCTGGTAGCAGAGGATGCACGAGGCGATCACGCACCCTGCAATGCCCGCCCAGACGGCGTATGGGAAGCCGACGAAGGCGAGCAGGAATGCAATCCCGATACCCCCGAACGAGACTGCAGGAACCGCTATCCAGAGACGAGACAGAGGCCCGGATGTGGTGTTGTCCAGCGTCATCAGTAGTTCTCTCTGAGTGGTTGCACCCGGAGCATAAACAGGATTTCCTTTCGTACCGCCGGGTGCTCCCGCCCTCCGGCTCCGGCGGACCGGCGCTTTTAGAGGGAGGCCGCTTTCCCGTGCCCTTTATAGGTCATGAGGAAGGAGACGGGAGGTCGGGCACATCGACCTCCACCTCCCCTTCGGCAAGGGCAATCATGCGGGACTGGAGCCTTTCGCGCTCGGCAGCATACGAGGTCCGCAAGACCTCCTGCTGGTTCTCCGCCCGGGTCCGCGCGGCGGTTCTCGTTTCGCGCTCCCGCCGCAGTTCCGCGAGCGTCGCGGTGAGGCGGTGCTCCTCGATCACACCCGGAAGCGCGGCGTGAGTCTCCTGCAGTGCCGCGCGCTGTTCCCGGACCTCCCTCCGCCGGTCCAGAACCTGCCGTATTCCGGCAGGCAGGGTATCGGGGTCCGAGAAGAGGTGAACCTCATCCTGGTTCTTGAGAGGGAGGGACCCCTCACGGATCATGGCAAGGGTTGCCGGCATCGCTGCTTCGGTCAGACCGACCGGGTCCTCACTGCCGTCCGTGAGGCTGCCCGTATAGGCATCGAGGACCCGCCCGACTGCCGCGGCCGCCGTGCTATCTCCCGCCTTTTCGGCAACCTTCTCGGCCTTCCGGAAGACGTGGACGGCAGGGACCCGCAGGGCCGCGATCTCCCGCTCGATCTTTTCGTCCGCAGAATCGAGTTCACGGATCTTCCCTTCGAGATCCTGCTTTTCTGCGTAATCCGGGTGCTGTCTGAGGGCGGCGAGGTCTTCTTCAGCCTTCCGGATCGCCGCCTCCACTTCTGCGAGCGCCGCCCCGCAGACCCGTACCTGACCGGAGGCGACGGCATACTCCTCACGAATATGGACGAGGGAGTCATACGACTTTCTGACATCCGCCACCGGCTGCCGATCCGCACGCGCCCGGGTAATCGCCTCCGTCATCGCGTTGATCTCCCGCCCGAGGTCCCTGACGGTGGTGCGCACCTCCTTCATCTCGTCCGGGTAGAGGGAGGAGAGATACTTTCCCTGCCCTTTCACCGCCTTGAGAGCGCTCTTCAGGGTCTCGGCGGCGGCGGTGTAGAAGGTTTCCGGGTCGCCGGAAGGCCTGCGGCAGAGGATCTGGGTCATCGACCTCGCAAATCCGGGAAGCGCCTTCCGGGAGATATCCCGGAGCCGTGGGTGGACCTCCTCACTACCCTCCGCTGTTTCCATACGGGCGACCACCTCCTCGAGGTTATCGAGGATACCGTCGATTGCCTCCCGCGACGAACTCGTGGCGCCGACGAGTTCGTTCTCGATCTTCTCCTCGCGGGAATCCAGCCATGCGGGAAGGTCGTCAAAGGCGAGCCCTAGAGCCTCCTTTTCAGGTTCGGTTCGCCGAAAGAGGTCTCGCAGTTGCTTAAACATAGTCCACCTGAATGTACCCTGTGACGGTCGTCCCCATCATAGTTCCTCCTTGCCGTCGTCCTTCCCCGCAATCCTCTGGAGGCGTTCCACGCCGCGGATCTCCCGGATGACGTCCGCCACGGCAGGCGGGACCAGGTGCTCCCAGGGTTCGCCGTCAAGCATCCGCTGCCTGATGGCGGTGCCGGAGTATACCGTCCGCTCGTGCATATCGGGCGACCGTACGCACATGCCGGCCTCGGTGAAGAGTTGCACGACGAGGGGGTTCGACGAGTAAACCATATCGAACGGCGGCGTCATCGACCGAACGTGAGCGACCCAGAGGGCGTTTCTCTGGACGTCCTCGATCGGGATGACGTAGAAGGGGCTCTCGAGGCCGGAAAGCGACCTGGTGAGCATCAGCACCCGTTCTCCTGCCGTGAACGGGTTATCCAGGGTATGGGAGACCTGGGCGCTCCCCACCCCGATGACGATCTCATCGACGGAACCGGCTATCTGCTCCAGTACCGCCTGGTGCCCGTAGTGGTAAGGCTGGAACCGCCCGATGTAGAATCCCCGGCTCATGCCCGGCCGCCCCCGTGCGCGATCTGCGCGGCAAACGCGCCCGCCGTGAACCCGGCATCGATGTTCACGACCGCAAGCACGGAGCAGGCCTGGAGCATGCTCGCAAGCGCCGCTTCGCCGCCCCCCATGTAGCCGTAGCCGGTGCTCACCGGAACGCCGATCACCGGGCGGTCGACAAGCCCGGCGACGATCGCCGGGAGCGTGCCCTCACGTCCGGCCGCCACGATGAAGACGTCCGCCGGTATCATATCCCTGATTGCCGAGAAGAGGCGATGGATCCCCGCCACCCCGACATCGTACGCAGTCCGGACCTCGCACCCCATCTCTTCGGCGATCAGCCTCGCCTCTTCGGCGACGGGGATATCGGACGTCCCGGCGGTGAGGATGGCCACGGTTCCGCCCCGGGGAGCCGGCCGGTCCCCCGTCGAGAGGACGACAGCACGCGCCGCTTCCCGATGCTCCATCCGGACCTCCGGCGGCAGTCTGGCCCGCAGGGCCGCGAAGTGCTCCGGCGAGACCCGGGTCGCGACGCACCGGCCGACCGCCTTCACCTGCGCGAGCATGATCTCGGCAAAGGCTTCTGGCTCCTTTCCCTCGGCGAGCACCACCTCGGGCATCCCGCAACGCACGCTCCGCCCGGTATCGATCCGGGCCATGCCGTCGATCATCTCGATACGGAGCCCTTCGATGGCGGCCGTCGCCTCGTCCTCAGATACCTCACCGTTACAATACATCCGGAGGATGTCCCTGATGGTGGCATTCGGCAGCATAGTTCGATAACAAAAATAGGGGTGGAAGTATAATATTACTTCATCTCATGTCATACCTCGCCTATGTCGCAGGGTTCGGCGTTGCCGTCACCGTTTTCCTGTGGCTCCGCGACCTGCGGATATTCTTCCGTACCGGTCTTCCCGGATACCGGAAGGCGGCCTATGTCGGGGTGCCCTGCACGGCACTCGCCCTGTTCGGCTTCTTCGTCACCGCGTTTGCCGAAGCGTGGGAATTCTTCGGCCTCGGCCTGGTCCTTCTGGCCCTCTACCTCCAGGGCCGGGTCGATCGGGAGAACGTATGGCACGGCGAGGGCGCCGCCGAGCGATTCTTCGGCAGGGCGAAGCGCACAAAAGATAAGGGTTCAGGCAAGAGACTTTAGTTCAGGAGACTACCGAATGCTTCAGAAACCACGGGGAACACGGGACTTTTTACCCGACGAGATGGAACGGCGGCGGCTGATCGAACGGCGGATGCGCGACGCGGCCCGAAGATGGGGATACCGGGAGGTCAGCACCCCTGACTTCGAGCACCTCGAACTCTTCACGATGAAATCCGGCGAAGGGATCATGCAGGAGATGTACGTCTTCGAGGACAAGAGCGGCCGGAAGATGACGCTCCGGCCGGAGGTGACGGCGGCGGTCCTCCGGATGTACGTCAACGAGGGCAAGGTCCTCCCGAAACCGATCCGCTGGTGCTATTTCGCCGACTGTTTCCGCTATGAGCGTCCCCAGAAAGGCCGTTACCGGCAGTTCTGGCAGTTCGGCGTCGAGCTCATCGGCGCGGACACGGCAAGCGCCGACGCCGAGGTGATCATGCTCGCCGACGAGGCGCTCCGATCGAGCGGAGTCACTTTCGAACTCCATGTCGGCCACCTCGCGCCGATGAAGCATCTCCTCTCCGACCTCTCGCCCGGCGACCAGCGGGCGATCATGGCCTGTCTCGACAAACACGACCGGGAAGGGCTCGAAGCAGCGCTCGTCGGGCGGGGTCTTACCCGCCTTGCCGAACCTCTCGCCGCCCTTTCGGAGTGCCGCACCGTCGCGGAAGTCTTTGAGATCGTGGGCGACATCCCGGAGCGCGCGCGGATCGAGGAGACCTTCGCGCTCCTTGACTCCCAGGGCATCGACTACCGGCCCGATTTCGGGATTGCACGCGGGCTCGATTACTACACAGGGATGGTCTTTGAGGGATTCGCCAATAACCTCGGCGCTGAAAACCAGATCCTCGGCGGCGGGACCTACCGGCTCGCCCACCTCTTCGGCGGCGACGACGTCGCATCCGCGGGGTTCGCCATCGGGTTCGACCGGGTCATGGTCTCGGTCGGAGACTTTCCCCTCGCGCACGAGCCCGTCGTCGGCGTCGTCTGCACGCCCGAAGCACGGCCGCGGGCGCTCGAGGTCGCCCGGGCCTTTCGGGAAGCGGGGGTCCGGGCCGAGACGGACCTGATGCAGCGGGGAATTGGCGCCCAGGTCGCGCACGCCGCAAAGACAGCGGACTATGTCGTGATTCTCGGACAGCGCGAGGTCGAAGCGGGTACGGTTACCCTGAAGGACCTCCGCTCCGGCGAGCAGCAGGAGAGGAGCCTTGAGGACGCCATCGCTGAGGTAGCACGGTATGGTGCTTGCTGAGGACCTCGCCAAACAACAGCGGAGCATCAGCGTCGCGGAGTTCTTCGAGAAGAACAAGCACCTGCTCGGTTTCGACTCCCCGACGCGCGGCATCATCACCACCGTCAAGGAGGCGGTGGACAACGCCCTTGACGCCTGCGAGGAGGTGGAGGTGCTCCCCGACATCTTTGTCGGCGTGAGGAGAATCGATACCGAGGTTTACCGGATAACCGTCGAAGACAACGGCCCCGGGATCGTGCCGGAGAACGTTCCGCTGGTCTATGGAAAACTCCTCTACGGGTCGCGGTTCCACCAGATCCGGCAGAGCCGGGGTCAGCAGGGTATCGGGATATCGGCGGCGGTGCTGTATGCGCAGCTCACCACCGGCACCCCGGCGCGGGTCACCTCACGAACGGGGGCGAAGACATCGGCCCACCGGTTCGAACTGATGATCCGGACCGAGACCAACGAGCCCGAAATCGTCAGCCACGAAGAGATTGACTGGGACCGGACGCACGGGACACGGATCGAGATCCAGTTTAAGAGCACCCTTACCGCAAAGAAGCGGCTGGTCGACTACCTTCGTCTCACCGCGATCGTCAACCCCCACGCCCGGATCACGGCCGATATCGACGGTGAGGTGATGACGTTCGAGCGGGTGACGAGCGAGGTCCCGCCGTGCCCGAAGCCCGTCCTCCCGCACCCTCACGGGATCGAGTTCGGGGCGTTGAAACGGATCGCGGCCGCGAGCACCGGGACCGTCGAGGAGTTCCTGATCAGCAGTTTCTCCCGGGTAGGAAAGAAGACCGCAGACGAGATGATCGCCCTTGCCGGGCTCAAGCCTTCCCGAAAGGTGAGCAAACTCGATGCCGACGAGTTGAAGAACCTCCTCGATGCCATGCAGAGCGTGAGGGTCCCGGCGCCGCTGGCGCAGCAGTGTCTCTCCCCCATCGGGGAGGACCTGATCTGCAAGGGGCTTGAGAAGGAGATCCAGCTTGACTTCATCAAGGCCCGTACCCGCCCGAGCGCGGTCTACGGCGGGCACTCGTTCATCATCGAGGCGGCTATCGGCTACGGCGGCAAGATCCCTCCCGAGGGAAACGCCCTGATCTTCCGGTTTGCAAACCGCGTCCCGCTCCTCTACCAGCAGGGCGCCTGCGCGATCACGGACTGCATCTCGCAGGTGAACTGGAAGAACTACGGCCTCTCGCAGCAGGGGCTTCCCATGGGCCCGGTGCTCGTCATGGTCCACGTGGCGTCCACGAACGTCCCCTTCACAAGCGAGAGCAAGGACGCGGTCGCGTCCATCCCGGAGATCGAGCGGGAGATAGTCCTCGTCCTCCAGGAACTCGGCCGGGAACTCAAGATGTACCTCTCCCGGCGGGAGAGGAAGAAACTGCAGGACGACCGCGCCCGGGCAATCTGCTCGATCATCCCCGAGATCGCTGCGAAGGTGAGCGAGATCGTGGAACTCCCCCTTGTGGACACCTCCCCGATTGAAGGGAAGATCATGCGCAAGGTCGTCGCCAAGAAGAGGACGAACGACGGACGGGTCCGTATCGACGTGAACAACTACACGGCAAAGGAGGTGACCATCGTCCTCTACAACCTCTCCCGTGATGCGGCCGCGGACGCGGAGCCCCGGCCCGACTTCGTGGATGAGATGGACGGGGAGTACAACAAGGTCTGGCGGTGCACGCTCGGCTCCGGCGCCGCCTGGCAGGTCGCCTACACGGGAGCGGGCGACGGAACGCTTGACCTCCGCGGCGTGGAGGACGGCATGAAAGTGGTGGTGGATCTCGATGTCTAAGGATGAGATGGATGCGCTGGCAAAGGAGCGGCTGATGAAGATCGCCCGGGGGTGGTATGACCAGATGCGGGACGGTATCGTGCCCTACATCCGGCTGCCGACGCGGACGAAGCGGAATATCGCGTACGACGACGTAAGCGAGGTCTGGAAGTACGGCGAGAAAGAGAGCACCCGGGCGGCGACGACCGAGAAGAGCGCGGTCCACCTTCTGAAGATGGCCTACGTCATCTGGTTTTTAAAGAAGCAACTCGTGGAGAACCGGTCGTCGACCTTGAGAGAACTCTATTACATCTCCGAAGGCTGGAAGAAGGCGAAGTTCGCCGCCCAGGACGAGAGCAACCTCTTGATCGAGGACCTGGAGATCATCACCGAGGTGCAGCGCGAGGCGTTCCACCTCCGGCCGGAGGAGGACGGCGCCTCGATCTTCGGGCCCCTGCGAATCCGCGAGACCACCCGGCGGGGCGTGAAGGAGATGCATTGTCAGGAAGACGTCGGGGAGGCGGGCTACCCCATCCCGAACAACGTCGACAACCTCGACTTCATCGACCACGACGCGAAGTTCGTCATCGCCATCGAGACCGGCGGTATGTACGCCCGTCTGATGGAGAACGGGTTCGACGAGGAGTACGGGGCGATCCTGGTACATCTCAAGGGGCAGCCGGCGCGCTCGACGCGCCGGGTCTTACGACGGCTCAACGAGTCGCTCAACCTTCCGGTCGTGGTCTTCACCGACGGCGACCCCTGGTCCTACCGGATCTACGCGAGCGTCGCCTACGGCTCGATCAAGAGCGCCCATATGTCGGAACTCCTGGCGACCCCCCAGGCGCAGTTCGTCGGGGTGCAGCCTTCCGACATCTCGGACTACAATCTCCCCTCCGACCACCTCACCGAGCAGGACGTCAACGCATTGAAGGCAGAGTTGACCGATCCGCGGTTTGCAACCGAGTACTGGCATAACCAGATCAACCTGCAGCTCGATATGCAGATGAAGTCGGAACAGCAGGCGTTCGCGAGCCGAGGGCTCGATTTTGTGACGAAGGAGTACCTGCCGACGAGGTTGTCGGAGATGGGGGTTATCTAGAGCGGGGCCCTTTCGTCGGAAGCACTTTCACCCCACACGGCGCATCTTAATACCTGACGGGGGTGACACCAATCAAAATAGGTGAAGAACGTGCTACGAACCAGGATTGTGATCGACAGGATCCGGAAAGACGGGCTTGTTTTCGCCTCAGACTACTCGGACTGTGACCATTCGACGGAGGGCTTCAGGAGGGTCATGTTCCGGGTGAAGGAGGGGCCTGTCCTCAAAACCGGGGTGGCGTACTCGCTTGAGTATGAGACGGAGGATATCCTCAAACCTTTCGCACAAAAAAGCCGGAGCGGGAAAACAACCTACTATTACCCTCAGAGGTTCTACCACAAAATCACAAACGTCACCCTACTGTCAGCTGATCCGGACGCAGACCTCCTGCTGGACCTCTAATCCTCAAAATTACTTTAATCATGAATGAGCAGAGAAAGGCTGCTTCAAAGTTTAAGATCGGGATTACAACTGACTATAATCACCGAGCAGAAGGTGATGATTATTTGTTGAATGACTACGACCGCATGATCGTCCTGTATCGAACGCAATCTAAAGAGAGAGTGTGCTTGATGGAGCAGTATCTCATAAAACGCTTTAAAAAGTATAAGGAATGCGAAAATATCCGGGCCGATGGTGAAGGCAAACTGAAATGGGGCCCTCCATACTATGCGTATCTCGCTATGAAAACAAAATAGATGTCAACTTTAAATCTGGTAGGAGCGAGATAACCGTCGCTCAAAGGGCCTGATCTTCTCAAATTTCTCCCTGCCGTGCCCTGCTCCCTCCCTTACGTGATGAAACTCAGAAAAAGCCGCGTTCACAACAAAGCAACAGATGCGACTCATATTCACATAAACATGTGTCGGAGTGTTTTATTCGTGCGGATCCTCGCTCGCCGGATCCTTTTAAGATTAGCCCCCTCCCCGTCTCACCACTCCGCGACCCTCTGTACCTTCTTCTTTTCGTCAAATCCCGCCGCTATTGTCGTCTCTAGCAGAAGTAAATCCACAGCGACGACCTTTGCGACTGAGAGTCATGAATATCGATGTAATTTCCATAACGAGAACGCTTCTTTGGCCACCTTGAAGACATCCTCGATCCGGGACCGGATGGCCACGAACTTCCTCCACTGTTCCAGATTCCAGAGCAGGTTCTGACCAGTCTATTGTAGACCTACTGGGTTCTGCGGTGGTCATGGTGAGAGAAGATCGAGAGCGGATAAGAGTATGCGACCGTCACTCCCTCACGCAGTTCGAAGAAAACGGAGATACTCATCAAGAAACTCCTCAATGTCGCAAACATCTTCCTGGAGGAGATTTTAGATGGTTTCGTCGTTGATATCCCAGTAAATATGGATCAGGCGGTTTCTGAACCGTGCCATCCTTTGAAGGCGCTCTGCAAACTCTGCGTCAACAATACCACGCTCCTCCATGATGCGGAATGTATCTGCATAGTCCTCCGGCGCTCTCCATCGATTTCTTGCAATCAGGTGGTTGGCGAGATCGATGGCGGCCTCGATGCCGATGATGAGGTGATACTTTGCGCTGGCGACCAGGTGAGGGTCTCTAACAACGACCTCTTTCGGCATACGGCCGAGGTCCTTCAGACGCCCGCACGCCTGCACCAGCTCCGACGAGAGTGCGGTGACTTTCTCGTCCTCGTAGGAGACCAAGTGCTTCCCTCCGGTAACGCTTTCGGTAGTAGGCAAAATCGTGGTAATAAATAGGCATATATCCTGCAGACGAAATCGCAGCGTGCCTGTTCGTCGCGAGAAACGAGCACTTCCCCGGTCTGCAGGACCGAGTAGGCGAACGGCAGAGGCGCAACGTTCAGGACCCTGACGTCGATGGGCACCCCCGTACTGTTTTCCAGTTCCTGCTCGAGCGCCGTTTCGTACCTGAGAGAAACGGCTGCTCCGCTGCTTTCGTCCCGCAGGAAGACGCCGATATCGATGTCGCGGAATGTACCGTGGAGCAATGACCCATACAGGTAGGCAAAGAGAATCTCCTCTCTCTCTAAGAGCAGCCCGGCGAGTAGATTGGAGAGCCGCTGCTTCTCCTTAAAAGAGAGGTCTCTTGGTCTCATCGTAGAATGATTGGCGTAGGCGGTGATGAGGTTTGCGCCTCCCCTGATGTTGGTTTCTGCAGTCTGCTCCGCCGGGTCCGGCCGGAGTCCCTCCGGAGGCGGATGGATGATTGAGCGGGGGAAAACCTTCAAATGACGGAGAGGACTGCCCTCTTCAGCCCGTATGCATCTCCCGGAGGCCGAACGTGCTGTTCCCCCCATATCCATGCAAGACCGCAAACTCCGTTTCTTCACACCTCCGGTGCTCGCGCTCTGATTCTAACGAACCGTCGCCCTTCGGAACGTCGTTACTCGAAAAATATTTCGCGTCTTTCTCGAACTCTGTTTCTTTGCACCCAGCGGTGCCCACGGAACGGAATTCACAACACACAGTTCCGGCAGTCCTGCGCCCCGCATGCGAGGTTCTCGATCTTCCACCGGAGGGCCCATCGCTTGATATCCTTGATTACCTCGACCATCTCAAGCCCGCTTTCGGTGAGCGTGTACTCGCTTCTGACGGGGACGGTTCCGGTCTCCATCCGTTTCTCGACGAGGCCCTCCTCTTCGAGCTCCTTCAAGCGGGCCGAAAGGACCTTTGCCGTGATACCCGGGAGTCGCTCCTTCACCTCGGTAAACCGCCGGGTGTAGCCGTCCCCTTTGTAGAGTTCAAGGATGATCAGGAGCATCCACTTCTTCCCGAGGTATTTGACGGTCTGATTGACCGTGCAGCCGTCCTGCATGGTATAATGAGAGAAACCTTCTCCTACTTATACGTTGGTATCTCATAGATACTTTGTATCAAAAAGATACTTTGGAGTGAGCATGAATGTTCTGCAACCAGTGTGAAGAAACAGCAAAAGGGCTCGGGTGCACCGTCCGTGGTGTCTGCGGCAAGGACGGGGAGACCGCCGGGCTCCAGGACGTCCTGATCTACCTCCTCAAGGGGGTCTCGGTCCGGAACCTTGCGGCGGCAGAGAAGGGCGGCGGCGATCCGGAAGCCGGGAGGTTCATCGCGGAGTGTCTCTTCGCCACCCTGACCAACGTGAACTTCGACCCTGCACGGTTCCGGGATGCCGTCCGGGAGGCGGTCCGTATCCGCGACGCCCTCCCGCCCTCCGGGAGTGGGGAACCCGACGCCTGCACCTGGGCGCCAGGTTCGCCGACGGCGATTGCGGCAAAAGCGCAGGAGATCGCCGCCGCGCGTGAGACCGTGAACGTGGACCTGCAGTCGCTCCGCGAGCTTCTCGTCTACGGGCTCAAAGGGGTGGCCGCTTACTCGCACCATGCAGCCGTCCTCGGTTACGATGACGAAGAGGTCACGACCTTTATGCAGAAGGGCCTCGCCGCCACGCTGCAGGACCACACTGTGGAGGAGATGGTCGGCTACGTGCTCGCATGCGGTAAGATCGGCGTGAAGGTCCTCGCCCTCCTCGATACGGCGAACACCGCCGTCTACGGGACGCCGGCGATCACGAAGGTCGGCACCGCGGCGGGCACGCGCCCGGGCATCCTGGTTACCGGCCACGACCTCAAAGACCTCGCCGACCTCCTCGAACAGACCGTGGGGACGGGGGTGGACATCTACACCCACGGCGAGATGCTCCCGGCGCATGCCTACCCGGAGTTCCGGAAGTACAACCACCTCGTCGGAAATTACGGCGGTTCCTGGCCCTTCCAGCGGGAAGAGTTCGAGCGGTTCAACGGCCCGGTCCTCGTCACCACCAACTGCCTCGTGCCCCCGAAGGACTCCTACCGCGACCGGGTCTACACTACCGGGCCCGTCGGATATCCCGGGCTTACCCACATCGGTGCCTCGCCGGACGGGAAGAAGGACTTTTCGGCCCTGATCGAGCATGCGAAGCGCTGCAACCCCCCGGAGGACCTCTCCCGCGGAGACCTGGTCACCGGGTGCGCCCATGCCCCGGTCCTCACCATCGCCGATACGGTCGTCGGTGCGGTGAAGTCCGGCGCCGTCCGGCGTTTTGTCGTGATGGCGGGCTGCGACGGACGGCACGGCGAGCGGGACTACTACACCCGGTTTGCAGAGGCCCTTCCCGCGGATACGGTCATCCTCACCGCCGGGTGCGCGAAGTACCGTTACAACAGCCTCGGTTTCGGGGATATCGGCGGCATCCCCCGCGTCCTCGACGCCGGACAGTGCAACGACTGCTACTCCCTGGTGGTCATCGCAAAGGCCCTCGCCGAAGCATTCGGCGTCGGGATCAACGAACTCCCGATCTCCTACAACATCGCCTGGTACGAGCAGAAGGCGGTGCTCGTCCTTCTTGCCCTCCTCTCACTCGGGGTTCGGGACATCACCCTCGGCCCCCGTCTCCCGGCCTTCGTCTCGCCCGGTATCCTGAAAGTACTCGTCGAGAACTTCGGGGTCCGGGGGATTGCGACGGTCGAGGAAGACCTTCCCGGGATGGTGCCGGGGAACTGAGTAATCTTTTTTTTGAAGAACTGGACTTAGGAAACCCGGGTGCGGGCCTTTATCCCCGCGGGGTTGAAGGAGCGGAGCGGGAAGACCCCTGCGCAAGAGGAGGTGGTTCACGCGGATGGATCCAGATGCAAATGCTCTGTGGAACGCTCTGGCACTCGAGGAGCGTACAGTTGAAGTCATCCCAAAAGTGTCCAGCGGCTGAAGATTTATATAATTCAGAGTATTCTGACACATCCCCACGAAAAAATGAGTAATCTTTGGCATCAAGTTGCTGACACGGCTTCCCTCTGGG
>DAYL01000019.1:0-29711 GCA_002508705.1 Methanoculleus sp. UBA374 | reverse complement strand
CCCCCCCCCCCGGCTGAGGTGTTTTGGGACGACCTCGTTAATATAGTGCCCGGTCTGACTCTAACGGAGGAGAGATAATGCAGATCACGAGTGCTCCCGACGGGACCATCCTCATCGACGGCAAGGTTGTGACCGCGCTCGATCGCTTTGTGGCGTCGGCGACGGAGATCATCGGACGATATACCGGCTACGTGATCGTCAGCAGATATGTTGCAATCCTCTTTGGAAGAGCCAGAGGTACGGAAGACATCGATCTCTTCATCGACTATATGGACCGCGATACGTTCCGGTCGTTTACCGATGAACTCCTGGCGCAGGATTCTACTTCCTGAACTCGGACGACGTCGGCGAGATCTATTCGATGCTCCGCGACGGACTTGCCGTGCGGATTGCAGAGAAGGAGAGAGTCATCCCGAACATCGAGATGAAGTTCAAGGCGGACGACTTCGACCGTTGCGCGATGGCTATGGCAAGGACGGTAACGTTCGACGATATCCGGCTTTTCATATCGCCCATCGAGCTGCAGATCCCGTATAAATTCTATCTCGGGAGCGACAAGGATATCGAGGATGCCGTCTACCTCTGGGTGCTGTTCCGCGAGATGCTGGACGGGGATCTCACGCGATCGTTCATGGAGCGCCTGCATGTCCGGGGGGAGCCATATGGAATTGGGGTTTGACCGGGAGAAGAACCGGCAGGAGAGGCTGGCCTTTGTCCGGAGACATGCTCTCTGGGTCAGGCGAGTCCCTAACGAGGTCTGGAGCCGCGAGCAGGCCGATCTGATCGATGCGTTTCTTGCGAACGCCGGGAGTTACGCCCTCTCCCGTGCCCGATACCTCGAGATGCACCAGATGCTCGCGAAACGGCGGCGTCCCGGAACGGTGGATGAGCATGGTTCCGCGTGATCCCCCTGGAGAGATGCCACATGTATGCAATTGAGATCATCTACAGCGATGAGGAGAGGGGTTCATCGCCGTGGTCCCGGAACTTCCAGGGTGCTCTGCATTCGGCGGGACCGAGGAGGAAGCGCTCCGCGAGGTGAAGGTTGCCGTCTCCCTCTGGCTTGAGGCCGCCTGCGAAGAAGGCAGGACGATCCCCGAGCCTGTCGGGAGGGAGCGGCTCCAGGATATTCTTGCCGGGAAGGGCACTGCGTGCGGACCGTGAGCAGCCCCTTATACCCAGGCGATCTCCAGAAATCGAGTGAGTGCAGGGCCCGCGCACGGTTTTTCCACCTCCGGCAGGGGCGCTATACGATACCGGGTTCTGCCGCAGGGAAGGATTAATGAGCCGGGAGGGAGCACCCTTCTTTGCCTGCAGATCAGATTGTACGTGGAAACGAACCCTTGTGGGGGCCGGGAGGTGAAAGGAGAAGTGGATAATATTGACAGAGAGCGGATCATCGGCCAGCTCCGCCGATGCCTCACCGGAAGAGAGGATATATTGCTCGGGTATCTCTACGGCTCTTTTCTCTGTCGTAATGGATTCCATGATATCGATATCGGGCTACTCGTCTCGGGGGAGAGGGAGCCCTATGAACTCTACAAGTATGCCATGGGTATCGCATCCGACCTCGAGCGGTGTATCACGCCGCGATATGAGATCGATCTCCGTATCCTGAATGATGCTCCCGTTGAGTTCCAGTACGAGGTGGTGAAAACCGGGCGCCTTCTTGTCGCCCGGGACGAGGATACGCGCGTCGCTTTTGAGGCCGGCGTGATAACGAAGTTCCTCGATCTGAAATACCTCTACGACCGGATCGACAGGGCTCTTCTTGCCAGGGTGGGAGAATGAGGGTTTTCCATCATATGCGGGAGTTGGAGGAGGCTCTGCGCGACTGGGAGCGGTATCAGCGCATCCCGGAAGAGCAGTTCCTGCAAGACCGGGATACGCAGAATATGGTTCACCATGCCATGCTGCTATCCATCCAGTCGGCGATCGACATGGCGACCGATGTGATCGCAGAGGGGAGACTGAGGAAGCCTTTCACCTACCGGGAGACATTTGAGGTCCTCGCTGATGAGGGGATCATCCATGAATCCCTGGCAAGAGATCTCGCAAACCTGGCGGGATTCCGGAACGTGCTCGTCCACATCTACTGGAATCTGGATCTCAAACAGGTGTATGCGATCCTGCAGCATGATCTTGCTGTCCTCCGGGAGTTCTCTCGTTATGAAGGAGCACATCGCGGAGAGCGGTTCAACCGGTCTATAGGTGGATTCTCTTTAGAGTCTGAACTGCAGCCCGTCACCCAAACTCCGCGAGCGCCACCACCGGCACCCCCTCGAGGTCGTCGAAGACCACCGGGTAAATCCGTAGAATCCAGGGCTCTTCGAGCAGCCGGCCGTAGGAGAGGTCCACGTCTTCGAGAACGAAGATGTGCGGGGAGGTGCAGAGGAACGCGCGGTGAACCTCCGCGCCCTCCTCCGGTTCTCCGGGGACGGCGACGGAGATGGTATCGATCCCGAACAGCCTGAGAGCCGGGTTTTCCATGCGGAGGAAACCCGGCACTTCGGGGTGCACCCAGGGGTGCGCTTGCTCGTAGATGTCCCGGTCGGTCTCCCGGAGCAGGCCGTTACCGGTCCTGATGAAGAGCGCGCGTGAGTTCCGGATCGCGTCGAGGTGCGGGAGGAGGTCGTGGATCCGGATCGGCTCCTCTCCGGTCTTTTGCACCGCGATGCACCGTGCGGGTGCAAAGACCGCCTCCGGCGCGAGGAGAGACCGGACCGAACCCCCGTCCGGGCAGAAGTGCCGGGGGAGGTCGATGTGCGTCCCGGCATGGCTGGAGAATGTAATCTGGCTCTTCTCTTCCGCATCTCCCTCTGCAAAGGATTTCGTGGGAGTTATCGTGAGCGGTTCGGTCCCGGGGTAGAGCGGCGTTGCCCGGGTCAGGGGGTATGAGATCGGGATGAGCATATGCTCCCCCGTAGATACTCCCGGAGTTCATGAAGGTTCGCCACGATCCGCTCCACCCCCGGCCGGTCGGTGAACCGGTTCGGGTCGCCGGGCCCGACCCTCGCCACGAACCGGACGCCGGTCTCGTATGCCGCTTCCCAGTCGTTCGGGGCGTCGCCGACAAAGAGAGCCTCAGTGGGTGACGCCCCGGTCGAATCCAGGATTTCCCGGATGCACGCGGCTTTTGTCTTCGGCGCACCGTAGATCCGGACGAAAAACTTTGTAAGGTCCCGGCGGCGGGCGATCTCGTGCATCTCCCCCTCCGGGGTCGCGGAGACGATGTAGAGGGGGAGCACCCGGGAACAGTCTCTGAGGAGTTCCTCCGCTCCTTCAACGTACGGTACGGTGAGCATGGCGTCGAAGATCAGCCCGGCGTACTCGCCCGCGAGCCGCTCCTCAAGTTCCAGGGTGAGAGCCTCGTGCAGGATGTTTTTGTAGATGTAGCGGAACTTGTCGTACCGCGACATGCCGCCGTTATCGAGGTGGAAGGCGATGATCTCGTCGAGGTGATCGGGGGCGAAGGAGAAGATCTTCCGGAACGCGGCGGTCTTTAGGGGGATGGATTCGACGATGACGCCGTCGAAGTCGAGGAGGAGGACGTGAAGCATAATGTACTCACGTCGATGGCCAACTACTAGTAAGTACCGACGACAGTCGGACAGAACAGGGTGCAGAAGAGCGCTGTTGTCTGCTGATCACCCAGGTCTTGAGGAGGCGCCGTCCAGGTTTCGGTATGCCTGCAAGAGGTCTGCCTCCATAGCGGACCAGTTATAGGTCTCAAGAACCGCTCGTCTGCCGTTCGCACCCATTCTTTGTGCCTCTTCCGGGTGATCGAAGAGGTAGGCGATTGCATCGGCAATATCACTCACATTTCCCGGATCGACAAGGATGCCGCAGTCCGCCTTGCTAACGACATTACGGATCTCCGGTAGATCGCTTGCAATGACCGGAAGCCCGAGGAGCATGTAGTCGAAGAGCTTGTTCGGCAGACCGATGAAGATGTTATAATACGTCGGCTGGAAAACAAGAAGAGCGACCGTACCTTCGTTCAATTTCTCGTACATCTCCCTGTAGGGGAGGAATCCGGTGGAGAGGATGAACTCATTACGGTCTGAGCCGTGAGTATGCTTTTTGAGGTCTTCTCGAACGTTTCCGACGAGCGTGAGTGAGGTATCAGGGTAGCGTTCCCTGACCCGCGATACTGCCCGGATGCACTCGCCGACTCCATGGAAGGAATTGATATTTCCCGCCATGAACATAAGTTTCCGGCCGCTCCGGTTTGGGTTATAAGGGATGGCGATGGCGGCGAGCGAGTAGTTCGGGAGGATGATCGGCTCAAGCCCTCTCTCCTTGAATCGGGCGGCAACGCTCTCGCTTACGGCGAATAAATTCTCGGTCCGGCGCGCCATTGCGATTTCTACACTTGAGACGAATGCAGAAAGTGCTCTCTGCACCAGCGTACCGTTCCGGATTCCGAGATCATACGGGATCTCGCTCGGCCAGTGCTCGTGGACGTCGTAGACGACCTTTCGGCCTTTCAACGCCTTCAGGAGGAGCGCAACAAAGAGCGCATCCGGCTCGTGGCAGTGGACAACATCGGCATCCTCGGCAAGACACGCCCGGAACGTCCTCCAGAGCGTCACCGGGTGGAGAAGGTTAGAGGATGGTTTCCGGACGGTGACGATCCGGACGCCCCCTTCATTCCCAACGTCTCCGGCATCCGAAGGAGCGATGATCGTGACGTCGTGTTCCTTCGCAAGGCTCTTCGCCTCTTTTTCGAAGATCCGCCCGTCGTGAGGAGGATGCGTTGTGGTAAGCATACAGACCTTCATGGGACTGGAGCCCGTTCAGGCCTCTCTGCACGGGACCTTCCCCCCGGATATCCCCGGGTGTGAACGAGAGGAGTTGAACGGCCCCACTTTTATGAGGTAAGTATATATAATTTCCCTCGAATGAATCCTGGCAGAATCGGTCCCCGCAACATCCCGGTTCCCGCTCGGCGGGGCGGGCGAACAACCAGCGGCGGCCGGAGCAGCGCGAACGGGTGCACAAAGGTTGATATAGCGACGCGGCACCCATCACCCCGGATAGTATGAAGGTCGCGATCGTCACCAACTACTGGAGAGGGAGCCAGGGCGGCGGGATCAGGGTCTACCTGGAGAACCTGGTCCGGGAACTGGACGCACGCGGCGCCGACGTGCGGGTCATATTCCGGGAGGGGCAGGACCCCGACGCGGTCTGCATCCCGGCGAGCCAGCGGGTCTTTGCGGTGCGGTCGCTCTCCGCCCTCCGCAACTACGGGCCCGACGTCGTCAGCGTACACGGCGGCTGGCACTGCCTCTTTCCGGCGGTCGCCTACAAACTCCTCCACGGCTGCACCGTCGTCCAGACGTTCCATACCGAACCGGAAGAGGCGTTGACGGACCGGTTCAGGCTCTTCTACCAGGCCCTCCTCAACCGGTGCGACCACGTGACGTTCGTATCGAACCGGCTCAGGGAACGGACCATCGAGGTCTGGAACCTGGAGTTCCCGAAGACCGAGATCACCTACGCAGGGGCCCCGAAGGTCGGTCGAGTGACACCCGACGAAGCGGTGCTGTTCTGCGAGCGGTTCGGTATCGCCGACCGCCGGCCGGTGCTCCTCGCCCTCGGCCTGACCGCACTGAAGTACAAGGCAGAAGGCCTGAAACAACTCATCCGGGCCGTAAACATCCTCAAGGAGAAGTACCCCGGGATCGTCCTCATCGCGACGCGAAAGGGGGTCTTCTCTCCGGAGGTGGAAGCGTTCGCACGGGACGAAGGGTTGTCCGGGCACGTCGTCTTTACCGGGAACATCGAGAACCCTGCTGTGCCGCTCTCCCTCTGCGACGTATACGCCCACATCACTCTCGGGGACGGGTTGCCGATAGCGCTCCTTGAAGCCATGGCCGCGGGCAGACCGATCGTCGCAACCCCCGTGGCGGGTATCCCGGAGGCGATCCGGGACGGCGAGAACGGCATCCTCGTGCCGCCAGAGCCGGCAGCAATCGCAGAGCGGATCGATTACCTGCTGGAAAACCCCCGTGTATCCCGGAGCCTCGGGATGAACGCGAGGAGGACCGTCGACGAGCGGTTTACATGGGAGAAGAGCGCGGCGAAGTTTCTGGAACTCTTCCTGGACGGCCGGCAACCGGCAGAAGGACCTCAAGATCGGCGGCAAATGCACTGAAGTTCCGGTCCGCGTCGTAACGGCGCTCCCAGTTCTCCCTGCACGCCGACCGCATCGCCCGTCCGCCGCCGGGGTCGGCGGCGAGCCTGCCGACGGCGTCTGCGATCTCTCCGGGTGACGGATTTTCCGGGAGCAGGATACCCGTGGCGCCGGAGACGATCTCCGGGGTCCCACCCACCGCCGTCGCGATCACCGGAATCCCGCAACTCTCCGCCTCCATAATCGAGACCGGGACGCCTTCAGACTCGCTGACATTGATGAAGGCATCGACGGGGTTCTTCCGGTAATGTTCCAGGACCGCAGCGTTCGCGACGTATCCGGTGAACCGGCAACCGACGTTCCCGGGCAGCGTCGCGTCCGCATATGCTTCCATCTCCGCCTGCTCCGGCCCTCCACCGATATGCACCCACCCAAACTCCCGGTCGGGCCACATCCGACCCGCCTCCGCAAGCCCCCGAACCAGGAGATCGATGCGCTTTATCGGGATGAGATGGGAGCAGGAGACGATGCGAAAGACCCCGTCGACGGAAGGGGACGCAAAAAACCCGGGGTCCCCGGTACCGAGCCGGGCCACCCGGAACTCGTACGAGGGGTGCAGGGCCGAAAGGTACCTTCTCCCGTGCTCCGAGACGGTATAGACCCGGTCGAGCAGACAGGCCCGCGTCTCCTGGAACGGCAGGTAGGGCGGGGCGTAGCGTTCAGCGTAGAGGTCATAGCCGTGCGCCCGCGAGACGCACCGGATCTCCGGATAGACCCTCTTTACCAGCGCGGCACCGAGCGCGGTGCCGTCGAACCAGTAGGTGTAGAGGAGCGTACGGCCGGGATCGATCAAACCCCTTTCAACCCTCCGCGCGACCCAGCCCCGGACATCGAGCGCGATGCCGAGGTAGCCGAGCGCCTTCCTCATCCCGGCCGGGTGAAGGAGGGAACGGTAGTTCTTCCGGAACTCGGCGTAGAACGCCGGGGATGCAAGCGCCGCGAGGGCGAGGCGCAGGTAGTAGACCGCCGTGCTCTCTTTCTCTGCATCGTGCATGATCGAAGTCTCGACAGATACGTTCTCCGGGAGCGGCCGGAGAAGCCGTTCACCGGGTGGAGGATAGAGGCGCGGGACGAACGTGACAGTACCAAACGCCATGCAGAGGTGCGGGAGTTCCCCGTCGAGGAACGACTCCCCGACCCTGCTATAGGGGTAGGACATGGTGAAGACCACCAGGTGGTCGCCGTTCCCGGAAGCCATCGCCACGGAGAGAGCCGTAGGAGGTGATAAATGTTCTCACTGCTGCCGGACAAAGACCGCTTTCACCCGCCGGTAACTCCGGTAACACGGGGCGGGTATGAGAGCCATGAGGGCATATGCGGCCTTCTGCCGGCGGTGCAGCCGGGTCGGACACCGGGCAAGATTTGTCCGCGCAAGGTCGGGGCGCCCGGCCTGGATGTTCCGCGCGGCGGTCTGCAGCTGTTTTACGGCGACGTACTCCAGCAGGTCGTCCAGCACCTCCTGAGGGATCAGCCCGCGTTCTATCGCGCGGTATGCCGAGGCAACGAACGGGTTCTCGGCGACGGACCGGACACGGGTGCAGACCCTGCCGACCACGTCGGTATGGTAAACCGCACCGACTGCCCAGGTGAACGCGATCGAGTGGTGAAACGCAATCCTCCCCCAGAGGTCCGCGTCTTCGCCCCACCAGTGGCCTTCGGCAAATCCCCCCATCTCCTGCAGGACGGCGCGGGGTATCGCCACCGAAGAGGCGCTGACCGGCGGCTCCCCAAGGGTTGCGGATCGAAAGTAGTTCGGGAGCAGCCCGCTCCAGGGAGGAGACGGCACGGCTGCAATCGAGGCGACACGCCTGCTACCGTCAGGATTGCAGACCGCATACGCCGTCGCGTAAGCCCCGGCCCCCGGGTAGCGTCGGTGCAGGTCGAGGACTGCCTCAAGGAAAGCGGGACACCACTCGTCGTCCGCGTCCAGGAACGCCACGAGCGCCGCACCCGACTCCCGAACCCCCCGGTTCCGTGCAGCCGAGGCGCCCCGGTTCTCCTGCACGATCAGGCGTATCCGGGGGTCCGCAAACCGCTCGACGATTGCCGCACCCCCGTCCGTCGACCCATCGTCGACGACGACGACCTCGAACCCCTGTTCGGTCTGGGCAAACACCGAGCGCAACGCCCGCTCGACATACAAAGCCTTGTTGTAGAGAGGGATGACCACCGAGACGGCAGGTTTACCATCGCTCACCAGAAGCCTGCACCCCTGTATACCGGGACGCGATGCGACTTCAGGAACCAAGAACCTTTGCAATCACGGCGGCAGCCCGGCCGTCCCCGAAGAGCGGCGGCCGATCTCCTGCCGGGGTAAACTCATAAATCATCGAGACGATATTCCTCCGGTTCGCCCCGACAAGCACGTTCCACCCGGCCTCGACCGTCTCGACCCACTCGGTGTTCTCCCGGAGGGTGATGCAGGGGACACCGAGCACGTAGGCCTCCTTCTGGACGCCTCCCGAGTCGGTGAGGATCTTTTCCGCATGCGCCATCAGGCGGAGCATATCGAGGTAGCCGAGCGGTTCGACGACCCGGACGTTTTCTGGCATCGCATCGAGAAGGCCGTATTCGCCGAGGTAGTTCCGCGTCCGGGGATGAACAGGAAAGACGACCGGCCTTCCGACCTCCCCGAGAGCGCCGATGATGGCCGCCATGTTCTCCGGGCTATCGGTATTCGACGGCCGGTGAACGGTGACGGCGAGGTACTCCCCGGGTCGAACCCCGGCGTCCTCGAGGACCCGGGAGCGCTCTTCCGCGACCGCGCGGTTGTACTCCATCGCGTCGACCATCACGTCCCCGACGAGGTGGACGCCCTTCGTGACCCCTTCGGCCGCAAGGTTCGCGACGGCCGTCTCCGTCGGGCAGAAGAGGATATCCGAGCAGTGGTCGGTGAGCACCCGGTTCACCTCTTCGGGCATCCGGCGATCGAAACTCCGGAGCCCCGCTTCGACGTGCGCCACCGGTACGTGGAGTTTTGCCGCCGCAAGCGCGCCGGCGATGGTTGAGTTCGTGTCGCCGTAGACGAGGACGACATCCGGCTCCTCCTCCCGGAGCACGTCCTCGATCGCCCCGAGCATCGCTCCGGTCTGGTGGCCGTGGCTGCCGGAGCCGATGTTGAGGTTGTAGTCGGGCTTCGGGATGGCGAGTTCTTCGAAGAAGACCGCCGACATCCCGTAGTCATAGTGCTGGCCGGTATGGATGAGGACCTCCTCGTGCAGGCTCCGGAGTTCCCGGGAAACCGGGGCGCACTTGATGAACTGCGGCCGGGCGCCGACGATCGATGCGATCTTCATGGCTGCCGCCGATACGAAACGATCGGGTGATTGTTCTTATCGCCCCGGCCGATGCCCTTGTAGATGAAGCCCGCCCCGATGAACGCGTCCGGGTCGACGACGTTTCTGCCGTCGACGATCACCGGGTGCTCCCGGCCCGAGAGTTCCCGTAGCCGCGCCGGGTCAAGAGAGGCGTAGTGGTGGTGGGCCGTGAAGAGGGTGACGACTTCCGCACCCGCGAGGGTCTCGTCAAGGTCATGGGACACCTCGACCCCCGGGTAGCGGTCCACGAACGGGTCATGGACCCGGACCTCCGCACCGGCTTCCTCCATCGCCGCAAGGTAGGGCTCCGCCGGGGTGTTCCTCGCGTCGTCCGAGTTCTGGATGAACGCCCACCCGAGGAGCGCGACCTTTGCACCCTCCGGGGACTTCCCGGCCCGCCTGAGCCCCTCGACGGTCAGGTGGACCATATGCCGGGGCATGAACTCATTGACCTTCCGCGCGACGCCGAAGATCGACTCCGCCCCGTGGGGATACCAGAGGTCCCCATGCCCGAGGACCTGCGCGCCCCGCTCGAGGTGCCAGGAGTCCTTCGTCAGGCAATGACCGCCGACCCCGGCCCCCGGCCAGAGGATCGCCCGGGTGATCCCCTCCCCCTTGAGGGAGTCGATCCCGGCCCGGACGTCGTAGACGTTGACGCCCATCGCCTCACAGTGGAGGGCAAGCTGGTTTACGGCGGCGATCTGGAGGTCGCGGAAGGCGTTCTCGGCGGTCTTCGTCACCTCGGCCGCGGTCGCGGTCATCGGGACGATCGTTCCCGTCGTGAGGACCGGGCGGTAGAGTTCGACCGCGCGTCTCGTCGAGACGGCGTCGATCCCGCCGACGATCCGGTCGTGCTCCCGGATATTTTTGAGCAGCCGCCCGACCATCACCCGCTCGGGAGCGTGAGCGAGGCAGAAGTCCTCACCGGCGACGAGCCCGGACCCGCCTTCGAGGATCTCGCGGGCCATCCCGGCGGTCGTCCCCGGGGTGACGGTCGACTCGAGCACCACGAGCATGCCCGGCACGAGATGGCGCCCGACGTTCCTGAGCCCCTCGGTCAGGGCAGAAAAGTCGGGGATCAGGTCCTTTGGGTCCGCAAACGGCGTCTGGATGGCGAGGGTCACCGCGTCGCACTCCGCGACTTTCGAGAAGTCCGACGTGCACCGGAACTTCCCCGCGCGGACGACCTTTGCGAGGAGGTCTTCCAGTCCCGGCTCCTCACCCTTGAGCGGCGACTCGCCCCGGTTCAGCGCATCGATCTTGTAGCCCGAGGACGGAGAGTTCCGCTGGAACCCGATGACGGACTCAAACCCGGGCGCGTCCGCAAAGAGCACAGCGGCGGGGATGCCGACGTAGCCCATCCCGACAACGCCGATTTTTTTGATCGGGCCTTTGTTATTGATTATCGACTCTAACCTGCCGCTCATGGAAAACCACCTTTACGCAAAACACCGTGCGACATCTTCACAGATCTCCATATTCCGCAACGCCTGCGCGGGGCTGACCGGGAACTCGCGCCCCCGGTCGACGCAGGAGAGAAACGTCGAGAGTTCAAGTTTCAGCGGCTCCTGCTTGTTTACGAGCACCTTCTCGATGATGTTCTCCTGCACATACCGCTCGTTCTCGACCGCGTACTGCCCGGGTTTTCTGTGGATGTAGATCTCCTGAGCCATAAAATCCCCCTCAATGGTGAACTCCTCCTCTTCGATGTAGATCATCCGGATCTTCTTCGAGGACTTCCTGCTTGCCGAGAGGTAGACGGGGGTCCCCTCGAAGGAGAAGAGGGCGCTGCAAACATCCTCGTTCCCGCTGCTGGAGAGTCGGTAGGCGCCGGCAGGAAGAAGGACGTTACGCACGATGTCTATATCGTGGATCATCAGGTCTTCAACGACCGAGGAGCCGCTCACGCGGGAAGAGGCGGGGTTGTGCCGCTTCATCTCGATGTAGAGAGGGGCCTGAACGATCTTCTTGATCTCGGGGACGATCGGGTTGAACCGTTCGATGTGCCCGACGCCGGCGACGAGGCCGTCCGGGATCTCTGCGAGAAGCCGCCGACTCTCTTCCGCCGTCGCACATATGGGCTTCTCGATGAGCAGCGGCACCCCGGCATCGAGAACCTGCGCCGCAACGGAGAAGTGGTAGGGCGTCGGGACGCAGACGCTCACCGCGTCTACGTTTCCGAGCAGAGCCTCGGCGGTCGGGGAGGCCGTTGCCCCGAAGGTTTCGGCAAGGTCGCCGGCCGCCTTCCGGTCAAGGTCGTACAGGTAGAGAGAGTCCACCGCTTTTAACTCCGAGTACACACGGGCGTGATTCCTGCCCATCATTCCGATACCGATTACCCCTACATCCAAGATCTCACCGCCGTAAGTATGGTGCTACTCATTTACGTTTGACACCGTTACGCTATGACAGTATCGCTAAGCCCTCCTTCCAGGCCGGACCCCTCCCGCTCCGGTTCAAAACCAATATCGTTCTTCACGGCAAAATCAATGCTCGTGTTCCGGCCCTCCGGGTATCTTGCCCGTGTCATGCGCATCGACCCCGTTCAGCGCCAGAGCCTCATCAGCCTCGCCTCGACACTGGGGTTGACCGCGATCGGGTTCCTCTCCACGATGTTCTTCACCCATACCGTCGGTCTCGCGGTGCTGGGCGCCTACTACCTCTTTGTCGCCTACTATAGCGTCTTCAACCTGATCGGAGACGGCGGATTCGGAGGCGCCGCGGTGAAGCGGATCAGCGAGAGAGAAGACCAGAATGCCTACTTCACCGCGTTTCTCGTCCTCCGGGTGATGCTGACGGTCGTATCGATAGGCTTTCTCCTCATCGTACAGCCGTACCTCGTCGATATCGCCGCATCAGGGATCTTCCCCTGGCTGGTCCTCGCGCTGATCATCAGCACCTTCACAAACATCACCTCAAACGGCGTTTACGGCACCGGAAAGGTCGGCATCAACCAGATCGGCGGCCTGATCGACAACCTGACCCGGGTGACCACCCAGGTCATCGCGGTCATCCTCGGCTACGGCGTTGCGGGGCTCGCCGGCGGGTTCGTTGCCGGACTCCTTGCGGCCGGGCTCATCGATTTCCGGTTCCTGGATCTCAAACTCGCGCCGTTCGACCGGTCGCATATCGCAAGCCTCTTTACCTTCTCGTTCTGGATGTTCCTCAGTTCCGGCGGCTACCTCATCTTCTCCTACGCCGACACCATCATGATCGGCTATTTCATGACCGATACCGACGTCGGCACCTACCGCGTGGCGCTCCAGCTCACCACGATTGCGACGTTCATCACCCTGGCGCTCCATACCACCCTCTACCCGAAGATCAGTTACTGGGGGAAGCAGGGCGACCTCGCTTCGGTGGAGGGAGCGCTGGCCCGCGCCTTCACCTACTCGCTCCTGCTCGCGGTCCCGGTCGTTGCCGGGGGCTGGCTCCTCGGGGAACGGCTCCTCTACTTCTTCTACACGGCGTCATCCGTTTCCGGGGCGGGGGCTCTCGCGCTCCTTCTGCCCGTTCAGGTGGCCCACGTCTTCATGTTCCTCCAGACGATGTGCTTGAACGCCCTCGACCGGCCGAGAGACTCGTTCCGGGTGACGGCGGTCGCGGTTGCCGCAAACATCGGGTTAAACCTCTTCCTCATTCCGGCATACGGCATCGTCGGGGCCTCGGCGGCAACGCTCGTCACCATGGTGCTGAACGCGGTACTCGCCCACCGGGCCCTTTCCCGGAGCATCCGTGTGCGGATAGAGCCCGGGGCCGTGGGCAACATCGTTCTTGCCGCGCTCGTTATGGCAGCCGTCGTCATAGCATGCTCGTTCATCATCCCACTCTCGAACGTCTTCCTCGTCCTTGCGGCGGTCGCACTCGGCGGGCTGGTCTATATCCTGGTTCTCCTTAAACTCGACAGGGGCATCCACGACGAACTAAAGGACCTCATCGAAAAACTCGGCCTCCCCTGGCCCCACATACTCTGACCCCCGGCCCCCGCCCGGGTGGGGGAACCATCTGGTTGAAATAGCAGGTGCGGCAATCCCTACGCGAGGAAGACAATGAAGAAAGAGGTCCGTGAACTGAAGCATGAAGAGTTTCCGCTTGCAGAGAAGGTCTGGACGCATTACCGGGGTCAGAAAGCGGACGCGACGCGGGAGAAGATCTTCGGTGTCTTTGTTGACGGCGTTCTTGCGGCGACGGCCCGCTGCACCCGTCATCCGGGCGGCCTCGAGATGGACTGCGTCTTCACCCTGGACGAGTATCGAGGACACGGGTATGCAAAGGAAGTCGTGCAGAGACTCCTCGATGAATGCGGCTCCGAAACGATCTACATCCACTCGACCCTCCCCCTGATCGAGTTCTACGGAAAACTCGGGTTTGAGCCCATTCCCGAGGCGAGGCTGCCGACGAGCATCAAGGAACGATTTATCTTCTGCTTCGGGGAGATGGAGGGGTGCAACGTCGCCCCCATGATGCGGAACCCCAACCGATAAGCACCGACAGACTCTGCCGGTACCGGGGAAGAACCCGGCCTAATGCTCGATCTTTTTTATGTGATCGATGGCGTTCTCCGCCAGTTTCTCCCGCCCCTGCAGCTCGGCGACATCCCGTATCGCTTCGAGCGTATGGACGGAGTCTTCAAGAAAACTCAGGATATCAGCGGGATAGAGGTCAATCCCGTATTCTTCGAGGAGATGGGAACTGATCTGACGGTGGTCGAGCCCCATCTCCCGGAATTCGATGATAGTGAGGGTGAACTTCCGCTCCGGACATCCACAGAACGGGGCATTCTTGCATTTACAGTCCATGAAGTCGCGGAAGAAGGCGAGAAGCTGCTCATGCGTCCGCCGGTCGAGGTTCTCGAAGTTGATCGATTTTCCGAGCGACTCAAGGAACGCACCCGAGAAAACATGGTCCGGGAGCCGGAACCCGCAAGCTCGTTCCAGTTTCCGTGCCGCCCGGAACCGGGCTTTATCCGCAATCACGACGCCTCGCCGGGCTCCTCGTCGAACTTCGCGAGAGACTTCATGGCGCCAGCCATGGTCTCTATCTCGATGAGCCACTCGTCAAAGAGGCCGGGATTCTCAACATCGTCCTTGATGTACTTCGAACAGCAGGTGGCGCCGTCGATCACGGCGGCACCGATATTCGCCGCAACCTCGAGCACCTCCTCAAGGTTCTCCTCGTCAAGATCCCGGCCCTTCTTCACGAGCGCCTTGATGTCCTTGTCGAACTCGCCCTCGAGGTACTTCCGGCAGGCGGTGAAGAGCACCAGCAAGGAGAGCTGGAGCGACCCGACGATCTCCTCAAGGTCTCCCTCAGGAAGCCCGGTCATGACAATCAACTCCACGTCATCGAGTTTCTCCGTGGCTTCCTCCTTCGTGAACCGGCCGTTCTGGTAGAGGCGGATGATCTTCAAGACCGAGAGCGTGATGTCCTCGCTGAAATTGTAGAGCATCTGCTCGCCTTCGGATACCTCTTCGCCTTCGGCGGGCTCGAAACTTGCGCCCTCAAGCGTTGTAATCCAGTTGTCCCAGCGCTCCTGATTATAAAAAATATAGAAGAGTTTCAGGGGTTCTGCCTGTTTGGCACTCGCTTTCTTCGCCATGTTCTGTACACATTCTGAGTGCTCTGTTAAAAACCATTTGCTCTTCGCGCAGGGAACCCGGATTGTCACGGTCCCGCGAAGATTCATCTATGACGAGCGAGCATAAGAAGAGCAGATGGTGGGATATTTCGGGCTTGAGACATTCCACGAATCTTGCGGGCCCATTTCAGTCGCGCCCTCGGGTATCCGGGCGACCGGCACCAGGGTCGATACCGATCCGGCCCGACGCGGCCGGGAGAGGGATAAGGATTCATGGAAGCGGTGATGATCGGGTACGGCGAGATCTTCCTCAAGAGCGAGCGGGTGAAACGGCGGTTCACAGCGACAATGACCGAAAACATCCGGCTCGCGCTGGAGGCCGAAGGACTCAAACCCGGTATCGAGATCCACCGGGAACGGGTCCTTATCTTCGGCGACGAGCCGCGGCGGATCGCTGTAACGGCCGCAAGAACCTTCGGGGTGGTGAGCGCCAGCGTCTGTACGGTGACGACGGCCGATATCGCCGGCATCGCGGCCGCCGCCGTCGAGCACGCAGAGCGGCGCCTCCGATCGGGGATGTCGTTTGCGGTCAGGGCGCGGCGGTCGGGCGTCGAGGGATTCAACAGTCAAGAACTGGCGGCGGCGGTCGGCTCGGCCGTTCTCGACCGGGTGCCGGAGGCGAGGGTCGACCTGACGGCGCCCGACTACGAGATCTTCGTGGAAGCCCGGAAATTCGGCGGTCTCGTCTGCGATGAGAAGATCCGCGGACCGGGCGGGCTCCCCTACGGGACACAGGGAGAAGTGATGACCCTGCTCTCGGCCGGCATCGACTCGCCCGTTGCGTCGTGGCTGATGATGCGCCGGGGGTGCCGGATGGTGCACGTCCACATGCAAAGCGGGCGGTACGGGGGTGCGGATGTGGAAAAGAACGTCCTGCAGAACCATGCCCGGCTCTCCGGCTGGATTCCAGGGCACCCCCTCGACCTCCTCGTCGTGGATATGGAGCCGTTCTTTGAGGTGATCACGGCGTTGAAAGAGCCCCGCTACCGGTGCATCCTCTGCAAGCGGTTCATGCTCCGGGTGGCAAGCATCCTCGCGAAAGAACGGGGCATCTCCGCGCTCGTCAACGGCGATAACCTGGGGCAGGTGGCGTCCCAGACGCTCGCGAACATGACGGTGATCGCCACGGCGGCTTCCGTTCCGGTGCTCCGGCCGCTCATCGGGTCCGACAAGGCGGAGATCGTCGAGCGCGCCCGCGCCATCGGGACGTTCGAGGCCCGGCCGGGAAGTGTCGAATGCACGGTCGCCCCCCGCTATCCCTCGACGGCTGCGCCCGCGGCGACGATCACGGCGATAGAAGAGGAGATCGACGTGGAGAGCCTCGCGGCACGGGCGGTGGGGACGGTGCGGCGGTACCGCGCAAAGAACGGGGTAATTGAGGAGGAAAGGTAAGGGGCTCCTCAATCGGAAATGCACTTTAGATGAAAAGCCATGGAGGGTGTGACTCGCAGGACGCCCATTCTCCTTACTCCAGGTTATACGCGGATTCCGAAGTTAGAGGCCAACTACCGTCCGCAAGGAAATCATCGAGCGTGAGACCGTGGCTTGCTCCGGCCTGCACGCACTCGCCCAAAAAAATCCGAGAATTTTCAGAGAATATTCAGCCCATTCTCCCGGGCAACCTCGACAAACGATTCCCCGACATGCCGGATCTGCTTTGCGGTCAGCCCGAAAGTGTTAAACTTCCAGACCTTCGTGGAGCCGGGGATGACACCGGTGATTCCTCGCTTTTTCAAGTCGCTTGAAAGAAAGTAGCCGCGTTTTTTGTGATGCTGCGCCACCGTATCGAACGAACCGCGGGTGTCTATCCGGGTCAGGGTGTGCTGCCTCGGGCAGTCCGAGAGAACCTTCGTCCCCTCGACGGAGAGGAGGGCGTCAACGACCGACTGCGAGTGCGCCACCTCGGTCTCCCAGTGCTGCACCCGCTCCCGGACATGGGGAAACGAGGCCATCATCCCGACGACGGTGACGCCCATCAAGGTGCAGCCCATCATCTCAACCTCCTTTAGTCCGAACGTCCTGCCCGTCACGTCCCCCTTTGCCTGCGTCGTCCGGAAGACTTTCGCCGCGTGCTCATTCGTCGTCGCAAGGACGCCGGAGGGCGCCGGGGCCGCCATGCTCTTGTGCCCCGACCCGACCACGAAGTCGGCGCCGAGCGCTTTACCGTCGACCGGCAGGACCCCGACCGTGTAGGCCCCGTTGACGAGGACCGGGACGTCGTACTGGTGGGCGACCTTCGCGATGCCCGCGACGTCGTGGACGTTCCCATACTGGTAGTCGACGTGGTCGACGAAGAGCAGGGGCGGTGTCTTCGAGAACTCCCGGATCACCGCCTCGATCTTCTCCGCGACGGCGTCGGGGGTGATGTGGTTCGCTGCGTCCTTCGGGATCTCCCGCGGAACCCCCCCCGCCTCCTCAACCGCCATAAACTCGGTGTAGTGGGCAAGCGACGTGAGGATGACCGGGTCGCCTTTCGAGACGAGGGTGCTCGCGACCGCCTGAAACCCCCGGCGCGCCCCGGGGACCACACGCGCCGTGTCCATATTCAGCCACGCGGCGAGGTCGGCGTGAAACTGTGCAATGGGGGGGTTTCGGATGTAGTCGAGCCGGGGAGGGTTTCGACAGTTGTCACAGACCGAGTAGCCGTCGCCGAAAGCAATTGCCGCTTTCATGGCTTCAAGAGTGAGCCGCCCACCCGCCTGGATCGGGTCGATGTTGATGTACATCTCCTCGACGTCGCGGACATCGATATCGGCCGCGCATTTCACCGGATCAACTCCTCCTCGATGATTGCAATCTGCCGCTTCACGTTCTCAAGGGAGGCTGCAGCACGTGCTTTCTGCGTTTCATCGAGGTCATGCCCCGGAGCGGTCTCCCGAAGCAGGAACCGGATGTCGGAGAGGATAAAGAGTGCCTGAAAAACTGCATCTACGGCCCTTTTTGACAAAAGATCACCATACAAATATCAGTGAGGATATATTAGATTAAGCGTATTATGGGCGCCGGGACGGCACCGGACACTTTCACGCCACGGAGATCAGGCATTTATGCACGGGGGACATGGAGAGTAATGGAGCATGAAGATCGTCCACATAGCAGACACGCATCTCGGGTTATCGGCTTTTAACCGCGTAGATCCGGAGACCGGGATGAACCTGCGCGAACATCTCGTCTACGACAACTTCCTTGCCGCCGTCGACCGGATCATCGACCTTCACCCCGATGCGCTCGTCCACGCGGGCGACCTCTTCCACCAGGTCAAGCCGAAGACCCGCGCCTACACGACGGCGCTCGACGCTCTCTCCCGCCTCCGGGACGCAGGGATACCGGTGCTCGTGATCGCGGGAAACCACAGCATGGCCAAGACCCGGTACACGGCCTCACCGTTCGAGGTGCTCGAGCGAAGCGGCTACCGCACAAACGACCTCTACGTCGCCCACCACAACCGCTACAGGCGGGTCGAACTGGACGATGTCGTATTTCACCTGATACCGAATATGCTCCTCCCCGAAGGATACCGCACGGCGTTCGAGGAGATCGCATACTCTCCCGGCACAAACGTTCTCGTCACCCACGGCCTCGCGAGCATTCTCTCGGATAAGCGGCTGCACACCGTCGCCGAACATGAACTGGACGCGACGATCCTCTCCGACCGGTTCGACTACATCGCACTCGGCCACTACCACGGCCAGGTGCAGGTCGCCGACAACGCCTGGTACAGCGGGTCTCTTGAATACTGCAACTACGGCGAGATCGCAGAGACCAAAGGCGGCCTCGCCGTGGACCTCGCTTCCGGAGAGGTCGAACATATCGACCTCCCGCATACCCCCATGATCAGCCTCGGCCGGATCAACTGCGACGGGCTCTCGGCCCGGGAGGTCATGGACGGCATCCTTGACGCGGCCGATAAAACCGGGATCGACCGACAGATCTGCCAGGTCACGCTCGACGGGATACGCCGCGAGACACTCCGCGCGCTCGACCAGAAGGCCCTCTCGGAGGTCAGGAGCCGGGCGCTGAACCTCAAGCTGCAGGTGATTGCCGTCGACGCTCCGTCCCGGATCTTTTATGAAGACTCGCTTGTCGGTGTGGACTATATCGGTGAATTCGAGCGTTTTGTGGAGAGGGAGCACCTCGCACCCGGCGAAGAGGAGTTCGTGAAGAAGACCGGGACGGCAGTCCTCCGGTCGGTCATCGCACGCCATAGAGAGGGAGAGAGTGCTGCTGAATAAACTCCGGATGCGGAACTTCAAGCGGTTTCGCGACCAGGAGATTACTTTTCAGGACGGGATCACGGGCATCGTCGGAAACAACGGGACCGGCAAGAGCAGCATCGTGAACGCCATTCTCTTCGCGCTCTACGGGCTCCAGGGGACCGGGCTCGACGGAAACTACATCGTCAGTTCCTTTGCGGGTCCACAGGACGTCTGTGAGGTACGCCTGGACTTCCTGGTCGGCGGCAACGAGTACGCTGTCGTCCGCCGGTTCAAGCGGCGCCCTTCCTCGACCCTCCACGAAGCAAAACTCTACCTGAACCAGAAACTTCTTGCAAGCAGCGTCCAGAAGGTGGGAGAGGAGGTGCAGCGGATCGTCGGCATGGGTCCGGGCGACTTCCGGAACACCATCTACGCCGGGCAGAAGGAACTCATGACCCTGCTTGAGAGCAGGGCCGGGTCCCGGAAGGACTGGTTCATGCAGGTGCTCGGCATCGATTACCTCAAGAAGGACAGTATGGAAGACCTCAAACAGGTCATCGATGCCCGGGAAAGCGCCGCTCTGGAACTCTCCGGCCGCATTCGGGAGGTGGATGCCGACGCCGTCCGCGACCGGATTTCGGCGCTCCGCGCCGATCTCGCCGGTGCAGACGAAGAGGCGGAGCGAGCGGGCGACGCCGAGAGAAAAGCCGGGGAGGCGCTCGAACGTGCCCGGGCGGAGCGCGACCGGCTGCTCGCCGTCCGCGACCGGTACCTGAACCTCGCGCGGGAAGACGAGGGGCTCACGGGCGAGATCGCACGGCTCCAAAGCGAATGCCGGGAGAGGGAGGCGGAGGTCGCAGAGCGCAGGAACCTGCAGGCCGAACTCGACGAACTCAGGCCTCTCGCCGGGCGCTACGAACCCCTGAAGGCGGAGGTTGCCGCGATGACGGAGGAGAAGGCCGCCTCGGACCGCCTGACCCTCGAAGTGAAGACCGTGGACGAGCAGGTCCGGGAGTACGACGAGCGTCGCGCGAAGATCGAAGCAGAACTCGCCGCACTTGCAGATGCCGAAAAGACGGCTGACGACCGTGCCCGGAAGGTCGTGGAGCGGCAGACCCTCCGGGACCGTATCGCGGCTATGAAGGCCCTCCAGCCGGAGTACGACGCTCTCCGGGAAGAACTTGCCCGCATGGACGAACGATTCGCCCAGACGGAGCGGCGCGTTCGGGAGAACCGGGTCGAGATCGAAGGGATCGAAGAAAAGATACGGCGCCTTCGTGCGCTCGAAACGGAGATCGGCAGCCTCGACGCCCTCCGGGACCGGGAAGAGGCGTTCCATGCGGCTCTGGAGAAGGCCCGGCAGGAAGAGCGGTGCCTGAAGGAGGTCCGCACCGCATCCGAAGAGATGAGCCTGCTCGAAAGTAAGATCGCCGACCTTGCCCGGCGCCTCGCCGGGATGGACGCCATCGATGAGAAGATCGAGTCCGCGGAGAGTCGGAAAGACTCCCTGACCTCGCGGATCAGTGCCTGCGCCGAACGCCGGGAGGCACTCCGCGAAGAGATCCGGCGGACGGCCGAACACCGGGCGGAGATCATCGCTGCGGGTCCGGAAGGGTCCTGCCCCACATGCCACCAGAGCCTCGGCGAACACTATGAGGAACTGGTCGGCGACCTTACGGCTGCTGCCGCGTCGATGCAGGCCGCGCTTGCAGACCTCGAACAGGAGTACACGAAGGCGACCGCCGACCGCGAGAGCCTCATCGCCGCCCTGCAGGACCTGCACCGGCAGCGCACCGAGTACCAGCGCTTAAAAGAGCAGCACGCGCTGTATGTATCCCGACACGAGCAGAGCGCGAGCGCCGTGCAGCGGTGGCGGGCAGAGGCCGGGGAGCACCGTGACGCGATACAGGCGCTCGGCATGGACGGCTACGACCCGGCAGCGCATACCGCCCTCAAGGAGCGGATCAGGGATCTCGCGGAGAAGCGGGCGACGGCAGATACCCTCCGGGGCGAGTGCAGCCGCCTCCCGGTCCTCCAGGAGGAGCGGCAGCGGCTCATCGTCGACGTCGAGGGCTACCTCGCCCGCAAAGAGAAGATTGAGGCGAAGGTCTCCCGACTCGGGTTCGATCAGGAGGTCCTTCAGCGCCTTGATGCGGAAGCACAGGCGCTTGAGGAGGCATTCCGGGCCTACACGGAGGCGCAGGCCCGACTCCTGCGGCGGCCGGCGCTGGAAGAAGAACAGAAGACGGTTCTTGCAAGGAGCGAAAAACTCCGGGAGAGGCAGGAATCCGCGAAAGGCGAACTCATCCGCCTCTCGTTCGATCCGGAACGCTTCGCGCGCTGCACCGAGGAGTGCAGCCGCGCCGAAGCGGCGCACCGGAAAGCGCTTGAACTCCGGGTTCGTCTCGAAGAGGTTCCGCGGCTCCTCGATGCGCTGGAAGCCAGGAAGACCCTTCTCGCGAACCGGGAGGCCGAACTCGCCCGGGTCAGAGCGGCTATCGTCGACCTTGGTTTTGACGAACGGATGGTCGCGGCGGCGGAGGAGGCACTCGCGGATTGCGAGCGGGAGATTATGGCGGCACGGGAGCGGAGGTACGCGATCGCCGCCGGGATAACCGGCCTGAAAGCGGATATCGAGGCCGAGACCGGGAAACTTGCCCGGGCGGAGGACCTTGCCAGACAGCAGGAGGCTCTCACCCTGGAGATCGGGCGCCTGAAACTGACCCGGTCGCTCATCAAGGACTACACGGACTACCTGCTGCAGGTGATCAGGGACCGGATCGAGGAGGAGGCAGGAAGGGTGCTCGCCGAGATCACCGACGGACGCTACGGCACCGTGATGCTCGACGACGATTTCACCGTCCTCGTCCACGACCTGGGAGACGACTATCCGGCCGACCGGTTCAGCGGCGGCGAACAGGACGACATCGCCATCGCCCTCCGGATCGCCCTCTCCAGGTTCCTTGCCGAAGTGAACGAGGTGCATGATTCCACGTTCCTGATCTTCGACGAGATCTTCGGGAGCCAGGACGAAGGGCGGCGGAACAACCTGCTCTGCGCACTCAGGACACAGGAGGCCCATTTCCCCCAGATTATCCTGATCTCCCACATCACCGAGGTTCAGGATGAGTTCTCGACGACGCTCATGGTCGAGATGGGGGCGGACCAGGCAAGCCAGGTCAGGGAGTGCGAGTGATGGACCAGAAGGCCCTTTACCGGGATGCGATCCGGCGGGTTGCAGGAAAGATCCGGGATGCGGCTCCGGACGACCTTTCCGGGCAGTTCACGGCGTGCAGCGGTTTTGATGCGTCGTCATACCACCGCTGCCGGCCCGAGTTCGACGGTGTGGTCTGTGCGGTGGACGGGAGCAACGCCATCGTCCTCGATGCAGGCAGTTTTGCCGTTGCGGCCGTCCGGGCTGCGGTCAGTTCATATGCCGGCACCTCACGCATCTGCCGCCGGACAACACCCCTGCACGTCGTCACCGTCAACCCCGGGAACGGAAACGAAGACTTCGACGCGCTCTTCCACGACTGCTTTCACGCTCCCCCGAAGGTGCACCTCGACCACGACGATCCGGTCCGGAACGCCGCCGTCATGCGGGATACCCTCGAGTACTGGGCGGCGACGGAGATGGCCGCGGAACTCGACGCCGGCGACCTCATCGTGCTTGACGGCACGCTCCAGGTCCGCCACGCAAGCCACGACGAGGTCATCGAGGGACTCTTGAATCTCTGCAACCTCCGGGGAGTGCTCGTCGCCGCCGTGACGAAACGGACGTCGCTCACCTGGGGGGGCGGGCACCCGATCGTCCCGGCGGCGGAAGGGCTTGCCCGCGACCTCGAGGCTCCCGAACCCTGGTACCTCTGCGTCTCCGCCGCAAAAGGCCTTCTCGACCGGGAGGAGACGCACCTCTGGAAGCAGCGGGGCGAGCAGTATGTAGCGCGGCTGCACCCGCGGGCGCAGCGGGCTTTCAAGGTGGAGATTCCCAAGTATTACAGCCAGGACCTGGTCGAAGAGGTCTTCTCCGCGCTTGCGTCCTTTGCCGACGACGGCAGGGTCACGGGCTACCCCTACCCGCTCCTCGACGCCCACCTCACCACCAGGATCGGAAAGGATACAATCGGCCAGGTCCGTCAGGACATACTCCGGGGCATGGACCGGCTCGGGATGAGCCTTGCCGATTACATCAGCATCTTTGGAGACTACCACGATGAATTTGACCGATATTGACGGCGACGACGCCTCGAAATACCGCCTGATCGGGGACCGGGTGCTCAATTACCGGTTTGCCGTTCCTCACGACGAAGAACTCTACCTCGGGGACATCCTGAAGATCACCGATCACGTCAAAGGATTGACGTTCTTTGCCAAAATAAGCGACCTGCTCCACGACTGTAACTTCTCCGACCCGAAGTGGGACACCCGCCCCCATACCGAGCACTTCTACAATATCGACGAGGACGTCTTCATCCTCGTGGAGGCGATCCCCCTCGGTTACGTGAGCAAAGACGGCGCCTTCCGCAAACCCCGGACGATCCCTGCGAAATTTTCCCGTGTGGAGCGGCCGCAGGCCGGCGACTTTGCGTTCCTGCGGCAGGTGATGGGCGAGATCGAGGTCGGAGTGATGAAGACCGGTCAGGGCGTACTGCAGGACGTGAAAGTGGCGCTCCACGCGGCGGTGATGCGGCAGCATATGGGAGTCTTTGCCACGACCGGCATGGGAAAGAGCAACTTCATGAAGGTCTTCTGTGCATCCTGTATGCGGGCACGCGAGTTCGGGCTGCTCATCGTCGACCCGCACGGCGAGTACGTGGCCGGCGGGCGGTCGTCGAGCGGCAAGGACACCCGGGGGCTCCTGCACTACCAGGCCGGCAGGGACGGGCTCTCCGTCTTTTCCACACGGTCGGAGCAGTTCCGGAAGAGGTACCACCTGGACCAGCTCTACCTGGATTACAACGACTTCCGGGCGCCCGATCTCCTCCTGCTCTACGAACACTCCCCGCCCCAGCGCGAGGTGGTGGAGATGCTCGAGAGCACGCCGGGCTCCGACGTGATCGACTTCTTCCAGAACACCGACTTTGCAACCTTTGACGCCGGGACCTACAGCGGGCGGCACCCCCGGATTGCCCGCGACGTAAAGAACTTCGCGCCGAGCACGCTCTCGGTCATGCAACGGCGCATCACCGGCATGCTCAACCGGAACAGGGGGTTCCTCCGGCAGAGCGGCTCCTCGATCCCCGATATCCTCCAGAAACTCCACGAGAACAAGGTCGTCCTGATCGATATCCCGGGGATGAGCGAACAGAGCGAACTCTTCGTGCTCTCCATCATAACGCGCAAGATTATGCGCAACCACCAGGGAGAAGGGGCCGGGGGCGAAGAGGAACCAAGACAGGTGCTGATCACCATCGAGGAGGCGCAACGGGTTCTTGGGTCGGGGCCGGGGAGCACCCAGATCTTTCGGGAAGCCGCGATGGAGGGGAGAAAGTTCGGTGTGGGGCTCTGTGTGGTCACCCAGCAGCCGAAGAATATCGATGCCCGGGTTCTGGCCCAGATTAACACCTTCGTGGTGATGGGGCTCTCCGACCGGGGGGACCGCGACACCATCGCAAGCAGCGCAAAACAGGACCTTTCACGCCTGGACACCGAGATTCAGACGCTTGAGCCGGGAGAGGCGGTCATCAGCACAATAGGGATCCCGTTTCCGGTGAGCACCCGGATCCATCTCTTTGAGGAGTATATCGAGTACCTCAATAGAAAGCCAGGGGCAAAATCGATAGATGACGGGCTTGACACGGCGTTTTAAGGGCAACGCGCGAAGGTGATGTTGGCAGGATGCTATCCGATGTCAACCGTCCCTTCACTGAATTGCTTGACGCACGAAGGCGTCAGGATTGCTGAACGTTCTCTATTTTTCGTATAGATACACAATTGATGACCGCGTCCCCGGTCAGGATATAGCGCTTGACGATGACGCCGAGCACCTCGACTACATCCCCCTTCTGCACATCTTCTAAGGGGGAGGTGAACATCTTGACCGAGATCTCGCCTGTCCGGTCGGCGACGAGATACTGCGGGCGGTTGAGGAACTGGTAATACGTCCGCTCCACGACTCCTTTCACACGCACCGGTGTCCCGAGCATGTTCAGGTTGATCTCCCGTATCCGGACGGTTCTTGCTTCCGCTTCGTAGGTCGGCACCAGTGATGCATACTGCTTCTGGCTCATGTAGTTAAGTGCAAGCGGTATGAGGATCAGCATGACAGCCGCAGGAACGCTCCAGATCAGCGCGGATACGTCCCCGGTAGCAAGGACGTATACTGCGATCAGGACCATAAAAAAGAGGAAGACGGCCAGTGTAACGACCGTCACCCTCACTTTAATATTTCCGATCTGCATCGTCAATCAGGTTTACTTGAGGGCTGCAATTTCCTTTCTGAACGCGACCCAGTAAAGGATACCTACGAAGAGCAGACCACCGACGATATTGCCGATCGTGACCGGAATGATGTTGCTGGTCCACATGGTCGTCCAGGTGAGCGTATCGACTGCCTTCGAGGGGTCAAGACCCGTGCAGAGGAGACCCGTGGGGATGAAGTACATATTCGCAACGCTGTGCTCAAACCCGCTGGCAACGAAGGCGAAGATCGGGAACCAGATACCGGCAATCTTACCGATCGCATCGTCGGCACAGATACCGAGCAGGATGGCGAGGTTGACGAGCCAGTTACAGGCGATTCCTTTGAGGAAGACCGACCACAGCGCCATACCGCCGACGTAACTCGTCTTTGCCGTCGCGATACTTATTGCGCGTAGACCGAACGCCGTGAGCGTTGCGTTTCCGGCGGCGTCGAAACTGACACACGGGCCGTATGCCATGATATACGCAAAGATTAACGACCCGATTAAGTTTCCAATATACACCCAGAGCCAGAGGTTGAGCACGCCTGCCCAGCTGACCTTGTGGATGAACGCTGCCATGGGGGCGAGCATCGCGTCACCGGTGAAGAGCTCGGCACCGGTCAGGACCGTGATGATAAGCCCCACAGGGAAGACGGCACCCAGAACGAGCTGGGCGACACCCGGACTTGCAAAACCGAACCGCATCGCAGCGTCGGATGCCATGATACCGGTGGAACAGACCGTTGCCAGGGCACCACCCATAGCGATGTAAGCCCCGGACATGATACCACGGAGGATCATGTTCCAGACGGGTAGTCCGACTTTATACTTTCCAGAATCACCCGCTTTTGCTACGATAGCAACTGGAGGATGGAACACCATTTTTCATACACCTCTCTAAACGTCCTACCTATACCATCAAGTAATCAGAGTGTATAGGTCTAATTAATCAGTAAACTGAGAGTGCTATTAATAGGTTTCGAAATGATAGTGGCGCACGGAGTGCGCAATCTAAATTAAAGCGTTTATCCCTGTCGTAAGTTAATTTCTGTCGTTAAACGAGAGGAGTCGATAAATCGTGGTTTCATCCATCCCTTTGAAGTTACGCGGAATACAGGTGGGCTTCTGGAGAGTATTTGAGCGGGTGCACGGGGGCGGGCGCGCAGGTCTCCGGATTTTCGCGTATACTCGCGTCGGGGCAACAGACGACCCGGGGAAATAGTTGGAGGACACCTGCGCGTTTTGAGAAGCCGGAGGAGGCGAGACTGCAGGGAGGACCTTGGCCGCAAACCCGCACCTGAAGAGGTCCGTATGGTGCTCTCCGGCGATATCCGAGGAACCAGGGACGTTGTCGGGTCTCTGTGGCCAGCGGTGTATGGGTGTCGCACTCCACAGCCGTATGGGGGAGCGGGGCCGGGACCGCGCCAGGGGAGCGGCGGAGAGACCCCGGCCCCGCACCCCACACACGACCTACATCGCACGGTGCTCGAACGACGATCCTTCGGAACGGCGGAAACGCACCTCACGGTGCTCGAACGACGATCCTTCGGAACGGCGTTATTTAAAGATATCAAAGATCTGATCGCTTCCGGTGGAGACGAGCCGGTCACGCTCCGCACTTTCCTCGACGAGCGCAAGCACCGGCGGGGTCATATCCGCTCCCGGGTGGAACCCAAAGAGTCTCTCGAGATCGGTCTGGATGGCGTGGAGAAAAACCGAGTTTGCTATCTCCACGGGGCAGAGTTCCTCACATTGGCCGCAGTTGACGCAGGAGTCGGAGATATGCGCGAACCGGATCAGGTGGAACATGAAAGGCGGCGGGATCACACCCGGTTCGACCAGGTAGTCCTTTTTCGTACTGCAGTCGATGCAGTAGCAGATCGGGCAGTTCTCGACGCAGGCATAGCACTTGATGCACCGGCTCGTCTGCTCACGGATCCGGTTCAAGCGTTCCGTACCCTCACCGAGCGCCCCGAAGTAGCGCGCCCGCCACTTATCGCCGAGTTTCAACATCGCGTTCTCGACCTTGCCGCGGATCTCGATGCCCTTCGGGTTTGCGGGCTCGGTGGCGACGGCCCCGGCCGCAACAGCACCGTTGAGGAGGTTCGCGCCCTTCTCGGAGCAGACCTCGACGAAAGTGGCGTTACCGGCCAAATCACCGATAACGCCCCAGTTGCCGCAGGCGAGGTCCGCCTGGCGCGGGATCTTGATCTCGCAGCGGCGGCAGTTGGACCGGCGGCCGAGCCCCTCGTTCCCGAGGAGGTCCTCCGAGCCCTCTTCAAGTTCGTCGATCGAAATCGAGGCATGATGGCCGTCTTTTGTCTTAACGATGAACTTCCCTTTGTCGATCTCCTCCTTGACAACATCGTCGGGATCAAGACCGAGTCTTTCCCGGACGATGATCCGCGCCGTCTCCGGCCGGATGGTGCCGCCGCAGTTGAGGCCGATCACGATGATGTTGTCCAGGTTGACCTGGCTGCGCTTGGCCATCTCGTAGATCGCCTTGACATCGCAGCCCTTCAGGACGGTGGCGATCCGCATAGCCGGATCGGGAGCAAGGAGACATCGCCGCATCTGTTTGGGGAGGAGCAGGGTGCCGCAGTGGAGCGAACCGGCAATCCCCCCTATCTCGGCCGGGTCCGTGATCAGGGCCGGCACCGCGTCGTAGACATCCGCGCCTTTCCGGACCGCAAAGACTCCGTCGACCATACCACTCTCGAGGGCGTGGCGCAGCAGAGCAGTGACCGCCCCGCCTGTCTCCGCTTTTTCCCGGAGGCCCTCGTCCGTCGTCCACGCATAGAGTAAATCGCCTTTTCCTGCCATTATTCACGCCTCCTTGATCTTCTCAACCTTCACGGCGCAGGCCTTATACTCGGGGATCTTGGCGATAGGGTCGAGCGCGTTGTTTGTCAGGATGTTCGCCGCACACTCCCGATAGTGGAACGGCATGAACATGACGCCCTTCATGATGTCGGGGGTCACCTTTGCGGGAACGTCGACGGACCCACGGCGGGTGCTTGCCCGGACCATTTCCTTATTTTTGATCCCGAGCGCCTGTGCGTCCTCGGGGTTGATCTCAATCCAGCCCGTGGGAGCCTCCCTCTCAAGGTCCCATGACCGGCGGGTCATGGTGCCGGTCTGCCACTGCCAGATGACCCCCCCCGTGGTGAGCACGAACGGATACTCGGCATCGGGGACCTCCGCCGGAGGTTTCCACTCGATCGGGGCGAAGATGCCGAGACCGTCGGGGTTGGAGAACCACTCCCGGTGGAGGATCGGGGTCCCCGGGTGCTCTTCGGTTGGGCAGGGCCACTGCAGGCCGTCCGGGTCGAGCCGCTCGTAGGACATGCCGTGGTAGGACGGCGTGACGGCGGCGATCTCGTTGAAGACCTCTTCGGGGTTCTTGTAGGCGAACTGCTCTGCGTAGCCCATCTTCGCGCCGAGTTCGCAGATGATCTGCCAGTCTTCCTTCACTTCACCCGGAGGTTCCTGGGCCTTCCTCCAGCGCTGGACACGCCGTTCGGTGTTCGTCTGGGTGCCGTCTTTCTCGGCGTAGCAGGCAGCGGGGAGGACGATGTCGGCGCGCTCGGCGGTCTCGGTCATGAAGATGTCCTGCACGACCATGAACTCGACGTTCCGAAGGCCCTTCTCGACGTGGTGGAGGTCCGGGCAGGAGAGCATCGGGTTCTCGCCCATGATGTAGAGCCCCTTGATCTCGCCGGGGTTGTCGGCGAGGACGTTCATCAGTTCGGTGACGGTATAGCCGACTTCGCCTTCGGCGATATCGACGCCCCAGGCGTCCATGAACTTCTTTCGGGCCGCTTCATCGGTGACCTTCTGGTAACCGGAGTAGACGTCTGGAAGGGCTCCCATGTCGCAGGCGCCCTGCATGTTGTTCTGGTCGCGGAGCGGGTTCACACCGCTTCCCGGCCTGCCCAGGTTGCCGAGCAGCATCTG
>DAYL01000035.1 GCA_002508705.1 Methanoculleus sp. UBA374 | reverse complement strand
GCGAGAGTATTGGGATGACCTCAACAATATATCTATGCCAATGCCCCCGAAGAGGCCTGCCGCTACCTCATAAAATATGGCCACGTTGATGGAGTCTATGAAGACGAGCAAATTGCATACGATGTCCGCCGGACAGTAGCCAGCAGGCTCCGGGATGGGGTTCCGCGCAGGCAGGTCGTGGAAGAAGTGTCAATCCTGTACGGCATCCCGCCGATCTGCGTCGAAGAGGTCGTCGAGGGCATCCCAGTTTAGCTCTCGTTGTTTGATCTGGGCGGGTTGTGGTCGTACCCTTCGCGGGTGTGTGGATTGAAATATAGATCTCCTCGGAAAAATCGATCAACTGGCGGTCGCACCCTTCACGGGTGCGTGGATTGAAATCAGGCACGGCGTGCAGATGTCCGGCCACTCGGTTGTCGCACCCTTCGCAGGTGCGTGGATTGAAATCGCACGGTGTCGCTGACGTGCTGCTTTGAGACCCCGTCGCACCCTTCTCGGGTGCGTGAATCGAAAGAAAGGGATCAACCGGCACCCGCGATAACTTTCCTAAAGTTTTTTTGATGAATAACTGTGGAAAATTAGACCCCTCATAACGCTTGTGGAAAAGTTCATATTCTTGTAACCCTCTTTCTCACCCCCGATGAATTTTAGGTAACAGATGTAAAGAAATTCAGAAACCCAGATTATCTTAATCTCTTTAGAATCGTGATATTTGAAGAATCGGCAAGTATATCTCTAAATTTCAAGAAATGTTGATCCGGTGCATCCCAGTGGAAAGACTGATATACGTAGTATGGGAGTGTTACCGTAAGTCGCATCATACACGCGGAAGGTGATGCATCTGAGTGATTATACCATTTGTTTCAACAAAATACGTGATAAAATATTTTTATTTTAGGTAACAAATAACCTCAAAACGTGCCACCCGACATAAAAGCCTATCTGAGAAATCTAAAGATGATGAGAAAGTTTCCCGGATTCCTGAAACCGGCACTCACGAAGCACCGGGGGCCTAACGGGAATAATATATTGCATTTGAATAATATTCATTGTAAAGAAAGTCTACGGATGAAAGGAGAGGATCGATAATTCGATCCTGTGATCCTCGCCTCGGCGCTCTTATGGGTTCGTGTAAAATTTGCCTGAATTCAGACCATAGCCCGATGAAGAGTCCGGGTTGAGAGCCATCGCAATTCCGCTGGCTCCGGAGAGAGCCAAGTAAGCTATCACATAGGCATGAATGATTTCCGGGACAAGTATGCCTTGAAGCGCTAGAACCCCACAGACAGGCACTATTGATACTGTAATGGCAACGCCGCCCATGAGAAGGAGTGCTTGGGGCGGGTTCTGCTTATGGGTTTCTAAAATTAGTTTGATCGACTCTCCAACAATTGTCATGGGTCCAGTGGTCTTAATCCAGTTAAGCAATTTCCTATAGATCACTGCTATCGGTCCCTTGGCAGAACGTAGATTAGAAATGAGCAAATTTTTGATATATCTCAAAATATCCGTCGTTTTCACCTCCATTGCGGGTCTCCTGAGCGCATCACGCGATCAGAGGATCGTGCCAAAGAAAGATATTCTGGTATATAAATCTTTTTTCCACTAAACTATCTAAAGATGATAATAGATTTTCCCGGACTCCGGAAAGATTTCCCTGATTCCGGAAACCGGCACTTACAGAGCACAGTACGTCTAACCGGAATAATATGTCGCACTTGAATAAAATTCATTGTAAAGAAATTCGGCAGTTGATGCTCTCCACGGTTAAAGCCGTAGGCTTTCTCGCACTCCTTGAACCCCGGATCTATAATACGGCATTTTGCATAAGGCCTCATCATGTAGATTGTTTTTATTCAATAGATTTAAATGCCGGCAGGTAGTAAATACTATTATGCAATCCAATCTCGATAAGGGCGATATGGACCGAGCGAATGATGAGTTTGTCCAATTGGCCAGAAAATATAACTTGAACCCACCGATGCTCAAAGAGATTGTGATTCTCCGGAACAGGGGGATGAATAACGCGCAGATCGCGCAACATCTCGGTGTAAACCGTAATACCGTTAATAAATACGTCAATACCCTTGACCAGATGGATCAGGAGGAATTAATCAAACTCCTTGGTCTTATCTGCTTGATAGGGGCAGGAGCATATCTGTTTCTCCAATTCCTAAAATCTCTTGGGGGCAATCAGTAATGATACGGCATCAATTCACAGGGGGGCGGAAAGGACCACCAAGAGCCTTCCGTTCCCAGGTGAGTTAAATGGTTTATTTGGTTAAGCAGCAGAAAACCGTACAGTTGGTTGCAAGGCCCGTGTACAACATCTGCCTGCCGGATAGTGCATTCACAAGGGGCGCCATCCCCGTGTGGCTGGCTATCGGCCTGGTAACGCTTCTGATCGTCGCACAGTGCGTGAACAAGTAAGGTGGGGAAACCCCCTTACTACTCTGTAATATTCTATTCTCAACTAATTAGCTTTTTCCTTGCCCCGAGACCGCGCACTGAAGTGATAAAAAGTCACACCGGGCGGCTGGATTATAGAGCCCGGCGCTATGTTAGCGTAGTTCAAAAACGTCCATACCACTTGTGCGCTTGCTCGATCGGCACCACGGCGAGAACATGAACTTCTTTTTCTGCTTCATAGATGCGATAGAAGGCCGTGAAGGTGTGGCTTATGTGAAGGCGATAGGTGTCCTCCCGTCCCTGCACATACAGGCGTTCCTTATCGCTTCCGCTGCCGGGGAACGGATCTTCTTGAAGGGTCTTCAGTTTCTCCATGACGATCCGGCGACTTTTCGGGCGGAAACTCTGGATACTCTCAAGGGCCTTGCGGTTAATCAGTATCCGGAACGTCAAAGTTCAGCTCCACGAAATCCCCTTCTGCCTCGATGCGATCCATATCCTCGATGAACCGGCGCTTCTTCTCCTGCTCCACCATGTGAGAGAGGAGATCGTCGAACGTCTGTCCCGGGCGTTTGAGCTCGGAGATGTCCTCCCATACCCCCTCTGAGACCGGTATACGCTTAGATGCAGTCATGATAATATTGTAAGTGCTGATCCTATTTACAATGGCGGGTGAAGGCTCTCCCGGCCCGAATTCTGCTTATCAGGCGGCCGGATTATGGAACCCGGTTCTATACATCGCCGTTCGCATGAACATCGGTTTGAAGGTGGAGAGGGGAGCCGGGTCACCGATTTTCATCGGTTGAGCCTGTGGCCGGAATGGCCTCATACGCGTTTGGGACTACCTCAAGGATGCCGAGAACGAGCTCTGCCGTTCCCTCGCCTGCACGGGTATCCCGACAGAGCGGAGCCGAAAGTGCTGAGATATTTCAGCCTCCCCTCCGTTCAGAAGAGCACCGTCGCGATGAAGGGGATGGTCAGGACCGAGCCGAGCGTCGAGATGAAGACGATACTGGACGCCAGTTCCGGGTTCGCTCCGTACTCGCCCGCCAGTAGAGCGCAGTTGGCTGCGGCGGGCATGGCCCCGAGCATGACGACCACACCGATGACGAGGGGGTCCGTGGTGACGGTCCGGAGCACGAGCCAGAGAACTGCCGGGATCAGGAGGAGACGGGTCAGGCTTACCAGGTAGGCCTTCCGATTCTGCACCACCTCCCGGGCGGGAAGGGATGCGAGGATGCTCCCGACGACGACCATGGCGAGCGTGGTTGTCGTACCCCCAAGGAGATCGAGAAGATCGATGAGAGGAGAAGGTATCCTCACGCCGGTGAGGAAGAGAGCAAGGCCGAGGAACGAGGCGAGGATGGCGGGACTGGCCAGCACGCCCGGAGTGAGCCGCCGTCCTGCACTTCCCGCTCCCGTGATCATCAGGACGCCGATCGAGAAGATCAGGACTCGAAACGGGATGTTGAAGATGGCTGCATAAAAGAGACCCTCCGTACCGAAGAGGTTCTCGATGATGGGGAAGCCCATAAAAGCAATGTTTGAGAAGACAAGGACGAACCTGTAGATGCTTGCCTCCTCCGGAGGGCTGTTCAAGAGACCCGGCACGATCCAGGCGATCGGGAGGGACACTGCATAAAATACGAGGATCGCGAGGGCGAGGTCCCGCATCCCCTCGACCAGTTCCGGGGTGATCGGCACCTGCATCGAGGCGACGATGAGAGCGGGAAGGGTCACGTAGAGGACGAATTTGCTGAGATGGCATGTTGTGTTCTGGTTCAGTATCCCGGTGACGCTGGAACCGTACCCTACGCCGAGCAGGAGGAAGAGGATGACGACATTATTTGCAACGTAAAGGAAGTCCATGCTTCTCACCCGGGACGCCGCCTCGATGGCCGGTGGGGGTGCCCGCCACTTCATTTAATACTATCCGGCGGACGCCACGGAGGTGCACTTCGCGGACACCCGGTGCTCCCGGCGGAGCGGACAGGTTTATATACAGAGGGCTGCGTAACTGACCCGAAACCCCGGACACAGGCATCGCCGGGTATCCGGAAACACCCCTGGGGTGGGCGGGCCCGGCCGGATGAAGCGGCCGGACTCTTTGCACCGTCGGGGTTGCGAGGGGTGCTATGACCGAAGAACTGGTAAACTGGTCTGGGAGTCTCCGGTTCACCCCGGGGCGTATCGAGAGGCCGACGAGCGAGGAGGAACTCTCCCGGATCGTTCGCCGTGCGGCGGCGGAGGAAAAGACCGTCCGCCCGATCGGTTCGATGCACACCTCCTCCCCGATATTTGTTACCGACGATATCCTCGTGTCCCTGGCGCACCTTCGGGGTGTCGCGTCGTACGATCCCGGGCAGAGCGAGGCCACGGTGCTGCCGGGGACGCCCCTCCACGTTCTGGGCGACGCCCTGCACGCCCACGGACTCGCCGTGCCGAACCTCGGCGACATCGACGTGCAACAGGTGGCGGGGGCGATTGCCACGGGAACGCACGGAACGGGGCGCAGCATGCAGAGCCTCTCCTGTATGCTCGTCGGCGGACGGCTCCTCACCGCCGCGGGGGAGATCATGGCGTTCTCTATCGAGGAGGACCCTGAGTTCGTGCGTGCGGTGCGGGTCTCGCTTGGCACGCTGGGCATCTTCACCGCCCTCCGCCTCCGCCTCCTGTCGGCATACGATCTCCGGCGACGGGAGTGGTGCACGACGATCGACCGGTGCTGCCTCCACCTCGAAGATCTGATAGCGGAGAACCGGAACTTCGATTTCTACTGGTATCCGAGGAGCGACACCGTAAAACTCCGGACCTGGAACCGGCCCGGCGAAGGGCCCGACGATATCCCATACGCAACCCTCGTCGAGGACAGGACCGGTCCGGCACACCGAATGCTCTCGAAGAGCCGCAGCCTCAAGTTCCACGAGATGGAGTACGCGCTGCCTGCAAAGACAGGCTACGAGTGCTTCGAGAGGGTGCGGACGGCCGTGCTGGAGAAGCACCGCAGGAACGTCGGGTGGCGGGTGCTCTACCGCACCGTCGCCCCGGACGACTCCTGCCTCTCGGTGGCTTCCGGGCGCCCGACGGTCACCATCTCCCTTCATCAGAACGCAACGCTGCCTTTCTGGGATTACTTCCGGGATATCGAGCCGATATTCGTGGAATACGGAGGGCGGCCTCACTGGGCGAAGAAGCACACGCTGAAAGCGGACGACCTCCGGCCGCTCTACCCGGAGTGGGACCGGTTTAGGAAGATCCGCCGGCAGATGGACCCCGGCGGCGTATTCATGACTCCTCCCCTTTACGACCTGCTGGAGGGCGGCGAATGAAGCCGATCGGCCGCACCCTCTGGGTGGTGCCCGGCGGGCATATTCCCCTCTACAGCACCGGGAAGGAGCCCCGTTGCACCAGCAACGACTCCCTCTCCGTCCTCAACGCCACGGATCGGGACGCACACCTCCAGATCACGATCTTCTACACTGATCGCGACCCGGTGGGCCCCTATCCGCTCGACGTGGCAGCGGAGCGCGTCCGGAACTTCCGGTTCAACGACCTGATCAACCCCGAGGCGATGCCCCTCGACACGGACTACGCGGCGGTGATCGAGTCGGACGTGCCGGTCGTGGTCCAGTTCAGCCGGCAGGATACGGGCAGGGCTGAGAACGCGATCTGCACCACGATGGCGTTTCCGGGAGAGTGACGGAGGGCGGAGCGGCCTCCCTCTTGTGCTGTCAAAAACGGATAACGCCTCCTCGCACACCAGGACCCTCGGCCTGGTCTCCTGTGTCACCGGGGCGCTTCTCACCGGCTTTGCCGCCGCCAAGAAAGAGTGAAGGCCGGCCGATAATTTCCGATCCGGAGCTCTTCAGGGAAAGACGCTATAGATCTCTTCACGGCTCTTCACGCGGTAGAAGATGAGAATTTCGTCCTGTCTCCGGCAACCTCTCCGGTATTGTCCCACCCGAATCCGGTAATAATCCTGATAGCCCCGGGTCTTCTGGACGTCGAACTCTGCAAGAAAATTCTCCGACGCCGGGATCTTCTCGAACACCAGAGCCTCGATTCTTTCCCGATAGTCCGGATGGACCTTTGCCAGATCCTTCAAAAACGTCTTCTTATAGCGGCAAAGGGCCATGCTATCGCTTCTTCATACGCGCATAGCACTGCTGAGCCTCGTTGAGCGAGAGGGCCTCTTCTTCCTCGACCTCTTCCATAGAGAACGCAAGCCCGTAGTCCTCGAGGAGTTCCTCGATCTTCTCGAAGGTCTCGATGTCGAGAACGACCCCGACCTTTCTGTCGTCGTCGGCTACGATGTATTGCCGTTTGATATTGATTACCGTCCATCACCCCTGCCGCTCTCTCGTCTGCACGGGTATCTTGGAAGAGTAGAATAATAAATGTTGAGGTGTTCCGGTGCTCTGCCGCATCTGAATGACTGGAGCCGCAGGTAACTTTCCGGCAGGGCACCGACCGGGAGGTCGGGATCGCCCGCTCACCTCTTTGCCGTATACACCGGGTGAACGGTGCCCCGCTCCATCGGCACGGCCTTCTGCAATTTCAGCGCCACCCGGTCCTCGATCCGGTCGAACAATCTCTTCTCTCCGTCGCCTCCGATGACCGGGTGGACGATCAGGCTGATCGTATCTGCGATCCCCTCCCGGATCAGGACGTCGTTTAGGTCGGGGCCGGAATCAGAGACCACACGCGCGACCCCGAATCGCTCCCGGAGTTCCCGGAGCGCCGCCCCAAGATCCACCCGCTCCCTACCGCACCGTATGAACGGATACTCCCGCTCGCGAAGGTAGTCGAGGTAGTCTTCCGGCGTTGTCTCCGCGACAAGGACGATGACATCCCGGGTGTATTTCATGTTCCGGTAGAAGTGGAGCAGGTCTTTGAGCACGCCCCTGCTGTCGACGAAGACGCTGACGGGACGGCGGTCGTCCGGTTGCATTTCGGGTCGATGCCGGTCGATTTCCGACTCCGACTGCGTGATATCGAGGAACATCTCGATCCCGGATTTTGCCGTGGCCGAACCCACAAGGACCGCTCCCGGTTCGAGGGCGAGAAGTGCGCCGTAGTGCAAGGTCAAGTCAACGTCGAAGCCCCTTACAGCGTGGTCCAGGCTCACGCTGTTGTGGATGATTACTTCAGGATACATGCCGGGAGGTTGCAACTGCCGGAATATAAGACACATGGACCCGCCTCAACGCCGGACGCCTTCGGGTAAAAGAGAAAACCCTATCCCCTCTCCCTGCCGAGAATTCCTTACTGGAAGACCTCAGGACAGGAGTACCGTCCCGGAGGATACCCGATGGAGATCCCGAAAAGCATCTACGACCGGATGACCCGGAACATGGCCGCCCATGAATCACTCCTCTCGTCTCGGGCGACCAGAAACGCCGATTACCTGCGGAGGTCCGGTAAAAGACCCGAGGAACCGGTGATCCGTCCGCCGTACTTCCGGGATGCCGACCGGATCGTCCACTCGAAGGCGTATTCGCGCTACATCGACAAGACCCAGGTCTTCTACCTCGTCGAGAACGACCACATCACCCACCGCGTCCTCCACGTCCAGCTCGTCTCCAAGATCGGAAGGACGATTGGAAGAGCCCTCAGCCTGAACGAGGACCTGATCGAGGCGATCTCCCTCGGCCACGACATCGGCCACGTGCCCTACGGCCACCTCGGGGAGCGTTGCCTGGACGAACTCTGCCGGGAGCACAGGATCGGGGGGTTCCGGCACAACGTTCAGAGCGTCCGTTTTCTCGACGGCGTCGAGGGCTGCGACCTCACGGTGCAGGTGCTGGACGGTATCCTCTGCCATAACGGCGAGGTCCACGATCAAAGCCTCGCCGTCGAGGGCGAGGCTGATTGGGATTCGTTTGCCGCGAAATTGCAGAAGATCGAGCGCGGAGGCGACGCCCTCCCCCTCACCGTCGAGGGCTGCGTCGTGAGGATCGCCGACAGCATCTCTTATCTTGGCCGCGACCTTGCGGACGCCCTCGAGGTTGAGGTCATCGGCGACGCCGACCTCGCAGAATTCCCGGAGAGATGTAGAGCTCTCTTCGGGCTCACGAAAAGGGAGGGCCTATCGGGTATCAACCGGACGGTGCTCGACGTCCTCATCAAGGACATCGTCGCGAACAGCTACGACGCCGACTGCATCTCTTTCTCGGCCGAAGCTTCGGCGTGCGTGGCGGCCTTCAAAGAGTTCAATCTGCATCATATCTACGAGAACCCGAGGCTTCTTGCGAACGAGGGGAAGATCCGGTTCATGTTCCGGTATCTCTTCGAGCGTATCTGTGAGGATATCGAGGAGGAGCGCGAGGCCTCGCCGGTCTATGAGGACCTGATCCGGGCGCCGTGGGTATCTCCGGCATATATCGCTGCCGCTCGCCCGGCAGAACTCGCGAGGGATTTCATCGCCGGGATGACGGACCGCTACTTCGAACAGGTCTTCCGGCAGAGCATCCTCCCGGAGAAGGTCCGGTTCAGGTACCGGGGAAGGGACGGACACTTGCCGTGAGACCCGAAAAGACCGTGACCAACGGCCGCATTCCCGGCCGGCAATTCATCATCTTCAACGCTATGAGCGCAATCTGTCAGTTACCTTATTTTTAAATGTCGATACGGCTCATAATACTCATCATGAGCAAGCGAATCCTCATTCTGGGTCTGGTTGCAGTTCTTGTTCTGGCAACCGGCTGCATGGGATTGGGCGGCCCCAACCCCAGGGTCGTGCAGGACTCGGCAACCACGGACATCAGCCTCTCCAAGGGACTCATGTACAACGTCAACGCGGAGGTACAGAACGACGGGGGCGACGGCGATGTCACCGTAACGGCAGCATTGATCGATGAGGAGAAGGGGTTCACCCGCGACCAGGTCTCGACAAAAGTATTCATCCCCGCGGGGGAGACAAAAAGAGTTAGCATCACGCTGGACGGGGACATCGGCAGGAAGTATCAATATCGGATTGAGGTGAGTTAGCCGGCTCGCCGGGCAGTGCCCACGCAAAGGATATCGGGCTTGCCGTTCCGCCTCAAAAGGGGGTACCTGGAAAAGAGACTGATTTACCCTTTTGTGAGACCGTGCTCCGGGTGGATCTCCCGCGAGGGATGACGGCAGGATAGTCCTTCCGTCGAAATCTTCTTCGTAGAGAATCATCAGATCATGAAGGAATGAACCGCTATCAGCGAGATGGAGGCGTAATACCATTCCAGCGAACCTGAGATGCCCGGCCGTCCTGGTCCACGGGTGGCGGAGCCATCCCGGCATCTGGAACCGCCTCGCCCCCGCGCTCTCGGAGGCCGCGGTCCCTGTCTGGAAGTTCGATTATACGCCCGTCCAGGATGCCGGGACGAAGACGATCGCCCTTGCCCTCCGGGACTGCATCCGCACGAAGCGGGAGGAGACCGGATACGACGGCCCGATCGACATCGTCTGCCATTCGCTCGGGACATGCATCGCCCGGTACCTCCTCGAAGTCCTCGACGGCAACAGGCGGGAGGAGCAGGTCCGGCTCCTGGTCGGGATCGGCCCCCCGAACAACGGCTCGGCCATGGCCGAACTCTTCAACGACCCCGACCGGGGTCCTGAGGTAATCCGGCGCCTCGCCGGGGTCTTCGTGCCGGAGGATTACGCCCCCGACGACGACACCATGGTCCAGGAATTCCGGCCGGGGAGCCGGATCGTTGCAGCGCTCCGGGCCGCCGGGACCCGCAACGATATCGCCTACCGGGTCATCCTCGGCGCGAACCTCACCGCGGCCCCGGCGTTCTTTCCGGCCTTCGACGGCAAAACCTGGGAGTTCGCCCCGGGCGGAGGGTGGCGGGCGACGTATGCCGGCGACGGCATCGTCCCCCACAGCGACTCCTGCCTCCCCGGTGCGGCGGTGGACGTGCTCCCGAAGGACCCCGCGAACCTCGTCCGGAACCCGGAGCACTACTGCCACACCCGGTTGCCGAGGAACCCCGAGGTCGTCGCCCGCGTCAGGGAGTACCTCACCGCCTCCGCAGGGCCTGCCGCGCAGACTCCGCCCAGGCGCTAACCGCCTGTTCCAGGTCCTCCCCTGCCTTTCGCGCCGCCTGCTCGATATATTCGTGGCCTTCAGGTGTTCCGAAGGGATGGTGGCCCGCGTTCATCACATCGTTGACCGCCCTCCTGACCGATTGAGATGCCTCGTGCATATGTTCTTTAACGTGGGGAGCGGCCGGTGCCGGTTCGGGTTCCGGCTCGGGGGCAGGGGTAAGGACCCAGCGTCCTCCCTCGAAATGACCGTTAGTCTCACTCATGAGCGGTGATAGGTCCCACCGGGATAAAAAACCTGCTTTTTTGCTCTCTTCTTCTCCTGCTCGTTCTCCCTCACTAGTGTGCGGAATGACCCTAAGGTATAAGTATTCACAATTGTTACCTATCATAGGTATAGTTAACAATTGTTAATCCTGAACCCTGCCGAGGTGGCGGAACGGCTACGCGGTTGACTGCAGATCAACTCTATCCCGGTTCGACTCCGGGTCTCGGCTTTTTGTGAGGTCTCACGATGAAAGAACAGGTTCAGAAGACGTTCGAAGCACTCTTTGCGCTTGAGGATATCCGGGAGGTGCTCCGGGAGGCGCTCCCGACCGGCCCGGACCCCGGCGAAGAGCAGGCAATCCGGGCGGGTGTCGCCCGGGTCCGCGCCATCCTCGACGACCTGGAGGCGGGGACCGGCTCCCCGTCGGTCACGAAGATTGCGGGCAGCCTCGGTATCCGGAATCGGGAGGAGGAAATCATCAATATCCAGCCGATCCAGGCCGCCGGCCGCCTGACCCCCGAGGCGAGGAAGGCGCTCATCGCCTACGGCGACGGCTACTCCACCTGCGACGCCTGCCGCAAGCCCTTCCGTCTCGACAAGATCACCAAACCCCCCATCGCAGCGTTTCACGAAGACCTGGCCCGGTTTCTGAACATGGATGTTGCCCGTGTCGTCTCCGGGGCCCGCAGGGGGTTTCAGGCGGTCACCTCGACGCTCGTCGGCAAGGGCGACCCGGTCATCGTCTCGGCCCTCGCCCACTACACGGAGTTCCTGGCTGTCGAAGGGGCGGGGGGTGCGGTGAAGGAGGTCCCGGTCTCAAAGCAGAACCTGGTCACCCCCGACGCCGTCGCCGAAAAGATCGAGGCCGTTTTACGGGAGACCGGGAAGACCCCGGCACTCGCCATGATCGACCATGTCGACTACCTGTTCGGAAACGTTCACGACGTCGCCGGTATTGGAAAGGTCGTTCACCAGTACGACATCCCCTTCCTCGTCAACGGCGCCTACACTGTCGGCGTCATGCCGGTCGACGGCAAAGCGCTCGGGGCTGACTTCGTCGTCGGGTCCGGGCATAAGAGCATGGCCTCCCCCGCTCCGTCCGGGGTCATCGCCGCCACCGCCGAGTGGGCGCCGCGGGTCTTCCGGACCACGGCAATGACCGGGGACCTCACCCACCGGAAATTCGGCATCAAGGAGGTGGAAATGCTCGGGTGCACCCTCATGGGGGCGAACCTCATCGCCATGATCGCCTCGTTCCCGACCGTCCGGGAGCGTACCCTCCGCTGGGATGAGGAAGTGAAGAAGTCCAACTACTTCATCGACGGTCTCCTTGCCATAGAGGGCACGAAAGTCCTCTCGGAGTACCCGCGGAAACACACCCTCACCAAAGTGGACACTACCGGGAGTTTCGACCGGGTCGCGTCGACTCACAAGCGGCGGGGCTTCTTCCTCTCCGACGAACTCTCCCGGCGGGGAATCGTCGGCGAGTTTGCCGGCGCCACCCGGACATGGAAGTTGAACACCTTCGGCCTTTCCTGGAAGAAGATCCGTTACCTGACGGAGGCTTTCCAGGAGATCGCCGCGAAGTACGATCTCCCCCTTGCAACCGGGACTGGACCAGCATGAGCACGAACCACTGCCGGACGGGCGCGTCTGCCCTCTGCGATGATATCATCGAAGCCCTCAATCAGGCGCTCGGGGATGCGTGAGATGCCCGGATCAGTCGGCACCGTGAGGACGGAATACGCCACCTTCCCCGCACCCCTCACCCTCGAGAGCGGCGCGGTCCTCGCGCCGGTGACGATCGCCTACGAGACCTACGGGCGGTTGAACCGGGAGAAGAGCAACGCGATCCTGGTCTGCCATGCTCTCACCGGGGATGCGCACGCTGCCGGTTTCCACGAAGGCGAGACCCGGCCCGGATGGTGGGACGGCGTCGTCGGGCCCGGAAAGGCCTTCGACACCGACCGCTACTATGTCATCTGCTCGAACGTCATCGGCGGGTGCAAAGGGTCAACGGGGCCGGCTTCCGCTAATCCCGCAACGGGACGGCCCTACGCTCTCACGTTTCCGGTGATCACGATAAGGGACATGGTCCGGGCGCAGAAGCGGTTGATAGAGCACCTCGGGATCAATTGCCTCGCTGCGGTGGCCGGCGGTTCGATGGGGGGGATGCAGGCGCTCCAGTGGGCGGTCGCCTACCCGGAGGCGGTTCGGAAGGTGATCGCCATCGCCACGACCGCACGCTCAACCGCCCAGCAGATCGCCTTCAACGAGGTCGGGCGGCAGGCGATCACGACCGATCCCGCATGGGCGGGTGGAGACTACCCGGCCGATTCTCCGCCGGTGCAGGGACTTCGACTCGCCCGGATGATCGGGCACATCACCTACCTCTCCGACGGAGCGATGCGCGAGAAGTTCGGGCGGAACCTGCAGGACCGTGAATCCGTCGGCTACGGGTTTGCCACCGAGTTCCAGGTCGAGAGTTACCTCCATCATCAGGGCGACACCTTCACCCGGCGGTTCGACCCCAACTCCTACCTCTACATCACCCGGGCGCTCGACTACTTCGACCTCGCTGTGGACGACTCACTCGCCGCCGGCTTTTCCGGAGTGAAGGCCTCGTTCCTGGTCGTCTCGGTCTCATCCGACTGGCTCTACCCGCCGTATCAGTCCGAAGAGATCGTCAATGCCCTGGCGGCAAACGGGGTCGACGTCCAGTACTGTGAGATCCGATCGAACTACGGGCACGACGCCTTCCTCCTCGAGAACGGGCAGTTGAACTACCTTATCAGCGCGTTCCTCGATCACCTGCTCGTCCGGGACGTTATGGAGACCGGTGCCCCGACCATCGTCGAACGGGCCTCCATTAACGATGCAGCCAGGATCATGATCGAGAATGCCGTCAATCACCTTCCCGTGCTTGCCGAACGGGGTGATCTCGTCGGAATCGTCACCTCCTGGGATATCGCGAAAGCGGTCGCCTGCGGTTACGGAAGCCTCGACGAGATCATGTCCCGCTCGGTTGTCACCGCCTCCCCGGACGAGTCGGTCACGGAGGCCGCTCGAAGGATGGAGGAGCGCTCGATATCCGCTCTTCCCGTCGTCGACGCCGACCGGCGGGTGATCGGCCTCATATCGAGCGATGCCATCAGTACGCTGATAGGGCGATGCGCATAACCTTCGAGGGACGGCGGGGAGATGTCGGTACGGCTGATTCAAATACCATGATTGATTGAAAGGAGGCTGATATTTATGGGAAAGATATATCATGATATCACCTGGACGATCGGGAACACGCCGCTCGTCCAGTTGAACCGCGTGACGGAAGGCTCCCGGGCGACGGTCCTCGCCAAGGTGGAATCGTTCAACCCGATGGGGAGCGTGAAAGACCGGATCGGGATTGCGATGATTGATGAAGCCGAGCGGACCGGGGAGATCCGGAAAGGCACGACGATCATCGAGGCGACGAGCGGAAACACGGGGATTGCACTCGCATTCGTCTGCGCGGCCCGCGGATACCCGCTTATACTGGTGATGCCCGAGACAATGAGCATAGAGCGGCGTAAACTCCTCGCAGCGTTTGGCGCTGAGGTCGTCCTCACGCCCGGGGCCGAGGGGATGGGAGGTGCGGTCAACCGTGCGGCCCGGATCGCCGCCGAAAAGCCGAACACCTACTTCGTGCCCCGGCAGTTCGATAACCCGGTAAACCCTGCCATCCACCGCCGGACGACGGCCGAGGAGATCTGGCGGGATACCGACGGGACCGTCGACGCCGTCGTCGCCGGCGTCGGAACGGGCGGGACGATCACCGGGATCGCCGAGGTCATCAAGGCGCGAAAACCCTCCTTTAAGGCAATCGCCGTCGAGCCTGCCGAATCTCCCGTCCTCTCGGGCGGGCCGGTCGGCCCGCACCGCATCCAGGGAATCGGGGCGGGGTTTGTGCCGAGCGTCCTCAGGACCGACCTCGTCGACGAGATACTTCAGGTCGCCTCCGCGGATGCCTTTGCCATGGCCCGCCTGCTTGCCGCGAAAGAGGGGATTCTTGCCGGCATCTCGTCTGGAGCGGCAGTCCACGCCGCCTGCGCGGTCGCCGCCCGGCAGGAGTTCGAGGGGAAGGTGATCGTCGTGATCCTCCCGGATACCGGCGAGCGTTACTTGTCGACCGATCTCTTTGAAGCGTGAAGTTATGGGTGAGATGCGGTGAGCATCAGGGAAGACATCCGGACGGTCTTTGAAAAAGATCCGGCGGCCCGGTCGACGCTTGAGGTGATCTTCTGTTACCCGGGCCTCCACGCGGTCTGGGCGCACCGGATCGCGCATGTCTTCTACTGCCACCGGCTCTACTTTCTGGCCCGGCTCATCTCACATCTCGCCCGGGCGCTGACCGGGATCGAGATCCACCCCGGCGCGAAGATCGGCCGCCGGGTCTTCATAGACCACGGTTCGGGCGTCGTGATCGGGGAGACGGCGGAGGTCGGCGACGACGTCCTGATCTACATGGGCGTGGTGCTTGGCGGCACCGCGCTCGAACGGGTGAAACGGCATCCGACCATCGAGGACAACGTCGTCATCGGGACGGGAGCGAGCGTCCTCGGTCCCGTCACCGTCGGGCGCGGGGCGAAGATCGGAGCAGGTTCGGTCGTCATCCGCTCCATCCCCGCCGGCGCGACGGTCGTGGGCGTTCCGGGCAGGATCGCCGGCCCGAAGTGCCCCGGGGAGCGCGACCTCGACCACGGCGACCTTCCCGACCCGATGCTCCGGGTGGTCAGCCGCCTGCTCGACCGGCAGAACCGGATCGAGGAGCGGCTCCGGGCCATGGAACGGTCCGGGGTGTTTGCCGGCGCCGGAAAACGCCAGGAGGAGATCGCGCTTGAGGAGGATGTCCGGAAGGCGCTCAAAGAGGTGATCGACCCGGAGGTCGGGATCGACGTCGTCGACCTCGGCCTCGTCAAGGGGATCACCGTCCAGGACTCATCGGTGCTCGTGGAGATGGTCCTGACCACCACCGCCTGTCCGCTCGTCGACTACCTTACGGAGCAGGTCCGGCGCCGGGTGCTCGACGTAAACGGCGTCCGGGACGTCGAGGTGCAGGTACTCGACGAACCCTGGGACTGGGACCGGTTCGTCAGGCAAAAGGGACGCTCTTAGGGAACTCTGAAACCCGTTCGAAATTATATCAGGGAAGGTTCAGCATCCGCTCGATTGCCACCCGCGCCCGGGCGGCGATATCCTCCGGGACCAGCACCCGCGGTTCGAGGTGTTCCAGGGCCGCCAGCACCTCCGGTAGACCGGTCTTCTTCATGTTGACGCAGACTGCCCGGCTCGAGAGGGGGTAGAACATTTTTCCCGGGCACCGTTTCTCGAGCTGGTGGAGGAGTCCGACCTCAGTGCCGATGACGAACTCGCGCCCGGGGCTCGCACAGGCGTGCCGAACCATCCCTGAGGTCGAGAAGACGTGGTCGGCAAGGTCGATCACCCCAGGCGGGCACTCTGGATGGACGAGCACCTCGGCACCGGGATGGGCACGGCGTGCGGCCGTCACTTCGTCGGCCGTCATCCGGTCGTGGACGATGCAGTAGCCCTCCCAGGGAAGGATCTTCTTCTTCGTGAACCGGGCGACGTAGCGGCCGAGGTTTCTGTCCGGGAGGAAGATCACCTGTTCCGCTGCGAGCGACTCGACGACGGCAACGGCGTTTGCGGAGGTGCAGCAGATGTCGCTCTCTGCTTTGACCGCAGCGGAGGTGTTGACGTAGGCGACGACGGCGGCCTCCGGGAAACGTTCGCGGAGCACCCGCACCTCGCCGGCGGTGACCATCTCGGCCATGGGGCAGCAGGCATCGATTGCGGGGAGAAGGACGGTCTTCTCCGGCGAGAGGATTGCGGCCGTCTCGGCCATGAAGTCGACGCCGCAGAAGACGATGACATCGGTATCGATCGTCGCCGCTGCCCGTGCGAGTTCGAGCGAGTCCCCGACGAGGTCGGCGGCCTCCTGAACCGCGGGGACCTGGTAGTTGTGTGCGAGGATGACGGCGTTCTGCTCCTCCTTCAACTCGGCGATCCGTTCGATGAGCGTTTGATCGAGACTGGTAGACGGGATGGTATCACAACCTCTTCTGGTCAGGGTGTAATCTTGTTCACAACTGTTATCCCTGTGTACACTTAACAATTGTTAATGTGTGGCACGGCTGGATTTTCCGGCCCCCACGGAGGAGATCTCATGGCGCGAATTTTATCCGAACGGGACACGATGATCCTGAAGAAAGCCGCTCCGGAGTGCACGGGGCTGGCCTGTGCGGGTTCGGGGGGGCCGTATCGATCTATTCTTCCGCCGCTTGCGAACCATTACGCGGCTGATTCCGCCGATTTCCGGGAGCGGCTGGAGCGACTTGACGACGACGACCTCCGATATCTCACCGGGCTGATACTTGATGGAAGCGAGAGTCTCGGGTGTGTCCCTCCCGGGTATATCGAGGTCTTCCTCACCTTCATCGCGGATCGGCTCGGTCGGGATGCCGCTCTCTCGATCCTGCAGCACTACGAGAGCGAGGATGGGTGCGTCCCCTGACCTGCAATACATCGACTGGAAGGGAGATCCACGGTCTGCTGTTGAGGGCGTATCTGCCGTATTCTTGCTGCTTAGAGGATATTTATGGGGTAGCGGGATCAACGCTCTAGAGACGTATGCGGATCATTCTTCCGAATAAAAGCGCGCGGACGGTCTCCCGCCCCCCCATACCGATAGAGGAACTCCTCCTTGAACTCGGGATCAACCCGACGACCGTGATCGTCGTGAAGAACGGCAGAGTCGTCCCCGAGGACGTGACGGCGGGAGAGGACGACGAGATCCAGGTCATCCAGTTCTCGCACGGCGGGTGAACCGGTGCCTCCCGCGGCGAACCGGTGCTCCCGGTGCAGTGAACCTGCGGTCGTTCACCTCATCGAGCCGGAGCGGCGGTTATGCGCCAGTCACTTCATCGAAGACGCCGAGGCTCGCGTCTTCGCCGCCATGATGCGCGGACAAATGGTATCCCCGGGCGATCGGATCGCCGTCGGCCTGAGCGGGGGAAAGGACAGTACCACCCTCCTCCTGATGCTCCACCGCTTCCTGCCAGCGCTGGGAGGAAGCCTCATCGCGGTCACCGTCGACGAAGGCATCGCAGGCTACCGCGAGGAGACGATCACGGCCGCAAAGGCTCTGACGGATGAACTCGGCGTCGAGCATGTGATCGTCACGTTCGTCGATATCTTCGGAGACGATCTCGACAGGATACTTGCCGGAAGGGAGGGGCGGGCCTGCACCGTCTGCGGTGTGCTGCGCAGGCGTGCGCTCGCCGAAGCGGTAAAGCAGATCGGTGCGACGAAACTTGCTACCGGCCATAACCTCGACGATGAGGCGCAGTCGGTCCTCATGAACGTGCTCCGCGGCGACCTGCCTCATATCATCCACGATACCTCGACCGGGCAACCCGGGCACTTCGTCCCGCGGATAAAACCGCTCTCTGTCCTCTCCGAGAAAGAGATCACGACCTACCTGCTTCTCCGGGGTTACTTCCGCGACCTGCCCGAGTGCCCGTACGCCGTCACCGCGCTCCGGTCGGAGGTGCGGTCGATGCTTGCCGGGCTGGAGCACCGCCACCCGGGCACGATGGGCCGCCTCCTGCAGTTCCGCGACGGGGTCCGGCGCTCGGCCCGCCCGACGGAGCCGAAGGGCCCGCCCGGCACCTGCCGCATCTGCGGCGAACCCACGACCGGCGAGGTCTGCCAGGTCTGCCGGCTGCTCGGGCGAAAAGAAAAATTTTCTCCCCCGGGAGCCTAAAGCACCTCGTCCATGCTCCCGCTTCGGTATCCGATGAGGTCGAGCGCGATGTAGGAGAAACCGGCCTCTTCGAACCCGGCGACGATCGTCTCGCGCTCCATAAGAAGGTGCTCCATCTCCTTCGGTTCGACCTCGATCCGCGCTATCGTTCCGTGGCACCTGACCCTGACCTGGCCAAAGCCGAGTTCATGGAGGAGTTCTTCGGCAGATTCTATCATTCCAAGCTTTATATCGGTGATCTCCTCTCCGTAGGGTATGCGGGAAGAGAGGCAGGCGGCCGAAGGTTTGTTCCAGAAGGGGAGGCCGCTTTCCCGTGCAATGCGCCTGATATCCTCCTTTGTCAGACCGGCCTCGATGAAGGGATGCACCACTCCTTCTTCAGAACTTGCCGCAAGGCCGGGGCGATGCTCGGCCGTGTCGGAGAGATTGATCCCGTCCGCAACGACGGCAAAGCCATATTCTTTCGCCTTCTTCTTCAGGATTGCCGCATCCTTCTTCTTGCAGTAGTAACAGCGGTCCGGGGGGTTCTTCCGGAAGTTTTCGTCGAGATCGGGCGCGCGTACAATCTCGAACGACAGGCCGAATTCCTTCGCAATAGCCTCTGCCTCCGCGATCGCCGCTCTCGGCACGAGCGGGCTGTCGAGGAGGATGCAGTGTGCCTTATTCCCGAGCACTTCTTCGGCAACCACCGCGAGAAGCCCGCTATCCACGCCGCCGGAGAAGGCAACGAGCATCGAACCCTTCCCTGCGATCTTCTGCTCAAGGAGGGCTCGTTTCGGATCGTTTCTCATGGTTCCGGAGATTCCTGCCCGGTCCCGCACCGGTCACCCTCGCCCCGGACCTGCTTGCAGATCTCGCAGATCCGGTTGCCGAGGTTCTCCACCCGTCCTTCCTTGAGGTCCCATGCAAGAGACCTGATGGCTTCCTTCGCCTCTTCATTGAACTCTACGCGATATCCACGTCTTCCCGAGAGATACTGGGAGACCGCGGAGGGAGCGATCTCCATCAGCCGTGCTGCCTGGGTCTGGGAGACCCCGCATTTTACAAGGTCCACCGCGATTGCCGCCCGAATTGCAGGCAGGACGCCCCATATAATCTTCTGACAGGGTAAATCCATTGACGGTTACCTCATGTGTGCTGCCCGAAATGTGATCTCGTCACAATTGTGAATGGGTGTGAGAATACAAAATGATTTTGTACATCTGCATCAGCGGGGTCGGCCCCCCACCAGAGTCCTCGATGATGATATTGAGTCCCTATTCACCAAAATGTGGAAAGAATTGCCTGAAGAAGAACTATAATAGTGTGGGAGGGAGCATAGAAATATAGCGGGTTCACAATTGTGAACCCCTGTGCCAGGGTGGCGGAGTGGCTACGCGGTTGATTGCAGATCAACTTTATCCCGGTTCGAATCCGGGCTCTGGCTCTTTGCGACTGGCCTCGATTTAATGCAGGAGGCCGATCCGGCAGTGCCGGTGCCGCGGAGCAAATTTGAAATATCGGGCTTACTCCTGTGAGGGCGGATGCGGGTGCGGTGAAGAGTCTCGTTCCCGCTTAGTTTCGGGCGTTTGCACTCGAAGAACCGAACCGTCTGAATGACATTCCAGGAAGAGAGGATGCTGATGCTTTCACAGAATGAACGTGAACGATATTCACGACAGATCATGCTCTTTGGCGAAGAAGGCCAGGAGCGGCTGAAGAATGCGACGATATTCATTGCCGGGGCGGGCGGGCTCGGCTCCCCCATCTCCATCTACCTTGCCGTCGCAGGAGTTGGGAGGATTATTCTTGTTGATAAGGATACCGTGGAGCGGACGAACCTGAACCGTCAGATCCTTCATTACGACCGGGATATCGGCAGGAAGAAGACGGCATCCGCGCAGGAGAAACTGCGGGAGATCAACCCGGACGTTGCCGTGGAGGTTATCGATACGACGATCGACGAGACGAACGTGCGCGACCTCGTAGGGGAGGCCGACGGGATCGTCGATGCGATGGATAACTTCCCTCTCCGCTACCTGCTCAACCAGGTTGCCTTTGAGAAGAAGATCCCCCTCTTTCACGGTGCAATCCGGGGGTTCTACGGGCAGGCAACCACGATTCTTCCCGGAAAAACCGCATGTCTTCGGTGTACGTTCCCGAACCCCCCGCAAAAGGAAGTATTTCCGGTCGTTGGGGTTACGCCGGGATTCATCGGCATGGTGCAGGCCACCGAGGTGATCAAATACCTTGTCGGGACGGGCGAGCTGCTTGCAGATCGTCTTCTCCTCTGGGATGGGGAGCGGTCTGTGGTGGAAGAGATTGCACTTGAACGGAACCCGTCCTGCGAGGTTTGCGGCGGGAGGACCAGACACGGGGGAGATGCACTATGAAAGTTACTCTTCGTTTCTTTGCCCGGTTCGGGGAACTGCTCGGAAAAAGCCGGGTCGTCGATGCACCGGAGAATACGTCGCTTTCCGATCTTATACGGGATGCTGCGTCGCAGAACAGCGAAGGCTATGGATCGATCTTTGACGAACACGGAGCGTTTCGTGATTTTGTTATCCTGATGCGGAATGGAAAAAGGGTTCCGGCTGCTGCTGCGGACAGGACTCTCCTCTCCGAGGGAGACGAGGTGGCTGTCTTTCCGCCGGTTGCGGGAGGCTAACGGATACGGAGCCCCGCCGGGTTGTTTGGGGCTTGCTTCGTGGGCGACTCCGCATCTCCCGGCGCTGCCCTTTTTTTCTCTCAGTTGTTTTGCGGAACGGGATGAGCGTCACCTTGAATGATACTTTTTCGGGACCGATTTCAGGCGTCTCTTTGAGAACTGCCGCAATCGTGCAGGTTGCCGGGTCGTAAAGCCAGCAAATAGTGGAGAGTTGTGACCTCCTGCAGGCCGGAGTTTCGGAATGGTGCGGCGTTCCTGATCGGCAAAAGGAGAACGTGTTGTGAGGTTTTCAGGAAATTATGTCTGGGAGAGGGGGAAGATTCGCCTTTTCGGCGGGCTGCTCTCCTCCTCCCTCCGGCCCGGTGCTGAGAGTCTACTTATTCTGCCTGAGCCATCTGTCGAGGTCCACGCTTGTTATGGTGTCGGTATGGAACCTTCTCGTTTCAGGCCCTATTTCCCGGGAGTCCGGGTCCTCCTGTCTGAGGGATTGGCTGCCTGATCGGAGAATCCGAACGTTTCGTCTGTGCATTATGTTCACCTTCGTATGAAGTTCTGTTTTTTAATCGACCGGTTCTGTCCGCAAAAATATGTGGCCGTATCTTTCGCGACGCTTTCACGGAGTTCTCTTTGGTACGGCCGATACAGCGGCCCGAAGACGCAAGGGCCGCTGTCCGGTACGCGGGAGGTTAGGCAATCACAGGCGACAGTATTCTTTCGCGCCCCGTGCACTGCGTCCCGTAGCGGTAAATCCCACCTGGTTTTTCCCTCTCCTGGCGGGTACCTCTCCGAAACGCGGCATCGGTGTACGCATGATCATCCCTATTCACAATTGTGAATACTCTCTATATCACCGGCTTAAAGATAACCGTTGGGAAAGCGGCAAGATTACACGGCAAAGTTTGCCAAAATGTCCGTATACTTATGGATCGATGTCCTACAGATAGAGTAGACCACTCGAAAATGGACCGACCCTGCCAGGGTGGCGGAGTGGCTACGCGGTTGACTGCAGATCAACTCTATCCCGGTTCGAATCCGGGCCCTGGCTCTTACTCTTCTTTCAGCATTTGGATCGCTGATGCGACGCTATCCTCTCTCTGCAAGGAAGCGTATCTTTTGTTGTGTTCGTCTCAAACCCGGTCAACCACACCGGTCTACCGGTCCTGTCAACTACCCCCGACTGAAAGTCGGAGGCATGATACCGTAGATGGCATCATGCTCTTTACAGGCTTCGCGATTCCACCTCTCCCCCGCGTGTTGGGGAGCGGACCGCAATAGGCCGGTTGACGGCGGCCCTGGCAGCAATGTCGCTGCACTGTGGTGTCGTTTGCGCCGGTGTATAGCCGTGATCCGCAGGAGATGCTCCTGCTTCGTGCCTTCCATGGCGCAACAGATATTAAGTATAGCCGTGCGCGGGGTGAAAGTGTAACGGGATATGCGAAGGGCCGATTCCTCCCACGACTTAAGTCGCGGAAATCCTCGGCCAATTTTCTTGAGTCGAGCCTTCCTCGGGGCACCGTGACCGCCCCGGGTCGCCGCATGGCGGATCGCCTTTTGGCGGTGACGGTGCGTTATCTCCTGACCGGGAGCCACTCCGGTCATCCGATCAGCAGGAGAACCGGAAAAAATCGCCTCTTTGAGAATCTATTTGTATGCGCATAGCTTACATACGATCTGGCGTTCACAATTGTGAACGTA
>DAYL01000031.1:17883-29107 GCA_002508705.1 Methanoculleus sp. UBA374 | reverse complement strand
GGATAGTCCTCGGCGAGGAGGGTTCGGATCTCGGTCGCCCAATCGCGTCTGGTCTTCCTTTCCCGGATACTCACCCGCCGCCAGCCCTTGAGAGGTTCCGTGAACAGGAAGATGTTGGCGGTTCCATTCCGCTGATACTCGTAATCGTAGCGTATCGGGTGGTTCGGCGCCATCAACAGCGGTGTCCGAACTTCCTTGATGAGTTGGAGCGGTTGTTCATCCATACAGATCACGGGCACCTGCGGGTCGTAGGGGCGCTGATAGAGGTCGATAAGATCCTCCATTCGGGCGACAAACTCTCCATTCTCTTCGGGTGGGATGACCCACGATTGACACAAATGCGGCTTAAGTTCGTTTTTTTAAGACCCGGCAAACGGTACTGTCTGAGATACTCTCAACAATCTTGAGTTCAACGAGGGTATCGGCAAGTAACTGTAATGTCCAGCGTGCTCGCCCCTCCGGTGGGGTGCTACAGGCAAGCGCGATGAGCCGGGCCTCCTTCTCACCGTCGAGGATCGGAGGGGTTGGCGGAGTGTCGCGCGGTTTGCGCTCCAGAGCACTTTCGAACCCCTGCTCAACAAACCGTTTTCGGACGTTTGAGACGGTCTTAGAGTGACAATGAAGATACGACGCGATCGCCGCATCGGTTTTTGGAGGAACGCCATCTCCAGCATTGATGTCAGCATTCAGGAGGATCTGGGCATTGCGGATACGATAAGCGGGAGCTGCCCCTCGCTTAACGAGAGCGATGAGTTGAGAGCGCTCAGATTCGGTCAGATCAACAAGGTAAATTTTATCCATGCTATTTTATAGAGTGCCACTCAATAATATTGTTGGGATGCATGGGAAGAATTAGGTGAAACGATGCACTAGTAGGAGAGTATACTGTTACGTAATCAATATTTGAGCGGGTATTGGTCCCACCATCATTTGTCGCTGTAAGATTTACCGTATAATTTCCAGCCCCCTCATAGATATGGACAGGATTTTGTTCATTTGATGACTGTCCGTCACCAAATTCCCAATACCAGGCGGTTGCCTGATTGACGGACATGTCTTTGAACGCCACAGGAAGAGGAGAAGGCCCTGATGTTACATTCGACGTAAAATTAGCAATTGCCGCAAACGAATAATTTTTCACATCGCCCTGGGCGATATTGTCCTCTATGGTTAGTTTTTCAATTAACGAGCTATTATCGAGTCGGACGGTTTGCAGTTGGAAATCTGCAGGCTCGTTGCCGTAGACAGTTGCAGTATAATCTCCATCAAGCGGGTTCGGAATGATCGCTATACCTATCGTATACGAGTCATTGTAAACGATAGGGGGCAAATAGATTGCTTCCGGGATTTCATTCACCGAATAATTCGTCTGCCCGGATACGATTGTCCCTACTCTCCTGCCCATCGGATCGGTTACAAGTGCATCAACCCTTGTAGATCCTACTGGAGCAACCCAGACTGCTGCCATTATCTGGCCCGGCGGATAAAATTCATTTTGAAATACCTCACTGGCATAGAGAGCATCCCCAAAAGAGGGTAATCTCCGATTTACAGCAGACGTGTTCTGGTTCCCTCCCCCCAAATATGATGAATCCGAGATCGTCACAGATTCCCAGGTAACGTTATACGGCATCGATATCGGAGAAGGATCATAGGGGAGGACATCGATTTTTAATTTAAACAGTATCCCGTTCAAAAGCAGGAAATCAAGAAGTTCCTTTGCCGGGTTCCCCGAAACATAATCGGTTTTGTACCACCCCTCATCATCGTTAATCATAACGTTTCTTGCAAATGGAGAAGCAGGATCTTCGGAAACAACATCAGCTGTAACAAGATGCACATGAGTATCGTTTTCAATTTGTGACTTCAATTCAACCCATACCCAACTAGAGGGTGCCCCTTGATTTACGACGACTTGAATAAATGCCATCACCCCACGTACCGTGGGCGAGTGTTCGTTAAAGTAGCCCACCCAATATGAACCTACCACCGGTATTCCTTTAAGTGATGGAACATTCTGGTTAAAAGTCACATTAATTGTATGCGAACTGCGCACATTTTCGAATGTGTAGCTGGGTTCCTGCCATGGGTATGATACGCCGTCAATATACACTTGATCGACGGCATGGCCATTATCTGCAATAAATCTGAATGTGACAGACTCTCCTCCCTGCAGAGTCACGGGGGTCGAGGGAACTATTGAACCACCGGGTCCCGCATGCGGTGTAATAGTTGCAAGCCATTGAATAGTGAAAGGGCTGCTTGCAACGAGAGAGTCCCAATAAAAAACAACTCTGTAATATGCAAAACAAGTTTGATGTTCTGTATATTCGGTTAAATACGCATAGCCGTTCGAATCTGAAACCCCTGTACCAATTTGAGTCCATTGAATTCCATTCGCCGAACGCTGGAAAGAACAACTCACTCCAGGAATAGGCGAGCCGTCAGTATAGTATAAACGTCCGGAAATAGTAATTGGTTAATCAACAAAAAAATTATACGTAGCAGATGTCCGATCTCCGGATAAACTGTACATTTCAGACAGCTGTGTATCTATTAGGCCAGATTGGCCGTTTTCAGACAGGTTGGATGCTACGGCGACGCACAGCGGTTCCGTCGGTTGATCCGCAGCAGCGATAGAAAAACTCATTGAAATACTTAAAAGCACAATAATTATCCCGATTTTCATGCGCATGTAATTCATTTTGAGAACCCCCGCCCTCGAAAATATATACAATGAGGATGGCATAAATTATTTCGATGAAAAGTATATATTTATATATAAGTGTTGCGTTCGCGTATCCTCAAAATATAACCGCTATTTCAAGATAGGGATCGATTCCATCGGGTTGTTGACATCAAAACCCCCTCTCCGTGTTCAGGAAACCCAAAAGGCTGGAGAACTTATCTGTCGCCTTTCACCGGCTCTAGAGGGGAGCCACAGGTCATCTAAATGCGTCCGTCCTCCAAACAGCTATGAAAGCACTGCGGGTTACGGACTCGATCGGTGAATATCGGCTCTGCCCTACCCCCCTTACCGACACCCTTCTCCAGGACTTCCTCTCCCGCAGATTTTACCTGGATCCGTGCAACAGTGCCGGAGGGTGAGCCGTGGGAGAACCTTCATGGACATGGGGACAGAGGGGAGGGGACGTCCCCCCGGTACGAATGCCTTCACGGGTTCCCAAAAAGTCGAAAAGAGAGGTCGCCGCCTACTCCGCAAACTCTTCGTAGAGGTCCACCACCCCCCCGACGACGATCACCGCCGGAGGCCGGACGCCGACGGCACGGGCTTTTTCGGCGATATCGGCGATGGTCCCGACCGTCACGCGCTGGTCCGGCCGGAGACCCCGCTCGATGACGGCTACCGGGGTTGCGGGGTCTTTCCCGTGCGATACAAGGGCGTCTGCGATGGCGGGGAGGTTTTTTACGCCCATCAGGATGACGAGGGTCCCCTTCAGGCGCGCGAGGGCCTCCCAGTCGAGGGCGGACTCGGGCTTTGTCGGGTCTTCGTGGCCGGTGATGAAGGTCACCTCCGACGCATAATCCCGGTGGGTGACCGGTATCCCGACCATCTCCGGGACGGCGATAGCGCTTGTAATGCCCGGCACGACCTCGACGGCGATGCCGTGCTCCCGGAGCGTCTCCATCTCCTCTCCGCCGCGGCCGAAGAGGAAGGGGTCCCCCCCTTTCAGGCGCACGACCGTTTTTCCCGCTTTCACCCGCTCGACCATCAGCGCCTCGATCTCGTCCTGCTCCAGGGTGTGGCTGCCGCCGTACTTCCCGCAGTCGATAAGCTCGGCATCCTTCGGGAGCGTCGCGAGGATCTCCTCCCCCGGGAGCTGGTCGTAGAGGATCACGTCCGCCGAGTCGATCACCTCACGGGCCTTCATCGTCAGAAGACCGGGCCCGCCCGGCCCGGACCCCACAAGATACGCTTTTCCCGTCATGGTTTTATCCCCAGTGCCGCATAGGCTTCCCGGATCAGGTCGCCCGCCTGCCGGGCGAGCGCCCGCCCGCACTCCCGGGCTTCGCCGACGGTCGCGATATGCCGCTCAATCCGCTCCCACCGGGAGCCGTCGAGCGCGAGGACCTCGGCGATCAGGTTTCCGTCCCGGCAGTAGATTCCCTGCGGGGTGAAGCACCCGCCGCCGACCTCCTCCATGACGGCCCGCTCGATCTCTACGTCGAAGCGGGTGGGCCCATGGTCGAGCGCCGCAAAGGCCCCGGCGACGGCCGGGTCGTCCCGGCAGACGACCGCGATCGTGCCCTGGTTCGGCGAAGGCACGAACCGGTCGGTGGGGAGCGGCTCCCCGGGGAGCGTGAGCCCGAGGCGCTCGAGCCCCGCCTCTGCGAGCACGATGGCGTCGTAGCGCCCCTCGCGGAGTTTCCGGACCCGGGTGTCGACGTTCCCTCTGAGTTGCTCCACCGAGAGCGCAGGGTCGTCGCGGAGGAGCTGGGCGCGCCGCCGGGTGCTCGACGACCCTACGATGCGGACCGCTTCAAGGGGACCCTCGTGTGCGAGGAAGTCGGCGGGCGAGTCGCGTTCGAGCACCGCGGGACAGACGAGCCCTGCCGGCCGCTCCGCGGGGATGTCCTTCATGCTGTGCACCGCGGCGTCGATCTCGCCGCGGAGGATCGCGTCGTCGAGCGCCCGGACGAAGACGCCCTGCCCCCCGATGGCGTGGAGCGGGACCCCTGTTGCGGTGTCGCCCGCGGTCGTGACCGTGACGACCTCCGCTTCGATGCCCCGGTCTGCGAGCATGCCGACCACCTTCTTTGTCTGCGCGAGCGCGAGCGCGCTTCCCCGCGTGCCTATCCGGAGAGACATGATCCGTATGCGTCCGCTATCCGCTCGACGTCCGATTCGGTGTGTGCGGCGGAGAGGAAGTTCGTCTCGAACTGCGACGGCGGGAGGAAGATCCCGGCATCGAGCATCGCCTTCCAGAACCGCGAGAACGCCTCCGTGTCGCACTCTTTGACCTCCCGGTAGTTTCGCGGCGGTGCGTCGCGGAAGAAGTGCTTGAAGAGCGAACCCATCCTGACGAACGATCCTCTATGCGCGTCCGTAGCGACCTCCCCGATAGCCCGCACGGCCTCGTCGAGCCGCCGGTAAACCTCCGGGTGCTCGTGGAGGTGGCGAAGGGTCGCATACCCCGCCGCGAGGCTCGCCGGGTTGCCGCTGAACGTGCCTGCCTGGTAGACCGGGCCCGAGGGGGCGATCAGGTCCATGATCTCACGCCGCCCTCCGAAGGCCCCGATGGGGAGGCCGCCGCCGATGATCTTGCCGAACGTGACGAGGTCCGGCTTTATTCCGTAGCGCACCTCTGCGCCGCCGATCCCGACCCGGTAGCCGGTGATCACCTCGTCGAGGATGAGGAGGACGTTGTGGGCGGCGGTGATCTCCCGGACGTCGGCGAGGTAGCCGTCGTCGGGAAGGACCGGGCCGATGTTCCCCATGACCGGTTCGAGGATGAACGCGGCGATGTCGTCGTTCCCGGCAAGAAGCGCCTCGAGCCCCTCGGAGTCGTTATAGGGGACCTGTCGGGTATGCGCCGCGAAGTCCGCAGGGACGCCCGCGGAGTCGGGCACCCCGAGAGTGGTCGCCCCCGATCCGGCCTTCACCAGGACCGCATCGTGGGCGCCGTGGAATCCCCCTTCCACCTTGACGATGTCCTGTCTTCCCGTATATCCGCGAGCGAGCCGGATCGCGGCCATCGTCGCCTCCGAGCCCGACGAGACGAACCGGACCATATCGATCCCGGGGTGATCGCCGGTGATGACCTCCGCAAGGTCGATCTCAAGCGGCGTCGGTGTTCCGTAGAGCCATCCTTTCTCGATCTGACGCTCTATGGCCTCTCGAACCACCGGGTGGGCATGGCCGAGGATGAGGGGGCCGTAACCGAGGCAGCAGTCGATGAGATCGACGCCGTCGACGGTCGAGAGGTGCGCTCCGCTCGCATGCTCAACGTAGAATGGATAGGGCTTGATGGCCCGGACGGGGCTGCTGACGCCGCCGGGCATCAGGACTTTCGCCCGGAAAAAGAGGTCACTGCTCTTCATCGAGCCACCTCGCTACGTCTTCTGCATAGTAGGTGATGATGAGGTCGGCCCCGGCCCGCTTGATGGCCGTGAGGCTCTCGAGGGCGACGGCCCGCTCGTTCAGCCACCCGCGCTCCGCGGCCGCCTTGATCATCGCGTACTCCCCGCTGACCTGGTAGGCCGCGACCGGAAGGCCGAACTCCGTTACGGATGCAAGGATGTCAAGGTATATCCCGGCCGGCTTGACCATCAGCATATCCGCCCCCTCGGCCGCATCCAGCTCCGACTCCATCACCGCCTCCCGGGCGTTTCCCGGGCTGATCTGGTAGGTCGTCCGGTCGCCGAACGAGAACCCCGAGCCCGCCGCGTCGCGGAACGGCCCGTAGAGAGCGCTCGCGAACTTCGAGGAGTAGGACATGATCAGGACCTCCGTATAACCGGCGGCATCCAGGGCCTGCCGGATTGCCTGCACCATGCCGTCGAGCATACACGACGGCGCAACGATGTCGGCGCCGCTCTCCGCGTGGGAGACGGCGATCCGTGCCATCAGCGCAAGCGAGGGGTCGTTTAAGAGGTCCGGGCCGTCGGCCGTCTCCCCGACGATGCCGCAGTGGCCGTGGTCGGTGTACTCGCAGGCGCAGACATCGGTGATGACGACCATCTGCTTCAATCGTTCTTTGATGCTCCGGACGGCCCGCTGGACGCCGCCGTTTTCCGCGTAGGCCCCGGTCGCCTCGCTGTCTTTTGCGGCCGGGATTCCGAAGAGGATAACCGCCCGGATGCCGGCGTCGCGGAGGCGTTCACAGTAATCGGCGGCTCCGTCCACCGGGTAGCGGAACTGCCCCGGCATTGACGCGATGGGAAGCGGTGCATCGATCGATTCGTCCACGAAGACCGGCATGACGAGGTCGGTCTTCTGAAGTTCAGTTTCACGGAGGAGCGGCTGGATGATTCTCCGCCGCACCCGTCTCATTCTTCGTTGTGGAAACATGGTTCTCCCCGGGTAATAGCCCTCATCAGGGCATCTGCCGTTTTCATATCGCCGCACTCGGCGCACGCGCGGATAGAAGTCGTCGCGTCGAAGAGGAGCTTCTTCGTGAGCGCCCGGCTGAGGTCGTCGACGACCTCGGTCGTGCGGTCGGCCTCTCCCCCAAGGCGGGCGAGCGCCCGGTCGCGTTCACGCACCCGTATCGACTCCGCCCAGGTGTAGAGGAGGGCGAGCGTTTCGTCGGCCGCCGTCCGCCGGAGGAGACGGATGAAGTGGTCGAGTTCCTCGTCGATGATCCCCCGCGCCCGGTCCGCCTCGGTCCTCCGGGAGTCCATGGCAGCGTCGTTGACGTTCCGAAGGTCGTCGATGGTGAAGAGGTGCACGCCCTCGATGGACCCTACCTCCTCCTCGACGTCGCGGGGCTGGGCGATGTCGATGAAGATCAGGTGGCGGGGGTGCCGGTCAAGCGGCCAGAGGCGCTCTTCCATCACCTCCCGGACACCCTCGGTCCGGATGACCGGATGCGGCGCGGCGGTGCAGGAGATGACGACGTCGGAGAGTGCGATGTAGCGGTAGAGGTCCTTGAAGTTGACCGCACGCCCCCCGATCTTCTCCGCCAGCATCACCGCGCGGTTGTAGGTCCGGTTGGCGACGTAGATGGCCGTGAGGCCTTTCGCAGAGAGCGCCTGCGTCACCAGGAGCCCCATCTCTCCGCTCCCGATGACCAGGATGTGCCGGTCGCGCAGGGTGCCGAGCAGGCTTTCTGCAAGCGTCACGGCGGCGGAACCGACTGAGACCGAACCCCGGTTGATCTGCGTCTGGCGTCGGACCCGGACGCCCACGTGCACCGCCTTGTTGACACAGAGTCTGATGACGTTGTTCGCGGTCCCTGCCTCCTCTGCAGCCGCGAGCGCCCGTTTGAGCTGTCCGAGGATCTGGTCCTCGCCGACGACCAGGGAGTCGATACCCGCGGCAAGTTCCAGGAGATGGCGGGGCACGGCCTCGCCCTCGAGGACCATGAAATCGTGCCTGCCCTGCTCCTGCAGGAACCCTTCAAGACCCCGCGCGTCGCCCTGCACCAGGACCTCGACGCGGTTGCAGGTCTGCAGCAGGAGGGCGCCCCGGAACCGGTTCCGTGCTTCGTGGAGGAACGCCGCCTCGTCGGGGAACCGGAACGCTTCGAGCGTGGCGATGTCTGCGGTGTGATGGTTCACGCCTGCGAGCGCGAGCGGTGTCGTGCACGGTTCAGGCATGCAGGTACCTCTCGATCGCTATCGCGCGTGCCCGGTCGTAGTCGGAGGCAAGCGCCTCCCGGACCTCATCGTCCGAGAGGATATTCCAGAGGATGCGGGATCTCTTCTCCTGCACAGGTTCGGTCTCTCGGAGCATCGTGCGCATCTCGTCCTGCAGGTCGATCATCCGGTCGAGGTCTGCGTACTCCGTTTCGAGTCTCATGCGGAGGTACCGCGAGACGGCGGGGCTCTTTCCCAGGGTGCTGATCGCGACCAGGTAGCGGCTGCCCCGGACGACCGAAGGGACGATGACGTCGCCGGATTTGCCGGCGGCGTTGTTGAAGAGGACCCCCACCCCGGCGCATACTCTCCCGATACGGTCGTTGAGGTGTGGGTCCGGCGTCGCGGCTACCGCAAGGAACGCACCCGCGAGAATGTCCCTGAGTGCATCGTCCGTGAAGATCGAGAGGTCGGCCTCCCGTCGCCGGACGGCGAGACCGTCAAGGTCCGGCGAGAACGTACGGCTGATCACCGTCACCTCCGCCTCATGCTCGAAGTACGCAGCCTTTCGGGCACCGACGCCGCCTCCCCCGAAGATGAGCACCTTCCTGCCCGTCAGGTCAAGCATGAGAGGGATCATTTCTATGTATACTGTGGCGAACGGACTACATTAACCTGTTGAAAATGCCCATTTTCCTCAGGACAACGGGTATATCTCCGTGATTCTCCCTGTCGGGACCCGTTCGTCCGGAGAAGGTTTTAATCGTGGGGAGATCGTTAAGGTAGGTATGGCTGAAGAGATGTATGCACTCAGCAGGCTGGAAGCCGCCTTCGACCGCACGAAGGACCTGCTCTGGCCGTTTCGGTGGGGCGTCTGGCTCCGTCTGGCCGTGATTGCGCTCTTTCTGGGAGGGGGCGCCAGTCTCCCGAACATCCCTCAGAGTTACGGCGGGGACGACCTTTCGCCCGGTGTTGCCTGGTCTCCCGAACTCGCGCTGCTGATCGTGGCGCTCGTCATCGTTGCGCTGGCCCTCGCCGTCCTCTGGATGTTTATCGGTTCGACGATGCAGTTTGTCTTCGTCGATATGCTCAGGACGGGAGAGATCCGTCTGGGACGTTTCTTCCGGGAGCGGCTCGGGAAAGGGGTGCGGCTCTTCATCTTCCAGTTCGCTCTTACGCTGCTCCTAGTCCTTGCCGTTTTCGCGCTCGTCGTCATGCTCATAGGCGTGGACGGCAGCGCTGCAACGCCGTTCCTGCTCCTCGCACTCATTCCGGCCTTCCTGGTCGTGGCCCTCCTCTTCGGGATCGTCTTCCTCCTGACGACCGACTTCGTCGTCCCGATCATGATCCGTGAGGACTGCGGCGTCATCGAAGGATGGCGGCGGCTTATCGGCGTCATATCCGCAAATTTCTGGCAGACCGCCGTCTACATCGTCGTGAAATTCGTGCTGGGCCTCATCGCCGCGATCGTGCAGGCGATCCTGGTCATCCTTGCACTGCTGGTCATTGCGATACCGTTCATCCTCGTCGGGATCGTCTTCCTTGCCGCACTTCAGGCGAACATCCTGCTCCTCCTCGCCCTCGTCGTCCCCTACCTCGTCATCGCCATCCCGGTTGCGCTCCTGATCGCGGTGCCGTTCGTCACGTTCTTCCGGTACTACGGGCTGCTGGTGCTTGCGGGGCTCGCACCGGAATATCATCTCCTTCCGGAATAATCCTTTTTTTAGCCCGGCAAGCACCCGTGTCGCGGGCCGATCCGGGGGAGAGAAAGGCTCATCCCTCATGGGCGTCATGAACCTCATCAAGCAATGGTCGAGATCGAGCCGCTGGTAATCCTTGCCCTGGCTCTGGGGCCGGGGGTCTTCTGGGCGTGGTACTTCTACCGGAGGGACCGGTTCGAGCCCGAGCCGGCGTCCCTGATCGTGATGATCTTCCTTCTCGGCGTCCTCGTCACGTTTCCCGTGGCCTTCGTCGAGGGGTTCTTCGGCCTCTTCATCGCATCCCCTCTGATCATGGGGGTCGTCGTCGCGCCCGTCGTCGAGGAGTACGGCAAGTTCTGGGTCGTGCGCCGGTTCGCCTACAAAAACACCGAGTTCAACGAGCCGATGGACGGTATCGTCTACGCCGCAGCCGCGGCTCTCGGGCTCGCATCGCTCGAAAACGTCCTCTACGTCTTTTCGGCGTACGTGACGTCGCCGTCGCTTGCGCTCGGTACTATCGTCGTCCGGGCGATCTTCTCGGTCCCCGGGCACGCGCTCTTCTCCAGTGTCTGGGGCTATGCCCTCGGTCGGGCCAAGTTCTCGGCCGCCGAAGAACGTTCGGGGATTGTCCTCCGGGGGCTTCTTCTCGGCATGGCGCTGCACGCCATCTTCAATTTTCTGCTCTTCACTGCCGATATCGTCGCATACGCCCTGATCATCTTCGTCCTGGTCCTGATACCGGGGCTCTGGATGCTCGCCAACCGGAATATCCGGGACGCGCTCGACCACGGGCGGCGGTAGGAGCGCGGGATGGTGCGCTCCGCCCCGGGCAGAACCCCCGGTCCGGGCCGCGATTCGATAGGCTTATTATCCAGAAAATCTCATGTTGTAAGGCACACAGGTGCGGGAACACCGGCGTGCGCCGATAGTGTAGTGGTTATCACTAGGCGTTGCCAACGCCTAAACCCGGGTTCGAGTCCCGGTCGGCGCATCCTGACTTCAGGTTCGATTCTCCTTCTCGGATTCCCGTAGTTTCTGTAATTCCTTCTCCTGACATCAGTTTTTAAGAACGAGTCAACTACTCCCTGATTTGTTCGGGGTACCGCATCGACTGCCTGTGAACTCCCCCACACCTTTGCGGATGAGGACAGAAGTAGTTGAAGTCATCCTAAAAGTTTCCAGCGGCTGACGATTCCTATAGTTCAGAGCATTCTGTCGCCTCCTCGCGAAAAATTGAGAGATCTCTGGCGTCAAACCTCTGA
>DAYL01000031.1:0-17646 GCA_002508705.1 Methanoculleus sp. UBA374 | reverse complement strand
CTGAGGTGTTTCGGGATCACCTCGTTTTCAACAAGTTTATACGAACACATACGGCACTATGCCGTAGTGAGTACATCCTTCCTGAAAAGGATGAGGCCGCCTTGAGGCGGGTGGGACAACGTAAGGAAGGGGTCACTATTCCCTACTTTTGACGTCCTTTGAAGTTGCATTACGACACCACTTTCCAGCATGTCTTTTTTTTTGAGAAGTTCATACATCCGTCCCGGCGGTCGTCTTTCCATCGCATTTGACCTCACCCCTGAGGGAGTCCGCGGCCTCGGGCGTGAGCAGATACCTCATCATCTTCCCCTCCCGGTGAGGTTCGACGATCCCATCGGCTATGAGCCGCCTCATATGCCAGAAGGTCGAGGGGGGCGAGATACCGACGGCCAGAGCAAGGTCCTGTTGGGAGAAACAGCGGTTCTTCAGGAGAAGGAGGAGGATTCTCCGGTCGGTACCGTCTTTTAAGTGAAGGCAAACCTTCCTGTCGACCACGCCGGGGAGGGCGCCCGTCCTGAAATATCCTCTCCTGCCGCCCCGGCGGGTTGCGACGATCATGCCCACCGATTCGAGACGCCAGAGATGATATTGGGCTGCCCCTCTCGTGATCCCGGCGATCCGGATCAGGTCTCCGATTGAAATCCCCGGGCTCTCGACGATGCACTCATACAGTCGTTTCCGGGAGGCATGATCGAGCAGATCCTTCCGGGAGATGCGCCGGTAGCCGAGAAGCAGCATTATGGTGAAAGAGTAATAGAGTTCGGCGGGGAAGAGGAGCACGGGGGATAGGAAGAGAAGGAGATTGATGAGCATCGCGTGGGGCGGCAGGTCCCAGAACGTTATCTCGGTGAAGTCATGGCCGCCTCCCGGCAGAGGATCGTCCAGCGGCGAAAACGTGTAGCCCCCCGGGGCCGCCGCCGGATAGACCAGGAAGAAGCAGCCTGCGATGACGAACGCGACGGGGGTCCAGTGTTTCATCTCTTCGCCCTTGCGACCTGACCGCCGGGTTCGTCAACACCATCCGAAGGTGTAGTCTTCTGTTCCGTGAACGCGCTCGCCATGGACGAGAAACACCGTAACAACGGTCGTGGCAGAACAGACCGTGAGGGAGAGAGGATTGTGGGATGCCCGTCAAAATCAGGGGGTAGGTCCGTTTCGTCGTTCGAGACGGATTTCGCATATTGGTCGGTCTTTCCATTGCAGGTCTCCATGGTGATATCTGTGGTTTCGCGAGTAGATACCTTAAGTTTTATGGGCAAATCGTCTAATCGTCCTTCAACGATTAGCTGAATTGCACACAAAGTCTTTAGCAACCGGGGGTAACTCTTGAACTAAGAGACCGTCAATCTCCACATTGTCTCGGATCAGGACGGTTGAGGGAGTATCGACCATGAAATGGAGGAATGTTCAAATAGCGCTTGTCCTGCTGCTCGCGGCATCTGCTTTCACTATACCGGTTACGGCCGAAGAATGGGATACGCCGCCCCTCAACGACTCCGAACTCCAGCGCTGGGGGATTGTGAACGGGAGCCCTAACTGGGCCGGAGATCGGGATCTCTCGCAGTACAGCAGGTACGAGCCTCAGGCTGAGGTGACGCTGTCGAGGGAGACTCTGAAAAAACTGTATCCGAACATCATTTTCTTCAATGCATCGGATTTCCCCGCGAATACGGACTCTTCGGGAGAGGTGGTGTCGTTCAATCCGGACGGGAGTGTCACGGTGACGCGGACAGAGGGCGACGGGGGAGGGGCGACGGCGGCCGAACCCACCCCGACGCTCCCTCCCGTGCCCGGAGGGGACCCCCTGATGCAATTGCAGGGCGTCCACCCGAACGTAGAGAGAAACGCCGAAATTATGGAGTACATCCAGACTCACGGTCTCTCCAGCTGGTACGAGAAGCGTTACAACGCAACCTGCCGCTATGTCTGCCTTGTCCCGGGCACGCCAGGTGCGCAGACGCTGGTGTTCCTGAACCGGGATGTCGACGAACGAGAGGACCCTGAGAGCATCGTATGGGTGAGTCTGATCGACCCCGACGAGGACCTCCCGGTAGAGGCACCCGACCCGCTTGCCGGCCTCTCCGCCGGTTACCCGCAGGTGCGGGAGAACCCCGCCGTGGAAGCGTTCATCCGGGAGTACGGGCCCGGACGCTGGGGTGAGGAATGGGAGAACGATACGACGGTACAGGTCTATCTCGTCGCTGAGAACGCGACCTATAGAGAACTGATCGCCACCGTGGAGGCAGGGGCCGTCACGGGCGTGACGGTCCTCGACGAGGAGCATCTCGTCGTCAATAAAACTGAGGCGCTGGAAATCGCCAGAGAAAACGTCTCCCCCGACGCCCGCCTCACCGATCTCCATCTCCGGCTGAACGACGGGCGGGCCGAGTGGGTGGTCTCGTACATGGACGGCCCGGTTTACACCGGAATGACGTTGGATGCCGGAGAGGTCCCGATGCCGGAGGCGACTGTCCCCGGCTTTGCCACCGTGACGGCAGCCGGATCGCTGCTCGTCACGGCTGCGGCACTGCACTCAAGAAGAAGATGACCGCGGGAAGGAGAGGAATGATGCGCCGGGGACTCCTTGCGGAATCAGTCAAAAAAAACCCGGATGCCCTCACTTAAGCGGGGAGCAGTCACAGGAGCAAAAGAAAGTCCTCGACAGTCATGCCCGCATCGGCGATCAGGTATCTCAGCGTTCCCCGCTTGAGTTCGGTATGAGCCGGGACAGAGAGGGGGCCGCAGATGCGTGTGGTTGGCCATAATAACATGGCTGCCGGTCTGGCGGGCAACCGTCCAGCCCCTCTTTTAAAAGGCCTTAACAGATTCTTTTTCTGATATAACCGGTAATTTTCCCCTGAATTACAACGCAACATCAGCCAGTCGTTCGCCGGGGCGTTGCGTCACCCGATCGTTGAGCCCCTCAATACATCCGGAGATGGCATCCTTGATGTTCTCGAGGGTTTCTTCAACGGTCTCACCCTGCGAGTGGCACCCGGGAATTGCGGGGCAACTCACAACGTATCCGCCGTCTTCCGGATCTTCCCTGACGATAACCCGAAACTTCATCTGTACACACCAGAATTTCTCTATGATCTCCCGGAGTAATCAGGGTTTGCCCGGGCCTGCGAAACCACCCTCATGGGTTGTCCGGAAGATGCCTGCCATCAAAGGTCGCATCCGCAAGTCCACGCGCAAGTTCGATGAACACCTGCCGGACGTACCCACCGATCGACGCGGAACCATTATCGCCGTCACGGTCTCTCTCCCGCGACGATGGCGTTGAAGCGGGGACTCTCCCAGTTCGACCTGACAAACCTCATCGTCGGGGCGATCGTCGGCGCCGACATCTACATCGCCTCCGCCCTCACGGCCGGCCTTGTCGGCCCGTTCTCGATCGTCCTCTGGGCGGTGGCCGCGGTCTGCGCCGCGGCGATCGCTCTGGTCTTCGCCTACTGCAGTTACTATGTTCCCCGCGTCGGCGGACCGTTCGCATACGTCTCGGAAGCGTTCGACGACTTCTACGGATTTCTTGCCGGTTGGAGCATGTGGATCGCCGAACTCCTCGCGCTCCCGGTCTTTGCCATCGCGTTCGCCAATTATCTTGCGGCGCTCATCCCCCTCGCCCCGGCTGCAGAGGTCGCCGCAAGAGCGATCTTCGTCGGAGCGTTGACGCTCGTCAACATCGTCGGGGTCCGGGCGGCCGGACGGTTGAACGACGCTCTCACGCTCATCAAACTCTCCCCGCTCCTCCTCCTCATCGTAGCGGGGTTTTACGTCCTCATCGTCCGGCCGGAGACGTTCCTCGGGAACTACACCCCGTTGCTCCCCCTCGGGCTGCAGAACGCGGCCCCTGCGCTGGTCCTGGTCTTCTGGGCGTATGCCGGGTTCGAGATGGGAACGTTCCCGGCCAGTGAGGTGCAGAACCCGAGACGGACCATTCCTCGCGCCATTGTCACGGGTATGTCGATAGTCGCTCTCTTCTACATCGGGACGAACTTCGTGCTCTTCGGGCTCGTCAACTGGACGGAACTTGCCGCGAGCGCCGTGCCGCTCGTTATCGCCGGAACGGCACTCTTCGGGTCGGCCGGAGCGCTCATCATGACGGTCGGCGCCCTCTTCTCTGTGGCGGGATCGGACGAATCGGGGATGCTCGGCAGTGCACGGCTTGCCTACGCGATGGCAATCGACGGGCTCTTCCCCCGCATCTTTGCCCGGCTCCACCCGCGTTACGACACGCCCTATATGATCCTTATCGCCCAGGGTGCGATTGCGTTCGTTCTCTCCAATGTCGGAAACCTCTCCGGGCTGATCTCCTTCGCCGTCCTCAACCTTGCGTTCTCGTTCCTGCTCACCTGTTTCGCGCTCATCGTGCTACGGAGCGACGGGGCCACGAACCTCCGCGGTCAGCATCTCCTTCCGCTCGTCGGCATCGGCATCTGCCTCTTTCTCATCTCTTCCACAACGACCTTCGATAAAATCGTGGGGAGCCTGGTTATCCTGGCGGGTATCCCGGTCTACCTCTTCTTCTCCCCGAAGGATGATATGCGCCATCTCAAGGCCCTTTTCCTCTCCGAAGAGGCCGTACTCGTTCGAAGGCTCGAGGCGCGGGAGGTCTATCTTGCCAATTTTCTCACCCTGGTCCGCTCGGTCTACCGGGGGATAGGGCGGCTTCTCAGCCGCGAACCTGAAAAAAGGTGATATTCGAAAAAAGCAGCCGGGGAAATCTCCGGCCTTTTTCTCCGTTTCCCTGCCTTGCGTCTCACGCGAAGGGATGCTTCGCCGTATCTTTCTTCGCGAGCACCTCGCTCATCTTCGGCTCGCCCGTTATCGCCCGGCGGATGGCGATCTTCGTCGCCTCGTAGTTCCAGTCGTGGATCTTCTTTTTGTCCGCCGCATCCCACTCGATGAAGACCGACGCAATGATCAGCAGGTTGTCGGCCTCTGTCTCCGGGATGATGCCTTCCGCGACAGAATCGACCACCGCCTTCGCGACGGCGGCCTGAGCGGGGCCGAACATCAGGAGAGCCTGGTTCGCGCCTTTGATGGTGACCTTGTTGACCATCAGCGTCGGGGGTCTTGCGGGGAGGTTCGGGGTGAGGACGGCGAGGAGTGGCGTGTGGCCCCGTTCGGGCGATGCGAGCGCTGTGACGAAGGCCTGTTCCACGCTGCTCCCTTTCTTCCCGATGACAAGGTCGATATGGGCAACTTCCGGTCCTTCACCGACGAGTGCTTCTCCAAAGAGTGCATGTTCCGCATTGATCATGGTATCTCACCGTCTGAGTATCTGGGGTATGGAACAGAAAAAGGTTGCGAAACAGGCACTCTTCTCCAGCGGCGAGCCCTGCGCACCGCCCCCCGGGCCATGTCGGATCGGCGCAATTATACCCGGCTGCCTCTCATTACAGGCATTTCCCGAACCATCCATACCCTTATATTTTGCCGATCTATATTTCTGTCTACTACGCAACTCCCTCCGCGCCGGTCGTTCCCGGAGAGGGTTGTGCCAACCTTTGTATTATTCAATCGGAGGACTGTCGTGGACTCGATCAAGATTGCAATTGTTGGTGTCGGGAACTGTGCCTGTTCGCTGCTCCAGGGGATAGCATACTACCGGGGAAAAGACGAGCAGAATGCAATCGGTCTGATGCACCGGGACCTCGGGGGGTATCTGCCGTCCGACATCGAAGTGGCGGCGGCGTTCGATATCGATGCACGGAAGGTCGGACGTGATGTCTCCGAGGCCATCTTCTCCCCGCCGAACTGCACCACGGTCTTCTGCCCCGATGTGCCGAAGACCGGGGTGGCCGTTCGGATGGGACGGATACTGGACGGCTTTCCGGAGCACATGCGGGGCTATCCGGAGGAGCACAGGTTTGTGCCCGCCGATGCTGCGGAGGCGTCGCGCGAGGATGTCGTTCGGGCGCTCAAGGACTCGGGCGCTGAAATGCTGCTCAACTACCTCCCTGTGGGGTCGGAGGAGGCGGCACGGTTCTACGCCGGTTGTGCGCTGGAGGCGGGTATCGGTTTCATCAACAACATGCCGGTCTTCATTGCAAGCGACCCCGCATGGGCGGAGAAGTTCCGGAAACGTGGTCTCCCGGTCATCGGCGACGATGTCAAGGCCCAGCTCGGGGCGACGATCACCCACCGGGTCCTTGCGGACCTCTTCCAGCGGCGCGGGGTGAAACTGGACCGGACCTACCAGCTCAACACCGGCGGAAACACGGATTTTTTGAATATGTTGAACCGGAGCCGTCTCGCTTCGAAGAAGGAGTCGAAGACCGAAGCGGTGCAATCGATCCTTGATGAACGTCTCGACGACGATGATATCCACATCGGCCCGAGCGACTACGTCTGCTGGCAGAAGGACAACAAGGTCTGTTTCCTCCGGATGGAAGGGCGGCTTTTCGGGGACGTCCCCATGAACCTCGACCTCCGCCTCTCCGTCGAGGACTCGCCCAACTCCGCAGGGATCGTTATCGACGCCGTCCGGTGCTGCAGGCTCGCCCTCGACCGGGGCGTCGGGGGCGTGCTGACCTCTCCGTCCGCCTACTTTATGAAACACCCCCCGTTGCAGGTCAAGGACGACGACGCCGCCCGCATGACCGAAGAGTTCATTCGGGGCGTTCGGGATCGGTGACACCCACCGCTGGAGCGGGGGGCATCCCCCGGATATTGCAGCCCGATTATTTCACTGCATTCTGATCCCGGTCCATGACGAGCCCACAACGCCCCTGCAACACCCGGGGAAGCTGCGGTTTCAATAAAGTTATATCTTCCATAGAGCAGAGAATTAATCCGAATGGCGGATGCGAAGAAATACTACGCGGCGGCCGTGCTCGCGGTCTGGCTCATTATCGTCGCCTTCTTCATGGTTTTAAACCGCACGCTCGACCTCGAGGTCTTCTTCGTCCTCTCGCTCATCGGCCTCCTCGTCGTCGCGGTCCTCATCGACGATGCCTTCTCACGGCCGCGCTACATGCGCTACATCGGCTACGTCATCGCCGCCGGGGTCGCCCTCTTCGCCTATATCGTCGTGGAAAAAATCCTGGAGATTCTTGCCGCATGAACCGTCAGGCATCCCGTATCGTCCTTGCGGCGGCAGTCGTCCTCGTTCTCTTCCTCCTTGCAGGAGAGGCGACGTCCCCGGTACTCTATGCGGCAGAGAACATCTCGACCGCCGCCCACACCGACCCCGTGACGGTCCAGAAGCGGTCTCCCGGCGATGCCGCGGCCGTCGTCCCCCTGATGGACGAACTCCTGGGGGAGACCGGAACCCTCGCCCTCACGATCCGGCTCAAAGACTACGAGAGCGCGGAGCAAGACCTCGCCCGCTACAGCGAACTCTCAAGGCAGTTCGACCGGATGGTCGTCACTCTCGACGTCTCCGGGACCGACATCGGCGAATTCCAGCAAAACAACCAGAAGAATCTCGAGACCCTCTCCACCCTCTTAAACGACACCCGGCGGTTCGACGACCTCCAGCGGCTCGAGATCGAGGTCCGGGGCGACGACGAGCAGCACGCGACCGTCGTCTACGAGGGCGAGGCCCTCCGGCAGAAGATGCGGGAAGGGTTTGCCGCCTACGCCGGACGGGAGGCTGCGACGACCTGGGTCGCCGGGCGCTACGACCTCAACGCAACCCCCTACCAGAAGAGCGTCATGGACTTCGCAGAGGTCGCCGACGCTGCGGACGACTGGCGGGAGGAGATCGGCGGCGAAAGCACCCTGAGGTCCCCCCTCGACATCGCAGTCGCTCCCGGCGCGGGGCGCTACGGGGATACTCTGTCGATCGCCGGGACCTATACCGGCGGCATCCCGGGAACCCCCGTCGAAGTCTACATCGACAGCCGGATCGCCGGGACCGTCGCCCTCGACGACGATGGGGCCTACCGGTATCCCTATCGGGTCGACCGGGTCCTTGCCGGGCCTCATCTCGTCTACGTGACCGCGGGCGCGGTCTACTCCCCCGTCGCAACGTTTACGGTCCTTTCCGGGGACACCGCCACCACCCTCTCCCTCGCGGAGGTGAACCGGACCGCCGTCGCCTGTACCGGGAACCTCACGACCGCCGAAGGCCGGCCGGTCGCGGGCGCGCCGGTCCTCGTCAGGCTCGGCGACGGCACCCTCATCGCCGCACAGACCGATGAAAACGGCACCTATGTACAGGAGACCGTCCTCCCGGCCGGGGAGCACACCCTCCGGGCCGAGTTCCACGCCGCGGGTTACCCCCTCAACGCCTCCGAGAGCCGGGAGGAGATGTTCGTCGTCCGGGGCGAGGGGCTCTCCCCCCTCCCGTTCGCGGCCGCCGTTGCCGCCGCGCTCGGCACCGGGTGGTACCTCCGGCGGCGGTACCGTGCGACGGAGGAGACCCTGCCCGTGGAACAGCCTGAGGGCGTAGCGGTGGATGAACCCGTCGAGACCCCGCCGCCGCGGGTGGAGACCGCGGGGCTCCCGCCGAGAGATGCCGCGACCGTCCTCTTCCGGGCCCTCCGTACCCGGCTCGATCTACCCGACACAAAGACCCCGCGGGACTGCGCCCGGCTCGCTCCCGACCACGCCGGGTTCTTTGAGCGCTACGAACGGGTCCGGTATGCCGGCGAGGTCCCCACGGGGGAGGAACTCCGTGCAATGGAGAGAGAGGCGCTCGGGGGTGACGAAACTGCCCCGTGAGGCCTGGGCGGTCCTCTGCATCCTCCTCCTCGCCGCCGGGGCGGCGTATGCCCACGCGACCACCACCACCGAGGAGTACAGCCGTTACAACGTCGGCTGGAACGGCACCTCGAACTTCGCCGGGGAGGAGGCCCGCGACCTCCGGGACCTCACCCCTGATGCGACCCTCCTCATCCTCGCGCCGGATAAAGAGTTCACGGCCGACGAAGTCGGGTACCTGCAGGCGTTCCTCGCCGGCGGCGGGAGGGTCCTCATCGCCGACGAAGGGGGGACGGCGAACCGGCTCCTCGCGGACCTCGGGAGCACGATCCGGGTCCGGCCGGGGAACCTATCGAGCCTGGAACGGGACCATATCGACCCCGGACTCTTTGCCGCCCGGGTCGTCGGGAACGCGAGCTTCTTCGCCGGTATCGAGACCGTCCGGGTCAACCGCCCGGCGGCGATCGAAGGCGGCGAGCCGCTCCTCGCTACCCCGATCCTCTCCTGGGACGACGCCGACGGCGACGGTAGGGTCGGCGGTCAGGAGACCCTCGGGACCGCGGTCGTCTGCGCGAGAGAGGGCAACCTCACCGTCCTTGGCGACCCGAGCCTCTTCATCAACGCCATGCTCGCCGAAAACCCGGGATTCATTGAGAATATCCGAAACGAGCCGGTCCGGATCGACGGCATCCATAGCAGAACCGGGACCGCCAACCCGATTATCAACACCGTAGCCTGGGTCCGGGAGACGCCGACGGCGGCGGCCGCGTTCACCGCCCTGGCCGTCCTGCCGGTGGCCTACCGGTTCGGGAGGAGAGAAAAAGATGATTGACGACCTCGCCACACACACCGATACGATTGCAAACGCCTACGAAGATATTAAATTGACCGCCCAACAGGTGGTCGTCGGGAACCAGACCCTCATCGAAGAGATCTTCATCAGCATGATCGGCGGCGGCCACCTTCTTATCGAAGGAGTCCCGGGGACCGCCAAAACCACCGTCTGCAAGATCATCGCGCGTCTCATCGGCTATGACTTCAAACGGGTCCAGGGGGCCGTGGACGTCCAGCCGGCGGACATCATCGGGGTCCGGGTCTACGACAGGAGCAAGAGCGCGTTCGTCCTCCAGAAAGGGCCGATATTCACGAACTTCCTGATGGTCGACGAGATAAACCGCCTGACCCCGAGGACCCAGAGTTCTCTCCTCGAGGCGATGAGCGAACGCCAGGCGACGATCGACGGGACGACCTACCCGCTCCCCGACCCCTACTTCGTCATCGCCACCCAGAACCCCCACGATAACGAAGGAACGTTCCCGCTCATCGAGGCTCAGTGCGACCGATTCATGTTCAGCACCGTTCTCACGCACCTCGACCCGGATCACGAGCTCGAAATCCTCCGGCGAGAGCGCGCCGGGGAACTGGACTGGGGGGTCTACCAGGACCAGATCGAACCCATACTCGGGCCGGAGGAGGTTAAAGCCATGGCCGCGGCCGCCCGGGGGGTCCAGGTCGACGAAGCGGCCATGGTCTACATGCGCGACCTCGTCCTTGCCACGCGGTCCCACGGGGACATCCGGCTCGGCGCGAGTTCCCGTGCCTCGATTGCCTTCGTCCGGGGGTCGAGGGTACAGGCGGCCCTGAACGGCCGGACTTACGTCATTCCCGACGACATCCGGGCTCTGGCTCTCCCGGTCCTCCGGCACCGGATCTGCCTCACCCGCGAGGCCGTGATCACCGGCGTCACCCCTGAGGAGGTCATCGCCGAGATCGTCGAGAGCGTCGGGGTGTCTTAGGGATGATCCGGCCGACCCGGACGAGCGAGGGGGTCGCGGCCCTCGCCCTCGCTCTCACCGTCACGGCGCTTCTCCTCACGAGCCCGGCCGCGGCCCTCGCCGCCGGTTCCCTTGCCCTCTTCCTCCTCTGGCGGGGCTGGCGGTTCGAGCGCGATCTCCTGGCTGCGGCCTCTTCTCTTACCGTCGAGCGTGAGGTCGACCGGACGATTCTCCGGCAGGGTGCGGCGGCGACCGTCCGGGTGCGGGCCGAGATTGCCGCCCCGCCGGGAATGGTCGTCCGGATACGCGACCTCCCGCCGGCGGTCGCGGTCGGCGAGGGCGCTCGTTGCGACCCGGGCAGGACCGCAACCTACACCGTCCGGCTTATGGCTCCCGGCAAGACGGCGTTTTGCGGGGTCGTTATCGAGGCAAGCGACGCCTTCTTCTCCCGGGACCTCGTCTGTCGCGGATTCGACGCTCCGCACCTCCGGGTCTTTCCTGCAGGGACCGTTGCGGCCGGAGGAGGAACGGGGGCCGGGGCGGGGGACACCGAAGTCGACCGAAAAACCGCGCTTGCCGGTCAGGGCATCCGCGGGTTCCGGCCCTACCGCTCAGGCGACGACCCCGGCCTGATCGACTGGAAGGTCACGGCCAGGCATAACACCTACTACGTGCGGCAGCTTGCCGGGCTTGAGGGCGGCGCGCCTCTTATCGCCGTCGACCTTCCGACCCGGGCCGACGGGGACCCGGAGGTCTTCGCCCGGTTCTCGATGGCCGTCTACAGCGCGGTTGAAGGGACGATCGGCTCGTGCGGCGGCTGTTCTCTCCTGGTCGTCGCCGGCCCCGAGATCGTCCGGTTCCTCCCCCTGACTCAGGATATTCGGGAGGCGCTCGCGACTCTCGGCGGACTTCTCCCCGCCGAGCCCCGCGCTCCCCTCTATCGGGCACCGGGACCGGTCTTCCTCGCGGCCCGGGCCCGACTGCCTGGAATAGGGTCCAGCGAGAGGGAGGCGGTTTTCCGGGAGAGGCTCGGCGGCGTTCTCCGTGCGTTTGCGGCAGAGAGCCCGGCACCCTTCGCGGCGGCGGTGCGAGCGGCGCTCGGTCGGACGGATGCATCGGAGGTCCACCTCTACTCTCTCCTCCCGGCGGGCGACAGGAGCCACCTCGTCCAGCTCGTCTATGAGGCGAAGGGCCTCGGGATGCGTGTTGTCCTCAGGGCGCCCGCCGGTGCCGGCGCCCTTCCCGGGGTCGATGCCGTGGAGGTGCTCTGATGGCGGCCGACCGCCGGTTCCTCCTGCTCTCTGCCGGCGAAGTCCTGGTCGTCGCCGCGGGCGATCTCGTGGCGGCGCTCGTCCTTCAGGTAATCGTTCTTGCCGCGTTCCTCGGCGACCTGCGGGGTCTCCCGGTTTTCACCGTCGCCGCAGTCCTCTTCGCCGCGGTCATCGCGGCGAGCGGCACCGTTTTCCTCCCCCTCGTCGGCCTTGCAGCCGCCCTCGGTTGCGGCTACGTCGCCCTCACCCTCCGGGATTACCGGCTTGCCCGGTGGGCGGCAGGAGGAGAGGCATGAACGTAAACAGCCCCTACCAGGGTGCCTTCCTCCTCATCCTCGCGGCGGCGGGCCTCCTCGTCCTCGCGGCCGCCACCGGCCGGGGCGACATCACCACCGCGACCCTTGTCCTCGCGGGTGCCGGGTGCTTCTTCGCCGGCGTCTTTCTCCTCACGCTCCACAAAGGCGAACCCCTCGACCCCGGGCTCGCCGCCCTCCTCCCGGTGCAGGGGACCGTCACCACCGCCACCCTCTGCGCGGACCTGGGGGTCCAGGGCGACGCCTGGTTCGTTCCGGAGGCGAACGGGACCATCGTCGAGGTGATCCCGGTCGCCGACACCCTTCCTGCGACGACCGGCGACGACTATTCTTTTATCACCACGGAAGGCGGGTGCGCCGTCCGGATCGTTCCTGCATGTACTCCGCTTCTCGCAACCCTCAAGAAGAAGCATGCCCTTGAAGTCCCGGCGGAGGACGAAGCCCTTCTCGCGTGCATATCCGAGGTCTGCGACGACCTCCTCGAGGTCGCCGAAAAGACACAAGCCGCGTGGGACGGCGAAAATATCGTCGTCACCCTCCGCGGTTACCGCCTCCTCCCCGGCTGCCGGGAGGTTCGGGCGGCTTCTCCGAAGTGCTGCACCATGGTGGGCTGCCCGATCTGCAGCCTGCTTGCGGCGGTCGCCGCCCTCGGAACCGGAGCCCCCACGAGGATCGAGCACGTCGCCGTCGACGAAAAACGCGGGGTCCTCCGGGTTATCCTCAGGTCGGCCGGACCCGGACCCAGAGATGAAGGTCCCGATAACTCGCCGCGATCCGGTTCTCTCCCGTGATCGCAGGGTCCGGGACCGTCTCGTTGAAGAGCAGGAATTCAACCCGGTTGTAGTCGACCGAGGGGATCGAGAACTCCCAGGTCATCTCCCGGGTCTCGTTGTGGGGGACCGTCACCACGAACCGGTCGAGCGGCTCGACCGCGTGGACCGTCGACGTATTCGTCACGGGGTCGAAGGTCTGGTTGAGGGCGAAGATCTCGACCGTATAGGCGACCTCGCGGTACTCGTGGTTCCCGACGCCGACGATCAGCGATTGCGTCGAGCCTGCCGGGAAGTCGGTCGGATAGTCCGCGGCCTTCCCCCCCGGTCCGAGGATGTAGAACTCGGTGAAGTGCTCCCCCTCCTTCGGCACCGCGATGACGTAAGCAAGCGTCGCAAGCGCCGCGACGATCGAGATCACAAGGACGACGGAGAGCGCCCGGTCGAGCCGGGAGTCGCCGGGGTTGAAGAGTTCCAGACGGGCCGCTTCAAGCATCTCCCGCGCCGGAACGACGAAGCGGTCGGCGGGCGGGAGGAGGAGGCGCCGGTACCAGGCGATCCCGATCATTGCGAGGGTGAAGAGGGCAAGCGAGGCAAGGATAGGGTCGAGCCGGATTCCCCAGGGAGTGTAGTTCAGGGCAAGCCCGATGAGGGGGGAGACGGCGATCGAGAGCCCGAACGAGAGGGCGACCCGCTCGATCCCGTCAAGGTCCTCTTTTGCCGGGAAGAGCGCGGCGATCAGGGCGTAGCCGGGGATGAAGAGGACCATCGCCAGGCCGAAGAGGGCCTGGAGAAAACTCTCGTTCAGCATCGGAACATAAACGCAGAAGAGGGTCGCCGCCGTCGCGGCGGCAACCGCGATGAGGTCGCCGGGAATGTCTCCGGCGGCCTCCAGGATCAGGGGCTTTCGGTCCTCTGGGCCCATGAAGCGGTCTGTCAGGTTCTTCTCCTCCACCCAAGGATCACTGTTGCGAGAGCAAGGATCGGGAGGAGGGGAGTGATCGGCGCGGCGGCAGGCGTCGTCGCCACGGGAGCGGTCGTGGCTGCGGTCGTCGTCGCCACTGTCACCGTCGTCGTTGGCATCGTCGTCGTTTCGGCAGCCGATGCGGCGACGAGGAGGGTATAGGTCCCCGCCCGGGAGACCATGGTCGTGATCCGGTCACCCTCGATCTTCGACGGGGTCAGGGTCCAGACGCCGTTCTCGTACCTGGCGAGGGTCCCCCGCGCGTCGGCCGACGGGAGACGGAAGGAGAGGACCACGGCGGGGTCGAACTCCTGGCCCTCGGGGGTCACGGCATAGGCCTTCCCGGAGAGCGACCATCCGGCGGGGGCGGTGCCCTGCGCGGCGAGGGCGAGGAGACCGGCACCCGATAGGTCGGCCCCGGCGAGGGAGGCCTTTCCGTCGGCCGATGTCTCCGTCACGGACCCGGGTTCGGTCGCTACAGGATCGGTGGATGGGGAGCCCGAGGGCGACCCGCTGCTGCCGGTACTGCCGCTCGATGGGGTGTCGTCGGCACCCGGCGAGGAGGGAGACCCGATGGTGATCACCCGGGAGAGGGCCTCCGCCCCGTCGATATAGACGGTCACCGTCGCGGTACCGTCCGTGATGCCGTCGACGGAAAAGGAGATCGTGCCGTCGGCCGGCCCCTTCTTCGTGCCCATCATCGTCAGTTCGGTGACGATGCTCCCGGCTGCGGCCTTTCCGTCCAGGGTGATGGCCTCGTAGGTCCCTCTGGAGATGTTGTAGGACTGGGTGGTCCGGAATTCACCGTTCGCATCGGCGTTGCTGCTCAGGCTTGCAGAGGCCCCGTCCGGCATCTGCACCGAGAGCCCGGTCCAGGCCGTGCCGCGGGTATACGCGCTCACTTCCCCCGAGCCGAGGGAGAAGGGCAGGACGAGGTTTCGTGCCGTAAAACTGAACCGGTCATCGGAATTCGCGTCGAACTCCCCGCGTATTCCGAGCGAAAACGCGGCACCGTCGGGAATCCCCTGCACGTTCACGGTGACGGTGTCTCCGGGGTCGATAGCAGCAGGGGAGATGGTGACCGTCGCCGCCGTCGCGGTCGGGATCAGCAGAACGAGGAGGAAGAGGCATGTGATGAGTTTAAACATGAGAGATCTCCTTATCGATTCAACGTATGTATAGATGACCGTTCAAAATAAAAAGGATTATGATATAGCAGGATATACACCCACCCATGATTCAAAGAAGGCGAATATTAATCTTTGGTATCATCGTCGCCCTTCTTCTCCTCCCTATGGCGGTGGCTGCCTCGGGGGGTTCTTACATCACCGTGACGACGAACGATACCAGAGAGTACAAGAATCTCTCCATTACAACCGTCGATGCCCTCGACCCCCTGGATGTCAGCAAGACCCGGGTGACCCTCGAGAGCACCGAAACTGGCGACCTTGAGACGTTCGAGTACCCGTTGCTGGGAGAGATCGTCCGGACGTTCGACCCGGCGAGCGGTCCCTACCACGGCGTGTATGTGACCGTGGCGGAGACCACGACCATCGACGGGCCCACCCTCCCGTGCTATTATTACGTCTACACCAAAGAGACGCTCCCGAGTTTCACCGTGGAGGTCCCGGGCCAGCGCGGCAACGTCCTCCTGCTCAAGGTCCCGGAGAACCTAACTGAAGGTGCCAACTTCACCGATCTCTTCAGGGCCGCGTCGAAAGAGGGCTACCTCTTCACGAACGATGCCATCATCTACCTCAACCAGACGGGCATCACGGCCTACGGCGCCATTGACTCGAAGGACTACGATGCGAACAACCTGACCTACACACTGATCCATAACGAGGTCGACCTCACACGCTTCGTTGCGAACAAGGACCTGGCGCGGAACATGATGGACGCCAGGCCCTTCACGAGGCCCACGGCGGGCGAGTATCTCCTCACGGCGGTGAAGTACGACGGCATCAACACGATGCACGTCCTCGCCGCCATGCCGGTCCTCATCCTCGACGGCAACACCCCCGCCGCCTGGTCGGGAGGCGACCCCTACTATCAGGACCAGAACCAGAATGTAACCGTCTCCTTCAGCGGGTCCGTCGATCGGACCGTTTACGCCCTGGTCAAAGAGGACGGCACGAGATACGGCCTCTCGATGACGGTCGACACCTCGGAACTTGCAAGGCAGCCGATCCCGACCTCGGCGGCCGATCTGATCTCCATCCTAAAGACGATCGCCGGCGAGGCGAGCCCGGTCTCCTACACCCTGACAGTGGGTGACACCCCGGTTAACGTCAGTCGCGGCTCCGGGTTCGTCATCGCCGAAGGTTACGGCTGCTCCGGGTATGCAAACGCGTCCTCGGTGACGGTTGCGGCAGAGACCCTCAAGACACTCAACCCCGGCACCTATTCCCTCTACGCCATGGGCATGGACGGCGACAGGGTCGTTGCCGTTAACCAGACGGATGTCTGCATCTTTGCAGTCGCACCGACCCCGACGCCCACCCACCGCTACGGCAGCAGCGGTGGCAGCGGCGGCAGTTCCGTCATCCCTCCGATCGTCTCCGAGGGGAAGGGTAGCCTGAACACCGACAGCAACGGTATCGTCCTTCGGTCCAGCGTGATCAACGCCGCAGACCAGGTAGCCTCCCTGTCCGTTCCGACCGGCGTGAAAGCGCTCGATGCAAACGGCAACCCGCTCACCGAGATCACCCTGGACACCCTCTCGGGCGACGCAATCCCGGAGGTCCCGACCGGATCACTCTTCCAGTTCGCCGGCTACGCCTACCGGGTCCAGCCCGACGGCGCCACCTTCGACCCGTCGATCACCCTGACCCTGCAGATCCCCGAGGAGGTCTGGAACACCCTCGACCTCACCGACAGGCACCTTACGGTGAAGTGGTACAACACGGAGACCGGCGTCTGGGAGGACATCACGACGACCATCAATCCGGACACGAGGACCGTGCAGGCCACGATAACGCACTTCAGCACCTACGCGCTCTTCACCGAACCGGTGCAGACGGCAACACCGACCGAAACGGCGACCACGGCTCCGCCGCCGACGACATCGCCCGCTGAAGAGCCCCCCGCTGAAGGGCTGCCCGTGGCGATGATCCTCATCGGCATCGTTGCCGTCGTCCTCATCGCAGGCGTCGGATACTTCTTCATCAGGAAGAAGTAACACCCTACTCTTTTTCTACGGGCCGTCATATCGTCCTTCACTAAAAAAAATAGGTTCGATTTTTTTCGTAGTCAACCATCGTTTTATCTCTCATTCCGGCCCATATTTCCGCGTAGAGCGTTGAATGTGAGTGAACAGCGCCTACGGCAGGCGTGCCGATCCCAAAGGATCATGCCGCGCGAAGGCCGGCACGCGTGCGTTCGCCGATTTCCGGTGGAAATTCCGGTCCTTCATGAGGGACAGCGGATTCATATCGGTCGAAATCGTGCCGAACCCCTTGACATGTAGAGGTTTGTCACAGAAAACGTTAATAAGTGGATGTCAAAGTCTGCAGTAGAGCGCCGCCATACTGGTCCGGCGGGGTGTGAAATGATAAAAACAGAGAATCTCACGAAGGTATACAACGGGAAGACGGCCGTCGACGGCCTGAACCTCGAGGTCGGGGAAGGCGAGATCTTCGGCTTCCTCGGCCCGAACGGAGCGGGGAAGAGCACGACGATCCTGATGCTCACCGGCATGATCGAGCCCACCGGCGGGCGGTGCCTCGTCGACGGGATCGAGGTCGCCAAAGACCCGCTCCAGGTAAAGAAGATCATCGGCTACCTCCCCGAAGACGTCGGGTTCTACGGGAACATGACCGGCGAACAGAACCTGGACTACTTCGCCCGGTTCTACGGGATGAACGCGAAAGAGCGCAAAGACCGGATCGCGGAACT
>DAYL01000033.1:284664-338577 GCA_002508705.1 Methanoculleus sp. UBA374 | reverse complement strand
CCCCTCCCCTGTCCCCACCCCCATGGCGATATTCGATAGAAATCCGTGTATGGTTTGTACAAACGAGGAAACGATGCCGTAGTAAAGACCGCTCCTGCTGAAGTTCAAGCAGCATGTGTGTGAATCTGCACCCTATTTGAGATCCAAACCTGAAAGTTGCAGTTGAGAGAAACTTCCAGATTCCAGCCCCGTCAGGCACAAACCACACCCACCGAGGATCGTCCCGCTGCATGAAAACCTCCCGGTCCACCTACTCCGCCTTCCGGAAGAACCCCTCGATCTCGGCCCGGGGGAGGTCCCGGCCCCTGACCCGCATCCGCCAGCGGTGCGTCCGGATCGAGACCGGGACGAGCGGTGCAAAGAGTTCCCGCACCTCATCCTCGGTGAAGTAGTGGGTGAGGATGCCATCGCCCCTCCGGAACGTCTGCGGCTCCGTCTCCGTTCCCTTCCCGGCGCGCATATCCTCAACGGAAAAGCCCCGGAAGAAAGCCGTCCCACCGGTCCCGAGCACCCGGCAGACCTCGGCTGCTACGGCTCGACGGCCCGGCCCGGGCAGGTGACCGGCGATGTGGACCAGGAAGACCGCATCAAACGTTTCTGCGCAAAACGGCAGGCACCGGGCATCGGCGACGGCGAAAGAGGCCGATGCCGCATCAGGGTGCCGCCGGGCGAGGGCGACGGCACGGGGAGAAAGATCGATCGCGGCCACGCGCGCGGATCTTCGGATAAGCGCCCCGAGAGTCTTGCCGTTTCCGCAGCCGACCTCAAGGACGGCGGCACCGGCCGGAAGGTCCGGGAGCGGCGCCGGCGCTCCTCCCCAGAGGTTTCCCCGCCTCCGGTAGTCTTCGTCCCAGGGAGACGATTGAACGGTCACAGGTCCAGAGGTCGGTGCCGTCGAAAGATAATCTTTCGTGCCGCTCGCGCGGCGTCCATCCGGGACCCGTTCGGTGCACCAGGCTTCAGGGAAGGTTTTTGCGTTACGAAAAGAAGATTATACCCTCGTGGACTCCTCAGATGCCGTTGCAATGATACTGGCCCTCGTGGTCTTTACGGGCGTCCTCTTTGCCCCCTCCCCGGTGCCTCCCGACGCCGCCGACCCGGTCTCGGCCGGTTCCGGGCAGCCATCCGATGTCCGGGACCTCTCCGCCGTCCTCGCCGGGATTGAGGAGCGGGTTTCCAGCAGCCACCCCCTGAACCTCACTCCCGGGTCCGTGCCGGGGACAGCGGATGAACCGGCGGTCCCGGACGAGAACAAGACCGAAAACGAGACCGAAAACACCCCGGCACCTGTCCCTGAGTACGACGACGACGAACTCGCCCGACTGGTGGAAGAGAACAGCATATCGCTCATGCTCCTCTCGGTGCAGAACGTCTACGCCCTCCAGGCCTGGGATGAGAAACCGGCAAAGGAGAGTGCCGCGGCGCTCCGGACGTTCGCGGCGGACCTTCTCAAGGAGTCTTCGGCGCTTCGTATTTCCGACGACCGGAGCGGCCTGAACGACTCGTTCGCCCTTGCCCTCGGCTCGTACGTAGCGGCCGGAGAGGCTCTGCAGGGAGATGCTCCCCTCAACAGGACAATGGTGGATACCGCCCTCGAAGCAAACCGGCAGGGGTCGAACCGTCTCCGGGAGGCATTCGGATGCCTGCAGTACCCCGTGCTGGAGGCGCCGGGGGAGATTGCGGCGGTCAACCTCTCCCTGCCCCGGCCGGCCGCTCCCGGCAAAGAACTGGCGCTCCTGCAACGGTATATCTACGAAGACCGGTCTCGCGCAAACGACATCTCCCTGATGCTGGAATCGACGGTGGGCACCGGTATGTACCACCTTCTCGACGGGAGCGGAGAAGCGGTCGTGGCGGAGCCCGGAAGGATGTTCCTGCTCGTCGAGGTGAAAGCCACGAACCTGGGCCATAGAGGAGAGAACAGGGTATACACCGTGCGGACGCCGGACCTCCAGGCTTTCACCCTCCATTACCGCAACACGACCTACGCCCCGGTAAAACTCTCAGACAGGACGTCTCTCGGTGAACCCTACGCCGCGGCAACGCTGAACCGGTACGAGAAAAAGGCAGGATATATCGTCTTCGACGTGCCGGCGGCGCTCCCGCTCGACGAATGCTCTGTCCGCGTGGACCTCGGCGGCGACGCGTCGCCCGTCTGGGCGCTTGGAAGGACGCTGGGATCGGCTCCCTGAACCGGCTCCCCCGACGCGGAGGCGCCGTAATCGCAATCCATATCTTTTCCGGGCACGATATCCTCCTTGTGACGCTGAGATACCCCCGTATGACGGCACTGATCATAGCCGGCTGTATCGGGACGATGATGGCCGCCCTGATTCTCTTCCCGGCGGTATGCGCGGCGGTCCCTCCTTCTTCATCGACGGAGGAAAGCGGCGCTCCCGAGAACGGCTCCGGTTTCGAAGCGGGGTCGGAGAACGTTGCGGACCTCCTCGCCGAACCGGTGAGCGACGACGAGAGGCTGGAGTCGCTTATAGCCAGGGCCGGTATCCCGCTCCTGGGACTCTCGGTGGAGCAGATACATGCCATACATGTACGAGACGACGCGGCGCTCCGGGACCGGGCGGGCGAACTCTCTTCTCTCGTGGAGAACCTCTCCACCGCGGCCGCCGATCTCGAGATCTCCCCCGAAAACGAGCCTGTGCGCTCACAATTTATCGCTGCGCTCGACGAGTTCGCCGCAGCAGGCACCCTGCTTTGCGGGGGCATCCCCGTGAACCGGAGCGTGACTGGCGATGCGCTGAACCGCCTGGCTATCGGGACCGAACGCCTCTCCGACGCCCTGCAGGACTGCAGCCGTTCCCCTGAAGACAACCCGGCCGCTGGCCCGATGAGCCTCGATGAGGAGCCCGTTCCCGCGTTTCCCGACGCTCTCCAGCCCGGTGAACGGTTCTGCTACGACGATGCCCGCCGGGAGAACTCCGCCTCGTTGATCGCCGGCCCGATAACCTGGTCGCACGCGTTCCAGACCTCCGGTACGAAACCGGTGCAGTACGCTGCGGAGCCGGGAAAGGTCTACCTCATGGTCGCTGTCAAGGCGACGCACCTCGGTCATCGGGGAGACGGCACCAACACCCGCTTCCAGACGCCGCCGGAGAGCGCTTTTACCCTTCACTACGCCGCCGAGACCTATCGTCCGCTTGCATCGCCCGGCCCGACCAACCAGGGGGGGTCATACTCCAGGGTCGCTCTCGATCGGGGCGAGACCGTGACGGGATACCTCTTCTTCGAGGTCCCGGAGGACCTGGACCCGGCCCGCGCCTACCTCCAGGCGAAGATCGGTAAAGACAGCCCGGTCTGGCGCCTCGGCGGGACGCCATGACCCCTCACGGCAGGCTTCTCACCCCTGCCGTGAGAGGGCCTCCCGCCGCACGAACCGGAGCGATGCCGAATTCATGCAGTAGCGCATAGAGGTCGGGGGCGGCCCGTCGTCAAAGACATGCCCGAGGTGGGCGTCGCATCGGCTGCAGAGCACCCCGGTCCGGACCATGGAGAACCGGGTGTCGGGCTCTGTCTTTATGTTCAGGTCCGATACTGGTTTCCAGAAACTCGGCCAGCCTGTGCCCGATTCGAACTTTGTCGTTGAGGAGAAGAGGTGGTTGCCGCAGCAGACGCAGACGTACAGCCCGTCCTCTGTAGAGTTCCAGTACTCCCCGGTGAACGCCGGCTCCGTGCCCTCCTTCCGGGCGACAGAGAACTGCTCCGGCGTCAGCTGGCGCCGCCACTCCTCGTCCGATTTGACGACTCTCTCGACCTCTTCCACCTTGCCGGTCACGGCGTTGCAGACCTTCACCGTCCCGAGGGTTTTTGCGGCGTTCTCGCTCATCAGCACTCCTCCAGGTTCCAGCCGGCCACTTATTCTTAATGCCTATAAATCGTTTCCCCAGTCCCTGTCCGGGTGGGCGGGTCGGGGGTCCCGGATACATTTCCATATCCGTTATATAGCCTCCGGGACGATGAATCAGCATGCAGGATACGTCCGTTGCGAAAAAGATCCTCGTGAGCCTTCTGCTCTTCGCCTCTCTTGCCGGCACTGCTGCCGTGGCAGGTTGTACGGAGGCACCCCCGGGACCCGAAGCGCCCACCCCGACGCCGGAGGGAACACCGACCGCTCATGCCACCTACTCGCCTGCCGGGCCAGAGCCGTCGTTCTCAGCCGCCATCACCGCGCTGGAGAAGCATTTCCGTACCGACACGTCCTGTTACTGGGTTGCGACGGGAACGGTGACCAACACCGGCGATGCTCCCGGAAGAAACGTCGTCATCCGGTTCATGCTCATTGACGACGAAAACGGCATGATCCGGTCGACGGAGACCCGCTTCGCCCCCCGGTTCCAGGCGGGCGAGAAGAAGATCTTCACCGTTGAGCCGCTCCCCGGCGACTGCGACCGGCAGTACCACGCCGAGATCACTGTCGCACATGACATCCCGTAATACACATGATAGGATCGAAACAACCCCATCAAACATTCGGAATGAGGAGAAAAGATGAAAATAGTTGCTATCAACGGAAGTCCCCGCGGCTTGCGGAGCCAGACGCTCCGGCTGGTCCGGGCGGTCGCCGACGGAGCCGCGAGCGCCGGAGCCGATGTTGAGATCGTTGATGTCTGCAAACTCCAGATCGAGTACTGCAACGGGTGCCTGGTCTGCTGCGAACGAGGGGAATGCATCAAGGACGACGATTTTTCCGGGCTCTACCAGACGATGCTCGAAAGCGACGGCATCGTTCTCGGCTCGCCCAACTACATCAACTCCGTCACCGCCCAGACAAAGACCCTCTTCGACCGGATGGCCGATGCCATCCACTGCCAGATGTTCATCGGGAAGTACGGGTGCTCCGTCGCCACGGCAGGCGGGTCCGGAGCGGATGAGGTCGTGTCGTACCTCAACGGCGTTCTCCAGACCCTGGGCGCGAACACTGTGGGAGGTGTCGGTGTGGTCCTCGGGGGAGACCCGGAGACGATCGTGCCTGCGGAAGGGAGGGCCTACGAACTCGGCAGGAGACTTGCCGAAGCCATTGCGAATAAGGAGACCTACCCGGAGCAGGAGAGACTCCACGCCATGATGCTCGAGCGTATGCGAGCCCTGATCACGGCGAACAAGGATCGCTGGCACCATGAGTACGACTACTGGAAGGCAGCCGGGCGGATGTCCTAGGGACTCTTCTTACGGTCCTTTCGCGCGAATTGCATCGAGGACCCGCTGCAACCCCGCGCGCGCCTCCGGCTGCGCCTCGCGGACCGCGAGGAGGAGTGCGGGGGCCGCTGCATCGCCGATATCAATCAGGCCCCGTTCTGCCCACATCCTGACCACGGGGGTATCGTCCCGGAGCGCCAGAATGAGGGGGGCGACGGCGCCTTCCCCCCCGATCCGGGCAATAACCCTGACGGCGCCTGCCCGCACCTCTATCGACGGGTCGGAGAGCGCCCCGGCAAGTACCGGCAGCGCATCGGGGCCGACCCGTTCCACCTCGGCCCACCGGTCCAGGGCCATGAGGTAAAGCGCCTTTTCTTCGCCGGTCTCCGGCTTCCAGCCGCCTGCGTCCAGTGCTTCGGCAACCCCGGCACGAAACTTTCCGTCCCCGGACCGGAGCGCCCTGACCAGGCGGCCCTGCACCCCACCGCCGGGGTCCTTCAGGGCCTCGAGAGCGGCATACCGGACCCGGTCGTCCACGTCGCTGAGCGCCTGGACAAGCGGCTCAATGGCATGGTTGTCCCCGATGTAACCGAGCGACCGGGCAGCGGCAACCTTGACAAACTCGTCCCTGTCCCGCAGTGCCAGGGCCAGCGGCTCTATCGCCTGCCTGCTTCCCAGATAGCCCAGCGCCTCCGCCACGGCCGCCCGGACGGCAGGGTCGGGTTCCCGTTGCAGGGAGGCGATCAGGACTTCGGTGGCCTGTTTATCTCCGATATTACCGAGATTCTGGGCAGCAACGAGCCTGACGAACCGGTCCGTGTCGTTTAAGGCATTCATGAGCGGCTCGCCCGCCGCCTCCCGCATCTCGCCGAGGACCCCGGCGGCTGCGGCCCGTAACTCCGGGTCCTCGTCCTTGAGCGCCAGGATGAGCCCCTCGGCGGCAGGGCGCCCCATCCCGATAAGCCGGGTGGCGGCAGAGACCTGCACTTCCTGAGACTTGCTCTTGAGCGCAATAATGAGCGGTTTAACCTCCTGCCAGGACGGGTCGCCGGGGATGTCCGGCCGGACGTCCGCCGCGCGCCGCCGCCTCAGAAGCACAGCGGCGGCTTTACTCCGGACCTCATTATCCTCATCGCCCAGGGCGTACTGTAACGCCTCTTTTGCCTGAACGGAGTCGATCCCTGCCAGCGCATCGACCGCCGCAAGGCGTCTCTCCCGTCCTCCCTCCCTCAACACCAGTGAGAGCGGTTCGACGGCAGGGCGCCCGAACCCCCCGAGGGTCCGGGCCGCAACCACGCCGACCTCACGGGCAGGATCATCCAGGTGTCCGATAAGGAGCGGTATCGCCCGGGGGTCTCCGACGGTCCCGAGGGCTCTCGCCGCCGTCAGCCGGACCGTCGGCAACGGATCGGAGAGAGCCGCCGCGAGCGGCTCAAGTGCATCCCGGCCGAACGCCGCAACAGCTGCAGCAGCAGCGGCCCGGACCAGGGGGTATCCGTCGCTAAACAGACGAATCAGCGGGCCGACTGCACGTAAATCCCCGATCCCTCCGAGTGCGCCGGCAGCGGCAATGCGGACGTCCCGCTCGGGGTCACCGGTGAGTCGGACCAGCGGATCGACGCCGTCTTCATCGCCGAGCTCGCCAAGCCCTTCCGCGGCGGCGATCCGAACGCCGGGATGCGGGTCGGCGAGTGCCAGGATCAGAAACGCAACCGCCGGCTTCCCGAAACTGCGCAACGCCGCAACAGCCGTCGCCCGGATCTCCTCATCATCGCTCTGTAGGGCGTTGAGGTACCGCTCGAGCGCCGCTCTCTCCGGAACCGGGTCGAGGGCGTCCTTCGATGGTGCGGCGGGAAGAACCGGGTCGGGCATAACCGCCGCGTCCGATGCTTCGGGGGCAGGAGCATCATTCCCGGCATCCTCCTCTTCTTCGGCCGCCTGCTCCTCATCGCCGGCCGGAACGATCTCATCGAGAGAAACCCGTTTTCGCTGGCGAATCCTGGCCTTCACTCCGGTCCACGTCTCCTCGGCCCTCCGGCTCTCCTCCAGGAGTGTATCAAGGTCGACGGCATCGACGGGCTGCCGGGCGGCGGGTTCCGGTCCGGCGGCCTTCTCATCGGCAACGGGTTGCACCGCTTCTTCCTGTACCGGCGGTCTGGGTCTATTGCGGGGCGGCCGGTTGTGCGCCCGGGCCATCGGACCCAACTGCTCCTCAATCCGTTTCCGGGCGGCAAGCGCCTCTTCCAGTTCCCTGTCGTATTCAGACGGGTCTTCCGGGATCGGCCGCATCCGGGAATTTTCCTCCTGGCGCAACCGGATGTACTCCAGCGCACTCCGGGCTTCTTCACGAAGTCGAGGGCTTTTCGCCCGCATTGCCGCGTTCAGGGCGTCGAATGCCGGCTGTCCCAGGTGTCGCAACGCTTCGCTCGCACCGGTGCGGACACCCGAATACTCGACCTCCAGAGCCTGGATGAGCGGCGGGATAGCCGGTCTCCCCATCCGGACAAGTTCGTTCCATTGCTCTCTTGCAATCAGGTAATCCGCCCTCTCGATGTCGCTTTGCGGAATCCAGTCCAGCCGGTCGAGCGCCCAGGCCGCCTCCATCCTCACCTGATGATGGGGATCGTGGAGGGCTTCAACCAGCGGGGGTTTCGCCCGGTCGTCGCCTATCTCCCCGAGCGCCTCAACGGCGCGTATGCGGACGTCCATCTCCGGGTCCTCCACCGCCGCAATCAGTCCCGGAATAGCCCGGGGATCACGGATCTTCCCGAGCGTCCGTGCGGACTCGCACCGTATTCGGGTCTCCTTGCTGCCGAGGGCCTTGAGGAGGGTCGGGACGGCCGCTCCCTGAAGTTTTGCAAGCTCCGCCCAATCTTCCAGGAGGAAGTAGAACTGCACCTTTTCAAGTGGATTGTCGGGCGTCCACCGCAGTGCGGCGAGCGCACCTGCCGCCTCCTTCCGGACCGAACGGTCTTTGTCACGGAGCGCCGCCGCGAGGTGCGGGATTGCCTTCCTGCCCATCCCGCGAAGGACGAACACCGCGGCGCACCGCATGGCCGGCTGCTCATGGTGCAGTGCGGGCAGGAGGACCTCAAACATTGAGTCGCACGGCGTTCCTGCGATTGCACGGCCGATGGATACCCGCAGGGCGGGGCTTGCCCGGGTAATCAGGGCGAGGAGCAGCGGGGCGGAAGAAGCGCCGGTCGATGCGAGGGCCTCTGCCATCCGCGCCCGTGATGCAGGACCGGCATTCTCCAGCGCGTCAAGGAGATCGGGGACGGCGGAGGCGCCGGACTTACAGAGAGCCTGCGCCGCAGCGGCACGGTAATCGGGATCTTCGCTATCCAGTGCCCCGATCAGGTCGGGACAATCCTTCTCCGACCGTAACCGCTCGATATGCGTCAGAAATTTATCAAATAAAGCCATGTCCCATTACCCATAGCCTGCGTACCGTAGCCCTCTGTTCAGCCACAACGCGGCAAATTCAAATATATTTTCTATTTGCGGCCAATAAACCTTCCATTCCGTCCCCGAGATACCCCATGGCTGCGCCTGACACCCACCCGGCCTGCTCCCGGTTCTTTTCCAGCCTGCTCCGGCCGATGCGAATATTTATCGGTACAGGATCGGCATACCGGATTTCTATGGCTCAACTTGATATTACCAGATTACCGGGCATCATACAGGAACTCGCGCCGGATATGGAAGTGCTTGTCTCCCGGATCTACTCCTGGTACGTCGAACCGGGACACCTGGTCTTCCCCGACGCAATGAAAACATGGGTGCAGGAGAAGTACGGCGATATCGAGACCCAGCAGATCGTCAGGGTGACCAACGACCAGACCGGCGAGAGCACGCTCTTCAATTCGGTCCGGGCACGCCGTCCGGTCCTGACGCCACGCACCGAAGAGACACGGGACCTGCAGGTGCTTGCCGGGGAGGGGCCGTTCGCAAACCCCCTCGAAGAGACGCCCGCCGATACGTTCGGGAGGATCGACGGCGACCACTGGATCACAGCAAGCAACATCGCCAAGTACGATTACCTCCATGCCGTCATCATCGCGAAAGAGAACAATCCCTACATCACGGCAGAACCGCAGATAGCCGATATGATCAGCGTGGCCATCCGGTGGTGCCAGGACGCGCACAGGATAGACCCCCGTGCGGTCTACCCCCTTCTCATCTGGAACCTCCTATGGCGTGCAGGGGCGAGCGTCGTGCACAACCATGCCCAGGTCCTGCTCACCCACCGTCCGTATGCCGCTCTGGAACGGATCGAGAGGATCAGGGAGGAGTACCGGTGCCGATACGGGAGCGAATACTACGACGACCTCTTTACGGTTCACACTGCCGTCGGTCTCGGGCTCGTCTACGGGGCCGCCCGGGTCATGGCGCACCTCACCCCGAGAAAAGAGCACGAAGTTGTGATCCTCGCGGAGTCGCCGCGCGATCTCGCCCCTGCGCTCGCAAAAGTACTTGAGTGTTACCACAACATAGGGGTGCAGAGTTACAATGCGGCGGTGTATATGCCGCCGCTCGGAGGGAAGGGTCACTATGTCGCATGGGTGGTGGACCGGGGAGACCTGTATTCCCGGACCTCGGATATCGGGGGGATGGAACTTTACGCGGGGACACCCGTCGTTGCGTCGGACCCGTTCCGCCTGATGGAGCACCTTGCAGCCGTCATGCTGCCGTGAGGACAACTTCCCGCTCCCGGGGCCGGTATCAAATTTGTGGAAAAACCCACCGGCACCTTCTGCATACGCCGGGGGTCAGGAGGGGGGGCGCATCTTCTTCAGACGCTGCTCAAGGCGGTCGCCGTGCGAACCCATCCAGTAGAGTTTCCGGCAGATCGGGCACCACGAGAACCCCTTCCCCCGGGCCGACCGTGGGGCGTAGCGTGCCTCCCGGATCTCCCGCGCGGTGGCCGGCCGGAGGGACGTGTTGCAGAGCGAACAGCGGCACATCCGGATCTCGGGCTCGATGAGCCCGCGGTCGGCCACCTGCCGGACCTGATCCATGAGCGCTTCAGATTCGATGTAGACCGCCTGCGCCCCGCCCCGCCGGGCGAGTTCGCGGTCCCGGGTCAGGAGAAGCCGGTCGTCCCGGGCGGCGATCTCGAGGAGGAGCGTGTCCTCCCGGTTGCTGCCCGGGGCAAGGCTGTTCGCGCTCATCGTGTCGTAGCCCATGAACCGCAGGTAGCGGGTGAGCGTCCCGAGCATCCTGTCGGTCAGGAACCGGGCTTCACCGGATCTCCGAGACATACTCGATGCGCCCGCCGCACGTCGTGCAGGTATGATCTTTGAGCCCCCGCATCCTGACCGCATACCCCGACCGCTCGATGACGAGGCTGCCGCAGGTCGGGCAGTAGGTGTTCTCGTAGGGATGGCTTCCGACGTTTCCCAGATACGGGTAGTGGAGCCCGAGTTCTTTCGCACGCTCGTAAATCTTCTCGAGGGCCCGGATCTCGGTCGGCCTCACGCCCGTCATCCTGTAGTCGGGGTGGAACCGGGTGAAGTGCATCGGGGTATCGGGCCCGAGGTTCTCGAGCACCCAGCGGATGAGCGCCTCCATCTCCTCCATCGAATCGTTCTGCCCGGGGATGACCAGCGTGACCGTCTCGACATGCAGTCCGAGTTCCTTTGCAAGAGCCGTCGCGTCGAGGACCGGCTGCAGCCGCCCTCCGCAGACCTTCCGGTAAAAGGCGTCGGAGAACGACTTGATATCGACGCGAAAAGCCGAAAGCATCGAAGAGATCTCGCGGAGCCCTTCCTCGGTGATATAGCCGTTCGTGACGTAGACGGTCCCGAGCCCGCGCTTGCGCGCGCTCGTCCCCATCGCAAGCGGGTACTCGTGCCAGATGGCGGGCTCGTTATACGTCCAGGAGATGCTCGCGGAACCGGATGCAAGCGCCCGCTCCACGCCCTGCTCCGGGTCGAGGTCCCGGAGCGACTGCGCTTCCAGCGTCTCCTGGGAGATGGTCCAGTTCTGGCAATGTTCGCAGCGGAAATTGCATCCGACCGTTCCGAGCGAGTAGGAGAGGGTCCCCGGCAGGAAGTGGAAAAGCGGCTTCTTTTCGATAGGGTCGACCGCTTCGGCAACAATCTTACCGAAGGTGGCGGCGTAGAGCGTGCCGCCGCGGTTGATGCGTACGCCGCAGACCCCCGCGTTGCCGTCCCGTATGGTGCACCGGTGAGCACAGAGCGAACAGCGGACGGCGTTATCCTCCAGTTTCCGGTAGAGTCGCGCCTCGTGCATGATCACCGCGTGAGAGGAACCATGATATCTATCTTGCGGGGGTGCGGGCGGGCCGCTGCCGGCGCTTCGCCCCACCCGCAAAGCCCGGAGCCCCCGTGGAAATCGCGTGGAGAAGAGTACAGCATCTTCACAACAGATATATGAGTGATATCGGGGATAATAATAGGGTGGAATGAAGAAGATCGTGGTATCTCTGGGTGGCTCGGTTCTGGTTCCTTCGCTCGAATCGAACAATATCAGCCAATACGCCTCTGTTCTCAGAAGGATTGCTGGAAAATGTCGGCTTTTTATCGTTGTCGGCGGCGGCGGGGAGGCACGCCGGTACATCCAGGTCGCCCGTGACCTCGGTGTCGATGAGGCGACGGCGGACGAGTTCGGCATCCTGGTGACCCGGCTGAACGCGCGCCTTCTCGTGGCCGGACTCGGAGATGCGGCCTACCCGCGCGTTGCGGAGAGTTACACGGAAGCGCGTGAGTTTGCAGAGACCGGAAAGATCGTCGTCATGGGCGGCATCACCCCCGCACAGACAACGGACGCCGTATCCGCGGTCCTCGCCGAGAGCGTCGGCGCCGACCTCCTCATCAACGCCACGTCGGTCAACGGGATCTACAGCGCCGACCCGAAGACGAACTCCGGTGCGGTGAGGTATGAGCGCCTCACGCCGCATGAACTCCTCGATATCATAACCGGGTGCAGAATGAATGCGGGTGCCAATACGGTGCTCGACATCGTGGCCGGTAAGGTCATCGAACGGTCCGGGATCCCGCTCCTGGTCCTTGACGGCCGCGACCCGGAGAACCTTTACCGGGTGATCGTAGAAGGCACCGCCCTCGGCACCATCGTGTGCGAAGAAGACTCAAACCCCCTGCCGGCCTGAACGGTCCCCAATCGGTAACTATTTTTGTCTGCTTTTCCAATGTATGGTGGCACCGGGGCAGTAGGGTAGCCTGGTCCATCCTAGAGCGTTTGGGACGCTTTGACGGCAGTTCAAATCTGCCCTGCCCCATCAGCATGAACCGCGAAACCGCCTGTGAGGCATACCGTCGTCTTCTTGTGCAGTACCCCATCGTCGACGACAGGCGCCACTTTCTCAACTTTCATAACCCGTTTGAAACGCTGATCCTCACCATCCTCTCCGCGCAGACAACGGACCGCGCCGTCAACGCCGTCCGCGATACGCTCTTCTCCCGCTACCCGACGCCGGAGGAACTCGCCCGCGCGGAACCCGGGGAGGTGGAGCCGATCATCAAGAGCATCGGGTTCCACCGTACAAAGGCCCGCCACATCGTCGAAACCGCAAGGAAACTCGTCTCCGACTTCGGCGGCGAAGTTCCGCAGACGATGGAGGAACTGCAGACGCTTCCCGGCGTCGGGAGAAAGACAGCAAACATCGTCCTTTCTCAGGCGTTCGGGATCAACGTCGGCATCGCCGTCGATACCCATGTCCGCCGGGTCTCAAAGAGGATAGGGTTTACCGACAGCACGAACCCTGCCGTCATCGAGCGCGACCTCATGGCGCTCTTCCCGCATGAGGTCTGGCGGGACATCAACTACCTCCTGATCCGCCACGGGCGCGCTGTCTGCACGGCGCAGAACCCGAAACACGACCGGTGCGTCGTCGCCGACCTCTGCCGGTACTGCCGGGAGTTGCGTGCCGGGAAACCCCCGGACGAAGAATAAGGGCCCCGGATCACAACGTGCCTTTCGTGCTCGGTACGTCGCCCATCATGGAGGGGTCGACCGCCACGGCCGCCCGGAGCGCCCGTGCAACCGCCTTGAACGCCGCCTCACACATATGGTGGTCGTTCCTCCCCGTGACGGTGATGTGGGCGGTGATCCCGGCATTGGTGCAGAAACTGTAGAAGAAATGTTCGATGAGGTCGCCGGGGATGCCGCCCGGGCCCGCCGGCGAGAAGGCGGCATTGAAGACGAGGTATCCCCGCCCGCCCACATCGAGCGCCGCCCGGGCGAGCGCCTCGTCCATCGGGACGGCGGCGTCGGCGAACCGGGTGATCCCCCGTCCGTCCCCGACCGCTTCGGCAAGGGCCGTGCCGAGGACGATCCCGAGGTCCTCGATGGTGTGGTGGGGGTCCACCGCAAGGTCGCCGGCCGCCCGAACGGTGAGGTCCATCCGGCCGTGCCGGGAAAACGACGTGAGCATATGGTCGAAGAACGGTATTCCGGTCTCGACGGTCCCGGTCCCGGTACCGTCGAGAGTGAGGGAGAGATCGATATCGGTCTCCCTCGTGGTGCGGTGGACCTCACTCTTCCGCATGAGCCGCCCCCAGAAGATCCGAAAGACGCACCTTCCCGGCATAGAGGGCCGACCCGATCACCGCTCCCGCAGCTCCGGCGCCGCGAAGCGCTGCAACGTCCCCCGGACTCGATATCCCGCCCGAGACGACGACCGGAATACCCGTCCGGCGGAGGAGGTCCGTCACCGGACCGAGTGCGATCCCCTGCTGGAGCCCTTCTCGCTCCACGTTCGTGTAGAGGAGCGCTCCCGCGCCGAGGTCCTCGAACCGCTCCGCCCAGGAGAGGTAACTCCCCGCCGGTTGCTTCCACCCCTCGATCATCACCTCGCCTCCCCGGGCGTCGATCCCCGCCATGACCCGGGCGCTGCCGAACTCATCGGCAAGCGTCCGGATCGTCTCCGGCGACCGGACGGCAAGGGTCGAGAGGATCACCCGGTCGACGCCGGTATCGAGCCACCCGGCGGCGTCCTCCACGTTCCGGACCCCGCCGCCGAGTTCGACGAAAGCGCTGGTCTCCCCGATGAAAGCCCGGATCAGGTCGGCGTTCTTCTGCGCCCGGCCGAACGCCCCGTCAAGGTTGACGATGTGGAGGCCGTCCGCCCCCTCATCGAGCCACCGATGCGCCCAGGCGGCCGGGTCCCCATAGACCGTCGCCGCCTCAGGCCGCCCCTGTACGAGTTGCACGCACCGCCCGTCCAGGATATCGACTGCAGGATAGATCTCCATCTTCTCAACGTATGATCCGTTCAATGGGCATGACTAATATGTCTTTTGCGCCGGCCCGTTTTAACTGATTGATCAACTGATAAACTCGTTCTTCTTTCACGACGGCATGAACGGCGACCAGGTTCTCGTCGGACGCCACGTCCATCACCGTCGGGCCGGAGAGGCCGGGCAGCACCTGTCTCACATCTGCAAGAGCGCTCCGGTGCACGTTCATCATCAGGTAGCACTGCCCCTCCGCCCGGATGACGCTCTCGAGGGCAAGGACGATCTCGTCGATCTTCTCGCGTTTAGCCGTGAGAGAGGCGGGATTTGCAACCAGGATCGTTGTGGAGTCAAGGACCTCTTCGATGACGCGGAGGTGGTTCGTCCGGAGGGTCGTCCCCGAAGAGGTGAGATCGACGATGGCGTCGGCGATCCCGAGGTGCGGCGTCGCCTCGCAGGCCCCGCCGACGGTCACCACCGTCACGGTGATCCCGCGCCCGGCAAAGAACGAGCGGGTGATTCCCGGGAACTCGGTCGCCACCGTTGCCCCGGAAAGATCGGCAACAGCCTCGATATCGGACTCCTCCGGCACGGCAACGACGAGCGTTGCCCTTCCGGTCTGCAGGTCGAGCACCTGCTCGACCGTTGAGCCCCGCTCCATGACCATATCCCTCCCGGTGATGCCGAGGTCGGCGACGCCGCTCGCCACGTACTCCGGGATGTCGATGGGCCGGGCGAAGAGGATCTCCACGTGCGGGTCGCGGGTCCGGGTGATGAGCCTCCGCTCCCCCGCATCGACCAGATGGAGACCGCTCTTCTCGATCAGGTCGTTGACGGGCGCGGCGATCCTCCCTTTGTTCGGGATGGCAAGACGGACAAGCCCGGGCTCGAGCCCCGGCTTTCGGGATGCTGGTTTATTCATGGATAACGACAACTCCGGACCGGAAAAGATTAGAAGGTGGAGAGTTCTCCCCGGATGACCTTCTCGGTGATGGTGGTGGTCTTCTCCAGCCACCCGTCGATGATCCCCTCGATATCGGACCTGACGGACCCGATGGTTACGCCAGGTTTCGTAAGGACCTGGGCGCTTGCCACATGCGGCTGGTCGATCGGATAGCCGATCTGGGAGAGGAGACGGACGTACATCTCCTCGATGCCGTCGATCTCCCTGACACAGTCCTGCGCTATCTGCGTCGAAAGGAGGTTGTAGATCTTTCCGATGTGGTTGATCGGGTTTTTACCGCTCGTCGCTTCCATGCTCATGGGGCGGTTCGGGGTGATCAGCCCGTTCGAACGGTTGCCCCGGCCGACGGACCCGTCGTCGCCCATCTCGGCCGAAGTGCCCGAGACCGTCAGGAAGACGCTGCCGCCCTCAAGGTCGTCGGCGGTGTTGATAGCGACGTTGACCTTCCTTTGTGTAAACCGTTTTGCAACGAGAGCGATCTGCTCCGTCAGAACATTCTTTTGTTCGACGTACTCGGCGAGACTCGAGCAGTAGCGGTCTACAAACGCCATGGCGATCGTGAGAGTGATGACGTCGCCGTCACGCAGGCACATGATCTTGCAGTCCTGACCGATGACGGGATACTTCAGGCGGAGTTCGTCGTCGATGAACGCAGCAACACCCTTGACGATGCTCTCCGCCTCGCTGAACGGTGCGTGCCCGACACCGAACGAGGTATCGTTCGCCCGGGGGACCTTGCCCTCGCAGGACCGGAAGACGTCCCGGAGATCGGTCGACCCGTTCCCCATCCGGCAGTCGACGATGACGTCGCGGTCCATGTTGATGATAGGGAGGATCTTTTTGATGTAACTTCGTGCCGCTTCGACGGCAATCGCGTCTGCGGGGATGTTCACGCCGTTGAAGGTCCTGGTCGCCCGGCCCGAGATGAGGAAGTAGATCGGTTTCGTTATCCGGCCGCCGCCGAACTGCGGGATCGACTCCCCCGCCACGACCTCGCCCTGGTCGGTGTTGTGGTGCAGGACGCTGCCGCACTCCTCCAGGTATGACCTGCTGAGCGCCCGGCTGATCGATTCCGCGACACCATCCGCAAGGCTGTCAGGGTGCCCGAGGCATTTCCGTTCTACGAGTTCAATCCGCTGCTTCTCGATCGGGATCTGGTCAAGCCCTTCAACGCTGATGTTCCTGGTCATCAAATCCACCGTAGTTCTAAAGTAATATAAGAGAAATGATTGCAACTCATATAACCATTTCTAACCATTACTCCTGAGATGAATGTCGGAGCGGATTCCTATTTTGCAATTGCCGTCCCTGAAGACACGCACCATGCCCCCGCTCTCGGATACCGTGATCCCGACGACCGGGACCTCGTGCGTGATGGACGCAGTTGCGCGGTGCCTCCCTCCAAGGCCCCCGGGAAGAGAGATGCCCCGCCCGGTGACGTCCAGGTAGCGCCCCGCCGCCCGCACCTCGCCGTTCTTATCGATGACGAAGACGCCGTCCAGCTGGGCGAATTCCTTGACGCTCTCCCAGTTATCCTTGTTCTTGATGTCTCGAAGAGCGGCCGGCTGGCCCTGGTAGGGGTTGAGGATCGCCTGGTGGGAATGCTTGAAGATCTCCTCCGGGTCTCCGATGATAAACGCGGTGCCGATGGCCCTTCCTTCCCTGCCTTCGAGCGCGATCTCGAGGGCGAGCGTCAGGGCCGCGTGGAGCACCTCGCGGGGGACGATATCGGAAAAATCCTTGAGATTGATGAAGTTCTTCCCCTCCTCGATGTCGTAGATGATGACGGCGTAGGGAAAGACTCCGACAACGAGACCGCTCTCCAGGTTTCGCCGGAGGTAGAGGTGGACGGCGGCGTCAAGCATATGCCGCTCGCTCACCTCAAGGATATCGTGCATGGTGAGGTCCTTTAAGACATCCAGTTGCAGTTCCTGCACCCGGATGATCTGAATATCGGGCGCGCCCGGGGGGACCGAGGCCGGCTCGACGAACGAGACGACCGCCCGTGCACCGATCTTCGCCGCCACCTCACAGGCGGTGGCAAGCATCAGGTCGCCGTTCATAGCACCCCCCGAACCAACCCCGGTATCTCCGACGGCCGGGACGCGACCGGGACGTTGAGGGCGGCGATGCGCCGCACCTTGGAGCGTGCGTCGCCTTCACCGCCCTCGATGATCGCCCCCGCGTGGCCCATCCTTTTCTCCGGCGGGGCGCTCACGCCGGCGATGTAGGCGACGACGGGGAGGTCCGTCGACCGGACGCCCTCCTCTTCGAGGTTGCCTCCCACCTCGCCGATGACGACGACTGCCCGCGTCTGCGGGTCCTCTTCGAACCGTGCGAGCACGTCCACGAACGTCTGGCCGATCACCGGGTCGCCGCCGATCCCGACCACCGTGCTCTGGCCGATACCGGCACGGGTGAGTTCGTCAACCACCTCGTAGGTGAGGGTGCCGCTCCGGGAGACGACGCCGACCTCACCCCGGGTGGCGAGATGGGCCGGCATAATCCCGAGTTTGCACTCTCCCGGCGAGAGGAAACCCGGACAGTTCGGGCCGATGACCGTGCAGTCGTGGAGTTTTGCGTAGGAGATCGCCTTCATGGCGTCGTGAACCGGGATATGCTCGGTGATGACGACGGCTAGATCGATCCCCGCGTGCGCCGCCTCCATGACCGAGTCGGCCGCGCCGCTCGCCGGGACGAAGATGACGCTTGCGGTCGCGTCGTGCTCCCGGAGCGCCTCCGCTACCGTATCGTAGACCGGCACGCCGTGAACCTCCTGCCCTCCCTTGCCGGGCGCGACCCCGGCGACGACGCCGCGGCCGCCGACCTTGCGCGCGTAGTCGTTCATCAGTTCCGTGTGGAACCGACCCTGCCTGCCGGTGATGTTCTGCACGATCACGCCAAGGGATCTCTCTCCGTAGATCATGCTGCGACCTCCAGCGCCGTCTTCACGGCCGCATCCATGCTCTCAAGCATCCGGTAGCCGTGCTCGGCAAGCAGCCGCCGCCCTTCCTCCTCGTTTGTCCCGGCCATCCGGACGATGACCGTCGGTGTGACGTCGGCGGCGATGATGCCCTTCGCCACCTCGTCGCACCGGGTGATGCCCCCAAGGAGGTTGACCACGATCACCGTGACCCCGGGCATGCTCGCGACAAGCCGGACGGCGTGCATCACCCGTTCCTGGTCGGCGCCGCCTCCCACGTCGAGGAAGTTCGCCGCCCGTCCGTGATAATACTCGATAAGGTCGAGCGTCGACATCGTGAGCCCGGCGCCGTTGCCGATGACGCCGATGGTCCCCCCGAGCTCCACATAGGAGAACCCGTGCTTCTCCGCCTCACGCTCGCGCTCCGAGAGGTCGCGATTGACCGCTATCCCCTGGCGGGCGAGGGCGTTGTCGTCGATGATGAGTTTCGCGTCGGCCGCGTAGACTCCTTCCGGCGTCGTCACGAGCGGGTTGATCTCGGCGAGAAGAGCGTCCTTCTTGCAGAAGACATGATAGAGTTTATTGATCATCTCCCGAACGCCGTCCGGGACGTTCCCGGTGAGTTCACGGAGAAGGAAGTTCGGGACATCGGAGAGCAGGGGTGAGAACGTGATCTTTCTGATCGCATCGGGGTTCTCCTTTGCCGTCCCCTCGATCTCGACGCCGCCGACGTCGGCAAAGAGGATCACCGGCTGCTTCGCCGAGCGGTCGATGGCGATGGAGACGTAGTACTCGTGCTCGATCGCGAGGCGCTCCTCGATGAGAACCCGGGGGACGGGTACGCCCTTGATCGGGGTGTGGAAAAGGTGCCGCGCCGTCTCGACGACATTGGAGGCGTCGGCCATGAGGACGCCGCCGGCCTTGCCCCGGCCGCCGACGTCCACCTGCGCCTTGACGACGACTTTTTTCCCGAGTTCGTTCATGTGGAGGAGGATCTCCTCGTGCTCGCTGACCAGGAGGCCCCTCGGCACCCGGATGCCTTCCTCCCTGAAGAGTTCTTTTGCCTCAAATTCAAGCAGCTTCATCTTTACGACCCCTTTCACCGAGTTCAAATCCCCGCTTCAGTGCCCTGAGATTCAGATCTTCGGTGCCTTTCGGCACGCTGTCGAGCACCGCGCGTTCGATCGCCTCCCTGCTCACAACCCCGGTTGCGGCCACGAGAGCGCCGATCATCACGATATTTGCCACGATCTCCCGGCCGAGGGTCCCCTTAGCCTCCGCCGTTGCCGGGATCTCGCAGTAACGCGAGATCGGACGCGACCGGACCAGGTCGGCGTCAAGGAGCATGACCGCGTCCTCCCGCGCCCGAACTCCGTACTTCTCAAACCCCTGCTGGGACATGATGACGTAGATGTCGGGGTCGGCCACTTCGGGGTAGAGGATGGGCGCATCATCGATCACCACCTGCCCCATCGAGGCCCCGCCCCGGGCTTCAGGGCCGTAGACCTGCGTCTGTACGGCGTATTTGCTGTCGTAGAGCGCCGCCGCCCGGCCGAGGATGACCGCGGAGAGGATGATCCCCTGCCCGCCGTATCCCGAGAACCGGATCTCGTGTCTCATCGGCGCGCCCCCATCGCCGGCCGGCTCCTTCGGACCAGTTCCCCGACGGTGAAGGTCCCGTCCGGGATCGGTCTCCCCTCCGCGACCGTCCGGTTGTACTTCTCGACGAGCATCGCATGGCTCCGGAGATACTCGATCATGTCCGAGACGCGCCGGAGTTTATTGTGGCGGCCGTAATTCGTCGGGCACTGGGTCCTCACCTCGACGAACGCGAGTCCCGGCGTCTGCATTCCGGCGGTTATGGCCTTCGTGAGTTCCTTGACGTGGTAGGAAGTCCAGCGGGCGACGTAGTTTGCGCCCGCCGCCACGGCAAGTTCCGCGAGGTCGAAGGCCGGTTCGCTCGACCCGTAGGGCGTCGTCGTCGAGAACGCTCCCGGCGGGGTCGTCGGGCTCCCCTGCCCGCCGGTCATGCCGTAGATCAGGTTATTCATGCAGACCACCGTCATGTCCACGTTCCGGCGGCAGGCGTGAATGAAGTGGTTCCCGCCGATGGCGGCAAGGTCGCCGTCTCCCGTGAAGACGACGATGTTGAAGTCCGGGCGTGCCAGTTTCACCCCGGTGGCGAAGGCGAGCGCCCGCCCGTGCGTGGTATGGAGCGAGTCGGTAAGGATGTACCCGGGAGCGCGGGAAGAGCACCCGATCCCGGATATAAAGACCGTCTCGTTCCGCTTCCAGCCCATCTCCTCCACCGCCGCAAGGGTGCAGTTGATGACCGTCCCGTTGCCGCACCCGGTGCAGTAGATGTGGGGCAGGCGGTCTTTCCGGAGCCAGTCGGGCGCGGTCATCGGTGCGCCTCCAGGGCCCGCGCAAGTTCGGCGGGGGTGTGGAGTTCTCCCCCGATCTTCGGCAGGGAGACGACCGGCCGGTCTACATGGCGCTGGACCTCCCGCACCATCTGGCCCATGTTCAGTTCCGGCATCAGGAAGACGTCGGCGTTCGGGAACTCCTGCAGGGCACGCTCCGGGAACGGCCAGACGACGCGAAGGCGCAGGTGGCCGACCGTGTCGTCCGGATGGTCGTGGATCACCTGCTCCACCGCCCGTGACGGCGCACCGTAGGAGATGAAGACCGTCCCGGCATCGGGGTTCGTGACCTCGTAGTCGGCGATATCGTGGCGGGCCAACTCGACCTTCGCGACCAGCCTGCGCACGAGCTTCGCGTGCGCTTCGGGGTCGGTCGTGTCCGGGTAACCCCGCTCGTCGTGGGTGAGGCCCGTCACGTGGACGGACCTCCCCGAGCCGAAGGGCGCGAACCCGGGAACGCCGTCGGCACCGGCCTCGAACGGAAGAGAACCTTCCGCAAGCGGTCGCGGGGGGGCGATATCGACGGCGTCGGGGATGGTCACCCGCTCCCGCATATGGCCGACGATCTCGTCGGCCATCAGGAATGTGGGGACTCTGAACCGGTCCGCGAGGGCGAACGCCTTCACCGTCAGGTCGAACATCTCCTGAACGGAGTTCGGGGTGAGCGCGATGGTGCTGTAGTCGCCGTGCGACCCGAACCGGCACTGGAGCATGTCCCCCTGCGCCGCCCGCGTCGGCTGGCCGGTGCTCGGGCCGCCCCGCTGGACGTTGACGATGACGCACGGCGTCTCGGTCATGGCCGCATAGCCGATGTTCTCCATCATCAGCGAGAACCCGGGGCCGCTTGTCGCGGTCATCGCCCTTGTTCCCGTCCAGGCGGCCCCGATCACCGAGGCGATGCTTGCAAGTTCGTCCTCCATGGAGATGAAGACCCCGCCGATTTTCGGGAGTCTTCGGGCCATGGTCTCGGCGATCTCGGTCGACGGCGTGATCGGATAGCCGCCGAAGAACCGGCACCCCGCGGCAAGCGCACCCTCGGCACAGGCGGCATTTCCCTGCATGAACTCAACCCGGCTCAAAACTCCACCTCCACCCGGTGCGGTTCGAACGGTTTCTCGTCAACCCAGGAGATGGCCTGGTCGGGGCAGATCATCTGGCAGACCCCGCAGAGCGTCCGCCCGTAGAGGGCCTGCAGCCGGCAGTTCGTGCACCGTTCCGGGCGGTCGAGGACCGGGGAGACGATCCCCCGGCGATTGAGTTCCGTCCCTTCCTGAAAGATCCCATAGGGGCAGACCAGCACGCAGAGGTTGCAGCCTTTGCAGCGGCTTTCATCGATGACAAGTTTCATGAGACGGCATCCTACATGGTATTGAATCGCTGGTGAAATTGTGTTTTCGCTTTCTCGCGTACGGCGCGGAAGAGATCGCCGCCGTGGGCGTCGATTCCGACCGTCAGCGGCAGGTGATCGGCCCTGATGACCCAGACGGCTTCAGCCATGCCGAGGTCTTCGAAGTAGACGCCGGATAGAAGCAGGCGGGAGGCGGCGAGCGCGGCGCACCCCCCCGTGAGCGCGAGGTAGACGGCGCGCCCCCGGAGTTGCTCGACCACTTCGGGCCCCATCCCGCCCTTGCCGATGAAGACCCGGACGCCCGCGTCGATGAGGAAACCCGTGAGGGCGTTCATCCGGGCCGACGTGGTGGGCCCGGCAACGACGAGGCGATCGCCCTTCACCACCGGGCCGCAGTGATAGACCGCGGCGCCTTTCGGATCGAAGGGTATGCCTTCTTTCATCATGCGGAGATGGGCCTCGTCCCGGGCGGTGTAGATCGTCCCGGAGAGGGTGACCCGGTCGCCGGCCCGGAGCGAGAGGACCTCGTCGCCGAGCGGCGTTACGAGGTCCGTCACCACCGCACCTCCACGGTCGCCCGGCGGCAGGCCCAGCACTGCACGTTCACCGCCACCGGGAGGGACGCGGTGTGGCAGTCCGCCCGCTTCACCTTCACCGCAAGCGCCGTCGTATCGCCGCCGAGACCCATCGGCCCGATACCGAGGGCGTTGACCGCATCGCAGATCTCCTGCTCGTCACGGTCCATGGTATCGACCGGGAGGAGCAGGGCTTCTTTTGCAAGTGCCGCCGCCGCGTCAAACGTCCCGCCGATCCCGACGCCGAGAATGACGGGCGGGCAGGGCCTGCCTCCCGCGAGGAGCACCGTCTCGACGACGAACTTCGGGACCTCCGCCGCCTGCGAGGGGAGAAGCATCCCTATCCTTGAGACGTTCTCGGAGCCTGCACCTTTCGGGAGCACCGTCACCGTGAACCGGTCCCCGGGCGCCACGTGGACGACCGGCACCCCGACACCGGTGTTATCCCCGGTGTTTTCCCGGGTGAGCGGGTCGACGACGTTCGGGCGGAGAGGGATCGCGGCCGTCGCCCGGCGCACCCCCTCCCGCACCCCCGTAAAGAGGGAAGCGGAGAACGGAACGTCGGGAGGCAGGGTGATATAGACGACCGGCACCCCGGTATCCTGACAGATCGGCACCCGCCGTTCCCGGGCGAGTTCGACGTTCTCCAGGATGTTCGTGAACTCCTGGCGTGCGATCTCGTTCCTCTCGGTCGCCGCCGCCCGCCGGAGCACTGCAAGTACGTCGGGAGGAAGCCGGAGCTCGGCCTCTACGAGGGCTCTCTCTGTAGCCTCTGCCAGTGCGCCCGAAAGTGTCGAATCTGCCGAATTTATCATCATGTATACTGGCGGGAAGGGTTTATAATAATCCACATTCCCACGGGTACCGGATCTACGGGTTGCTCCCCGGAAAAAGGGTGGGACTGGGTGCGGATTTATGCTTCCGGTGCCCGCTCTTCGACAATCCTTGCGGGAGTCGGGATCTTGTAGATGCCGCGCTGGAGAGAGATCTTTGCCTTCTCGGCATACTGCGGGCTTGTCCAGACGGTGAAGACTTTCTGACCCCGTTCAACCCGTGCCGCGGTGCCGACGGCTTTCCCGAAGGCGAGGCGCATTCCTTCCGAGACACGGTCCGCTCCTGCGCCGGTCGCCTGCTTGTTCTCACGGAGAACGTGGTGCGGGAAGGTCCGGATCTTTAAATGGTAGTTTACCCTCCCTACTTCCTTGAGGAGTTGCCGGTTGATGCTGATACGAGCGGCTTCAAGGGCCGTGTGGCGGATCTGGCAGGTCTCCTCGGCGACGATTGAGAACTCAACCGGGAAATCCTGGCTGAGGTTGCCCATATCGAACTGCACAATCTTGCTGCCCGGAACGCCGCCCATGTATTCTCTGCGTGTATATGCTTTCTTTGCGAGATTCCTGTACATCTTCGCTGGTTTTCGTACCATCTTTAAAAACTCCTGCCGATCTATGAGTCCTTTATAAAATTGAGATCTCCTCTAATAAACCTTACGAGAAGTCTTCACTCTCGTCGATCATCCGGAGCACCCTCCGGCGGACTTCCGCGAACTCGGCGCTGGTCCGGTCGCGCGGCTGCGGCCAGGGGATGGGGATAACCTCCCGGACCGTCCCCGGCCGCGGGGAGAGGACGACGATCCGGTCGGAGAGGTAAACCGCCTCGTCGACGCTGTGGGTGACGAAGACGATCGTCTTCTTCGTCTGGCCCCAGAGAGCGAGGAGTTCCTTCTGCATCTTGTTCCGGGTCTGGGCGTCCAGGGCGCCGAACGGCTCGTCCATGAGGAGGACTTCGGGATCGTTTGCAAGCGCCCGGGCTATCGCCACGCGCTGCCGCATCCCGCCGGAGAGTTCGTAGGGGTAGGCGTCCCGGAATTGAGAGAGGCCGACCATCTCGAGGTACCGCTCCGCCGTCTTCCGGCGCTCCTCCTTTGCGACGCCCTTCATCTCCAGGCCGAACGCGACGTTGTCGATCACCCGCCGCCAGGGAAAGAGGGAGTACTCCTGAAAGACCATCCCCCGCGTCGGGGCCGGGCCGGTGACCCGCTGGCCGTCGACGGTCACGCTCCCGGCGGTTGCGGTCTCAAGCCCGGCGATGATCCGGAGAAGCGTCGTCTTCCCGCACCCCGACGGCCCGACCAGGCAGACGAACTCCTTGTCCCGGATATCCAGGGTAACGCCGGCAAGCGCCTGCGTTACGGTGCCGTCCTCCTTCGGGAAAGCCTTGTTGATCCCCTGTATCTTAACCCCGCTCATGCTAAGCCACCTCCCCTGCATGCCACCGCAGGAGACGCTGGTCCACGTAGTTTCGGAAGATCCGGTCGATAAAGAGGCCCAGGAACCCGAGGATCAACATGTAAGCGACGACTTCGGGCATCTGGTGGAGGTAGTAGTTGTGCCAGAGTTGGTAGCCGAGGCCGTACGTGGAGACGCCGAACATCTCGGCGGCCACAAGGCACATCCACCCTACGCCCATGGCCGTTCTGATGCCGGAGACGATCGACGGGACGGCTGCGGGAAGGGCGACGTAGCGGATCACCTCAAAGGAGGTGTCGCACCCGAGCACCTTGCCCGCCTCGACATAGACCTTCGGAATGCCCCGAAATGCAGAATAGGTCGCGGTCAGGATCGGGAAGAACGCTCCGGCAAAGATGACGAACCCCGCCGCCTGGCTGGTGAGCCCGAACCAGATGATGGCGAATGGAATCCAGGCGAGCGGCGGGATGGGGCGGAGGATCTCGATGATCGGGTCGAGCAGGAAGTCCGCCACCCGGAACCATCCCATCAAAACCCCGATGGGAATGCCGAGGAGGAGCGCCACGATGAGTCCGATCCCGAAGTGTTCAAGACTGACCATGGTGTCGGTGAGGAAGGTGCCGGACTCTAAAAGCTCGACGAACGCGCCGAGGACGTCGCTGACGCTCGGAAGGATGAAGGACTGCCCCACCACGTATTCCGCGACGATCTGCCAGATCACCGCCACGACGATGATCGATGCGATGCCGAGTAATCGTTTCTGTGTCTTTTTGTTCATGGCTTCAGTTCCGCTGCGTGGGTTACCTGCCGGAAGGCGGGGTGAAGACGGGCTCACTCCGGAAGGTTCTTCCCTTATTTCATCGGCATGTCTCTAAAAGATACTTTTGGAGGGAAAAGCGGGGAGGTCCCGGGTTATGATTCCCGGGCTTTCTCGTAGAACGAGAAGTCGAAGAGATCGTCCTCGGTGAGAGGCCTGTCGATGTAGCCGAGGTCGTACTGAAGGTTCGTGTACTCGACTACCGACGGCGCGATGACCCGCGGGTCGGTGGTCCAGGTGCCGTCCCAGTCCCTGAAGGACGCCTTCACGGTCTCGACGTCCTGTCCGGTCTTCCTTGAGTAGATGGATGCGGCCTCGTCCAGGTGTTCGCGGTTGTACTCCGTCGCATTGATATGCGTCTTAACGATCTGTTCGACGATCTCCGGGTGCTCGCGGATTAAGGAGCCGCTCGCAACGAGGACACAGCATGAGTGGTCCTTGATCATCTCGCCCGACTGCACCACGGTTCTTCCCGTGCCCTCCGCCTCGATGACGGCCGGGGACGGGTGGGGCAGGAAGACGCCGTCGACCTGGCCTGCGGAGATGGCGGTGGTGGCGGCGCCGGGGTCCATGGCGACGATGGTGACGTCTTTTGCGGGGTCGACACCGTTCTCCTCAAGCCAGGTCCTGAGAACGGTGTCCTGGATCGTCCCCGGCGGGAAGGTTGCGATCTTCTTACCCACGAGGTCTGCGGGGGTCGAGTAGGGGATCTCGTTCCTGAGCACCAGGTCGGACCCCTGCGTCTGCACCGCTGCAACGATCTTGGCGTCAAGTCCGCTGCTCACGGCCGCGATGACCGGGGCGGAGCCTACGTAGGCGACATCAAGGTCCCCGGCAAGCATCGACTGCATCTCAGGCGCCCCGGTGGGGAAGTTATAGTCGGTCACCTGAGTGACGCCCAGGGGCGCAAGGTCGGTCTGCCACCATCCCTTCTCCATCGCGGTCATGTGTGCGGTCTGGTGAGTGCTCGGCTGGTAGCCGATCCGTAGGTGCGTCACGTCGCCGGTATCCGTTCCCGTGCACCCGGAGACAAATGCAAACGCTGCAACCAGGGCCACGGCCAGAACAACTGCAATAATTGGTCTCATAAGCATCTTCCATAGGTAATAGTTGCAAGTATAGTGAGTAGTCTTCATATTGTCAGTATATAGTTTTATCGAAAATGAGGGTTTTTGTTATACTATAGTAGAAATTTTTGACCAATTGTTTTCCTTATGGGGTAATCCATGCGTACGGGGCGGCCTCCTTCCCGGAGAGAGGATGCCGGGGATGAGGAGGGCACGTTTGGGGCTTTGCCCGTTCACCGGCTTTCCAGCGGTTATCGCGCCCGAGAGAAAGAGGCACTCCCTTCGAAACTCTCCGAGTTTCTCAGGCCCGCATTCCCCGTTGCCCCCCCTCTTGCGGCGATATACCCCGGGTCCGGCATACGGAGCCCTTTTCATCCACCGATCCGGCAGTCGAGATCAAAACAAGACTCATCTCGAATTTTTCGGGCACTCAAGTCCGCTGCACCGTCCGCAGTCACGCCCAGGGCATCGCACCCCCTCCGGTATCCTCCCCGCCGCCGCGGGTGTGGTTTTAATCTCTATAGAGCCAAACGGTACAGGCAGGACTGTTGATAGGATGCGAACGGATCAGATTCGGCAGGGCCGTCTCTCCGGCGAACGTTCGGGCGATCTCGAGCACTTTCTTGCCTCGATGGACGCCGACCGCTGGATCGCGGAGGTGGACCTTCTCGTGGACATGGCACACCTCCTCGGCCTCTCCCGGCAGGGGATCATCGAAGAAGCACCGGCACGGGCGCTGATGGCGGCGCTCCTCGACCTCCACGACCACGGCCTCCCGAAAGAGGCGTTCGACGAACGGTTCGAGGACATCCACGCCGGAAAGGAGGCTTACCTCATCGACCGGGTCGGGGAGGACGTCGGCGGCCGCCTCCACATGGGGCGGTCCCGGAACGACGAGGTCGCCACCTGCGTGAGGATGCGGCTCAAAGAGGAGATCATCGCCCTCGTGCGGTCGCTTGTCGACCTGCGGCAGACCCTGCTCAGCGTTGCCGCCGCCCATACGAAGACGGTGATGCCGGGCTTCACCCACCTCCAGCACGCCCAGCCCACGACGCTGGCTCATTACCTTCTTGCCTACGAGCAGGCCTTCTCCCGCGATACGGCCCGGCTCCGGGAGGCGTACGCCCGTGTGGACGTATCGCCGCTCGGCTCGGCGGCATTTGCCTCGACCGGCTTTCCGCTCGACCGTAACTACACCGCCGCCCTCCTTGGCTTTTCCCGCCCGGCGCGAAACAGCATGGACGCGGTCGCCGCCCGGGACTTCGTCATCGAGGTGCTCGCCGCCGCCGCCGCCTGCATGACGACGGTAAGCAGGCTCTGTGAGGAACTCGTCCTCTGGAGCACCGCGTTCGTCGGGTTCGTCCAGCTGGACGACGCCTACTGCTCGTCCTCCTCGATCATGCCCCAGAAGAAGAACCCGGACGTTGCCGAGATCATGCGGGCGAAGGCCGGATCGGTCGCCGGGGAGCTTGCCGCGGCCGTCACCATCGTGAAGGGGCTCCCCATGAGTTACAACCGCGACCTTCAGGAGGCGACTCCGCACCTCTGGCGGGGAGTGGAGGCGGTCCGGCAGAGCATCCCGCTTCTCTCCGGCATGATCGGTTCTGCGGCCTTCAACACCGGGCGGATGGCCGCCGAGGCGGGCCGGGGTTTCTCCACCGCGACGGAACTTGCCGACGTCCTCGTCCGGGACTACGGGCTTCCCTTCCGCACCGCCCACCGGATCGTCGGGCGGGCGGTCAGACACGGCTCGCTCGACCTCGCCACGCTCGAAGGCGCCGCACGGGAAGCGGCCGGCCTCTCGGTCGTGGGCTTGGGTGTCACCCAGGAGCGGATCGATGCAGCCCTCGATCCACGTCACGCCGTCGCGGTGCGGGGCATCGTCGGCGGCCCGGCGCCCGCGGCGGTCGCGGTGCAACTTTCCGAACAAAAAGAACTCCTCCGCCGCGATGCGATATGGGCGGAGGAGACCGATGCGGCGCTCAATCAAGCGCTTGAACACCTTATCCTTGAATCACGGAGGCTGGTAGCATAACGGAGACTCTGCAAACCGGCGACCTGGTGCGGTACGCGAGCGGCGGGACCGCCCTCACCGGGACCTACATCACCGAGCGTGACGGGATGGCCGTCGTCAAACTGGACAACGGCTACAACATCGGGACATCCCCCGAGAAGATCGAACTGATTGAGCGCGCTGCTCCGCAGCCGCCGGCAGGCGCCGGAGTCGTCATCCAGAACCCCGACCTCCCGGAACTCGCCATCATCTCCACCGGCGGGACGATCGCAAGCAGGGTGGACTACCGGACAGGGGCCGTGACGAGCCAGTTCTCGGCGAGCGACATCCTGCGGGCGATCCCGGAACTCGGGGATATCGCCCGCTACCGCGACCGCCAGGTCGCAAGCATCCTCTCGGAGAACATGCGCCCGGCGCTCTGGCAGGAACTTGCCCGGGCGGTCTACGACGAGATCCGGCACGGGGTCTCCGGGGTGATCGTCACCCACGGCACCGACACGATGGCCTACTCGGCGGCGGCCGTCAGGTTCATGCTGAAGACGCCGGTGCCGGTGGTCTTTGTCGGGTCGCAGCGGTCCGCCGACCGCCCGAGTTCCGACAACGCCATGAACGCCCTCTGCAGCGCCGCCGTCGCTGCCGGCGACCTCGGCGAGGTGGCGGTGGTGATGCACGCGACGACGAACGACGACCGGTGCTCCATCCACCGGGCGACGAGGGTCCGGAAGATGCACACCTCCCGGCGCGACGCCTTCCGGAGCATGGGAATGGCGCCGCTCGGCTACGTCGACTACCCCTCCCTCTCCGTCGCCCTCTCGGACGAGGCGGTCAGGCGGGGGACCGGGGAGCCGGAACTCCACGATGCGCTCGAAGAGCGCTGCGCCCTCCTCAACTTCTACCCCGGTATGCCCGCCGCGGTCCTCGACGCCTTTGAGGGCTACGCGGGCCTGGTCATATCGGGGACGGGGCTCGGGCACGTGGCGACGGAGTGGATACCCCCGCTCCGGGATATGATCGAGGACGGGACGACCGTCGTCATGACGTCCCAGTGCCTGCACGGCCGGGTCTGCGACCGGGTCTACAACACCGGAAGAGACCTTCTTGCCGCCGGCGTGGTTGAGGGGGAGGACATGCTCCCCGAGGCGGCGCTCGTCAAACTGATGTGGGTGCTCGGGAATGAAAAAGACCCCGAACGGGCGGGCGAGTTGATGCAGACCGACCTTGCGGGCGAGATCCGGCGGAGGTCGAGTAATGGACTATAAGGAACTCGGCCTCAAAGCCGGGATCGAGATCCACCAGCAACTCGACACCGCCGAGAAACTTTTCTGCCGGTGCCCGACCCTTCTCCGGGACACCAGCGAGCGGACGGGAGAGTTTTACCGTTACCTCCGGGCGACGGAGAGCGAACTCGGTGAGATCGACCGGGCGGCGCGGGAAGAGATGAAACTCGTCCGGAAGTTCTGCTACTATACCTACGATACGGTCTGTCTGGTGGAGCACGACGAGGAGCCTCCTGCCCCGATGAACCCCGAGGCGCTCGAAGTCTGCCTCACGATAGCGAAGATGCTCGGCATGACCCCCGTCGAGCAGGTGCAGACGATGCGAAAACTCGTCATCGACGGTTCGAACACCAGCGGGTTCCAGCGGACGGCGCTCGTTGCGCTCTCCGGCGCCCTCCCGGACGGCTGCCGGATCGAGACGATATGCCTGGAAGAGGAGGCGGCGCAACGGGTCGAGGGCGATACCTTCTCACTCGACCGCCTGGGTATCCCGCTCGTCGAGATCACCACCGCGCCCTGCATGCACACCCCAAAGGCCGTCCAGCGGATCGCCGAGTATATCGGCATGGTGCTCCGCTCCACCGGCCGGGTGAAACGGGGCCTCGGGACGATCCGGCAGGACATCAACGTCTCCATCGCCGGCGGCGCACGGGTTGAGATCAAGGGCGTTCAGGAGCTCAACCTCATCGCCGAGGTGGTCAGCCGCGAGGTCGAACGGCAGACGAACCTCCTTGCCGTTCGCGACGCTTTACGGGAGCGCGGCGCACGGGTCGACCACACCGTCGTCGACGTCACCGAACTCTTTGCCGGAACGGCATCCTCCATCCTGAAGAAGGCAAAGTCCATCCTCGCTATCCGGCTCTGCGGGTTTGCAGGTCTCGTCGGGCGGGAGATCCAGCCCGGCCGCCGCCTCGGGAGCGAGATGTCGGACTACGCGAAGAAGTGCGGCGTCGGCGGGATCTTCCACACCGACGAACTCCCCGCCTACGGCGTCACCGCAGAGGAGGTCGCCCGGCTGCGGGAGGTCGTCGGTGCCGCGGAAGAGGACTGCGTCGTCATCGTGGCGGCGGGAAGAGAGCGGGCCGGCTGCGCGATCGAGCAGGTGATGATCCGCGCGGAGATGGCCCTCTCCGGCGTGCCCGAGGAGACCCGGAAGATGCTGGAAGAAGGGAGCACGGCCTACATGCGCCCGCTTCCCGGAGCTGCACGGATGTACCCCGAGACCGACGTATTTCCGGTTGAGATCGATAAGGACCGCTGGGAGAGCATCGCGGTGCCCGAACTTCTGACCGACCGGGCGGAGCGGTTTGTCAGGGCGTTCGGGCTTGACGAGGCGCTGGCGCACCAGATGGCGTTCTCCGAGCGGCTGCCGACGTTTGAAGCGGCCGTCGCCGCCGGTGTCCGCCCCACCACCGCGGCACGGACACTGCTTGCCACCTGCCGGGAACTTGCCCGCGACGGCGTGGCCGTCGACCGGGTGAGTAAAGAGGAGATCCTTACCCTCCTCTCCGCCGTGGAAGCCGGCCGGGCTGCAAAGGAGGCGATCCCCGACCTGATCACCGAACTCGCCCGGACGGCGGGCGGTGGCGGCGGAACGCCCCGGGAGCGGGTGGATGCAGCCATTGCCAGGATGGCCCCCGCCGTGTCGCGGGCCGATGTGGAAGCGATCGTGCACCGCATCGTGGCCGAGCGGGAGGCATTCGCCCGCGAGAAGGGCATGGGCGCACTTGGTCCCCTGATGGGGGTCGTCATGCAGGAACTCAGGGGGAGCGTGGACGGCAAGGTCGTCAGCGAGGTCCTCAGGCGCGAACTAAAAGAATTACTCGCCTGATCTCCGGAACGATTGCCTCCCGCCCCGGACCCGGTCTGTCCCGGCCGGGCTCCGGGTTACTTTTATCAGAGGGTCAGTTCATAATCATAAAGGAGTTCTATCATGGGAAAGACAGGAAGTGTTCAGTGGGCCCAGGTTAAGGGCGTAAAGGGGCAGATACGACTCGTCCCTGCAAGTGAAGGCGAAGTGAAGAGACCCGGCCCGAACCAGCGGTTCAAGCCTGCGGCGGCTATCCTCAAACGAGCAAACAGGGAAGGACAGGACTCCCGGCGCGGCGGACGCGGCGGACGGGGTGGACGCGGCGGCCGAGGCCGAGGTGGAGGCGCCCCCACCATGGACGCACGGGTACGCCGGTGTATACGGCGCGCCAAGGTGTCGGCTCTCGGGACCAAGCAGAAATCAAGATAAGCCGTCCCGCTCTTCTCTTTCGATACTTTTTATACTAGCGAGTTCCAGTATGAGTATGGATCTCAAAACCGCCGTCAGGGTCTACCAGTTTGCCGAACGGGCGAAATCCGAACTGATTGTCGGGTCGCACCTGACGACAGCCCTGATCCAGTTTCCGCTCCAGGAGAAACCCGGCGGAAAACGGATGCTCGTGATGGTGCTCGAGTCAATCCGTTCGGAGCTCGAGTTTGCGTATGGGGGCACGGAACTTGGTGAATTTAAGAAGGCCATCGATCACCTCAACGAAGCGATCGCTCTCACCGAGAGCATGGAACTGGGCGCCGCGTCGGAACGGCTGAGCAGAGGCGTCAGCGCCGTTACGACCGCCGCACAGGCTGCGTGGGATACGCTCAAAGAGCATGAACTCATCTGATTTTCTTCGATTCTTAAAAACGCGGTCGTCGGTTCGGGAATACTCCGGGGAACCGCTTGACCCGGAGGATATCGACTACATCCTCGCCGCTGCGAGAACGGCGCCGAGCGCCGGAAACCGTGAGGCATGGGACGTCGTCATCGTAACCTACGAAGACGCGAGGGAGGAGCTTGCGCTCGCGGCCTTCGAGCAGGTGCACATCCGGGAGGCCCCTGCGGTCTTTGCGGTCTGTGCGAACTACGTACGGTCCATGTCGCACTACGGGGAGCGGGGGATCCTCTACGCGGTGCAGGACGCCACCATCGCCTGCACGTATATGATGCTCGCCGCACATGCCCGGGGCCTGCACTCGTGCTGGACCGGGGCGTTCAACGAAGACTCTGTTCGCGAGACCCTGGGCCTCCCCCAGCATGTCCGTCCCGTCGCGCTTCTCGCGGTCGGCAGGGGAACGCCGCCGCTCGAACCTATGGAGCGTATGCCGGTGGACGAGCACACGCACCGTGAGACCTGGTAGGACGCCTATTTCGGAGAGATTATGCCGGATTATTTGGTTACGCTTGAATCAGCGTGGATAATTAAAGATGTCAGGTCGATGGACGATGCCGTGAGCATCGCGATCAGCGAGGCGGGGAAACGGCTCAATCCTTCGGCAAAGTTCGTGGAGATCGAGGCCGGGGTGAGCGCCTGCCCCCTCTGCGAGGGGGATCTCGACACCGCTCTTGTGGTGGCGAACACCGCCCTCGTCGGCCTCGTCCTTCAGATGAAGGTCTTCCGTGCGGAATCCGGCGAACACGCATCGCGGATAGCAAAGTCGGTTGTCGGCAAGGCTTTGCGCGACGTTCCGCTGAAGGTGCAGGAAGTGGAGGAACTATGATCTCCGTCGTCGGGCATACCGCCGTCGACCATCTCTTCCGGGTGCCGAAACTCCCCGGAAGGCACAACTCGACCTATATCACCGCCCATTCCGTCTACTTCGGCGGCGGAGCGGCGAATATCGCGGTCGGGATCGCGATGCTCGGGGAGCGGTGCCGCCTGATCTCATCGGTCGGCGGCGATTTTCCGGGCAGCGACTACGACCATTGGATGCACGACCTCGAGATCGTGCAGGACTTCTCCGTGGTCGGGGATGCCCGCACCGCAACCGCATACGTCTTTACGGACGACGCCGGCGACCAGGAGACCTTCTTTGAATGGGGTGCGTCGGCCGCGTTCTCCCGTGCGGAGGCCCCCGCCCTCGACTTCGTCCACATGGCGACGGCCGACCCCGACTTCAACGTCCGGGTGGCCCGGAAGAGCAAATTCGCCTCCTTCGACCCGGGCCAGGACCTCCTTCGCTACACCCCCGAGCAACTCGAGGTTATCCTTGCAAACGTCGACATCCTCTTCTCGAACAACCACGAGATGGACCGGATGTGCGATATGCTCGGGGTGGAGCAGGATGCGCTCGTTGCGTCGGTCCCCATGACGGTCACGACCCGGGGGGCGGAGGGGAGCGTCCTCTGCATGGACGGCGAGGAGCACCATGTCCCGGCCGTCAGGGTGGATGCCGTCGACCCCACGGGCGCCGGCGACGGTTACCGGGCCGGTTTCCTCACGGCGTTCCGGAAGGGCTACACCCCGCTCGATTGCTGTCGTGCAGGGGCGGTGGTCTCGTCCTATGTCGTCGAGCGGACGGGCACCCAGACGAACCTTCCGGACTGGGACCGGATGCTTGCACGGTACCGGAAGGTCTTTGGCGAGCCCGGAGAAATACTGACCTAAATTATGGGGAATAACGTGCAATGTGCCGGCGGGATGACACCGGCTCCTGCCCCCGGTCCGGGAGTGGCATCCGGGGGCGCCTGATGGAATCCGGTCCCGATGTGCGTGTCGAGCGGCTCACGCGGTACATCTTCTCCGCCCCGTCCTGGCCGAGGTCCCTTGCGCTCATCGTCGTGCTCGGGCTCATCATCGACGCCGCCACCTACCGGGCCGGACAAGAATTTTTCCTGGTCGGGACCCTCGGGTTCTCCGTCCCGGCACTGGTCGCCTTCCTGCTGACCGTGCCTCTGGTGGGATATTCCGGCGGGCAACTCACCTGGAACCGGTCGGCCCTCCTCGCCCTGGCCTGCACGGTTCTCTCCGTGATCCTGAGCCTCTCGCCGGTCCTGGTCTTCGGGAGGGAGGTCTTTCCCGCACTTTATGCGGTCGCTCTCGGCCTGGTCTTCGGCCTCCGGCTGCTGGTCCTCGTTGCCGTGGCCGACTACCGGATCATCCGGATGGTCCTTCCCGCGTTCCTCCAGAGCGCAGCCGGGATAACGGTCGGGGCCTGGTATTTTACTCCAGGGTTCGTGCCCTACGCTCTCCTCCTCCAGGGAGTCTTCGGGCTGGTCTTTGTCTTCCTGATCTGGCTGATCGAGCGGCCGCTGAAGCGGGCGTTCCAGATCAGCGGGCTTAACTTCCTCAACACCTTCATCGCCCACCTGACCGACGACTCAAAGAAGATGGAGGACTTCTTCCGCGAGATCGGCGAGGAGGTCTACGTCCCGCAGGTCTCGCTCTTCTTCTCCCGCGACTCCGGGGAGGACGCTCTCTTCACGGTCCCGAACGTCCATCCCGGGCCGATGGGCGACGTCGGCGGCGGCAACCTTCCGCGGATCCTCCACGACACGTTTCCCGAGGAGACGCTGGTCGCTCACGGCTGCGCCACCCACGACTTCAACCTGGTCTCGGAGAGCGAGATCGATAAGATCGCCCGCGCCGTTGAGGCGTCCCGGGAAAGGCTCACCTTCTCCGGCTCCGCGAGCCGCCCGGTCCGGGTCGCGTCGGGATCGGTCTCAATCCTCTGCCAGCGGTTCGGAGACGCCCTCCTGATGGTGAGCACCCGCTCTCCGGAACGGACGGAGGACCTCGACTACTCGATCGGGACGGTGATCATGGCCGAAGGAAGATGCGCCTTCTCGGCGGTCGCCTTCGTGGACGCCCACAACTGCATGGCCAGTGTGGGTTCTCCGGTCCTCCCGGCAACCCGGATCGCGACGGAGTACATCGCCGCCGCACGCGAGGGGTTCAGGGTTGCCCGGGATCTTCCCATGGAAACGCTCGCGATCGGTGTCTCGCATGTCCGGGTCCCGTTCACCCGCGAGCAGGGGTTCGGGTCGCTCGGGGTGCAGGTGCTGGCGACGGAGGTCGGCGGAGAGCGGGCGGCCTACGTCCTGATCGACGGGAACAACATGGTCCCGGGCGTCCGGGAGAGACTTCGCTCCGTGGTGCTCGGCCACGTTGACGAGGCCGAGGTCATGACCACCGATACCCACACGGTAAATACCATCAGCGGCAAGAACCCGGTCGGGTATCGGGTGCCGGTGGAGGAGATCGTCCCGTATGTGGAGCAGGCGGTCCGGGAGGCGGTCGCCGACCTTGCCCCAGCCCGGGTGGGGGCGGCAACGGCTTCGTGCGAGGGGGTCGTCGTCTTCGGGTCGCAGCGGGTCTCGCAACTTGCAAGCACCGTCAACGCGATGCTCGCGTTCATCGCCCCGATCAGTTTTATGATCCTTGCGCTTGCGTTCCTGCTCTCGATCCTTGCCTACATCGTGCTGCAGTAGGGCGGCGGGATACCCGGCATTTTTCTTTCGGTGCGCTTCAATGCTCATCACGAACTACCGGTTCATAGGCCAGGAAGGTTGACTCCGCACGGGAGATGGTTACCGGGAGCGTGCGTCCCCTTCGCCCGTCCGGTGGTTCACCATGCTCCACGCCACGAGCCAGCACCCGGCGAGGACGAGCAGCCCGTGGGCGACCCGGACCGGCGGGGGCGTGAAGAACTGCGGGAGAAAGAGCGCGAAGCCGAGCGCCAGGGGAATACCGCTCCACCGGGGGAGGCGACCCGACCGCCAGATCGCGATCCCAAACAGGATGGCGCCGGCTGCAAGAGCGAGGAGACCGAACGTGAAGAGCCAGACCCACTCCCCAAACCGGATCGAGTCCGTGAGCGTTACAAACAGGCCGACGCTGTTCTCCCGGAGCGCTTCCCTGCCCACGGCGTGCAGCGCAAAGGTCTCGACCCCGTAGTAGGGCAGGATCAGTCCGGTGCCGATCCAGGTCAGGACAAGCGCCGTGATGCCCCAGGTTTCGGCCTTCGTTCCGCGGAGACGGCCATACAGGCCGAGCAGCCCCAGCGTGAGCAGGATGAACCCGACTATGGCGAGCGTATGCGAAAGAAGCCAGGCGGGTGAAGCGAATGCTTCGGCGCCGGCGAGGGACGCTTCGTCGGTGTAGGGCCGGATTGCAGGGTACGCGAAGAAACAGGCGCCTGCGAGCCCGAACGAGAGCGCCGAGAGAAGCGTCCGGGTGTCCGTCATCGGTTTATCCTCCGTGTTTGTGTCCGCCGCTGCCGTGTTCGGGCGTTCTTCGGGCTCGTGTCCGGTGAAGGCCGTCCGCCGCCCCCTGCTCGGGCTGGCAGAGCCTGCCCTGGACCGGGGCCTGCTTCGCTTGGACGAGCAGCAGCACCGCACCCTTCGATATGCTCCCGAACGCGAAATTGACGAGCCGGCAGCGGTCCTGGCAGTTCACGCCGTCTTTATCGGTCCGGGCGTGCCGGCAGGGCATTTCCGGCTTGCTATCGTACGGGTTACGATCCGCCTCCATGGTTGCCTCCGTTGTCCCGGGTTCTCCCCATGCTCTCCTGCAAAATCGTAACGATACCCCAAATACCTTCTGGCTCCTGCACTGACCGGGGTTCGGTGCAATGAACGGCCGGCCGGGTCGTCTTCACCGGACGCTGAGCTTAATACCTGCGATAGATAATAGGTACAGGATATTTTTCGAGCGAGGGTAGCCAAGCCCGGCCAAAGGCGGTGGACTTAAGATCCACTCCCGCAGGGGTCCGTGGGTTCGAATCCCACCCCTCGCACTCCAAGCCCGGGTTATAGATAAGTGAAAAAATTTGACGTTCACCACCTGAGGTACGATCATGCGTGGGGGTGCGCCCTCTTGAAGAGAGTACTAGAGCCTGACTTTATCGGGCACATCGGAAAGGACCGCACAGAAAAAACACCGTATATCTAGTATGAATCAAGGGGAGACAGGTTCCCGGTGCTACCAGTCAAGAAGGTCTTTGTGCGTATGAGATAGAGTTGATGCATAAGGAAAAAGCGCGGATCACAATAGAAAACACTATCATCGAACTGGTAAACCGGGATTCAGTCATCACCGCAGTTCATCGCCGGAACGCCTCAAGCACAGCGGAGACCAGACGTTCGATCTCATCGAACCGGGGCTCGGCCGTTCCGTTCTTCTCGCTGTCGCAGGATGCTGCGATGATGTTCAGGTGCAGCTCGACACCGGTCCCGCGCCCCCTTCTTCCCGTAGCAGTCACCGCACCCGTCCAGCACGAGAACGCGATCTGCGTGCCGGACCACAGCCCCCAGCGACGCCGTCGGCCGGGTGGCCGCGAGCAGATCTCGACCATGCCACCGGCACATGACCGCTGTCCCTGCCTGAGCGGCCGCTTCCCGGCGGTCGAGACCCCGAGTAGGCAACGATGGTGAACACCATTCACATCGCCCCGAACGCCGCGTCGATCCAGGCGGTGATTTCTTCCCTGATTCGCCGGATACCGGCCACGATCTCCTCGTCGGTGCCGGTGAGCTTCGACGGGTCCGGGAACTCCCGGCGTATCTCCTCCTTTGCCCGGGGGAAGAGCGGACAGACCCCTCCCTCGCAGACCGTAACCAGATAATCCATCTCGTGCTCATCGAACTCGGCGATGTCTTTGACGCGGTGCCCGGAGATATCGATCCCGATCTCGGCCATCGCCCCGACCGCATAAGGGTTCAGAGTTCCGGGCCTGGTGCCGGCGGAAAAGACCTCATAACGGTCGCCGTAACGGGCGTTCAGGTAGCCATCTGCGAACGGGCGGCGTTGTGGGTGCAGACGAAGAGCACTTTCTTCTTCATGGTCTCACTCCAGCCCGAGCGCCTTCAATACCGCCCGGGCGATCAGTTCCGGCGGGATCGACTCATAACGCTCGCCGCCGTACTCGACCGCACGGCACTCGACGTCGTCCTGCCCGGTGATGCAGGCGCAGGAGGCGCAGGGAGTGCTGGTAACCTTCATGCCTTCGATGAAGTCCTCAAATGGTCTGCCGTTGAAGAGGATGCTGTTTGAGTCTGCTATTGCATCGTCTTCGAGGACGGTCTCGACAACCTGGACCGTGATGCCCTCTTCCTCGATCACCGGGCGTATCCGCTCGACGATATCCATCACCGTCCGCCCGGTCTCGCCGCAACGCTCGCAGGTGTTCTCGATGTCTTTTCCGACATTGCCATTCGACGATAAGTTCGTTCTTCATGATAATCCCTCATGTGGCGCGGGACAATATGCTTCGACTGTTCCTCCGTACCAGCGGTCGCGGAGCCGGAGGGCGACGTTGACGAGAGCGAGCAACACCGGCACCTCGATGAGCGGCCCGATGACGGTGGCAAACGCCACGCCGGAGCCGATCCCGAAGACCCCGATGGCGACGGCGATGGCGAGCTCGAAGTTGTTGCTCGCGGCGGTGAACGCAAGTGATGTTGACTTTCCGTAGTCGACTCCGATCTTCCAGCTCATCCAGAAGCTCGTGGAGAACATAATCAGGAAGTAAAGTGTGAGCGGGATGGCAATCCGGACGACGTCAAACGGCAGCGCCACGATGTTGCCGCCCTGCGTCGAGAACATCACCACGATGGTGAGGAGCAGGGCGATCAGGGTGATCGGCGAGATCTTCGGGATGAACCGCTTGTGGTACCACTCCTTCGACTTCACCCGGAGGAGCGCGAACCGGGTCAGGAATCCGGCGATGAACGGGATGCCCAGGTAGATAAAGACCGTGACGGCGACGCCCGTGATGGTGATCGGCACCTCTGTTCCGGCCCCGAGACCAAGGAGCGGCGGGAGGACGGTGATGAAGACGTAGGCGTAGACGGCGTAGAAGAGCACCTGGAAGATCGAGTTGACGCCGACGATGGCGGCGCAGTACTCGCAGTCGCCTCTCGCGAGATCGTTCCAGACGATCACCATGGCGATGCACCGGGCGAGGCCCACCAGGATAAGACCGTACATGAACTCGGGCCGCCCTGCGAGGAACGCCGCCGCGAGGAGGAACATCAGCACCGGGCCGACGATCCAGTTCTGGACGAGGGAGAGGGCGAGTACCCGGGTGTCGCGGAAGACCCGGCCGAGTTCCTCATAGCGGACCTTTGCGAGCGGCGGGTACATCATCAGGATCAGCCCGAGCGCGATCGGGATGGAGGTGGTGCCGATCGAAAAGCCGGTGATCACCTCCGGCACGCCGGGGAGAAAGTAGCCTACGGCGACACCGGCGATCATGGCAATCACGATCCAGAGCGTCAGATAGCGGTCGATCACCGAGAGACGCGGGCCCGCTGCAGGAGGATGTACCTGGTCGACGGTACCCATCGGTCACTCACCGCCGCACCTGCAACTGCTCTCCGGTGCAGGGAGTCTTCTGAACCTTCCGGCGATGCTTTTCTTCTGGTTTTTGCTGGCGACGTCCGTCATGGTGATACTTCTCTATGGTGTTTCAACATTATTTGAAATACAGTGGGCATCACCACCCGATAAATATTTTGATTTCAAAAAGAGTTGAAGCGGAGGATCATTCACGAGCTTGCGGTAGTGCCTGGATCGGAATGATCCGTGCGGCCCCTGCCGCCGGTGAAACCGACACTTACACTGTCCACGCTTTTATTCTCTGCAGTCGAACGACCGGTTCGTACCTCATAGGGTAGCAACAAAAGGTTAAGGCATTTCAATTTCGTATTATTTTGAAATGACATGTGATATCCCGATGACAGAAGACAGGAAAGACCGGGATGCATCCCTGCCCCTCCCTCCCGACGTCGAGGAGTCGCTCTGCCGGAGCGGCGGCATCGCAGGACTGGTAGAGCAGTTGCCGGATGATGCGGCGCTCACACGGGAGAGCACCGTCCACCGCGCACTTGCCGATCCGTTCCGCCTCAAGATCCTCGCGATGCTTTCCGTGCAGCCGCTCTGCGTCTGTGTCATCAAGGCGGTGCTTGCAATAGCAGATTCAAAGTTGTCCTACCATCTCTCAGTCCTGAAAACAGCAGGGCTGATCGCCGGCGACCAGCAGGGGAACTGGATCATCTACCGGCTCACCGAGGATGGGGCGATGTGGGCTGCACGCCCGGGCAATGGGCCACGACAAGAGGGCTGACACAAGGAATGTGGAACGACCGAGACCGCCGGCGGATCGCTGCAGCCATACCTGTGTAGAGGCAACGTCAATATGGCCACCCCTCCTCCCGTCGGGGATGATACCGTGAGTGATACCATGCTCTTTACAACGCTTCGCGATTCCACCTCTCCCCTGTGTGGGAAGAGAGGATACGCCGCAAAGAAACTGTCTAAAAGTTAACCCTTTCCAAAAGCAGGGATCACTATCGCACTCCTTTCCCTCTCGAACCGTAGTACCCCCGGATAGTCGCCTGCGTTCCCAACAAACGGTAGACGACCTTCCCCGCCTCGTAAACATTGCATCGGCCGGGGTCAATAGGGGTGAGGGGAAATTTATTATATTATTTTTATAATTTTGGTAGTATGTCACCAACCTATCGACCTGCAGCAATAAAGTCCGTAGAAGCATACCCCACGGTCAGCGGAAGCACCGGCGGCGGTCGTGACGAGAACGGCAATCCGTATTTCTTTCCGAACGTCTCGGTGAGTATCGGCTACTGGTTCGACAACGAAGGCGTCCCGTCCTCGAACTGGGATACGTTCTTTACGGCGGAGTTGTGGATCAACGGCAAGCTGGCCGAGAAAAAGCAGGACCTTGCGGGCGGCGGCCAGCAGACGTATACGTTCTTCGCACACAAGTTCCCGGCGCCGGGTACGTATGCCGTGGAGGTTCGCGGCAAGAATACGCAGCCGCTTACGGTTACGATCAAGAACCCTCCGGTGGAGGAGAAGCGGGCGGTGCAGTGAGGTAAGACAGAGAACAACTTTTTCCACTGACTTCATGGGAAGGATACATTCATCATCTCCCGATTCGACCCTCTATGATGAATTATCCTCAGGTATCGGTTCTCGCCGCTCTGGTGCTCCTTCTCGCCGTCTCTGCATCCGGCTGCATGAGCCAGGAGACCGTCGTCTCCGACGAGAGGAGGGCACAGGTGCTTGCATACGCGGACCCGATCGCCGACAACCTCCTTTCCGGCCTCAACGACGGCAACTACACGATCTACTCCCGCGATTTCGACGATGAGATGAAACGGGCCATGGACAAAGCCGCGTTTGAAAAGACCCGCGAATTCATCACATCGAAGATCGGGCTCTACGACTCCAGAAGAGACCCCGTCGTTACGGAGACCGACGAGCTCATCACCGTGACCTACAAGGCGGCGTTCGAGAGGGAGGACGGAGTGGACCTCCGGTTCGTCTTCCGGAAGGATGACGAGTCGCACCGGCTCTCCGGGCTCTGGTTCACTTCCCCGATGCTGCGCGGCTGAGAGCCCTATGCGAGCAGATCAGTCGGCCCGGAGCTAAAAAGAATCTCCGGGGAGGCTCTCCCCGGCTCTCTGTTACAGGCGACCCCCCATCAGGCGGGCACCTGCTCCATCCTCTCCCGGTCCCAGTGGCGGTGCCGGGCAATGGCCGTCTTGAACTGGTCGATGAAGGATTCAACACTCCCCTGACTCCCGCAGGTCACAACCCCCATCTCGGCCAGGGCTTCCCCTCCGGAGGTATCGGCAAAGGCCACTCCCTTGATGGCCGACGCCTTCAAAAGTTCGATGCCCTCACCAATCGCCCCGATAGGCTTACCGTGTTTGAAGGCCTCGTTGACGAAGTGGATCGCGTAACTCTGGTTTTTCAGGGTCTCCGCGTGTCTCCCGCCCGGGATATACACGGCGTCGTAGACGATGGAACCGGTGGTGGCGTAACTCCTGTCCACCTCCATCTCTTTACCGTCGGCAGACCTGACCCTGCCGTAGAACTCTGAGACGATCTCCGGATGAGCCCCGGCGTCCTTCAGCGCCTGCTCCACCTGCACCACCTCGTCGCGGTTATACCCCTCCATGGCGAGGATCGCAACCCTCCTGCTCTTGATGGTGTCCATGACGGTCGTCTCCTGGCTGAGATTCGGGGACTTCTTCGTCCCGGAGGGCGCCCCCTTCCGTGCCGGGGGAGGCACCCCGATCCCCTGCGCAACCCGTATCGCAAGGTCGCCGTCGACGTTGTTGATAAGGTCCACCACCCGCGACCGGACCCCTGTATCGGAGACCTTCCCGAGCTCGAAGTGGAAAGCCTTGACGATATGCTCCTTTTCCACCTCCGACATGCTGTTCCAGAAGAGTTTCGCCTGGCTGAAATGGTCGTTGAACTTCTCGCTGCGTGCGCGGATCTTCCTTCCCTCTATCTTCTCCTGGTAGTGGACGTAGCCGCCCTCTTCCGCCGGAGCCGGACGGGGTTTGTTTTCCCCGAGTGCGTTCGGGAAGTAACTGACCCGGCCCTGGTCGATCGTCGTCCGGTGGTAGCCCTCCCGCTGGTTGTTCGCGACCGGCGAGAGCGGACGGTTGATCGGGATCTCCTGGAAGTTCGGGCCTCCGAGGCGGATCAACTGGGTATCGAGGTACGAGAAGAGCCGGCCCTGCAGGAGCGGGTCGTTCGAGAGGTCAATCCCCGGCACGACGTTCGCCGGGCAGAAAGCGATCTGCTCGGTCTCCGCGAAGAAGTTGTCCGGGTTCCGGTTCAGGGTCATCTTTCCGATCCACCGGATCGCTACCTCCTCTTCGGGCCAGATCTTCGTCGCATCCAGGATATCGAAGTCGAAGTTGTGCTCGTCCTCCTCCTCGATCATCTGCACCCCGAACTCGTACTCCGGGTAGTCTCCCATCTCGATCGCCTCCCAGAGGTCGCGGCGGTTGAAGTCCGGGTCCTTTCCGGCCAGTTTCTGCGCTTCGTCCCAGGCGAGCGAGTGGATGCCGAGCAGCGGCCGCCAGTGGAACTTGACGAACCGCGCCTTCCCTTCGGCATTGACGAACCGGAAAGTGTTGACCCCGAAGCCCTGCATCATGCGGTAACTTCGCGGGATCGCACGGTCCGAGAGGACCCACATGAGCATGTGCGTGATCTCCGGGAGACTCCCCGCAAAATCCCAGAAGGTATCGTGGGCGGAGGAGGCCTGCGGCATCTGGTGGTGCTGCTCCGGCTTGATCGCGTGAATGAGATCGGGAAACTTGATGGCGTCCACGATGAAGAAGATCGGCATATTGTTGCCGACGATGTCGTAGTTCCCTTCCTCCGTGTAAAACTTCACTGCAAACCCCCGGACATCTCTGACCGTATCGGCAGACCCCCGGAACCCGACGACGGTCGAGAACCGGACGAAGACCGGGGTCTTTTTCTTCGGGTCCTGGAGGAACGCCGCCCGCGTGTACTCGGTCATCGGTTCGTAGACCTGGAAGTAGCCGTGAGCGCCCGAACCGCGGGCATGGACGATCCGCTCTGGAATCCGCTCGTGGTCGAAGTGCGTCAGCTTTTCGCGGAAGTGGAAATCTTCAAGGAGCGTCGGCCCCCGCTCCCCCACCTTCAGCGCATCGTCGGTATGGCTGACCCGGACTCCCTGATTCGTCGTCAGGTACTCGCGTTCCGGGTCCGGGTGGACCCTGTCGAGCTGCTCCTGCTTGCTCTTCTCATTTATCTTTCGCCTCGTATCCATATCCTTCACCCGCATCTCTGTCGCCCCGACCGGGGCCTGCAATTGTGCTCTACCATGCTGATCCCCGGCTTGGGAGTATCCCCACATTCCGGTCGGTCATCATAAAAGTAACTGCACGCCAGAGATTGATGTCCAGAACCGCTCTTCTCCATGAATATCTCTGCAAAAGCGGTAGATTAAGAAAAAGGGCAAATTTATTCAGACGTTACCGATCATGGCCGCCGCCGTACTGAACGTTCCTCGCAGCGCGGTCCGGACCGCCCGGGGCTCTTGCAGAGGGTCAGTAGACGCCCTTACCGGTGATGAGGATGCCTTTTACCGGGTAGGTGCCGTTGCAGGGACCCCTGAACTCGTGGCCCACCCTCTCGCTGTACGAGTTCGACTGCCAGCCGAGAATCCACCACTGGTTTGTCCCCAGGAAGTCCGCCGAGATGGTGAGGACGTTCTCATCCCCGGCGTCAAACGAGAGGATGAACGGGACCTCGACGACGTAGCCGGAGGACCCGGGGCTCACGTAATAACCATCGATGGGTTCGCCGGAGGCATTCAGGGCACCGACGACCCGGTAAGGCATGAAGAGGGGCTCGGCTCCTATCGGCCTCCGGGTCTCGATCTCGTGACCCGACTCGGTAGTAGGCATAGAGAGTTCCATCTCGACGAGCACTGGCGTCTCTTCCGAGTACCTGTTGGAGTAGACGTGGGTCGGTCGCGGGAGATCCGATTCGTTCTGCCCCGGCATGATCCCGATGGGTTGGACGCGGTTTTTATAGACGGGATCGAGCCGCCCGGCCGAGATGTTCAGCATGGGAATCCCGCTGACGTTCTCGATCCTCACCGATATATTGCTCCTGTCGAAGTTTCTGAGATTTGCACGGGAGAGATCGAAGGGTGTGACGTTTGTACCGGTATCTCGGTTGTAATAGGAAGGAAGGGGGATCAGGAGGACCACATCGTCGAGAGGGCCGGATGTCGAGATCGTCAGGCCGTAGTGATACGTCGACCTGAAACTCTCCGCCGAGGATTGGCCTAGAGTTACTGCGGTCAGCGCTATGAATACGAAGAGGATCACCGCGAGGATACCTGCTATGATGAGTGCCGTCCTGAAAAGGTCCGATCGATTCCCCATTGCTAATCAGGCCTTAGACTGTTGCAGATATTAGGTTTTCTGTTCTCAGCGAACCCTTCTGCGATTTGTTCCGGGAACCGGACCACAACTATTTATAGTGATACGTCCCGGGACCCCGCGGAAGAGGAGGTATCATTATGTCCTATATCACCGTTGATAAAGAAAACTCGGGCACCATCGACCTCTATTATGAGGACCACGGCACGGGTAAGCCGGTCGTCCTGATCCACGGCTGGCCGCTCTCCAGCAAATCCTGGGAGAAGCAGGTCTCGGTGCTGCTTGATTCAGGCTACCGCGTCATCGTCTACGACCGCAGAGGGTTCGGCAACTCCGCGAAACCGACCTATGGCTACGACTACGATACCCTGGCCGGGGACCTGCATAAACTCATGACGGAACTCGACCTAACCGACGCCACGCTCGTCGGGTTCTCGATGGGCGGCGGAGAGGTCGCCCGCTATCTCGGCACCTACGGGAGCGAGCGCGTGGAACGGGCCGTCTTCATATCCGCGATCCCGCCGTTCCTCCTGAAGACATCCGACAACCCCGAAGGTATCGAAGGCAGCGTCTTCGACGGGTTCATGGAGAGCATCGCCGCCGACCGTCCGGCCTTCCTCTCCGGGTTCCTCTCGGACTTCTATAACGTCGATACCTTCGGGGGCGTCCGTGTCAGCGACGAGGTCGTCCGCCTCAGCTGGAACGTCGCAGCGGCCGCCTCTCCCCGGGGCACACTCGACTGTGTCTCGGCGTGGTTGACCGATTTCCGGAACGATCTTGCGAGCATCGACGTTCCGGTCCTGGTGATTCACGGCGATGCGGATCGTATCGTGCCCTTCGCCATATCTGGCAGACGCACCCATGAACTGATCGAGGGAAGTCGCCTGGTGGTGATCGAGGGCGGGCCGCACGGGATCACCTGGACCCACGCGGAGATCGTCAACCGCGAGGTGCTGGACTTCCTTGAGCAGCAGGTCCAGCCGGTTGCCGGACCTCCCGCGTAGGAGAGGAACGAACTTCCGGGACCGGGAGGCGGAGGGCGCGACCCGCGGAAGGGTCCGCTCTCCCGCCTCAGTACACCGGGATCAGGCCGGCATTCGTTCCAGTGATGCACCTGCCGCCCCCGCGGGCGACCACGAAGGTATTCTCGATCCCGACCATCCCGACACCCCGGACTCCCTTCTTGGGTTCGAGGGCGAACACCAGCCCCTCCTCGAGCGGTTCGTCGAAGCCCCGCGCGATCACGGGTGTCTCGTCCACGCAGAGGCCGACGCCGTGGCCCAGGAACTGTGCCTGCCGGTCGCCGAACCCCATGAAGTCTTCCAGAAATTTCGGGTTTAAACCGTCGAGTATCGCTTCGTAGATCTCCGAGGGTGCGGTCCCCGGCCGCAGCATCGAAGCCGCTTCGTCCTAGATCTCCACGCACCGGTGATGGGCCTCTATCGCCTCATCGGGAAGCGATCGCCCGAACATATACGTCACCGTCTTGTCGGTGTGGTAGCCCTGCACCCCGCATGCGCAGTCGACGAAGACCAGGTCGCCGGATTTAAGCGTCCGACCCATGCTGCCGAGGACCGGTGCACCGGGAGCCGCTCCGTAACATCCGCCCGGTCCGTCGAAGCTGGTCGGGTAGAGAGAGTTCTCCCCGAAGCCGAGTTGTCCGAGCACCATCTCCGTCCCGAACCGCCCGAACCGGGCTATGCCATGGTGCCCCTCCCGGACCATGAGAGAGAAGACTTCGCCCCCGAGTTCGGCCTCGCTCATCCCCTCCCAGAGCATTCCGGGGACGCAGTCCTCCAGTGCGTGCCGGTGGATTTTGCCTGCCCGCTCCATGATCGCGAGTTCGTAGGCGCTCTTCTTTGCCCGGACTGCCGCTGCCTGCGTATCGAGCGATCCCGCCTCCCTGAAGGGGAAATACTTCCGGAAGCGTTCGAGCAGCGCGAGGGGCACCACCTCCGTATCTACATGGACCGTTTCCGGGCAGGCGCCCATCCCGCATGCCGCATCGCGAAAACTCTTCATCGGCCGGATATCGGAGAAGAAGGACTCGTCCAATGCCCGCTCGAAACTCCGGCGCACCCGGAGCACCGCCTCTCCGTCGCGGGGGATGAGGAGCACCCCGTCCTGCATAGTTCCGGTGAGGTAGAACTGGTTCACCCTGCCAAAGATTGCGGCAAGTTCCCATGTGGGGTTCTCCGCGCCCATGCGATCTCGAAACCGCTCCATGCGGTCGCGGAGTTCGGAGGCGGGGGTTCGCTGGTCCATACCTATGGTTGGGCGGCGATGGTATTTGGCTCTGGCGGGATGCGGGTTCCGGCAGTCGGGGCCGTCCCGTTCCTCTCCCGCCGACCGGAGGCAATGCCGACCACATGGGTTATAAAGCCGAACCGCGCACTACTCCCATGGACACTCCTTTCGTTTTTACCCTGCACGAGAACCTGCCCCGCCAGGGGCCGGGGAGCAACGCATGCACCCGGAAGGCCTTCTCGATGCTTGCCGACCTTCCCGCCCGGCCGGAGATCCTGGACATCGGGTGCGGGGCCGGGATGCAGACCGTCGAGCTGGCCCGGATCTGCCCGGGCTGCCACATTACCGCCGTCGACGTCCACCAGCCGTTCCTCGACGACCTCGCCCGGAGCGCGGCATCGGCCGGGGTGGGCGGCCGGATCGTCCCCCTCCGGGCCTCGATGGACGACCTGCCATTTCCCGATGCAACGTTCGACGTCCTCTGGGCGGAGGGCTCGATCTTTGTCGTGGGGTTCGAGAAGGGGCTCGCCTCGTGGAAGCGGCTCCTCCGGCCGGGCGGCTACCTCTGCCTCACCGAATCTGTTTGGTTCACCGAAACCCCCTCGCCGGAGGCGGCGGCGTTCTGGAACGACTGCTACCCGGCGATAAAAACGGTCCGGGAGACCTGCGCGATCGCCGAAGATGCCGGCTATGAGGTCGTCGCGACCTTCCCGCTCCCGAAGTCCGCGTGGTGGGAGAATTACTATGTGCCGGTCCACACGCGGATAGAAGACCTGCGGCCGAAAGTCGCCGGCAATCCCGAAGCGAAGGCGCAAATTGAGTTCGCCGAACGGGAGGCCGCCGTCTACCGGGAGCATGCCGACGAGTACGGCTACGAGTTCTTCATCCTGCGGAAGAACGGCTGACCTTGCTGCCCGGGAGGCGGTTTTTCATCCGATGGGCCCTCCTTTCCCCCTCCGGGAGATGCCGGGGGTCGGTTTGCAGCCGCGGTGCTGAACCGGACGGCCGCTACCTCCCCTTTGTCTTCGCAAAATCCCTTGCAATTTTTCCAATTTCTTTCCAGCGCTTCTTTTCAAGCCGGACAAGCCCGATCTCCTCTTTGTCCCGTTCGAATGCGAGTTCCCGCATCAGCCGGTGGAAACTATTCAGCCGTGACGCTGAGAGGGTTCCGTCCGCGACGGCCGCCTGCACTGCACAGCCCGGCTCCTCTTCGTGCCGGCAGTCCGAGAACCTGCAGCCCTCCGCGAGTTCGAGAATGTCGGGGAACGTATCGGCGATACCGGCGGATGCCGTACCGATACCGACCTCCCGCAGACCGGGGTTGTCGATCATGAGCGCCCCGCCGGCGAGGACGAAGAGCTGGCGGACGGTCGTGGTGTGCCGCCCTCTATCGTCATAGTCGCGGGTATGCGAGGTCGCCTGCACCGGCCGGCCCACGAGCCGGTTGATCAGGGTGGATTTGCCGACACCCGACGAGCCGATGAGGGCGATCGTTGTTCGTGGCGACAGGTACGGATCGAGCCGATCGACGCCTTCCCCACTCACAGCGCTGATCGGGATGACCGGTATGCCGGGCGAGATCGAGGTGATCTCGTCGGCGAGCGCTACGGGATCGTCCGCGAGATCGGATTTGTTGATGACGACCACCGGGCAGGCGCCGGATGCGTGGGTGATCGCGAGAAAACGTTCGATCCGGCGGGCGTTAAGGTCTCGGCCGGCGGCCGTGACGATGAAGACCGTATCGATATTCGCCGCGATGACCTGGTCGGCGCCTTCGCGTCCCGGCGTTCCCCGTGCAAACCGGGTTTTCTGCGGGAGGATATCGACGATCATCGAGGTTCCGGCCTCCGGCTGGTTCAGCAGTACGACAAAATCCCCCACTGCGGGAAAGCGGCCGATTTTTCGCAATGCTCCGGAGACCCCGGCCGTGACGGACCCGCCGTCGACGAGCACGTCCCATACGGTCTTCTGCCGGCAGGCCACGCGGCCGGCGAGATACGGGCCGGCGTACTTCGAGAACGCCGCATCGTGCTCTTTTGTCCAGCCGAGGTCTTCAAGCGTACAGGGATGCTGTTCTTTGCACCGGGAAGTGGATTGGCTCATAAAAAACCATAAATTGGGTGGCATGCGAAGCGACAAGTGCTTTGCGGTCGCGGTTGTCGGCCGCCGTCGCCTTTATGGGCGACTGTCCCTAACTCACAGGGAGAGCGACGATGAAACAGGCCGGAGAAACAATGCAGGCCGCCGTGATCAACAGGTTCGGAGGCCCCGAAGAACTTGTGGTGCAGGAGGTCCCCATACCCGAGATCGCCCCCGGAGAGGTCTTAATCCGGGTGGAGTATGCCAGTGTCGGCGCATGGGACCCGTTTGAGCGTGAGGGAGGATACGCCCGGATGCTCGGGATCGAGACCCGGTTTCCGTATGTCTTAGGATCGGAAGGCGCTGGCAGTATCGCCTCAGTCGGCGAGGGGGTATCCCGCTTCAAGACTGACGACCATGTCTACGCCCCGGAATTCCTGAACCCGAAGGGCGGCTTCTACGCGGAGTTCGCTGCAGTCGATGCAGGCTACGTCTCGCTCACCCCGGAAGATCTGACGGCAGAGCAGGCAAGCGTTATATCGGGTGCCGGTATCACGGCGCTGCGCGGGCTTGCCGATGTGCTGAACCTCGGGCGGGGCGAGTCGGTGGCGGTCTTCGGAGCAAGCGGGGGCGTCGGGCACGTGGCGGTACAACTTGCACGGCAGATGGGAGCGCGGGTCTTCGCGGTCGCATCCGGGAGAGACGGTGTCGCTCTGGTGAAGAGGCTCGGTATCGATTGCGTTATAGACGGACGAAGGGACAAGATCTCATCCGCGATACGTTCGTTCGGGTTTGGAGAGCTCGACGCCGCCCTGCTCACCGCGGGCGGTGAGGGGGCCGGAGAGGTCGTTTCCTGCGTCCGCAGCGGCGGAAGGGTCGTCTTCCCCAACGGTATCCACCCGGAACCGCAACCCCGGCCGGACGTCAGGATCAACGGGTATAATGCAGAGCCCGGGCCGGACATTATACGGAGACTTGGCTCTTTTATCGAGTCCGGTGCCGTAAAACCTCATATCGACCGGGTGTTTCCCCTGGATCGTGCGGCCGACGCTCACCGGTATCTTGATCTCCACCATCCCGGGAAGATCGCGCTCCGGGTGATCCGACCGAAGTAATGCCTCATCCTTGAGCACCCGACAGGCCCGCGCTATGTGCTCGATCTTCCGTACAGCAGGCGACCTGCCGCCGATGGCGCCCTGGAGGGACCGATCGGCGTAAAACAACACCTGACCGCCGCGATCATGACCTCACCGAGATCGGCGTCAAAGGCGGCGGAGACCGGGACATCTGAAAACCGGGGTTGGTTTTTCATATCCTGGAGCGTTCGGTCGAACAAGAGAAAGGAAAGAGTTATCCGGCGCGGAGTAACTCTCTGTGTATACCTAAACCAACTCCTGAAAGGAGGGTCATCCGATGGGTTTGACGAACAGTGGCGGTAAGAAACCGGGAGGCCACGGGAACCATTGGGGTTGCGTCACGCGATCCATGGAAGAGGTCCGCCGGATACTCGCATGGGCGGTAAACGAAGCGGCGACGCCCGAGACCCGTGAGTCGAACGGACGCGAGATCTCCGCATACATCCCGGAATCCGATCGCCTCACTGCATGCGCCGTCACCGTCGATCGAACGATCTCCACGGGATACCCTGTGGCCGTGGACGGCGTCGTCCACGAGGTGAGGCTGCACGGTGTCGAAGAATGGGCAAACGGGATCGAAGGGCAGATAGTCGGCTCGCTCGACGATGCCGTCATGAGATTCTTCGACGTGCGCTACTACCGGAATGCAGGGGCATATCGGACGGGCGATACCTACCCGTTCGCCCTGGCGGCCTTCGTTTACGTGCTGTACAGGGCCGAACCGCGTACAATCGCCGACCGGGGCGGAAGAGAGGTCGTTACCCGGAACATGGCCGCCTACGTCCCTCTGCCGGAGGGGGATATCGACGATTTTGCCTTTTATTCTCCCGTAAAAGATGTGGAGAGGGTTCGTTTCTGCGGAAAAACCTTTTACCGCCTTATCGTTCCGCTCTGTCGGTTGCGGGACGAAGACGGCGAATACCGCCGCGACATCGATATCGCCCTGTACGCGGCCGAGTACGTGACGGGCGGCTACGTGCCCCGCGTGGGCGACGACATCCAGGGGGTTCTCTGGATGCAGGGCGCTCTTTCTCCTCGGCGGGGTCGGGACCGGTGATCCCGAATCCGCTCAGGGGCAGGGTTCTGAAGATCGAGCCCGATGCTCTCTATATGGGCAAACCCTACGGCGCATGGGTTACGGTGGAGATGCAGGACGGCGCCGGGCTCGAGCTGTTTAATGACTATCGGGACAGTCCGCTCTCGCTGCTCTGGAAAAAAGCGGCGATCGAGATCTCCGGGGGTATAAGCAAGGTCGTCGAGAGGGTGCCGGAACAGGTTCAACGGGTTCTGCCCGGCAGTTCCTCTTCGCTCGAGGTCTGGGGCGTCATCGTCATGAGCTGGACCGCGCGTCACGGCACCTATGAACGGCGCCACGGCCTCGTGGACTTCGGTACCGGCACGATCGAGGTCGATCTCTCGAAGAAGGACCCGGCAGAGTTTCGTGAAGGAGACTATGTCTACGTCCGGACGGCTCGCACGGATCTCAAAGAGATTCATGAGCTGGATCGTGGACCGAACGCCTCCCTGCCGGATACCGATACGAAGGACGCATCCGGGGAGGAGACCGTAACACCGTTCACTCTCGAGTTCTTCATCGACGAGGATATTTCCGTGCAGAGGTACCGGGCGGATCCCTCACGGGAAAGATCCTGGTGGAATCAGTTATGGCAGGATGTTGAGAGCGCCCCTTGGCGTGCCTGGCTCAATCAGCGAGGTTCATTTTCCCTGAAGATCGGCGAAAACTACACGTTCCCGGGAGAGGCCGGCAGCCATGGCCCTCATTTCAGAGAAGCATCCCTTCCCTCTCTTCTAGGAGTGTTCACTCAGTCGGGCCTTGAACTGCTCGATGGGGAGACCGTCGTCATCCGGCCCTGCTCTTCCTCCGGACCCCGTCTCGTTCTTGAGCCCTGCAGCCGCGACCTACTGAAGATCTCGGCGCTGGAATCGGATACCGTCGTCATACCGGCGATGGCGGTGAGGACAGAGGATTATATGAAGGCTGTAATCGATACGGTAGACCGGTACCTCCGGCAGGCGCTTGAGGTCCACCCTCATCTGAGCAGGACCCCATACCCCCGGATACTTGCCGACCGCCGGAACGAACTGATGCGGTGCTGCCGCCGCCGGGACGTTCGACCGGGCGACGGGCAGCTCCTCGACTACGATGCTCTGGTGGATTGCGCCTGGCGTGCATACCGCCGTTTTCTCTCTCCTCCTCCGGAAGGGGGCGTGTCCCGTATCTCGTTCGGGGTCACCCTCCTTGAAGGTGAAACGCCGGAACGTCCTTTGTTCAGGTTCTCTCCCTCGGTTGACGGGCAGGTGTTGTTCGAGGGCATCGACTGCGACAGCCCCCTCGTCGCGACCCTGTTTGTGGTGGGGCTCTTCTTCAGCATCAAGAATTACCTTGAAGGAAAGGCGTATGTGTTCGACCTGACTACCCCGGGCCCGCGGACCATAATCCTCGCTCCCGGTGACGGAGATACGGTCCTGTTCTCGCTCGACAACATATACGAGCCGGGTATGGATGCACGGAAGATCGTGCTCCGATCTGAAGACTGGGTTGAAACAGCGTTTGCCACGGCCGACACTTACATCGCCCTGGTCGGTGCATCTCCCCTCTGGGTTGAGGATTCCTGTATCGACTATGCGCTTCTGCCCCTCATCGAAGAGGTCCGTGAGAAATTGCGCCAGCTCAACGGATCTCGGGCCAGGCAACAGCACGGGATCCGATAGTATACAGTCTCCGAGACGGAAGAGCCGGGCACCGTTCCGGTCCTCAAGAACAGGATCGACGTCTCCGGCACCCAAGGCCGGTGATGCAAGCGGACTCGGCATCGGCACGGCGAATCCTTGCGGGCCGTAGAGCAGCCGGAGCGGGAGAAACCCGAAGGGTTTCGAGGTGCACCCGGCGGAACGGCGGGTGCAT
>DAYL01000033.1:271398-284426 GCA_002508705.1 Methanoculleus sp. UBA374 | reverse complement strand
GGTCTTCGAGGGAGTGCCCCTCCCATCAAAGGCGTTTGGGGACGACCTCGCTGTAACTCGGCACCTACTTCGTCGCCATCGCCTGCAGAATCGACATGATCCCCGGTTTTGCCTTCCTCCGATACGGCGAACCGAACTCCCCCGTCTCGAAATCCGTGGAACCGAACATCTCGTCGTTCAGCCGGTCGGTGATCTCGTCGAATATCCGCCTGTACGCAATACAATGGGGATCGACGCCCCGGATTTCGCCGTTTGTCGGCGCTATAGCGTTGTAGGGGCACCCGCCCCGGCAGTACCGGATATGACGGCACTCTCCGCACTCACGGTCGACGTACTCCTTGAACGCGTGCATAAGCTTTCCCGCGTCAGACCGGGCAAGGTCGTCGGGCGTGGGACGGTCGTAGACGTTGCCCATCACGTACTCGGGCATCCCGACAAAGCGGTAGCACGGGTAAATGCTTCCGTCCGGCCCGACGGCAAGGGTGTTTCCCATGCAGTCCACAAACGTGCAGACCGTGCCGTGCCGGATAAAGATACATTTACAGAGGTCGTTGATGTTCATGATCTCGATCTGCCCGAGGTTCTCCAGGTACTTATCAAGGAGGTAGACCAGCAGATCCCCGTATGCCTCCGGTTCGAGCGCCCACTCTTTCGGGTCCTCGCTCCTGAGCGACGGCAGCGCCGGGTGCAGTTTGAGGGGAAAACCCCTCGCGAGGAAGAAGTTAAAGATCTCCTCCTTACGCTCGACCGACAGGCGGGTGAACGTGCAGATGAACCGGACCTCCAGTCCGTTCGCCGTCGCGATCTCGTAGCCCCGCATGGTCTTTTGAAAGTAGCCCTTTCCCCTCTGCGCGTCGTTGATCTCCTCGGGGCCGTCGATGCTGGAGCCGATGGGAATATTGTATTCCGCGAGTATGCGGGCGAGTTCCGGGGTGAGCCGCCAGAGGTTGCTCTGCAGGGCGAACGTCGGGTTAAGGTGGCCGAGGCCCCCGGCGAGGATCGGCAGGGCCTGCCGGAAAAAGTCTGCGCCTGCAAGGAGCGGCTCCCCGCCGTGGAAGGTGATGGTGACCTGGTCGGACCGGTAGTCTTTGAGCCATTCGGTTATCTCCCGGATCGTCTCGATGCTCATCCTCGGAGACCCTTCATCGGAACTCCAGCAGTAATGGCATTTTGAGGGGCAGCCGAGCGTGGGGATGATCATGACATGAAAGGGGCTCTTCATTAATTACCGAGATTCTCTTTGAAGAGGTTAAAACCTATTCATCTCCGCAGCCTGAAAAACAGGAGGGGCGAGCACAGTTCACGCCGACCGGGGCCGGGAGGAGGGCGGGACCGTCGCCTACCCCAAAACGACCTACCGGTCCTTCTTCATCGCCTCCGTCTTCAGATCTTTCGGCATCAGCTCGATGGCATACCGGAGCGCCGTCCGGGGCATCTCCTTCTTGTTCGTCATGACGTAGGAGAAGACCTCGTCGGTGTGCTTCCGGCTTGCTTCCTTGAGGAGCCACCCGTAGCCTTTCTGCACCATGTCGTCCGTATCGGTCAGGAGCAGGTCGGCGATCTCGAGGGCTTCGGCAAGGAACATCCCGCGCTTCGCCGGCACGATCAGCGAGACCGCCGCCGCACGCCGCATCCAGCGGTTCTCCGACTGCGTCCAGCCCTTCAGTTCCCCGACCTGCTCCGGGTAGCGCACGATGTAGTCTCCGACGGCATGGTTGCAGAGGCCGTCGCAGGTTGCCCAGTTGGTGATGTAGGTTTCGACCCAGTGCCGGAAGACGGCGATGTCGCCGGGCTCGTAGCGGTCGGCGAGCCGCGGAGCCCAAACGGACGCCACGAATGCCTCCTCCATCATCCCCGACCGGTAAAGTTCTTCGCAGAGCCGGAAGATCTCCTGCTTCTCGCGGGAGTTGACCTCTTTCCAGTACTTCTTTGCGATCGAGATTGCGGTAGCGGTCTTCATCCCGTAGCACCGGACCTCTTCCTTGAAGAACCGCTGGCTTTTCTCCCGGATCTCGGGGTCTGCGTGCGCCGTGAGTTCCTGCCGTATCGCTTCGATGACCGGGTCCATGTGCAGATTACAGCGGGATGAGGGATAAACGATCCGGCAGGCCGTTTGGGAGGAACGGGGCTGTACCGGAGCGGGGTGCTTCTTCCGGCCGATGACCGGACGGGTCACCGCCCACCCTGCCGCTCCTGCGCTCCAGCAGCAGCACGTCCCGCCATGCGCCGTCTTTCATCCTGTCCAGGCGTGCGCGGCGGCCGACGACGCAAAAGTTGTGCTTCTCATGCGGCAGAACCGGATATGGACTGCATCACAGCACTCTCACGACGGTGCCTCCGACTCGAACGTCGCGTTGCCGGTGGCGATCCCCTCGCCGATCCCCGCCGAGCGGGAGGTATCCTCGACGTAGACGAACTCGATCTCCCCTGCCGACTCCGGCGAGAGCGAACAAGAGCCCACGCATCTCGCCGCCGCCGGATCAAGGTGAGGTCGACCCGCAGAGCCTCCGCCGCTACCCCGGCCAAGTATGCTTCCGGGACGCGAAGGTCATCCGCTCGTACAAATCTTGACCGTCCGTGCATGGGCATGGTGGTGGGCGTTGGGTCTGACCCAGAGCGGGTGGATCACGTAGATGCCGGTGATATCAGTGGCGCGATACTCAATAGGGGGCAGCGGCGACTTCACCGGTGTGATTATGTATCCTCTCTCCCCGTCTTCGCCGGGCACCGGGATGCGGTCCCCTCGTCGATGCCGAGGTACTGCGTTCCCCAGGCGCAGAGCGCCTCCATAACCGGGAGGAGGGTTCTGCCGAACTCGGTGACGGCGTACTCCACCCGGGGCGGCACCTCGGGGTAGACCGTCCGCCGCACGATCCCGTCCTCCTCCAGCTCCCGGAGCTGCTTGGTGAGCATCTTCGCGTTGACGCTAGGGAGTTCCCGCTGCAGTTCGGAGAACCGCTTGGTCTCGTCACACAGGTGCCAGAGGATGAGCGGCTTCCACTTGCCGCCGATGACGTCGAGTGCTGCTTCAACCGGACAGTGGAAAGTCTTGCCGTTCTTCGTGTAGACCATGGTTGCTCCGATGAAAGTTAGTTACCTTATTGATGGTATTTCCTATATATTCGCCAGGGGCGTATTTTATCTTAACGTTCGGTTCGTCACAAGCAGAAAATCCGTCGGTTTTAATGCATATGGCGTTCTGCCGTGGTTCTCCGCATCCTGCGGGGAGTGAGGTAACAACTATGGAGAAGAAAGAGATCGGAAGAAACTTCTTCATCCCGATGCCGGTGGTGCTCGTCGGGACACAGGTGAACACAAAAGCGAACTTCATGACCGTGGGCTGGTGCTCGCGGGCGAACGGGAGCCCCCCGATGATCCTCTGCGGGATCGCGAACTCCCACTACACGCTCGAAGGGATCGCGGAGACGCGGACATTTTCGGTGAATATCCCGTCGTCGGCCCTGATGGAGAAGACCGACTACTGCGGGCTTGTATCCGGGGCTGCGGCCGATAAGTCGGATGTCTTCGACGTCTTCTACGGGACGCTCAAGACCGCACCGATGATCCGGGAGTGCCCGGTCAACCTCGAGTGCCGGCTCGTGCAGACTGTTCCGCTCCCGACCAACACGATCTTCATCGGCGAGATCGTGGGGGCATACGCGGACGAGTCGGTGATCCGGGATGGAAAGCCGGACTTTGCGGATATCGATCCGCTCCTCCTGACCATGCCCGACAACCGCTACTGGAGGCTCGGGGAGCACGTCGGCGATGCGTGGAGTGCGGGGAAGAGCCTGGTACTGCGGCCGGAGACGACTTGAACGGGGATATGATGGAGACCATACTCGTAGATGAGGATCTCTGCACCCGTTGCGGGATCTGCTCGGCCGTCTGCCCGATGGCGATCGTTGATGCCGCGGACGAAGACACCCTCCCCGGGGTCCGGGAGGAGAAGGCCGAAATCTGCATCGCCTGCGGGCACTGCGAAGCCTGTTGCCCGACGCAGGCGCTCCTCCTGAACGTCGGGCCGGGGGAGAAGAGGCTCATCCCGGCAGGTGCCGGCACCCTCTCCCCCGGCGACCTCGGCAGTTACCTGCGAAAGCGCCGGTCGGTGCGCCGCTACACGGACGAGCCCGTCCCCCGGGAGACAGTCCTGCAGGTCCTCGACGTCGTCCGGTACGCACCTTCAGGAGGGAATGGACAGCCGGTCAGGTGGATCGTCGTCCACGACCCGGCGAAGGTCAGGAGGATCGCCGTTCTGACGGTCGAATGGATGAAGACCCTGGTGGAGAGCGGCCATCCGATGAGCGGCTACGTACCGGGACTCATCGGTGCATGGGAGGCGGGATACGACGTCATCTGCCGCGATGCCCCGCACCTGCTTGTCGCCCATATCCCGGAAGGGAACCCGGCCGCATCCGTGGACGCGATCATCGCGCTCGCGCACTTCGACATCGCCGCCCCGGCGTTCGGCATCGGCACCTGCTGGGCCGGCTTCGTTTCGATGGCCGCCACGGCGTACGAACCGCTCAAAAGAGAGCTCGGCATCCCCGCAGGGCGCAGGTTCGCCTACGCGATGATGTTCGGCCGCCCGCGGTACGCGGTCCATGGCATCCCCCGCCGCAACCCGGTGCAGGTGGCGTGGCGGTAAGGGTGCTTCGAGCATGCGGGAGAGTGCATGAATTATGGACGTCTTTGATGCGATCCACCGGCGGCGCGCTGTTCGCCGGTATCTTCCCCACCAGATCGGCAGGGACGACGTGTACCGTATCCTCGATGCCGCGAACTGGGCTCCCTCGGCCATGAACCGCCAGCAGTGGGAGTTTCTGGTCGTGACCGGGGAGAGGGTCCGCGAGATGGGAGAGAATTTCCATGCGATCGCCAGGGAATACATACAGGGCCGGGATTCCCCGGAGGCGCCGGGCTCGTCCCCGATCGCCGATGAGGAACTTCTTCGGTTTGCCCTGACTTACGGGGGTGCGCCGGTGGTGATCGTCGTCCTGACCGATGCGGCCGATGCCCCGAATATGCGCAAGGCAAACCTCGAGAGCGCGAGCGCCGCGATGGAAAACCTGCTGCTTGCCGCAACCGCACTCGGGTTCGGCACCTGCTGGATGACCGGGCCGCTCCAGGACGAGAGGGCGCTGCGCACGTGCCTTAGAATTCCCGACGATAAGGGGATCGTGGCCGTCACTCCGCTGGGGTTCCCTGACGAGGTGCCCCCGGTTAAGCCGCGCCACGGACCCGGACCTCGAGCGGAACGTGCGGTGGGTGGAGTAACGTCCGGTCCTGCCGGAATATGCGAGGCATGACGAGAGTCCTCCGTATCAACGGAAGACGGAGAACATGGCAACGCTGCTTGTACATGCGCTCAAAGGGGCTGCATTGGCGGGGGCGGAGACGGAGTTCGTCCACTTCTACGACCTTGACTTCAGGGAGTGCGCGAGGTTCTTTGCCTGCAAGATGAAAGGTGGGAAGAACCGGACAGTGCTCATCTACACGATCGAACGCTCCGGAAGTGCGTGCAGGGGAGAGGTATGCGGCACAGAGCAGGGTCAACGAGCATGCCCTGCCTCCGTTCAACGGAGATGCCCGGGAAACCCGCTTATCGAGAGAGGTAGTTCGAGTCTGTTGTTGCCGGTATGAGAATTGATATATAGCGTTTGATCCGACTACGTACCGATGAAGAGGAGCACCGCGTGGACATCCCTCGTCCTCGCGCTGATGGTGGCGATAGCGGTTTCGCCGGCAGGCAACTGTTGTATACCCCCGGCAGGGGCGGCCCGGGGAGGGTGCTGCTCCCTCCCGTCGGTTCCGCAGGACCCGCTGCCGTGCAGCGGACCGGCCCAGCAGGTGCTCCTGAACGGCCGAAGATCGACCGATAACGTCTCGGGTATCCGGCGGATCTACGCCGGGAACGTGCTCGACAATCGCGAACGTGCGGCAATTCATGCGGTGATCACGGCGAAACCCGGGATCGATCTCGCCGGGATCGCCCGCGAACTGGGGATGAACCGCCAGACCCTGCGGTATCATTTGAACCTGATGGAGTCGCTCTCGAAGATAACCGCGCTACGGGACCGCGGTCTCGTGCGGTATTATGAGAACCATGGGCGTTACGGGACCCTTGAGCGCAACCTATTCATGCACCTCTGGAATCCGACTGCAGAAGAGATACTTTCGCTTATACGGTCGACGCCGGGCATCGCCCAGTCCGAGATTGCAACGCATCTCGCGATCACCCCCTCGACAGTCCGATGGTACATGCGGCGGTTCCGGGAAGACGGCATCATCACCGAGCGGCACGAGGGACGGTACGCCCGGTATGCTCTGACCGACGAAGCGGGCCGGTCGATGAGCCGGATCGGCGGCGAGAAGCCGGACGGCATGGCGGCGATGAGTTGACGATGCAGAGTCTTGGAAGAAGGGTTCGTCATCCCTGTTTTGATAAATAATCTCCGACGGTATTTTTTTTCAGAAAATTTGAATGGCGTCCGCCTTTTTTTGGAAGTATCTGTCGGCTGTGGTCGGCCCCTCGACCGGTAGACCGTACATCTTTCTCGATAGTTAGACCGTTTCTCGACACTTCATCCCGGTTGCCGACAGGGAGATGGATTGGTGAGAACACGTTTTACGGAATCCTCACAACGGCATAGCAGAGGTTTCGCAAATGAAAACCACACTGAATGTTTCGGGAATGCACTGCAGAAGTTGTGAAATGCTCATCGCAGACGCGATTAGCGAAATAAATGGCGCAAGAGTGCTCTCTGCCGATCACACGAGCGGAGCGGTTATCGTAGATTACGACTCGGAGGCGACCCTTGAGGCGATCAGGCAGGCGATCCGGGGTGAAGGCTTCACGGTCTGAACCGGAACCGGGGACCGGGACCGGACTGATCGAGTCCAACCTCGTGCTGCACGGGATGCACTGCGAGTCCTGCGCGAGGATCATCGAGCGCACGGTGGCAAGACACGAGGGGGCGCGGGTCAAGTCCATCGACACGGCTAACAACCGGGTGGTCATCGAGAGCCGTAGAGGGCAACTCCAGGCAATCCGCGACGAACTGCGCGAGAAGGGCTACCAGCTGCTCCTTCCCGGAGAGAAGGCCGCGGACGGCTTCGAGGCCGGCTCGCTACGCCGCGGGTTCGCCTTCTTAAAGAGCATGATCCTCAACGCCCGGGGATTCGAGGTCGAGCATGCGCTCATGAAGCGCGCCTTCGGAGCGGTCGCCGTCGTGCTGGCTGCACAGGCCGCGCTCTACGCCTTCGTCTTCAGCCGTATCCCCGGGTTCCTGAATACCTACTGGAGCGTTACGGTCCTGACCGCCGTCTCCGTCGCGGCGTTCTTGTTCGCTTATTACCATTCGAACGCGTTTCGGAAGAGTTCGTCCTGCATGACGGGCATGATGACGGGCATGACGTTCGGGATGGCGGGAGGCTTCCTGATCGGTGCGTTCGTAGGCGCGACGAACGGGATGTTTCTCGGGAGTATCGTCGGAATGCTGACCGGGATGAGTCTCGGCTACGTCACGGGGCGGTCCTGCGGGGTCATGGGCGTGATGGAGGGCATGATGGGCGGCCTGATGGCCGGCACGATGGGGGCCATGCTCTCTGCCATGCTGATCTACGACCGGCTCGTACCGTTCCTCTTCATCCTGACCGCAACCGAGGCGGTCATCCTGGCGGCGTACAGCTACATGCTGTATAAAGAGTTCGGGAATATGAGGCCGGGCGATATGAAAGCAAGCGGGAGCGAGTTTGCGGTTCTCGCGCTCGCAATGAACCTGGTTCTCACGGTCGTGTACGTGTACGGACCGAAGACAGGGTATGTGCTTGGAGTGTAAGGTGAAAAGATGGTTAAAAAGGCTGAGATCAACGTCGAGGGCATGCATTGCGGCTCGTGCGCCACTCTGATCTCAAGGGCGCTCCAGAGGACGCCCGGGGTTCTGGCCGCAAACGTCAATTACGCGTCCCGGAAGGCGCGCGTGGAGTTCGACGAGTCGCTGCTCGACGAGCAGAGGCTCATCGACCTGATCGCATCGAAAGGGTACGGGGCAAAGATCGGGGTCGACCCCGACAGCGAGCGTCGTATCCGGGAGAAGGAGATCTCGGACCTGAAGATCACCCTTGCCTTCAGCGCCCTGTTTGCCGTTCCGGCGTTCCTGTTCGGCATGGTCTTCATGGACGTGCCGTATCATGTGCTCCTGCTCTTCTTGCTCGCGACCCCCGTACAGTTCGTGGTGGGCAAGAACTTCTACCTCGGAGCCTGGAGCGCGCTCAAGAACCGGATCGGGACCATGGATACGCTCATCGCGGTCGGGACGAGCGCAGCCTACGGATACAGCGTCGCCGCAATGTTCGGGCTCGTTACGGAGCAGTACTTCGAGACGGCGGCCGTCCTGATCACCCTGGTGGTCCTCGGGAAATACCTCGAGGCGGTGGCCAAAGGCAGGACAAGCGACGCGATCAGGAAACTGATGGGCCTTGCGCCGAAGGTCGCGACCGTGGTGCGGGACGGCCGTGAGGTCGAAGTCCCGATCGAAGAAGTTGTGGTAGGCGATCTCCTGCTTGTCTCGCCCGGCGAGAAGGTCCCGGTCGACGGGACGGTCGTCGAGGGCAGATCGGCCGTCGATGAGAGCATGATCACCGGGGAGAGCATCCCGGTTGAGAAGGCTGCAGGATCGACGGTCATCGGCGGGACGATCAACAAGAACGGGGTGTTGCGGTTCGAGGCGGCCAGGGTCGGGACCGACACGGTCCTTTCCCAGATCGTCCGGCTCGTCGAGGACGCACAGGGGAGCAAAGCCGACATTCAGCGGTTCGCCGACCGGATCAGCGGGATCTTCGTGCCGATCGTGATCGTGATCTCCGCGATCACCTTCGTCGCGTGGTACTTCGCGCTCGGGATGTCGTTCCCGTTCGCCCTCATGGTGGCCGTGGCAGTGCTCGTGATCGCCTGCCCGTGCGCCCTCGGCCTAGCGACGCCCACGGCGATCATGGTCGGCACCGGGATCGGTGCGCAGAAAGGCATCCTGATCAAGAACGCCGAGAGTCTCGAGATGATGCACAAGGTGGACGCGGTCGTCTTCGACAAGACGGGGACCATCACCGAAGGCAAACCCCGGGTGACGGACTTCCTCGCCGCGGGCCCGGAGGGCGATCTGCCGTCCCTGATCGGATACGCGTATGCGGTCGAGCGGAACTCCGAACACCCGCTTGCCGACGCCATCACCGAGTACGCGCGGGAGCAGGGCGCGAATCCCGGGGAGGCCCGGGAGTTTGAGGCCATACCCGGCTTCGGTGTCGCCGCGACCGTCGACGGCAGATCGATCTACCTCGGGAAACCGGAGCGGGGCACCCTCGACGCGGAGACGGCGGCCGTGGTCGGCCGTCTCCAGGACGAGGGGAAGACGGCGATGATCCTGAAAGTCGACGGCACCCCCTCCGCGATCATCGGCGTTGCGGACACCATCAAGGCGACGAGTGCACGGGCGGTCGAGGACCTGAAGAACCTCGGGATCGAGACCTGGATGATCACCGGGGACAACGAGAAGACTGCCCGTGCGATCGCCAACATTGCGGGCATAGAGAACGTCTTTGCAGAAGTCCTGCCCCAGGACAAGGCCGAGTACGTGAAGCGGCTCCAGGAGAAGGGGCACAAAGTCGTGATGGTCGGCGACGGCATCAACGACGCCCCCGCACTCGCACAGGCGGATATCGGGATCGCGATGGGCTCGGGGACGGACGTGGCGATGGAGGCCGGCTCCGTCGTCCTGATGCGTTCGGACCCGCTCGACGTGCCGCAGGCGATCCGGCTCGGCAGGGCTACGATCAGGAAGATCCGGCAGAACATGGCCTGGGCGCTGGTGTATAACGTCATCGGGATACCGATTGCAGCGGGGCTCCTGTACCCCGCGTTCGGGCTCCTGCTCTCGCCCATCATCGCGGGCGGCACCATGGCGCTCTCCAGCGTATCGGTCGTGACGAACGCGCTCACCCTCAGGTGGGCAAGGTTCTGGGTGACAGCATGAAGGTCGGTGCATGGTTCAAGGAGAACAGGGGCGCGTTTGCGTTTGCTCTTGCGGTCATGCTTCTTGGGTCCGTCGGGTATTTTGCACTCGGGGTCACGGACGGCATGGGGGACGGTGCGATGTCGGGCTCGGTCGACCCGTCGATCTTCGACGGGATCACCTACAAGGTCGCGTTCGCCCCGGACGGCACGCCCAAGGTGTTTGCCCATGCGAAGAGCAACGCGCTTGCCAATCTCAGCGCAGCGGAAGGCGCGAGAATCCCCGGCGTGAACTCCATGATCGTCGGGTACGCCGAAGGAGAGATGATGAAAGAGGAGAAGTTGTTCGAGAAGCCGGGAGACAGCCTGACGGACTTCTTCGGGATAGACAGGATCGAGATCGGCGGAGTCCTGACCGAAACCGGGACGTTCGTCGACGACCTGCACTTCCTCGACACGCACGACTACGGGAATCTCGTGGGCGAAGAAGGGAGAGTATACTCGAAGATGGCCCCGGATGGGGTGCCGAAGCTCTTCTACTTCCTCGACCTGAACGAGACCGTGCCGACGAAGTTCGTGCTTGCCGAGGGCGACATGAGCGGGTATTCGATGCACGATCTCGGGGGAGGGGAGTACTACCCGCTCGTGCTCGGCTCGGCCGAGGCCGAAATGATGCGGGAAGAGAAGTTGTTCGACGAGGTCGGCGACCCGATCAGGGGATTCTTCGGAGAGAACGTGGTCGTGGTCGGAGTGCTTGAGAGAACGAACTCGAGCTTCGATATGATGCACTTTGTGCCGCTAAAAGAGGATCAGCTTGGATAAGGAGGAGATGAGGACCATGAACTCAACGATGAAAGCAGGGATCGGCATAATCGCTGTAGCAGCCGTTGCGATACTCTTCATGCACTGCGGGGGCATCGGGCCGTCCCCCGTCCCGAACGTTCCGACACCCGGTACGGGCGACACCAATGCAACAAACCCCGTTGGCACCGGGACCGGGCAGACCGAGACTATCAGCCTGAGCTACGACGGCTTCCAGTATTCGCCGGCCGAGATCCGCGTGAAGCAGGGCACGAACGTCCGGATCGAGGGTGACCCCGCCACCCTCCGGGGGTGCATGCTCGTGGTCAACATCGGCGGGTACAATGTTAGCAAGGCGATCCGATCGGGCGACAACGTGATCGAGTTCACCGCGGACAAGGTCGGGACGTTCCCCATCTACTGCAACATGGGGATCGGCGACGGGAAACTCATCGTCGAGAGCGGTTAGAGTCAGAATGGGGTCTTTGCATTCCCTCCTATTCTGCTTGTTCTCAACTTCTGCAATAGGTGGAGGGGAATTACCCCGCGGTGTACGCCGCTTCTATATCCGCGAGGTCGTAGACGAGAAAACCCTCATCGCGGAGCCGGCCTTTCCCTTCGACACCGCCGGCGACAAGGCAGAAGCGCTCGTTGGGATAGTGTTCGTGCCGGACATGCTCCGCTTTCCGTACAAGCCGCACGAGCACGCCGCGGGCCTCTCTTTCCGTAAGGCTCCCCCACTTGCACTCCCCAAAGACGATGCCGTTATCGATCTCCCGGACGGCGACAAGATCGATCTCCTCACCGCGATACCACCATCGCCCTGTAGTATACCCCCAAAAGATCTTCCGGGCGAATTCGTTCCGAACAAAGATCTCAAACCGTTTGCCGAAGTACGGGTTCATATCGACGGTATCAACTGAATGGTTCTCCGTCTCGATCGCCTGCCGGTGTGAAAATACGAAGTTGTACCAGAAGTCAAAGACACAATCTTTGATCCGGTACAGCCCTTGCCTCCGGCTGCCGAGGAGAGGCAGCTCCTTCTCGATGATCCCGAGCCGGGTCATCGCCCCAAGGTAGGGGTAGAGATGGCGGGGGTCCATGCCGCAGAACTGGGCGATCGCACCCGGGGCCGTGTTGCCGACGGCGACGGCATTGAGGATCGCCTGGTAGGTCTTCAACTCCCTGAACTCCTGCGAGAGGAGGAAGTAGGGCTCCCGGTAGAAGTAGCTGTACTTACTGAAGAACTCCCGCTCGACGAAGGTGGCGTAGTCGGGATAGTCTCCGGCCTTGAGGAGGTACTCGGGGATGCCGCCGATGGTCAGGTGAGCCTTGAGGACATCCTGGAAAGAGAACGAAGGGAGGAATCTTCGTGCATCCACCAGTTGGAGCGGTCCAAGGAGCATATCACGGGTCCGCCGCCCGTAGAGGGGGGAGGTGTAGGAGAGCGCACTGTCGGTCATCAGCCCGAGCATCGACCCGGAGAGGAGGATGCACCAGTTCGATCCGGCAAGGGCGGTATCCCAGGCTTTCTGAAGCGCGGATAGGGCTGTTGGATCGTTCTTGATCAAGTAGGTGAATTCATCGATGACGAGGTAGCGGCGCTCCGGGAGCGGTTTTTGGGAGAGGTAGGTAAGGAGTTGATCCCAGGTCGTGATCTCAAGCGTTGCAAGGAGCGGGTCGGCGAAGAACTGCGCTACTGCCTCCTGCAGCCGTCGGATCTGGATCTGCGCCGCGGTATCCTCGGCGAAATGAAGGATACCCGCCTTCCCGCGGATAAACTCGGTGACCAGCCGTGTCTTGCCGATCCGACGCCGCCCGTAGAGGATGATCAGCCTCCCGCCGTCTTTTCGCCACTCCTCCTCGAGGAGGGCACGCTCGGTCTCGCGGTCGACGAACTCCCTAATCATGATTAGTACTAATCATGATTAGTATTAATTGCTTCGTTGTCGGGTGCGGGATCGAGGTGGCACATTGCGGTGCGGAACAACTGAACGCAAACTATTGCTCAACGAAATTCGGTCAAATTTTCTGAAGTAGAAGTCATCCTAAAAGTTTCCAGCGGCTGACGATTCCTATAGTTCAGAGTATTCTGTCGCCTCCCCGAGAAAAATTGAGTGGTCTCTGGCGTCAAACCTCTGATACGGCTCCTCTCTGGGTATCGCCACGCGGGGAACGACTGCCGAAACGGCAGTCGTTCGAGAAACTCGAAGAGTTTCGA
>DAYL01000033.1:219991-271273 GCA_002508705.1 Methanoculleus sp. UBA374 | reverse complement strand
TTCGAGTGAGGGATCGGGAGGTGTACCCGGCGGAACGGTGCGACGGGCCGAAGGGCCGGAGCTTGAGAAGACCTTTGGTCTTCGAACCGGGTGCATGAGCACCGTGAGGCTGCGAAGGGTGCCCGACCACAGGGCGGGCACTTGAGAAACTCGAAGAGTTTCGAAGGGGCCATCCCCCTCCCGGCCCCTCCCCCGCGTGGCGATACCCGGAGGGAAGCCGTGTCAGCAATTTGACACCAAAAATTGCTTAATTCCTCCCAGGATGTGTCAAAATACTCTGAACGATATGAATCTTCAGCGCTAGACACTTCTGGGATGACTTCATGTATTGTCGATCCGGAGAGTATCGGGATGGCTCCACATCACGCAACCGGTCTGCCAGGCCGATATTTCAATCTTTTGACGGCATGCATATTTTCGATGAGGTGTGAAAGATCGCTGAAGAAGCGGAAAAAAGAGTTGCAGGATGATCTTTCCCGTTACGAGGGGTTCAGGGTCGCAAATTCCGCTTTCAGCTCCTGGTAGAACGTCTCGTTAGGGTTCTCCCTGATAAGTTCGTCGAGCGCCTCCTTGTAGATGGACGTGTTGATGTGATCGTTGACGTCGACCGTCGTCGTGTCGACATACTTAATCCTCGTAAGCAGGTCGTAGGTGTGCAGGATGCCCTTCGTGTTCGGGTCCGGCGAGATGTAGAAGTGCGGAGAGTTGATGGCCTCGGTGAGGACGTCTCTATCGGTCTGAACGTACTTCAATACCGCATCGACGGTCTCTTCCGGATTGGTCTTTGAGTAGTGGTAGGCTTTGATGAGCGCCTTCTCATACTTCACGTAGGTATCCCGGTCCTTTTCCAGCGTCTCGGTGAGGGCCGAGATGCGGCAGCAGGGATGTTTCGGGAAGTAGTCGTCCGTATAGAGAACGACCGGGAGGTTCTGCTTCTTGGCGATCTCCATATACGGCGTCCAGGTCAGCCCCACATCGACTTTGCCCGATTTCACCGCTTCCGTGACCGCAGCGGCCGATTCCAGTTCCTGGATGGTGATATCGTTCTTCAGGTCGAACCCGGCGTCCAGGAGCGCTCCCCGGAAGTTGATGTCCCCCGACGACATACGGACGGTTGCGACGGTCTTTCCTTTGTAATCGGAGAGATCGTTATACAATTGAGCATTCTCCGGCTTCACGATGATTCCGGCTCCGGCACCCATCTGTCCGCCGTATACGGTGAGGTCTGCACCCTTTGCGATGAAGACAAGAGGGGCAACCCCGAATCCACCGGTATCGAGTTTTTTGGAGATGATTGCGTTAACACCTTCGGCGCTGTTCGTGAACGACGAGAGTTCCACGTTGAGGCCCTGCTCCCTGAAGAAGCCCTTCTCCTGCGCAACGAAGATCAGCGTCCCGCCGTTGTTCGGGAGATAGCCCACCCTGAGGGTCTTTAGTTCGGCTGAGGTCACCGGGTCTGCTGCAGGTGCTGCCTGCCCCCCCTGTGACCAGAAGATCGCGACACCTGCAATGATCACAACGACGATAACCGCGAGACCGATGTAAATTTGTTTTTTTTCCATTCAAGTCCTCCAGCTCATCACGTTTGTTTCCGAAACAAGGGTATGCCCGAACCCTGCGTGGTGGAACTCAGGTAGTCCTGGCGCATCTTCCGGCGTACGGTCCATGTCCGGAACGGTGAAGCGCTGACTACTGCTTTGTAAAAAGATGATAAATACATGGAGTAAATGGTAAAACCCGCTGAATCCTTCATGAAGACGCATAGATTGCGGCAATATTTGTGAGCAACCCGGAGCGAGCGGCCGGCCCTCCCATGGCAGATCAGGCAGGATACCGGAACGCCCGGGGACCTGAACACCGGAGGCGCAAACTGCCGGATCACGGGGTATCGGGCGCTGGTCCGCCTGTTGACACTCTCCCTGCGTCCACTATCGGGAGAAAACGGTTTCCCTTCCGGAGTCTCCTCCGCAAACGACCCTTTCCCTCCGTAGCCGCCGGGACCGGGATCGCCCTGCCGCTCCGGCGGACGCTTGTCCGGGAAGATTTAAATGAACGGAGATAAAGTCTACATTAAAGGGATTTCCCCACCCTGCCTCATTCAACGAGCACAGAGAAACGAGGAGTAGATCATGGAGAATAAAAAGAAACTGACCACCGCCGCCGGCGCACCCGTGCCGGACAATCAGAACGCCGTGACCGCAGGTCCCCGCGGCCCCATGCTGATGCAGGACGTCTGGTACCAGGAGAAACTCGCTCACTTCGACCGGGAGGTGATCCCGGAGCGGCGTATGCATGCCAAGGGCTCCGGCGCTTTCGGCAAGTTCACCGTCACCCACGACATCACCCGGTTCACCAAGGCAAAACTCTTCTCTGAGGTGGGCAAGGAGACCGAGGTCTTCGTGCGCTTCTCGACGGTCGCCGGTGAGCGCGGTGCAGCCGATGCAGAGCGCGACATCCGCGGTTTTGCCATGCGGTTCTATACCGAGGAAGGAAACTGGGACCTGGTCGGCAACAACACCCCCGTCTTCTTCATACGCGACCCCCACAAATTCCCTGACCTCAACCGCGCCATAAAACGCGATCCGAGGACGAACATGCGCTCTGCAACCAGCAACTGGGACTTCTGGACTTCCCTTCCGGAGGCGCTCCATCAGGTGACCATCACCATGAGCGACCGCGGGATCCCCCTCTCCTACCGCCACATGCACGGTTTCGGCAGCCATGCGTTCAGCATGATCAACGCAAAAAACGAGCGCGTCTGGGTTAAATTCCACCTGCGGACCCAGCAGGGCATCAAGAACCTGACCGACCAGGAGGCCGAGGCGATCGTCGCCAAAGACCGCGAGAGCCACCAGCGCGACCTCTTCGAGAGCATCGAACGGGGCGACTTCCCCCGCTGGACGATGTACATCCAGGTGATGACTGAAAAACAGGCGAAGAAGATGCCCTACAACCCCTTCGACCTGACCAAGGTCTGGTACCATGGTGAGTACCCGCTGATCGAGGTGGGCGTGCTCGAACTGAACAGAAACCCCGAGAACTACTTCCAGGATGTGGAGCAGGCCGCGTTCAACCCCGCCGCCGTGGTGCCGGGCATCGGGTTCTCGCCCGATAAGATGCTGCAGGGGCGTCTCTTCGCCTACGGGGACGCGCAGCGTTACCGCCTGGGCGTCAATCACCACCAGATCCCGGTCAACCGCCCGAAGTGTTTTGCGAACCCCTCCCACCGCGACGGTCAGATGCGGGTGGACGGCAACGCCGGCGCCGCCGTCGGCTACGAACCGAACAGTTTCGGCGAATGGCAGGAGCAGCCGGAATACCGGGAGCCGCCCCTCGAGATCTCCGGCGCGGCGGGAGCCTGGAACTTCCGCGAGGACGACTCCGACTACTATACCCAGCCTGGTAAACTCTTCCGCCTGATGAGCCCGGGCGAGCAGCAGGTCCTCTTCGAGAACACCGCCCGCGCCATGGGAGATGCGCCCGAGTTCATCAAGATCCGGCACATCGGAAACTGCCTGAAGGCCGACCCGGCCTACGGGAAAGGCGTTGCGGAGGCGCTCGGCATCCCGCTCGACCGCGTGGAGTAGCGCCCGCCGCTCACTCTCTTTTTACCGGCCGGTATCGACGAAGCAGAACGGGTCTTCCGAAGCATGGTCCCCGCCGGCCGCATACGCCCGCACCCGGCAGCCCCCACCGCAGAGGTCGCGGTATCCGCACTTTCCGCACTTCCCCGCGAGTTCCCTTGGAACGGCCCTGAACCGGGAGAGAACCGGGTTTTCCGCCTCCTGCCATATCCGGGAGAACGGCTGCTCCCGGACGTTGCCGACGAGGAACTCGCGCGCACGGGCAAACTGGCAGGGGTAGACGTTTCCCTGCGGATCGATGTTCGCCACCCGCCTGCCCGCGCTGCACCCCCCGTTCAGGGACCGGACGAGTGCTTCCGCCTCAGCAACGTCGGAGGACCCGTCCCGCTCCATAGCGCGGAGCAGATGGACGCAGTCCTGCGGGGCGTCGACGGTGAGGAACTCCATGGACCCAGGATCGGTCTCCAACGCCCTCCGGTAAAGGAGGGTGAGCGCCCCGTCCACCTCCTCCGGCCCCACCTGGAGACGGTCGTAGGCGTCGCCCCCCCGCCCGCTGGGCACAAGCCAGTAGAGGCAGAACCGGGAGGCGCCGAGCGCCGCCGCGAGGTCGATCAGGGCTTCGAGTTCTCCCCGGTTCGCATTCGTCAGGGTGACCCGGAGGCCGGTCCGGATGCCGGCTTCCCGGCACCGGGCAAACCCCTCCATCGCCCGTTCAAACGCACCGGCCGTTCCCCGGAACGCGTCGTGGGTCTCCGGTCCCGCACCGTCGAGGGATATCCCGACGTACCCGATCCGGCAGTCCCGGATCATCCGGGCGGCGTCGGCGGTGATCAGGGTGCCGTTCGTGCTGAGAGCAGTCCTGATCCCCCGGTTCGCCGCCGCGCGTGCGAGTTCCGGTAGGTCCTCGCGGAGCAGGGGTTCGCCGCCGGAAAAAAGGATGAGCGGCACGCCCGCTGCGGCAAAGTCTTCGATGAGCGTGAGGGCCTCACCGGTCGAGAGTTCTTCCTCCGTCCCGCAGGCCGGCCCGGACCTGCTGTAGCAGTGGGCGCAGGCGAGGTTGCACCGGTCGGTGAGGTTCCAGAAGACGACCGGCCTGTAATCCCGCGCGAACGCGAGGTATTTCCCCGGCATCTCGGAAAGAGGGCGGTTCTGGTGACGCATGACGCCGCTGACCGTGCCCCGTCCATGCATACACTGTGTAATCCTGTTCATGGCAGGTCACCTCCATTCTCGCCGATACGTACATTCGGCACTCTCTTGAACTCCTCGGTGCTGAAGAGCACGAGATACTCCCCGCACCCGGCCGCCCGTGCAATCTCCTCGACCGCGCGGAGCACCTCCTCGCGACTCCTGCCGTGGTGCACGGTATAAAGGACGTACTCCCACCTCCCCGGCACCGGTCGGCGCAGATAGCAGTGGGAGATCCCGGGACTGGACGCGAACCGGGAAAACGCCTCTTCGTCCCATTCCGCGGGCGGCCGCCACGCAACGAGGGCGTTTGCCGTGATCCCGACGAGCCGCTGGTTTATCCGCGCCCGGATCTTCCGGATCACCCCCGCGTCGTGGAGGCGGCGGGTCCGCGCGAGCGCCTCCTCCCCCGGGATGCCGAGCCGTCTTCCAATCTCGGAGAACGGTTCACTGACCGTAGGCACCCCTTTCTCAAGTTCTGCAAGAAGGCCGGCATCAATCGGGTCCATGGTCCTCCTCGAAGAGACGGAAACGGACGTCAATTTTATAGGCCTGCACGGTGGGGAGGTTGAGCACATCCTCCCCGGAGATGCCCGTTCGGGCAAGGATATCCGCGAGCACCTCGTCGAGCCGATCCTCTGTCGGGGCGGCGAGGGTGAACCAGAGGGCGTAGGGATGGTCCCGCCGGAAGTTGTGCGAGACCTCCGGGTAGCCGTTGACGATCCCGGCCACTTCCCGCACCCGGTCCTCCGGCACGCGGAGCGCGATCAGGGACGCGGTGGCAAGCCCAAACCGGCGTGATTCAAAGACCGGCGAGACGTTGCGGAGAATGCCCGAGACGTGCAGCCTTTGCATCCGTGCCAAAAGTTCGTTCTCCGTGATCCCGAGGGGCGCCGCGATGGCGGCCCACGGGCGGGGCACCAGGGGGAGGTCGTCCTGGAGGGCATCGAGGATCGCGAGGTCGGTCCGGTCGATGCTCCGGGGCTCGTACCGGCACCACGGGTCCTCGCGCGAGACCTCTCCGCAGGGGTCGTCCGGCCGCAGGAGACCGTCGCACCACCGGGCGGGGACGGTATCGGCCCCGCGGTACGCCCGCGCCCTGCACCCCCCGCAGGTTGTCCGGTAGTCGCACCGCCCGCACTTCCCGGTGAGCCGGTCCGGATCGCGCAGAGCTGAAAATAGGTCGGAGTTGTACCAGATTTCGTGGAACGGGGTGGTGCGGACGTTGCCCGCACTCACCGGCAGGTAGGGGCAGGGCGTCACCTCCCCGGTCGCATAGATCCGGCAGTAACTGATGGCGGCCAGACACCCCCGGCTCCACCCGGAGTTCTCGATCCCAGCCTCGTCTGCGATGCGGCGGAACTGGGGGGCGCACGTCGGGCGAATCCGGAGATCGCTTTTCCGGTACCTGACGAGAATCTCCCGGATCAGCGTCTCATATTCGCCGGGGCTGCCTGCGCCAAGCCCGCGTGCCCTCCCGGTCTCCACCGGGAAGAAGACCTGATAGTCACGTACGCCGAGGGATTCACCCAGGGCGAGGACCGCCTCGACGTCGGCGAGGAGGGGACGCATGACCGTCATGTTGATCCGGACGTCGATCCCCGCGTCGCGGCAGTGCTTGATCGCCGCGACCGCCCGCTCCCATACCCCGGCAACGCCGCGGAACGCGTCGTGCCGCTGTGAATCCACCGAGTCGATGCTGATCGCTACCGACCGGATTCCCGCCTCTCTGAGCCGTTCTGCCGTCTCGTGATCGAGGAGGTAGCCGCTCGTGCCCATCGCCATCACGAGCCCGCGCTCGGTCCCGTACCGGGCGATCTCGAAGATGTCCTCCCGCAGGAGGGGTTCCCCGCCGGAGAGGACGACGACGGGTTTTCCGGTCGCTGCTATCTGGTCGATGACCGAGAACGCCTCATCGGTCGAGAGCACCCCCTCCGCTTCGTTCTCGCCTGCGTCCGCGTAGCAGTGGGCGCACTTCAGCGGACAGCGGAGGGTGACGTTCCACGAGACCAGGGCAGGGCCTCCCGGTGCGCAGATCAAGGGTTCACCCCGCCTGCCCCTGTGTTTCGGAAGCGGCCCGTCCCGTACCCGTTCTTCGTGTGCTGCATTCTTCCGTATCTCTGGTCGCCGCCGACTTCAACTTTTGGATGGGCCGACCCGATCCCGGGAAAAATTGCTCCCTTCCGGGAACCAGCTTCGTTACGCCGACGCCTCACGAAACGGATGGAAAAACGCCCGGATATCCTCCGGCGTGCGCTCTGCATACTCACGTAGCGGGACCGGGCCGATACCCTCCGGGGAGAGCGAGACCCACTCTTCGCGGTACCTGACGGCCCTGTCTCTGTCTACTATAAGTCGCCAAACCGACGATTTGAGGGAGCGCGCTATCACGCATAGACGTTCCGGGAATTCGTATCGGAGCGTATGAAGGCGTCCGTTCGGGTGCGGGGAGTAGGTCCCGAAGGAGACATGTTCGTCGTATATCGCTGCAGAATACAGGAATCCGCTAAGGGGGCTCTCTGTGACCGGGGATATCCTCATGTCCGGATCATACGACCCGGAAGGGTGACCCTTGCCGGTCATCCTTGACCGGAAAATCGCAGATCCGGTAGAGCATAATGTTGGTCGGCAGGTCGTCCTTCAAGAAGACCGGCCCGGGATCACCGGCGCTCCATGGGCGGAACTTCTCGATGATCCATGCGGCCAGACCGACGGGGGAGTCAAACATCCCGCAGGCAAGGGTCTACGGACGGGTCCCCTGGAGCATCGCGTACGCGCCCTCCTCAATGCCCCACACCTGAGAAGTCGAGGCCGGTGAGGTGGAGGCCGATGATCGAGCCGGCGAGAGCAGCCCCGATGTCGGAGGGATACCGACCACCTCACAGAGGTTCCGCGATCCGGTCGTAGCAGCGTCTTTCTCTGTCGGCTCACCGCCGGATTCGTATTTCCTCGGTCATCTACCGTGATTTTGGTGGAGGTTACGCTGCGCCGGCCGGCATATGCTCGCTCATTCCCCGAACGTGAACTCCGCCGCCCAGTCGAACCCCCGATTGTCTTCGTACCACTGCGGCCAGTGAGACGACCATGCAGGCACATTCACATCCCGGACCCGCTCGGTAGCCGGAAGGTAGGGCTTGATGTCCAGCACCGGCGTGTGATCGTCGGCATCGATGAATGGAACCCTGATAATGCCTGCGGCGGTATCGATGCCGAGCACCGGGACCGCCGAGAGTGCGATCGGGTTTGGCCGAACCGGCGACCGGGTGGCGAAGATCCCGATCATCTCAGGGCCCTTTGTGTAAGGTTTTCTGCACGTGGTCTCGCTCCGGCACTCCTCCGTATCGGATCGATCGCACCACCAGAGCACGAGTATATGGCCAAACCCGTCAAGCCCCAGGAGGGCTGGCCGAAACGGTTCGGCTATCTCTATAAAGAACGATCCTTCGTCGGCATGCACGATGCCGACCGGCTTTACGCTGAACGTGCGCGCATTCATATGAGTGCTCTCCCGTACGATGCCCGACCTTCGGCCCGGCACCGCCCTATCCGTGCAATGGTGGGCGCAACAGCAAAAAAGGTATGAGTCTCCCGCGGGGGAGAGTTGCACGCCTCACGGGAGGAATTCATCCACGTACTCGAGGAAACGCTCCATGGCTGCCGTCGAGTAGGGCCCTTCTTCGTACGCCGTCGTGATCGTCAGGCGGTCGCGGAAGGTGGAGGCAATCATCAGGAATCCATACGGCCAGCAGACGCAGGGGAGGTACCGGACGTCCAGGAGATCGAGGTCCGTGCCGTTCTTCCCCGGAACGGGGAGGTAGTCGCCGGGATCAAAGATCCCGAGATTGGAGAAGACCGGGTTTTTCAGGCCGGATTTTTGGTACCGCTCGATCATCTCGTCAAAGAACGCGCGCATCGCCGGCATCCCGCCCGCCATGATCCCTTCGTAGAAGAGGATGGGTGCGAGGCCGAGGTCCCCTGCCTTACGGCGGGCCGTTATCGCCGTTACCTGGTCGATGAGGTCCTCCAGACGCTCTCCCTCTTCTGCGATGAGGGTGACCTCATAGGAGACGGAGAAATTCATCGGGAGGTCCCTGCCCGGGCAACCGGGGTGTTTCCTCCGCAGGTCGGCGGATGTCAGAAGAGAGCGGGGCGCTCCCAGGTCCGCAGGATCGCTCCGGATCTTTATAAAGGCAAGGAAGAACGCAACGATGAGGAGATCGTTCACCGTAGCCCCATGTGGCTTGCCGAACGCTTTTATGAGCCCGAGTCGTCCGGAAGAGAGCGTCCGGGAGGCGATCCTGGGGGTTCCCCTCCCCATCCGTTCGACCGGGAAGCGCCACCGGTCGACGAAGGGTTCTTCCGCGGCGAGTGCGCGCTCCCGCTCCTCCTCAGAGTAGAGCGCGAGGACGCGGTCCGTGCTCCGGTCGTAAGGTCTCCGGGAAACCGGCCGAAAATCCGGGTTCTCCATGATCCCCCGGTAGGTCGCAAAGAGGTCTCGTGCAAGGACGGTGGCGCCGTGGGCGTCGCAGAAGCCGTGGTGGCAGGTGACGACGAGGATGTCGCCTCCCGCCCGGCGGTAGAGACCGACCCGCACCTGCGGCCCGGAGCGGAGATCGAGCGGCGGCGGGGGTTCGCTGAGGGGCCGACTCTCATCTTCTCCGGGCGGGGCGAGGACGAACGCCCGCTCCCACAATTCTTCCGGGACCTCCTCCCAGACGGGCAGGCCGTCCGTTTCTGCAAACCTCGACCGCAGGTAGGGATCGGACGCGATCAGCCGCTTCGTCGCCTTCCTCAGGACCTCGTCGTCGAGTTCGCCGTCGAATACAAAGACAACGTGCATCGTCGGGTCGTAGATGCGCTCAAAATAAACATTGAAGATATCGAAGGTAGACGCAGGGCGACGGACCGGTGATGAGGACATTACCATATAAATCTTTTTTTCAGGGATAACTGCTTTCTTGTGAGGCGCGATACTGCACCCGGGAGATCGTCCCCGGGTTGCAAACGTTTTTGAGCGGGGGCCGGTTACGATCTATCGGATGGAGGAAGTCCCGGATGAAGAGAAAAATCATCGATATCAACGAGGAGAAGTGCACCGGGTGCGGGCTCTGCATACCCGACTGCCCGGAAGGAGCGCTCCAGATCATCGAGGGAAAGGCACGGCTGGTGAGCGACCTCTTCTGCGACGGACTCGGTGCCTGTATCGGGGCGTGCCCGGAGGGGGCGATCTGCGTCGTTGAGCGGGAGGCCGGGCCGTACGACGAGGAGGCAGTGATGGCAAAGATTGTCCCCCAGGGGGAGGCCGTCGTCAGGGCGCACCTTGAACACCTTCTTGGCCACGGAGAGGAGAAACTCTACCGCCAGGCGGTCGCGTATCTCGCCGGGCACGGTATCCCGGTTCCCCGGCACGCCGCCCGGCCTCCTGCGGCGCCGTGCCCGGGTTCCGTGGCGCGGAGCCTTCCAGGAGAAGAGGAGGCCGGCGATCAGGGGCGTGCCGGGCGGACGGAGTCTGAACTGAGGCAGTGGCCGATCCAGTTGACGCTCGTGAACCCTGCGGCATCTTACTTCGACGACGCGGACCTCCTCGTCTCCGGGGACTGCGTCCCCTTTGCCTACGCGGATTTTCACCGCGAGTTCCTGCGGGGCAGGATCATGCTCGTCTTCTGCCCGAAACTGGATGCAGACATCGGGGGGTATGTCACCAAACTTGCGGAGATCTTTTCGCGGCACACGATCCGGTCGATCACGGTCCTGCACATGGAGGTGCCCTGCTGTAGCGGGGTGCGCTCTGTCGTGGACGAGGCCCTGAGACATGCGGGAAAAGAGATCCCGGTGACCGAATATACCGTAACGCTGCAGGGCCGGGCGACGGAGGGGAACAGGCCCCGGCGCCGGGGTCCCGGAGGCGTCACCGCCGCGAGACGTACCGGCTCCCCTTCAGGTAGAACCGGAGGGGGAGGTCCGCCGCCTTCGTGATCCCTACCCGGGTCGTCTGCACCACCTCCCCGGGCATTCCCTCCGGTCGGCGTCCGGGGAGGCTCCCGGGCGACCAGACCTGCAGGGGGCCGTCAAGGAGGGAACTGCCGTTGAGGTCCATGGTGATGCCGAGCGCCTGCGTCAGTTTTCCCGGGCCGCTCGCAAGAGAGACCGGGTCGTCGATCCCGCGCCTTACCTGCATCCGGTCGATCCCGGCGGCCGGTTCGAGCGCACGGATCAGGACCGCCTCACCCGCTCCTTCCTCTCCGGTCACGACATTGACGCAGAGGTGCAGACCATAGATCCGATAGATGTAGGCATGGCCGGCCGGACCGAACATAACGCAATTTCTCTTTGTCTCTCCCCGGAACGAGTGGGCCGCCGGGTCCCCCCGGAGATAGGCCTCATCCTCGACGATCCAGCCCATCGTCGTCCCCGCCCCGTCCCGGTGAACAAGCAGGCATCCCAGCAGGTCCTTTGCGACGGTCACGGTATCTCGTTCATAGAATGCAGGTGATAGGATCATGAGGGTCCCGGGTTTTTCCCTGAAAGGTCTCTTCCCTCATCCCATCAAGATTTTGAATAAAGGGGCCGGGTCGGGAGTGGTCATGCCGGGATCAATACGATGAAATAGTTGCGGCGCCTCACATTGAACCGTTAACACCATTTGCTAATCGACCCCGGTAACAGAGAGGTTGTGAATATGAAGAAAGGATTTGTGGCAGACATCGAGACTGAGACTGTAAAGAACACCGATTTCCGTAGAGTCCTCTATACGGGGAAGTTCAGCCAGCTCGTGCTGATGAGCCTCAAGCCCGGCGAGGAGATCGGCGAGGAAGTGCATGACACCGTCGACCAGTTCTTCCGGTTCGAGAAAGGGGAAGGAGTTGTTGTGATCGACGGCGTCAAGCACGCGGTCAAAGACGGCAGCGCCGTGATCGTACCGAGCGGCGCAAGGCACAACGTCGTCAACACCTCAAAGGCCGCCGATCTCAAACTCTATACGATCTACTCCCCGCCGGAGCACCAGGACAAGGTCGTCCGGAAGACCCGCGCGGAGGCCATGGCACAGGAAGAGCATTACGACGGAAAGCCGACCGAGTAACTCTTCGAAACATCCTATCTTTTTTTGGCGATTGCTGCCGGCGAGCAAGCCGGAGTCGTGGACGGCAACGTCCGACGTTGAGGGACCCGCCAGGAGGAGATCGGGCTTGAAGAATGCGGAAAAGACGTTTTACGCTGTTGAAATACCCTTCCGATCCCCGTCATCCATCTCCAGGGGGACCGGTGCCAGACCCTGTGTGTCTTCCGGGCTCGTCCATACAGGGATAGCCCGGAACCTGATCCTTCACCGGGCATGCCCGCAGTGGACCGCGGTGGGATCGCACGGGCACCGTTGGGTGCGAGGGAACCCGGGAACGTGAGCGCAAGCGAACCTGAGCACCGATAGGTGCAGTGCGAGAATCCCTCACCCTGCAAGGGAAAATACCCGTGACCCTGTGCGTTCCGGAGGTTCCAGACGATCTCATGCGCGAGGTGCGCAAAGCAGGCATCAACCTTCCGGCGCCGCAACATGTCCGGGCCGCCCTCTCATCTCGCCGTCGGCGCCCCGGTCTCCTTGCTCGCGGTCCGGGGCTTCTGCTCACCCTTAAAGAGATGGTCGACTCCCAGGACCGTATTCATCCAGGCCCAATCGTCGCTGAACTGGACGGCCATCAGGACGATAAGGGTAAGCGGAACGGCAAAGATCATTCCGGCGACTCCGAGAGCCCATCCCCAGAATATGACCGAGAGAATGACGACGAGAGCAGGGATGTCAAAACGTCTCGACGCGAAATGTGCGAATATCGGGTTCTCTACCAGTGCGTTTAAGACGACAACTGCGGCGATCACCAGAACCACGCCCCAGAGCCCGTACTGCAGCCAGGCGAAGAAGAGCGCCGGGAGCGCCGCGATGATGAGACCGATGTAGGGGATGTATGCGAGCAGAAACGTCAGCACGCCCCAGAGAACCGCTCCATGCACCCCCATGACCCAGAGGAACGCACCGAAAAGAAAACCGTGGACGAGGTTTGCCTCGGTTCTGACGATGACGAAGTCGATCAGATACTTACTCATGCGGGAGAAGGCCTCGACACTCTCGGATCGATCCGTAATGCTCCGTATGCGGGCGGGCACCCGGGGGGCCTCAAGGAGCATGAAGATGGTCGTCACCGCTATGAAGAAGAGATAGAGGAGGAGGTCTGCGAGGCCTATGGCCGATGAAGAGAGGAGCCCGACAACCCGCTGCAGGTCGATTGAAGAGGGGGAGAACGAGCCCGTGCTGAATCCGAACCGTTCTAAGACGGCAAGAAGTTCTGAGAGCCTGACGGTCAACTCCCGCTGGTAAAGGGGGAGCGCCGAGATCAGGCTTTCGAACGAGAAGAAGACAAGATAGCAGATGAGCAGGACTGCAAGACATGCGGCGACGGTGACCGCACCGACGGCGGCGGTCCCCGACAGTCCCCGTGACCGGAGCGCTTTCACCGCGGGATATGCGATCATGGTGAGGATCAGCGATACGACGATGATGGTGGCGATATACGAGATCGCCCTGATGCCGATGATGAGAAATACCGCTACAGCGAGAAAGAACACGGTGCTCGCGGACCGGGAAAGAACTGGAGTGTCTGCCATCCCGGGGGAGGTGTTTTTCGCGGGAACTATATCAATGCCGCGAAATGTCCCGGAGGGTCTCCCGCTCCAATCCGAATGATGCGACCGACCGGGAGCGCTGAACCTCCCGCTGCGCGGGGATGCCGCCGCGTGCAGAGGAGGGCCCTGCGGAAGACCATCGGCAAAATCAACCTTTTTGGTCCTGCTCCGCCTTTTTGAGTACGAATCGGAACGCCGCTCCTTTATCCGGGCATCCCGGCACGCGGTCCTCGATCCAGATCCGCCCTCCGTAGCGTTCGGCGAGCGTTCTGCAGATGAAGAGTCCGAGTCCTTCCCCTTTTCCCAGGGCTTTCCCCCGTTCGAACCGCTGAAAGAGTTTTCTTTTGAGGTCGTCCGGAATACCCGGCCCGTTATCTTCCACCGAGACCAGCACCCCGCCGTCCCGCTCCTCCGCCCGAACGACGATCTCCACGTCCAGTCCGCCGAACTTCACGGCATTGCTGATGAGATTCGTAAAAACCGTCGACAGGAGGCTATCTGCCAGGACCCTGAACGGTGGGACCTCCATTCGTATCGATACTCCACGGAAATTCCGGATCTCCTCCCCGACAACGGCGCTGAGATCGATCGGTACAAATACCGCCGATTCAGTATGAATTCGTCGGATCGTCGCCACATTAATGAGGATCTCAGTGCTCCGCACGATGCTGTCGCGGAGTTTTTGAGCGTAAACCTTCTCGGTACCCTCAAGCAGGTCGAGCATGAGATCGGCGTAGATGCTGGAGACATTATTCGCGTTCCGGATATCGTGGGTCATGATGTCGAGATAGAGGTTTGCCTCCCTGTGCGCCTTTTCAAGACTGGCCACCAGCCTGTTCCGCTCCTCTTCGACCCGTTTTCTATCGGTGATGTCGCGTGCGTTCATGATGAAACCACAATCGTTCCCCTCCCGGAGCAGGCTCGCGCCCGTGACGTCGAGGAATACCCATCGCCCGGCAATGTCGCGAATCCTGACCTCAAAGTTGAGTCTCGCCGAAGACCGGGCCGCTCCGGTTCTCATCGCTTCCACCGCCTTCGGCACATCGTCGGGATGTGCCAGGTCGAGCAGGCTCCGACCGATGAGATCGGCAGGGTCGTAGCCTCCAATCCGCTTGATTGAAGGGCTCGTATAGGTGATGCACCCCTTTTTATCGAGGAGCACGATAATATCCGATACATTCTCTATGAGAGAGCGGAAATGTGCCTCACTTTCCTGCAAGACCCGGTTGAGGCGAGCCAATTCGTCCCCTTTCTGCTGGAGTTGCTCGGTGGTGCGCTGCAGTTCTTCATTCTGGACCTCCATCTCTTCGGCGAACCGCTGCAACCGTTCCAGAAGTTCCTGCGTCTGCGCTTCAGCCTGCTTTAACTCCGTGATCTCCGTTCCGACGGCAATGGCCCCGGTGACGTCTCCCCCCGCGCCCCGCAGGGGCGTCTTTGTGAAAAAGAAGATTCGGCCGCTGATCGTTTCATCAAAGGTCTCAGTAGCCCCGGTCTCCATAATGAGTCGATCGTTGGTCATGAGGGGGCCGCCCGCCTCCGGGCCGAGGAGTTCAATCGCCGACCGTCCAAGCGCTTCGCCGGCGGATCGGCCGATCACTCTGAGCATGGCAGGATTGCACATCACAAAACGGCCCAGACGGTCGGTAACGTAGATGGGCGCCGGCGTGTTCTCGGTGATGGCGGTGAGGATGACGCTGGCCTTCGCGAGTTCGTCCGTACGCTCAATGACACGCTGCTCGAGCGTCTCGTTTAACTTCCGCAGGGCATCCTCGGCACGCTTGCGCCTGGTGACGTCGATGCCCACCTTCAGAATGAAGGAAGAGCCATCGGTGCCGGTGAAGGGAAAATCAAAGATCTCGTAGTCGCGGTTGTCCGGACCGGTCCATTCCCGGTGGTGAGGCTCCTTTGCCTTCATGACATGGTAAGACTCGCAGTTCTCACAGGGCTCCGTGCGTGAAAAAAGGTGCTCGAAGCAGCGCCGGCTCCCGGGCTCGCCGAACCGTTCCCGAAAAAAGCGGTTGGCAAAAGGCACGCGATAGTCCGGCGACAGCAGCGTCACGTACACCGGCAGCACCTCCAGGATGTCATAGAGACGTTTCCGCTCCGCCCTCGTCGCCTCCTCTGCCCGAACGCGCCCGGCGATCTCAGCCTGCAGGGTCTTGTCGGACTCCAGGAGTGCCCGGGTGCTTTCCAGGACGCGCATCTCCAGTTCGTCGCGTAATATCTGCAGTCCCCCCTCGGCCCGCTTACGCTCGGTAATATCCTGCCCCTGTGCGATGACCGAAGAGACCGTATTTTGAACGCTATCATATACGGCAACAGTGTTCCACAGGACGGTCCTGATCTCACCATCTACCGTGAATATAGGAATTTCAACGGATTTCCACCACTCCCCGGCGGTCACCTTCCGGACAAGATCCATCAACTCTTCTTGTCTGTCTTCGGGGAAGAGAATGGCCGGAGACTGACCGAGGACCGCGTGAGCGGCACGACCTGTCAGCCGCTCGGAGGCGTTGTTGAACAGGGTGATCCTGAGCGCCGCATCCCAGACGATGATGGGGACGTTCGCGCACGCGATCAGGTTCTCTAGAGACTTGATCGTTTCCGCCATCTTTCTGAGCGATTCGTAATTCAATGTCAAAATCGAGAGTCTCCTCTAAATGATGCATCGGCGAGCGGACGAGTATCCCGGGAAATCTGCATCAACCGCACGGGAAATCTCATCGGCCATATCACTCTCGGGCTCCCATTTCGGCGGACCTGATCTTCATCACCCTCGGGCGTCGTACGGACCTGCTCTTTAGAGAGGCGTCCTTCTGCTGTATGGCGAGCACGTCATGATTCCTTCCGTGCCACTGCAACTCAATAGTAAATACCATCAGCAGTGGTATATTATTCCTCTGGTCAGCACCGCGCCAATCCCGAAATCATCAGGAAGATTCTGATCTATATCCTCACATTTATGAAAGATTTACCGGAATTGCCCTTTAATATCAGGCAACTCACAGACATGCATGTTTCCTGACGTAAGGACCAATAAAGAAGTATAAGAGGAAATTTTTATAAATTATCACCTATAAATCAATGGATAAATTTTGGGATTGTCCCATTATTCTGCAGCCGGGCCAACGGCACTCCCCGGCAGAGACCGAACCGATAGTATCGCCGGCCCGGTGACCGATAGTTGCCGGAAATACGGCAACTCCGGTCCATGTTCAGGGTGAATTCAGCGCGTTGCTTCGAATAATCTTCTTCATCACCGTATCCCAGGACCCGGTCGTGAGAAAACTCTCTTCCATATAGCCGACTACCTTTGCAAACTTCTTCATGGGGAAAGCCATCGTCAAGACGTCGGACGGGACACAGGACCGTGCCGACGGGTCGAACATCCCGAGCACGGCTCTCGGGTTCTCGTTCTGCTGCTCAAGCCGGGGGTAGTAGAAGACCGAGCTGCACCCGGCTCCGAACGGGCAGACGACGCCGTTCGGGTCGGCTCTATCGAAGTTTGCGAGCGTGAAGAGGCCGGAAAACACCTCAGGCCGCGCGAAGAAGACCACGGCGTCCGGGCTGTCCGCATCCGTGAGCCGGTCCCAGCGCTTGAAGACGATGTGCTTTCCCGTCGCAGGCATCCGGGCAGTCCCCCGGTCGAGTTCGTCCACGATCTCCGGCGTCTGCTTGTAGCGTTCTCCTTCGATAACGCCGGGTTTTCCGTAGGAGAGGAAGTAACGGAAATCGGGAAACCGCTCGGCGTCGTAGCCAAGGTAGAACCTCCCCCCGCGGCACCCGATCGAGTCTTCGGAAAAGACGAGGCCCGTCCCTTTTCTCACCCTGACAAGGTCGCAGACAAAGCACCTCCAGCCCTTCGGGACGGAGGCCCGCTCCACCCCGTCGGTCCTGCCCCCGACCTCGAACGTGATCGGAGTTCCGTCCCGGGGAAGTACTGCTCATGGAACCGGATGTAGGCCTCACGCAGTTCCATGTCCATACAGACCTTTTCCGGGGTGACGGGGAAGAATCTTCTGATCCGCTTCCCGGACGGCGGGTCCGGAGAAGGGCAGATCATAAAGTATATAATGTCAACCAATGACTATTGACACATGCCTCTTCCCCTGAACGATAGGCAGTTTATGTTCTGGAAACTCCGCCGCAACGGCCTCCCTAACGTCAGTATCGCAGATCGCTTCAGCATATCCCGCCAGGCGGTCTCGAAGGCGCTGCTTGCCATGGACCGGAAAGTCGAGAAGACGCTTCTAGAGATGGCGCATGCAAACCAGATCGACGTTGAGAGCCTGAACGCGGAGAAAGGAGTCCTTTTCGGGCGTTCCGTCCCGTTCAACGTGAACGCAGTCGTGTTTATATCGGCAGACCGCGGTGTGCAGGTCTGGTACGAGCACGAGGGCGACTGCGGCGCATGCCCGCGATACGCCCGGTGCATCGAGCTCCTCTGGGACTACGCGGACGAACTGGGTATCGCGCTTGAAAAGACCGGCGACCCCACGCGGATGGCCGAAGAACTCTTCGCGAAACTCCGGAAGCTCGTATGATGCCGTTCATAGAGGCGATACGGGCCTATCTCGGGTGGTGCCCTGGAGCAGGGTCGATGCGGACGGACCCGCCGGTGCGGTGGACGAAAACAGCCGCGGTGCCGGGCAGGAGGGCCGGGCTCTCCCGAACCGGGCCCGGGCGGTGGAGCCGCTACCACAACCGGGTGCTGGTTACGGCGGTAGCCTTCTCGGCGGCGGCAGCGGTAGCTTTTCTCCTGGTCGAGGATGTTTCAGGGTATCCGGTCGTGTTGGGGTATTTCCATCGGGGCGGGAGCGGTCCTCGGCTTCCTGCTTGCTTACCGGAAGCAGTACGCACGGATTGTTGCCGGCGAGTTCATCGAGGCCAACATGACTAAAAGACAGCGCATCGTCCGGCGCCTGAGCATGCCGGTGGCCACCGTTCTCCTCGTGGCCTTTATGGGTTATTTTGTCCTGAGCGGCATGCCCGGCTGGATCATCAGGTTCACGCTGGCCTTGAGCCTCGTCGGCTGGGCTCAGTACGGTGTCACGATTCTCTGGGAGCGGGGACACTGCACAACCCTGATCGCAGAGAAGGGATCGATGTACACCCTGGATACGACAGCGGAGGGCGAAAGCGCATGATGCTGAAGGTCACCAGGGCGATACGGAGGCTGATGGGCTGGTGCCCCATGGCAGGATCGGTGCGGATGGATCTCGCGGCGCTGACGACGACGACCACGATACCGGGCGGGCAGGACGGTTCCTTCCGGGCCGGCACCGGATGGTGGCATCGCCACCACAACCAGCTGCTCGTCGCGGCGCTGGGTGCATCGGCGGCGACAGCGGCGCTCGTTATCCTGTTCGGGGATGCTTCGGGGCACCTCGCCATGTGGACGGGCCTTGCCGTCGGGATAGGGGCGCTCTTCGGCTCTCTGCTCAGTTACCGCTCCCGGTATGCGCGGGTTGCCGCCGGCGAGTTCCGCAGAGAGAACATGAGCCGAAGACAGCGCGTTGTCCAGCACCTGAGGATGCCGGCGGCCGCCGTTCTCGTCGCCGCCGGTATGGCGTATCTTGTCCTGGGAGGGTTGTTCGACCGACTTCTCGGGATCATGCTGGGCGTGAGTCTCATCTGCTGGGTCTGGTTCGGCCTCACGATCCTCTGGGAGCGGCGGCACCAGGCGGTCATGATCGCGGAGTGGGGGTCGGTATATACCCTGGATACGGCAACGGAGGGCGAACTCATATGGCGTTGAGGTTTGCTGAAGCGATACGGAGGTTGATGGGCTGGTGCCCGAATGCGGCAATGACCGGCAGACGGTGTGCCGCGCTTGAGGTAGAGGTCGAGACGGCGAAAGAAGGCGGCCGGGAGGTGGTGGAGGGTGCACTGGTGGATTACGGCTCGATCGGCACTCCGGGAAGGCTCTTTCTGCTGCTCCTTGCCAGTGCCTGTTTCATTGGATGTTTCTTTGCCATGACTCCGGCAACCCTCGTTACGGTTCCGACAACCTCTGTTATGTTTCCGGCAGGAGGCCTCCTTCTGCTGGCTATCGCACTGGGTTGCGCCGCTCTGGAGTTGTATGGGACCGTACGAAGAGCCCGTATCGATATCGCCCACGACGTCATCACCATCAATCGGACGCTCTTCCGGCCGCTCGTCATCCCGAGGGATGCCATCGAGAAGGCGGAGGTGGGAGAGAACAAACTCCCCGTCCCCCTCTGGCTCCTCGTGGTAGCGCTGGCAGCGCTCTTCACTTCGGCGGCCGGCAGCGTATACACCGGGTTTGGAAACCCGGCCTCAATGCGGTTTCTCTTCGGGCTTGCCGCCGCAGTCCTCTTTCCGGCGCTCTTCTACCGCACCTACGTGCGGACCCGCTACCCGCAGGCCCTGGCGATAACGACCACGAAGAAGAGGATTGCTGTGATCTACACCGATGACCCCGAACGGGTAGTCCGAACGCTGGGGGTGGCCGGATGACGGTCTTCATGGAGTATATCCGGAAGAAGCTCGGCTGGTGCCCGAATGCCGGCGCCGTCGAACCGATCAAGCGCACGAGCGCACAAGCGGGCTACGGGGATGCGTGGAAGGGAAGGAGCCCGGAACCAAACCCCGGCCCGGAGCTCGCCGGCGCCGCAGGCGCCGATCGGGGCGGCTACCAGGACAACATGCTGCTGATCCTCATTGCTCTGGCCTGGCTTCTTCCGGTCGTGTACGACCGTGAGTTCCTCCCGATCCTCATCATCCTCTCCGCAGTCGTCGTGTATTACGACGCGCAGAGCATCCGTGCCGGGGACAAGTTCGAGAAGGAGACGCTTTTCGGCGATATCGTCACCTGGCAGCCGTTAACCTGGGGGGCGGCGACGCTTGTCGGCGGGATCATCATCATGGCGATCTACCTCTTCCACCGCAAGGAGATCTACCGCGCAAACTTCGGCGGGGAGGCATCCGCATGATGCTGAGATTCGCTGAAGCGATACGGAGGTGGATGGGCTGGTGCCCGAACGCAGCAGCGGCCGGAACCGTCCGGCGCCGGTATGCCACGCCGGCCGGCGAGGTCGGGATCGGAGCAGCGAGAGAAGGCAGACGCGAGGCGGTGGAGGGCGTATTCGTGGATTACGTCGGTCCCCGTTTCTTACCGCTGTTGATTCTTGTTTTCGGCGGTTTTTTCGTGCTCTTCGTGGTGGGCTTCCTGATCCCCTCCCTGCGTCCCGGATTCTATGCTTTCACAGGCCTCTTCTTTATGGCGTATGCCGTGGTGCGTCTCTATCTCGATACGAAAAAGGCTGAAATAGAGTCATCCGGGGGTTCGGTCGTTGTCCGGAGATCGCGTACTCGCCTCCTCGTCTTCGGAAAAGATGCCGTCAGATCGGTCGAGGTGAAACAACCTTACCTGCCCATACCCCGCTGGGTGTCCGCGTTGCTCTTGATTTTCATGTATGTGGGGGTATTCTACGGCATGGTGTGGATCGGGGCGATGCGGTATCCGGGCAGCCCGGCCGACCCCGATTTTATCTTCCACGCCTTCTATTTGGTCGGCTTCATGGTGTTTATGCTGGAGTTGCTCTGTCGCTCCCTGGTCAGCCTGCGGTATCCCGGCCATCTCAGGGTGAAGCTGGAGCCCGCCGGGTACCTCCACGTCTACACGGACGACCCCGAACGGGTAGCCCAGGTACTGGAGGTTTCCTGATGGCGATATTTCTGGAGTATATCCGGAAGAGGCTCGGCTGGTGCCCGAATGTGGCCGCCACCGGAATCGACCGGAGGCGGTATGCTGTGCCGGAGGCCGCGTTCGGGACCAGGACCGCGGCGGGCGGAGAACGGGAGGTAGTGGAGGGTGTCCTTGTGGACTACGGCCCTATCGGCACTCCGGGAATCTACCTCGTGCTGCTCGTTGCCGGCGCTCTTCTCATCGGGTGCTTCTTCGTTCTGCCTCAAGCAGGGGGCCGTCTTCTGCTGGCGATAATACTCGCCGCATATTCCGGGGTGGAGTTGTATGGAGTCGTACAAAAAGCCAGTATCGAGATCGCTCGCGGCATCATCGTGATTCGGCGCCCGTTCTTCCGGCCAATCGTTATCCCGAAGGATGCCGTCGTGAAGGCGGAGGTGAGAGAGAACAAACCCCCCGTCCCCTCCTGGATCTTCGCGGCGGCTCTGACGGCGCTTCTCGTTTCGGCGGCCGGCAGCATATACAGCGGATTCTCCAACCCGGCTTCCATGCGGTTTATCTTCGGGTTTGCCGCCGCGATCTTTTTCCTGGTGATCTTCTACCGCACCTATGCGCGGGCACATTACCCGCAGACCCTGACGATAACGACCGCAGAGAAGAAGATTGCCGCCATCTACACGGACGACCCCGAACGGATAGCCCGGACGCTGGAGGTTTCCCGATGATAATCTTTGTGGAGTATCTCAGAAAGAAACTCGGCTGGTGCCCGAATACAGCGGCGGCCGGAATCGACCGGAAGCGGTATGCCGTGCCGGACGGCAAGATCGAGACCGCGGCGAGAGAAGGCAGCCGGGAAATGGCGGAGGGCGTATTCGTGGATTACGTCAGTCCCTGGTTCTTACCGATCTCGATTCTCGTCTTCGGCGGGCTCTTCGTGGCAGGCCTCCTGATACCCGCGTTGCGTCCCGGGTTCTCTATTCTCATGGGTCTCTCCTTTATGACGTATGCCGCGGTGCACCTCTATCACGATACAAAGGGGACCGTGATTGAGTCGTCCGAGAATTCCGTCATCGTCCGAAGATCGCGTTCCCGGCCGCTCGCCTTCGGAAAGGATGCCTTCAGGTCGGTCGTGATGATAAAGGCGTATCCTCCCGTTCTTCGCCGGGCGTTTGCCCTGCTCCTGGTCCTCACGTATGCGGGGGTATTCTTCGTCAGGGCAGGGGTTGGGTGGATGCGGTATCCGGACGCCCAGGCTGTCGACCCCGAATTCGTCTTCCAGGTCTTCTTTGAGGTCGGCTTTGCGGTGTTTATGCTGGAGTTGCTCTATCGCTCCCTGGTCAGCCTGCGGTATCCCGGCCATCTCAGGGTGAGGCTGGAGCCCGCAGGGTTCCTCCACGTCTACACGGATGACCCGAAGAAGCTGGCCGTGCTGTTCGGCGCCCCGCGATGACGGAGCATACCTTTTGAAGAGAACAGCCCAATGTACACGGTAGCGACATTCAATGGACCCTACACCGAATACCCTCCCGCAACCCCCATCCGACGGAACGGTCAGCTTGGTTGACGGTACCGCCGACGCTCAACCGTCCTCCCCGCCGCTCGTCGAGTTTCGGAACGTCAGCGTCGTCCGGGGCGGCCGGAAACTCCTCGACTCTGTCTCGCTCACGGTCCGGGAGGGAGAGCAGATCGCCATCCTCGGGCCGAACGGTGCCGGGAAGTCGTCGCTCATCCGGGCGATCACCCGTGAGTACTACCCCTCCTCTCCGGGGCCGGGCGTCGTCTTCAGGTTCCGGGGGCAGGACCGGTGGGACGCCTTCGACCTGCGCTCCCACATCGGGCTTGTCTCCGGCGACCTTCAGCACACCTTCACCCGCGGCATATCGGGCCGCGAGGTCGTGCTTTCGGGGTTCTTCTCGAGCGTCGGGCTCTTCTCCCATAAGGTGACGCCCGATATGGAGAGAAAGGCAGACGAGATCCTCGAGTTCCTCGAGGTCGCCCACCTCGCGGACCGCCCGATGACAGAGATCTCTTCCGGCGAGGGGCGCAGGCTCCTGATCGGGAGGGCCCTGGTCCACGACCCGGGCACTCTCGTTCTGGACGAACCCACGAACAGCCTTGACCTCGCCGCGCTCCACATCTTCCGAAAGACTCTCCGGAAGATCGCACGGTCGGGCACCGGCATCGTCCTTGTCACCCACAGCCTCCCCGATATCATCCCGGAGGTCTCCCGGGTCGTTCTGATGCGGGACGGCGCCGTCAGGATGGACGGCCCGAAGACGGATGTCCTGACCAATGAAGCCATCGGCGGGCTCTTTTGCGTCCCGGTGCGTGTGGTGGAGGAAGACGGGTACTTTTACGCGACGGGATACTGAGCGAGGGCCACATCTTCACCTACCCGGGCTCCGAATTTTGTCGTTCCTCGATCAGCAGAACGTTTAAGGCGGGGACCATCCCGCATACCTGCGGCACCTCACCGGGTGTCGCTATTCCCGAGGAGAGAGGAATGAGAGACGATGCGAGTACTGCAGCCGTCCGGGACCTCATGGCTGAGTTTGCCGCCCGGACGGGGCTTGACCCGTCGGGTATCCGTCCCCGGCGTTACCTCTGGACGGACGCCTACGCGGTCTGCAACTACCTTGGACTCTTCCGCCGGACGGGCGACGCGTCCTATCGGGACCTCGCCCTCCGTCTCGTCGACCAGGTGCATCACATCCTCGGCCGGCACCGTGACGATGACCGGAGGACCGGCTGGATCAGCGGTCTCTCCGAAAAGGAGGGAGAGGCGCACCCGACCCGGGGCGGCCTCCGGATCGGTAAACCGCTTCCCGAACGCGGGCCGGGCGAACCGTTCGACGAGCAACTGGAATGGGACCGGGACGGGCAGTATTATCATTATTTGACCAAGTGGATGCACGCCCTCAACCGGGTGAGACGGGTCACCGGAGACCCGGCGTATACCCGATGGGCGGCTGAACTTGCAAAGACGGCCCATGCCGCGTTCACCTACGTCCCCGCCTCCGGCGGCGGGAAGAGAATGTACTGGAAGATGAGCATCGACCTCTCCCGGCCGCTCGTTCCCGCAATGGGCCAGCACGACCCGCTTGACGGGTTCGTCACCTACAGCGAGCTCCAGATGGCGGGGGGCAGTGGATGCGGAGGATCGTTGCAGTCCGACCTATCCCCGGAGATCGTCGATATGGCTGGCATCTGTCGGGAAGGGGGCTTGGCCACGGACGACCCGCTCGGCATTGGCGGTCTCCTCTTTGATGCCGGGCGGGTAGTGGAGATGATGATCAGGGGCGGCTTTGCGTACATAGACCTGCTGGCCTCCGTTCTCGATGCTGCCCGGACAGGCCTCGCCGCATTTGTCGGGAGCGGTGCGCTCGAGTACCCTGCGGCGTACCGCCTTGCCTTCAGGGAGTTCGGGCTCTCGATCGGCCTATCGGGGGTGGACGCTCTCGTGAAGCGGATCCGGGAGAACCCTGACCTTTTCGGGCGGCAGAGCCCCGTGCAGCGGCGAGCCGGAGCGCTCGTGGAGTACGTGCCGCTTGCCGGCAGAATCGAACGGTTCTGGATGGATGCAGGAAACAGGCAAACCGGAACCTGGACAGGAAACCGGGAGATCAACACGGTGATGCTCGCCACCAGCCTCGCTCCCGGGGAGTTCCTGGCAATCTAGAGGGAGACGGTACCCCGCCGTGTCCCGGCACCCATACTCTTTTAAGGAGAGGCGATAAGATCGGACTTAAAAAGAGGAACGAATCATGTCATCCAGACTGATGGATTACTTCAACAAACAGCCGCGGCTCGGCGTCCTCAGCACAGCAAACAGAGAGGGCAAGGTCGATGCGGCGGTCTTCGGCTCGCCGATGATGGTCGACGAGAAGACCGTCGTTATGGGGCTCGGGAACAACCGCACGTTTGCCTACCTGCAGGAGAACCCGAATGCCGTCTTCACGATCATGGAGCAGGGAGCGACGCTTATGGACTGGAAGGGGCTTCGGGTCTACCTGAAAATGAAGGAGTTTGCAACATCCGGAGCGGCGCTGGAGGATTACCGGAAGAAGATCGCTATGGCCGCAGGCAAAGATGCGGCGGCGATGATCCATGCCTCGGTGACGTTTGAGGTCGGTGAGGTGCGGCCCCTCATCGATATGGGCCAGGGCTGGGAGAAATCCATCTGAGCTTCGGGAAGGGGGCCTCGTCGGAGGACTCCCCGGTCTCCCATTCCGGAGGCCCAAGAACAGCCCTCAGAGACGACCGACCCCGGGGCTTCCCCCTGTGCTCCTGCCGCGCCCCCATGCCACGAGGAGGCGGACGCATGCCTCCACCTACTCCGAGAGGAACTGAAATATCCACAGCAGGTGCTCGTTGAGCGGTTTCTTCTTCTGCCAGGTCTCCTCAAGCGGCGTGCACAGAAGGTCGCCCCCGACCTCGCCCACCATGCACCCGCTCCGGCCTTCAAGCAACGCCTCGACGGCGGCGACACCGAAGAGGCTCCCGAGCACCCGGTCGCGCAACGTCGGCGGCCCGCCCCGCTGGAGATGACCGAGGACGACGACGCGCGATTCGAAGTTGAGGCGTTCACTGACCTCCCGGGCGATCTGAAAGGAGATCCCCGGCGTCTTTCCCTCCGTCACCACCACGATTGCGCTTTTCTTCCCGATGGTGAACCCCTCCCGTATCCGCTCGCTGATCCGGGCGATCGAGAGTTCTTCTTCCGGGATGACCAGTTCCTCGGCACCGCCGGCGATGCCGCTCTCGAGTGCCAGAAATCCGGCCGTGCGCCCCATCACCTCGATGAAGAAGAGGCGTTCGTGGGACCGGGCCGTGTCGCGGATGCGGTCGATAGCCTCAACCGCGCAGTTCGCTGCGGTATCGAACCCGATACAGTAGTCGGTCCCGTAGACGTCGTTGTCGATGCTCGCCGGCACCCCGACGAGCGCGGCCGTATCCGCTTCGGCGGCAAGCAGGCTTGCACCGTGGAACGTCCCTTCTCCTCCGATCAGGACGAGGCCGTCAAGTTCCAGCCGCTCAATGGCCGCCGCCGCCCGGAGCCGCCCCTCCTCCGTGGAGAACTCCAGGCTCCGGGAGGTCTCGAGGATCGTACCGCCCTGGTGGATGGTGTTCCGGATCGCCGTCCGGTCGAGCGGCACCGCGTCGCCGGCAATGAGCCCGGCATACCCATGGCGTATCCCGAGGACGACGTGGTCGTGCGCGAGTGCGGTACGCACCACCGCCCGGATGCAGGCGTTCATTCCCGGGGCGTCGCCGCCGCTCGTCAGGACGCCGATGCGTCTCATGGGTCCCCCGCATCGTCGAGTGCCTCAACGCCCGGAAGCGGCTTTCCCGCAAGCATCGCGAGGGCGGCCCCGCCGCCGGTCGAGACATGGGTCATCTCGTCGGCAAGCCCGAACATCCCCACCGCATCCGCGGTCGAACCGCCGCCGATAACCGTCGTACCACGGAGCGTGGCGAGGGCCGCGGCAATCCGGCGGGTCCCTTCGGCAAACTCCGGGACCTCAAAGACCCCCATCGGCCCGTTCCAGACAACGGTTCGCGAGCCTGCAAGTGCACGGCAGAACTCATCGGCAGCCCCCGGTCCGATATCAGCAACGATCCGGTCGTCCGGAATCGCCGTTGAGGGTACAACCCGGACCGGGACGCCCGGCTCCAGTTTCTCCGCAACGACGACGTCCCGGGGCAGAAGGAGGCGGACGCCACGTTCCGCGGCTTTTGCCTCAAGATCCCTGACGGCATCGAGGCTATCGGTCTCAACGCGTGATCTACCGGTCCCGTATCCCCGACTCGCGAAGAACGTCGCTGCCATGCCGCCTCCGATAAGGAGCAGATCCACCCGGGAGATGACGTGTTCGAGAACCGCCAGTTTATCGCTCACCTTGGCCCCGCCGATCGCGGCGGCAAACGGCCGTTCGGGGTCTTCCAGGATGCGGGTAAAGGTGTCCACCTCTTTTTCGAGCAGGAGCCCGGCAACCGCCGGCAGATGCTCAGGAACGCCCACGACCGATGCATGGGCCCGGTGAGAAACGCCGAAGGCATCGTCGACATAGATATCCGCGAGGCCGGCGAGGTTCGCCGCAAAGACCGGGTCGTCCACCTTCTCCTCCGGGTGGAACCGGAGGTTCTCAAGGAGGACGACGTCTCCATTGTTCATCCCCGCAACCGTGCCCTCCACCTCCGGCCCGACACACTCCTGCAGCGCGGCGACCGGCCGATCGAGCAGCACCGAAAGACGATTCGCCACGAGGGCGAGGCGTAGCCGCTCCACGACCACGCCATCCGGCCGGTCCAAGTGAGAGCAGAGGATGACCCGTGCGCCCCGCTCGCAGAGGTAGCGTATCGTCGGGAGGCTGGCCCGGATTCGGGTATCGTCGGCGATGGCGCCGTCGGCGTCGAGCGGCACGTTGAAGTCGGCACGGACGAGCACCCTTCTCTCCCGCACATCGATATCCCGGATCGTCTTCTTTCGTCTTGATAATCCGTTCTGCATACCAGCATACCCCCGGAGCGGCGAAGAACTGCAGGAGATCGGTGCCGGGTGCATGGGCCGGCTGTCCTTCTCCATCCGGCGCTCTGCGGTCTCCCCGGCCGGCCGATCTAAAGTGTTCCCGGCCGAAAACCCGGTTCTTCACACGGGCCCGCGGCCAATCCAATCACGGCTCTTGTGAGGGAGTTCACCGCTCCTGACGGCGTTCCCAGTAAGGCGTGTAGCCGTAGTGGCTGTACATACCGGTGAGCCACTCGCGTTCGGCGGTCGTCGGCCAGTTCCCTTTGTCAAATCCCGGTGCGTTCTCCAGCTGCTCTTTAGGTACGTCGAGAACGAAGGAGTCGTCGGATGCGTTGTACTGGAGAGCCGCCCAGGGAACGGCGAAGAGTTTATCGCCAAGCCCCATGATGCCGCCGAACGAGAGAGCGGCATAGGCGGTGCAGCCTTCGTTGATATCGACCACGATATCCTTGATATTTCCGAGGTCCTCGCCACTCGGATTTCTGACCGAATAATCTGCAATATCTTTTCCCCGTATAATGTTCCGTCTCTCCATCTGTGTAGTAGCTCCTCTCATGTGCATCACGTCTCCACGAAAGCGTGGGCTGTTCCATCCCACAGCAAGAGGGTCCATACGGGATGGGCCATATTTAATTCTTGCTACAGTATAGTAAAGAGCAAATATACCTTGGGGGGAGCGGCTTTCGGGCGATTTCACTGCAGCGGCCTCCCAACGAAAAATTATCGTGTCACGTAATGGTTCAGCGGGACGAATCGGGCCAGCCGACGACGCCTCATGCCGACCCGGACTTAGGGGGCGTAACCCGGGGTTGGGCGTCATCTTCCAGATGATAGTGCTTTCGCAGGAACTGCCTGACGTTCAGCGATGCGACGTACCCCTGGTCCAACTCCGTGACGATCCTATCGATGATCTGCGCCTGTTCGGCGATCTGCCGGGCGGCCGCACCGTCCTGCATGCCCGCGAGACCGATGATGACGGCAAGCGGGTTTTTGATGCGATCGCCAAGGCACGCGAGGTGCTCAATGTTCCGGTTAAACTGGGAGCAGACCTCTTGCCACAGGTGTTCGTCGCTCTGGTTACCGGACTTTCGGTGCGCAACCGCAATGGTCCCGGCGGGATTGCCTTCATCGTCGCCGACAAGCGCGAACCCGAAGATCACCGCAACCGGTTGACGTTGCATATCCGTGAGGGTTGCTTCTATCGTACGCACGTTCCCTGGCAGAACGGAGCGTCCTGTCGATCCCCTGGAGACACGGTCCAGAAAACAGGCCTTCTGGAATTCAGCAATAGACTCCGGAGTCATTATAGAAGAGAGGTGTTTACCGGCCAGATCTCCCGGATTATACCCAAGGAGGAGCCTTGCCGAGGGGCTCACCGATCTTATCGCAAGGCCGGGGTCGAGGCACACGACCAGGTCGGAAGAGACGGTCTCAAGGAAGTCGTAGCGTTGCCGATATTCCTGAAGATTCGTTTCCAGTCGGCCGGAATCCTGGCTGACATGAAAGGTATCCAGGCGCGCGCCCCGGTTCGGCCCGCTGGGGATGACGGTGCTCGAGTACTCCACCCAGATTCCCCTGCACGGATTTCGGGATATGCGGTATCGCCTCGTCGGAATATTCTCACAGAAAAAGCAGGACCCGATGAAGTCCGCTTTTAAATCCTCGCCGCCCTGAAGGTTCGGGGAGACGCAGAGGGAAATGAACTCCACGGCGTTCATACCGATGGTCTCGTAGCCGCTTACCCCAAAGAGCCTCTCCATGGCCCTGTTCATCCAGACGACGGCCTGATCCGGACCGATCACTACGACTCCGTCCCCCAGGCGGTCCACCAGCAGCACCAGCATATTCCTGGTAGATGCAGTCGCACCGCGGGGTTCGCCCTGCGTGCAGCAACTGTCGCGGCAAAGTAACATCTCGGCTATCCGCTCTCGTTCCGATCCATTTAGCCCGGCTCTGTTACAATCCATATCCGCCGCCCCGACCATGCATCCGTCTTCCCCGGATCTATTTTAAAAATATCCGGTATATATGAGTTTCTTACCCTTTCAACGAAGAAATACCGCCCTTTTGAGAAATTACAACGGTACGGAGCGTTTACAAGAGTACTGTACAATTTCGGTCAGAATGTAATATTTTGCTATCCCGGATCGTGTACACTATGCAAGCACAGTCTCTTATCATCTCGATACTTGTAGTTACGCTCTCGGGAGCCCTCAAACTGCAATTCGCATACGGGTTTCTCGGCGAACATGTACCGCTCACCGAGTTTGCCGCCGCGGCGCTCATTGCATACTCGGCCTATGCGTTCGACCGCGGCGTGGAGAATAAAGAGGATGAGAAGCGGGGAAGTCGGTTCCGAAAGGCTCTTCTGGTGACGGCCGGCATCGCGATGATCGGCACATTCGTCCTCTACCCGAACCCCGCTCTCCTCATACCGTTCCTCGTTGCTTACCTCTATGCAAAGGGCATTGGGGGTCACCGGTTAAAGGGAAGCAGCGGAATGAAAAACTGCATTGTCGCTCTCACCTGGTCGCTCGGCATCCTCATCTTCCTTGGCGCCGTCACCCTGCCGATCGTGCTGATCTGCCTCTTCTTCTTCTGCAAAAGTTTCGTCAACACCGTCATCTACGACGTCCGCGACGTCGATAAGGATAAAATGGCGGGGATCATAACGATCCCGACGCTCCTCTCCCGGCCGCAGGTCACCACCCTGCTGCTCGGCATCAGCCTTTCCGCCCACATTGTAGTCTTTGGCGCCTACTTCACAGGCTGTATTGCCGGCATCGACGTTCTGCTCATCAGTCTGGTTCACAGTGCTTTTTACATCGTTGCCTACTGCAACCAGTTCGAGATGCTCAGGAACGCACTCGTCGACGGGGAGTGGATTCTCTATTCAGGCTATACGATTCTGCGGGACCTGGTTCTATAGTGGCGGATCAGATCCATTCCAAAATTTATCGCTTCGGGAGACGTTGCAATGAGGTCCCGTGTGAAGTCATAACTCCCCGATTTGTAGAAGAACCCGATGGAGAGAAAGGTATCCGTGACAGTGGCAGCGATCCTGGGCGTTTCCAGAGTGAGGTATACCTCAAGGTTGCCGTAATTCTCAAGCGGGTAGGCCGAGATGAGATCGTAAACCTCCTGCGTGACCACCAGAGAGATAGGATCGCCGCTCTCCGCCAGGCCCTTGAAGAATTCCGGGTAATCAGGAAAAAGGAGTGGGGATACTCCGTATATCTCCCGGGTATTCTTCAGATAATCAGTAAAGACGCGGTGCGGTTTTAATATGTCGAACGGCTCCGAGGTGATCACCTGAGCATCGCGGATCTCGCAGAGACGAAGAGCGAACTCGTCCGGGAAAGCAATGACATGGTCCGGGAAGGCTTCGTAAAGCATGCGCAGGGTTTCGATGCTCTCCTTGAACCGCTGGAATATGATTAGGCTTGCGTGTCCCCTGTCGGTCAACGAGACCTCGCCGTCGACTTCCCTGACAAAACCCGCCTTCTTCAGATAATTGACGGTAAAGGCATACGTTGAGGAGGGAATGTGCTGTTTAATCGTATCCTTGGTCTCCTGCTGCAGGAGTGCATCCAGAACCTCAATTCGGCGTTCGCTCGAAAAGATCTTCATGAAATCAGTGATTTTCATGTACCTTCTCATATTTCGTCGGCAACGTCACATTAATCTTCTCCCTGGAAGAGACGGTATACAGAGCCCAAGAGAGCCGACTATGCCCCGGTTCCACGGATCGATCGAATACAGGAGGGCTCTCCCGCCGGCCCCGATCTCCCGACGGGGCAACAGGATGAGGAACTTCTCCATGCCATGAACGTCAACTGGCGCGCCATACCCCAGGCGAACAACACGCTCGCCGTACTCTCCGCGGCGTGCGAGGTCCACGGCTACCACATCGAAGTTACCGACCGACCGCGCCCGGACGTCACCATCTACAGCCTGAACTCCATCAACGAACGTCTTTATCGCGACGAAATCGCGGGAGCGGACTGCATAACGATTGCAGGAGGGCCTCACCCCTCTGCGTGCTACCGGGAGGCGGCGCAGTACGCCGATTACGTCGTCGTCGGAGAAGGTGAGTATACGCTCCCGGCGCTCCTATCCGCCCTTGAAGAGGGGAAGGAGCCGCCGCCCGGCGTCGCGACCGCCGCCGGCTATATACCTGCCCGCCACACCGTCCTCCTCGACGGCTACCCGCCCTTCTCCCGGATCACGGGGTTCATCGAGATCACCCGGGGATGCCCGTTCTCCTGCGGATACTGCCAGACACCCCGCCTCTTCGGGCGGTGCATGCGCCACCGCTCCGTCGATGAGATCGCCCGCTACTCCTCACGCTACCGGGACATCCGGTTCGTCACCCCAAACGCATTCGCCTACGGATCGGACGGCATCCATCTTCGGCTGGACCGGGTGGAACGGCTTCTCCGGAGCCTCAACGGCAGGATCTATTTCGGCACCTTTCCCGGCGAGGTGCGCCCGGAGTGCGTTTCGCGGCAATCTATCAACCTCATTCTCGACACGTGCGCCAACACCCGCCTGCACTTCGGTGCCCAGTCGGGGAGCGATGCGGTGCTCCGCCGCCTGCATCGGGGGCATACCGTGGACGATGTCATCCGCGCCGTCGACCTCTGCCGGGAGAACGGGCTCGTTCCGGTCGTCGATTTCATCCTCGGGCTGCCGTTTGAGAGCGACGACGACCAGCGCGCAACGCTCGACCTCGTGAAGCTGGTCACCCGGGCGGGAACGGCGCATATCCACTACTTTATGCCGCTGCCCGGGACCCCGCTCCAGAACAACCCGCCACGCAGCCTCCTTCCGGAAACGAAAAAAGTTCTCGGCAAACTGGCGCTCAGCGGCAGGATAACCGGATCCTGGATGGATCATGAGATAAGGTTTTTTAGACACACTTCTCATCTATAGTGCATGACGGATGTGCTACTCCTAGCAGATCTGCACGGTAACTACGGAAAGCTTGATGCTTTTCCCGGCTACGACTACGATGCAGTCATCATTGCAGGCGACATCACCAACTTCGGTCCACTTGAGCCTGTAGAGTCGGTACTCTCCAATTTTGACGTACCGTGTTTTGCAATCCCCGGAAACTGCGACCCCCGCGAGATCGTCGACGTGCTCGAGCACTCCGATGCGGTCTGCCTGCACGACTCATGGATCGCGCTTGGCAAGATCACGCTCGCAGGTCTCGGCGGTTCGAACGCGACTCCCTTCGGCACGCCGTTTGAGTTGACGGAAGAAGAGATCGATGAAGAACTCACCCGGATCGTCAACCGCATGGACAAAAACGTCCACAACGTTCTGGTCAGCCACGCTCCGCCGTATGGAGTGCTGGATGGCGTCGGTGAGAACCACGTCGGGAGCCAGAGCATCAGGAAGCACATGACCCGGTTCGACCTGGTCTGCTGCGCCCACATCCACGAAGCGCGGGGCGTCACCGAGGTCGACGGCGTCACCGTCGTCAACCCCGGACCCGCCTCAGACGGCTACGGTGCTCTCATCCACTTTGGAAAAGAGCCAAAAGATATTCAGATAGATCTTATTGCCGTTTAGATAACAGCATCTCCAGATACGAGGTGTAGATCGGTGGACCATCTACACCTAATTCTTTTGCAATCACCCCGATCCGGTCGGCAGCTTCTTCGTTATTCCCTTCTGTCAGGATCTCGATCTCGATGAACGTCCCGAGGGATGCAACGTCGTCGAGCGTCACCGTCACATCGTCCATCTCGTAGAACTCCCGCACCTTCAAGACCGTGGCGGCATGCCGAAAACCAAGACGCGAGAGGATCGTTTCGAAGGTCTCCCCCGAGGCTACCGCGAGGTTGAACTCCTCACGGGCCTTCGCGCTCCCGACCAGGACTTTCGGCCCTTTGTAGGTCACGGTAACCCCGGTATCGTCGTACCTGACACGCAACGCCTCGTCGGTCTCCCCGAAATCACGATGGGGGGCATTGTAGTAGACGTCGCGCTCCTGCTGTCTCCCGGCCATCCGCACCCCTTGCAGGCTCAGCCGGTCCCTGACACGGGAGATGTCGGGGACCGCAAACTTTGCTTCTACCTCAATCATACCAGTCGTCAATCGTCTCTTCGGAACGACGATAAACCTTCACCGCACGGCCCGGTCCGTGCCGGGATTTTCTGCCGGATCAGGTCTCTCTGCTCCTGTGCTGCGGCGAGGAGGGCCTCATCCCCGAGATGCTCTGCGGAGGTGATCGTCCGTTTTGTCAGCACCAGAGCCGTCGCGTAATCCCCGCGGTGGTAGAACCGGAGCCCGAGTTCCCTATTCAGGTCCGCCGCCTTCTCATACTCCCGCGCATAAAACAGATGGCAGGCAAGCGAGAGGAGAACGTACAGCCTGTCGGGGAGACGGGGCATGGAGCGTTCGAAGCAGTCGGCGGCACGGGCATTGAGGGCTACCTTTGCACCGGAAGGGAGAGTGCGCCTGCAGTGCTCCTGCAGGAGAGGGTGCGCAAAGGCGTACTCTCCGCCGGGAAGCCTCCGGAGTATGCCGCTCTTCCCTGCCCGGTCCGTTACGCTTGCTTTCGGGAGACCGAGCATGCAGGCCATGACCGGTACCGGGAACGGGGGGTTTAAGACGGAGAGTTCTTCCACCCACTCCCTCCCGGACCCGGGGAGCAGGGCAAAAACCAGCGTCGCCGGGTCCCCTGCCCCGGCGAGCACGCCCCTGACGTTCGTCGTTGAGGGAGGGAGACCCCGGCGGCGCAGGGCGTTGAAGCAGGCCATGAGGCTGAACGGACTGCTTGCAGTCCCGGCGAGGAGGCCGACAGCCTCGTCGCCGAGGGAGAGGTCAAAACGCCTTTTTGCCATCTCCCGGATCTCGTGCCCCCGCATCCCGGAGAGGGCCACTTCCGGGACACCGAGGTCCCGGATCTCTTCCTCCTGCACCGGTGCGCAACCGGGACCGGCCGCGCCTCCGGCCCCGCAGGTGAAGGCAAGAAAGATGCCGGGCGGGAGGTCGTGCAGGATATCCCTGAGGAGACGTCTGTCAAGGCTTGAAGCAAGATGAACGTCGTCCAGCAGGACCGACGCGATATGGCCGGTCCCGGCCGTCAACTCCCCGAGTTCCCGGAGCAAATCCATAAACGCCCCGCGCACCCGGTCGTACCCGACCCTGGGCGACCGGGCGTAGATGCCGATGATCTCTTCGCCGGTCTTCGGGAGCAGGCCGACCGGTTCCACCGGGGCGGCATACTTCTCGAAGACATCGTCGGCATACCGGATCGCCTCCCTTATGCCTTCGCCCCCGAAGAGATCCCCGAACCGGGCCGATACGACATGCCTCCGCAGGTCGTTTTGCAGTTCACGAATCGCGAAGAAGATCATTCCCGGGAGGTCGAAGACCTCACCCCTGAGGACGGGCGACTGCAGCCCTCCGGGGCGGTCCTGCACTTCGTATGCGAGCCAGGTTAAGAGCGAGCTCTTCCCGATCCCGGGCGGCCCGGAGATCATCACCGCCTGCCCATGCGCTCCTGCCCGCGCGAGAATGGACAGGAGCCGCTCGCGTTCCTCCCGTCTACCGCAAAATTCTTCCGGGGGAGAAGGGGCATACGAGACATCCCCTGCCCCCTGCTGCGTCTCATCCATGATCCTGCCGTCGGACACTTTACTCTTGAAGGGGACTTCAACGTTTGGGCGGGGTGCCGGGCCGCCGGAATGCGGCGGCAAACAGTAAATACCATTCCATCCAAATGAAAAGGAACAACGAGACGCGCGGTATGCGACGGATCGGGACGCCTCCCGTACCGGAACCGTAACGCATCCGCTTACCAAAGGTGAATGAAATGGCACTTAAGGAAGGAGACTTTGTCAGGCTCAGGTACACCGGCCGCGTCGGTGAGAATATCTTCGATACTACCGATGAAGAGATCGCAAAGGAAGAGGGGATCTACAACCCGCAGGCGGAGTACGGTCCCGTCACCGTCCGCCTGGGGAGCCACCACGTCATCGTCGGCCTTGAAGACGAGTTGATCGGGAAAGAGGTCGGCGCCGAAGGAGAGGTTGACGTCCCGCCTGAGAAAGCGTTCGGGGCGCACGAGGAAGAGCAGGTGCGATCCGTGCCGGCCACGCAGTTCCGCGAGAAACCCAAGCGAGGAATACGGGTCGAGGTTGAAGGCCGCGAGGGCATCGTCGTCGACGTCATCGGGAGGCGCGCGGTCGTCGACTTCAATCACCCGCTTGCGGGAAAAACCCTGCACTACTCCTATGCAATCCTCGAGAAGGTCGATGACCCGGTCGAACAGATCGCGGGTCTCATCAAACTCTTCTCGGGCCGAACCGACATCAAGATCAGTATCGCCGACGGCGTGGCCGAACTGGCGCTTCCTCCCGCAATCATGTACGACCGGCGCTGGCTGGTCTGGCGGGGCACCCTCATCCGCGAGATATTCGAATACAACCCCGAAATCGAGAACGTTGTTATGAAGGAGACGTTCCCGCGCCCGGCAAAGCCTGAAGCGGCGCCGGAAGTCCCCGGGACGGAAGAAGAGACGAAAGAAGCCGAGGAGTAATCGACCTCGCTTCCACATCTGCTTTTTTTTTAGAATTTTACCCGGTGGCGCTGTGGGCATCCCCTGGATGGGCCCCAACGGCTCTCGGCAGAGGGTCTCTGGACTCTGGTAAAACCCCTCTCAGCGGCATGCTGCCGCACCCCCACAACAACCGGGCGCTATCCGGAGGCTGTGAAGCACCGGTTCGGACGTTAACACTCCCCCCGGGCAGCCGTCGAAAAGACCCTCAAACCGGGTTTTCCGGGACGCCTTCCGCTACCGGAACAATCAGAGAAAGGGGCCTGGAAAGCCCCGGGTAAAGAGAAAGAGAGACCGAGTTACGCGGACTTAACCGCGAGCTCGACGTCTTCTGCCTTGATCGTCTTGCGTCCTGCGTGCTGGGCAAGCCTGTTGGCTTCCTTGGTCAGCTCGGCGATATACGCCTCAGCCTTCGTTACCAGTGCAGCAGCGGCATCGCTGCCCACTCTCTCAGCACCATTCTTCTTTGCGATACGTACGACCGCAGCAATAGGTAGATCTGCCATAATCTAATCTCACCTCTAAAAAGAAGTGTATGAGTTAATATTTAAACATTTCGGGATTATCTCCAAAATTTACGTCCCTCTCCCCCATCGAGGGTACATCCGGGCTGAGCATCCGGATACCCGGCAGTAAATTATGGCGATTGGAATACCTCCATATCGGGGGTATTTTTGTTAAAAGAGCGAAAATTTAAGAGACAGGAGTTTCCGCAAGAGATTTTGCGAGCATTACTGCATTGGTATAATTTACTGAGGCGCGCGACGTATCCACAAAAATTTTATCGATATTTACCACCGGAGCCCCATGTCCGACACCGGCCCCAAGGAACGTGAGCGTGCGGAAGATCAGGTTCCCGGAGACCCCGTCGGGAGCGACGACCACCCCATACCGCCGCGCCGCCTCCTCAATTAGAATCTCGGTGTGCTCCGCACCGGTCAGACGGGCAACGAGTTCGGCATCAGCCATCGTCCGGTCCACGACCGGGTGCCGCCCGAGATCGCCGAGCCGTCCGCCCGAGAGGACCGCCACCCCCCCGGAGAGGCCGAAACGCCGGGCGATCTCCCGGCCGCGCTCAACGAACCGGATCTTTTCCATGACCGTCCAGCCCTCATCGACCCCCACGGGGGCGAGGAGGAAGAGATGTCCGTCGGCGGTCTCAAGAAGGGCAATCCGCTCGAGGTGATCGACGCCCGCGGCCCGTTTGAGGGCCGCGAGCGTGGAGGATGCGGGCAGGGTGCCCCTGACGGCGGCATCGATCCGGCCGTCGGCAAGAGCCTCGATGAGGGCCGTCTCCGGCTCTTTTGCCTCGACGACCTCCACGGCACCTCCAAACGAATCGGCAGTTCCAGGATAGGAAAACAGAACGAGATCGACCGCCCCGCCGACCGCCCGGACGGTCGAGAAGACGCTCTCCCCGGGGGATGCGGCACCAAGCCCGATCGTTACCGGCATATCCCGCCTTCGGTGAAGATCCGCATGATGCCGTTATGGTCCAGGTCAAAGACCTGCGTCTCCCGACCCAGGTACCTGACGGTCAGTATCCGGCTCCCGTCAACCGTACCGATAGGAGCAGCAGCGATGCCGGTATCGCTAAAGCGGCGGCAGACCTCCTTCACGTTCTCCTCCTTTGCGGTCAGGATGAATCCCATACCGGGATACATGCGCACCCAGTGCTCGAAGGGGAGACCTATTGCAGAGAGGTCCGGTCTTGGAATCGCTTCAAGGTCGATCACCGCACCTTTCTCGCTCACTTCAAGGAGCATCCCCAGGGTCCCGATGACGCCCGGGTTGCTGATGTCTTTTCCGGCCGTCACGAGGTGCTCCTTCCCGAGGTCCTCCATCACCCGGATCTGAGCCCGCACCACCTCTGCCGACTTCATCGTGACCGAATCCCAGTTGAAGCTGCAGGACGGGTGCACCCGCCCGGCGAGGTCTATCGCCGCGACCACCACGTCGCCCTCCTCTGCCGTATCCGAGAAGATGAGTTGATCCATCCTAGCCGTCCCGAGAATGGCCACATCCACAACGCTGTACGGCGTTTCCGGGTGCAGGTGCCCACCCACAATCGGGACGCCGAACTGCCTGGACGCAGCGACCATGCCCCGGGTCACCTCATCGCGGATCAGGTCGTTCGTAACGGAGAGAATATCGACCATCGCAATGGGCCGTCCACCCATGGCGGCGATATCGTGGACGTTCACGAGCACAGCGCAGTACCCCGCCCAGAACGGATCGGCCTCCATCAACCTGCTCCAGATGCCGTCTGCCGCAAGCAGCAATGCATCCTCTGCATTATGCCGGATAACCGCGGCATCCTCACCGAACGAGGCGACAACGTCGGGGCTCTCCATCCGGAGCAAGCGGACCATATCCCCGATCACCCGCTTCCGGGTAACGCCCTCGTATTCCCTGACGGCCTGTGCTACCGTATCGGTGGAGCAATCCTTCACCACAAGAACACCAGCACTCCACGTTTCTTTATGGTATTCTGCCTCATCAGAGATAATGTATTTGATTCACCGATATTATGCACTCTGTTCAAAGAGCCGCTCCCGGCGATGCGCATCCGGTCGGTTCCCCCCGGGAAAAGGAGCCCGGATGACATCCGCCGGGGCAAGCGTTGCTCTCCCTGTACGGGAACACCGGATGTCTGCCGCACCGGGGTTGTATTTTTGATGCGCCGCGACGAATAGATCGCTATGGACTGGGTGGAAAAGTACAGGCCACAGCGTCTCCAGGACGTTGTGGGGAACTCCGGCGCCGTCAGGCAGATGTATGAGTGGGCGCGGGACTGGTCGCGGCAGAAGAAGCCGCTCGTCCTGTACGGGAAACCCGGTATCGGCAAGACATCAAGCGCCCATGCCCTTGCAAACGATATGAACTGGGAGGTGGTGGAGTTGAACGCCTCCGACCAGCGGACCAAATCAGCCCTCGAACGGGTGGCGGGAGCGGGTTCCACCACGGCCAGCCTCTCCGGCGCGACCCGTAAACTGATCCTGCTCGACGAGGCCGACAACCTGCACGGACAGGCGGACCGGGGCGGGGCGAAGGCGATTGTGGAGATCATCGCGGCGGCCAGACAACCGATCATCCTGATCGCAAACGATTACTATGCCCTCTCACGGGACCTCAAAGCGGCCACGGAACCGGTGCAGTTCCGGGCGCTCCAGGCCCGCTCGATCGTCCCCCGCCTCCGCCAGATCTGCGCGGCAGAGCGCATGGCATGCGATCCTGTCGCACTCGACGAGATCGCGAACCGTGCCGGCGGAGATATGCGTGCCGCGGTGAACATGCTCTACGCCGCGGCGATCGGGAAGGAGCACCTCACGGCAGAAGACCTCCACACCTCGGCAAAGGACGAGCGGTCCACCATCTTCGAGCTCGTCGGAGGAGCGTACAAGGGGCTCCGGGACGCCGACCTGCTCCGCATGGCGGTGCAGGTCGAGGATACCCCCGATGCCGTCGAGCAATGGCTCGAAGGGAGCATCGACCACATGCCCGATTCCGCCTCCCGGGCGAAGGGCTACGCCTGCTTATCAAGAGCGGACGAGTTTATCGGCCGAACCTACCGGCGGCAGTATTACACCCTCTGGCGCTACGCGAGCGCAATCATGCTCATCGGCGTCGCCGACGCCGCCGGCGCGCACGGCGTCCACGGCCGCATCCTGCCGCCGGCGCGCTGGCAGAAGATGGGAACGTCAAAGAAACAGAAGGCGGTCAGGGGGGGCCTCGCCCGAAAACTCAGCGGGATGACGCATATCCCGGAGGACGCACTGCGTGAAGATTTCTTCACCGCGATCAGCATCATCGTCGAGCAGGACCCCGCAACCTACGTCCGCGAGTTCCAGCTGGATGCCGACGAACTCGCTCTCCTCATACACGACAGGGCCATGGCCACGAAGGTGGTCAAAGACGTGGCAAAGGAGGAGAAGGCAAAGGAGAAGAAAATATCGGGCAAAGAGAAACCTTCCGGAAAGGGCAGAAAGACCCGGGATAACGACCCGCCCGGCGATGATTCCGGGGATGTGCAGCAGGACCTCCCCCCGGGCCAGGCGACGCTCTTTTAAGGCAGGCGGCGGTGATAGCAGTGGAGAAGAACAGGGCCGCAATCCACAAGTTCGCCGCCGTCCCCGTATATCTCACACCCCAGGTGGTAGATGAGGAGGTCGCTGTTGACCCGGCCGGCAAGCGCAATCAGCGGCGGGACCATCTCCACACCGGGACGCACGGCATAGATCAGGTCCGCACCCGCATAAAGCCCGATCTCGGGCTCAAAGATATCGTCGGCCACCACGGTGAGCCCGGCGTGCCGAATGCCGGGCCTGATATCGGTGCAGCGCATAAGAGCGCCGGCGGCCGCGATCATCCGCGCGGCTTCGGGGTTGTTACCGATGCCTACTTCCACAACCCGCCGGTAACGACCGGCGATGTACTCCCCGATGCTTCGTTCAATACGTTTATAGTGACACATTACCCAGAGATTAGGTAATGGGCGTCAATATTCTTTGGGACCGGCAGGCACCGGAAGGTATCGAACTTCCGGTCATCCGGATGATCGCGAGGATCCTCGAAAGGGAACCTGAACTCATCGATTATCCGTTCCTCATCGAAGGCTACGACAGATGCCGCAACCAGCACGATGCACAGAGTATCCTGGACCGCCTGCAGGACACCTTTACCCGTCGATATCCAATCTCCGGCCCCCTGCTGCTCGTCACCTCCCGGGACCTCTACGTCGACGGATGCGACTTCGTCTTCGGCCTCGCAAGACCGACGTGCGACGTCGCCGTCGTCTCGACCGCTCGCCTCGGAAACGAATACTACGGCCGGACGCCGGACGATGCCGACCTTATCGACCGGACCGCGAAAGAGGGGGCGCACGAACTCGGGCACCTCCTCGGGCTCGGGCACTGCAGCAACCCCGAATGCGTCATGTTCCAACCGCGGACGCTGGACGAACTGGACCGGAAGAAGAAGACGCTCTGCCCGGCATGCCGGAAGGCGCTCCGAGCCCGCGAAGAGAACTGACTGCACCCGTCAACGAGAGATACAACCGCAGGGGCACGGAAGACCCCGGGTGCGGAAGCGACGACGGCGTGGCGAAGAAACGCCTCTTCAGCCGGTGACAGCCACCCCTCACAACGCCCCGATACCCTCATACCAGAGGTCGGGATGCGCCTCGATGAACGCGTGCAATCAATCGTCTTACAGACATCGAGGTCCAGGTCGAGCACCTCAACCCCGTGAGACTTGAGGAAACTCCCCCGCCGCGACCTTCCCGATCCCGCACAGAGGAAGCAGGGCATCAACGTCGAGTAGAGGGGGACACCACATCAGACGCTCGGGATCTCCCGTTCGGTCCCGATCTCGTCGAGCGCCTGCCGGGTAGCAAGCCTGACGTCGCGGTCGGCATCGCCGAGGAGGCGCACGAGCGGCTCCCGGGCCCGTGGGTTCCCGATCCGGCCGAGCGCCCATGCCGCCATCCTCCGGACCCGGGGTTTTGCGTCGTCGAGCAGCCGAATCAGCGGCTCGACGGCCCGGGGATCGCCGATGTTCCCGAGCGCCCATGCGGCGCCGGTCCTGACCCAGGAACTCCCGTCCTCCAGGCTCCGTATCAGCGGAAGGACAGGTTCACGTCCGTCAAGGGTCCCGAGCGCTCTCGCGGCCTTCCACCGGACTTCGACGAACTCGTCATCCAGCGCCCGGATCAGCGGTTGCACCGCACGGCGGTCGCCCATCTCCCCGAGCGCATCCGCAGCCCGCCACCGCTCGTTCAGATTCCCGGATTCCAGCATCGAAAGGAACCTGTGGAGTTTCGTCTCCCTTCCGGGGCCTGCAACCCCTCCTCCCGGTACCGGCGAACCCCTCCCTGCCATAGGCCACCTCACCCCGTCTTGAGCCCCCGGAGTATAAGGTTTTGCCCCCGCGGGGCAGGTGCTGCTTTGAGGAGGTGCATTTTTCTACTTTCGCCGCCTTCACCATAATCATGAAGAGCCCGACCGGTACACCGGAAGGCACGATATTCCCGCCGGACCTGGAGCATCTCGGCATCGCCCCGGGGGCAAAGATCGACATCCAGGAACTCGATACGATGGGAAAACGCCACAAATTCCAGGTTTTTCTCTACTTTGAGGAAGACCTGGCCAGATCCTCCACGCTCCGGGAAGACCTGCAGGAGTACAGCGACGTCCCGGACCTCGAGCGTCCGTTCATCAGGCTGGAGGAGTTTCTCCGGTTCGCTACCGAGTCGGACCCTCTCTTCTCCCGGCGCCTGGACGAACTCCCGCTGATCGTGGAGATCGTCGCCTACGGGGAACTCATACTACGGGAGGGGAAACCCGTGCCGTACATCAAAGGGGTGATGCCGTTCCTCGACGAGCTCACGATGGAGGACGCACCGGGCGTATTCTGACTTCCACCTCGTTCCTCACAGGACAATCATCCGACGGAAGCGATATCCTGCGCCGGTAGATGCCGGCCGGATGAGATCCGGTACCGCAAAAGATCAGAAGCCTCTTGTATCCCAACGTTTCACGTCCTATCGCAGATCCCCCGGAGATGATGTGCGGACCTGCACAGACCCGGAAACGGGTCCCGGGGTTTCATGGGAATGGTGCCCGCGTTGACAGAACCGGATTACCTTACGGCCGGACCGGCAGCCCTCTTCAGCCCGCCCTGGGGCACGCACGCCTGCCTCATCTACCAGCACCGGCGGGACCTCATCGATACCCTGGTGCCCTATCTTCAGTCAGGGTTCGAGCGGGATGCCTGCTGCGTATGGCTCACCGCAAGACCCCTGCAGGCTGATGCTGCGCAAAAGGTGCTCGCAAGGAGCGTCAAAGACCTGGATCGACGCCTGAAGCGGGGGGAGATCCAGATCCTTGACGCACGCGACTGGTATCTCCAGGACGGCCGTTTCTCATGCTCCGCGGCACTGAACAACTGCATCCAGAAAGGAATCGAGGCGCAGAAGAGGGGCTACGAGGGTCTCTTCCTCACCGGCAACATATCCTGGCTGACGGGAGCGGAATGGGATATGTTCATGGAGTATGAGACGGTAGTGAATCAGGTTATCGGGAACAGCCGGATCGCCGCTATCTGCGCCTATCCGCTCAGCGCCTGCGGGGCACGCGAACTGCTGGAGGTTGCCTCCACGCACCGGGCCGCCGCCATCCGGCAGGACGGGATATGGCGGGAAGTCGCCCTGGGGGAGGAGACACTCCCCGGCGAAGCGACAAGAATGGCCATCAGCCAGATTGAAGCGAACATCGAACAATTCGCGACGCTTGCCGACCGGATCCGCCATCCCCTCCAGCTGCTCATGGCGACGGCCGACCTGAGCGAGAACGAATATTCGGAAGTGATCCGGCAGCAGGTCCAGAAGATCGATGCCATCGTCAGGCAACTTGACGCCGGTTGGGCGGGATCGCGGGCGGTCAGGGAGTATCTCCAGAACCGCGACTTTACCGGAGGGCGCACGGCGCCGGTCACGGGATCCGGACCGTTCCCGCACCCGTCAGGATATCCAGACTCACGTCGAAGTTTCTGACCGTGTGGGTGAGCGCACCCATGCTGATGATATCGATCCCGGTTGCGGCATACCCGGCAAGGTCATCGACGGCGACTCCTCCGGAGACTTCCAGAGTCACCCGCTCCCGGAGGCCCCGTCCGGTGAGCGCCCGGACCGTCTCGCGAACGGTATCCGGCGTCATGTTGTCGAGCAGAACAATATCAGCCCCGGCCTCTGCAGCCGTGACGGCGTCTTCCACCGTCTCCGCCTCCACCTCTACCGTCCGGTAGAGGCTCTGCTGTTTCGCCCTCCGAACCGCTTCCGGGAGCGGCACCAGCGCGAGGTGATTGTCCTTGATGAGGATCATATCCGAGAGAGAGTAGCGGTGCGGGTCGCCCCCGCCGAGGACCACTGCTTTCTTGTCCAGCATCCGCAGTCCCGGGGCCGTCTTCCGTGTCGCGGCAACCCGCACGCACGGCGAGACCGTGCGGACCGCATCGACCGCCTCCCGGGTTCGGGTTGCAATCCCGCTCATGCGCCCGATGATGTTGAGCGCCGTCCGCTCCACAAGGAGGATCGCCCGTGCGGAGCCGTCGAGTTCGAGCAGGGTCGCGCCCGGAGCGACCGCACGGCCGTCGGGGATACGCACACGAACCGTGACGCCGTAGTGCTCGAAAAGCACCAGCGCCTCCGCGAGGCCCGCGACGATGCCGGAGTTTTTCGCCCGGATCACCGCACGGCAGACGACATCGGGGACGACCGCTTCCGAGGTGACGTCGCCCCACGGTGCATCCTCCCGGACGAACCGGAGCAGTTCCTCAACCGGGATCATGCACTCACGCCCCGACGGCGATCATCCGCTCGATAGCCCGCCGTGCCCGGCCCATGACCCCGGGGGGGAGGACGACCTCCTCCTCCTCGCGCTCGAGCGCGAGGAGGAGATCGGCGGGGGATGTCTTCTTCATATCCGCACAGACGGCCTCCGGTTTCTCGTAAAAGACCCGTCCGGGATAGAGCGCCCGGAGGCGGGCGGCCATCTCCCGCTCGGTGAAGACCGACCAGGGCTCGTCTGCGCCGGCTGCGTTTCGCACCATGCCCCCCGTGGAGACGATCTGGTCGGCCCGCTCCTGGACCTCCGGCGGGCATTCGGGGTGGCAGACGACCAGGCCGCCCATCTTTCGCGCCGTTTCGAGATCGGTGAGGGTGAACCCGGTATGGACGTAGCAGTGACCGCCGGGCGGCACCGGGATGATCGTCTTCTCGGGGACCTCCCGCCGGACGTATGCGGCAAGGTTTGCGTCCGGCCCAAAGAGGATGGTGTCGTTCGGAAGCGACCGCACGACCCGAACCGCGTTCGCGGAGGTGCAGGTTATATCCGCGAGCGCCTTACTCTCCGCGGTGCTGTTGACGTAGACCACAACGGCTGCGTCCGGGTAGCGCCGCCGCGCCTCCCGGATCAGGTCCGGGGTCAAAAAGTCGGCCAGGGGACAACCCGCATCCTTTACCGGCATGATTACCTTCCGTTCCGGGTTGAGGATCTTTGCCGTCTCGGCCATAAACCGGACCCCGCAGGTGACAATCAGATCCGCCTCGGCCTCCTTCGCCTTCACCGCAAGTTCGAGACTGTCGCCCACCACATCTGCAAGCGCCTGGATCGCCATCGGCTGGTAGTTATGCGCCATGACGATTGCGTTCTTCCTGATTTTAAGCGCACGAATCTCCTCCTCCATTGTTACGTTCCCACCACCAGAGGGTTCTCAAGGTTCTTTAAGAGCGTCAGGATGGAGAGGGCCGCCATATAACTTGTCGCCGGGTTATCAGGGCTCGGGACGTTCCTGACCCGCACGTAGATGTCTCCGAAGTCGCCCTCGACGAATATCTCATGGACGTTTCTCTCCGCCGCAGGATCGACCCAGAGCTCCACGTCGGCGTCCCTGCCGGCTGCGAGCCCCAGCGCCACCGCAACGTTGATGTTTTTCGGGAATTGCTTGATACAATCGTGCGCCAGCCCCTTAAATATCTCCGTCGGGGTGTCGGCGGTCATCCCGAGTGATGCGGGAGGTTTGGTCGTCCGCAGGAGGAGTGTCTTCGGCGGCGAGACCTGGCCGATCTTGATGTTGTCGAGCCCGACGACGGCACCGCTCGGGATACGGATCGTCTTTCCCGCTTCCCGGGCAGCCTCGATGAGACGCTCGCGGTATTCCTCGTCTGCGAGAGCTCCCGCGGAGAGGACGATGATATCCCTTCCGGATCGAAGGACCGTCTCCGCGTAGGACCTGACGGCACCGACTGAAGCGGCCTCCACGACGATAGAAAAATCTTCCCGCATGAAGGCGTCAAAGTCCGTATATGGCCGGGCGTGACAGAGCGCCGCGAGTTCTTCGGCTCGCCCGGGGATGATATCGAAGACGGCGACAACCCGGATGTTCTCCGCGTGCGTGGCGATGACATGGCCGACGTTGCCGCATCCCAGCAACCCTATTTTAATCATCAGGTAAAGAAGTTGTAACACCAGCGGTTAAGCGTTGCGCTCTCGCATGAAATCGGCCGGAGAATTCCTGCTGATAGGGAATTCAGCCGTCAGAAGAGCGAGCCGGTTACCGACTTTGCGCGCGGGGAGTCATCACCATGAGCCTGGAAGACCTGCGAGGAAAACGAGTTTACATTGAAAGTTACGGCTGCACCTACAACCATGCCGACACCCGACGATTGGAGGCGGTGCTGGAGCGTCTCGGTTGCACACCGACCGGACCGGACGAGGCGGACGCCGTGATCATCAACACCTGCACGGTGATCGGCGCGACCGAACGGAAGATGCTCCGGCGTCTGGCGGCCTTCTCCGACCGCGACCTCTACGTGACCGGGTGCATGCCGCTTGTCCAGATGGAAAAGATCCGTTCGGTCTGTATGCCGCACGTCATCCTCCCGGACGAGATCCACGAGCGGTGCGGCAACTGCGGTACCCCGGGTGCAGGAGCGGTCGGCGTGGTGCAGGTGGCGAGCGGGTGCGTCGGCCGGTGCAGTTACTGCATCACCCGGTACGCACGGGGAGAACTCGTGAGCACGCCGCCTGAAGACGTTCTCGATGCCGTCCGCCGTCTTGCCGCGTCGGGGGCCTACGAGATCCAGTTGACCGGTCAGGACGTGGCCGCCTGGGGGCTCGACCGGGGCGAGTCGCTCCCCGACCTTCTGCGGGCGATCGGAGAAGTCCCCGGACGGTTCGCCGTCCGGCCGGGGATGATGCACCCGGCATCGGTGATGCGGGTCCTCGAGCCGCTCCTCGATGTCTACGGGAGCGATAAAGTCTTTCGGTTTCTGCACCTCCCTGTCCAATCGGGGTCGGATTCCGTTCTCGAACGGATGCAGCGCGGTTACTCTGCGGCCGATGTCCTCCGGATCGTCGACGCGTTCAGGGAGCGCTACCCGGAGATGATGATCTCTTCCGACTTCATCACCGGGTTTCCCGGTGAAACAGACGATGAGTTCCGACAGACCCTCGATCTCCTGAAAAGAGCGGCGTTTGTGAAGGTGAACATCACCCGCTACTCCAGGAGACCCGGCACGCCCGCCGCCGCCTTAAAAGACATCCCCGAGCGGATACGCAAAGACCGCTCACGGGCGCTCCTTCGCGAGGCGAACCGGATCTACGACCGCTACAACGAGCGCTGGATCGGGAGGGAGACGCCGGTCGTTGCGACCGAGAAGAACGCACCCGGGTCGACCGTCTGCCGCAACCCCTGCTACCTCAACGTCGTCGTCGAGGAGGATCTGCCGTTCGGGTTCTCCGGGAGGGCGGTGGTCCGGGAAAACCGGCGGCACTATGTCATCGGCGAGGTGGTCCCGCCCGATGACGGAGAGAAAATTTAGCCCTACAGAAAATTTTTCTTCCGGGAGAGGCATACCATTCTGCCATGCAGGGGATCACCGGGTACGAGCTCTCCTCGCGGAAGGCTGAATACCTCAAGTACATCCACATGCAGGGCGATGTCGTGAAGACAACCGAGATTGCCGCCAACTTCTCGGTCGCGCCTTCGACGGCGACAAAGACCCTCGCAGAGATTGCAAAAGCAGGATACATAGAACATACACCCTACCACGGGGTGCGACTCACCCCGACCGGCACTGCCTACGCCAGGTTCCTGGTTCGGCGTCATCGGATCGTCGCCCTGGTGCTCAGCCACTACGGCCTTGAGCCAGACGAGGCCTGCAAGGAGGCGAAAAAGATCGAGCCGTGCGTCTCAAAGAGTCTGACCGACAGGATATGTGCGTCGCTCGGACACCCGATGATGAGTGTCTGCGGGGAGATCGAGCATGACTGTTGCTGCTGCTGCCCCTCTGGCGATCACGAGACGTAACGGCAAAATATTTTTACCGGGGAAGGGAGAATATTTAGATTCACACCAAATTTTGGGTGGATAATCATGAAGCCACAGGATAAAAGCAAAATCATTTCTTTTTCGCTCGTTGCAGCCGTTTTCGGAATTCTCCTGATGACGGCAGCCATGGCAGGGTGTACCGAAACCGACCGGCAGCAGGATGGGCAGGTCGTCGTCGCGGTCACCATACTCCCCGAACAGGAGTTCGTGGAGCGGGTGGGAGGCGACCACGTCCGGGTGGTCCTGCTGGTGCCGCCGGGGGCCGACCCACACACCTACGAACCGCCGCCGGGAGTCCTTGCCGATGTCGCAAAGGCGGATATGTATGCCGCGGTGGGATCGGGGGTAGAGTTCGAGCTCGCCTGGAAGGATAAGATCGCCGCCCAGAATCCCGATATGCTGGTCGTCAACTGCTCGCGCGGCATCGATATGATCGCAACTACAGAGGAGCACCACCATGAGGAAGAGGAACACGAAGAAGAGGAACATGGTGAGGTAGAGGAGGAGCACCACCATCACGGCGGGGCCGACCCCCACGTATGGGTCTCTCCACGGAACGCAAAGATTATGGTCGAGAACATCCGTGAGGGGCTCACGGAGGTCGACCCGGAGCACGCCGACGACTACCGCCGGAACGCCGACGCTTACCTTGCAGAACTCGACGCCCTTGACGCGGAGATCGCCGATACGCTTGCCGGATCAGGGGTGACGAAGATTATGGTCTATCACTCGGCGTGGGCCTACTTCGCCCGGGACTACGGCCTTACCGAGATCGCGATCGAGAGCGAGGGGAAGGAGCCCTCGCCGCAGAGGATAGCGGAACTTGTCACTCAGGCGAGGGAGGAGCATATCAAGACGATATTCGTGGTGCCGAGTCACTCATCGCGGAGCGCTGAGGTGATTGCAAACGAGATCGGCGGCACCGTGGTGCCGGTAGACCTGCTTGAGAAAGACTATCTGGAGAGCATGCGGAGAATGACCGCGAAGTTCGTTGGGAACAGCAGTCCATGAAAAACCCCGTGATCGAGGTCGACGACGTCTGGGTCAGGCTGGGCGGTCAGACCGTGCTCGAAGGAGTGAGCCTCACCATAGATCCGGACGATTTTTACGCGATCATCGGGCCGAACGGCGGCGGGAAGACGACGCTCCTCCGGGTGATCCTCGGCCTCCTCCCTCCCTGCCGCGGGGAGGTCCGGATACTCGGCAGCACGGAAGCGGCGATGCGAAAGAACCTCGGCTACGTCCCTCAGCTCCGGACGTTCGACTTCGAGTATCCCATCACCGTGCGGGAGATGGTCCTCTCCGGCCGCCTCGGCCACATCTCCCGCAGACCCCGGCGCTACGATGCCGTAGACCGCGCCCGGGCCGAGGAGGCGCTTAAGACGATGCAGATCGCCCATCTTGCGGACCGGCAGATACGGGACCTCTCGGGCGGGGAGCAACAGCGGGCGATCATCGCCCGGGCGCTCGTCGGCGACCCGAAGGTGCTCCTCCTCGACGAGCCGACGGTCTACGTCGACGCCCCGACGGAGGCGCAGTTTTACGGGACTCTGGACCGGCTCCGCGCCAGGATGGCGATCGTCCTCGTGACCCACGACATCGGGGTGATCCCGGAGCACGTGACCAGAGTCGCCTGCCTGAACCGGCGCCTCTATACACACGATACAAAGGAGATCACGGCGGATATGCTCGAGGCCACATACCGCTGCCCGGTGGACCTGATCGCCCACGGCGTCCCGCACCGGGTCTTCTCGGAACACTCAGAGGAGGAGTAGTATGTTCGAGGTTCTCGACTTCGAGTTCTTCAGGAACGCGCTCGTCGCCGGGGCGCTCGCGAGCGTCGCCTGCGGGATCATCGGCACCTACGTCGTGGTGCGGCGGATGGTTTCGGTCAGCGGCGGCATCTCCCACGCGGCTTTCGGCGGGATAGGTCTCGGCTACTTTCTCGGGATAGACCCGCTTCTCGGCGCCACCGGGTTCACCGTTGCCGTGGCGCTCGGGATGGGCGCGCTCCAGCTCCGGGTAAAGCAGCAGATGGATACGCTCATCGGCGCGGTCTGGGCGGCCGGGATGGCGCTCGGAATTCTCTTTGTCTACCTGACGCCGGGGTTCGCCCCCGACCTCTTCTCCTACCTCTTCGGGAACATCCTCCTCGTGCCGCGAGGCGATATCCTGCTGATGGCGGCCCTCATCGTCATCATCGTCGCCGTCGTGGCATACCTCTACCGGGAACTGCAGGCGATCACGTTCGACCCGGATTACGCGACGGTCATGAACCTCCCGGTCGAGCGGCTCTCGCTTCTCCTCCTCGTGCTGATTGCGCTCACGGTGGTGATGCTGATCCGGGTGGTGGGGATCATCCTCGTGATCGCGCTCCTCACGCTCCCGGCGGCGATCAGCCGCCTTTACACCACCCGCATCTGGAGCATGATGCTTGGCGCCGTCGGCCTCGGCATCGTCTTTTCCGTGACGGGGATATGGCTCTCCTACCTCTTCAACGTCCCGTCGGGAGCGACGATCATTCTCGTGAGCACGGCCGCGTACGGAGGCGCCCTCGGCATAGAGCGCCTCCGACAGACCCTGACGACAGCGCCGAGAGAGAAGACGAAAAAGGCGGCTTAGTCCTTAAGAAGGGGTTCGGGGGACAAACCGGTGTCCTTATGCCGGCGCGCGTAAGAGTAAGGTGAGCAAAATGGATCCGATCATCGAAGAGGGATACACCCGGCTCCTCGACACCCTCGGGGACCTGCAGGCGAAGAAGGAAGAGGCGACTACGGCGATAAAGGAGAATGCCGAAGCGCTTCTCGCACGAATGGCCGCCGATACGGTGCCGGTCGTCGGCGGGATCGGCCTTGAGATGCTCCGGCGCGCAAAGAGAGAGGCGTCCGGGGACCTCTACGACCAGGAATACTACGAGAAGAAGATGATCGTCCTCGGAAAGACCGACCCGCTTCCGTATCGCCCCGACGATCCGAATATGCCCGTCGATACCCAGGTCTGCGTCCTCGGCGAGGACGGGGTCTTCTACGAGGTCATGTACACCAACACCGAGATCCGGGTCGACTCTTACCTTGATCCTCTCACCCCGGAGGAGGCGTTCGACATTTACGGCTACGATCTCGCCTTCATGCTCTACCGGGCGCTGTACGAGTATGCAAAGAAGGAGGAGGAACTGAC
>DAYL01000033.1:184012-219778 GCA_002508705.1 Methanoculleus sp. UBA374 | reverse complement strand
CCGGGCGCACCAGTTCCCGTCACTTATTCCCGAAGATCGGGAACATCGGCTCGGTAGGGTCGTACCCGGCCCCAAGCGCCGAGAGCGGGTACGAGCGCGAGAACTCCCGGCCGGCGGAGTTCTCGTACGTGACGACCGCTTTCGCCTCGGAGACCATTGACGTAAGGCTGAATCCGGATTTCTCATCCGGGTCGAGCGACGCGACTTCGAACTCGACGTTGAGCGGGACGAGGGCGACACGAATATTCCGCGCACGTTCGGTGCCCGCGTTGGTGACGACGATCTCCCGGGCGTTTTCGGAGAGTTCCGCCGTGACGAGCGGATAGGCCGCCATATCTCCCATGATATGGAAACTCATCAGGAGGGCGAGCACACAGACCAGCGCGATGAGGGCGAAGAAGGGGTCGATGAAGAAGAGCCCGAACGTGACAAGGCAGCCTGCCGCCAGGATGATCTTCTGGTTTTTTTCCATGCGAAGAGAGTTGGATCGCGGGGAATTATAAGAGTAGGTGTTTGGCCGGGCGGGGTGAACCGGTCTTGCATGCGTCCGATGAGGCAGAGGCCGACATGACCATATCCATATACCGTCGTGGCAAAGTATGTACTGAGACAATATGCTTGAGTTGAAGTTCGTTCGTGCACACCCCGAGACCGTCAGGGCAGACCTCACGAAGAGAGGAGACATCCAAAAACTGGCCTGGGTCGATGAGGTGCTGGAGATGGACCGGAGGGCACGGAAACTCACCGTGGAGATCGGAGACCTGCGCAACCGAAGAAACATCATCTCTCGCGAGATCAGCCAGGCAAGGAAGGCGGGAGAAGATATCGCGGGTCTCCTCGCCGAGGCGGCGGGCCTTCCGGAACGGGTTAAGGAGGCGGAGGCGGAGCGCGATACGCTCACGGCATCGGTGAGATACCGCCTGATGCGGCTGCCGAACATCCTGGACGAGAGCGTGCCCATCGGCAAGGACGATACGGAGAACGTCGAGATCCGGCGCTGGGGCGAACCGAAGGTTCCCGCGTTCGACATGAAGAACCATGGCTCGCTCGCCGTTGAGCACGACTGGGCGGACTTTGAACGCGCGACGAAGATCGCCGGAGCTGGATTTTATTTCCTGAAGGGCAGGCTCGCCCTGCTCGATATGGCGCTTCAGCGATTTGCGATGGACCTCCTCGTCAAGCGCGGGTATACTCCGATCATCCCCCCCTATATGCTGAACCGGGCTGCATACGAGGGCGTGACCGACCTTGCGGACTTTGAGAACGTTATGTACAAGATCGACGGGGAGGACGAGTATCTCATCGCGACGAGCGAGCACCCGATGGCCGCGATGTACAGCGACGAGATCTTCGAGACGAAGGACCTGCCGATCCGGCTCGCCGGGCTAAGCCCGTGCTTCCGGCGCGAGATCGGGGCGCACGGGATCGATACGAAAGGGCTCTTCCGCGTCCACCAGTTCCACAAGGTGGAGCAGTTCATCTACTGCGTCCCGGAGCAGTCCGGGGCCCTCCACGAGGAGTTGCTGGCGAATGCCGAAGAAGTTTTCCAGCGGCTCGGCCTCCCTTACCGGGTCGTCCTGATCTGCACCGGGGATATCGGGACCGTCGCCGCAAAGAAGTACGATATCGAGGTCTGGATGCCGCGCGAGGAGCGCTACCGCGAGGTGGTCTCCTGCTCGAACTGCACGGCCTACCAGGCGGTCAGGCTGAACATTAAGGTGCGCGATCCCGTCGACTTCACCTCGAAGCGCTACGTACACACTCTGAACAGCACCGCGATCGCGACATCCCGCGCGATCCGGGCGATCCTCGAGAACTACCAGAATGAGGACGGTTCGGTCACGATCCCGGAGGCGCTCAGGCCGTACCTCTACGGCGAGGAGACGCTGTAGGCAGCCCCGGGTTTATAAGAAGAACCGGCATTACTTTTTTTTGTCGGAACGGGGATTTGGGAGGGACTTTTCCCCGTTTACGGGATCGTCCGGACAATCCGCTCCTTCGTTACCTTTCCGGCGATGAACCGGGCAAGGGCAAGAAGCGCTATCCCTGCAATCGCAAGGACCCCCTCCGTCGTCGCCGAAAGGCCCGGTCCGCCCGGCGCAATCCCCTGGAGCCCGACGATCAGGAAGATGAACCCGAAGATGAAGACGAACCCGAGGATCTGGTTCTCCCGCATCCCGAGTGCGAGCTGGGCCGCGCCGATGAGCCCTGCCGCGGCGGCGATCCAGATCGGGACGACGACCGCGAGGTGAAGGAGAAGCAGGGGTTCGGCGGCGATGGGAGCGTCGGTGAGACCGGTGACCGCCGCGACGGTCACTATCGCAGAGAAGAGGGTCATCAGGTACGCAGGCACCGCAACTCCGGCTGCTTTCCCCTCCCAGAGGCGGCGGAGCGAGACCGGGGCGCAGAGGAGCGTCTCGATGGTGCCGTCCCGCTTCTCCCGGAGGAACGCGTCGGCACAGAAGATGTAGCCCATGAAGATCCCGACCGGGAGGGTGACGGCGGCGATGCTGCCGGCAAGGATCGTAACCTCTTCACCGGCACCTGCGGCGATCCCGAGGGCGGACATGACCGGGAGCCAGACGGCGAAGATCAGCCCGGAGATGAGGATGCTCCGGTTCCGGATGGCGAGTCTTATTTCGCGGCGGGCGATGACGCCGAGCGTGCTCATGCTCCGCCCTCCGCCCGGCCGACGTGTTCGAGGTGAACTACCCCAAGCGTACGCAGGGGGCTTCCTGCTTCATCCCCCTCCCCAGCGGGAGCGAGTCCACAGGCTCTTCGGCGCGTTCCACGCCTGCAAGTGCAAAGTTTCGGATATTGATCGCGGCATTCAGATCCCGGTCGTGACAGGTGCCGCAGTCCGGGCACGTCCACGCCCGATCCTTCAGCGTCAGATCGACCTTCCGGTACCCGCAGACCGAACAGGTCTTTGAAGACGGCTCGAAGACCCCGATCTTCAGCAGGGTTTTCCCTGCTTCCTGACACTTGTACGCCAGCATCGAGAGGAACATGCCCCATCCGGCATCGCCGATCGCCCGGGCCAGAGAGGGGTTCTTCACCATGCCGTTCACGTTCAGGGACTCCACAGCCAGTGCTTGATTTTCGCGAACCAGTCGAGAAGAGAGCTGGTGCTGGAAGTCCCGCCGCTGATCGGCAATCTTCTGGTGACACCGGGCGACCTTGAACCGGGCTTTGTTCCGGTTCCTGGAACCCTTTTTCTTGCGGTCGAGCCTGCGCTGGAGCACGGCTAACCGCGTTTGAGCGTTCCTGAGATACTTCGGGTTTGCCACCGCATCGCCGGTCGAGAGGACAGCATAGTGCGAGAGCCCCATATCGATCCCGATCGTCTGGTCCGGGATCGGATCGGCGGGTTTCGGGGATTTCCTGCCGTCCTCGACCACGATGCTGATGAAGTACCGACCGGTCGATCTGCGGATGACCGTCGCAGACTTCATCGTTCCCACGAAGGTGCGGTGGAACACGGTTTTGATCGCACCGATCTTCGGGAGTTTTACCGTTCCTTGCTTGAAGTCCACGGTATACGACTGTGGAACCATGAAAGACTGTTCCGGGTCGTGCTTCTTCTTGAAGGTCGGCTCTTCTGCACGACCCTCGAAAAAGTTCGTGAATGCACGCGAAAGGTGGTGCATCGACTGTTGCAGTGACTGGGCGTTGACCTCCTTCAGCCACGGCAACTCTTCCTTGAGCATCGGAAGCTGGTTCATGAGGGCGTACCCGGACAGGCTGATACCTTCGTTGTGATAAATCTGGTTCTTGAGGTTGAGCGCCCAGTTGTACACATACCGGCAGCACCCGAGGTGCTTGGCGATCAGGATCATCTGATCCTTTGTCGGATACAGCCGGTACCGGTACCCCCGCAGCATACAATAGAGTCATAGTGGACCCCTGAGACGATTAAGCCGCGCCGCGCGGGGTGAAAGTGAACCAGACGCTGGGGCGCCGCTTTCACCTTCCCCCTTGCGGAGGGAGCCCTCCCGCTCTGCCCCTTCAACCTCACAAAGGTAGATCTCCTCAAGCGACCGGGACGACCGGCGGACCTCCTCGATCCGGAAGTTGGCGCCGACGAGGGCCGCGATGAGGTCCGGGGTCGCACCCGGGTCGGAGAGGGTACAGAGGAGGGCGTCGCCGCTCATGTCGCACCCGGCGACGAACGGCAGTCTCCCGACCGTTTCGCACGCACGTGGACGGTCGCCCGGGTCGGCAAGGACGACCGTCACGGCCGGGCGGCCGGAGGCCGTGGTAAGGTTTGCCACCGAATCGAAGGCCCGGATACTGCCCCCGGCGAGGATCGCGACCGTGGAGCAGATGCGCTGGACCTCGTCGAGGTGGTGGGAGTTTAGAAAGACCGTCATCTCCTCCCGCCGGGAGAGTTCGACGATGAGGTCGCGGACCATCCGTTGCGCGCCGGGATCGAGGCCGGAGGAAGGCTCGTCGAGGAATACGACCTCCGGCCGATGGAGGATGGCCCGGGCGATCCCGAGTTTTCTCTTCATGCCGGTCGAGAACGTCCCGACCAGGTCGTCCCGCCGGTCGGCAAGGTCGACGAGGGTGAGGAGTTCATCGATCCTCCCGGCAGGGTCGTCGACGCCGTAGAGCCCGGCGTAGTAGGCAAGGTTGTCGGCAGCGCTCATCCGGTCGGCAAGGCCGTTGTTCTCAAAGAGAACGCCGACCCTCGCGCGCGCATCGTCGTCGACGGCGAGGTCCCGCCCGAGGACCCGGACCTCCCCCGCTCCGGGAGCAAGGAGACCGAGGAGGACACGGACGGTCGTGGTCTTCCCGGCGCCGTTCGGGCCGAGGTAGCCGAAGATCTCGCCGTGCCCGACGGTGAACGAGACGTCGCGGAGGATCTCGCGGCCGTCGAAGGACCGCGAGAGGTGCCGGACCTCGACGGCGTTCACGCCCGCCTCCTCCCCCGGCATCGCACGGTGCAGGGTTGAACGGGGGCGGGAGAGGAAAGGAGGGTTATGCAGGAGTTTTCAGTCGCATGACCGGTGCGAATCATATGGATAGATCTCTTTTCACGGATGTAAAAGAGGCGGTTCTTGTGTCACGTGCGGGCGGGAGCAATCAGAACCGGGAGCACCACGATCGCCCGGTCGCGCGGAGCGACGGATTCAAAGTTACCGTTCTCTGGTTGCGGAGCCGACAGAGGACCGCCTCTCCCATGGCCCGACACTCCGCCTGATGGTTCCCGGTACGAAGGGAAACCGGCCAGCCGCCACGAATGGACCCCCTCGCGCCCAAAAGGGAACCATTATGGAGCCGGGGGACAACATGGACATAAGGTGGGCCGGAACGCCCCGCCAGGGCCCGCTCCGGGACCGGCGGTTCCGCCAGGAGTTATTACGATGGAATTCACTTACGGTATCGACGACCGGCCGGGACCGGCATCGCTCCTCATCTTCGGCCTGCAGTGGCTGGCGGTGAGCGTCCCCGCCATCCTCATCATCGGCAAGGTGGTGGCCGACCTCCAGCCCGACGGGTCGGTCATCCCCTACCTTCAGAAACTCTTCCTCCTCATCGCCCTGGTGATGCTGGCTCAGATCTACATCGGACACAAACTTCCCCTGGTGATCGGCCCGGCGACGGTGCTCCTGATCGGCATCCTCGCAAGTCTCGACGGCGGTTTTGCGGCAATCAACGCGTCGCTGGTGATCGGCGGGCTTCTCCTTGCAGGGCTCGCGGCGACCGGACTCTTCCGGTATCTGAAGGCCCTCTTTACGCCCCGGGTGATCACGGTCGTCCTCATACTCATCGCGTTCACCCTCGCCCCCACCATCCTCAACCTGATCACAGACGGCGGCGGCACGGTTCCCTCGACGCATACCTTCCTCTTCGCCCTTGCATTCGCTCTCATTCTCTTTCTTGCAAACGGGTTCCTCAAGGGGATATGGAAGTCGACCCTTGCGCTCTGGGCGATCATCCTCGGGACCCTGGCCTACGTCGCCCTCTTCGGTGCGGTCCCGCTGCCCCCTGCAGATACTGCCCTGCTCGCACTCCCAGGAGGTCTGCTCGCGCCGCTCGCCGTGCCCGACGCCGGGGTCCTTGCAGCATTCCTGGTCTGCTTTCTTGCGCTTGCCGTAAACGACCTCGGGTCCATCCAGTCGGTGGGCGGCCTTCTTTCGGCCGACGCGATGGGTGAGCGGGTGAACCGCGGGGTGGCCGTCACCGGTCTCGGCAACGCCCTTGCGGGCCTCACGGGAGTGATCGGCCCGGTGAACTTCTCCCTCTCCCCCGGCGTCATCGCCGCAACCGGGTGCGCGTCCCGGTTCGCCCTGGTCCCGGCCGCGGTTGCGCTCGGGCTCCTCGCCGCATCGCCGCTTGCTATCGGCTACCTGGGAAGCATCCCGGGCCCGGTCATCGGCGTCGTCCTCGCCTACGTCATGGCCGCCCAGATCGCGGCAGGTCTGATGCTCGGGCAGGAGAACCGGGCATTCGGGACATTCGACGAAGGGCTGATCGTTGGCATTCCCCTTCTTCTCGGGACCGTGGTGGCGTTCCTGCCTGCAGCAATCGCCGCAGGGTTTCCGGCAACGATCCGCCCCCTGGTCGCGAACGGCTTCGTGGTGGGCGTCATCACGGTCTTACTCCTCGAACATGTCGTCTACCGCCGGACGCAGACGTAGACTCGACGGGTGCGCTCACGGAACCACTTTTTTGCAGTTCCTTTCACGGACCTCGCCTTGCTTTCCTCTGCGTTTTGATATCCCACCCCGGGGTACAGCCCCTGTAGACCGCAACCAGGCGCGATCACCCGCAGCAATGATATGTCGGGGGAGACGTCGTCCGGAACTCGTGGCCATCACGAGTACCACGAACATGAACGCACCGACCGCCAGTGCAGAGAAACCATCAGGTCAGCGGTTCACGCTGTCCTATCATCCATGCCTGGCTAATCTGAAGCACACTTAAGGAAGAGAATTCGAAAGGTCCTCAATAACTTCTCTTATAATATCGGATTTTAATTTGATCAGTTCTTTTCGATTTTCGTGTTCTTCTTCAAGGGTTTTTGCCCTCATCAATTGACCTATTAATGCCTGATTCAGGTTCGGATACTCTCCACTCTCAACTTTTTCCTCCAGCCACCGGTATAATACATTTGGAATTCGTCCGGATATCGGAGAAGCGCCAGATCGTTCAGCCATTGATTCAAAAGACATCGTCTCGGAAGTCTGTTTAACTTATGTATGCCATATATCAGTACATGGCATACTTTAATGCTCAGCTACGCTCATCTCAGTTCATGGAAAATAGCAAGCGAGATGTTGCGACCGCTCATCTACCCCTCCACCTCCGGAAATGGCCTGGGGGAACGGCGTGCGATGACGGGCGCTCAAATCGAGACGCATACGAAGGCTTCGACAGTATGAACGTTGCTGGCTGTCCCAGGTGCGGCGCGGACGGCATCAAGATCGGGCGTACTTTGCTGCCGGAGGGCGACGAAGCCTACGAACAGTATTGTTGCCTGAAGTGCGGACACGGCTTCATGCTCAAGGAAAGGGAAAAGGTCTGATCGAGGATGTCTTCAAATCAGGCGTTTACAGCGTGCCGGTCAGGTAGACGCCCATAGTTTTCTGTATAGCCAAACGCTGCCCCTTCGGGTCATGCACCTGCACCACCGTATCGTCAACATTGTCAGGAGCGGTCATTCTTGCGGGAGCCAGAAGGACCTGGTCTAAGCGGTGCGGGGGGCCAACCGCCCTGCCCCGGAAGTGCCGACCGAGTCGACGCCGGGGAGACGGCCCCCTGACCCGCAGGCTTCGGGTCCCGTTCCGGTAATGGGACGCATGTTCCCGGATAGTTGCCGATTCTCATGTGCTCCGCGGCCCCGGCAGGGCCGTCATTGAGCCTCACCCCTGAAGCATCGAATCGAAGCGTTGAGCCTTTTCATCTCCCATAAGGCAGAAGGACTGATGACCGAGTCCCAGCTGCTCGGCCACCGGGCAGGTGGGGCAAAGGCACCCTTTGCTTTCCGCGATACAGTGGAAACTGCTCCCGGTAGAGCAGAAGAGAAGCTCCTTCGTGCTTTTCGCGCAGTCGTTGTTCGTGGGGCACTCCGGGCACGTGCACATCATTTTGAGTTCTTCCAGCTTCTCCTTGATGCCGTCCTGAGGCATGCTCAGCAGTTCCTTCTGCGTCTGAACGTACCTGTCCTCGGGCAGCATTTCTTTCCTCACATCCGATTGTGCCATACAAGTCGTCCGACTGAGCTTCAACCGTAATAATAATTTTTGTCGAACATCGGATCTCTCCACGATATCCCGCAAGCACATATCCATCTCCTATATATCCCCTGATCTGTGTAATCGCTCACTCCAAGACGGCGCGTAGCGCCGGGTACGCCGGAATTGTCCGGACAGGAGAAAAAAATGAAGAAGGAAGGCAAATCAGAAACTGAGCAAAACAGGACAGGAATTAAAGAATAGTGACTTTACTGCCTCCCGATCAGTAAATAAACCGGTCACCGCGTTGACTCCGTTTACGTCCCCAATGCGTCGAAAGGAAAGCAGAATGAAGTGGGCCCGGTGCGATTCGAACGCACGACCTCCCGGTTATCAGCCGGGTGCACCACCGGCTATGCTACGGGCCCGGATACACTCATAGTAGTGCCTATAAATGTTGTATAATCTTCAATTTAAAGATTGTGCAAAGACCTTGCTTCGCCCGTTCCGCTGCACGGGCGGCCTCCCCGGAAACGCCGTCACCGTGGCCCGCCGGTGCCGGGTCTATCCGGTCAATCTATGGGAAAGGACGAGGGAGACAGCAGCCCCGGTGGTGCCGAACCGCGGGGCTCCCCTGAAGAGACTGATCAAAGGATATGGGCCCGGTGCGATTCGAACGCACGACCTCCCGGTTATCAGCCGGGTGCACCACCGGCTATGCTACGGGCCCAAGTACGACTGCCTTATACTATCTGCCGTTTTAGCATCTAATTGTTTTGGATCGGCAACCAAAGCACTATGTTGAAAACCGATAATAGAAGTACAGTTGAGTGACAAATGGCAGTACGATACCTACTCGGGAACGAGGGCATTGCTCATGCATGCCTGGAAGCAAATATCGATTTTGCCAGCGGCTACCCGGGAACGCCGTCCTCCGAAGTGATCGACGTCCTTCGGGTTCAGAAGGAGCGCCCCTTCACCGTGGAGTGGTCCACGAACGAGAAGGTCGCCTTCGAGAATGCACTCGCCGCCGCCTGGTGCGGGCTGCGCGCACTCTGCACCATGAAACACGTCGGGCTGAACGTGGCCGCCGATCCCCTGATGACGAGCGCATACACCGGGGTGACCGGCGGGTTCGTCCTCCTCTCTGCGGACGACCCCTTTGCACACAGTTCCCAGAACGAGCAGGATACACGGCGCTACGCGCACTTCGCCCGGCTCCCCTGTCTCGACCCGGCATCGGTCCAGGAAGCCCACGATATGATACGGGACGCCTTCGCTCTCTCCGAGGAGTTCGGCCTGCCGGTTATCTTCCGCCCAACCACCCGTATCTGCCACTCGAAGGGCGACGTCAGTATCGGCGAGGTCGGCACAGAACACCGGACGGCCGCCTTCCACCGCGACCCAAAGCAGTACGTGGTCATCCCCGCACACACCCGGGTGCTGCACCAAAGACTGAACGAAAAACAGCCGGCGCTCAAAAAACGGCTGGTTGAACTCGGCTACAACCGCCACACCGTCCGGGGCGCCACCGCCGTCGTCACGAGCGGCGTCGCCGCCGCCTACGTCCAGGAGGTGCTCGGGGGCGACGTCTCGCTCGCGGTCATCGGCGCCTACCCGATCGATGAGGAGTGGCTCCGGCGCTTCGTCGACCGGCACGAAAAGGTCCTCGTCGTCGAGGAACTCGCCCCGGTCGTCGAGGAGGCGGTACGCCAGGTGGCGACGAAGACGGAGGTCCTCGGCAAGATGACCGGCACGGTCCCCTACGAAGGGGAGTTCACCCCGGCAACCGTTGCCGACGCCGTCAAGAAGGCGGGCATCACCCCCACAACGACCTTCCCGGAGGCTTCCCCGGTCCCGGGGGTACCGCCCCGCCCGCCGATCCTCTGCGCCGGGTGCATGCACCGGCCGACGTTCTACGCGATGCGGAAGGTCTTCCGCGATGGGATCTTCCCGAGCGACATCGGGTGCTACACCCTCGGGCTCCAGCTCGGGGCGGTGGACACCACCATCTGCATGGGCGCTTCGATCACCGTCGGGAGCGGCATCGCCAGGGCGGGCGAGGAGCACCCCGTGGTCTGCACTATCGGCGACTCGACGTTCCTGCACACCGGGATACCCGGGCTCCTGAATGCCGTCTACAACGGCGCCGATATGGTCGTCGTCATCCTGGACAACCGGATCACCGCCATGACCGGCCACCAGCCGAACCCCAACACCGGCGTGACGGCCATGGGCGTCGAGAGCACCCCCATATCGCTCGAGGCGATCTGCCGGTCGTGCGGGGTCTCCTGGGTCGAGACGATCGACCCCTACGACCTTCCCGTGCTCCTCGACACCTTCCGCCGGGCAAAAGAACGTAAGGGCGTCCGGGTGGTCATCTCAAAGCAGCCCTGCGTCATCACCGCCCGACGGAGCGGGATACGGCGCAAGGCCTATGCGGTCGACCCCGAGGCGTGCAGGGGCTGCGGCGCCTGCCGGTCGTTCGGCTGTCCGGCGATAGCGTTCTCCGGAAAGATCGCGACGATAACCGAACTCTGCGCAGGATGCGGCGTCTGCGCGGACATATGCCCGTCGGGTGCGATCGGCGCGGAGGGACGGCAATGAAACCCTCGTTCGACATCCTGATCGTCGGGATCGGCGGCCAGGGCACCGTGCTCGCTTCGAACGTCCTTGGAGAGGCGTGCATCATCGAGAACCGGACCGTCAGGAGCGCCGAGACCCACGGCATGGCGCAGCGCGGCGGGTCGGTGGAGAGCCACGTCCGCATCGACGGGCGGTTCGGCTCCCTGATCGTGCCGGGGACGGCCGATCTCCTGATTGCCTTCGACCTCCTCGAAGCCCTCCGCTACCGCCACTACCTCCCGGCCGGAGGGAGGCTCGTGGTGAACCGGCACCTGGTCGTCCCGACATCGGTCTACCAGCAGGAACTCGCCGTGCCCGACGAGGAGAGCATCCTCGCCGCGCTCTCCGATCTCGAGGTCACCTGCATCGACGCCGCACGCCTCGCAGAGGAGGCGGGGAGCATCCTCTCGCAGAACATCGTGATGCTCGGCGCGGCGTCCGGGGATATCCCGCTCCAGCCCGGGAGCCTCGAAGAAGCCGTGCGGCGGTGCGTCCCGAAAAAGACCGTCGAGGTCAACGCCAGGGCGTTCCGGCTGGGACGGGAGGAAGGAATGTTGGGCCGCGGCGCGGCCTGAACGAGGCCGCCGGGGTTTTCCGGCACCACTCTTTTGCGGCACAACAGAGCGCCGCCCGCAACCTGTATTAGTCACCCCGCCCGAGTTGGTACGCCATGACCGAGCAGGATACTGCTGCAGCGCTGAAGCACCTTCTGGGGACAAAGCCGACGTTCAGGCTCTCGGAACTGCAAAAAGACCTGGGATACGGGCAATCGCTGGAACGCCTCGCCGGAGAGATCCGCCCGCACCTCGACGGCCTCGGCCTGACGATCCGGTCAGCCGGCGACGATTACGTGATCGGCCGCACGGAAGAACGGTTCGCGGTCGACGAAGCCGGGCGCGAGCGTGAGATCGCGTTCTTCCGGAATCCGGAAGTGCCTGATTACATCCAGCGACTGATCGAGGGCTATATCGGAAAGAAGACCGGCAAATCTGCCGACGACCCGGTCGTGCTCGACCGGATAGCGAATGCCATCCTCGCCCAGAAGAGCCGGTACTGGAAAGAGCAGCAGGTGAGTTACCGCAAGGCCTACCCGGTTCTCGGCTACCTGGCCTACCATGCGCCCGTCTACCTGGTGCAGTTCGAGCACATCCTCTGGCAGGTCATCGGCCAGGGGCTGGCAAAGCCCCACATGCGCATCCTCGACCTCGGCACCGGGCCGGGGGTCGTGCCGCTCGCCGTCATCGACCTCTTTTCCCGGGTCGGGAACGGCTCGGCCGAGGTCTACGCCGTCGAGCGCTCCGATGAGCACCTCGAGGCCTACAACGCCCTGGTTCCGGCCGCTGCCGAAGCGAAAGGAAACGCGGTGCAGGTGCATAGGCCTATCCGCGGAGATATCGGGACGCTCGCCGCCGGAGACCTGCCCGACCGAATCGACCTCATGGTCTTCTCAAACGTCTTAAACGAGCTCCGTCATCTGGATATCGACCGGCGCGCCGACCTTGTCGTCGGTCTCGCCGACCATCTCGCGCCAGACGGGACGATCGTCGTCGTGGAGCCCGCCGACCTTGCCAACGCAATCGCCATGCGCCGGACCGCGCGCGCAATCGCGGACCGGGGCCTCACCATCCACAGCCCCTGCTCGTTTGTCTGGTGTACCGCCTGTAACCCCGCACGGTGCTGGACCTTCGAGCAGAAGGGCGACATCCGGCCGACCCGGCTGATGGGACGCCTCGCAGGGGGAAAGGACGGGTACCGGTTCGTCAACGTCGATATCAAGTATTCCTCCGCACTCCTGCGTAAGGCTCCGGAGACGCAGCATGCCTACCGTGTCCCGGCGGGGGCGAAATTCGTCCGCTTCTCCCACCTCCACCGGCACCGTGATCGAAAGATCAACGTCGTCGCCGCGTTGATGTCCGGGAACCTCGGCGACAAGCGGACGAAGGTCTACAAGGTCTGCGACGGGACGCCCGCAGAGCCGACCTACGCCGTGGCCCCGGCGACTCTCCGCGGCACGAACCGCGATGCGCTCGAAGGTCTTGCCTACGGGGCAATTGTCCAGTTTTACGGGGTCCTCGTCCGTTTCAACCGGGATCACGACGCGTATAACCTGGTGATCCTGCCGGGGACCCGGATCGAGCCGGTCGAGCGACCGACGGGAGCGGGAGCCGGGACGAAGACGGGACAGGCGCACGGGGAAAGCGCCTCCCACTAAAAAAAAAGGCTACGCCGCCCCTTCAACCGCGCGGGACGGCGGGGCTCTCCAGAGTGCATAGAGGAGCCCCCCGTAACCGAGACTGACCGCAACGACCTGAACAATCGTCCCGAGCAGCGGGATGAAGAAGAGGATCTGCAGGATCACGAACCCGAGGACGAAGGTCCATGCACGCCCCGGTTTCCGCCCAGCGCGGGAGGCAATGACGACCCCGAGGGCATACGCGACAAAGAGCGACGAGAGCATCAAGGCGACGATGAAGAGCAGCCCGCCGACAAGCGCAATAGGGAGTCCGACGATGGTGACGGCAACGATGAGGAGGAGGATCGCCGATACGATGATCGCAAAGAACCCGACAACCGTGAGGATGACCGGACGAGCCTCAATCTGCCGGACCACCGCCGCGAACGGTTCGGGGAGGAACTGGACGAAGAGGAGCCCGAGGATCAGGAACCCTATCGCGGCAAACACCGCAAAGAGGCCGGGCAGCAATCCCGAATCCTGTTCCTCCTCGAACGTCACGTTCCCGGCCGTGCCGGTGTTCGTAAAGGTGTCGGCCGAGACCGTCAGGTTGCGCAGGACCGTTCCGGCGTTCGTGACCTCTCCCGCACCGATCACTGCGTCGCGCTCGATGACGGCATTTTCGCCGATCCGGACCGTGCCCCCGGTGATGAGGGTGTTCGTCGCGTTCCCGTTCAGTTCGATCTCGCCCCCGGCGGCGAGCACCTTCCCACCGACGTCGCCGTTGACGGTCAGGGTGCCTCCCGCGGCGATGACGTCGCCCTCGATTGGCGCATTCACCGTCACCGTGCCCCCGGCAACCGTCAGACTATTTACAGGGGCGCTGACGGTCACGGACCCTCCCGAGACGATTACGTCGTCGGGGATGGGGGTGTCGATCACCGGCTGGTCCCCGCCGAGGAAGGTGAGGGCATGGACTCCCGACGGAATGAGGAGCAGAGCGAGTATGATCACTGCCAGATGCTTCATGTAGCGAGGGTAGCGCGTTCTCCGAAAAAAAGGTTCGTATCGTATGCGGCAGAGCGAGGCCCAAGAGACGTCCTTCGGCAGCGGGTGCGGCGGCCGGCCGCGGCGAAACCTGGAGGAGCCTATACCGAAAGGGGACATAGCGGCTCTCTCGCCCCGCTACACCAGTTTCGCAAGGCGGCCCTTGAGCTCCGCGATCACTTCGTCCTTTCCGGGAACGTCCGATCCCTGAATGGAGCGGATGCTCTCCTCAACCGACGTGGCGATCCAGTCCTTCGGGACACCGGATGCAGCGAAGAGGTCCTGCCATTCATCGGTTCCAAACGGGATAACCCTGACTAACTTCCCGAGGATGTTCCAGTCGACGACCTTATAGTCCACTCCGGTGCTGGTATCCGCAACCTGTACCGACCGGTCTTCATTGCACCGGATGACCCGGCCGTGGACAACGTAAACGCTCACCTCACTTTTATCGGTGAAGGTGATCTGAAGTACGTCGCCCGGCTGCGGACTCTCGGGAACCATATATAGGGCGATATCGCCCGGATACAGGAGTTCCGGCTCGTATCTGTCTGCGATACCGATATACCCGGTGTCGGAGACATAGAGCCGGAGGTATTCCTGGTAGAATTTTCGGACAATCCAGTAAACCGCTCCGGGATGCGTTTCCGCCAGTTTCAGGAGGAGGTTGTGGATGGCGCTCGGGATGCTCTCCGGCCGCTCCAGCACCTCGTGCGCCAGCCTCTCGTATGCTTCTACAACCCCGGCTTCCGTCTGCGTTGCCTCTGCCATTCCAACAGCCCCGGGGCATACTATCGGTCGGAGCATAAAAGCGTTCCTTCGGGATTCCACCGGTATGCGGGTCCGGGCCTTTCCTCGCGTTTTCCTTCGCACAGGTCCGGAGAGACGAAAGGCGGTCGAGACCCGCCACCGAATGGATGCAGAAACGGCGGGAAGCGATAACTATAATACTTATATTTAGCTGTGACCATACAGTAGAGCAGAGGATATTGACATGGGTGGCATAAAGGATTCTACGTATCTTGATGTCCAGAAGGCCCTTGCCCGGCGGTTCTCCCCGGGGGAGGGGTGGCAGTTTGCATGGTATCCCGCCTCCGGCAGTGAGCAGCCGGAATGCATGCTCTCCCGTCGGGCCGCCGGCAGGATGGAGCGGGTGATCGTACACGTAAGGATGACACCCGTGGTCCCAAGGGAGGCGGTCGAGGAACTCCTGGTCCGGTGCCGGACGCTTGCCGCAGGAAACGTCAGCGTTGATAAGGCGATTCTGGTCGTACCCGGCGGGGCGAACGTCGCCGGAGTTCCCGAGGGGATCGAACTCCTGGAGCTGCCCACCTGGCAGGTCGTCGACGGCCGGATCACCTGGTCGAGGAATATCGAGCGCAGTACGTTCCTTCGGGAAGAACGTGCGAAGTGGGGTCTCGCGTAAGGTTCCCCCCCGCGCAACACATTTACAACGACATTCGGCAGACCCTCTATTGAAAGAGGGTCGCGTCGCACCTTCGGCGCTTGAACCCCCGTCAGACCATCGCGAGTGTTTCAGGGGGATAGCCGGCACAATAACGCATACGTGAGGCACCGCCCGTCCGGGCACCTGGCTCTCTTTCGCCGTGCAGGTCTTTCACCATCCGTGCGCCCCTCCTTCCCGGCCCATAACGGCTGTTTTCAGCGACGATTCGATCCAACAGTCCTGAGGATTAGCTGCGTGTCACAGAAAAGGTATATACCGGAACGTTGAGCTCTCCAGCGTGGATATCGAAATCGGTATCCCGCAGTGCGCGGGGGCCGCCCATCCCTGGTTGACGACCGGATGACGCACCCCGCGTGCCCGGAGGCATGACGATCTGGGCTCTCGAACTGTAAAAGCGTTGCGCTGTGCCTCCATCCCATTACACGGAGGTGAACGATGCAACCAAAAACAATCGGGGGACTGCCTGTAGTTCTGGCACTCCTCCTCACCGGTATGGCGATTGTGCCGATGGTGAGCGCACAGACGGGTATTGAACAATCGTTCGATCTGCAGACCTATCGAGCGGGAGCGCTCGAACACGTATCCGCACGGGAAGGCATCCCCATGGAGAATTTAACCCTGATAAACGAAGCCTTTGCCACGTTCCCCCTTACGGGCCGGACCCTCTGGGGGGCAAAGATGCTGGACGAAAAGTCGTCCGCCGTCTACGGGGTTTACCTGGACGAAGCAGGGAGGGCTGCCGAGATCGATGCCGTCAAGGAGGCCGAAGCGGCTGAGAAGAGCGAACGATACGGAAAACTGGACCCGGAACTTGCGGAGCGCGTCTCGACCATGCGCTCCGATGAGAAGGTCGTCATCTGGATCTGGCTGACGGAGCCCTCCATGGACCGGTCGCGGTTCCAGGGCAACCTGAGCGAGGAGCAGCACCAGGAGCTGCTGAGCCTGCAGAGGTCCACGTATGCCGCCCATGAAGCGCCGGTGATCGACTTCCTGAAGGCACAGGACTCAACGGTAGTCTATGCCAGTCAGTACGCCCCGGTGGTCTTCGCGGAGGTCTCGCGAGAGACGATCCAGGACCTCGGCAAGCGGCCGGATGTGGTATCGATGGACATCACCCGGGAGTATGAACCCGCACTCAGCAGCGCAGCGCCGACCGTGAAGGCGGACGTCGTCTGGGGGAGAGGGGTGACCGGCACAGGCATCAAGGTCGCGATTGTGGAAGTGCCGGAAGTTGGAACCGAGAATTCGAGGATACAGTTCTCAAACCCTTACCTGCTTGACGGCGCGTCGTATCGCCCCGATCTGCCTGTGAGTTCCCATGCAACCGCGGTAGCCGGCATCGTTGCAAGCACCCACTCAACGTACAAAGGCATCTCTTACGGGGTACCGGCGCTGCTCTCTGCAAATGCCCCCAGCGAGGACGATACCGATATCGTCGCTGCAACAGAGTGGGCGATAACGCAGGGCGCAAAAATTCTCAGTTGCAGTTTTGGGGGAGAGACATTGAGCGAACTCGATGATATGGACCAATATCTCGATCACGTCGTCTGGAGCAATCATCTGACCGTCGTTGTCGCTGCGGGCAATCCGCCCAACAGCGGCAATGTATGGTGTCCTGGACTTGCCTATAACGTCATTACCGTTGGTGCTTTTGATGATCGGGATTCATCAGCCTGGCCAGGTGATACCATGTGGCAATACTCCGGCTATAACGATCCGGAATCGCAGCACGGCGATCGGGAGAAGCCGGAGGTGGTCGCCGTAGGTACCCGGATCACATCGACAACAGACATGAGTCCATGGATTGAAAGTGCTCTTTCGGGAACAAGTTACGCCGCACCGGCAGTATCCGGCGAGGCCGCCCTGCTGATGCACCGGCAGAGCCAGCTTGCGTCCTGGCCGGAGGCCGTCAAGGCAGCCATAATGGCGGGAGCGATCCACAACATCGAGGATGCCAGCAGGTTGAGCGACCGCGACGGCGCGGGCGGGATCGACTGTTCGATTGCCGACGACACCATCGCGAACAACCGCTGGTGGGCGAATACCGTGACCTACGGCGATTTCCCGAAGACCTACGTCCTCGGCGGTCTCCCCGCCGGGAAGAAGGTCAGAGTCGTCGCCGCGTGGGACTCGCATCCGCCGGATCTGCACCCGCCTTACGACACGATCAACGACCCGCTGGAATCCGATATCGATTTCGTTGTCTACGATCCGAACGGCGAGCAGGTTGAAGTCGCGGCGTCCTACGACAACAACTATGAGATCGGCCAGTTCACGACCGAGATCAGCGGGAATTACCAGGCGAGGGTTATTGTATACCGGTTCGAAGGCGCATCGGAGCGTCTCGCGCTGGCCTACAGTATCAGCGACCCCTGAACCCACTTATTTTGCACGCGCAAACGGAGAAATTACAATGAAAGTACGGATTCACGCATTCATCGCGATGATAGCCCTCATCGTCGTTCTCGCGACCGCCGGGTGCTTGGAACCGACCGGTACCGCCGTAAACACCACCACCCCGGAACCCACACCGGAACCCTGTGAGACGTGCACCGTCCCCGAGGGATTCTGCGGCCCGTCCTCGGTCTGTCCGGGGGAGCCGGTGAACGGCGTCTATGTCTTCACAGACAAGAACGTCTACCGTATCGGGGAGGTAGTGGAGTTCGGTATTGTCAACTGCGGCGATGGGCGCATAATGTTTGCTCACCCATCCCCCTGGAGGATTGAAAGATGGATCACGAACGCATCCGGGGGCATGCCGGGGAACGACACCGATGGTACATGGGAGATGATTGGCTATGTTTCAGGCTTTGTTCAAACAACGACATGGCCTCTCCATCCCGGAGAGACGGAGACGGTGCGGTGGAATACCACAGGCTGGAATACTCCGGAGTGGGGGAAAGAGGTACGGCCGGTGGACGACAACGTCACCCTTACCCCCGGGATATACCGGATACAGTACCCCTGGATCGGGATATCCCGGGCAGACCGGATACAGTACGTTGAGGGCAACCTCACCTTCACCAAGGAGTTCGAGTTTGTGTGATGGGTGAAGCGGACGGCTTCTGGCCAGTATGCAGCCCGAAGGGTCCCGTTCATCCGGAAACATGAAGATATGCGCGCAAACGGAGAAATTACAATGAAAGTACGGATTCACGTATCCATTGCAATGATAGCCCTTATCGTCGTCCTTGCCGGCGCCGGGTGCCTCGAACCGGCCGATACCGCCGTAAACGCCACCCCGGAGCCCACACCGGAGCCCTGAGAGACCTGCACCGTCCCCGAGGACTTCTGCGGACCGCCCGGGGTATGCCCGGGGGAGCCGGTGAACGGCGTCTACGTCTTCACGGACAGGAACGTCTATCATATTGGGGAGGTGGTGGAGCTTGGCATCGTCAACTGTGGCGATGAGCCGGTGGAGTTCGGCAGCCCACGCCCATGGTGGATTGATAAATGGGTCGCGAACGCATCCGGATGCATGCCAGGCAAGTGCACCAGCGGTGCATGGGAGCCCATCGCCGATGCAGGATATACCCCGGCCGTGATATGCTTCCTCAACCCCGGAGAGAACTGGACAGTGCAGTGGAATACGACAAACTGGTGGGATACCGCAGAAGCGAGTGGAAGTCCTGTATGTCCATATGATATTCGGATTCACGACGATCCCCTTACTCCCGCGATATACCGGGTGCGGTATGAGCCCAACTTCACCAAAGAGTTCGAGTTCGTGTGACGCGGAATAACTCCGGCCACCGGAATCGGGGGTCCTCGCGCCGTATTCCGGCTGTCGGGATCGCCGGGGTTACCCGGGAACCCCGGGCCTGCACCGGTGTTTCCCGACCGTGGTCTGGCGCCGGGAGGCACGCGGGTTCATTCGCATGCCGATCACTGATACCGGCTTAAGATCTCGTCGGCCTCTTGCCGGGTCATATTGCCCGCCCTTACCTCTGCCTCGCAATAAGGGCGAACCTGGGCGAGCAATTCTTCTTCGGTGTCATATGGGCCGAAAAGAACCTCTTTGCCTTCGTCGTTTACGATACAAACCCCATATGATGTAGCTATGTCTCCCTGATAGTACGACATCACGATCTCGTCGCTTCCATCCACTGTTTTGGACAGTTTCATACCGTTTTTAATATCCTCCAACGTTCCCTCGTACATCTTAACGGTCTTATCTACCTTTTCCTGCGTCCAGACATACCAGCCGTCCGTTGGATTCCAGCCTTTTCCCCCAATTATGCTCTGCAACTGGATTTTCTCATTATCCAGCCATTCCTTATATTCGTCGTAAGTCCACCATTCGACCTCGGGCGTCGGATAAGCCCTAGCATAGTCTTCCTCGCTCATCCATGTTCTTCCATTATCCATGCTGATGACAACGTTTCCCGTATCCTCATCAAGCCGGGAGAGAAGCATGCCCGCCGCGGTACTCACACCTACATCCCCGTGGGTCGTATTCTCATCCCGATTCTTTTCATCGATCATTGCCGACGTCGCAAATGCCGTTGCGGTACCGACAACCAGTGCGAGCGCCAGAACAATACCGATAGTCGTCGTTCTCTTCGTTTTCATAATAGCCACGATCCTTTCTTCGATTGCAATTTTTCCGAACCCGTTGCAGAACGGGTTCAGCCTGCTCTTCTTCTCCTCCATGCCGATCAGGGCACGGGCATACGCGGACTTCGTCGCCTCCCCGAACGTCCGCACGACCGCCTCGTCGCAGGCGAGTTCGATATCGCGGTTCGCGAGGACGTACATCACCCAGACCAGGGGGTTGAACCAGTGGACACAGAGCGCAGCCGCGAGCAGCCACTTCGCCAGCGCATCGAACCGCCGGACGTGCGTATACTCGTGGGCAAGGACGTATCCCAGCTGCTCTTCGTCGGCATACTCCGTCGTCTTCGGCAGCAGCACCACCGGCCTGACAAACCCATAGGTCAGCGGCGCGGAGATGGTGTCCAGCTGCCTGATCCGCACGGACCGCCGCAACGGGTGTTCCCGCTGCCACAGGGTCACGAAGTCGTTTGCGACCGGCAGTGCCGTCCGGTACTCGCGGAGGCAGCGCACGTGCGTGACGGCGAAGAACAGGGCGCAGATAAGCACACCCGACAGCCAGACCAGCATCACCGGGGAGACGGCCAGGGCGGACGATGCCGCCGGGGCAGGCGTTCCGACAGCGGAGACGATACTGCCGCCGGTTGAGATTGACGTGCCGACCGGTTCCGTAACCATATCCCTCACCCGGTCGAGCAGCGTGTAGACGCTGAACCGCGATGGGACCGAGAACGGAACGAGCAGACGGCAGACCACGATCCCCCACAATGCGAGAAACGTGACTTTCGGCACCCGGTGAAGGAAGAGCGCCCGGATCGCCACGACCGCCAGGATGAGGAGAGAGACGGAGAGGGTCATATCCACGATCGACACAGTCGTCACCTCATTCCAGACTCTCGACAAGCCGCTTCAGACGTTCAATCTCTTCGGGAGAGAGGTTCCTGCGCCCGAGAATCGAAGCGACAAGCTGGTCGGCGGCACCGTCGTAGAGTTTATTGATCAGTTCGGTGGTCTCGAACTCCCGGGCCTGCTCCCGCGTGATCAGCGGGCGGCAGACAAAGTTCGGGTCGCGCCGCTCGATAGCTCCTTTGTCAAGGCACTTCTTGATGACGGTGTAGGTGGTGGTCTTGCTCCAGCCCACCTGCTCCTTGAGGTCCTCGGCAATCCGCTTCGCGGTGGTGTCCCCCTCCCGCCAGAGAACGTCCATCACTCTCAGTTCGGAATCGAATAACTTGATCGCCATCTGCGTACACTCCTTCGGAGGGGCAGTGAGCCCCGGCAATAGAATGTTACATTATATTCTACTGCAATAGAATGGGTGCGCAAGAAACTATTTAATGATTCCGGAGGCTCGCAACCGAGCCACGAAAAAGCCGGGGCGAACAAGAGAAGGTGGGCATCTGCTCCGGCCGGGCGGGTCGCGCCACCACCGGGGCGCCCCTGGACGGTCACATTCCGAAATCGAAGAGCGTCGTCCGCGACGGATCGACGTCGTGCCAGTCCCACCCCAGCGGCTCGATGATCCGTGAGATCGGCCCCTTGAGCGTCTTCTCAAGCATCGTCTCCCAGTCGACGACGAACTCCGGCGGCACCTGGTCGGCGTACTCGAAGCAGACCACATCCGTCCGCGGGTACTTCGCCGTGACGGTCCTTATGTAGACGCGCTTGGGTTTGCTGCCCCGCTTGAAATCGGTGCCGAGATACTTGTTCGAGTACTTGGCGCCGCGGATATGGGCGTCGTCGTTCTCGTAACTCTCCAGGCTCTTTCCGATCCCCCCGGGAATGCCTGCCTCGTCGAGGGAATACTCCCCGCGGCGGTACTTCCTGATGACGTCGCGCAGGTATCCCTGCACGTCCTCGAACGCGTCCCCGCGGAGGATCATCTCGATGACGTCGCGCTGCACCTCCCGCGTGATCTGCGGCGAATCGCTCCGCCGGATCTCGAACCCGACGACATCGACCTCGTCGACGTCCTTGCCCTCCTTCCAGACAAGGTGCCCGGCGTAGCGCTTCTTCTTGCCGGCCTGGAAGAAGCGGCTGTAGACCTTCTCGAACTTGATGGAGAAGTAGTGCCTGTCGGCGTTGAGTTCGGTCTTCGCGAAATCGCCGTAACTCGCGTTCAGCCGGGCTTCAATCGCCCTCGCCCGCTCAATGGTCTCCGAAAGGTCCCCCGGCGGAACCTCGACCATACAGGAATCGGTATCGCCGTAGAGGACCTGATAGCCAAGACCGGTGATGACGTCGCGGGTGTGCCTGATGATCGCCCGGCCGACCGAGGTGACGGCCGACCCGATCTCGCGGTCGTAGAGCCTGAATCGGGTGTAGCCCGAGACCCCGTAGTAAGAGTTCATGATCACCTTCAGGACGTTCTGCTGGAGGTCGTAGAGGACGTACTCCGGCGACCCGAAGGGGTACTGATTGCGCAGGCGCTTGCGCTCGTCCCGCTCCTCGAGAAGTTCGGCGATGATGCTCCTCGTTAACCCGTCCGGTTCCCGGGAGAACCGGACGCCGTTTGGAGCACGCAGCTCGCCCTCCGGGTTCTTCGTCTCGGGCGAGGCGTTGATCGTCATCATCGCCATCGGGTAGAGCGATTTCAGGTCGAGGACCACCACGTTCTCCCGGAGGCCGGTGGCGGGCTCGAAGACGGTCGCCCCCTCAAACTCGTCCCCGGCGGCGAGCCCCTTCGAGGGGAGGACGAACCTGCCCGACGCCTTCCGCAGGACATAGATATCGATGACGTTTGACGAGTTCAGCGTCCGGTCGAGCGGACACCCGACGTACCGGGAGATCTCCCGGTAGAACTCAATGATATTGTCCTTTTTATCGATCCCGACACAGAGTTCGACGTCCCGGCAGTTATACTCCACAAGCCGCGCCGGGTCGGACCGCCAGAGCGAGGTGACCGTTCCGCTATAGCGGACCTTCGTCACTCCGAGTTCCTCGTCGGCAACCGCATCGAGCCGGTAGGACTCCTTCTGGGCCTGGTGCATCTTCCGGTAGGCGGAGAGAAGGTCGAAGATTGCCCTGCCCCGGACGGCGTCCCGCGCGGTCTGTCCGGGGAGACGCGCGAGGTCCTCGGCCCGGAGGCCGAGCGTCGCCATCCGTTTCAGGATGTAGGGGATATCGAACTCCACGAAGTTCCAGCCCGAGAGGATGTCCGGGTCGCGCTTCCGGACGTAGTCGACGAGCCCCCGGAGCATCGAGACCTCGTCGGGATACCGGACGACCCGGTGCCGCCCATTGACACAGAGGTCCGGGACATCGCCCTGCACCCCGCCGGGCTGCCAGAGGAGGGTCACATAGTCCTCGTCGAAAGAATCCCAGCAGGTAACGCAGATTATCGGGTCCCGTTCGGGCTCGGGGAACCCCTGCTCGTCCACGCACTCGATATCCATGATGCAGGTGCGCGCGGGGGCTACGACATCGGACGGCGCGAGTTCGCGGTAGTCGACCACGGAGGTTCCGGCAGGGAGCTCCACGCCGGCGGAAAGACCGCAGTCGATCATGAAACGGGTGGCAAACGGGATATCGGCCTCGTAGTGCTCCCGAAACAGGCTACGGGTGTCACGGACATCGCTGGGGCGCCGGGTGTAGAGGCGCCGGAGCAGCTCGCCGCGGATGGAGCGGTAGGTCGTCCCGGGCTCCACTTCAACTCCCTCTGGGGGTCGACGCTTCTCCACCTCGTCGGCGGGCACGTAGAAGTAGGGCCGAAAGCCGGTTACATCGACCTGGACGGCTTTTCCGGAAGCGTCCCGGCCGAAGATGTGGATGATCGGGGTCTCAGCGCCGACGCTGTATTCAACCTGGTGAATGCCGATCCGGGCCCTGCTGAAATCGTCCAGGGTCGACGGAACGCTCATACGGGACTCCGACACCTGATCAGACATCGAATCTCCTGCAGAGAGTCTGCACGAACGCCCCCGCTTCCGCCATCTTCGCACCCTCCCACGGGTCCAGATCCCACTCCTCGATGCCGAGGATACCCTCGCGGCCGATCCGGGCGGGAACCCCGAGCGAGCAGTTGGATAGGCCGTATTCGCCGTCGAGCACACATGAGCAGGGGAGGACCTCGCGCCGGTCGTCGAGGATTGTGCGTATCAGCATGGCGATGTGGTATGCGGGGCCAAAGACCGTGCCGCCTTTGCCGCGGATCACCTCCATGCTCGCCCCCCGCATCCGGGAGAGGATCGCCTCCCGCTCCCCGACACCGGGATCGGCGCCGGTCTTCGAGAAGAGCGGCACCTGGTGATCGCCGTGCTCGCCGAGCACCCAGGCGGGCCCGGAAATCCCGGCCTCTTTGAGGAAACGGGCAAACCGTGCGCTGTCGAGCTGGCCGCCAAAGCCGATGCACCGCCGCCGGTCGATACCCAGCATCTTCCAGAGGCCGTAGTTGTTTGCGTCCATCGGGTTCGTGACGGTGATGACGACCCCGGAAAATCCCTGCAGGTGCCTGCTGCAGCGCTCCACCACCGGGACATTGGCCTCGAGGAGGTCGGCCCGGGTCTTGATAGCGGGCGTCCTCGGGGTGCCCGCTGCAAAGACGAAGATATCGGCATCCCGCATCGCCGCCATCTCTGTTGAGATCGCGACGTCGAGGCCCGTGTGCTGCAGGTCGAGCACCTGTGCCCGGAGGAGGGGCTCGTACACGTCGTAGACGACGATCTCGTCGACGAGACCGAGCGCGGCGGAGAGAAACGCCGCTTCGCCTCCCACCTTTCCTACCCCTAAAATTGCGAGCGAGGTCATAGTATCGGTCCTGTACATTCAGATAACGGCAAACGATTCTGCGCGCGTGAAAGCACCCTGCTATACGGAAAATAACGATCCAACAGGGAAGTAAGGTCTCTCACCGCCGCCCATACCGGTTACCCGGGCTCCGGAGAGCGGAGCGTATTCATTCCTTATTATACCTTGGCGCGAGAGTATAATAATACCTCACTCCTACCTTTTTTCAATGGTTACGCTTTATCCTGGCCCCATCAAGGTCGGCGGCGTCCGGTTGAAGAACCACCTTCTGCTGGCGGCCGGCATCCTCGGAACCACCGGGGCGTCGCTCGCCCGCGTCCTCGCGAACGGTGCGGGGGGTGTGGTCACGAAATCCATCGGCCCGGGCCCAAACCCGGGCCATCCCGGACCCTGCCTGGTTGTCGTCGACGGCGGTATCATCAACGCCATGGGCCTGCCGAACCCCTCCGCCGCGTTCGCGGACGAGCTGGCCGTTCTCGCGGGCGAACCGGTGATCGTGAGCATCTTCGGAGGGACCCCCGAAGAGTTCCGGACGGTCGCCGGATGGTTCTCCGGTAAGGCGTCCGGGTTCGAGTTGAACCTCTCCTGTCCGCACGCGGCGGGCTACGGAGCCGCGATCGGAAGCGACCCGGCTCTCGTGGAGGAGTGTACGAAGGCGGTGACCGCTCTCGGGGTCCCGACCTGGGTGAAACTCACCCCGAACGTCGCTGACATCGGGGGGATCGGAGCGGCTGCGGAACGCGGCGGAGCGGATGCGGTCGTTGCGGTCAACACGGTAAAGGCGATGCGGATCTCGACGGCGCTCCGCCGGCCGGTGCTCGGGAACCGCTTCGGCGGGCTCTCCGGGAAGGCTATCTTTCCCATCGCCGTCCGGTGCGTCTACGACCTTTATGAGGCGTGTTCCATCCCGGTTATCGGGTGCGGCGGTGTCTCGACCGCCGATAACATCGTCGAGATGATGATGGCGGGAGCAAGCGCCGTCGAGATCGGGAGCGCGGTCGTCGACGATATCGGCATCTTCTCGACGATAGCAAACGACCTCTACAGCCACGACGGCATCGATGCACGCGAGATCGTGGGGTGCGCCCATGGATGAGCAGATGCCCGTTGGGGTTACGATACAAAAAATCGTAGAGGAGACGCCGTCGGTCAGGACGTTCGTCTTCGACCGCGAGATCGCCGCCCGCCCGGGGCAGTTCGTGATGGTCTGGGTGCCGGGCGTGGACGAAATCCCGATGGCCCTCTCCTCCCCGTCCGCGATCACCGTCCAGAAAGTGGGGGATGCGACCGCCGCCCTCTTTGCGATGCACGAGGGCGACCGGATCGGGATCAGGGGTCCGTACGGAAACGGTTTTACGGTCTCCGGGAGGACGCTCGCCATAGCAGGCGGCGTCGGTGCCTCCCCGCTGCTGCCGCTTGTTGCGGCCGGGCAGGTGGATACGTTCCTCCTCGGCGCACGGACCGCAGCAGAACTCCTTTTCGCCGGCCGGATACGGGAAGCGGCGACGCTGATGGTCGCGACCGACGACGGCACCGCCGGTCACCATGGGTTCGTGACCGAGCTCGTGTCACGGATCGACCTTGCCGACTTCAGCCACATCTGTGTCTGCGGGCCGGAGATCATGATGGCTGCGGTGCTCGCCGCCCTCGACCGGGAAGGTTGTGCGGAGCGGGGACAGTTCTCCCTCCACCGCTACATGAAGTGCGGGATCGGCCTCTGCGGCTCGTGCTGCACCGACCCGCACGGCCTGCGGGTCTGCAGGGACGGCCCCGTCTTTTCCGGCGACGCCCTGATCGAGAGCGAGTTCGGACACTACACGCGCGACGCGAGCGGGAGCAGGCACAGGGTCTAAGTGCCCCCCGCGCGGGCATCAGGCAAGGAAGTCTTCCTGGGGCTTAAAGAGGAGGGCTACGATGTTCTCCAGCCACCCGGCCACCTGGGAGGTGAGCGGGGCCCCTTCATCCCGGGCTGAAGCATTCACTCCGGCCGTAGCCGTACCGTTGTCCGGGGGGGGTAGGCGAGCGGGCGTGTCGCTCGCCGTCTGGTTTTGGGGTCCGGTCTCGTTCGCCGCAACCTCTACCGGCTCCCTGCCCTCAAGCAGGGACGCATCGTCGGTGAAGAGACGGATGAACCGATCGCCGTCGCCGCCACCGACGACAAGGAACGAGCCGTCGGGAGTCACGGCAAGAGACTCGGCACGACCGCTGAGGGCGATCTTCTGGAGTTCCGCGCCCGTCCAGTCGAGGACATAGACGGTCCTGCCGGATGCGGCGAAGATCTCATCGGCCTCGTTTGTCAGGGCTACCGCGATGATAGCATCTTTTGTGGGATATTTCCAGAGGTGCTCACCCTCCCCTGTGGAGAGGTAGACGCAGCGGTCGTAGGACCCGGCCGCCACGAACCGCGCATCGGGGGTGAGAGCCACGCTCTTCACGAGATTGCCGGTCCCGTAACTCCAGGATTCCCCCTCCCGGCTGTTCAGGTAGTAGACTCCCTGGTCGTCACAGCCAACGGCAATCTTACGGCCGTTTTCCGAGATTGCAATACCGTAACCATCGGTCCCCATATCGTAATCCCAGAGTTGTTTCTTGTCCAGGTCGAAGATATAGACCGCACCGTTATCGCACCCTGCGGCAATATAGGTGCCGTTCGACGAAAGCGCCACGCTCCGGTAGATAAAAGTCGTCTTCTCGGTCCAGAGCAGGCTTCCGTTCCCGTCATAGAGATAGAGTTTGTCTGCGGCGACACCGATGTAGGACCCTTCGGGAGATATCCCCACGCCGTTTACCCGGGAACCGACGAGGATCTTCCAGAGGACGTTCCCCTGCCGGTCCAGGAGGTATATCCCCGAACCCGCACCGGCAACAATCCTGGAGCCGTCCTGGGTGATAGCCACGGACCGGACGGCATCATTGACCCCCACTCCCCAGAGGGGAGCATAGTCCTCTTCCGCGCCTGCGGCGACACCGCACAGGGCCACCGATAGACAGCAGAGCAGAAGGAGCGGCGTCAGGAACCTGCCGACCTCGCGGCTGCGGGTCCTCGAACCGGAACGCATTGCCCATGTAATCCCGGAACCGCCCGGGCGCCCGGCGGTAGAGCGGGTCAAAGCCACTTCCCCAAATGACATCGGGCCCAGACTAGAGAGAGAGAGCATATATATTTTTCGGGGAAGCGTACCGGCCCGACGCCCCGGAGGTCTCCGCCGGTTCCCGCCCTGCTCCAATCCGGAGCAGCCCGGGGTTGCCGGGGCGCACGAATTACCCTGAGAATAGTTAGTGGAAAAAAGGGCTCCAGGAAGCGACACGGGCTCACGCGAAGAAGACGTGCCCCGAGGGAGAAGGAGTTTTTGCATACCGCCGGCGCATGAGCCGGGTGCGGACGCCGGCTAATCCCTGCTACCCGGATACATCGTCCCGGCCCTGCTCCGCCGACGGGTCGATCGTCTCCAGGTCTTCCAGGTTGTTGATGTTCGTAAACGTCAGCAGGTCCGGGTCGATCTTGCGGATCTCCTCCATGTGCACGTATCGGGTATTGAGACTCCTCACCATTGCGCGGAGCGAGAGCGACTCATGCTCCTCCAGGTACCCGATCAATGCGCCCGTCCGGTAAACCGCGTGAAGCGGCTCGAGCATATCGGCGTTCCAGCACGGAATGGCAGCATCGTAGCCGACAGCGGCGTCAAAGAGCATCGTCACCACCCGTGGATTGACGCAGGGCATATCGCACGCAACAACGAAGACATACTCGCCGTGCACCGCAAACGCCCCCGCGTGCAGACCGCCGATGGGTCCAAGGTCTTTGCGGATATCCGGTATGCACCGGATATTCTCGAGATGACAGAATCGTTCGCACTGCCCGGGGTCCCGTGCGACCGCCACGATCTCGTCCACCACTTCCTGCAGGGTCTCGATGAGCCGGTCGATGAACGTCCTGCCCCGGAAGGTAAAGAAGTACTTCTCCCGTCCGCCGGCACGCCGTGCCGCTCCACCAACAAGAACAATCGCAGACCGCATATTCCTCCCTTTCCGGCCGTCAGAGCCGTTCCCGAAAGTGGATCAATTCCGTGATGCAGGTGTTATACGGTGCGTCGATCCCATGTTTCCGGGCGAGGGCCGCGACCGCGCCGTTCATGAAGTCGATCTCGGTTTTTCGCCCGAGAGCGAGGTCCTGGAGCATCGACGAGTGGTGGGCGGCCGTCGCCGGGATCTGCCCGGTTCGGAGGTAATCCAGGTACGCCTCCGGCGCCTCCCAGGGAAGGGCGACACCCTCGGCCTCCGCCACCCGGTAAGCCTCCCGGACGATTGCGGTGACGATCGCCCAGGCATGCGGGTCGGTGAGCGCGCCGTAGGGAACGTTCATGACGGCGCCGAGCGGGTTTAACGCACAGTTATAAAGGGTTTTACTCCAGATATCGGTCCGAACCGTAGCGGTCGCCTCCGCACGGATACCGGCCCGCCGGAGGAGGGCCGCAAGAGACTCAACCGCGTCGTTCGTGCCGGACGGGTAGCGCCCCAGTTTCATGGGCGCCGCCTCCACCGAGACATGGACCGATGCGTCGTCCTGCCACTCGAACCCGGTGATGATCATGGCGCCGATGGTCCGGTCGGTGAAGGTCCCGATGATCTCCTCGTTCCCGATGCCGTTCTGAAGGCTCACCACCGGCCGGCCTCTGATGGAATCTGCGAACTGACGGCAGATCTCCCCGGTATCGGTAGACTTTGCGGTAATGATATAGTAATCGGCATCCCGCCACATCTCGGGGAGGTCCTCGGAGCAGCTGAAACGGTATGCCCCCTCCCCCCAGATTCCGGTCATCAGGAAACCCCGTTTCCGTATCGCGTCCGCATGCCGCTTTCGGGCAACGGCATGAACGTCCGCGACGCGGGATAATTTTGCGGCGACGGTCAGGCCGACCGCCCCCGCACCCAGGACCACGATCTTCATTGGACTCGGGTGTACTATATGCGGAGTTACCTGTTAACTCCTCCCACTCTCTCCCGGCGCTCCATGGCGAGCAGGGCCTCTTTGATCGTCACGTCCGGGGAGAACCCCCCGAGCCCGGTCTTTGCAACGACACGGTGGCAGGGCACCACAAGCGGGGTCGGATTTTTCGCCATCGCCGATCCGACCGCACGGGGCGCGGTCCCGACGCGCCGGGCGATCTCGCCGTAGGTGACGGTCTCCCCGCGGGGAACCGCACGAACCGCACGGTAGATCCTCGCAAAGGTTGAGTCCCCCTCGGTTGCGATGCTCCGGAATGAGGAGAGGTCGGCCGGCCGCCCGGCACAGTAGCGCACGACCTCATCGGGGACCGGACCGGGAAGGCCCGTGCGAGCGAACCGTACCCGATAGACGAGGTCGTCCTGCCACGTCACGTGGACATACCAGAGGCCGAATCGGCACGATCCGGTCAGGATCGCCATCTGCCGGCCTCCTTTCGGAAGAGGTCGAGGGTGCACGCCGCCATCTCCTCCTGCATCCACGGCGGCAGCCCGGCATGAACCCGGGGTTCCAGGAACCGCCGGTCCCCGAGAACGAGCATCCCCCGGTCCTCGGGCGTCCGGAGCACTCTCCCGAGCGCCTGCAGGGCACGGTTGACCGCCGGAAGGGTGTAACTGATGAACTCTCCCTCATCGCCGAACTTCATCCTGAAGTAGTCGATCACCATCCGGCGGACGCGGTTGAACGGCGCGAGCGGGAGACCGATAACGAGTGCTCCCGCGAGCATCTCGCCCCGGTAGTCCAGTCCCTCGCTCCACTTGCCGCCGCAGACCGCAAAGAGGGTGCCGGAGCGGCCCGTCCCGGGAAGGGCCATGAACTCACGAAGCATCGCGGCTGAGGCCGTAGCATCCTTGGACTCAACGTAGATCTGTTTCCTTTTGATCCGGGGGGTGCACCGCTCCGCAAAGGTGTTCAAGAGGTCATAGGAGGGGAAGTAGATTGCAAGGTTCCCCGAGAGGGCGGCAAACGTGGTGATGTAGTCCTCGACCCGCGCAAGGTTCTCTCTGTCCCGGCGCATCGAGTAAGCGGTGGTGATATCGTTTGCGCAGAGGATGCGGCGGTTTTCCGGGGGAAAAGCGTTCGGAAGCGAGATCGCGGTGACGGGGAGATCGCCGAAGTAGTAGCGGCGGTAACTCTCGATGGGAGAGAGTGTCCCGGAGATCATCACGGAGCAGGCGTGCGCCTGGGCGATATCCTGAAGTTTGGTACTCGGGTCGATATTTCTCACCTCAAGCGCCACCGTGCCGTCGTCCTCCTTCCGGTAGACCGTGAGGTACGCCGGGTCGGCCGCGGACCGGAAGATCCGGTAGAAGAACTCGGTCAGCCGCTCAATCGCGCTCTCCCGGAATTCGCCCGCCTGCATGTTCTTCTCGCGGATCCCCTCGCTGATCTTGAGGAGGTCGTCCACGACCTCCTCCACGCTCCGGTAGAGCGTGCCCGAGAGGATCATCCGCTGGAAGATGGCGGGGTCGAACCAGTCCTCAACCTCGTGCGAGGCTTTGAGCGCATCCATGAACCGGGTGATCTGCGGCAGGATCTGGCTGACGGCGTCCGCCTGGTGCTGGGACCGCCGGCGCCCGGAAAGTTCGTGCCCGGCCTGGACGATGTCGCGCTCCTCGATCATCACGCTCTCGATGCTCTGGACGACATCGCCGCAGTTATGCGCCTCGTCGATGAGCAGCAGGGTGTCGTGCCCCTCGATCCCGAGCGAGAGGTAGAGTTGCTCCCGGATGACGTCGTCAAAGAGGTGGTAGAAGTTCACGAGGACCACGTCGGCGTCCCGGGCGGCGTGCATCATCGTCTCGTAGGGGCAGATGTCGCCGCAGAACCCGGCGAGCTGGTCGGGCCAGATCAACTCGGTGCTCACCCGCTCGGCCCGGACGCGCAGGGCTGCCGACGGGATCATCTTCAATCCCGCGTCCTCGGGCTCCACAAACGATTTGCCGTGAATGAAGTAGGGGCAGATGAGCGGGTGGTCCGGGTCCATCTTCCGGATCTGCTGCTTTATCTGGCGGTCGTTTGCCGGGACGAGCGATCCCTTCTGCGCCCGTTCCCGTATCAGCGCCGTCGAGAAGGCCTTGACACCCTCGCACCGCCGGTAGATATCTCCCTCCCCGCCGAGCGGGCACATGCTGGACTTGCCAATGAGGTAGGCGAACCTGAGATCGCCGCGCTTCTCCCGGATGAGTTCAAGCTCGCGCATGAACGTGGAGAGCTGGCTGATGGTGCGGACAGCGACGAGCACTTTGCGTCCCCGGCTCTCGGCAAGGAGCGCGGAGACCACGCTCGATTTGCCGCTCCCGGTCGGCGCATCGATCATGACAATACCGCCGTCGCGCGCGACAGATGCGGCCGCTTCAAGCATCTCCCGCTGGTGGGGCCTGTACTCCCGGTAAGGGAACCAGTCGTCGAGGGTATCCATTGCATTATACGTCGACGGCCGATCCCAATGTAGTTTGGGTGCCCGGAGCGAAAGTGAAGGAAGGGCCGCACGACGCCGTGCCGGAAAAAAGTGAGAGCCCCTGCCGGGATCTGCGGGACGAAGATGCGCATCTGGCCTGCGGGAGCGTCAACGCCGCGCGGCGCCGTCCCGGAGCGTCCGTTCCCGGAACCATTATATACAACGACGCTCACCGCTCCCTGGTGATGATGCTATGGCATTCAAGGCAGAGGTCATTGGAAATATAGCGGCCCTTATCACGGCCGCATTCGGCCTGGTCGCCGCTCTCGCGTGGAACGAAGCCATCCAGGAGCTCTTCAGGATCATCTTCGGAGATCAGAGTTCGCTTGTCGCAATGATGGCGTATGCCATCGTCGTGACGATCATCGCGGTGCTCGCGACGATCTGGATCGGCCGCGCCGCAGCAAGGGCAAAGGGCGAGGAAGAGACGGTAAGAAGATAATATCCGGACGTTCCCCAGGTGAAAGGATGATCGGAGGCGGAAAAATCCGCACCCGGACTTTCGCCGGATGCGGATGTGCGGTACCGGGGAGAATGAGACGGGAAACCCCTGCTGTCACTTCGGGTCGGGAACAAATACTGCGAGCAGCGCGATATCCTCCTTATCAGCGGCGACGGCGTGCCTGACACCGGGCGGCGTGGTGAAGGAGTCTCCGGGCTTGAAGGATATCTCCCTCCCGTCGAGGATCATCTTCCCATAACCGTCCAGGATGGTGTTCCACTCCCATTGACTCTCGTGGAGATGGTCGGGAACCTCACAGCCTTTCCGCACCCTGACGAGGTGGGAAGAGAATAACCCCTTCGTATCCGCTCCCGGCGCAAGGTCCGCCAGAGCGACACCGGTCCACGCCGGATTAGAATTCCACACGGGTCGTCTGCCCGCTTTCTCTGCAGGGAAGAAGACGAGACCCTCCTCCATGAGCCGGACAATATTCTGGTCTTCCATCGTTTTTCGCCAAAAAAAGGGACGTTCCGGGAAAGTCCGGTTCAATCCGTGACGGCAGGAATGATCTCCTTGAAGATATCGATGCCTGCGTTCACGTTCGGGCTGGAGTTCCCGAGGCAGAAGTGGTTGATGCCTGCATCCTTGAACCGCTCGATCTCCTTGATCATCTCTTCGGCGTTTGTGGCGCACATGTAGTTTTCCTTGATGGTATTGGAGTGGACAAGGTTCGCGTGGAGCTGGACCTCCTTCGGATCGTAGACCTTGTATTTGAACATCGAGGGGACGAGGCATCCTGCCCAGAACCGGTTGCCCTCGACCGCTTTGTCGTAGTCGGTGTCGACGGAGTACCAGATCAGCATGGCGTGCTCCATCTTGCTCGGATCTTTCCCGGCCTCCTTCGCACCTTCCTCAAACTTGGGGATGGTGACGTTCTTGAGGACCGAGGGGGCGGCTGCAACGGTCATGAGGTGGTCGCCGTACATGCCGGCGAGTTTTGCGCCCTTGGGTCCGAGGCCGCTGAAGTAGAGCGGAACCTCATCCGTGGGCTTGGTGTACATGAACGCCTTGTCGAGCGTGAAGTACTTGCCCTTGAAGGTGACCGGTTCTTTGCTCTCCCAGAGTTTCCGCATCACTTCAATGGCCTCGACGGTCATGTCCTGCCGCTCGGCAACGCTCGGCCATTTTCCGGTGACCGGAACCTCGTTCATCGCCTCACCGGCGCCCACGGCGACCCCGACCCGCCCGGGGTACATCGCCCGGAGGGTGGCGAACGTCTGTGCGACGATTGCCGGGTTGTACCTGAGGATAGGGCAGGTGATACAGGTCGAGAAGAACACGTTCTTGGTGGCCTGAAGCGCCGCGCCCATCCAGGCCCAGGCCTGCGCAGACTGCGCGTTCTCGTGGTACCAGGGGTGGAAGTGGTCATCTACCCAGATCGAGTCGAAGCCGACCTTTTCTGCTCTGATTGCCTGTTCAAGCGCATCCGTTGGGCGGTACTGCTCCAGGGATGCAAAATAACCGATTTGCGTCTTCATACTGATCTCCTGACAATCGGCAAAGATACCTATCCGGGGGCAGATCTACCCAAATCTTGATACGTCACCAGCGCCAACAAAAGCACTGGTACGGTGGCTGGGGCTCGCACATCAATCCCACTTATTTGTGGCGGGCCGCAGCTGTCCTACCCCGTAGATGGTTTCTTCCGATTTGTCGTGTGCGGACTAAGTGTCCACAGCATGGATTGTGGTTGTGACTACAGATATAACTGTCGTTTATTGATCAGCAATACCAAGGTAACGATAGTAGATATTCGATAATGCCATAACTCCGCATGGGTCTCCCCCGCAGGAGAGATTGCTATTCTTAGAGAATATCCGAATCAAAGCGTGGATTGCAGGAGTTTAATCAGAGATAGGTGAAAACCGGAGACCGTACTCCCGGAGCAGGGGAAACGCTACGTTCAACACTAAAGATAGATATTCGTTTCTGAAGAGTCCGTCTCCTGCGCCACATAAGCTTCGCATGCCCGGAACGGCGCTTCAGCCTCCTCGCGGACAGCATCCGAGACGCCGATCATAAACGATGCTATCTCTCCGGAGGGCAACTTGAAGATAGAGTGCCAGGTCCACGGAGAGGAACGCTCCTTCCGGTACTGGAGAGGAGGCAGGAACTCGGGCTTTTCGGTCTCCAGGACGCGGGTCAAGAAGAGCGACCGGTACCGGGTTTCCTTGAAGGCCAGGTGCTCTGTTGTGACATCCTGTGGTTCGTGCTGTCCTCGGCATGCTGCATATCGGAGAGATAGGTCCGGACTGCCGGACTCTCTTGCTATTCCGCATGACGGTCGGGTCTGAGAATCAACCGGGGCGGGACGATGTCGCCACAACGAGCGATATCCCGCTCATCGCCCGGATCTCAGAGGACCCGGCTATCGGGGAGGCGGACCTCGCGGAGGTGCCGATCGTCGGAATACCAGAGAAAATCCCGGCGCCGCCCCGGTGCGGGACTTCGCCGGTGGATCATCGAGGAGTATGCGCGGCGGGGGAAGTGACGTTCCGCGCACCGGAACGGCGTAGCCGGCCCGGTGCAGCCATATTCTCCGGGCCCGGACAACCGGGGGAAATGAAGAATGAGTTGATCGAATTCACCGGGGCACGGGTCCACGGATACCCCGGTAGACGGTGAACCGGATGACGCCATCGCGGGGTTAATACTCCTTTATTTGAAAAAAAGAATGAGGCGGATATTGAAGGTGCCCCCGGGCACCTGACGCAGAGATGCGGTATGAAGAATGAGACGGGAAACCCCGCCATCATTTCGGATCGGGAACAAATACTGCGAGCAGTGCGGCATCCTCCTTACCGGCGGCGACGGCGTGCCTGACCCCCAGGCGGCGTGGTGAAGGCGTTTCCGGGCTTGAAGGGTACCTCCTTCCCGTCGCGGAACATCTTCTCATGACCGTCCAGGATGGCGTTCCACTCCCACTGGCCCTCGCGGAGGTGGTCGGGAACCTCACGGCCCTTACACACCCCGACGAGGTGGGAAGAGAACGACTCCTTCGT
>DAYL01000033.1:83593-183707 GCA_002508705.1 Methanoculleus sp. UBA374 | reverse complement strand
AAGCCCGGTTCAATCCTTGACGGCGGGGATGACCTCTTTGAAGATATCGATGCCGGCGTTCACGTCCGGGCTGGAGTTCCCGAGGCAGAAGTGGGTGATGCCTGCCGCCTTGAACCGCTCGATCTCCTTGATCATCCCTTCGGCGTCGGTTGCGACCATGAAGTTGTCCTTCATCATGTCATGTCCGACAAGGTTTGCATGGAGTTCGACCTCCTTTGCATCGGAGACCTTGTATTTGAACATGGCGGGAACCAGGCAGCCGGCCCAGAAGCGCAGTGCCTCAATGGCTTTGTCATAGTCGGCGTCGACCGAGTACCAGACGAGCATGGCGTGCTCCATCTTGCTCGGGTCCTTCCCGGCCTCGCGGGCGCCTTTCTCGAAGTTCGGGATGGTGACATTCTTCAGCACGGAGGGCGGCGCAGACACCGTCATGAGGTGGTCGGCGTGCTTCCCTGCCAGCTGTGCTCCCTTCGGACCCATTCCGCTGAAGTAGAGCGGAACCTTGTCGTCGGGCTTGGTGTACAGAAACGCCTTGTCGAAGGTGTAATACTTGCCCTTGAAGGAGACGGGCTCCTTGCTCTCCCAGAGTTTCTGCATCACTTCGACGGCCTCGACGGTCATGTCCTGCCGCACCGGTACGCTCGGCCACTCGCCGGTGACCGGCACCTCGTTCAACGCCTCGCCGGCGCCCACGGCAATGCCCACACGACCGGGGTACATCTGCCGGAGGGTGGCGAACGTCTGTGCGACGACTCCCGGGTTGTACCGCATGATCGGGCAGGTGATGCACGTCGAGAAGAACGCCTTCTTGGTGGCCTGGAGTGCTGCACCCATCCAGGCCCAGGCCTGCCCCGTCTGTGCATTGGTGTGATACCAGGGGTGGAAGTGGTCGTCTACCCAGATAGAATCGAAACCGACATTTTCTGCTCTGACTGCCTGTTCAAGCGCATCCATGGGGCGGTACTGCTCAATAGATGCAAAGTAACCCATCTGTGTTTTCATGGTACTGGTCTCCTGACGATCGGTCGAGTCCCCTATGTAGAGGCAAGCCTACCCGAACCTTGATACGTTACCAGCACTAACATGAGCACCGGTAAGGTAACTGGGGTCCGCGCATCAGTCCTGATTATCCGTGGCGGATCACAGCCATCCTACCTCGTCAAAGGTCTCTCTTCCGATCCTGTTGTATGCGGACTCTTCGTCCACAAAGAGTAATTGTATCGACCCGGGATATAGGTATCGTTTATTGTTCAACAATACCCGGACAATGGCAACGGATACCGCCGATACTGCAACAAGGCCATGGATCGTGTAAGTGAAAGAGGGGTCACGTTCAACAACAAAAGATATATTTATATATCGATTTCAGAGAGGCTTCCCTCTCGCGCTACACGAGCACCACACGCCCGGAGCGGCGCTTCAGCCTCCTCACGGACAGCGCCCGATATGTCGATCATAAAAGACGCTATCTCCCCGGAGGGCAACTTGAAGATGTAGTGCCAGATCCACGGAGAGGAATGCTCCTTCCGGTACTGGAGAGGAGGCAGGAACTCGGGTTTTTCGGTCTCCAGGACACGGATCAAGGCCTCACGGACATCGGGGTTGGGGAGGTCGGGAAAGACCTCGAAGAGCTTTCGCCCGACCAGATCTGTCTTCTGCATCTGCAGGATCTTCTCCGTCGCCCGGTTGACATCCTTGAATATATACTCGTTTCCTCCGTCGATCGGCTCGTAGATCAGGACGCCGTTGCAGGTGTTCTCGAAGAACGAACGGTAGCGTATCTCTTTGAAGGCCAGTTCCTTCCGCGCCAGCCGCTCGATTGTGATATCCTTAAAGAGTATGGCGAACTCGTTCGGGATTCCCCCGCCGTCGGAAGTGATCGGGGTGAAGACTACATCGAAATAGACGATGCCCGATCGGGTGCTCGAAATCCCCTGGTCCCGCTTCAGGCGGTCGAAGTCGCAGGCGAGTTCCGTCTCGGCGACTTTTCCCTGCCGGATCAACTCAAGGATCTTTCCCTTGTAACAGGCGATCTCGAAGATGTTCCCATTCGCCAGTTCCTGGATCTTCTTCAGGCCGAGAATATCCAGGGATGCACGATTCGCGTTGAGAACGACCCCCTCGGCCGTAAAGAAAATGATCCCGCTGGGAACAGTCTCAAAGATCGTCCGGATCTTCTTCTCCGAGTTCTTCAGTGCTGTCTCGGTGTTCTTCCAGGCCGTGATGTCCTGCAGGCTGATCATGATCCCCGGCTTTCCCACATGAGAGACGGTCGGGGCAAACTCGATGTGGTATATGTGATTCGTGCTGTCCTCGATATACTGCATGTCGGAGAGGTAGGTCCCGGACTGCCAGACCCTCTCGATATTCCGCATGATGGCCGGGTCCGAGAAGATACGGAGGTTCAGGTCGAAGAGAGGGACGCCTATGACGTTTCTCTCGCGGTGAATGCCGAGAGTCTTGATGAAACTCGTATTCACCATAAGAATATGGAGATCCGCGTCCAGGATAACGATCGCGTTCGAGAGGCGGTGGTAGCGTAACGAAAGTTCTGTAAAATTGAATTGGCCCTGGATCCAACCTAGATTTGGACAAAGGAGAAACAGGGCCATGGATCCCTTAGCGTTAATCGAAGATTATCTTTCCGATCAGGAGAACGGCATGAAGAACCTCATCACCGGATTCCTCAACCAGGTGATGCTCGCAGAGGCCCTCCAGCAGGCAGGAGCCGCCCAGTACGAACGCACCGATGCGCGGAAAGCGCATCGAAACGGTTACAAGGACCGATCCCTCAAGACCCGATACGGGGAGACGATCCTCCGGAAACCGCAGTTTCGGGAGTTCTCGTTCGAGACACAGGTCTTTGGACGGTATGCCCGGGTGGAGAAGGCTCTGGTGAATGCAATCGTCGAATCCTACCTCCAGGGCGTCTCAACGAGGAGAGTCCAGGAGATCGTCAGTCATCTGGGGATCGATCAGCTCTCTCCGGCTTCGGTCTCCCGGATGGCCAAGGACCTCGACGATCAGGTGCAGGCATTCCTCCTGCGGCCGATCGAACAGGCTATCTCGTATCTCTTCGTGGATGCTTCCTACTACAAAATCCGGGACGGAGCACGGTACGTCACCAAGGCGGTCCTGGTGGTCGCCGGAGTGCGCGAGGATGGTTACCGGGAGATCCTCGGCGCAAGAATCACAGATTGTGAGAATGAGGAATTCTGGTCGGGACTCTTCGAGGACCTCAAAGAACGAGGACTTGCCGGGGTTCAACTGGTCATCTCTGATGGGCATACCGGCATCCAGAAGGCGGCTGAAGCCGCCTTCCTCGGTGCATCCTGGCAGATGTGTCAGGTTCATTGTACCCGAGCCGTCTTGAGGAATATTCCCCGGAAACATCAGAAGGAGGTTGTAGAGGGGCTGAAGGAGGCCTATGGAAGTGAACAAAGGCTTCAAGATCTCGCCGATGACCTGAATGCCAGGGGGTACCGGAAAGCAGCCAATACCATCGAACGATTCCTCCCCGGGCTTATGAGTTACACGGCATTCCCGAAACAGCACGGGAAACGGCTCCGAACCACAAACCTGATGGAACGGGTCAATAAGGAGCTAAAACGAAGGACCAAAGTCGTAGGAGCGTTCCCGAACGAGGAATCCCTCCTCCGGCTGGTCGGATCTATCCTGATGGACATCAACGAGGAGTGGGTCACCGGCAGAAGGTATTTGACGATGGAGAAGGAATGATCAAGCAAGGAGACAGGGCTCAGGCAAATTACAGAAAATCTGAGACGTTACCAGGCGGTCAAAGAGCTCCGAGAGCGGGACCCGCGGTGCCGGGGTGTATAACTTCGATCTCCCGAACCGCTGCATGCTCACGTCTCCGCTCGACTGGAGTACCTCGAGATACTTGGAGACGGTGGCCCGGTTCATCCCGAGTTCGCGGGCGAGTGCAGATATAGAGAGACCCCGCGGCGAATGGTCTTTGAGGAGATCGATGATCCTGCTGAACTTATCCTGGTACTCGTTCATAGGTGCTGCTCCACAGGTTTTCCGGACTTGCATCCGGCAGGAGATCTACACAGACAATTGGGTAGAATCGGTAATTATCTTTCGGAGTCGATGGGAAATTCCGGCCGGCCGTGTCCTGCAGCGGCCAGCCGGGAGGCGCCGCCACGGCAGGCGCGGCTTTAGGTCGGAGAGACCCGGGAATCGCGCTGTTCCCACCTGTCAGGAAACAATGTTTTATACCCCTGCAAAGAGCATCTTCAACTGAAGGCACCATGAACAACAGACTCATGGACTCTCTGGATGCGACAATAGAACGCGGCCGCACCGATCTCGACGCGAGGATGCAGGCACTCGCCGGGAAGCTCGCCTACGCCGAGACGGCGTACGCCCTTCCCGTGACCTACGCCGTCACCGGGATTGCCGTGCGTGATGCGGACGGAGCACGCGAAGCATACGGACAGTCCGGCAACAACCTCCTCGTCGCCTGCGAATGCCTGATGGCCGGCGAAAGCGGTGTCGCGAGCCCTTACACCGGGTTCATCCCGGACGCGGTTCTCCGTGGGCTCGGCTACACCCTGGTCGACGGGAGTATCACCGGTCTCGGCCTCCTCGTCGGGACGCCGGAGAGCTCCGATGCTGTAGCGGCGATCTGCCGGGAGATGCAGGAGAAGTCTCTGCTCACCTTCCTTGCCGGCGGGGTCGTGGAGGCGCTCTCCGGCGCCGGCGTCCGCCTGGGGCTGGATTACCGTCTGGTACCGCTCGGACCGCACAGCGCCCGCGGCATCCATTTCGCCGACGCCGTCGCCCGAATCGCGATGATGTTCGGCGGGGTGCAGCCGGGAGACGTTCACTCCCTGCTCAGATACGCCGCGGAGCGGGCGAAGGCGTTCGTGATCGCGTTCCCCGGCCTCACCGACGAAGAGGTTGCGTTTGTCGATGCCCTGAGGATACTCGGGATACCGATCCTCGCGGCCGGCGATGGCTACGGGGGAGGGGAATGGGTACCGGTCGCTCCCGCCGATGCGGTCCGGACCGGGATGGACCTCCGCGGGATCCGGGTCACGGTCACGGCGATCCCGATCCCCATGGCCTGCTCGCCCGCGTTCGAGGGGAAGAGCATCCGCAAGGAGGAGATGTACGTGGAGTTCGGCGGCAGCAGGACCCCCGCCTTCGAGCTCCTCCGGATGCGGCCCAAGGAGGAGGTCGAGGACGATGCGGTCACCGTCGTCGGGCCCGACGTGGACGACGTTCCGGAAGGCACCGCCCTCCCGCTCGCGATCCTGGTGGACGTCGCCGGCGCGAGGATGAAGAAGGACTACGAGCCGGTGCTTGAGCGGCGGATCCATAACTTCATCAACTACGGCGAGGGGTCCTGGCACGTTGCGCAGCGGGACCTCATCTGGGTGCGGCTCTCGAAAGAGGCGGTGGCAAAAGGCGTCAAGATCCGGGACCTCGGGACGCTGCTCGCCCACAAATTCAGGATGGAGTTCCCGGATCACATCGATGCGGTCCAGGTGACGCTGGTCACCGACGAACAAAAGGTCACGGAGATGCTCGTGGAGGCACGCGAGACCTATGCAGCGCGGGACGAGCGGATCGCCGGCATGAAGGACGAGGATGTTGGGACCTTCTACTCCTGCACCCTCTGCCAGACGTTCGCACCGAACCACGTCTGCGTCATCACCCCGGAGCGGCCGGCGCTTTGCGGGGCGATCACCTGGCTCGACGCCCGGATCGCCTACGAGATCACTCCCGCCGGGGCGAACCAGCCGGTCGAGAAAGGAGAGGTGGTCGATGCCGTCTACGGGGAGTTTGCGGGGGTGAACCGATTCGTCAAGAAAGCGTCCCACGGCGAGGTCGACCGGATCTCCCTCTACAGCATGGTCGAGAACCCGATGACCGCCTGCGGATGCTTCGAATGCATCGCGGCCGTCGTCCCGGAGGTGAACGGAATTCTCATCGTCAACCGGGACTATACGGGGGATACGCCGCTCGGAATGACCTTTTCGACGCTCGCCGGGACGATTGGCGGAGGTGCGCAGACGCCGGGGTTCATCGGCATATCGAAGAATTACATCCTGAGCGACCGGTTCCTCCAGGCCGAGAACGGTATTACGCGGGTGGTCTGGATGCCGTCCTCCCTGAAAGAAGAACTCGAAGACCGGCTGCGGGAGAAACTCGCCGGGCAGGGGATGACGGACCTCTTTGAGAAGATCGCAGACGAGGTCTCGGCACCGACAATCGAGGACCTGGTCGCATTCCTCGAACGCGTCGATCATCCCGCGCTCACGATGAAGTCGCTGATCTAGGAGGGAATGACGCGTGATAGACAGCAATGAACCCGGATCGGCGATCCGGGAGGTGCGTCTCGGCGCCACGCGGGCTGAAGGAGGGACCCGGGAGGTCTCCTATGTGATCGGAGGCGAACGGGGTCTGCCGTTCTCCCGGGAAGAACCGGGCAGGTTCCTCGTGGCGCTCGAAGTCTGCGACGACCCCCGGTTCTGGCCGCAGGTGGTCCGCGACTATGTGGGCGACCTCGCGAACAACCCGGATGAGTGGGCACGGGCCGCGGAGCGCACCTACGGCGCGGATCTCGTACGGCTGAACTTGACCAGCACAAAACAGCGTGGATTCGATGCATTTTCCGAGATCGCCGCGACGACGGAGCGGGTGCTTGCGGCGACGACCCGGCCCCTGATCATCGAGGGGAGCAACGAGCCGAACCTCGACAGCGAGGTCTTCCGCCGCTGCGGAGAGGCGGGAGAGGGCGAACGGCTCCTCCTCGGAACCGCGGAAGCCGACCGCTACCGGAGCGTCGCCGCAGCGGCGCTGGCATACGGTCATGCGGTGATCGCCCAGTCGCCCATCGACATCAACCTTGCCAAGCAGTTGAACATCCTCCTCCAGGAGATGGGCGTGCCGCAGGACAGGATCGTGATCGACCCATTCACGGGGGCGCTCGGCTACGGGTTCGAGTACTCCTACTCGGTGATGGAGCGGATACGTCTCGCCGCCCTCTCCGGGGACGCGGACCTCGCGATGCCGATGATCTGCGCCTCCACCGACACCCTCTCGGTCCGCGAGGTGCGGGAAGCCCCGCCGGAGGAAGAGGATGCGATGGCGGTCGCATGGGAGTTCTACACCGCCTACTCCGCCATCGTGGCCGGCGCGTCGATCGTCTGCGTCCGCCATCCCCTGACCGTGGGGAAACTCAAGACGGCACTCGGGGTGTGAACTCCATGGCAATGAAAGCACTCGACATCTACAAACATCTTCCGAAGACGAACTGCAAGAAGTGCGGCTACCCTACATGCCTTGCCTTTGCCATGAAACTCGCCACGGGGAAGGCGGAGATCGAAGCCTGTCCGGACCTCGACCCCGAGACGAAAACCCTGCTCGGCGGGGTGACCCGGCCGCCGGTCCGGCTCGTGCAGGTCGGCGTGGGGGAACGGTCGGTTCCGGTCGGAGAAGAGTTCGTCCTCTTTCGGCACGAGAAGACCTTCTATCATCCGCCGGGGATCATGGTGCAGGTCTCCGATGCCTGGCCTGAGGAGAAGGTGCGTTCTGTCGTGGAGGAGGTCAGGGACACGGTCGTCCAGCGGGTGGGGCAGGACCTCGTCCTCAACGGGATTGCGGTAAGAAACGAGAGCGGCCTTCCCGACCGGTTCGCCGCGACCGTGACGCTTGCCGGGGGCGGGAGCAGCCTCCCTCTCGTGCTGATCGCCGACAACCCCGCGTCCTTTGAGGCGGCCCTCGCAGTCGCCGGAAACTACCGGCCGCTGATCCACGCCGCAACAGAAGAGAACTGGGAGGAACTCGCCGCACTCGCGAAGCGCTACGGGTGCCCCCTCACCGTGCGGACCCCCAACCTCCCGAACCTCGCCGTACTCGCCGGGAAATGCGCGGACGCCGGGGCTCCGGACCTCCTGCTTGATCCCGTCCCGCAGTCGCTTTCCGGTTTCATCGCGACCGCGACGGAGATCCGGAGAGCCGCCATCGGGCGGACCGAGCCCGGGCTCGGCTACCCCATCTACCTCGACACCGTGCCGCTCAACGAGACCGACGCGGCCCTCGCGGCGGGCATCCTGAAGTACGCAGGGATCATCGTCGCCCCCCCGCTTGCCCATGCTTCCCGGGAAGCGGCGCTCACCCTGCGGCAGAACATCTACACCGACCCGCAGAAACCCATCCAGGTGACGCCGGGAATCTACCCGATCAACGATCCCGGGCCGAGCGCCCCGATCCTCCTCACGGTGAACTTCTCGCTCACCTACTTCACGCTGCTCGGCTACCTCGAGGCGTCCGGGATACCCAGTTACCTCTTCATAGCAGACACCGAAGGGCTCTCGGTCCTTACGGCCGTCGCCGGCGGGAAACTGACGGAGACCCTCGTCGCCGAATCGCTCAAGGAGTTCAATGTCGGAGACCTGGTGGACCACCGTCTGCTGGTCATCCCCGGCTACGCCGCCCCCCTCTCCGGGAAGATCGAGGACGCAACCGGGTGGAAGGTGCTGGTCGGTCCCCGGGACGGGGCCGATCTCCCCGGATACCTCGAAGCGGAGTGGAAAACCTGATGCCGACCGTTACGTTTCTCCCGGGCTACCGAAAGGTGACCGTGCCGGGGGGAACGACCATCCTCGACGCGGCGCGGGCGGCCGGTCTCTCCATGAACGTGGTCTGCGGCGGGCAGGGAAAATGCGGGAAGTGTCTCGTCTTCATCAAAGAAGGCACGGCAACGTTCGACCGCGATAAATATCGCAGGTTCTTCTCGGACGACGAGATCGCCCGCGGGGCGTGCCTTGCCTGCCAGGCGACCGTTGTCGGCGACGTCCTGGTGAATGTCCCGGCCGAGTCGCTCATCCAGGAGCAGAAGATCCTGGTAGAGGTCCCGGGCCAGGAGGGAATTCCGTTCAACCCCGCCGTCCGGAAGTACGTGGTCCGCCTCGAGCCGCCGTCCCTGGACGACACGACTCCCGACCTCACCCGCGTGCTGGAGGGGATCGAGAAACAGGGCGGGCCGCCCCCGACCAGTATCTACGCGCCGCTCGACGTCCTCTGCTTTCTCCCGCTGGTGCTCCGCCGGAACGAGTGGAACGCGACCGCCACGGTCGCCCTGGCGCCCGTCGGCTACCGCCTGAGCAGCGTGGACGGAGGCGACACCTCCGAAAGGCTCTACGGGGCGGCGGTGGACCTCGGGACCACCACGGTCGTGGCCTACCTCTGGAGCCTGACCGACGGCCGGATACTCGCCACGGCCTCCAACTACAACCGGCAGATCTCCTGCGGCGAGGATATCCTCTCGCGGGTGAACTTCTCCCGGAAGAGCGGCCTATCCCAACTGCAACAACTTGCGACGGAGAGTATCAACGAGGCCCTGACGACCGCCGCCGACACGGCAGGGATCGACCGCGAGGAGATCTTCGAGGTGATGGTCGCCGGAAACACGGTGATGACCCATCTCTTCCTCGGGATCGACCCCGCCTACATGATCACCGAGCCCTACATCCCGGTCGTGCGGCGGATGCTCTCGACGGGCGCCGGGCAGATCGGGATTGCGGCCCACCGGAACGCCGAGGTCTACACCTTCCCGGCGGTCTCGAACTTCATCGGCGGCGACATCATTGCCGATATCCTGGCAACCGGAATGACGGACCGCGAGGAGGCGACGCTCATGGTGGATATCGGCACGAACTTCGAGGCGGTGCTCGGCAACAGCGACTGGATGCTCTCCTGTGCGGGCGCGGCCGGGCCAGCTCTGGAGGGAGGGGAGGTGCTCTTCGGCATGCGGGCAAACCCCGGTGCAATCGAGCGGGTCGCGATCGACGCCGAGACGCTCACGCCGACCTGCTCGACGATCAACGGCGTACGGCCGCGGGGGATCTGCGGGTCGGGCCTTATCGACCTGCTCGCGGAACTGCTCCGCACCTGCGTCATCGACCGGACGGGACGGATCAATCTGGATATCAGCCATCCCCGGGTCAGGAAGGGACAGTATTACCCGGAGTACGTGGTGGCCTGGAAGAAGGAGACGTCAGTTGGGAAGGATATCGTCATGACCGAGAACGACATCAGGAACCTTATCATGAGCAAGGCGGCGATCCACGGGGCCTGTATGACGCTCCTCGACGCGGCGGGCCTTGAGCCCGGGGACATCGGCAGGGTCTGCTTTGCGGGGGCGTTCGGGAACTACCTCAACAAGGAGAACGCCATCACCGTCGGGCTGATACCCGAGATGCCCCTGGACCGCGTGGAAAACATCGGGAACGGAGCGATCACCGGCGCGAACATCGCCCTGATCAACCGCAAGCGACGGAAGGAACTCGACGCGATCGCCCGGAGGATCACCTACATCGAGCTGAACGCCGAACCGTCCTTCATGGACCGATATACGTCGAGTTGCTTCTTGCCGCACACCGACTTTACTCTCTTCCCGCACGTGCAGCAGATGCTCGAGGCGTGTCGGGCGAAGCAGGGGGTGAGGTCGTGGCAGGCATGATTCCGTCCCCCGGGCTCCGCGCGACCGGGGTGGGAGCGCTCCCCCACCGCGACCCCGACGAGGCGTGCCGGGCGGTGCTCGCGGCCTTTCCCGAGGTTCCCTACGTCCCCACCCTGCCGACCCGGGGGCTCCTCGAGGCGATCGTCTTTGCCGACGCCGAGTACCTCCCCGGCGGGGTGGTCCGGGACGGCAGGCTCGTGGTCGACCGGAGCATCGATCCCTCGGAAGCGATGGAGCGGATCCTGCTCGACTACCTCGAACAGAACGCGGACCCCTACCGGGTCGGCGAGGCCTACGGGTCGGGGTTTCATGCGATGATGGGCCGCGACCTCTCCGACGCCCTCCTCGTCAAGTGTCAGGTGACCGGCCCGGTGACCTTCGGGATGCAGGTGGTGGACGAGACCCGCCGGCCCATCCTCTACGACCCGGAGTACGCCGACCTGCTCGGGAAACTCCTGGGGCTGCGGGCCCGGTGGTGCGAGGGGGCGATGCGGGAGCGGATGGGCGCACGCGCGACCCTGGTGGTTCTGAGCGATCCCTACCTCGCGTCGCTCGGCTCAGCGGTCGTCCCGGTGGATGCCGGCGTCGCGGCATCCGCCTATGAGGATATCGCCGGGCTCCTCGACGGGGGGCTCGGCATCCACTGCTGCGCCAACACCGACTGGGCGTTCATCCTCGGACTTGAACCTGCCGTGGTCTCGATCGACGCCTGGACCTACGCCCGGGAGTTCCTGCTCTACGCCGACGACGTCGCCCGCTACATGGAGGCGGGAGGCGTGGTGGCCTGGGGGGTCGTCCCCGCAGAATACTCCATCTTTGCAGCGGAAAAGCCCGATGCGTTCTTCTCCCGGTTCCAGGAGATCCGCACCCGGGCGACGGAGACGATCGACCCCGACCTCTTCGACCGCCAGTCCCTGATCACGCCGACCTGCGGTATCCGGAACGCTAACGAGGAGGAGGCCGTCGCAATCATGGCGGCGACCGCCTCGCTCTCCCGCCGCCTCCGGGGCGAGGGGCCGTGACCCGGGCTCCGGCCCGACGCTGTTGTCCCCGGATGAGAGCCATCACGAGGCTCTGCTGCCGGGCGTGCGGCGGCGGAGGGGCACCCCGGCGCGGATGACCCAACTGCAGCCACGCCCACTTTTATTAACGGGGTCGGGTAAAGTGGTACTCATTATGACAATCCATGCTATCGATTACCGCTACGGCGCCTCCGGAATACGTGCTGTCCGGAGTGAAGAACCATGATCCGGCCCTGTACCGTCGTCATCTCCGGGAAAGGCGGGACGGGGAAGACGACGATCACGTCGCTTTTGATTCAGGCGCTGATTGCGGACGGCGAGCGGCCGGTCCTCGCGGTGGACGCCGACCCGAACGCAAACCTTCACGAGGCCCTCGGGGTCACGGTCACGGAGACGCTCGGGAGCATGCGGGAGGAGGCATTCACCAAAAACATCCCGCCGGGAATGGACCGGACGGGCTACATCAAGTACCGGTTCCGCCGGGTGCTCACGGAGGCTGAGGGATACGACCTCCTCGCCATGGGGCGCCCCGAGGGGTCGGGGTGCTACTGCTTCCCGAACGCCCTTCTCACCGAGTGCATCGAGACGATCGAGCGGAGTTACCGGCTCGTCATCGTGGACTCCGAGGCCGGGATGGAGCATATCAGCCGGGGGACGATCAAGAGCCCGGAGGTCCTCCTGATCGTAAGTGACCCCGGGGCACGGGGGATGCGGACCGCCGGCCGCATCCGGGACCTCGCGGAATCGCTCGGGCTCCCGCGGGACCGGATCTTTCTCGTCGTCAACCGGGACCGGGACGATGTCGCCACAACGAGCGATATCCCGCTCATCGCCCGGATCCCGGAGGACCCGGCTATCGGGGAGGCGGACCTCGCGGGAGCGCCGATCGTCGGGATACCGGAGGAGAGCCCGGCGCGGGCCGCGGTGCGGGACCTCGCCGGGTGGCTCATCGAGGAGTGTGCGCGGCGGAGGAAGTGACGGATCGTAGCCACGACCCCTATTTAACACGGTAAGGCAAACAGGTACCAGTTATGGCAATCCATCCCATCGATTACCGCTACGGCACCCCGGAGATGCGTGCCGTCTGGAGCGAGGATAACCGGTTCCGGGCCATCGTCACGGCCGAAGTGGCGCTGGCCCGGGCCGAAGCGGTGCACGGGTTGATCCCCCGCGAGGATGCAGAGGCGATCGCGGTTCGCGCGCCGGAGGCACGTCTCGAGCGGGCAAAGGAGATCGAGGCCGAGATCAACCACGATATGATGGCAATCGTCAAGGCAGTCACCGAGGTCTGCGGCGATGCCGGGCGATGGATACATTACGGCGCGACCTCGAACGATATCCTGGATACGGCGACGGCCCTGCAACTCCAGGACAGTCTCGCGCTCATCGAGGAGAAACTGAGCGGCCTCCTCTCCGTGCTTCTTGCCCGGAGCGCCGAGACGAAGACCCTCGTCTGCGCCGGACGCACCCACGGGCAGATCGGCGTTCCGACAACCTACGGGCTCCGGTTCGCGATCTGGGCAAGCGAGGTCGCCCGCCACATCGAGCGGCTCCGCCAGATGCGCCCCCGCCTCGTCGTCGGGCAGCTCACGGGGGCGGTGGGGACCCAGGCGGCGCTCGGGAGATCGGGCATCGAGATCCAGGCAACGATGATGGAGTTCCTCGGGATCCACCCGGTGGACGTCTCAAACCAGATCGTCTCGCGGGACCGCTACGCAGAGTACTTCATGCTCCTCGCGAACGTTGCAACAACGCTCGATAAGATCGGAGTTGAGGTCCGGCTGATGCAGCGCTCGGAGATCGGGGAGCTCGCGGAGGCGTTCGGGAAGAAGCAGGTGGGCTCAAGCACCATGCCCCACAAGCGAAACCCGATAAAGAGCGAGCAGGTCTGCGGTCTTGCCCGGATCGTCCGGTCCGCGGTGGAGCCGGCGCTGTTGAACAACGTCCTCTGGGACGAGCGCGACCTGACGAACTCCTCGCCGGAGCGGGTGATCTTCCCCGAGGCTTCGGTGCTGACCGACCACATCCTGAAGGTGATGATCGGCGTGATGGAAGGGCTCGAGTTCAACAGGGAGAACATCCGGAAGAACCTGATGCTGCTCCGGGGGGTGAACCTCGCAGAGTCGGTGATGATCGACCTCACCAGAAGGGGCATGAACCGGCAGGAGGCCCACGAGATGATGCGGACGGCGAGCATGCAGGCCCTTGCCGAAGGCCGGGACCTTGCCGCGGTGCTCAGCGAGCGGCCGGGGGTCACGGAATTCGTCACCCGCGAGGACCTTGACCGGCTCCTCGACCCGGACGCGTATATCGGGACGGCGGTCCTGCAGGTGGAGCGTCTGATCGAGAAACTCCAGCCGCTCTGCCGGTGAGCGAATTTCAGACGGGATGCACCAGCGCATCCCGTTCGGCCACGGCGACGTCGTGCAGGAGCCCGGCGGAAAGGTCGGCAATAGGGTAGTAGCCGCCGCCGGCATGCTCCGCGAGGGTCCGGCAGTAGCCGAGCCGGAACTGCATGAACGAGTTTCCGGTCTCCTCGGTATCGATGACCACCGTGCGGATGCCGTGGGACCGGATCTCTTCTGCGATGCCGAGAACCTCGGGGCGCACGTCTCCCGCGAGCGGGACGTTCGCTCTGCCGTCGGATATGACGACCATCATCGGAATCACCTCGCCGTTCTTCTGTCGCTCCCGCAGGAGAACCTCCATGCCTTTCACGAGACCGGCGGCAAGCGGCGTCTTCCCGCCGGTGGGGAGACTTTCAAGACGTTTCTCTGCGAGATCGATGCTCGTAGAGAGCGGGAGGAGGGTCTCGGCGCCGCTCCCCCGGAACGCCACCAGGCCGACCCGGTCGCGGTGCCGGTAGGAGTCCATGAGCATCGAGAAGACTGCGCCCTTCGCCGACTCCATCCGCATCAAGGCTCCCATCGAACCGCTGGCGTCGACCACGAAGACGCACGCAACGGAGACCTTGCCCACCCGGACCCGCTCGCGGATATCCTCGCTCCAGACGGCGACCGCCACCCCCTCCCGGTCCCGGACCTGCTGGTGCGGGGCGGCGGCCCGGAGCGTGGCGTCGAGCGCTATATCGCCGGTGCCGGTCGGATAGCGGGCGGCGACGTACCGCCCCGCGTTTCCGGCCGAGAACGTCTCAAACCGTCTGCCGGAGGTCCTCAGCCGTTCCAGGGCATCCCGCCGCTCCGGCAGGCTCATCTTTCCGACATCGACCGGGTCTCCTACCGGGAGAACGGTCTCATGGGAGGCGCCGCCGGCGGCGGGGGACGGCTCTCCGTCATGTCCGTCGGAGGAACCCTCACCGGTCGCATCGCCCCCGTCATCCCGGGGAGTGCGGTCGTGCTCCTCCCCGGCGTCCTCCAGGGACCTGTCGAGGTCCTCCGGGTCGATCTTCGGCTCTTCGAACGGCTTCCGGCGCATCCGGTGCGGGAGGGCGAGTTCCATGGCCTCCCTGACGTCGACGCGGGTGACGACCGTTCGCCCGGCGAGGGCGGCGATCGTCTTTGCCGTGCGGACGACGGCGATGTCGGCGCGGTGGGTCCTGACCCCGAGCCGGATGCATGCCTTCACCACGGCCTCGACGAGTCCGTCGTCGACCGTGACGGACGAAAGCAGCGCCCGGGCGGCAACGATCTCGCTACGTAACGCATCCTGCGCCGCGCCGTACGCCTGCCGGAACCCGTCGGGGTCGTACTCGAACGTCTCGGCGGCCCTGACGATCGCCATCCTCCGGGCGGGGTCCTCGATCCCTTCCACGGTCACCTGCAGTCCGAACCGGTCGAGCAGCTGCGGCCGCAGTTCCCCCTCCTCCGGGTTCATGGTGCCGACCAGAATGAACCGGGCGGGGTGGGAGAAGGATATGCCCTCCCGCTCCACCACGTTGACACCCATCGCGGCAGCATCGAGGAGGACGTCGGCCACGTGGTCGTCGAGCAGGTTGACCTCATCGATGTAGAGGACGCCGCGGTTGACCGCCGCGAGGAGGCCGGGGTCGAACGTCACCTTCCCCTCGCGGATCGCCCGCTCCACGTCGACGGTGCCCACCACCCGGTCTTCGGTCACCCCGAGCGGGAGGTCGACGACGCGGACCCTGCGCCGTTCGACGTCCAGGTCCTCACCGGAGGCTTTTTTTTCGGCACAGACGGTACACAGGCCGCCGTCGGGATCGCAACTGTACGGGCAGCCCCGGACCACGGCGATCTCGGGGAGCACGTCGGCAAGCGCCCTGACCGCGGTGGACTTTGCAGTCCCTTTCTCGCCGCGGATGAGGACGCCGCCGATCCCCGGGTTGACGGCGTTGAGGATGAGCGCGCGTTTCATCGTCTCCTGACCGACAATGGCGGTGAACGGAAGGACGTTCCTCCGTGCCTGGTAAGACATATGTGAGAATATGATGTTATGGATGTTAAAGAGTTCCAATTTCGTAACAAATCGTGGGTTGACCGGGGAAGAGGGGCCTCCCTGCCCCTGCCCGGGACCGTGTGGTCTCAAAATTCTTCTGCGATGCCGTAGCCGTAGGACCGCAACGCCAGACTTCCCCGCTGCTCCGGGTAGGCGTTCAGCATGAGCCCCCGCAGTTCCAGGAACTCCTCGGCGGAGACGAGGGAGACGGTCTGGATCAGTTCGTCTTCGTCGGGGTCCGCCGACCAGGAGTGGATGTAGTAGGTGTCGGGCAGCCCCTCCTGTTCATGCACGTAGAGGTCTTTTCCACGCGCATACGCCCCGTCGGGCCTGCCCCGCGGTGCGGAGTAGATGCAGACGTCGCGTTCGGTGTCCAGCACGACCTCGCCTTCTTCAGATGAAAGCCGTTTTTTCATCGTCGATCACCGCCCCCCGCCAGCAGGCAGGGCGGTTCGGCAGGCGGCAGCGAGAGACGCCGGGGCCCGGTGAGGTGGCCATGGCTTTTCGGCGGCCCCGCCACCGCCCACCAGGCAGAGATACAACGGGCAGTGTTATATAATTTACTATTTTTAGTATCAAGTAATACCAATAACAATAAAAATAATATAAAGAGCGGCTTGAAGTCTGCTACCGGACTGTCACCGGGGGCCTCAATGCCCGTTCGGCCCGGGGTAAGGAGATCCCGGAAAATAAACGATGAGGGGTCCTGCATACCCCGATGGAAAATCGATCAGGAGCCGCTCGTCCGTTCGGCCGCCATCGTCACCTTCACGTCGACGAAATGCCCGTCCAGTGTCACAATGTAGCGTCCCGGCCGGTAGAGCGTGATTGATTTCTCCCGGGCGCTCCCGTATATCCCGTTGTAGCCTTCGTCGGCGATGAGCTGAAGGGTCTCAGGGTCGCGGACGGTGACGACGAGCCGGGAGTACGCGCCGGGTTCGGGGTTTTGTGCGTCCACGGCGAAGGTGATGATGAACGGCACGTCGACGACGTCCACCTGCAGCCCCCTTGCCGAATAGACGAGGGAGTACTGCTCTTCGAAGACGGTCGCTCTCTCGACAACCGGCTTTACGGCATCCATCCGGATCAACGGCACGGACGAGACGTTGTACGGGTTCGGGTTCGGGATATACTCGCCGGGCTGCACCGGCACCGGATCGACCGGCACCACGGTGCTCCCGCTCTCCGTCGCGGAAGGTGCAGGGCCGGGGGCCGTTTCGCCCGGGGAAGGCTGAGGTATGCCCGACCACGGCGGTTCGACGGCACCGGGGCCGGCAGGACCGAGATCATCGTCCTTTTCAAGGGCGATGCATCCGGAGCACGCGACGATGAGGAGAGCGATGAGGAGGGGGACGGCGGATCGGGCAGACATGATACCACGATAACCTGTACCGCGCCGCAACATATGCATCTTTCCAATTATTCCGCCGGAACGACGCGGCATGCCTGCCGGACGGGCGATCTCATTCACCCCGCTGCCTCCCCCGCAACGCTCTTACGTCCTCCGCGGTCACCACGCGGACGGCGCCACCCTGAACGTCCCCGCCGGAGTCATCCATCCGGTCCTCGATCCAGCCTTCCATCTCAAGATATGCCGTTTGTAACCCTTCGAGAACGTCCGGGTCGGCGTTCCAGAGGCCGCGCCCGTGCGCCTCGAGCAGCCGCCTCCCGATCTCCTCAAGCGCCCAGGGGTTCTCATCCGCGAAGAACTGCCGCATCTCAGGGTCCAGAACGAACGTCCGGGCGATGTCGTCGAAGATCCGGTCGTCCACCTCCTGTGTCGTCGCCTCCCAGCCGTAAACGGTCCCCACCTGGCGGGAGATGTCCCCGGCACCCTTGTAGCCGTGCCGCTTCATCCCCTCGATCCACTTCGGGTTGAGGAGTTTCGCCCTGACGACCCGCCGCACCTCCTCGGCAAGCGTCCGGACCTCCACGCGGTCCCGGTCGCGCGTATCGCCGTAGTAGGCGGGCACCTCGTGCTTCGAAAGCGCGCGCACCGCCCCGGTCAGCCCGCCGTGCACCCCGAAGTAGCAGCAGCACCCGAGAAGGTCGTACTCATCGGTCACCGTCTTGTTGAAGGTGAGGTCGACGGCGGCAAGCTGCGCGGAGAAGGTCTCGGGGGACTCTTCGCCGAAGTTGCCCCGCCCGTAGGCATAACCGTTCCACCCGACAAAGACATCCGCAAGGTCCGCCTCCTCCTTCCAGGCCGACGCATAGACCGCCAGGCTGACGCCGTTGCCGTAGGTGCCCGGCCGGCTCCCGAAGATCCGGGCGGTTCCGCTCCCTGCGAGAGCGTGCTTCCGGATGAAGTTCGCCTCGAGCGGCTCGTCCAGCGCGGCAACCTCATGGATGGCGTCGTCCAGGAGTTCAATAGAGGTATAGAAGCAGTCCCGGAGTATCCCGCTCATCCTGACGGTGACGTCGATCCGGGGCCGCCCGAGTTCTTCGAGCGGGAGTATGCGGTAGGACCTGACCCTGCCGTCCGTCCAGACCGGCTCGACCCCGATGAGGGAGAAGATCTGCGCGAGTTGCTCGCCGTCGGCCCACATGATGTCGGACGCCATCCAGTACATGCCGACGTTCTCCGGGACCCGCCCGTGCTCGTCGGCGTACTTTGCAACGACGCTCTCCGCAAGCCGCGTCCCGATCCGCCACGCGGCGCGGGTGGGAGCCCGGAAGGGGTCGAGCGAGTAGAAGTTCCGCCCGGTGGGGAGCACCTCGGGTTTGCCGCGCGTGATGAGGCCCGAGGGGCCCGGCGGGATGTAGCCCCCGGCGAGACCCGATAACAGGCTCCCGATCTCGTCGGAGCCGTCCATCCGCGCCGCAAGATCGAGGACGCCGGCCCGGATCCTCTCGAGCGCCTCCGGGTCGGGGTATGGGAGGCCGTCCGGGGCCTCTCCCGCAAGGAACGCGGCGATGAGAGCCTTTGCCGTGGTTTCGGCGTCCCGGAGCAGCGCATCGTCCGTGGCGGACCCGTCATGCCCCATCATCCGGAGCACCGCGGACCTTATGTCGCCGCTATAACGCATGACGGCATGGATGAACTCCACCCGGCGCTCGCCCTCCGGCACCTCACCGAAGATGTGCATCCCGTCGGGTATCCGGGTATCGGCGATCCGGGCGACGGCGGTATGGGCGGCGGCGACCACCGCCTCGAACGGGGCTCCCTGATCGAGGAGGGCGCGAACCCCGATCTCGCCGCCGATGCCGGTCTCTTCGAGGAGGTCGGCGATGGTGTGTTCGAGTGCATGCTCCCGCGCCCGGTCGACGCCTTTCGCCCGGTTGTAGTCCGCGATCTGCTCTTCGAGGTCCTTCAAACCCGCGTAGAGATCGCTTGCGACCATCACCGTCTGCATGTGGTCGACCAGGGTCGCGTAACTCCGCCGCTTGGCGATCGTCCCCTCCGGGGGGTTGTCGGCGTTGTAGATGTAGAGGTGGGGGACGGTCCCGACGGCGATGTCGGGGAAGCAGGCGCCCGACGGGGCGACCGATTTTCCCGGGAGGAACTCGAAGTTTCCGTGCGTGCCGACGTGGACGATCACGTCCGCGCCGAACGTCTCCTCGATGTAGCGGTAGGTCGCGAGGTACTGGTGGGTCGGCGGAACGCCCGGGTCGTGGAGTATCCGGCAGACCTCGCCGTCACATCGCGGACCGGCGCACCCGCGCTTTGGCTGGACGCAGACGAGAGCGTTACCGTAGCGCACCCCGGTGACGACGATCTTCCCCTCGTAGACCATCGCCGGCGGGACGCCGTCCATCTCCTCGCCCGGCGGCCGGCCCCACGCCTCGCAGACGCGGGCCCGGACCCCGGGAGGGAGCGTCTCGAACCATCCGGCGTAGTCTTCCGGCTCCACCAGAGCGAGGGCGCCGCCTTTCCGGACGATCTCCGCGACCGAGGTCCAGCGGAAGTCGCTGACCGCTTTCTTGTCCATGATGGTCTCGATCAGTTCTTTACCGCTCGCCGGGTATTCGACCGCATACCCCCGGTCGTGCATCGCCTTGAGGATTCTCGCGACGCTCTCCAGGGTATCGAGGTGCGCCCCGGCCCCGACCGACGCCTCGACCGAGGCACAGGGCTTGTTATGGAGGATGAAGGCCACCCGTCTCTCCGCGACGGGCGTCATCGCGAGGTCGATCCACCTCCGGACCCGGCCCACGAACTTCTCCACCCGCTCGCCGATGGGGACGTGCCGTTCGCCTTCGGTGCCCGCCTGCTCGCGGTTTTCCGCCGCGCCGACCGGGACCATCTCGATCGCACCGAAGAACTCGGGCATCGCGACGTACCAGGATACGTCGCTCCCGCGCATTCCGTCCAGATCGGCCATCCACTCTGCCTCGGTCCGGTGATAGAGGATCAGGGGGTGGAAGACCGGCACGCCGAGCCTCTTGAGCGCCTCGACGAAGGCGTCGGCGTCGCGGGGCGGCGTGAACGTCCTTGCGTCGACGAGCGCATTGATCCGGCCCGCAAAGAAGGTCTCGAGCACCTCCCGGTCGGACAGGGCCCCGATATCCCGGTCCGCAATTCCAAAGCAGAAGACCGGGAGAACGTCGTAATAGTTCTCAAGTCTCCGGATCAGGGCGTCCACGACGGCAAGGTCCCCGTTCACCCAGTGCGTCCGGGAGAAGAGGAGACCCACCCGCGTCGGGTGCCGGGAGGGGTGCCAGGCAAGATAGTCGTCGGGGTCGTCGAAGACGGCACCGGCGTCCGGGTGGTAGACCCCTTCCCAGCGGGTCTCCTGCGGGGGGTCGTAAGCGACGTCCATCCCGCACACCTCGGCCTGGACGTAGCGGATCAGGTTCCTGATGTTCTCAGGCCCGCCGTAGAGGAAGTAGGTGCTCACCGTGGAGACGACGGCGAGCGGGACGGTCGAGGCCGTCCATGAGGCGTCGGTGTAGCCGAACGCTATCACCGGGACGCCGGCCGCGAGCCCGCCCAGGATCTCGTCCCAGACCGGGTCGTGCGACGGATGGACTAAAACGACGTCTGAATCATTGCATGATTCGATGCACCGCTCCCGCTTCTCTGCATCGTCCGTCAGTTCATGCACCTGCCACGCGGAAAGGTCGATCCCGGCCTCCCGCGCCGCACCGGAAAACTGCAGCAGTTCGCTGCCCCAGGCCACTATCGTTATCTTCATACGACCTCCACCCCGTCATCCGACGGGCGGAGGGGGACCACGTACGGGACCCCCATCTCATCTTTTACTGCCGCCTCGACCCCGTAGACGGCGCGCATCATCTCTCCGGTCAGGAGGGAGGACGGCGCACCCTCCCCGAGCACCCGCCCCTCTTTCAGCATCACGATCCGGTGGCAGTAGCGGGCGGCAAGGTTCAGGTCGTGGATCGCCGCCACCACCGCAAGCCGCCGCTCGTCCGCGAGCCGGCGGAGGAGGGCCATCACCTCGATCTGGTTACGCAGGTCGAGCGCACTCGTCGGCTCGTCGAGGAGGAGAAGCCGGGCGTCCTGCGCGAGCGCCCGGGCAATCAGCACCCGCTGCCGCTCTCCCCCCGAGAGCCGGTCGGCCCTCCGGGACGCAAAGCCGCCGATGCCGAGGAGGGAGAGCGCCTCCGAGACCTTCCGTTTATCCTCCTCGGAGACGCTCCAGCGCAGGTACGGCCGCCTGCCCATCAGGACGGTCTCAAAGACCGTCACGGGATTCAGGGCGCCGCCGCTCTGCGGGACGTAGGCGATGGTCCGGGCGATCTCCGTCCGGCTCATCGCAGAAAGGTCGCGCCCGTCGAGGCGGACATCTCCTTCCGGGTCGAGAATCCGGTCCAGGCACCGGAGCAGCGTCGTTTTTCCGGACCCGTTCGGCCCGACGACCCCGAGGACCTCGCCCCGCTCAAGGGAGAACGAGACGTCCGTAAGCACCCGCCGGTCGCGGTAGGAGAACGAGAGCCCCTGGACGCGGAGCAGAGGCATCAGGCATCCCTCCTGCGCATGAAGAGGTAGACGAAGAACGGGATGCCGAGGAACGCGGTCATGATCCCGACCGGGATGATCGCTCCGGGGATCACCGTCCGCGCGAGGCAGTCGGCGCCGAGGAGGATGACGGCGCCGACGAGTCCGGATGCAGGAATGAGGGTCCGGTGATCGGCCCCGATCACCATCCGGGTGATGTGGGGCGCCACGAGGCCGATGAACCCGATGGTGCCGGTGAAGCAGATGATCACCGCCGTTACGAGCGAGGCGGCGAGCATGAACCCGGCCATGGACCGCTCAACCGGCACGCCGAGGCTCTTTGCCGTTTCGTCGCCCTCGGCGAGCGCGTTGAGGTCCCACGCGCGCCAGAGGAGGAGCGGGACGACGGCAACGACGACTACCGTCACGAGCCCGAGTTTCGGCCAGGACGACTTGTCCAGGGACCCGAACATCCAGAAGACGACCTCCTGCACCTTCTCGGAGGTCCCCAGGTACTGGAGGAACGAGGTGACGGCCGAGAAGAGGTACATGAGCGCGATCCCGGCGAGGATCATCGTCTCGCTCCCCATGCCCTTCAGGCGGGCCATGCCGTAGATGGCGCCCGCGGCGAGCATGGCGAAGAGGAAGGCGTTGCCGATGACGAGGTAGCCGGAGAGGAAACCGGCCCCGAGGATGATGGCGACCGATGCGCCGCACGAGGCGGCGGAGGCGATCCCGAGCGTGAAGGGACTGGCAAGCGGGTTCCTGAGGACGCCCTGCATCACCGTGCCGGCGATCGCAAGCCCGAACCCCGCCACGATCGCGAAGAGCACGCGGTGCAGCCGCCAGCCCCAGACTATCCCGACGGCGTTTGACTCGACCATCCGGTCCGGCAGGTCGACCGCCTCGGGGAAAAGCCCGGCGAGGATGGCAAGGTAGGAGTCGGCGACCGGGAGGTTCGCCGACCCGAGGGTCACGGCGACCCCGACGAGTGCGGCGAGGATCAGGATGAGGGCGGCGATGAAGAGGGCACGCTTCTCGGTGAGCCGGGCATACTCCTGCCTGCCGAAGTCGGTCATCATACCGGATAGACAAACGCCCCGTGTTCCTCGAGGTCGTAGTCGAGCCTCTGGAACTCGCTCAGGTACTGCTGGTGGACCGCGCGGGGGTCGAGGTCGGGGAAGAGGTCCGGGTAGAACCACTTCGCCATGTATGCGACGCCGATGAAGTATTCGGGCCCGCCGATGACGTCGGAGTGGATGACGTGCACCCGGCCGTCCCTGACAGCGTCGATCCGGTCCCAGACCGGACGGTCCTCGATTGCGCGGGTGACCTCTTCGAAGGGTGCCGGGTCATCGTCGCCGTAACCGCCGAAGACCAGTTCGCCGGCGCCCACGATCTTGACGATGACGTCGGGGTTCCTGCTGATGACGGCCTCGGGGTCGACCGCCGGGTACTCGACCGCGGTGTCGGCGAAGATGTTCCGGCCTCCGGCAAGTCCGATCTTCTCATCGTAGCCCGACCCGTTTCCGGCGCTCTTGTAATCGTCCCAGTTCTCCAGGTAGACCGAGACCCGTTCGTCGGCCGGTATCGAGGCTATGCGCCCGGCAACGGTGTCCATGACGCTCCCGTGGAACGCGAGGAACCGTTCGGCCCCCTCTTCCTTCCCGAGGAGGGCTCCCATCGTCCGCACCTCGTCGGCGTAGGCCGTCGGCCGGTAGCTGTCGAACCGGAAGAAGCGGATGCCGGGGTCGATGGACGAAAGCGTCTCTTCAATCTCGTCGCAGGACGACTGGGAGATGGTGGCGTAGAGGAAGACCGCATCGGGGCGGACCGCGGCCGCCTGCTCGTAGTCGGGGGCCCAGGTCGACCCGAGGTTCGCCTTTCCCCGGTACTCGGGGAAGTAAGTCGGGTCCTCGAGGGTGTACTTGCTCACCCCCACGACCCGGTCAGACTCCACGCCTATCGACCGCATCATCTCGATGGTGTCGCTGTTGAAGACCGCGATCTTCCGGAGCGGCCGGGAAAGCGTCGTTTCTCGTCCGGATGAGTCGGTGATCGTGAGCGCACGGCCGTCCCAGTGCTCGTAGACGAACGCGGCGTCCCGGAGGTCGTCGGACGAGGGGACTTCGACCGTTCCGCCCATGAACCGGGCGTCCAGCGAGTCGAGGATCGCGGTCGCGAGCTCGGACGCCGTCAGCGTGCCGTCGCCGTCGCTGTCGCACGGGACCGTCTCCGCCGCCGCCGTTCCGGCGAGGAGGAAGATACAGCAGACGAGCAGGAGAAGTTTATGGGTCATCGTCCGCACCTCCGGACGCACAGCACGACAAGCGCCGCGAGCGCGGCCGCCCACTCAAAACCGGGCGCGCCCGGGGCCGTCGTCTGCGCGGCCTCTCCCGGGTTCCGGGGCCCGTCCGACCCCACGGTGCCCGATTCACCGGCCTGCAGGTCTTCCCACGTGCCGGCGATCTCTTCGCCGGCCTCCGCCGGCCCCTGCATCCGGTAACGGACCGTCTCTTCGCCGACGACGGCGAAAGCGACGTGCTGTCCGGAGACCCGGGTACGGTTCTCCGGGTGATCCGTCCCCGCCCAGGTGCAGCCGTCGGGGATGGTCTCGACGATGCCCCCGACCGGGATATCCGTCACCGTGAGCGTCACCTCAAAACCGCCTTCCGGCAGCGAAGCGACGGTCCGCTCGACGCTCGCAGCCGCTGCGGGGGCCGCGAGCAGAGCGATCAGGATGCACAGGACTACTGCTCTCCTCGGTGTCATTACAGAGGAATTCATCGCGGCGTGTTAAATATATTATTATTTGTATCATTTATTCGGAGTTATTTCAAAGAGTAACCGATGGAATATTAACAAATAGATAGAATAAGTTAATATTCGCGAGAAACGGCGCCGGAGAAGAAACTTCGCTCATGCTGGCGCCCGCCGCGCGGTCTCACGCGACACCCGAACGGAGAGGCATTCCCCGGACTTCGCGTGCGGCGGCGAAGGGGGCAAGTACCCGAAGTCTCATGCGATTCGCGGCTTGCAACAATTCTGTGCTCGAGCTCCGGTTCCGAACCCTCCCTCCCTGTGGACGGTCGCACTTCGCGTGAGGTAACGTTTCGGGACAGCGACAAAGTCTCACGCGAAGTGCGATGGCCCAAAGGGCCGGAGTTTAAGAAGACCGGGGGTCTTCGAACAGGAGCATGAGCAACGAAGGTGCGAAGAGCGACGCTCCGTCAGAAACAGAGTTTGAAAAGCCGTAAGGCTTCGAAAGGAGTTTGGTGGGTTGATGTCCGGGGGCTTTCCGCAAAAACGTTCACGGAGTACCGGTCCGCAGGAATTTCTCGGGTTTTCAAGGCAATGTGCGCAGGAGCAATGCGCCGGCAGATCGGGACCCGCAGACAATCCAGTCCCGATAATCGAGCAAAAAGAACATTCGCATAGTCACACAAAAATAAAAATAGTTAATAATGAGTGTTATCATCCAATAGATAGTATGAATATACTCAGAAACATCCACATAATTTTATGCGCAATTATCGCATTCGCCTTCATGACGGCACAGGTCTCGGCAATCTACGACTTCGAGGGCATCTCCCTCGACACAGCGGCCCAGGGCGAGATACGGGGGGAGGTGCTCACCTTCGGGACATACGGGCTCACCGCTCCTCCCCTTGAATGCACCTTCACTCTCCCGTCAAAGCCGGTCTGGGCGCGGGTCTACACGGGCGTCTGGGGCGGCACCGAGCGCTACACCGGGTGGGAGGAACTCAGCGTCAACAACGGCGTCCCGGTCCGCCGGGACCTCTTTGGAAAAGACGACCGGCATCCTGAGACCTTCGTATCGGGATACGGCGTCTACTGGGTCGCGCACGACTGCACCGACCAGCTCCGGGGCGGCAAGAACACCGTCACCCTCACGACCAGCAGGGGCCAGCCCGAGAGCAGGATCGACGGGCGCTCCTACGGCATCTTCGTCGTGGCCGTCGTTGAGGACGATAAATTACCGCTCACCCGCTACTGGATCGCCGAAGGGAACGAGAACCTCCACGGCGAGGGGTGGTCCGGCACAAACCCCACGCGCCACGACACGTGCGAGATGGTCTTTGAGAAGGCGGGCGCGGCGGAAGGGGCTGCCGCCGACCTGACCGTAGTCCTCGTAGCCTCGACGAAGGGGCAGCCGGACTACGTCCTCTTCAACGGCGAGGACCTGGGCGTTCCGGCAACAGACCTCACGCTCTACCCGGAGGGGGCGCGGGACATCGGCAACGAGCACATCGGCGACGCGACCGGAAACCCCGGACCCGAGGCGCGTTACATCGACGTCGAGACGTTCGACGTCGGCAGACTCCTCGGGGATACCAACACCGTGGTCTTCGAGCGGGGAAGGGATCTTAACGGCGACGGGGAGATCAGCACCACCGGGTCGAAGCCCGAGGGCGAGGACTATATTCATCCCTGCTCCGTGATCCTCACGGTGCAGCGGCCCGGCGTCTCGTCGGCGCCGGACTTCGCCGTCGATGAGCCCGTAGCGACGGGAGCCTATGCGGGCGAAGAAGCGACGATCCGGGCGACGGTGAGAAACTACGGCGTCCGGCCCGATGGGAAGATCGAGGTGGCCTTCTCGGTCGACGGGAAGGTCGTCAAAACGGTTGAGATCGAACCGGCAAGGTCCGGCGTCCAGCAGGTCGAGACCGGCGTCACCCTTGCCGAAGGCCGGCATACCATTGCGGTCCGGGTCGATGCCGGCGGCGACGTCGACCCGACGGACAACGAGGCATCGGTGCAGTTGACGGTCGGCACGGTCCCCGACCTCTCCGTCGCCGTCGGGACGCCGGTCCGGGGCGGGCTCGAGGCCGCGGCCCAGGCCGCGGCGACGCAGCAGTCGCCAGCCCCGCTCTTCGCCCTGTTTGCGGGGCTCTCTCTCGCCGCGCTTCTTATGATGCGCCCGCCGCGCGGGAAGGCGGCGATACTCCTGATCGCAGGCGCGGTCATCGTCGCCGTATCGCTGCTGGCAGTACCGCCGGCGACCGCTGCAGGCTACCTGGACTATACCCTCCCGATCACGATCAAGAACGGAGGCGGGAGCGACGTCGGCGCCTTCGACCTCACCATCTACCTCGACGGCGATAAGGCGGCAGTCAAGCAGATCGACGGGATCGACGCCGGTGCAACGGTCACCATTGACGTCCCGCTCTACACGACGCCCGGTAAGCACCGGATCAAGGTCGTCGCGGATGAGGGGAGCGCGATCAAAGACTCGAACCGGGCAAACAACGCGGCGGAGGGCGAGTATGCCTTCCCGTAAGACCCTCGCCGGGCTGTTCCTCCTGCTCGGACTCCTCGCAAGCCCCGCGGCGGCCACCTATGCCGGGGACAAACCGCTCTCGACCGTATTTCACGACGAGTTCCGGGGCGGCTACGTCTACACCGTGGGAAACAGCACCTACAGCGGAGCAATCAGTCCGGGGGGAGAGTATGCGGTTATGTTCGAACCCGAACTCCCGGCGGACGCAACCATCCTCTATCAGCGCATCTACGTCTACTGGGCCTGGAGCAAGCTCGACCAGAACGCCATCTACCCGGTGTTCTCGCTCACCCGCACGGATACGGGCGAGAACCTTGCGGAGGCCGACCGCTACACGGACTCCAAGGGGTTCGTCAGCCAGAACGACTTCTTCTCAGGAGTGGACATCTTTACGACGAGAGACCTCAACCCCGGAAAGAACTCCTTTGAAGTCGTCCTCAAGAACAACGCCACCGACAACCGGACGTTCGTCGTCCAGGGGATCGGCCTGCTCGCCGTCTACGAGAGCCCCGGATCGCCGGAGGGGATCGTCTGGGTGAGCGAGGGGGCCGACCTCCTCTACAGCAGTTACGGGATCACCCCCGCCATGGCGTCGAGCAAGATCGATTTCCCCGGGACAATCGACCGATCCGGCCTTAAATCGGCCGAACTCTTCATCGTCGCCCCTTCCGGGGGCTATACCCGGGAGAAGATCCCCGTGATCAACCGGCTCTTCTTCAACCGCGAGGGGACAAGCAGCATGCCCTCGTTCTTTGAAGCGATCCTCTCGGCGCTCTTCCCGGGATCGAGCGGGAAGGAGTGGGTGAACGTCTTTGACTCCGACGAGACGGTGCAGGTCGGGATCGACCGGCGGGACGTGCTGCCCTACCTGCGGTCCGACGAGAATTTCGTGCAGATCCAGGACGAAAAGGACTACCTGGTGCTGACGAACGCCGTTCTCTGGGCCGAACGGAAGGAGTAAGAGTATGGAGACCATCATCGAGACAAGACACCTGAGCAAGGCGTACAACGACCGGGTGACCGCTCTGGCGGACGTGAACCTGGCCGTCTGGAAGGGGGAGTTCATCGCGCTCCTCGGGAGAAGCGGCAGCGGCAAGAGCACGCTCCTGAACATCCTCGGCGGCCTCGACGCCCCGACATCGGGAGAGGTCCGCATCGGCGGTAAAAGCGTCGATTTCAGCGACCGAAAGGCGCTCATCGCCCTCCGAAGAGAGTCCATCGGGTTTGTCTTCCAGAGTTTCAACCTCATCCCGGCCCTGACGGCGCAGGAAAACGTGGAGTATCCACTCCTCTTCAACTATCGCGATACGGCGGTCAGGAGAGAGCGGGCGGCCGACCTCCTCTCGCTCGTCGGCCTCGCGGACCGGGCGCACCACTATCCCCGGGAGATGAGCGGCGGCGAGCAGCAGCGGGTGGCGATCGCCCGCGCTCTTATCGGCGAGCCGCTCATCGTCCTGGCCGACGAGCCGACGGGGAACCTGGATTCGAAGACGCGCGACGAGATCTTCGGCCTGATGCGGCAGGTAAACGAGGAGCGGGAGACGACGTTTCTGATCGTCACCCATGAGCGTGAGCTCGGGAGGCGGACCGACCGTACCATCAAGCTCCTCGACGGGAGCGTGGTCGCATGATCTTCGATCGGCTGATCGACTACCTGAGGGTCTCGGCCCACCAGGTCGCCCGGAAGCGGATGCGCGTCTTCCTCACCGCCCTCGGGATCGCTATCGGGGTTGCGGCCGTCGTCGGGACCGTCTCCCTCGGGGAGGGCGTCCGCTACCAGGCGGTGGAGGCGATCAAGGAGCAGTCCGACCTCACGCTCATCGAGGCGACTGCGGATATCCGCGGAGGCGCGATCCAGTTCATCACGCCGGCAAAGATCGAGGAACTCGCCGCCGTCCAGCACGTGGAGGCTTCTTCGGCGGTGGTCCGGGAGGCGTACACCACAAAACGGCAGACCTACCTTGAGGTCGTGGGGATCGATCCCGCCGGGATCGAGGGTGTGATCCGGCCGAAATTCCTGAGGGGAGAGAACCTCGAGCCCGGCTCCCGGCAGGCGGTGCTCGGGCACGACGTCGCCGAGACGCTCCAGCGCTACGAGGGGGTCAGGTTCGGCGACGCCGTCCCGATCCTCATCCGGCGCTACGATGAGGACGGCATGCCGGTCGACGAAGAGGTGACGTTCACCCTGGTCGGCGTGCTCCAGGAGCGGGACGATGCGTTCGACCAGGTGATGCTGATCGACCGCGGGGTCGCGCAGGAACTGCGCGGGGACGAGACGGCGTTCGACGGGGTCCTGATCCGGGTCGATCAGCCCGAAACGGTCTTCGGCGTCGTGGACGACGTCAAGGCGCTCGGCCTCACCGCGAAGGGCGCGTTCCAGCAGATCGAGTCGGTGAACCAGCTGATGGACGTCGTCGTCCTCATCCTGGCGTTCTTTGCCGGGGTCTCCCTGATCGTGGGGGTGCTGATGATCGTCAACACGATGGTCACGTCGGTCTTCGAGCGGACGCGGGAGATCGGGATCACCATGGCCATCGGGGCCTCCCCGGCGGACGTCGTCCACCTCATCCTCGCCGAATGCCTCTATATCGGCCTCATCGGGGGCGTGCTCGGCGATCTTTTAGGCATCGCGTTCACGGGCGTGATCAACACATTCGGGAAGCCGTTCATCGTCGCCCAGCTCGACGATACGTTCTCAACGTTCGCCGAGGGCGACATCACCCTGATCACGCCCGAAATTCTCGTGATCGGAATGGCGATCGCGATCGTTCTCTCTCTGGCATCGGGCCTCTACCCGGCGTTGAAGGCGTCTCACCTCAACCCGGTGACGGCGATACGGACGGGGGTGTGATGAATGAGAATCAACAGACCGTATATCACAGGAATTGCGCTATCTCTTATGCTGCTGCTCGTTCTGGTGCCCGCACCCGCGGCGGCCGACCAGTACGTGGGCGGCATCCCGCTCGGAACCGTCAAAGAAGACACCGTCTCCGGCGGGCTATGGTCCGATTCGTACACGGACTTCGCCAACTCGGCGGAGAAGACGTTTGCCCTGCCCGCCTACACGGAGATCAAGTGGGCGCGCCTCTACGTCTCCGTCTACTGCGCTCATATGCAGAACAACTACGAGCACCGGGCGACCGTGAAGTTCGACGGCGGGTCGGGGATAGAGACGCTCGGCGTCGAGGAACTCCGGCAGCCGTACGTCTTCGCGATCCACGGCGGCAGCCCGGTCTGGGTGAACGACCACTGCAACCGGATCACGAGCGATTACCTGATGTGGTACGACGTGACCGGCCGCATCACCGCGAGGAACCCGGTCGCCGAGGTAAAGGTGGACCAGCCGGAAGGGTATAAAGGGACCTTCGACGGGAGGATAAAGCTCGTCACGCTGGTCGTCGCCTACGACGACGGCGACGGCGACGAGGTCTACTACTGGGTGAACCAGGGGCACGACGTCCACTCCTACTACGTCGAGGATATCGGCGAAACCTACACGGGCGAGACGACCTTCGATACCGAGGACCTCCCGGAGGACGACGAACGGGTCCCCGCAGCCGAGTTCTCGGCGATCTACATGGCAAGCAACGTCGGGGAGTTCGAGTTCAACACCGAACCGCTCGACGCCAATGACCCGCAGGGCCCCTACTCGGGCTACCAGACCTGGGACGTCTCCGACCTCATGGAGCCCGGGGCGGCGAGCACGTTCGCCTACACCCGCGACCTCAGCGTCTCCGGGAGCGGCGGAGCCTACCTGGGCGCGTTCTTCAAGATCCCGCTCGCCCTCCTCTCGGTCCGCTACCCGGAGAAGGAGGTCGGGTCGATCAATGTGACCTCAGCGCCCGCCGGCGCGGCAATCTTCCTCGACGACGAACCGACCCAGTGGACGGCGAACACGACGATTCCCGGCATACCCGCCGGCGACCACGCGGTTCGGGTCGAGCTGGACCGCTACCGGGTGCCCGAGGACCAGTGGGTCACGGTGACCAAAGGCTCGAACGCCACGGCCCATTTCGACCTCGAGCCGATAACGGGCAGCATCGAGGTGACGAGCGAGCCGGCCGGGGCCTGGATCTACCTCAACGGGGAGAACATGTCGGTCGTAACCCCGGCGACGCTGGAGAACCTGATCATCGGAGACTACACGGTCGAGGTGAGAGCGGAGGGGGTCGAAGACTACCGGACGGTTACGGTCAACGACGGCGAGACCACCACCGTCGACTTCACGCTCGAGACCGCCGTCGGGTCCGACGGCAGGGTTCCCGACTACGGCTACTCCGGAAAGACCCTGGACGTCGCCGTCTCGGGCACCCTCCACGGGAACCTGACCTACTACGAGTTCAGCGACTACACCGGGCTTATCCACGCAGGCGAGAGCAGGGAGTTTACGATCGATGTCCCCGGCAACGGCACGGTCGCATACGCGCGGCTCTACATCTACACCACCTGGGGGCACGACGAACAGAGGAAGGAAGGGACTCCGGTCAGGGTCAGCCTCGCAGTCGACGGGGCGACCATCAAAGCAGACGCGGTCTACAACGACCGGAAGAACGAGGGGATCTACAATTATCTTCTCGAAACACACGCGTTCAACGTCACCGGCGTCCCGGGCGGCATCGCCGGCGAACACGTCGTGAAACTGACGAACGACGGGAGGAAGGACGATGTCTTTGCGACCTACGGCATCGGGCTCCTGGTCGTCACCGAGGACCCCGCAGAGCCGGAGATGACCTACTGGGTCGCGGAGGGGTCGGATACGCTCTACGCCCACCCGGACTTCGGGACGACGTCCGAAGACTGCATCACAACGGCGACCTTCAACGAGTCCGTCGACCTCTCCGGAGCCGGCGAGGCGCGCCTCATCCTGGTCACCACCGCCGGTTCGGGGATTGACGACGACGAGCACCGGATCTACTTCAACGACGGCGAGTGGTTCAATCTGCTCACCGCCGGCTCTTCGGCAATCAGCGTGGCCGACCTGGACGTGAGACCGTACCTCATGGGATCGGAGAACGCGGCGGGAATCCAGAGCCTCATCACCACGACGAAAGGCGACTACATGGAGAACCGCGCCATCATCCTCGTCGTCAGGAAAGGCACCCCGCCGGAGGGATATGAGACGAACGCCACATCCACGACGGGCACAACCGGGATTCCGGCGACACCGTCCAGCGAGTCGGGATCGCGGTTCACCCTCAACGCGACGAACGGGCGGATCGAGGCCACGCGTCTCGTCGCCGACGGCGGGGCCGTTCAACTGTACATCCCCGAGGGAGCGGTGATCACCGAGGGCTCCGGGAGCCCCGTCCAGGCGCTGACGCTGCAGAGGCTTTTACCCGGCGACGCAGGGGGTGCCGACCCGGCCTACGCGGTCGGCAGCGAGGATATGATGAGTGATCTCCCCCTGAGTTTGATCATCTCCGTGAGCGAACCGGGAGGCGTGATCGCCAGGTACGACCGTTCTTCGGGCGCCTGGCAGACCCTGGAGACTGCGGCCGATGCGACGGGCGGCAGCGTCTCGGTGAAGGTCCGGCAGGGAGGCATCTATACGGTCCGGTACGGCGAGACCGGTGAGTCCGCCCGGGATGGAGGAGTGATCGGCCTTCTGTTCGGTGCCGTCCAGGCGCTTTTCGGGCTCTTCGGCTTCGCCTCCGCCGGGGAGGAGCCGGGGCCGGCGGTGGGGCCTGAACCGATCCCGGCCGCGGCGGCAGAGCCCACGCCGACGGCGGCGCCTCCTGTCGACATCACCACGATGCAGTTCGATCTTGCGGTGCTCTCCGACCCGCCGGGCGCACTCATCGACCTCGACGGCGAGTATACCGGCAGGACGACCCCGGCCGCGTTTGCATCGCTCTCCGGCGGCAACCATACCGTCCGGGTGCGCATGGACGGCGCCGAGCCGGTGGAGCGGGAGGTCCAGCTTGCGCGCGACGACGAAGTCGTGGTCGAGGTCCCGGGAGCCGTATCCCCGGGACTGCTCCGCGACTGGGAACAGAACCACTACGGCGGCGTCTACGTCGACTCGTTCCCCGACGAGGCGGAGATCTTCGTCGACGGCCGCAAAGTGACCCAGAAGACCCCCGCCGTCATCTACGGGCTGAAAGAAGGGCTGCACACCATCAAGGTGAAGAAAGAGAAGGTCGAGTTCAGTTCCGATAAAGAGCGGGTATGGATAGATAAAAACACCCTGACGCGGGTGATGTTTTCCAGCGGCAACGCTGAGTTGACGCGTTCGATCACGTTCGCACCGGAGGAGTACGCCCAGAAGCCGTTCTCGATCAACGGCAGATACATGGGCGACCGGTTCCCGAAGACGATTGAGGTCCGGGGGATCGGCGGGGCGTACCTCACCGTCGCGGACGGCGGGGGTTACCGGACATACAGGATACCCGCCACCGTCCAGTCGAACGATACCGTGAGTGCCGCGTTCTCCGCCGCACCCTGCAGCCTTCTCGTGACGTCGGCGCCGGCGGGGGCGGCGATATCGGTCGACGGGTTCCAGACCGGGTTCGCCACGCCGTACGTCGTCGGCAACATCTCGGAAGGGAGGCACCTCGTCGGGGTCTCGAAGCCGGGGTATCTCCCGGCGGAGCAGGAGGTCGTACTGACGGGCGGCTCCGGCGACGCCGCGGTGAAGTTCACCCTCGCCGCGTATACCTGGGGGTCGCTTGAGGTCTCGAGCGACCCGGCAGGCGCCAAGATCTACCTCTTCAACCGTGATACCGGCGAGAAGACGCCCCACACCTTCCACTACCTCGGCATCGGCAGTTACCCGGTGAAGGTGGCGGGGAAGGAGGGGTCGAAGACGACAGAAGACGTGACGATTGTCCCGTATTCAACCACCGAATACCACGCCGACCTCACGGGGGCCTAAAGCGGGCCCCCCTCAATTTTTTCCAAGGTCAAACGACGCAGGGTTCGGCCGCACATCCCCCGACCAGGAAATTCCGGACGGCGACAGTAAGGTTTTCTCGATTGAGATACCAGCGCTACGATGTTTCCGTAAGAGAACTATGTATGAAATAGACGATCCCGTCTTTCGTCAACCCTCTCCATGTTGGTTTTACAGGGCCATCCCACCGGCGCCGGAGGGGTTCCGTCGCCTTTCCGGCGCACCTTCACGCCTGCAGTGGTTGAAGGATTGAACGGACAGAGTTTACCATGGCCGGTCAGGCAGCGTCCCTCATGCCCCCGGTGCACGTGACCCTCCGACGCTCAGTCGCCGCTGAGGCTTCAGATGACCCCTCCGGGGGACCGGCGAGGGTCCCCCTGTCGGGCACGGTTACCGCTCCTCTCTGCATCGGTAGGTGCAGGGCATAGCCGCAACGAACCTGTCCCCTAACGGCCCTACTCCATGCACCTTAACGGCGGCGTTTAATCGCTCAAAAACGAATTTGCGGAACGCATGCTTGTGATATCGCTCCCCCGTCGAGCAGCCATTTCCAGAGCGGGATATACCGGACAGTTCCCTCTCTCTTCTCCGTGTCTTTCGTGAGAAGGATGCACTCCCGCACCCGGGAGCCGTGAAGGTTTGCGAACTCGAGCAGTGCTTTTTCCTCCCGGGCGGGGAGGGAATCGGTGTAAGAGACGCTGATTGCCGAGAGCGAGCGGTCGGGATTTTTTACGACGAAATCGACCTCACCCTGTTTCTTCCAGTAATATACTTCACGACCCTGCTTCTTCAGTTCGATGAAGACGAGGTTCTCTGCAAGCCTTCCTTCGTCTTCCGAGAACCTGAACGATACGGCGTTCCGGAGACCATTGTCGATGCAGTAGATCTTTTTGTTGTTCCTGCTCTGTGTTTTCAGCGAAGAGCTGAAGTACTGAACCTCAAAGAGGATCTTCGCTTTCTCTGCGTAGTAGAGATACTCCCTGACGGTCTCGAAATCGATGCCGAGCACCTCCTGGAGATTCCGGTAGGAGTAGAACGAGGTTACGTTCGTCATGCAGTAAGTAAGCAGATCGCCGAGCGCCTTCTGGTTTCGCACCTCATTAACCCGCACGATGTCGCGATAGACGATGCTGTCGTAGTATGCCGCGAGCTGGTCCCGCCGGATCGTTTCGTCGTCTGAAAGGACGACCTGCGGGAAACCTCCTTCCTGATATACTCACCGAGCAGATGCAGGAGCCGGTACTTCGCCGACGCGAGAGATACGGGATCGTGCGGCAGGTCCTCGCCCGAGAAGACCACGTATTCCACAAAATCGAGCGGGTAGACATGGACCGGAAGGTATCGCCCGGCAATGAGCGTTGAGAGGTTTGAGTCGAGAAGGTAGGACGTCGAACCGGATATGATAAGGGTGAATTTCTTTCTGTCGTAGAGCGATTTTATCCACCGCTCCCACCCCTCGAGGGTCTGGATCTCATCAAAGATGAGGTAGGGCGCGTCGCCGCCGTACACGTCCCTGCGGTAGGTCTCAAGCAGGGTCTCGAGCGGGTCTTCGAGGCGGGCAATCTCCGGCTCATCGCAGTTCACAAAGAGTATCGACCGCGGATCGACCCGGCGGTTATGGATCAGGTCGTCGATGATCTGGAAGAGGAGCGTTGTTTTTCCCGAACGGCGCACCCCCGTAAGGACAACGACCTCCCCGGTCTCAAGATACTTCCGTATCTTCGTGAAGTATTTCTCCCGCCGTATACCCGTTTCAAAGGGTCTGGCGCTCCACCAGGGATTGAGGGCGACCAGGAGGTCGAGGACCGAGGGCATACAGTTTGTTGGAGTATACTCCAGCATAAATGTTTGTTTTCATCTGGATATAATCCACCCAAACAGACGAGCCCCGAGGGTCTTCATTCGAAGGCACACGGGACACCCTCACCGTGCCGACGGCTTCCCGCGCTCATGGCACCTCCTGGATCGTCGACGGGGCGATAGCAACGGCACCGAGAGTTGCCCGGTGGAGGTAGATCGAAGACGTGATAACCGTCCCGTACCCGGCCGTCGGATGCCGTGCCGGGATCACGGGGACTTGAGCGGTCCCCACCACCCCATCCATCCGGGCCCCGGGGCGGGGTTCGACCGTATGGCCGGGCCACGCGGAGTTGTGCGATCCGTCCGGGGGTGTGCCTGCGGCACGACGTTCCAACAGGGTAATCATGCACAAGTCGCTGTCAACTACCCCCGACTTCAGTCGGGGACATGCTCCTATAGATGGGAGCACGCTCTTTAGGGGCTTCGCGATTCCACCTCTCCCCCGGTGTCGGGGGAGCGGACCGCAATAGGCCGGTTGACGGCGGCCCTGGCAGCAATGTCGCTGCACTGTGGTGTCGTTTGCGCAGGTGTGTATAGCCGTGATCCGCAGGGAGGCTCCTGCTTCGTGCCTTCCATAGCGCAACAAACATCTGTTGGACTTCCTCCGGCATAAAGAATAGCCGTTCGGGGTGAAAGTGTATCGTGATATGCGAAGGGCCGATTCCTCCCATGACTCAAGTCGCGGGAATCCTCGGTCATTCTCTTGAACACAGTTCAAACCATCACTTGAAGGTACGCCTGAATTCTTCCCTATCGATCCCGGCTTGTTTGAGGATGCCAATCAGGGTATCTTTCTTCAGCTCACGGTGCAGAGGTACGGAAAAGACCCGCCATTCCTTCTGCACAACAACATGGGACGAGGTCTGCCGTTGCGGGACGAAACCAGACCGGGCAAGGTACTTTACCATCTCTTCCCCGGAAATGACCGGCAGCCTATATGACATCAACTACGTCAACCTTTGATATCTCACGACGGGCAGTTGATGTCTTCCGATACAATTTTTCCCGCTGCACGTCAAGAACGAGTTCTATTGCTTCTTTGATGTTGGCAAGTGCTTCCTCCCGCGTTTCGCCCTGGCTGATCGCTCCCGGGATCTCAACACACTGGACGGTGAACCCACCCTCTTCCTGTGGTTCGAGCACTACCGTATATTTCATGATCATACCCTTGATCACGCGGATCATACAAGTTTTTTGGTAGTTGTCTCGCGGGGCTCTCGGAGCAGAGTGGGAAGACCCCGGTCGAGAGGACTGGGGATGACACGGCACAACCCAGAGGGTTGTGCCTGTCAGGAAGATGCAGAGCATCTTCCGTGAAGCGGCGCCCCTCCCTCCGGATCGCATACTTCCACCTCGCGTGGCTCCCCCGCATAGTATTAGTATTGGTGGTCCCACACGCCTCTATCCGTCTGTTGCGGGGCTACCGGTACCGGTTGTATCCAACTGCCGATCAGACGGTCCTGATTCGCCAAACACCTCGGGTACTGCCGGTTCATGTACAACCGGGGCTTGAATCTCAAGAACAAGGTTTACCAGGACGACGAGGTGAGGTTGTCTGCATACGACCTCATCAACCGCCTCCCTGCTCTCAAGGCACGGCGCGGTTGAAGCGTGCCCGGCAGGAAGAACCCAAAGGGTTCTTCCGTGAAGAGCGTCGCTGAAGATTCATATAGTTCAGAGTATTCTGACACATCCCCACGAAAGATTGAGTGATCTCTGGCGTCAAATTGTCGACACGGCTTCCCTCCGGGCATCGTCACGCGGGGAGCGACTGCCGGTACAGCGGGAGTTTGAGAAACTCTTCGAGTTTCGAGGATGCACCCTCCCGGCTGAGGTGTTTGGGGACGACCTCTCTCATATGTCAGTTCCCTGCCGACTTCACGGAAAAATGCAATCTCGTCCGTGATGTGCCGAAGAAAGAGATCGCCACGCCTCACACCAGGCGACTTCCTGCTCGATATACGGCCGGAGGTGTCGGTTGAGCCCCAGTTCAGTGACGAGGTCCACCCGACGGCAAAAGAGGGCCTCCAGGTAGAACGCGAGTTCCATGGAGTTTCGGAACGTCGTCTGTCCGGGTGCAAACTCGATCAGCACATCCACATCGCTCCCGGGCCGGTCAACGCCTGGGGCGGTCGATCCGAAGATGCCGATCTTCGCCACGCCGAACCGCTCCCGGAGCAGCGGGAGTGCCTCCTCCAGCCTGTCAACGAAGATGCTCTTCTTCCTCCGGCGGACCTGAGTTTTCATACGGGTTCCGCCTCCTCCTGATGGTATCCGGGAGCGAGGAGATGATGAAGATTGCCCGACGGGGGAAGGAGATGAGTACCGGGACTCCTTAATTTGAGGTTGCGGCGCGACGTTCCGACAGGATGATAATGTACGGGTACGAACAATAAAGACGGTCCTGTCCTTATTCAACCATCTCCTCATTGGGTTTTACAGGGCCATCCTCCTGCGCCGGACGGGTTCCGTCGCCTGTTCCGGCGCAGTAGATCGCACACCCTTCCGATCCGGTGTTTTTACAAACGTTTTTTCCAGATACAGGCGACCGGGTTTTCTCCTGCATCCGGAAGGGGCCTTCGCGGCCCGATGGAGATTTCCGGGAGCGGCGGCATCCCGTTGGGCAGGAGAGAGCGCTCCCGGGCGGTACGGCGGGGTTCCCGCGCGCCCGGCTGCTTTTGGACCGCGCCGGGCACGACCTCCTTTGAGAATGGTACTGGGTGATACCGATTGGTATTACCAATTTACAGATTGTAATTACTAATTAAGTCATAATTAGAAGAATATCAGATAAAATATTAAATAAAAAAGTATTTATTGTACTAAAATGATCTCCCTCATGCCGGGGGGATGGCCCTCCGGAATCTAAACAAACCAAAGAGGAGATGGAAAAAACATGAAAACAACCAGACAAGGTATGCTGACGGGCATGCTGGTACTGATCGTGGCGCTCGCGATGGCAGCGCCGGCATCGGCAGACCCGTGGATTGGCGGAGACCCCCTGGTCACCGCGAACGGGTCGTCCGGAGTAGTATCCGGCGGCCTCTGGTTCGACATGTACGGGGATTTCGAATCTGCGTACCCGACTCCGATCGAGAAGGAGTTCAATTTGCCGTTCGATCCTGAGGAAGTATTCGATCCTGACGATATTGTCTGGGCGCGGCTCTACGTGGACTCCTACATTGGGAACATGAGGAATAATTATCCTCTGAACACAACCGTGGAGTTCGATGGTGGGTCGGGTTACGTGACACTTGGCTCCGAGATCATGAACACGAGTTACACCTTCCCGGAGGGCAGCGGCGAGGACGGGACAATCTGGATCAACAACTCCACCCGGGTGACGAGCGACCACCTGATGTGGTACGACGTGAAGGATCAGATCACCTCATCAAATGTCGCGGCGCGCGTGCACACGGCCAGACCGGACGGCGGCCAGCCGTTCGACGGCAGGGTGAAGATGATCACCTTGGTGGTGGCGTACAACGACGGGGATTATGACCAGATCTACTACTGGGTGAACCAAGGCCACGACACCGACTCATATGTTGCCGATGCTAACGGTTACTCTTACATCGGGGAGACCGACTTCAGCACATCCGGGATCACATCTCCCATTAATGCAAACCTCACTGCCATCTACCTGGCAAGTTACAACGGGAACTACACTTTTAACAGCAACGCCCTTCCCTGGGCCAGTCCATCGACTTGGCCATATCTAGGTTCTCAGAGTTGGGACGTCACCAGCTACATCACCGGCGGAGACAGTTCCATGACGTTTGACCGGAACTCCACCGATTCCGGCTCTTATAGTGGCTACTTCAAGATCCCGCTCGCCCTGCTGACGGTGGAGGAGGAGGAGTAAGCGCGCAGTTTCGCGGCAGGATGCCGTGACGCAACGCCGACCCCGCAATTAGGGGTAAACGACGCAAAACCGGTCGTCGGCCACTCGGCCGACGATCGACACCTACGTTTTTTGACCGGCACGGGAGCCCGGAGAACCGCCGCCTCTCCCGTTCCGGCAACATCCGGTCCGGCATGATTGCCCGCCTGAGTGGCACGAATCTCCAAAGTTTGTGCCTAAACTAATAAATTTATAATAAATATTATGATCAGGTATGAATGATCAGATTTTATATACAACTAAATAATATTTTTTGATCATCCTGTTTGACCATCAGCGCCCTCAGCCACCGGGCCGGAATACCGATGCTGCCGGGCAAGATGAAACACAAAAGGAGCTGAAAACGATGCAACGAACATTTCTGATTCTTTGCATAGCCACACTGCTATGCATGACAGCACTCGCCGCACCCGTAGCGGCGGCGACGACCACCGAGACGTACCAGGCAGACGCCGACACGTACATCCGATGGGGTGGCGCGGTTGGAGAGACAAACTATGGTACCTCCACGAGTCTTTTTATTCGACAATCCGGCGATCCCTGGGGAACTTCGACTGGAGCACTCTACAGGAGCCTTATCCACTTCGACCTCTCCTCGATCCCCGAGGGTGCAACGATCGAGTCGGCGACACTCCACGGATATATATCCAGCAGGATGGGCGACAGAGAGGTCGCCGCATACCGCGTGACCGGAGAGTGGACCGAGACAGATGTCACATGGAACAATGCGCCTTCCAACAATACGCAGCCAACCAGCGTAATCGACCCTGGTCCAACAGCGAATGTCTGGATCGGCTGGGACGTCACGCAGGACGTACAGGCTTACGTGCAGGGCACCCCGAATTACGGGTGGCTGCTCGTGTTTCCTGACGAATCCACACCCCTCACGGAGCAGAGATCCCAGCTGAGAAGCCGTGAGTATTCCGACTCCGCACTACGACCCTACCTGAACGTAACCTACTCCACCGGGAGCGTCGCGCCAGTCCTGACTGTGATCGAGGTTTCCCCTGCGATGACGAACCTGGCGGTCGGCGGAACGCAACAGTTCACCGCCACTGCGAAGGACCAGGACGGCATCGAGATGATCGACGTCACGTTCGACTGGTCGAGCAGTAACGAGACCGTCGGCACGGTGAACCAGACTGGATACTTCACCGCTCTTGCGGCGGGGACGACGACCGTTACCGCCGCCGCGGAGGGCGTGAACGGGTCGGCCATGGTGACCACAGGCGCCACACCCGCCCTGACAACCATTGAGGTATCTCCCGAAACGGTGAACCTGGCGATCGGCGGGACGCGACAGTTCAACGCTACCGCGAAGGATTCGGCCGGGAGCGAGATCTCCGGCGTCTCCTTCGACTGGTCGAGCAGCAACGAGACCGTCGGCACGGTGAACGAGACCGGGTTCTTCACCACGCTCGCCGAGGGGACGACGACCGTCACCGCCGCCGCGGAGGGCGTGAACGGGACCGCACAGGTGACGGTCGGTCCGGCCGCCCAGGTCGATCTCACCATCGCCGGTGTCGTAAACCCGGCACTCGGCTCCGCGGTCTTTGCGCGGGAACCCAACCCTGTCGTGGTCCGGAACATCTGGAACAACGGGGAGGACGACGCGACCAACGTCGTGGTCGCCGTGTATGCAAGCGACGTCGCCAACGGCACCGTCGCGGTCAACACGACCACCATCGAGACGATCCCGGCAGGGTCACAGATCGCCGTGACGAACATTCTCGACCCCACGATCCGCGACCTCCAGGGCGGCACGGTGAGGTACTCCGCCGCCGTGGACCCCGACAACCTCATCCCCGAGACGGACGAGACCAACAACTTCAAACTCGGGTTCGCCGATAAGAGTGTTCTTTACAACGGCTATAAGGGCAAGACGTACTGGGATGGCGGCAGCAACGTCACCACAGCGCGGACCTACGACATCCGCGGCGACATCGTCCACTCCTTCGGCGACAGCCAGTATATGTCCGGGAGTTTCGGTACGGGGGGCTGGACGAATTACACCGTGACCTGGACGGCAGGCAACCTCTCACTCCCGGCGGGTGCGACGGTCCACGACGCCTGGCTCTACGTGCCCTACTGCTGGGATAACTCCAATCAGGCGCCCGACAACGTCTCGATCGACTTCAACGGCGTCCGGGTTCCCTACGTGGATTGGTACCACGACGCATCGAACTTCGGGATGTACGGCGATCACGTCTACGGCCTGATAACCTACAACGTGACCGATCTCTACGAAGCCGGCGCCAACAACACGGCGCTCTTCACGCGAACGGATGCCGGCGCCAAGATCTCGCCGGCCGGGTTCACCCTCGCCGTGATCTACGAGGACGATTCCGCCGCCAGGAAGCAGATCTTCGTCAATGAGGAGTTCGATATCCTCGGCGCCGATCCACAGAACTACGGCACGAATATGACCGAGGCAACGGCGTACGTGCCGTTCTCCGGCATGACCATCGAGAAGGAGGACGTCGTCCGCGCGAACCTGACGACGTTCGTCCCGTGGGGCAACGACGGCGAGGGCAACCTCTACTTCAACGGCGAACAGGTCGGGGCGGGGGTCTGGAACTTCGGCCCGCGGACGGTCGGTGCCTCCGACAACTCGCAGGTGGCCGTGGACGAGCGCGAGGTGACGACGCACCTGAACGCGACCGGGAACGAGGCGGCGATCCAGGGAGACGAAACCTGGAAATCGCCGACGATGGTCGCCGGGCTGACCTTCCTCGTGGTGGAGTATGCCGACGATACCGCCGTCCCGACCGCGAACTTCACGGCGAATGTGACCGCCGGTGAGGCGCCGCTTGCGGTGCAGTTCAACGACACCTCGACCGGCTCGCCGACCTCCTGGGCTTGGGACTTTGAGGACGACGGGGTTGTCGATTCGACCGAGCAGCACCCGGTCTGGACCTACACCGCCGCCGGCACCTATACGGTGAACCTCACGGTCGCGAACGCCGCCGGCAACGACCCCGAAGTCAAGACCGGTTACATCACGGTCACCGGCGGCGGCTCACCGGGAGGAGAGGCGCCCGTTGCAGCATTCACCGCAACCCCGCTGACCGGGCTGGCACCGCTCTCCGTCACCTTCACCGACGCCTCGGCCAACTCCCCCACCGCGTGGTCGTGGGAATCGCGGCCGTCCGGAACCGATGACACCTGGACTGAATTCTCCACCGACCGAAACGCAACCTACACCTTTGAAACGGGAGCCTACGACATCCGGCTCACCGTGAGCAACGCCGACGGAAACGACACCGCAACAGAGACCCAGTACATCTCGTCCTCCGCAGGGGCGAAACGCCTCGCCACGGTTCAGAGCGGCACGGTCTCCGGAGATCTTTACGTGGGAGCGGGCGGAGGATTCGGCTCCGGGACCTCGGAGACAACGAACACGCTCAACCAGACGTTCACCCTCCCAGCCTACACCGATGTCCAGTGGGCACGGCTGTATACGGTCGTATACGCTGCAGGTACGGATAGCCGGGCAGGAACCGCGACCGTCAGGTTCGACGGCGACGGCGACGGAACATACGACACGCTCGGCACCGAGACCCTTGACACGGCCGCGGACAACACGGCCACCGTCTACCCGGTCAACGATCATGTAAACCGCCAGTATTCGGACTACCTGCTCTGGTACGATGTGACCGATCTCATCGGTTCGCAGAACCCGAAAGCAGAGGTCGTCTCAACCCCGGTGGCCTCGAACTTCGACGGCCGCATCAAAGAGCTCGCCCTCGTGGTCGCTTACAACGACGGCGACGGCGACGAAGTGCACTACTGGGTGAACGACGGGCACGACTACCAGGCAAGCGGCGCAGGCGGGGTGACCTCGACCTTCGCCACCGGCGGACTCGCCGCCGGCTGGACGGATGCAACCCTCCAAAACGTCATGCTCTCTTCCAAGGACGCCCTGTACACGTTCAACGGCGCCGCCTATACGGGTACAACCCCATCTGGTTACTTTGGAACGAACACCTGGGACGTCAGGAACAACCTGACCGCCGGCAGCGACAGCAATTTCACCTACGTGCTGGACAGCGGAGCATACTCGTACAAGACCACGCTCGCAACGCTTGCCGTGAAATACCCCGCCGGCGGCGGGGGCGCTCCGGTCGCTGACTTCGAGACGAATGTGACCTCCGGTGAGGCACCGCTTGCGGTGCAGTTCAACGACACCTCCACCGGTTCGCCGACCTCCTGGGCCTGGGACTTCGGGGACAACGCGACCAGCGACCAGCAGAACCCGGTCCACACCTATACGGAGGCCGGGACCTACTCGGTTAACTTCACGGTCAGCAACGACCACGGCAGCGATTCCGAACTGAAGACCAACTACATCACGGCCAGCACTCCCCCCGGTGGGGACGGCCCCGACCTCACAGTCTCGACCCTCGCGTCGAACAGCAACGAGGTCTTCTCCGCCTCCGGCAACACCTACACGGCGACGATCACCAACATCGGGACCGGCGACGCGGGCACGTTCTCCGTCGGGTTCAACGTCAGCGAGGTCACCGGCACGGTCGCCGTCGACGGCCTCGCCGCCGGGGCAAACACCACCGTCACCTGGACCGACGAGACCGTGCGCGAGGCGGGCGACAACGTGACGATCACCGTCGTCGCCGACCCGGAAAACGCCGTGACCGAAGCGAACGAAGAGAATAACCGGCTCAGCATCGAGAAAACCGTCGTCGATAACGGCTACCGCGGCAAACGCTGGACCGGCGGCGACGATCTGACGACACAGGCGTCCTTCTCGGGGCGGTATGGCGTCGTCTACTCGGCCGGGGACACCGCCTACAACGGGGCGTCGTGGACCGAGCGGACCGGGAACTGGACCGTTACCGATCTCCCGATCCCCGAAAACGCCACGATCGTGAGCGCCCGGCTCTACCAGGGCTACACCTACAACAAGATGGGAGGCGATCCGGCATTCACGCTCTCGTTCAACGGCAATACGGTCACGCCCGCGGCGACCTACCGGGATGTCAAGAACTTCGGGTCGTACAGCTACCCCTACGGGCTGTACGTCTATGACGTAACCGATCAATTCGATCCCGCCGGCAACAGCATGACCCTCATCCCCGAAGAAGGGAACGATTACGGTCTCTACGGCGCCTACCTCGTCGTCGTGTACGAAGACGCCTCGGAGACCGAGAAGACCATCCAGATCAACGACGAATTTGACATGCTCTACGCCCGCGCCTCCTATTCGGCCACGTCCGACGAAGCAACGGCGTATGCATCCTTCCCGAGCGTCGATACCACCGACCTCCTGAACGCCCGGGCGATTGCCGTCCTTTTCTCGGCCGGCGACGCCGAAAAGAGTAAGTTCTTCTTCAACGACCGGGAGTATCCCGGGTTCTGGATAGACTACCAGACAGGCCCGCAACTCGGGTTCTCCGCCTACAACGTGACCGATGCGGTTCTGGACGGCGCGAACGAGGCACGCCTCCAGAGTTACGATCCCGGCTCGAACGGCGACAACATGTACGCCGCCACCGCCATCCTGATCCTCGAGTACCCGGCTCCTCCCGGCAGCATCTTCGTCACCTCGACCCCCGCCGGTGCGGCGGTCTGGCTCGACGGGGAAGACACCGGGCAGGTGACCGACACCACGCTGACAAACGTCCCGGCCGGCGACCACGTCGTCACCCTGAAACTCGACGGCTACGCCAACGCCTCGACGCCGGTCACGGTCGCCGAAGGCGAGATGTCTGAGGTCGACCTCGCCCTGACCGACCGAATCGGCTGCCTTGAAGTCACCTCGACGCCCGACGGCGCCGCGATCTTCATCGACGGGGAGGATATGGGTGAGGTCACCAACGCCACCATCGACGGGGTCGGCGTCGGCAATCACAACGTCACCCTCAAGAAGGGCGGCTACGTCGACGCCGTGGCCGGAGTAACCATCACAGAGAACGAGACCGCCACCCTCCACCTCACCCTCATCGAGGCCACCGGGAGCATCGCCGTCACCTCGACGCCTACCGGCGCAACGATCTGGATCGACGGCATCGAGACCGGCCGGACGACCGACGCTACCCTCACCGACATCCCCGCCGGAGAGCATACCGTCACCGTGAAGATAGCCGGGTATGCGGACGCGGCGGCAAACGTCACGGTCGAACACGGCGAGACCGCACCGGTCCACTTCGGTCTTGTCCCCCCGACGGGGAGCATCGCCGTCACCTCGATTCCCGACGGCGCCAGGATCTTCCTCGACGGCACCGAGACCGGTGAGATGACGAACGCCACCCTGACGAACGTCCCGCCCGGCGATCACACCGTCCGCGTGGAACTGGACGGCTACCAGACGGCAGAGGAGATCCTGACCGTCACGGCGGGGGAGACCGTGTCCTGCCACCTCGACCTCGAGAGGGTCATGGTGATGCCGGTGGCCGACTTCAGCGCCGACGTGACGAGCGGCGATGCGCCGCTTGTGGTCCGGTTCACCGATGCCTCCACAGGAAACGCAACCGCGTGGGCCTGGGACTTCGGTGACGGAGGGACGTCGCCCGACCAGAACCCGGTCCACGCCTACCTGACCGCAGGGACCTACACGGTCACCCAGACGGTCACGAATGCCGACGGGAGCAACAGCACGATGAAGACGGGATACATCTCCGTGACCCTGCTGCAGGGCGAACAGAGGAAAGACCTCTCCCTCGACGTCCCCGGATGCACGGTGACCCCCGGCAGCGGCGGCAGCACGCAGGTCAGCATCAACACCTCCGAAACCGGCGCCAGGGTGACGGGCAACACCGTCACCGTCCAGCAGGCGGCCTACACCCTGATCATCGAGACGGAAGATACCCCCACGGTCGAGGACGGCACGATCACCGGGACAATAGCAACAATCCGGCTTGATACGCAGCCGGTCGTCACGGAACTCGGGTCGGTCGGCGCGGTCAGCGCCTCCGTATCGGTGGACCTGACCGGCCTTCCCGACGGAGCCGGCCTCACGACGACCATCTCGCAGGAGATCTCCCCCGATGCCCGGAGTGCCTTCCAGCTCGCTGCCGGCACCGACGGGCTGGACCTCGGCGACGTCGCCTACACAATGAACATCCTGAGAACGAGCCTTGAGAACGGCCAGGACATCGCCGGTGCCACGATCCGGATGACGGTCAGCCCCGCGTGGGTCGAAGCCCACGGCGGCGTGGACGCGATCCGGATCATCCGGTCCGCCGAGGACGGCACGAAAGAAGTCCTCGCAACAAGGCTCGTCGGCACCGATGCCGGTGGAAACATGGTCTTTGAAGCCGCATCACCAAACGGCCTCTCGCTCTTCGGGCTGGCGACGGTCTCGGCGACACCGCAGACAACGCAGTCCCCCGCATCCGGAGGCGGCGGCAGCTCCTCGACGGCGGTCAGTGCGGCGAGCACCCTCAAGCCCGGAGAGAGCGTCACCCTCACGGTGGACAGGACCGCCGTCTCGGCGATCACACTGACCGCGAACAGCGCGGTCAACGACGTCATGGTGACCATGGCGAAGGGCTCGCTCCCACGGACCGCCGAACTCCCGGCGGGCACCGTCTACCAGTATGTCGAGGCGACCCTCTATAAGGCAGCGGTAGAGGATTTCAGCGGCATCCAGTTCCGGTTCGCCGTGCCGAACACCTGGCTCGCGGAACACGGTTGCACCGCAGGAGAGGTCGCGCTCTTCCGGAACACCGGTACCCGGTGGCAGGAGATCCCGGTTGGGGTGCTCGACGAAGAGAACGGCAAGGCAGTCTTTACTGCGAACACCGGCGGGTTCGGTCTCTTTGCGATCACAGCGGCCGGCACGACCCCCGATGTCGGTTCCCCGACACCGGAGCCCGACGAGACCGAGACACCGATCGGGACGGAAACCGCGGAAACCACGGCTCCACCGGCCGACGAGACCCAGGCGACGCCCCGGCCCACCCCGCTCCCGGTGTGGGCGGCACTCCTGGCGCTGGGACTCCTCTTCTTCCTGGTGAGGAGAGACTGAACACCTTTTTTTTTTAAATTATTGCGGTTTTCCTGAAACATCGCTCTCGGCGGTTCCTAGAATAGAAGAAACACCAGCGCGACCGTGATCACCTTCGCGGCCATGCTCGCCGCGTAGGTGACGAGCGAGACCCGGACGCCGAACCGGCCGAAGAGCGAGAGGTAGAGCGGCACGGAGTACTTGACGTAGATCAGGGTGACGACCACCATGCTCCCGAGGACGAGCGTGACAAGCGCCGTCTCAAGCGTGAGAACACCGCCGCCGAGCAGGGACGCAACGATCGCATACCCTGCCGAGAAATGAATGAACTGGGCCACGAGCGCCGCAGCACTCTCTCCCGGGAGGCCGGCGGCCCGGAGGAGCGGGTCGAACGCAGCGGCGACGCCGTCCATGACCCCCGTTGCGGAGAGAAGGGAGAACGCGACCAGCGCGGCCAGGGTGATGGGGACGACCCGACGGAGCGTCGGGACCGCCTTCCTGCACCCGGCAAGCACGACCCCGCGGTTGAGCGCAAGAGCGGCCGCGGGTGCCGGCGGCGGGACGGAAGACGGCGCGCGGCCGGGACCTGCGAGGAACCGGCGGCTGTAGAGGAGGGCAAAAAGCGCCTGGATGCCGCTTGAGAAGAGGTTCAGCCCGGTGTAGATCCCCCCGACAACCGGGCCGAGGAGGACCAGGGCCGTGGGGAGCTGGACGCGGAAGAGCGACTCCCCGAGCACCACCGGGAACGCACCCATGATGAGGACCGGGATCACCTCCCGCTCCGCCACCTTCCCGTCGCGGTAGTACTCGGCGAGCATCGACTTTCCTGCCGTGGCGTTGACCCCCATCGCGACGATCGAGAGGACGCACGCGTCGGAGAGGCCGGAGATCCTGCAGAGCGGCCCAGTGAACGACGAAAGACGGGAAAAGACCCCTGTCTCCGCGAGGATGTTCGCGACGACAATGCCCACGGTGACCAGCAAAACGGCGTTTATTGCGGAAGAGATCACCTGCACGGCAACCCCTGCCACCCCCTACTCCTGTCCGCCATATTCAAAACTCCTGAATTCCCAAAAAAGGAATACGATATACTATAAAATAAATAATAAGTATTACTATCGGCGACCGCAGATACTCTCCGCGACCATGGGGGAGAGAAGAGAGCAGTCAACTATCCATCCTCTCGTCGAGGGACCGTGTCGATCCTCCTACCGCGACTTTCGATCCTTTCGGTTCTACGGCATCTGTCCGCTCATGACGAGCAGCAGGATCTGCAGGCCCACGGGAACCGCCATCAGGATCGCCGCGGCCTTCATGGAGATCCCTGCGGCCTGCTTCAGGCCGAACGCCATGATCGCCCCGCCCCAGAGTATAAAGATTACCAGCAGCCCTTTTGCAACGGCAAAGAACGCAATCATGATCGTGCTTTGCTTCACTTGATCGATGACCTGATTGTAGCCGGCGAGCGCCTCTTCCCGCGCCTCACGTTGCAGCGATATTACATGCGGCAGCAACTCGTGAGCCTTCTGCATCTCAGATGAGTTCTGCGGGTCCAGGTACGCCCTCATATCGGCCTCGGCATCCACGTACTCGGAGTATTTTTCCCCGGAGGGAGGAGCGATCCCGGCCATAGGCCAGACAACTGCGAAGAGGACCGAGAGGATGATGTAGCCTGCAACCACCGGAACCCTCCCGTACCCCGAGACGGCGAGAGCCTTCCTGAAGAATCCCTGCCGGGGGCTTCCGGCAGGTCCCGGTGAAAAGATCCAGAAGTAAGCGGCCAGAAGCACCCAGATGACGCACTCGGTGATGAGGCATGAGATCGGCACCACCGGCATGGCCGGGTCCAGGAGACCCTGGTAAGGAATGAGCCGGTTGATGGAAGAGATGAAGAGGCCAACGAATCCTGCCTGGGCTACAGCGGCGGCAACGACGACGGCGGTGGGGAGCCATAAAGTTACTTCCCCGGAGAGGCGTTCCTGAAAGAATTTATCAGAATGAAGGTCCATGGAATGTTCCTCCCACGGTGCCTGAAGCGCACGGGGTCATACTGATATCGTACACGTCCCTGCCTATCTATGTTCGGAAATTACCCTTGGCTCCGGGGCGCTGTGAGGCTGGCAGATCGACGGCCGAGACGTTCTGCCCATCACGGCATAGGGGAGGCGATATAGGCACAAATTTTCCAGCAGTGCTTGAGCTTTGCTCCCGAGGACACACGGATACTGGGAAAACCGGGGTTCTTTGACTCTGGGACCGGGGAGAGCGACCAAAGGGAACTTGAGAAACTCGAAGCGTTTCAAGCCGTGAATGCAGTGAGCGGGAGCACCGATAGGCGCGAAGGGCGATGGACTGAAGGGTGCGGCATTCTAACGGAACGGAGCAGGAGTACCGAAGGTGCGGGTCTGGAGTTCGAGAAGATCAAAAGTCTTCAAGGAACGACTGGCCGAAGGGCAGGAGCGGGAGAAACTCGAAGAGTTTTGAGTGGGTGTCCCCCTCCCGGCAGAGGTGTTTAGGGACGACCCCTTTAGAAAATTCCCGGTGATGTGAACCCGGTTTCTCCCCTGGAGAGGGAGACGTCAGCCTGTACTGCGTAAACCCTTTTCGGCGACTGCCGCACCGGAACATCCCGGAGCGGATACAGGAGGTTCTGGATCACCCCCTTCCCCGGAGCAGTACTCCGGAAACTTTTGTTAAATAACAACATTAATATGCTACTTAATGTTATTGATCGATCGATCTGTATTACCAGATCTTAAAAAAATGAAGGGAGTTGAAAACATGAAAGAACAGCATGTAGCCGAAGATGCCGTTTCGCCGGTGATAGGAGTGATGCTGATGCTCGTCGTCACCATCATTATCGCCGCGGTTGTCTCGGGTTTCGCCGGGGAGCTCGCGGGCACCCAGGAGAAGACCCCGCAGGCAAGCATCGCGGTGAAGACCGGATACGTCGGCGATAACTTTGACATCTCGTTCGAGCACCAGGGGGGCGACCCGATCCGCACAAAGGAGTGCCAGTTCATCACTTTCCTGACGCTCCCGAACGGGACCGTGATCAAGCATGTGCAGACGCCCACGTCGCCACTGGCGGCCGGAGGTACGGGTCCCGGCGGTGTGTACTTCTACTCGCGCGGCCCGCACCTGACGGACCCGCAGAAGTACGCGTATCCCTGCAACCCGGAGAACAATGCCACCATACCCTCTGGCTCCTCCAACTGGACCATTGTCGGATTCAATGAGACCGGTCAAGAGGTGGCAAATCCTGCCTGGTTCGGAGAGGCTGTCTGGTTACCCGGGGATGTCGCGCGGACCTACCACAACGGGTATACTGCGAACTTCGTCGGTCTCATCGCCGATCCGTATCCGAGGGATGATGTGGCGTATGATGCCGGAATCGCGGCATTGACGGAGAGCGTCCAGACGAACAGCAAGCTGGAGATCAAGTTGCTCCACGTGCCGAGCGGGAAGTACATCCTGGACAGGACCATCACGCTGCAGGGGTGAAAAGGGATGAAACACCTACTAACCAAAGATGAAGCGGTCTCGCCGGTCATCGGCGTGATGCTGATGCTCGTCGTGACGATCATCATCGCCGCAGTCGTCTCCGCGTTTGCCGGGGGCATGACCGGTGACGTCCAGAAGGCGCCCCAGGCCTCCGTCGTTCCCACCGAATTCGTCGTGAAAGGCGTCATTGACACCGACGCAACCAGTACATTTGGTCAGGGCATTGCGCAGCCAGACCAGGGAACCGGTGCCGCTGCCGACATTTACGTGACCTTCGAGCACAAGGGCGGGGACCCGCTCAACCTCGACATGGTCGAACTGCGTCTCGGCAAACTGAGCGAGCCGCAGGTGAGTTCGCTGATCTCGCGGGCGCTCACGCCGCAGGATGGGCCGGACCTGGTCACGTCGCAGGGCAACTTTGGGACGATCGGAGATAAATCGCTGATCCCCGGATGGAGCAAAGACTGGAACAAGTATCTCGAGAAGTACTCAGACCGGGAGAATATCGTCATCGCACCTGGCGACCGGTTTGTGCTCCACGCCGATTACGGCGCGAAGACTGGGAGTCAGTACATCAGCTGGCACCAGCAGGGCGGAGCCTACCCGTTCCCGATCAAACAGGGCGACGTGCTCACCTACGACCTGATTGACAAGAACAGCAGGAAGCTCATCAGCTCCGGACAGATTCCAGTGCCGGAATTCACGGTGGCGACGAGTTGAGGGAGGGATAAACAATGACTAATGTGAGAAAAAAGAACGATGAAGCGGTCTCGCCGGTCATCGGCGTGATGCTGATGCTCGTCGTGACGATCATCATCGCCGCGGTCGTCTCGGGTTTCGCCGGGGGGCTCGCGAGCACCCAGGAGAAGGCGCCGGCAGCCTCCTTCGAGGCCCGGATCGCCAACTCCGGGGCTTGGGGGACGAGCACCTTCGACCTGCTCTGCGTAGCCACCGACCAGCCGATTCCCACGAAGGACCTCAAACTGGTGACGACGTGGACCCGGAGCAACGGAACCTCGTTGTCGACGGTCGTCACGGGCCCCTCAACAGTACCGAATACTGCATACTCAACTTATAGTTATAACTCCCCGCTCGGGTTCGGGCCCGGAGTGAACCAGACCGCGTATTCGGGGAATTATCACACTGACCAGCACTACGGAAACTACACCCTCATGGCCGGGACACGGCTGCATAACACGGCTGCCGGTTGGGGTACGAGCACGGGCGGATACGGCGTCTCTCCGGACACCAGATATCAGTATTCGACCGGGAGTTATGGGTTGGGGCCGGGTGAGTCCGGCGTCGATGCCATGATGGCCATCCTTGGCCCGGACTGGTATGAGCTCCGGCCCGGGGGCGTCGTGAACGTCAAGCTCATCCACGTCCCGTCCCAGAAAGTGATCTTCGACAAAGACGTCGTGGTGGAGGAGGGATAAGTCATGTCATGCAAGCAAAGACATGAAGAAGCGGTCTCGCCGGTCGTCGGCGTGATGCTGATGCTCGTCGTGACGATCATTATCGCCGCGGTCGTCTCCGCCTTTGCTGGGATCACCGGGGCCAGCGATAAGGCCCCGAACGTGGTGATCGATGCCGGCTACAGCCAGACCGGAGGCATGTGGATCGAGAACCAGGGCCCGGACGACATCAGCACCTTCAGTACGACGGTGATGGTCCGCCTGTCGGACTCGTTCGGAAACTCCGAACACATGGTCTGGGTGGTGAACAAGTCAACAATCAGCGACAAGGACACTACCGGTCTGACCGGAAGCCCTCTGAATGGAAGTTACTGGCTCCGGCCAGAGGGCTACACCGGCGTGAAGTCGTTCAAGGTCGGGGAGCGGCATTATATTCTGCCGCCGTACCATGAATACTCTTTCCTGCAGCCCGGAGCGGGTTCGGCTTATCGTCTGAACAGCACGGCCAATCAGGGCAACTCTTTCTGGGTGGAGCTCTCGGACCAGAACGGGAAGGTATTCGCCAAGACCAAGGTGAAGATCGAGCCGTAATCGGGGCGAAGCACCACTTATTTCTCTTTTTTGGCCTTCACGGCCGATGAACGCCGGACGCGCCTGAAGGGCGGCCTCCCGGTTTCTTCAGAAACACCGTCCGTCGCTATGTGAGGCTGATGAGACAGAAGAGTTCGATGTAGCGCTAAATAGGTACCGCCTTTCGCATGCGAGTTGCCGGGTTTCCCGGGATCGTTCTTGCACCCCTGCTCTCCGACGAAGGACGGCACACCCCGCGAGCATCCCCCGGCACCCGGCCCCTCAGAACACAACCATCACCAGCGCGACCGTGATCACCTTCGCGGCCATGCTCGCCGCGTAGGTGACGAGCGAGACCCGGACGCCGAACCGGCCGAAGAGCGAGAGGTAGAGCGGCACGGAGTACTTGACGTAGATCAGGGTGACGACCACCATGCTCCCGAGGACGAGCGTCACAAGCGCCGTCTCAAGCGTGAGAATGCCGCCGCCGAGCAAGGACGCAACGATCGCATACCCCGCCGAGAAGTGGATGAACTGGGCCACGAGCGCCGCGGCGCTCTCTCCCGGGAGGCCGGCGGCCCGGAGGAGCGGATCGAACGCAGCGGCGACGCCGTCCATGACCCCCGTTGCGGAGAGAAGGGCAAAAGCAATCAGCGCGGCCAAGGTGATGGGGGCGACCCGCCGGAGCGTCGGGACCGCCTTCCTGCACCCGGCAAGCACGACCTCCCGGTTGAGCGCAAGAGCGGCCGCGGATGCGGGAGAGACCGGGACCGGCGCGCGGCCAGGGCCCGCGAGGAACCGGCGGCTGTAGAGGAGAGCAAAAAGCGCCTGGATGCCGCTTGAGAAGAGGTTCAGCCCGGTGTAGATCCCCCCGACAACCGGGCCGAGGAGGACCAGGGCCGTGGGGAGCTGGACGCGGAAGAGCGACTCCCCGAGCACCACCGGGAACGCACCCATGATGAGGACCGGGATCACCTCCCGCTCCGCCACCTTCCCGTCGCGGTAGTACTCGGCGAGCATCGACTTTCCCGCCGTGGCGTTGACCCCCATCGCGACGATCGAGAGGACGCACGCGTCGGAGAGGCCGGAGACCCGACAGAGCGGCCCGGTGAACGACGAAAGCCGGGAAAAGATCCCCGTCTCCGCGAGGATGTTCGCGACGACGACGCCCACGGTGACCAGCAGAACGGCATTCACCGCAGAGGATATCACCTGCACGGCCCTACCTCATCCGGACCCCATCATTTAGGCTCTCCGATGAATCGGCACAAGTATTACGATCAGGCATAATTTATATAATAAATATTACAATTGATCAATAAGATCAGAAAACGCATCCTTCTAGTCGGGAGCATGCCTGCACGGCAGTCGTGCGAACCGAACCGCCGTTGTCGTCGCACCGGAGAAGGTACCGGGGGCCACACGAAAACAAATGATTAACAAATAGGTAAAGTAAATTATAATACATAGACAGGGGCTTGAAGTGTTGCGGCGCCAGAACAAAAGTAAGACGAACGGGGAAGGCGAGACCCCCTCAACCACGAGGTCTCCGTTCAGGATACCCAAAAGTCTTGAAACACTGGCTGCACGCATCAGGATACGGCGGGACCACACGTGCGTCTCATCTGCCCCCGGCAGCCCGACCCTCCCCGCCGTCGGCAACGGCACGGTCAAGACCTACTGGCTGGACCCGGGGTTCTCGTACGCCGTCGTCACCAGGGACAAAAGTTCAGGCCTGAGATACGAGGTCTTCGAGCCCACGCTGGAACCTTCGGAGTACATCCTCCTCAACGAGGCCAACGACTACATACGCGACGTCTTCCTCTTTGACTCACCCCGGGAAAAGAACGAGATCGACCTTGCTTACGACGACGTGGTGCCGATCCTGCGGCGGTTCGCATCCGGATTGACCGAAGACCGAATCAAGGTTCTCTACTACTACCTGAGACGCAACTTCCAGGGTTTCGGCAGGATCGATCCCCTGATGCACGACGACTACCTCGAAGACATCAGCTGCAACGGCGCCGGCATCCCGGTCTACGTCTACCACCGGCTCTACGAGAGCATGCCGACGAACATCAGTTTTGTGGGTGACGAACTGAACCGGTTCGTTCTCAAGATCGCCCAGAAGGCAGATCGTCAGATCTCGCTCACGACGCCGCTCGTCGATGCATCGCTCCCCGACGGCTCCCGTATCCAGCTGACATTCTCCGACATCGTCTCCACCAGAGGAAGCTCGTTCACCGTCCGGAAATTCCGCAAAGACCCGATGACCCCCGTATCCCTCATCGAGTACGGGACCTACAGCCCGGAGGTGCTCGCGTGCATCTGGCTTGCCGTCGAGAACCGCAAGAGCATGATCGTCGTCGGCGGGACGGCGAGCGGCAAGACCTCGACGATGAACGCGATCTCGTTCTTCATACCCCACCACGCGAAGATCGTCTCCATCGAAGATACCCGCGAGATCCAGCTCCCGCACGAGAACTGGCTGCCGACCCAGACCCGCGAGATCAACGTCAGGGGCTCAAAAGGAGACGTCGATATGTTCGCCCTCCTTAAAGCGGCGCTCCGCCAGCGTCCCGAGTTCATCATCGTCGGAGAGGTCCGCGGACGCGAGGCCCAGACGCTCTTCCAGGCGATGAACACCGGGCATACGACGTTCTCGACCCTCCATGCCGGCAGCATCGACGAGGCGATCAACCGCCTGGTGAGCGACCCGATCAATGTGCCGGTCGCGATGCTCGGGGCACTGGACCTGATGGTCATCCAGTCCCTCCACTACCTGGACGGCGGAACCGCCAGACGCTGCGACTCGCTCCACGAGATCCGGGTCGAGCGGGGGAGGGAGATCGTCCACGACTGCCTCTACCGCTGGGACCCCCTCGCCGACCGGTTCTGCCGGGAAGCAAGCAGGTCGCGGGTCCTCGACGATATCGCCAGAAGCCGCGGATGGTCCGCCGACGAACTGGAGAAGGAACTTGCGCGTCGCACGGATTTTCTCGCGCGGATGCGCGCAGACGGATGTACCGACGTGGACGACCTGATCCAACGGATGGCCGCATTTGGAGGGGAGAGAAATGCAAACCCCGGGTAACATGCTCCTGCCGGACGGAAACCAGCTCCGAACGGCGCTACGTATGGCGCACATCCCCGTCCCGTACCGCGACTACTTGCGGTGGACCGTCCTCGCTGTCGTCGGTGCGGCAGCCGTGTACCTCGCGGGCATCGCCTACCTGACCTACGCAGGGTACAGAATCCTTCTCTTCTCCGTCGTTCCCGATGCCGTCACAAAGATCATCCTCTTCCTCCTCCTGACGATAGGGATCTCCGGCGCCTTCTACTGCTACCCCATTCTCGTCGCACAGGGGAGGAAGACGAAGATCGACCTCGACCTCCCCTATGCAATCACCTACATGGAAGCCCTCTCCACCACCATGACCCTTTACGAGGTCATCCGGAAGGTCTACGAGGAGATGGACCTCTTCGGAGAGGTCTCAAAAGAGTTCGGCATGATCGTGCGCGACGTGGAGTTCTTCGGAGAAGACCTGAATACGGCGATGAAGAACCTCCAGCGCACCACCCCGTCGTCGAACCTCGCCGACTTTTTCAACGACCTCGCCCTCCTCTCCGACAGCGGAGGAGACATCACCGAGTTCCTTGCGGCACGCTCAGGGTTCTTCAGGGATGTCGCGGAGCGCGAACAGGAGATGGCGCTCCAGACCATCGAGATCATGGCCGAAGTCTACGTCACGGCGTTCGTGGCGGGCCCGATCGTCATCATGATCATGATCCTCTCGCAGAATCTCGCCGGCCAGAGCGATCTCGCGGGCTGGATGCCGCTGATCACCCTCGGCATCCCTGCCGGGGCGATGATGATGATCGGGATCCTGTATACCCTCCTCCCCGCGGAAAACCTCCAGATCAGCCGGCAGGAGCGCGGGGACCGCGAGCACCTCGACGTCCCGGAACCGGGAGGAGAGGTCGACCCGCGGCTGATCAAGGCCTTAAAGGCACGGAACCGCGCCCTCAGAATGACGAAGGCGTTGAAGCAGCCGTTCCGCCGCTACATCTCGAATTACGACTGGAGTCTTGTGCTCGCGATGCTCTGCGGCGGCGGTGCTACCGCTCTTCTTCTGCTCGGCTACTTCGACGAATGGTTCCCGATGTACACCCTGGAAGTCGGCCTCTGCATCATCGTCTGCGTCTCCTTCTTCCCCGTGATGATCGCCTACGAGGGGAGGCGGTGGTACGTCAGCAACGTCGAGCGCCAGATGCCGGAGTTCCTGCGGGAACTCGCCGATATGAAAGATATCGGGATGACGCTCCAGGCGGCGATTCACCGGATCGCGAACACGAAACTCGGGCTCCTGAGCTCGGAACTGCAGATCACCTCCGAGGAGATCCGGCGGGGCGTCAGCATCGGCAACGCCCTCGTCCGGATGGAAGAGCGGATCGGGCTTGTCTCGGTGAAACGCGCGATATCGCTCGTGGTGAAGGCGAGCGAGATCACCGATCACCTCAGGGAGACCCTCATGGTCGCCATCAGCGACTTCGAGCACTACCTCAAGATGAAGAGGGAGCGATTCAACTCGGCCTTCACCTACGTTGCCGTCGTCTACCTCTCCTTCGGCGTCTACCTCTACACCGCCCTCGAACTCAACACCCGGTTCGTGGCGAGTTTCACGGCGTTCAACGTTTCCCTGGATATCGCCGGGAACGTGGCCGATATGTTCCACATCGCCATCGTCCTCGGAGCAAGTTCCGGCATCATGGCAGGTCAGCTCAGCGCAAACAGCATCCTGTCCGGGTTCAAGCACACCATCGTCTTCCTCATCGCAACGGTCGTGGTCTTCATTGTCTTCATCGGAGGGGGTGGGGTATGAAGGACGAAGCAGTATCCGAAGTCGTCGGGGAGATGCTCATGATCTCCCTCGTGCTCCTCCTCGTCGCCGTCTTCGCCGCATCGCTCGGGAACTTCCTTCCCACCGAGCGGGCGCCGACGGTCAACGTCATGATGACCACCAACACGACGGATAATAACATCACGCTCTACCATAAGGGCGGCGACTGGGTCCAGGCGAAAGACCTCGAGGTCATCGTCGCGGACACCAACTCGACCCGGACGTATCCCCTCGGCAATTTCACCCTCTCGCCGCCGGAGAAGCAGGTCTTCGATATCGGGAGCAGCATCACCGTGCCATACCAGGACGGCGACAAGCAGGTTCGCCTCGTCACGCCGCGGGCGGTCATCTTCAGCGGGGAGGTGAAGTGAATGGACGAACGCGCCGTCGCACCGGTCGTCGCGGCGATGCTCCTCCTCGTCGTCCTGGTGACGTTCCTCTCGGCCTACAACGCCGTCGTCGTTCCCTCGTTCAAGCAGCAGGCGGAGGTGGAGCACCTGCACGCGGTCGAGGAGTCGTTCCTCGGGTTCGGGTCGGACATGACCACCGCCGCGGCGCTCAAACGGGACCTGCAACTCTCAAAACGCATCCCCCTCGGCGGGGGCGAGACGGGCCTCGACCCGGTCAGGTCGGCGGGGACGCTCCGGGTGGACCCGGGAGGCACGCTTGCCAACGTGACCCTGGACGGGAAGCCTCCCTACAATTGCAGCCTTGTGAACTTCTCCTACACCCCGAACGGCAACTTCTGGCGCGACCAGGGGTATACCTGGCAGTACGGCTACACCAACGTCACCGGGGCGGGGGGGCTCCGGACGCCGCTCGAGTACGCGGATATGGATGAAGTCAGCAGGGTGTTAGCAGAGAACTCGAGTTTCGCCGCCTCGCTCATCGATATCGAGCCCGAGGGCACACGGGGGGGCGCCTGCACCGCCGTCCGGATAACGCTCGTGACGTTCGAAGCCGGGGAGCACGCCTTCACGAGCGGGAGCGGTGTGGCGACGCTTTCTCTGGATGCGTCGGTAGAGGAGATACCGATCACCCTCGCCGATTCCACGCTGGAGATCGCGATCAACACGACTCTTCCGGTCCCGCTGAACGCACCACTGCTGGAGAAGTGCAACAGGAGGCTGCAGGAGATGAACGAGACCTACACCAATATCAACTACATCCCCTCTGAAGAGGGCACAGCGATGCTCTCCTTCGAGGGCGACGTACCCGGGGTGACGTTACGCCTGGTCCGGGTCGTCGTCTCCGCCCGGTGAGTGCGCATACCCGGCTATCCCGACGGTGAAAATCCGTCTATCGCCCCACAAGAGTCAGACCTCTTCTCCCAGTACTTCGTTTTAGAACAGGCATATTCCCTGCTGAATCCCAGGATCGTTGCAGGGTAGAAGGATCTACTGAGGTTGCAAGCGTCCCGTCATGGCTTCAAAAAGATAAGGAAGAACCTGCAGAAAGAACAGCCCTGAAAATGCAGGCTCAGTGAAGCGTGGCAGAGTGCGGGCAGGGGCCGGTTCCCCGCACCTCATTCTCCGGTAAAGCCCGGCATCTCCCCGCCGCCGGGGAGTGAACAGTTTTAATCCGGATGTACGTCACCGCATGCAGGAACAAACGTTACACCCGGCACGTGCGGCATACCGGGTCAAGGTTCATTTTCTTCAGAAATGCCCTCCTGTTCTTCAGGATCGTTGCCAGGTTATCCACCAGCAGGTTCCCGAGCGAAAGATCGGCACGGTAGCAACAAGGAGCAACATCCCCGTTCCATCTGACAAAAAGGGTTAGCCTGAAGAGGGGGCAGGGCCGGGAGTGAACCACCGGCAAGGTCACCCTGCACCCGGTTTTTTTTGCGGCAGTTTTAATATAGGCAAAAAGGTCTTTTTCCGATTTCGTCTGGCCGTCATTCCACGGAAAGGAGCGTTCGAAGTTCACGGCATCAACTCCGGTCGCGCGGGCAAGACCAAGCCCCTCCTCGATACAACCCGCATTACCCTCTATAAGGGCAATGTTCAGGTACGTCTTCGGGGATTTCTGGTTTCTGGCGGATCGCTCCCGAATAAATCTGCTGACATTTTTCTCGATAATCGGCCTAAACATATGTGAATCGGGAAAACTAAAAGCGATCGCATCAAGTCCGGCGTTCAGGAGTTCGTCTGTTCTTCCGGGCAACAACGTCGCATTCGTAGTAAAATTCACAGACATTTTCTTTCCGGAAGCGTAGGAGATCATCTCAGGAAGATCTGCATGCAGGAGCGGCTCCCCCCACCCATGGAGTGTTAGGAACCGACTCTTCGAGGCATCGATGATCTTTCGGAACACCTCAAAAGAGATGAATTCCTCCGATCGATTCAGGGAACTGCGCAAACAGAACGGACAATTAAGGTTGCAGGCCGTCGTGGGTTCCAGCTGCAGGATCGGAGGTACTGCATAGTCATAAACTGACATACTGTATCTTACGGTGCCTTCGTGGCATGGACGATATCCGGCTCCGTTCTTGGATCTTCCCAGATGCCCAGAAGAGCACCCATTGCCCTCCTTACACCATTGGAGTTTATCACCACGATTCCTGCAATCAGTCCGACACCCAGGATGTGGGCCGCCGCAAGGCCGATCGCCGCTTCAGGAAGAATTACGGGTATGCACACGCGAGTTCACCTCCTTTAGTTTCATAAATATGCATAACTTTTACAAAAAGATAAATATTCCTCATTGACCATGCACCGGGCTATCCTCTGTTTTGCTGTACACCTTCACGAGAAGATCGATTGCATATGCACCGGATGCAGATAGCACTCCGCCGACTGCGGCGACGCAGAACAGTACCGGAACGATGTCCAGAGTTACAGGGAATCTTCCTGCGAATGAACTGCCCCAGAACAGCCAGAAGTGAAGGAGGTAGTACATGTTGGCAATGGCGGATGCAGCCAGATACTTTGCCGGGTGGCGATAACAGATCACTGCGTAACAGAGAGCAATGAGCGAGATAACGACGTAACCGAGTGGAAACGAGGTGGCCGGCGCACCGTTCTCTCCCATCTTGGCCTGTCCGGCAAGGAAAAGGAGCAGGGTTGTCGCACCAAACACGGCCAGCAACGCGGGGGTCACATATTTCAGTGGAGTGTCCTTGAGGGGGAGCCTGATCAGTACCTCGATGATCACAGCGACGAGTACTATCACGTCGATTGCGTGGATGCTGATAGCCTGCGTTCCAATGAGGAGGTCGATGGCGACAATCAGCAGCGACATGACCACTGCAGTTCCCGGTTTTCTCACGAGGAGAAGGCCGAGCACTAGCCAGAAGCACAGGATGCTCCCGAAGACGAACACACCCGCTCCCGGGCCGGGCAATATCAGGAACTGGTGGACGAACCCGGAAATGCTACCACCGGGCAGGAGATATACCGGCGCATACGTACCGCTGAAAACGGCAAGTATAGAGAGCAGAGCGATGAGCCCCAACTCCCTGAAGGAGAAGTATCCGGTTGATTTCATCTCATTTCCGGTCATTGGAGCACATCCCAAAGCAGTTGCATCATGTGATCCCTCCTGTCTTCACTGGTTAAACTGTGCCAGCGGGCCTTCTCCCCGATAGGCCTGGAAAAGAACGTATACACAGTATGCCAGGAACGCCATCACTGCCCCGCAGACCAGGGCAAAGGCGAGCAGGGCGGGGATTGCAGCCGGTACCGGGACCCAGGTCGCAAAACCGCTCTTCCCGTTGAAAAGCCAGCAATAGACGATGTAAAATATTTCAGCCAATCCTGCACCGGCAACGTACTTCATCGGGAAGAACCAGCAGATGACTGCGAGGGCGAGGGCGAGAATCCCGGTCACGGCATACCCCAGGGGGAAAACCGTTGCAACCGCTCCGCTCTCGCCCATCTTGGCGTTCCCGGTCAGCATCAGGACGAGGGGAATGACCCCCATGATTCCAATAAACAGGGGGAAGATGTTCTGCCAGGGTTTTTTCTCGATGGGAAGAAGCCCGATACACGAGATGATAATCGCAACGACGATCAACAGGAGGTCTAAGCGCGGTGTGGTCCCTGTGACCAGTCCGGCTCCTAGCCGGAAGACCACGATCAGGACGGCCATGGAGATCGCGGTCCAGAATTTTCTGGTCACGAGCAGGCCAAAGACGAACCAGAGGCAAACAAAGGCGCTGCTGATGAAGATACCCGCTCCCGGGCCGGGTAATTTTAAGAATCCATGGACCAGCCCCGGAGCAGTCCCTCCCGGAAGGATATGGGGAAGCCCGTAACTGCTCGTCGCGAATGCGAGGAACGCAAGAAGGAGGATCACTCCCCAGTCGCGCAAAGAGAAGTAATCTGTTATTCTGCTTAATCCACTCTTTTGTACAGTTTCTTTGTACACCGACATTTCGTCTAATTCATTGTTTTGTACAATATCCTCGTTCATTCCAGTCACCCTAATGGATTCGGGGGTCCAGTTCTTCGCCTGGGAACAGTCGGGCGCGAAATGGACTGGATATTGGTTTCACTCCCGGACAAATAAGGATATTTATTTAACTTTATTGGAATATCAAAAACTATTTGTTTACTCGCCCGAGATATATACACCATGAAGTTGCTGGAACGGATGACAGGAGCCAGGAGAAACGATGGCTGACATCGATCTCCTTCTGGCACGGGCAAAAGAGTTCCACGGCGATATGTGCGCCGGGATCATACTTGGGACCCGGATGACGATGATCGGGATGCGGGAGCTCCACATGGACCCGATGATAAGAAACAGAGATCTTATCGTGTACGTAGAGATCGATCGCTGCATTGCGGATGCAATCCAGGCGATCACGGGGTGCTCACTCGGTCATCGTACTCTAAAATACCTGCCTTACGGCAAGTTTGCCGCCACGTTCATCAACCTCGCGACACAGGATGCCGTCAGGGTCTCGGTCCTGGAGAAGAAGCGGACAGAGAAATCCGGTCCCGAAGCAATGAAAGAAGCAGGAAAAATTCTGCGTGACGCACCGGAGGACGATCTCTTCAGGGTGCAGAAAGTCAGGGTCGTGATCCCGGACGGGGACCTTCCCGGCCTCCCGAAACACCGGGCTCGCTGCAGCAGATGCGGCGAAATGATCCTGGACGACAAGGAGATCGTGACGGAAGAGACGATCCTGTGCGGCAATTGCGCACGGGGATCGTATTATACAGAGGCGGACTGAAGGTGATCCGGGTATGGGATCACCCTTCCTTTTCCCACCAGATTTTCGCCTGGTACGATGTTCCACGAAGCAGGTAACTCCCGGTAACCGGGACTTCAGAGATCAGGACAATGATACACGATACTTCCGCAACAATTCTTGAAAAGGCGTACGTAAAACTCCTCGCCGAATACCGGAGGCTCGACCTGCCGGAACCGACGGTGAGGAACTTCGGCCTCAACCCGGGCTGGAATGCTGTGATCGGGACCGGCGGGTGCTCTGGGGTTGCCATGAGTTTTGTGGACAACAACCCACTCTATGGCACCGAAGAAACCATGCAGGACCTGAATTTTTTGAGATCGTTTGTCGGGAGACCCCTCTTCGAGGTTGCATCCGCGGGCCTTGACGATCCCCGTATCGGCAGCCGTTCCGTTGCTCTTGCTGCGCTCAATGCAATCTCCCAGCCGTTTGTCACCGATGACATGCTCGTCTCTAAGGGATTTTCTGTGGGACTCGATATCAAGGACATGGTAAAAAACGACGATACGATGGTCATCGTCGGGTACGGCGGGCTGGTGAAGAGTTATGCGGGAAGGTGCCGCGAACTGCACGTCACCGACCAGAGGCCGCCGGAGACATTCCGGACAACGATTGTCGGCGACATGATCACGTACGGGCCGGCCGGTATCATGGTCCACCCGGCCGGGGAAAACAAAGAAGTCCTTAACGATGCTGATATTGCCATCATCACCGGTTCTACGCTCGTCAACGGCACCTTTGAAGAAGTCGTCGGGTACGCGAAACATGCCAGAATCCGTGCGCTTTACGGCTCGAGTGCGCAGTTGATCCCGGACGTACTCTTTGAGAACGGGATCAATGTTGCGATGTCCGTTGCCATCAGCGACCCGGCACGGTTCGAATATGATGTGATGAACGCGCCGGATATGGAGACGGCTCTCCGGAAGCACCAGAGGAAGTACAACGTCGGGTGCCTTGAAGAACAGTAGACCGGTATCGGACGTCTCGTTTGAGAATCAGTTTTTACAGCGTAAGCCCGGGGAAAAACTTCGCGCGGAATATCCCCCGGAGCGACCGGGATCATTTACCGAACAGTATCCAGAAACCGGAATCATCGTTGATGATCCGGTAATCCCCGATCCCGGCGGCTTCAATCGAATCTTCGATCTCCCCGGGCCGGAACTTCCGGAACCGCGGCCTGGACGGGTTGTCCGGGTCGTCCACGATCCCGCGCTCCTTCCGGCCAGCAAGGACGCTCTCTCTGGCCTCCGGGCTGCCGTATCCCCCGCCGATATACGCCATGCCGCCGGGTTTCATGACCCGGTAGATCTCCCGGAACGCCCCGGGGAGATCCTCCCAGAAATGGTAAGAACCACGGCTCACCACGAGGTCGAACGTTTCCCCGTCTGCAGGGATCGCGCGAACATCGCCGAGCACGGGGATAACCCTGCCCTCAAGCCCCCGGTCACGGATATTCCGGGCAGCGAGCGACTGCATCCCGGGCGAGATGTCGAGGGCAGTGACCAGGAAATCCGATTGGAGGGCAAGGGCGATTGCGAGCGGGGCCGGCCCGGACCCAACGTCAAGGCAGGTGCCGCGTGAAATCCCGGTTCGTTCCAGGACCTGCCCGGCGATGACCGGGTAGATTACGGCGAACGTCGTTCTGGTGAACTCGTCATACTGCCGGGCATCCCCGGCGGTCTTCCAGAAGGGATCGGACGCTTCGTTCATCTTACAATAATGTTAAGGAATTGAGCGGTGTTGAACCTCATCCTTCTCTCGTTCTTCGCATCACGCTAACTCAAAAGATAATGGTTACCAGGAAAACCGTTCCTGAAATTAAAAATTGTTGAGGATGATCTCTCTCCTATGGGCCGATCATCACCTTGCTCTTTGAGATCAGCGTTCCGTCGGTTGTGACCACTTCGAGGAACAGGGACTTCCCGACGGCGTCGCTGCCGAGCTGTGTGCTAATTTCTGCGTTATAGGACATCGTCTCTCCCGGCCGGAATACGGGGACCGTGGATTGACCGGTCGTTGCATTAAGCCAGGGGTCCCCCTTTGAATTTCTGATCTCGGATTTGTTCAGGATGTGCAGCCCTACCCCAACCCTACCTTCCTGGGTGAAAAGGCTCTGGTACCCTCCGAAGTCGTCGTCGTTCTGTTGTAACTTGAGGATGATCCTTTGCGTCGACAGTTCGTCCCCCCCGGCATGGTACAGCTGGAGAATATCCGAAGACACGCCGTATGTTCCCTGGATGGTTGCCTGGGGAGGTTTGGTCTCCGTGCCCGTCAGGCCCCCCGCGAACGCGCTGACGACCGCCGCGATGATGATCGTCACGACTAACATCAGCATCACGCCGATCACCGGAGAAACTGCCGATTCATTCATGGGTTTCATCGGTTAGCCCTCCACAGCGATATCTTTCTGCCAGATGGCCTGCCCGCTCGGAACGTGGATCACCTTCACGTTAACGGTATCCCCGACCCGCAGCATGTTCCAGTCGGACCCGAGGACCGCCTCCATCTGGTCGACACTGGTCTCATTGAAGGTGGCTTTAGTCTGACCCTTGTCTGAATAACCATAGGCATAGTAATATCTACCGCCGCCGGTGTTCCCTTCATCCGAAGGGGTTATCCCGTAACCCACGTCAAAACTCAATTGTCCTGTGCCCTGGCCCCCTTTGTCTCCACCGAAAGGCCGGGCAAACATGATCGTCCCCGCCTGGAGGTGGTAATTGCCAAACCAGGAGTAATTCGTTAAATTTCCAACTTCAAGTTCAGCCATGGAAGCCTTCAAGCCAGGTCCAGGCCCACGTACATACTCGGGTCCACCTGGCTTCCTCTCATAAGGCCAGAAATTTGCACTTTCCGTTCCGTTCAATCCGACCCCCGGGCCGTACCCCTGGGGACAGACGGATCTCCATTCTTCGTAATTGGACCAGGGATTCATGTTGAACGTCACGTTGAAATTCGTCTCACCGGGAACCATCGTCGCCCCCCCGTTGATCGTGGTTCCGTTGATGAGTGTCTTTGACCAGGACGTCACGATCTTCAGGTCCTGCGTATCAATGGGTTTGTCCACGCCCGTTACCTCCGCCTTGAAGTAACTCGACTGCCAGTATCCGGAATTCACGACCTTTACGTTCATAGCGAGTTTCGGTACGTCCTGGTTGTTGTTCCCGATCAGCCCGCCCGCGAACGCGCTGATGGCCGCCGCGATAATGAGCGTCACGACCAGCATCAGCATCACGCCGATCACCGGGGAGACTGCAGTTTCCTTTTCCAATTTCATATTCTGTCCTCCTTCATCATCCGAATTTTGTGCATCCATGACTTCCCGTTATGGTGAGATGACCACGTCCGATACCGAAATCAGGTTCCCCCCGGTATCGCTCACCTCGAGGGAGAACGCATTTCCGATATTAGTGGTGTTGCTGAACCAGAGGTGCTCGGCATCCGCAAGTCCGGGCTGGAGCCGGCTGCCGGTCGCGTTCTCGGCGGAGATGTACAGGACATCTCCTGGCCTGAACGAGGTAACTTCCGACGTCCCGTCACCGTTGTCGAGGGACCGGCCCGTGCGGTCGGCGATCAGCGTCTTATCCAGGACCTGAGCAGTCTTCCGCTCGAGATTCGGCCCGAACATGGGGCCATTCCTGACCACGAAGACCATATCGTGCAGGGCAAGGCCGTCCCCCCCGTTATGAGCGATCTGGAACCCGTTGGAGATGCTGTATGTACCGGAAATCATCGCCTGGGGGACTTTTTTCTGTTCGCTTGCAATTCCGCCGGCGTACGCCGATACGATTGCGGCGATGATGATCGTCACGACCAGCATCAGCATCACGCCGACCACCGGAGAGACTGCAGTATCATTTCGTTTTAACATTTTAACCTCCCGAAACGGTCACTTCTTTCTGAAAGATCGCTTTCCCCGTGGGTGCGTAGATGACCCGGACCGTGACGATGTCTCCCGGGCGCAGCTGCTCCCAGCCGGTCCCGAGGACCTTCTCAAGGTCGCTTCCGGAAATGTGACTATATCCTGAATAAGTCGATGCAGGTTCGGCGATCAGCCCGGTGCCGGGCATGAGCGTGAAGTTGCCGAAGGACTGGTTAACAGTGTAAGTTGTCAGATTAACGTCCCCGGTCACTCCCGGGCCGAACCCGTAAGGCACAGCGTCTGTGGCTGTCACATTGCCCGCGGTTGTGTTGCCTCCGGCGAACGCCTTTCCATCCGGAGTAGATCCGAGTACGGTGCCCGAATCATAGGAGGAATTGGCATTCATCGTCGCCACCCACGATGTCGTCAACTTAAGCTGTTTCGTCGATGTCGGTTCGCTAACACTGAGAACCGTTGCGAAAAATCCGCTATCCGCGGCATTTCCCGAGTTTACGATCTTTACGTCCATGGCGAGAGTCGGGGTCTCCTTGTTGTTTCCCCCAAACAGTCCGCCGGCAAACGCAGAGACGACCGCTGCGATGATGATGGTGATCACCAACATCAGCATCACCCCGATGACGGGAGATACCGCGGAATCCCGGCTTGTCTGCAATTTTAATTTCATTTTAACTTCCACCTTCTCTCGTACTTTTTCCGGCACGACAGAAAACACCCCAGTAGGTTGGGATATCGGTACTTGGTAACAAAAACATATTAACTTTTATCGATTGTAAAATTATATAATTTAATATAATTGATACATGAGAGAAATTAACCCCATATCGTATGGCAAATGCGTGAGATCCGTTTTGGGCATCAGAGCCGCTCGAAGGGTAAAAAACAGTGGAATGACGATGATTGTGGTCCGCAAGAAGAAACTCGCGACGAACACGATTGAAACCGAGAAACCCCTTCTCAGCTGAGTGGTGTGGTGCGAGAGGAAGAACGCGCAGAGAGGCCCGAGGGGATTCTGACCTGCAGACACCTTCCGCGAAACGCGATCTAAGCCATATCGTCAATTACACATCCATCCCGAGAACAGCCGGGATCGGGCAGCGCACCCGGAGGTGACGCTGCGCCTGATCCGGGCCGCCGTTTCCGCCGGGTAACGCCGTATCCAGCCTAAATCCCCGAAATAGGGCACATTTCACAGAGAATATTGTGCATATATTTATAGTTGGCCGATGCAAACATTGACGGTGATCCGTTTTTTGAGGCGGCGCAGTACCCGGTCGCCTCATGGCAACCATGCCGGATTGCGAGATATGTCTATCATGAACCTGAAGGGCTGGATGGAACGTGACGGGGTGCGGCTCTCCCCAGCAGACGTGGAGCGGATGCTCGAAGAGGGGCCGCAGTCTCTTTCCCGGTGCGGCGGCGAGTTCCTCCTCGTCCGGGGCGACTGCATCGCCCGCGACGCCTTCGGCATCATGCCCGGCCCGGTCCCCCCCGGAACCATATACTGCGGCGGGCGCGAGGCCGCCCGGATATTCCCCGATCCCCCGCCATGCACGCTTGAGGAGGCAATTGTCACCGCGGTCGACCTCCGGAGCGACGAGGGCGTGGTGGCCTTCTCCGGCGGCGTGGACTCGGGCCTGATCGCCCACCTCGCCCGCCTCCCCTGTGTGACGGTGGGCATCGAGGGGTCGCACGACATCGCATGGGCGACAAAGGCCGCACGAGCGCTGGAACTTGACCTCGAGATCGTCACCCCGACCGAAGAAGAGATCGAGGAGAAACTCGCGCAGGTGGTCCGGGTCATCCCCGACCCGACGAACCCGGTAGACGCAGCGATTGCAACGACCCTCGCCTTCGCCGCCGCCTGGGCGGGAGAGCACGGACATACCCGCGTCCTCGCCGGACAGGGGGCCGACGAACTCTTCGGCGGCTACGCCCGCTACCTCTCCTCCCCCGACCTCGCTGCGGACCTCGAACGGGACTTTGCAGACCTCGGACGCCAGGGGGCGCGGGACCAGGCGGTGGCGGCGCTCCACGGGGTGTATTTCTCGATGCCCTACCTCGATACCCGGGTGGTGCGCGCCGCACGGGTGATCCCGGCGGACGAGAGGGTGCGCGGAGGGGTGAGAAAGCATCCCTTACGGGTGGTTGCAGAACGGCATATCCCTGCAGAAATCGCCCGGGCCGATAAGAAAGCGATGCAATACGGGAGCGGAATCTGGCGGACAATCCAACGGCTCACCCGTAGGAACGGTTATAAAAAGTCGGTACAAGGGTACTTAACGGAGATCAGTAGGGCGGAATATGATCACTGAGAGCGATATTGAGCATATAGCAGAACTTGCAGATATCGGCATATCGAAAGACGAAGTGCCGGAGTTCACCACCCAGTTCAACGCGATCCTCGACTACTTTGAGGTCCTCGACACCGTAGAGGGCGAAAGCGCCCCGGCCGCCGGGACCGCCAACGTCTTCCGGGAAGACGAGCCCCGGCCGGGCCTCTCGCAGGATGCGGCCCTTGTAAACGCAGGCTCGACCGAGAACGGGTTTATAAAAGCACCGAGGGTGATGTAAGTGGCGGGAACCCTGGACTTCTCGCCGGACGACCGGTACAACGCATTCATCACCACCTGCCGCGAGGCACCGTTTTCCGACGGTAGGCTCGCCGGCGTCGCCGTCGCGGTCAAGGACAACATCTCCACGGCGGGTATCGAGACCACCTGCGGGTCCCGGATCCTCGAAGGCTACGTCCCGCCGTACGACGCCCACGTCGTGGGACTCCTCCGGAACGCCGGAGCCGCAATCGTCGGCAAGACCAACATGGACGAGTTCGGCATGGGGTCCACCACCGAGACGAGCGCGTTCGGCCCGACCAGAAACCCGGTCGACCAAACAAGGGTGCCCGGCGGGTCGTCCGGCGGGAGCGCCGCCGCGGTCGCTGCAGGACTCGTCCCGATGGCGCTCGGTACCGATACCGGCGGCTCGATCCGGTGCCCCGCGGCATTCTGCGGGGTCGTGGGCCTCAAACCCACCTACGGCCGGGTCTCCCGCCACGGCCTCATTGCCTATGCAAACTCCCTCGAACAGATCGGGCCGATGGCGCGGACGGTGGAGGACGCTTCAAGACTGATGTCGGTGATCGCGAACTACGACCCCCACGACTCGACGATGCTCGATAAACCCTACAACCACCGACCCATAGCCGAGATCGCGGGTCTCCGGGTCGGGGTGCCGGAGGAGTACTTCGGCGAAGGCGTGGACCCCCGCATCGCAAAGACCGTCCGGGACGCCGTCGGCGTCCTCGAAGACCTCGGGGCCGGCACGGTGCCGGTCAGCATCCCCGGCATGCGCCACGCGCTCGCGGCCTACTACGTCATCTGCACGAGCGAAGCCTCCTCGAACCTCGCCCGGTTCGACGGCGTTCGCTACGGTCCGGCGGTCGACACCAGAAAATCCTGGCACGAGGCCTACCAGGACCTCCGGCGGGAGTTGTTCGGGCCTGAGGTCCGGCGCCGGATCATGCTCGGCACCTTCGCCCTCTCGGCCGGCTACGCTGGCAGGTACTACGCGAAGGCGCAACTGGCCCGCCGCAACATCCAGCAGGACTTTGAACGGGCCTTCCGCAAAGTAGACATCGTCGCCGGCCCGACGATGCCGACGGTCGCCTTCCGCCTCGGCGAGAAGACCGACCCGCTCTCGATGTACCTCTCCGACATCCTCACCGTGCCAGCGAACCTCGCCGGAATCCCGGCTATATCGGTCCCGTGCGGCAGAGTGGACGGTCTCCCCGTGGGTCTCCAGTTGATGGGAAGGCCGTTTGAGGACGAGCGCGTCGTCGACGCTGCCTTTGCCTACGAGCAGGAGGTGAGGGCATGAAGACGATCATCGGACTCGAGATCCACGTCCAGCTCGCGACGGCAACGAAGCTCTTCTGCGGGTGCTCAACGGACTACCGGGACGACGAGCCCAATACCCACTGCTGCCCGATCTGTCTCGGGCTTCCCGGAGCGCTCCCGCGCGTGAACAGAAGAGCGGTCGAGTACGGACTCCGCGTCGCAAAAGCCCTCAATATGCAGGTGCCGGAGGAGTCGGAGTTCGCCCGGAAGAACTACTTCTACCCCGACCTCCCGAAGGCCTACCAGATCACCCAGTACGACAAACCGCTCGCGGTCGCGGGGACCGTCGAGATCGAGGACGACGAAGGGCACGAGAAGCTCGTCCGGATCACCCGGGTGCACCTCGAAGAAGACCCGGGGAGACTCGTCCACGTCACAGGCGGATCGAAATACTCGCTCGTCGACTACAACCGGTCCGGTATCCCGCTCCTTGAGATCGTCACCGAGCCGGACATGCGGTCTCCGCAGGAGGCCCGCCGGTTCCTCAATAAACTCCGCACGGTCCTCGAGTACCTCGGGGTCTTCGACGGCGACCGGGAAGGCTCCCTCCGCGTCGATGCAAACATCTCCCTTGAAGGGTCCGAACGGGTCGAAGTCAAGAACATCTCCTCCTACAAAGGGGTCGAGAAAGCCCTCACCTTCGAGGTGACCCGGCAGAAGAACCTGCTCCGGCGCGGGCAGAAAGTGACGCGAGAGACCCGGCACTTCATGGAGGGGCGCGGGATCACCACCTCCGCCCGCAGCAAGGAAGAGGAGCACGACTACCGCTACTTCCCGGAACCGGACCTCCGACCGCTCCGTGTCGCAGACTGGGTGGCGGCAATCGACCTCCCCGAGTTGCCCGTCGCCCGGAAAAACCGGTTCATGGCGGAGTACGGCATATCGCTCAACCACGCCCGGACCCTGACCGGAGACCCGAAACTCGCCGATTTCTACGAAGAAGTCGCCGAGATCGACCCGGTCCTCGCCGCCACCTGGGTGGCCGACACCCTCCTCGGGGAGCTCAATTACCGCGACATGGATATCGCCGCCGTCCCGCCCGGCCATATACGAGAACTCCTCGGCCTTCTCAAGACAGAGACCATCACTGATGCGGCCGGCGTCCAGGTGCTCAGAGAGATGCTGGATGCCTGCGCGCGAGGCAGCCCCTGCGAGAGCCCCGTCGCAATCATGAAGCGCGAAGGGCTCGGCAAGGCCACAGGGAGCGAATACGCTCCCATCGTGCAGGGGGTGATCGCTGCAAACCCGCAGGCGGTGGAGGACTACCGGGCCGGCAAGAAAGGGGCCCTGAACTACCTCGTGGGACAGGTGATGAAAGAGACCCGGGGCAGGGCGGACCCGCGGGAACTCGGACGGATCGTATCCGAATGTATCGATACAGACAGGGTGTAAATCTGCCATGCATCTGATCATCGCAGAGAAGAATATATCGGCAAACCGGATTGCCCAGATCCTCGCCGGCAACGAGAAGGTGAGGGCGGTCAAGGAAGGGAGCGTAACCACCTATTCCTTCGACACAAAGACGGTGGTGGGCCTCAAAGGGCACGTGGTGGAGGTCGACTTCGAGCCCGGCTACACGAACTGGCGTAGCGAGGTCCACACCCCGCGAAGCCTCATCGATGCAGGCACCGTCAAGAAGCCGACCGAGAAGAAGATCGTCAACCTCATCCAGAAACTCTCAAAGAAAGCGGACCTCGTTACTATCGCCACCGATTACGATACGGAAGGAGAACTTATCGGAAAGGAGGCCTACGAACTCGTCCGTGCGGTGAACCCCACGGTCAGGATCAACCGGGCCCGGTTCTCCGCGATAACCCCGGCGGAGATCCGGTCGGCTTTCGAGAGCCCGGCCGACCTCGACTTCGCGCTTGCGGCTGCCGGTGAGGCACGCCAGACGGTCGACCTGATGTGGGGAGCGTCGCTGACCCGGTTCATCAGCCTCGCGGCCCGGCGGGGCGGCAAGAACATCCTCTCCGTCGGCCGGGTCCAGAGCCCGACGCTTGCCATGATTGTCGACCGGGAGCGCGAGATCGAGAACTTCGTCCCCCAGACTTACTGGATGCTCTCGCTTGCGACCGAGAAGGACGGAGTGCCGGTGGAGGCGCGGCATACCGCCGGGCGGTTCACCGACCACGACGCGGCCCTCGCCGCCGAAGCAGGGACAAAGGAGCCGCTCGTGGTCACGGATGTAAAAGAGGGGCAGAAGACCGACCGGGCGCCGACGCCGTTCGACACCACGGCCTTCATCGTCGCGGCAAGCCGCCTGGGCCTCTCGGCGGCGAACGCGATGCGGATCGCCGAAGACCTCTACATGAACGGTTACATCTCCTACCCGAGAACCGACAACACGGTCTACCCGAAGTCCCTGAACCTGAACGGTATCCTTGAAGCGCTCAGGGGGGGGGCGTTCGATGCGGATATCGCCTGGGTACAGCAGCACCGGCGTCCGGTCCCGACGCGCGGCAAGAAGGAGAGCACCGACCACCCGCCGATCCACCCCACGGGCGCCGCCGCACGCGAGGCCCTCGGCTCCGACCGGTGGAAGGTCTACGAACTCGTTGTCCGGCGGTTTCTCGCGACCCTCTCCCCCGACGCGACGTGGGCGACCACCAAATGCCTCTTCGATGCGTCCGGCGAACCCTACACGGCAACGGGCGGACGGCTCGTCTCCGCCGGATGGCGCCGGGTCTACCCCTACTCGGAGGCGAAGGAGAATATCCTTCCAGCGTTCTCCCCGGGCGAACGCCTGCCGATTAAAAGCGTGAACCTTGAGGAGAAACAGACTCAGCCGCCGGCGCGCTACTCCCAGAGCCGGCTCATTCAGGTGATGGAGGAACTCGGCCTCGGCACGAAGAGCACCCGGCACGAAGTGATCGGCAAACTCGTCTCCCGCCGCTACGTGGAGGGGAACCCCCTCCGCCCGACGCTCGTCGGCAGAGCCGTCACGGAAGCGCTCGACAACCACGCGGAGACGATCACGGAGCCCGAGATGACCCGGACGCTTGAAGAGCACATGCAACTCATCAAGCAGAAGCAGCGCTCCCATAAAGACGTCGTCAACGAGTCCCGCGAGATGCTCCACCGGGTCTTTGACAAACTCGAGGAGCACGAGAAGGAGATCGGCGAGGAGATCATGGAGCAGACCGCCGAGGAGCATACCGTCGGCCCCTGCCCCGTCTGCGGCCGCGACCTCCGGATCCGACACCTCGGCGCCTCCCAGTTCATCGGCTGCACCGGCTACCCCGAGTGCCGGTTCAACATCAGCCTGCCCGGCAGCATCTGGGGACGGGCGATCCGGACGGAGGAGACCTGCCCGGAGCACGGGCTCTCCCACGTCCGCCTGATCCGGAAAGGCTCCCCCCCGTGGACGATAGGCTGTCCGCTCTGCAGCCACATCGCCTCGAACGTCGAGGCGCTCCGGATGATGCCCTCGATGACCGACGAACTCGTGCAGCGTCTGCACGCGCGCCATATCTACACGGTCTCCGAGATCGCGGGAATGCAGCCCGGCAACCTCACAGACGCCCTCGGTGTCGGAAGCGATGAGGCCGGACGACTCATAGAGGAGGCAAAAGACGCGCTGGATATCCTCCGGCGCCGATCGGAACTCCGGAAGTTCATCCGGAAGATCGTCCCCCCGAGGAAAGGCCGGAGCCACGCGAAGATCAACAAAAATCTCCTCGAACAGGGGATCGGCGACATCTCCGCGCTCTCCCGTGCGGACCCTGCGGTCCTGAAAAAGGCCGGCATCGGCGATGCGGCGGCAACGGAACTCCTCGAGGCGGCCCGCGCACTCTGCAACGAGCGCACCCTCCGGGAAGCAGGAGTTCCCGCGGTCAGCCTGAAGAAGTATCTGGCCGGAGAGGTCGGGAGCCCCGATGACTTCTGCTATCTCCCCATCCCCTACCTCTCAAGCAAAACCGCCATTAATCCGGAAACCGTACATAAGCATGTGGATATGGTCTGCAGGTACCTCGGACGCCCCACCCCGGCAAAGGTCACCAAAGCAGCGCTCGAACGCGGGCGGGAAGAACTGCTGGCGATTCCGGGCATCGGGGAGGCGACCGTGGAGAGGCTCTACCTTGCGGGCATCTACAACGCCGCGACGCTCCGTGAAGCCGACGCGGAGGCGGTCTCCTCCATCACCGGCATCCCGAAGGCCAGACTCCACGACTACATCAGCCATCTGAAGTGACACCATGCACGCGAACTGGAAGACCTGGGCACATGTGACGAAACTGGACCCCGACAAACACCTCCCGCGGAACGTCATCGAGGAGATCGCAACGAGCGGGACCGATGCCCTGATGCTCTCGGGCACCCTGAACGTGACGCAGGAGAACCTCTGCGAACTCCTGGACCAGGTCTCCTCCTACGGGCTGCCGCTTGTGGTGGAACCGGCAAGCCCCGACTGCGCCATCTTCAACGGGGCGATCGACCACCTCTTTGTGCCGAGCGTGATGAACGCAAACGACGTCCGCTGGATCGTCGGGAAACACCACGCCTGGCTCCGTCACGCGAGCGGCATCGACTGGGAGATGGTGGTGCCCGAGGCCTACATCGTCCTCAACCCGAACTCCGCCGTCGGGCGGGTGACGGGGGCGGACTGCAGTCTCTCGGGGGAGGATGTGGCCGCATTCGCGGAGGTGGCGGACCGGTACTTCCGGTTCCCGATCGTCTACATCGAGTACAGCGGGACTTACGGAGACCCAAAAATTGTGCAGGCGGCAGCCGATGCGGTTGAGAACGCTACCCTCTACTACGGCGGCGGGATCCGTTCGGCGGAGCAGGCGGCGGAGATGGGCCGCATCGCCGACACGATCGTCATTGGAAATGCAGTCTACGAGGAAGGGATCGATGTGCTCCGGGCGACGGTTCGAGCGATACAGTGAGATATGCCTGAAGTCTCAATCGTCCTGGTCGAGCCCCTCTACGACGGGAATATCGGGTTTACCGCCCGGGTTATGAAGAACTTCGGATTCACCCGGCTGGTGCTGGTCAACCCCTGTCCGCTCGGCGACGACGCGGTCATGCGCGCTTCTCATGCCCGCGACGTCCTCGACAACGCCCGCTGGATGACGGTCGACGAGGTCTACCGGGAGTTCGACTTCGTGGTCGCGACGACCGGCGAGGTCAGCAAATCGGTCTGCACCCCGATGCGGCTGCCCTACTACACCCCGACGGAAGTCAGGGAGACCGTCGCCGACATAGACGGAACGGTCGCGATCCTCTTCGGGCGGGAGAATTGGGGGCTTTCAAACGAGGAACTGAAACGGGCAAACCTCATCTGCACCATCCCGACCTCGGAGGTCTACCCGATCCTCAACCTCTCTCACGCAGTGGGCATCCTCTGCTACGAACTTGCAAACCTGCCCCGTGGGACCTACCCCCTCGCGGGACCCACCGAGATGGAGTCGCTCTACCGGCACCTCGATGCGTTCCTCGACCGGATCGATCACCCGGACTTCAAGCGGGAGAACACAATGATCCTCATTCACCGGGTGCTCGGCCGGACGAAACTGACCACCCGCGAGGTGAGCACGCTTCACGGGCTGATGCGCCGGACGGAGTGGCATCTCGAAAACAAAGAATAGTTTGCGGGAGAGATCTAGAAGAATGATTCTTGTCGACTGGCAGATCGAAGACCGCATCAGGCATGGGTATATCAAGGTGAATCCCTACGACCCCGGCCTGATCCAGCCCAATTCCCTCGATATCAGACTCGGTTCCCACTTCGTCTGGTATGTTCCGGGAGACTCCGTGATCGACCCCTATGAAAAAGAGAGCGTCTGCTCGAACACCGAGCAGACGGTGGCCGACTCAATCGTCCTTCGCCCCGGGCAATTTCTCCTCGCCGAGACCCTGGAGACGATCGAGCTCCCCGACGATGTCGTGGCGAGCATCGAAGGGAAGAGCAGCATCGCGCGCCTCGGGATTGAACTCCACCAGACGGGCGGCTGGATTGATGCAGGGTTTCGAGGAACGATCACCCTCGAGATGTGCAACGTGAACGCCCGGCCGGTGCGGGTTTACGCGGGGATGCCGATCGGACAACTGGTATTCTACCGCACGGACCGTGCCGCGCGCCCGTACAACATGAAGAAGGACGCGAAGTACATGGACCAGCAGCAGGCGACCCTCTCCCGCTACCATGAGAACGCGCGCCGCGCGTGATTCACGTCGCCGACAATCGGACAAAGCCGCACCCCGCCGCCCCATCCGGCGGGGAGGAAACGGGCGGGATGCTCCATGATCTCACCCGAAGAGCATTATGCACTATATAGCAGGAAAACAGATATTAAACGGTTCAACTGGGGATAGCAATGCGACTTCTTCTAATCCACTCTGATCATATCGAATACGAGACCCGGAAGAAGACGAAGGTCGCCGAAGAGAACGTCGTCCCAAAAGACGCTCTCGATGAGGCCCTCACCGTCTTCTGCGCGGTTGAGTCCGTCGACGAGGAGAACATCGAGGATGCCGTCAGGCAGGCGGTAGACGAGATTGTCGCCACCGCCGGGCAGCTCGGCACTACCAATATCATGATCTACCCCTATGCCCACCTCTCCGCCGACCTTGCATCGCCGGAAGCGGCGGTGAGCGCTCTCCGGGGTATCGAGGACGCCCTCGCGAGGAAGGGCGGCTTTGTTGTGAAGCGCGCACCGTTCGGTTGGTACAAGGCCTTCTCGATCTCCTGCAAGGGCCACCCGCTCTCGGAACTCTCCCGGACGATCGTACCCGGTGAAGGAGCGGCCGCCGAAAAGAAAGAGATCGAGCACGAGTTCTTTGTCCTCACGCCCGAAGGGGAACGCAAAAACGTGGACGACTACCTGAAAGAGGACACGCGTTTTGCCTCCCTGATCAGGAAAGAACTCGGCCATCCGGGGCAGGAGGGAGGCGAGCCGGTTCACGTGGACCTGATGCGCGGGAAGGAACTCGTGGATTACGAGCCGCGTTCGGACGTCGGGAACCTCCGCTGGATGCCCCGGGGCAAGTTGATCCGGGACCTCCTCAGCGACTACATCCTTGCGCGGGTGCTCGATTACGGCGGAATGCCCGTGGAGACCCCGGTGATGTACGACCTCGGGGACAGGGCGATCTCGGAACACGCCGCCAAGTTCGGGGAGCGGCAATATCGGTTCAGGAGCGGCAATCGCGACATGATGCTCCGGTTCGCGGCGTGCTTCGGGATGTTCTGCACCATGCACGACATGCATATCTCGCCGAACACCCTCCCGATGAAGCTCTATGAACTCTCAACCTACTCGTTCCGGCACGAGCAGAAGGGCGAAGTTATCGGGTTGAAGCGCCTCCGCGCCTTCACGATGCCCGATATGCACACCCTCTGCCGCGACGTGGACGACGCGCTCGCGAGCTTTGAGGAACAGCTCGCAATTGGCTGGCAGAGCGGTGTGGACCTTGAAACCCCGCTCGTGGGAGCCTTCCGATGCACCCGGGACTTCTTCGACCAGTACGAACTCTGGGTAAAGGAGATCGTTGCAAAGTCGGGTGTGCCGATGCTCATTGAGCTCCTCTCGGAGCGGAGCCACTACTGGATAGCAAAGGTCGATCTTGCGGCGATCGACGCACAGGGGAGACCCATCGAGAACCCGACGGTCCAGATCGACGTCGAGAGTGCGGACCGGTTCGACATCAAGTATTACACCCCGGAGGGCGCCGAGGTCCACCCCCCGATCCTCCACTGTTCGCCGACGGGCTCGCTTGAGCGGGTGATCTGCGCGATGCTCGAAAACACCGCTACAGAGGAGGTCCCCTCGTTCCCGACCTGGCTCGCCCCGACCCAGGTCAGGCTGGTGCCGGTGGCGGGAAGGCATGTCTGCTTTGCCGAAGAGATCGGCACCCGCCTGAACGCCGCCGGCCTCCGGGCGGACGTCGACGACCGGGACGAGAGCGTGAACAAGAAGGTCCGCGAAGCCGGGATGGACTGGGTGCCCTACGTTGCGGTGATCGGAGACCAGGAGGCCGAGACCGGCCGGCTCACGGTCACCGTTCGGAGACTCTCGGAGAATAAGAAGCCCTACAAAGAGTCGATGAGCGAAGACGAACTCATCCAGGCGGTGAAGATGGAGACCACCGGAAAGCCCTTCCGCCCGCTCTACACCCCGAGGCTCCTCTCCAAAAAGCCTCGGTTCATCTAACCAACTTTTTTTCGCGGGGCCGCCCTGGGGGTCTCGCGACGCGACAACACGATCTCCTCCCATGATCCGCCACCGGGCAGTCGGAGGAAACTATTTAAGTCGACCGTTCTTAAGTTCATTCTGATGAAACGGTTTTCTGCCATTGCAGCGGGGCGCGTGCAAAGGGTTGGATTTCGGGAACATGTCTACAAAGAGACGTTTGAAAAGGATATCACCGGATATGTAAAGAATCTCGACACCGGAAAGGTCGAGATCGTCGCGGAGGGAAGCGAAGAGGACCTTCGCGCCCTCGCAAACGCGATCAATATCATTCGCTACCCTATTGCGGTCAAGTCATTCACCATCAAATGGCAGGAGGCTACCGGGGAGTACACGAGTTTTGAGATCATCCGCGGGGATATCCAGGAGGAGATATTTGAGCGGATAGATTATGCCGGCACAATCATGCATCAAACGCTGGAGAACTCTGAACTGAGTTTGAAGAAACAGGATCAGATGCTGGATAAACAGGACCGGATGCTGGATAAACAGGACCAGATGCTTCAGGTTGGTATTGAGACGAAAGAAGAGATTGCAGCGCTCCGGAAAGATACCGGGAAATATCTTGACGACGAATTCAAAGAGATCAAAAAAGAGCTCACCTCCATTAAGAATGCCCTTGCCCGGGCAGGCATCCAGGTCTGAATCCCGATACTTTTTTCCGCAGGTTCTCACGTGCATACCGCCCCTGTGCTTGCGCGGGTACCCGGCCCGAACAATCTTTAAATGCCTCAAATGCTACTCTCCACCGGTGCATGAACCATGGATGCCGAAGAGTATCGTTCTATCATATCAAACGCCATCGACAGGGAGATTGAAGCGTACACCTTCTACCGGACGGTCAGAGAGAAGGTCAGGGATGAGAACCTGAAAAACCTCTTCAACGAACTTGCCGGGGAGGAGAGCAAACACAGAAAGACCCTCGAGGGCTTTCTCGCAAAAGAGCCCGGGGAACTCGGGTTCAACACGAAGCGGGACTACAAAGTCGCCGACATCCTGGAGGCTCCTCCGCTCTCGGCCGACTTAAAGCCGCTCGACGGTCTCGTCATCGCGATCAGGAAGGAGCTCGACGCGATGCAGATGTACACCCAGCTGGCAGGCCTCAGCGTGGACCCGGAGCAGATCGAGCTCTTCGAGAGCCTCGCCTCGATGGAGCGGGGCCACAAAGCGCGCCTCGAGGACATCTACACCAACATGGCGTTCCCGGAAGCCTGGTGAGGCAGAGGGGCGCGTCCCCACCTTTTTTTCCGGCCGGGAAGAGAAGAATAAGAGATTTTGAGAAAAGAATGCAGGGCTACCTGCATCACTCAGTGGTACTACAGTATGCACCCTTGAAGAACCAGCTCCGATAGATGATCGGGGTTATGAGGGTGGTCAGCAGACTCATCACGACACACGCCACGAAGATCCCCTGGTCGATGAAACCGGAATTCAGGCCGATCAACGCGACGATCATCGTCACCTCTCCCCGCGCCGCCATCCCGAACCCGACGATGAGGGAATCTTCCCGGCACATCCCCATCACCCGGGCCGGTAGACCGCACCCGATGATCTTGGTGACAAGGGCAACCACGGTCAGCGCCGCCGTGAAGAGAGCGATCTCGGATGTGAGCGCCTGAAGATCGACGAGAATACCCAGCGATATGAAGAAGATCGAGGCAAAAACAATCTGGAAATACTCGGCGCCCTCTGTGACGCTCCTGCTCTGGCGGATCTCGACGCCGCTGAAGGCGACCCCGGCAAGGAATGCACCGACGATCCCCGATAAGCCCACCATGTCGGCGAGCATCGCGTAGAGGAACGCCAGCATCAGGGCAAAGACGAAGACAAAACCGGGAAATTTCCGGGCCAGAACCGATGTGTCCATCCGCTGGATGAGTCTCCGCACGCCGAGGACCCCGATGCCGCCGGCGACGACGACAAAGCCCAGAGCCTGAACGACCGTTATGGCGAGCGCCTCCACCGAAACTCCCCCGCTCACCAGGTCCATGGAGACGGAGAGCGCGAGCAAGGAGAGGACATCGTCGATGACGGCGGCACCGATGATCGCCTTCGCGGCATCGGTCTGGAGCATGCCGATCTCCTTGAGGACGTTTGCGGTGATGGCGGTACTCGTCGCGGTCAGTGCCGCGCCGACGAAGACCGCAGTTGCAAAGTCAAACCCGAAGAGAACGGAAGTGGCATAGCCACCTATCCACGGGACGACCACGCCGAAGAAGGCGATGACGCCGTTGCGCAACTTGAGGATGTCCTTGATGTCGAACTCGAACCCGATGGCGAAAAGGAGGATGATCGCTCCCATGTGGGCCAGACTCGCGACAAAGTCCGTGTAAGTGATCCAGCCGAGCGCACTCGGTCCTACCAGAACTCCCACGAGAATAGCGCCGATCGTCGCCGATTGGTTGATCCTGGATGCCAGAAGGTAGCCTGCAAGCGCAAGGAAGAGGAGGAGGCTCAACTGGAACTCGATAGATAAGGCGCTTTCCATTATTACCATAACTGGGCGATGATGCCTTAAGAAATATGTGGACCTCACGGGAGTTGCAGGGCAATCTCGCTGATAACGGTGCGAGGGATACTCCCCAAAAAATCGTGTTTATAGTGCCGAAAGGGGACAACGCGCGCCAGGAGAATTGTTGCGCCGCAGCAAGGTATTTAAACTCCGTGTCCTTATACCCCCGACCAGATTCGAACTGGTGTCGCCGGATCCAAAGTCCTGCATGATTGACCACTACACTACGGGGGTATGCTCAAGTCCTTCGGGTGAATACACTTTACAAGTTTTCTTCTCAGAAAACTTGCTCTACTCCATTTGGCGTAGAAGATAATAAAGTGAATTACCCGCGCCTTTTGGGCGGGGCTTCCTGTTTCATCCTCCCTCTACTGAGGCAAGTCCACAGGCTCGACGGCGCGTTCCGCACCTGCTACCCCGACAAGGTTCTGTTCTTGCAGGGCGAACTTCTTGATATTGATCGCTGCGTTGATATCGCAGTCGTGATGAGTGCCGCAGTCGGGACAGATCCATTCTCTCTCAGAGAGAATTAGATCCCGCTTGAGATACCCACATTTACTGCATATTTTTGAGGAGGGGTCAAACCGCCCGATCGAGAGGAGGGTCTTCCCGTACTTCCGGCACTTGTAATCCAGCATCGCAAAGAATGCACTCCACGATACATCGCCAATACTCTGTGCCAATTTATGGTTTTTCTGCATTCCAGCAACGTTTAACGATTCCACTGCTATGGCTTGATTCTCACTCACGACTCGATTAGAGAGTTTGTGCAGGAAATCGTTCCTCTGGTTTGCAACCTTCTCATGACATCGGGCTAATTTTTGAATCGCTTTCTGTCGGTTCTTTGATCCTTTCACTTTTCGTGAGACGCGTCGCTGCAACACTTCCAGGCGCTGGAGGGAGTTCTTCAAGTGCCGAGGGTTCTCAACCTTCTCTCCAGTCGAGAGGGTTGCAAAGTCCGTTAACCCGACATCGATCCCAAGGGTGGTATCCAGCGTAAACGGTACGGGTTCCGGTGTTGCTGCTCCATCATCAACGAGAATGCTGACAAACCATTTCCCGGTTGAAGTCACAGAGACCGTGACGTACTTCATCTTCCCGGTGAAGATCCGGTGGAAAACGGTCTTGATCTCGCCGATCTTCGGGAGTTTGATCCGACGCCGCCCGAAATCCACCGCGTAATGCTGAGGCACCTGAAAGGACTGTACCGGATTCTTCTTTGACTTGAACTTTGGAAATCCCTTTTTCTTCCGGAAGAACCGGGTGAACGCGTTGTCGAGGTTCTTGTTCGCGCTCTGAAGCGATTGGGAGTTGATCTCCTTGAGCCACGGGTGTTCTTCTTTGAGGGCGGGAAGATGATTGTTCATGTCAAAACAGGAGAGTTTACGCCCTTCCTGCTCGTATGCCCGGATCTTCTGCTCCAGAGAATGGTTGTACACAAACCGACAGGCATGGATGTGTCTCATGAGGAGCGGAATCTGTGTCCGAGTAGGGTACATCCGATACTTGTAGGCGTGGAGCATACAAACAATATTGAACCTTATAATAATATATGGTTTTTGCTAATCTCTCCGGGAACATGACGAAGGGCGACTCCGCTCCGCCCCCTTCACCCCCGCAAGATAAACATCTTCACTAAAAGTCGATCCGCTCAAGCGAGGGCGGCGGTTATACCCACCGGGTCCCCGGCGTGAGATTCAGGGGATGCCGGGAGGGAGACCTCCCAAACCGGCTTACCTTCCGCCCTTCTCGATAACGACCCGGAACGACTCGCCAAGAGGCTCGACCTTCACGATCCGGTGCCCCTCTTCCTTCACGCTCCGGGGGACATTCAGCATGGCCGAACCCTCGTCGAGGATGACCTCCAGCAGATCGCCCGGTTCAAGGTCCTCAAGGGCGAGCTTTGTCTTCACAAAGTTCATGGGGCAGACGACGCCTGCAAGGTCCACCCGTTTTTTTACCTCATCTCCCATTCAGGATCGCCTCACTTACGACATCCGGACCGATTCGATCGATCATGTGCCCGAAACGCTCCTTCTTCCGCCCCATTCTGCGGTAGTAATCTATAGCGTTGCCCACGAGTTCATAGAGACGCTCCTTTGACTCGATCAGCCCGCCGAGCCGGGTTGCGAGCCGGGGAACCTTTCCCATGGTACCGCCGATCCAGAGGATATACCCTCTTGAGACGACCACCCATGCGCCCGCCGGGCAGCTCGATGTGCAGATGCTGCAGTTGATGCACAGAGAAAGATCGACCACGTATTCGTCGCCGGCCTTCTCTATCGCGTGCGTCGGGCAGATGTTCACACAGAGACCGCAGTCGGTGCACGAGGACGCCACCCACCCGGGAACGATCCCGCCCATGACCCCGATGTCGTTCTCGGTCGCCTTCGCACAGTTGTGCGGGCAGCCGGTGACGGCCATCTTGAACTTGTGAGGCGTCTCCTCCCGGAACCAGGTGCGGTCGAGCCGGGCAGCAACCTCCTTCGTATCGATGATCCCCCACCGGCACGTCCGGGCCCCCGGGCAGCCGGTGACGATCCGGATTCTCGGGCCGCAGGCCCCCATCGCTACGCCGACCGACTCCAGTTCGGCCCTTGCGGCCTCAAGGTTTGTATGATGCACGTTGTGGATCTCGATCCCCTGCCGTGTAGAGCAGTGGATCTGGCCCGTCCCGTACTTCACTGCGACCTCCGCGATCTTCTGCATCTGTTCGGCGGTAAAATCACCGGCCACAGCGTGGAGGCGCAGTGCGAAGTATTCCTTCTGTTTCTGCTGGATCATCCCGACTTTCTTGAAAGCCGCGATATCGAAAACTTTGTCCGTCATAGGTTCTCCCCCATAATTGTCAGCTGCTCCTCCTCGACCGCTCCCTGTCGGATGCGAAACCCTCCAATAGACCTCGCGCCGCCATGCAGCGAGACTATCACATACACGACCGTCGGGTCGTACGCGAGCCGGATATCCTCGGCGGAGGGCCTCGCAGGCGAGGCAGGATGGCTGTGATAGACCCCAACGATGCTCAGACCCTCGTTCCGCACCGTCTTCAGGACCGAGAACTGCTCCTCCGGGTCGAACGCAAAATGCTCCTCGCTCCGATCGATGTTTCTCATCGCATAGCGGCGCACGACGCGCTCCCCAAAGCTGGCTAGGTAGCCGCAGGCCTCGATCGGGGCTTCTTTCTCCGCGTGAGCATACATCTCCTCCACGATTTCGGCCGGCAGGATCATCGTTTCAACCCGCAGATCTTCTGTTCGTAATCGATGAGCGACGTGATGGTCGGGTGCTCGCCGCAGACCGGGCAGGACGGGTCCCGTTTAACCTTCACCTCGCGGAAACTCATGGGCAGGGCATCGAAGATCAGGAGCCGGTCGGTCAGCAGATCTCCGACGCCGAGGAGATATTTCAGCGTCTCGACGGCCTGCAGGGTTCCAATGGTCCCGGCCATCGCGCCGAGCACGCCTGCCTCTGCGCAGCTTGGGACCGCGCCTGCGGGAGGCGGGGCGGTAAAGACGCACCGGTAACAGGCGCTCGAATAAGGCCGGACCGTCATCATCTGCCCGTTGAACCTCAGGATGCCGGCGTGAGAGAACGGTATCTTCTGGAGGACACAGGCGTCGTTGATGAGGAATTTGGCCGCAAAGTTGTCTGTACCGTCGATGACAAAATCGTAGCCCGAGATGATCTTCCTCGCATTCTTCGCCCGTATCATCTCGGGATGAACCCGCACTTCAACGTCCGGGTTGAGCCGGGCAATCTTTGCCTTTGCAGAGTCCGCTTTCCCTGTGCCGACGTCATCCGTGAAGTGAATGATCTGCCGCTGAAGATTGGTCAGGTCGACCCTGTCGCCGTCGGCAATCCCGATCGTCCCGACGCCGGCCGCTGCCAGGTAGAGGGCAGCGGGAGAACCAAGGCCCCCCGCACCGACAATCAGGACTTTTGAATCTAAAAGTCGCTCCTGTCCCTTACCGCCGATCTCGGTTAAGATGATATTCCTGCTGTAGCGTTCGATCTGGTCTTCTCTCATGGTCCACCTGTAATTTAGATTCCGGCCAATGCCTGCCGGAGATCGGCAATGATGTCGTCCGGGTCCTCGATCCCGACCGAGAGCCGGATGATCGTATCGTCCACGCCCATGGCCTTCTGCTCCTCTGCGGTGAATTCCACGTAGATCGTCGTCGACGAATGCAGCGCAAGAGACTTGTTGTCGCCGAGGTTCGACGACCGCCGCACGAGCCGGAGCCGGTTCAGGAACCGGAAGCAGGAGGCCTTGTCGGGGAGCGAGAACGCGAGGACCCCCCCGTACCTCCCGTCAAACTGCCGGTTCGCCAGATCATGATACGGCGAGGAGGGGAGGCCCGGATAGTCGACCGATCTCACCGCATCCTCTCCGGCCAGGAACTCCGCTATAGCCCGGGCGTTTTCGCAGACGCGCTCCATGCGCAGGGCGAGCGTCTCGAGGCCGAGGCTCTGAAGATAGGCGTCGTAGGGGGACATGCAGCTCCCGGTATCGCGGTACACCTCCTTCCTCAGCCGGGCGATGAACGCCATCTCACGGAACCGGTGATACCCTTCGAGGGCCGGTACCGCCGACCAGTCGAAGGTACCGAGGTCGACGATAGCCCCGCCCATGCTCGTCGCTCCCCCGGAGATGTACTTCGTCGTCGAATGAAGGGCGATGTCTGCTCCGTGTCGCTTCGCGGAGAAGAGATACGGCGTCGTCGCGGTGCTGTCGGCGATCAGGACAAGTCTGTGAGCTCGTGCGATCCGGGAGACCTCCGCAAAATCGGGGACGACCGTGCGGGGATTGGAGATCGTCTCAAGGAAGATCGCCCGTGTCTGTCCATCGATAGCCGCTTCTATTGCATCCGGATCGTCGATCGGCACGAACCGGGTCTCGATACCGAGCGGGGAGAGGACGTTTCGGAAGAGAGAGAACGTCCCCCCGAAGAGCGATGAGGAGGAGACGATGTTATCCCCTGCCGCGAGCAGGGTGAGGAGCGTGGTCGAGATTGCCGCCATGCCCGAGGAGACCGCAACCGATCCGAGTCCGTCCTCGAGTAACGCCATCTTCTTCTCAAAGGCATCGACGGTGGGATTCGCGATCCGCGAGTACGCAAACGCGGCCTTCCTGCCGGAGAACGTCGCCCCCATCGCCTCGGCGGACTCGAAGTCATGTGCCACCCCTGCGTAGATGGGAAACTGGAGGGCGCGACGGGGTTCGGTCCCCGGGCCGGCACCATGAATCGCCCGTGTCGAGAAACCCGGACTCATGAAAGCGAGCCGCCTCCCACGAAATAGAGGAACTCAATGACGTCGCCTTCCCGGACGACGACCGTTGGAAATTCGGACCGATTGAGGATGGTCCCATTGTGCTCGACGGAGACCATATCGGGAGACTCTACGTTACACGCCGCGAGCAGATCGCGGACTGTCATCTCAGACGCTATCTCTTCTTCATTTCCATTAATGGTAATTTTCATGGATTTATTCCCTCGTGTGAATTGCAGGGATGGTCCATCCGGAAGATCCGGGGTGACCCGACTGAAACGATCCGGAAGGACCCCCGCCCGGCAGAGAGACGAGCAGGGCAGGCGGTGCCGTTCATAGGACCGTGCATGGTGTATCATTTCGGCGGAGATCATTTATAGAGACATTTCCCGGCAATAATCTCCTCAATCTCCGCCGAAGAAGCATTTAACTCGCGGGAGGGGGAGGGCGAAGCGAAACGTCCCCGGCCTCACTTTAAGCCCGCTTCAAGGTACGGCCTGTACTTGACGAGAAGGTCCGCGAGCTCGGGGCGCATCACCTCAATGGGGGGCTGCTCTCCGGCGACGATCATCTTCCGGATCTGGGTCATGCTGACACGGGAGTGATCCGACTCCGGGTGGCCGCAGGTCTTCTCCGTTACCATGCTCCGGCACTTGCGGCAGTAATACGACTCCCGGAAGAGCATCGCTTCAATACCGAGATCGAGGTTCCGGAAGAGCGCGTGGGCGCCGTAGGGATCGTAGTAGTTTCCGACGCCGGCGATGTCCCTGCCGACGATGAAGTGCGTGCATCCGTAATTTTTTCGGATGATCGCGAGGAAGACCGCCGCCCTGCTGGGCCCCGCGTAGCGCATCGAGATCGCGAGCGGCGCGAGGAAGACCCGGGACTTCGGATAGTAGTGATCGACGAGATACTGGTAACTCTCGATGACGGCCTCGGCGGGGAAGTCGTCCTTTTTGAGTTCGCCGACGACCGGGTGGATGAAGAGGCCGTCGACCTGTTCGAGGGCGCAGCGCTGGATGTACTCGTGAGCCACGTGCGGGGGGTTCCGGGTCTGGAACGCGACGACGGTCTCCCACCCGCGCCGGTCGAACTCCTCTCGTGTCTCTTCAGGGGTGAGTTCGTCGGCGCCGGAGACCCGGTTGATGAGATCGATTGGACCGGAAAAGATCGTATCCCCGGCATTCCGGAGTTTCTTTACATCGGGATGTGCATCCTCCGTCGTCCCGTAGACCCGGCGGGCGAACTCCGTCTTGTCGAAGGGGAACTTTTCCTCAACGTGGAGCACCGCGATCGGCTCTCCGTGATACAGGAGCACCGGACTGTCGCCGACATGGATATCGCCGAGTCCCGGGTTTTCGGCGATTCGCGGGGCAAGAATGATCGGGATGGTCCACGTAAGACCGTTCTTCAGCCGGGACCGGGCGAGGACGCCTGAGTAGTCCGCTTCGCCCATGAAACCGGTGAGGGGGGAGAACGCTCCGATCGCAATCTTCTCGGCGTCGAGCGCGCCCTGCGTATCAACAGCGATGGTCTTTCTGCCGTCGATCCCGGCGAGGATCTCTCGCCGGGCAGCGTCTGAAAGGACGCGGTTGACGAGCGTGCCGCCGTAAGGTAAGGCTGTCATGAAATATCGCACCTCGTCCGATCTACTTACTGAAGTTCAGGTGGAGGCCGCACTCTTTCTTGGCATCGTCTTCCCACCACCAGCGGCCCTTCCGCGGGTTTTCGCCTTTCCGGATGGGTCTCGTGCAGGCGGCGCAGCCGATGCTGACATACCCCTGGTCAAGGAGCGGGTTGTACGGAACATCGTTCTGTTTGATGTACGCGAGTATCTGATCGCCGGTCCAGTCGGCAAGGGGATTTACCTTGACAAGCCCGCCGTTGACGTGGTCGATCTCAACTTTGGCGATACCCGAACGGGTCGGCGCCTGCTCGCGGCGGAGCCCGGTGACCCACGCGTCGAGCGGCGCAAGAGCACGCCGGAGCGGTTCGACTTTCCTGACGTGGCAGCATTCCACACGGGCCTCGCTGCTGGAATAGAAGAGGTTAATTCCCTTCTCGTTGACCATGGCCTCGACTGCCGCTGTGTCCGGAAAGAAGATCTCGACCGGGATCGAATACTTCTCTCCGATCCTTTCCATGAGCGTGTAGGTCTCCTGATGAAGCCTTCCGGTATCGATCGTGAAGACCCGGATATCGGCACCGGATTTCGCGATGAGATCGATCAGAACGACGTCTTCGAGGCCGAAACTGGAGGCAAGAGCGATCTTTCCCTTGAACTTCTCTCCCGCCCAATGCAGGACTTCTTTTGGGGTTGCCCGTTCGAACTCTTCCGCGAACTTCTTCGCTTCTGTTTCAGGTAATCTGGCCATGTGTGATCCAGATAACGTTGACGGGCGCGTCCTAAATACATGAAGAAGATGGCAACCTTTGCCGCCAAATGAGGGGAACTCGCGGGAGGAATGGGGGACGGATACGTGAAGAGTGCCGCTTGCGACCCTTAAATCCAGGGCCAAACGGCACCGTTGGTTCCCATATGTCGGTAGTGGACCATTGCACCTAACATTTCACACACCGTCGCCTTACGCGAAGACTGTTCGGTGCAGAGCCGCGAAGCCGCGGAGATTATTGCATCGATCTCGAACGATCGGACTCTACATGATGCTCACCCCGCCTCCAATGAGGTGGGCGCTGGATGTTCCCCGGTTCACCCGTGCAGTGGACCGTGGTAGGTATCGCCGTTGGGGGTGGGGACAGGGGAGGGAGAACATCCCCCGCCCCGTAAGAGGGCATCCGTCCATCTTTCCGGAGGTATGTTCGCAGTGGCTATTCCCCCGGGGGTGGGGCCACAACACGGCACTCCTCCGATCCCCACTCGAAGACCTTCGGTCTTCTCAAGCTCCGGTTCTAGCAAACCATCGCACCCCGCCCGGCCTCCTCCCCCGCCCCGGGAGGAGCGGGGGCAGTGCGTGGCGATAGCCATGAGGAATTGATGTTAGTATAGTGGTTACTCGGAATCGGGTCACTATTGACTGCTTCCCCGATCTTTCGCGAAAGAGAGCAACCCCACACGCCAAGATCAGCAAAATAAGGTGCAATGATCCAGTAGTGTCCTACGAAACAACCGGTATCTGAGATCCCACCCGGGTGTTCCCGCTCGTATGCGAGTCCGGGACACGGCTTTCCCTGGGGTATCGCAATGACTGCCCTCCCTTTCAAAGGGGGAGGAGTGGAGCGGGAGGAAGGTCGTCAGGGCCCAGCGGCAAGTCGGAGCCCCCTGTGCGTCGAGCGAGCGAAATCACTGAGCGTCCGCGTCTGTCGCATCAACAGCAATGAACATTCCGCGAAGCGGTATGCGAGGAGCGGGCCAGATCAGGTGCTGACGCCGGAGCGGCGCGACGAGCCAGGGGCGTCTTCGTCCCAACAATCAACCGAAGAGAAACAGCGAGGTGATGTGAAGCGAGCCGGAGGAGAGTGAGCGCCGGGAAATGAAACGAGGACGAACAAGCATGACCGAGCGTCTGCCGCATAGTTGTTTAGGAAGGTCGCTGCTCGTCTCGCAAGGTTGCATCGAAACATATAACAGAGATGGTGTGTCAACGGTTGATGGGAAAATCTCAACGAATTAAAATTTTGGTTAACAACAGGAGATGCATCAGCACCGAGGATAGTGTCTTTTGCATATAGGGATAATCATTGAGTGACATGAAGATCTCCGGTTTGAATGCAGGCCCCTTCATAAACACACCGCCGGCAGTTATGGAGAGTGTTCATCCGACAACGCCGCATCTTCATCCTGCTTGCGCTGATACGAAGATAATCCTCCACCATCCAGACCGATGTACCGGATGCAGGCAGTGTATGACCGCATGTTCTTTTAAGAATTTCAATACCTACAACTACGATCTGTCTCTTTGCAGGGTGATCCGGGGCCCCGATAACGAATTCGTGAGGATACACTGCCATCACTGCGCTGATCCAATGTGCCTTGCGGCCTGTCCGGTGAGTGCCATATCCAAGGATCCGCAGACCGGGATTGTAACTATCGATAAGATGCGGTGTATCGGGTGCAGGTCGTGTACCTGGGCATGCCCGATATCTGTGCCCCAGATGCAGCGGGGCCTGAAGGCGATGACCAAGTGCGATCTCTGCGGAGGGGATCCGAGCTGCATCAAGGTCTGTTCCGCCAGGGCGATAGAGCTGGTATCCAGGGAGGAAAATCGCTGATTTCATGAGGTGAGAGGAATGAGCGACATATTTCCCTGGCGGCGCCCGGTTAAAGTCCCGATTCCCACAACTGTGAAGGCGCAGTTGATCAGGCATTTCTCGATAGGCCTTCTCTATCCCATCAATGAGGAGATCATGGAGTACCGACGCAAATCGGGACTTGCGCCGGTTCCGCCCACAGCCCACCGGTACCCGGAGGCTGTAGAGGACGTTCAAACCCTGATCAAAGCCATGAAGGTTGACAAGAAGATCGGACTCGACCTCGATACCATGGAGTACCAGTGTTAAATGGCTGACATCCCGAATTCGTCAAAAGATAATGCCACCGCTGTAAAATCCCGGTACTCGTTCTTCCTGGGCTGCGTGATGCCGGTCAAGATGCCGTGGGGCGAATCTGCCATCATGCACACCCTGCCGGAACTCGGGGTCGACCTTGAGTATCTCAAAAAGGGGACCTGCTGCCCGCGGGCCGGAGTCTGGAAATCCGTGGACGAACGGGTCTGGCTCACGCTGGCATCGTATAACCTGCTCCAGGCGGAAGGTGACGGGCGCGACGTGTTGGTCTCATGCAACGGCTGCTATGTCACCCTGTACGAGGCAAACCAGCTCCTCAAAGAGAACCCGGAGAAGTTAAAACAGGTAAACGAGTACCTGGCAGAGGCCCACAGTCACTACAATGCCTCCATCAGGGTCAGGCACCTCCTTGAGGTCCTGTATGAGGAGGTGGGTCTCGACCGCATCAGGAGAGAATCGCGGAAGGTCCCCATACGGGTGGCCATTCACCCGGGCTGCCACATGCGGATATTCGACGACGGGCGGCTTGTCAGGTATTTTTCCGAATTGACCGGAATTCTCGTTGATGAGGTCGTTCCCTATGAAGAGGAGCAGATGTGCTGCGGACTGCAGGCAAATCTTGCAGACCGTCATTTTGCGACCTATGAGCGCGCAAAAAAGAAGTTTGATGCAATCAAAGCCCTCAACGTGGATGCCCTCGTGATCGTCTGTTCCGGCTGCTACGACCAGTTTGAACGGGCGCTCCAGATCTTAAAAAAAGAGATCGGGTATGAGTTTGGCATCCCGATCATCCACCTGGCAGAACTCCTTGCCCTTTCCCGTGGGATCGATCCCGATGACTTTGGGATGCGGTACCTGAGGACAGCACCGGTTGACGCAATCATCGCAAAGTGGGAGAGTGACCGGAGATGAAGCCCGCTTTCGTAGTCTCGATGGTCGTTCTGGTGATCAGTGTCGTCGGGGCGATATTCCTGCCCGAGCAGGACGGTTCACCCATGCTGCTTTTCCTGTTTGCAGAGCTTGGCTCGCTGGTATCGTTCTATATTTTTTTCTCGGTGATCATCCCGACGCTTATCCCTGAGTACAGGGACGTCGATGAGAACTTCAATTGCGGGGCAAGCGAGCTCTACCTTACCCGGGACGAGATATACACACCCGAATCGCCGTTCGGGAGCGTGGACGATGAGTGAGAAGAAGCCCTCGCTTGAGGTCACCGAGATCCCGGCGGATAAGATCAGCGCCGAGGTCTCATCTCTCCTGAACCGGGGGGCACGGATGTTGTATGCCTCCGGGGTTGATATGGGAGTCCCCGGGATCAGGATAGACTATTATTTCACGTTCGATGCTGAGATCCCCGGCCGGAACCTGGCACTCAGGACGTTTGTAAACCGGAAAAAACCGGTCATCGAGTCTGTGACGCCGATCACAACCCAGGCGGACTGGGCGGAGAGGGAAATGATCGAGTTTCTGGGGGTAGAGGTAAAAAACCATCCTGATCCCCGGCATCTCTGGCTGCCCCTCAACTGGGAGGACATGCATACCAGTACCCGCCAGCAGCAGGACCCCCGGAGCGAGAGAATCGATACCGGCCCCACGGCTCACCCGCCTCACGATAACATCTTCACCAAGCAGCTGTCCGTGGTTCCGTACGGGCCGTACCATCCTGCCTTGATCGAGAGCAATTACCTGAAGATGTCCGTTGAAGACGAGATCGTCAGGGATGCCGATCTCAAACTCGGGTTTAACCACCGGAGTATCATCAAGCTTATGGAGCGGCGCGATTACTACAAGGATCTCTTCCTGGCAGAGCGGATCTGCGGGTTCTGCAATGTCCATCACTCCCTGACCTTCGCCCAGGCTGTAGAAGAGATCGGAGGTATCGCGATTTCCAAAAAGGCCCGCTATGTCCGGACACTGCTCGGGGAGATGGAACGGATGAAGAGCCATATCCTTGCTATCGGTCTGATGGGCGATCTGGCCGGATTCCGGACCATGCTGATGCACGCGATCCGGATCCGCGAAGATATTCTCGACAGCCTGGAGGTCATGTCGGGCCAGCGGATCAGCCACGGCATCATCACCCTTGGGGGCATCAGGAACGATGTAACGCCGGTCCATACCGACGTCATTCTCTCAAAATTACAAGACCTCAAAAAATCGGTACCTGAATACTTTGACCAGTGCCTGGCAAACGATGTCTTCACCGGCAGGCTTCGTACAATCGGTGTTCTCACCCCGGATGCGGCCCGGGAGTCCGGTGCAGTCGGCCCGATCGCCCGGGGAAGCGGGCTGAACCTGGATATCAGGAAAAACCTGCCCTATGCGGCCTATGAGGATGTGGACTGGGATGTGGTTACTGAGAACGGAGGTGACTGTTTTGCACGGATGCAGGTACGGATGCGGGAGGTCCTTATGTCCCTGCATATCTGTGAGCAGTGCTGCGATGTGATACGATCATCCCCCTCAGAACCCGTCCCCCTGGTACATGAGCTGCCCTGCGGCGAGGGATTCTCAAGGACCGAACCCCCGAGGGGGGAGCTTCTCTACCATGTTGCTTCAAACGGCACAAACACCCCGGATTTCGTCCGCCTCAGGGTTCCCACCTTCCCGAATGTCAGGATAATGCTCAACCTGATTAAGGGCAGCACTATTGGGGATGTACCGGTGATCATCGGAAGTATCGATCCCTGTTTCTCCTGTACAGACCGTGTTACGACCGTAAGCCCCCAAAAAACGGTGGCACCGGGGAGCGGAGGGTCATGACCGGGATATTCTGGGTAAACCCGCTCATCGCGTTTTGTACGGGTATCCTCCTCTCGTTCCTGCTGCGGAAACTCACCGCCCGGATCCAGTCGCGCAGGGGTCCGTTGATCAGCATTCCCCCGGCCTGGCGCGATATCAACCGGACAAAGGTCTTCCAGCCGCTCTATGATATCCTCAAACTTTTCTCGAAAGACACATTTATTCCGGAGAGATCAAGCCCGCTTTTTATTGTCGGACCGATCATGGCCCTCGTATGCGTTGCGCTCGCAACCCTTTTTGTACCCATAGCCGGGATCTCGTTTGATTATTCGTTTGGCCTGGTGGTCCTCGTGTACCTGCTGATGGGCGAGATCCTCTGTGTCATCGTCGGGGGAATCACGAGCGGGTCCCTGTTTGCCGTGATCGGGGGTGTCAGGGAGATCGAACTGATGCTCACCAATGAGATCCCCTTTATCCTTGGCACATTTGCCCTTGCCATCTCGTACGACTCTCTTTCCATCAGGGACATGATGGGGTTCAACCTCCTCCTCAACCCGTTTGCAGCAGTTGTCGTCTTTCTCTCGATCCTCGTGAAACTGCATATAAAACCGTTTGACATCTCCGATGCGGAATCCGAGATCGTGAGCGGCCTGACCACGGAATACAGCGGGAAACTGCTGGGGCTCCTCGAAGTCACCAAGTTGATGCTGACCTTTGTTCTGGTCGCACTGTTTGCCGATCTTTTCCTGTGGGTGCCTTCGTCCGGATTCATGGCCTGGGTGGTCTTTTTTGCCGGTGTGGGCGTCACTACCACCATGATCGCGGTTGTCCACTCCCTGTTCGGGCGGTTCAGGATCGATCAGGCAACCCGGTGGCTGCTCAAGGTGCCGCTGGCTCTCTCGGTGATTGCCGTAGTCTGGGCGGCGGCAGGGAGGTACGTACTGTGAAACTGTTCGCGAAGGTACGAGCCTTTGGCGGGCTTGCCGCAAACCTGTTTCGTAAGCCGGTAACAGTCCGCGAATCATTCGGCTTTATCGCATACCTGTCCCGGGGACTGCCGAGACGCGACGCACTCAGGTGCACGGGATGCGGTGCATGTAATGAGCGGTGCTCGAGCGGGGCGACGAGCGTCACGGATCATGAGGGCGTACGAACCGTGTCGATCGATAGTCTCAGGTGCCTCTTTTGTGCACGGTGTGCGGATATCTGTCCCGAACAGGCGCTCGATCTCTTTTTTGGAACCGCCAGTCGCGAAGACGGTTTGAAGGGAATTCCGTCGGCGGATGCTGTCAGTTCCGATCCGGGCAGACAGTGTTTGCATGATCACGAACTTGAGCTGTCTGCATCGGATCGGTATGCGAAAGCACTCAGTCTCTCCCATGAACGGGAGTCAGAGCAGATCACGGTCGATACCAGCCTGCCCCTCCAGCGATGCAGGGTCTGCGGCGCAGAGATGCCGGTCACCGAAAAATGCCTGCAGGTGATGGCGGACCGGATGCTTGCCCGTCTCAAACCTGAGACGGCCGTGATTGTCAGGAAGGATCTTGAGTTGTACCTGACCGCATGCATTTCCTGCCGGCAGAAGTTCAGTGTGAAATGGAATACCTACCCGAGGAAGTTTATATGAGTCTTTCAGGCACCTTTCTTAAAAAATCGCCGTGGGTGTACCATGCACACGCGGGAGGCTGCAACGGGTGCGACCTCGAAATAGTTGCCTGTTTTAGCCCGCGGTACGACCTTGAGCGTCTGGGTATAAAACTGGTTGCATCTCCCCGATTTGCAGATATCCTGCTGGTTACCGGCCCGGTGCCTCTTCACACAAAGCCGTTTCTTGAACGGATCTATGCCCAGACGCCGGCACCCAAACGGGTCGTTGCCATGGGGGCCTGCGGCTGTTCGGGCGGGGTATTTGTCGATGACGAGAACTACTCCATTGCCGGCCCTGTCGAGAAGATCCTGCCGGTTGACGTGAGGATCCCGGGATGCCCGCCAAAACCCGAGGCTATCGTTGACGGACTCCTCAAAGCGATGAGGATGTTCTGACCATGACTGGAAGTTACCCTCCGGCGGACAGGCGGAGATACCGTGTTTGCCGGTTTAAAGGGCTATGCAGGCGGATGCGGGTGCTTTCATGACGATCATCCGTCACCTCCCCGGAGTTTCCCGTCTTTAAGGAAGGATAGCGATGCCGGATTATTATGCCCTGGTTCCGGTTCTGCTTCCCGTTGCCGGAGGTCTTCTCGTCTACCTGGCGCGCGGTTGCTCCGAGAAATTCCAGCGGAGTCTGATCGTATGCTTCATGGCGCTTCTCTTTGCGATGAACCTCGCGTATCTCATCGCATTGCAGGGCCGGATGATCAGCCCCGCAGCAGTCGGTGCGATAGTTCTTGATGCCCCCGGGGCATTCATCTCCTGCCTTGTGGCCTTCCTCGGACTGCTGGTGCTTGTTTATTCACTCATCTATCGCGAAAACAATCGCTTTGATGCAACGTTCTTCATTCTCTACTTTGTCCTTGCCGGCACGATGTGCGGCATGGCCTGCACCTACAATGTCCTGGTCATGCTGGTGTTCCTTGAAGCAGCGACGGTCGCGAGTGCGGTGCTTATCCTCTTTGGGAGGACAAAAAGGGCGATACGGGCCACCTATGTCTATCTTGCCATCAGTATCGTCGAGGTGATCCTGGTCATCTACGGTTCATTTATCCTGTACGGCAGCACCGGGACGCTGGACCTCAGGCTCATGGATATTTCCCGGCTCTCCGACGGAGATACGTTTCTGCTTGCCCTTCTCTTTCTTTTCGGGTTTGGAACAAAAGCAGGAGTTCTGCCGCTGGGCATCATCTGGCTTCCGTCCGCCCACTCCGACGCGCCGGCCCCGATCAGCGCCACCATGTCGGGGATCCTGATCAAGGCCAGCGTCATCGCGATGGTCAAGGCGATGTACCCGTTCTTCCTGATATCCGGGGCCTCCACGCTCGTGCTGGTCGTGGCCGGCCTCGGGGTGCTCAACATGTTCGTCGGCGTGATCATGGCCCTGCTGTCCGCGGATCTCAAGCGGCTGCTCGCGTACCACAGCATCAGCCAGATGGGCTACATCGTCATGGGCTTCGGCCTCGCGGTCCCCCTGGGGATCTACGGCGGGCTGTTCCACATCATGAACCACATGCTGTTCAAGGGCTGCCTGTTCCTCATCGCGGGCGCGCTGATACTGCGGGTGAACACGCGGCAGATCCACAAGATGGGCGGCCTGCTCACGAAGATGCCCGTCACGGCGATATGCTTCCTGGTGGCGTCGCTCGCCATGTCGGGCCTGCCGTTCCTGAACGGTTTCCTGAGCAAGGAGGCCATCTACGAGGGCTCGATACAGGCGGGCTTCCCTGTCCTGTTCACCATAGCGGGGCAGGGCTTCACCTTTTTCTCCATCTGCGGGTGGGCCACGAGCATCCTGACCTTTATTTGCCTCATACACGCGTTCATCGTGATCTTTCTCGGGAAGCCGAAGGGCGAGCTCGGGGGCGTGCAGGATCCGCCGGTGTGCATGATGCTCCCGATCGTGGTCATGGCCTTGCTCTGCGTCATCATCGGGCTGTTCCCGGGCCTGGTGTCAGGTACCCTCCAGTATATTGCACAAATCGTATTCCTGATGAAAGGAGGATGAAACAATCACGGACAATCTCCTCCCGGCAGATCTCAAAACGGTACTTTCCGCCAGGCTTGGCGGTGATCCCGGCCGGATCGTGTTTGTCGGGGTAGGCAACCGGATGTGGGGCGATGACGGCATCGGTTCTGTTCTTCTCGATTCTATCAAAGATCATGTGCGCCATGCCATCGATGCGGGTATTACGCCGGAAGAGTACACCGGGATTATCAAGCGTTTCGATCCATCTGTTATCGTCTTTCTCGATGCCGTGGATTGGGGAGCGGACCCGGGCCGGATAACGATCGTAGAGAGAGAAGAGGTATCTTGGGTCAGGATGGGGATTCATAAGATCTCGCTTGAGATCCTTATGGAATACCTCCAGGAAGAGACTGGTGCGGATGTCTTTATCATCGGGATCCAGCCTGCGGTTGTCGCGCAGTCATCAGGTCTTTCTCCCGAATCAAGCCAGGCTGTCCGGCATTGTGCCGGAGTTATTCTCTCTCTCCTGGACCGGGAGAATTTGTGACCGCAGTCGTAGATTCTGTCAGGTTACCGGGGAGGGCTCTGGTAAGTTGTTGTGGGATGGCAACGTATCTTCGAAGAAGAATTATTGGCTTTGTAGAAATCGTATTCGCGGTCTCCCGGTGAGTTCAGCGAAGTTATTATGAGAATGGGAACTCCTTGTTTATCCGACCAAAGACAAAACCAAGGAGCTCCTCTAATTGTTGTCATCTCAGTATATCTGATTAACCGAGGCCGCTCTGTCTGCCGTCAAGGCGTCCCACATTTCGCTCTATTCCTGCAACTACTCGAAGAAGACCTACCCCAACCTCCAGAAAGGATCGCCCAGTGGCGCTCTGGATACCTCGGTGGCCATCAGAGATCACCAGGTCCACCCGCTCCAGACCCCGGTCTTTGAGCTCACTAAAGAGATTTTCCCAGGTGCGTTCGTTCTCACAATCGGCGATCCTCGCTCCGAGGATCTCCCGCATCCCGTCGGTTCGGATCCCGGCGCTCCTCGTGATCGCCGGGGTATAGTACCGAACACTGTCTCTCACCGTGAAAGAGGACGCATCCACAAAGAGATAGGGAATATGCGGTGCAATGGGCCGGGAGAAGAACTCTTGGACCCGGGTATCCAGTTCTTTCGTCAGCGTGGGATACATACGCGGGGGAGATCTGCTCGATGCCCGGATGCGAGAGCACCGGCTGGACTTTCCGCCTCCTGCTCCATCGCCTCGTTGAGAAACCAGGTGAGCAGGGTCTTCATGCCCTCATCGTTGCTGGTAAGAGAGTTATCGATAGGGTACCTTAGATACATTACCCTGTATCCTCCGTTCGCCAATAACTGTTGGATACAGGGGGTATTCTGATTTTACATCACCTGTGTACGTTACCGAAAAGACGAAGCCATCGTGTTGATGCGTTCCACGAATACGACCGATCAGAGGGATGATCCTTGACGGATGTTGAGGGAACCAAAACGGAAAACTGTGGTAGTGGACTATTTCACCTTATTTTGCTGATCCTGGTGTGTGGGGTTGCTCTCTTTCGCGAAAGATTGGGGGAGCAGTCAATAGTGGTCCGATTCCGAGTAACCACTATACTAACATCATTCCTGGGTTCCGGGGCCATACCCGGGCACAGATTCCTCATGGCTATCGCCACGCACTGTCCCCGCCCCCAAAGGCGATACCTACCACGGTCCACTGTCCCGGGGTAAACCGGGGAAAAACCAGATCCAGCGCCCACCTCATCGGAGGTGGGGATGAGCATCACGTAGAGTCCGATCATTCGGGATCGATGCAATAATCTCCGCGGCTCTGCACCGAACAGTGCTCGCGTGAGGCGACGGTGTGTGAAATGTTAGATGCAACGGTCAGTAGTGCCCTACGAAACAACTGATAACCTGAGATCCCACCCGGGTGTTCCCGCTCGCATGCTAGTCCGGGATACGGCTTTCCATTGGGTGTCGCCACCTGGGGGAAGGTCCGGGAGGGGGACACCCCCTCCCGGTAGTGGAGGAAGTCATCCTAAAAGTTTCCAGCGGCTGACGATTCCCATAGTTCAGAGTATTCTGTCGCCTCCCCGCGAAAAATTGA
>DAYL01000033.1:52715-83432 GCA_002508705.1 Methanoculleus sp. UBA374 | reverse complement strand
CGGCTCCTCTCTGGGTATCGCCACGCGGGGGAGGGATCGGGAGGGGGATGCCCCCTCCCGGCTGAGGTGTTTCGGGATCATCTCGAGATTTGGGAACATACCAGAACCGGATCTTCAGACGGATTTCCACACCTTCGCAAGCGAATCGCCGAGCACGTGGATCCTGAACTCGTTGAGACACCCGAAAGGCGTTGCCGTCACCGTATACCCTTTTGCAGCGAGCCGGTCCCGGAGCCGAACGAAGAGATCGCGGGAGAATTCAACGTCCGCCTTGCTCTCCGAGAGGTGCGCAAAGGAGTGCAGGACGATCGCGGTTCGGCCGGTCTTTCTGGCAAGCCATGCGATATTGTCGGCGGCCTTCCGCACCACCGTCTCCAACCGTCCCTCATCCTCCTGCTCCACGTTGACAAAGATCACGAGCGCATCCTTCACCACCTCCTCCCCGTTCTCCACTTCCGCCGACTCAATCGCCTTCCGATAGACCCGGTACCAGAATTCTTCCGTGTTGAACATCAGGATCTTCATCACGTCCACCGAAATCCTCCGGATTTGAGCCGGAACGCTCCCCCGCCTCCGGGGGGAGGTCGTTAAGAAAAACGCCTTTGATATACGCCTTTGTCCTCTCGTCCTTAGGGTTTTCAAAGACTTCAGCCGCCGGGCCGCTCTCGATGAGTTCCCCGAGGTAGATGTATGCCACGTAATCGGCAAGGCGCATCGCCTGGTGGATGTTGTGCGTAACGATGACGATAGTGTACTTCTCCTTCAAGAGTTTCAGCTGCTCCTCGAAGTGCTGCGAAGACACCGGGTCAAGGGCCGAGGTCGGCTCGTCGCAGAGCAGGATCTCGGGATCGACCGCGATCCCCCGGGCGAGGCAGAGGCGCTGCTGCTGGCCGATGGAGAGGTTGATTGCCGGTGTTTTGAGCCGGTCCTTCACCTCCTCCCACAGGCCCGCAACCTCGAGATAATGCCGGACGATCTTTTCAAGTTCGGCTCGGTCTTTCTGGCCGTAGATCCTCGGCCCGTAGGCCACATTATCGAAGATCGAGAGCGGAAGAGGCGTCGGTTTCTGTGCGATGAGCCCTATCTTCCTGCGGATCTCAAGAACGTCCGCGTCTTTACCGAGCACGTCGACACCGTCGACGATGATCTGCCCGGAGTAGGACGCCCCTTCGACGAGGTCGATCAACCGGTTGAAGCACTTCAGGAGCGTGCTTTTACCGCATCCGCTCGGCCCGATGATTGCGGTGATCCGGTTCCGGGGGATCTCGAGATTGATGGAATCGAGGACCCGGGACGGCCCGTAAAACCCGCTCACATCTTTTATCCGTATCGGGTTGACTGCTGCAGTTGCATCGTGTGTCATGATATCACCTCAGAATGTTTTTCCTGAATCGTTTCGCGAGTGCACGGGAGGCAAGGCTGAGGAGGAGGACGATCACGAGCAGGATCAGTGCCGCCGTGTACGCCCGGGCCTGCACCTCCGGGTACGGCATACCGAGCTGGAAGAAGACCGCGAGCGGCAGCGACGCGACCGGCTCGAAGAGCGAGCCCGGCAGGCTGTCGGTATACCCGGCGGTGAAGAGGACCGAAGCAGCGTCCCCGATCCCCCTCCCGAAGGCGAGGAGGACCGCAGTTATGATCCCCGGGGCGACCTGATGGACCACGACCCTCGTTGTTGTCTCCCAGCGGGTCGCCCCGAGAACGGCGGAAGCCTCCTTGATCTCCCGGGGCACCATCCGGATCACCTCCTCCATCGCACGGATCATGATCGGGATCTGGAGAAGGGTGAGGACGATGATCCCGCCGAGCAGAGACGCCCGTATGCCGAGGTAGAGCATCACGATGAACCCGAACGCCCCGTAGACGATGGACGGGGTTCCCCAGAGGACGTCGAGCGCGAGCCGGAGGCGCCCGGCATATCGGGTCCTCCCGAGATACTCGTCCTGCAGCGCAAACGCTGCGGGAACGCTTATGACGAGGGCGATAAGCGTACTGCCGAAGGCGAGATAGAGCGATCCCACGATCGCGTTCAGGATCCCGCCGCCCCCGGTCGACGTGTAGTACCCTCCCCGGGGAGTCTCCGTGAGCATCTCGATCGAGAGCGAAGGAAGCCCTTTCCAGACGACGACGCCGATAATAGCGATCAGGCTGCCGACGACGATCGTGAGGGCCGCGATCATCAGCCCCTTCATAGCCCGCTCCTCGGTAACCCTATCCATGCGCCATCCCCCTCTCGATCCTGACGAGGATCAGGCGGGCGAGCACGGTGAAGGCCAGCACCACGAGCATCAGGAGGAGCGCCGCAAACAGGAGCGCCGAGTCGTAGAGCGGGATAGACATCATCTCGCCGTAGTTGTTCGCAATGAGGGCGGGGAGCGGGTATGCAGGATCGAAGACCGAGGAGGGGATCGTCGCTACGTTCCCGACGACCATCAGGACGGCCATCGTCTCGCCGAACGCCCGGGCAAACCCGAGGATGATTGCCGCGCCCATCCCCGGGAACGCCATGCGCAGCCCGACATGCTTGATGGTCTGCCACCTCGTCGCCCCCAGCCCGAGCGATGCCTCCCGGATCTCGGCCGGGACCGCCCGGAGGACCTGTTCCGAAATGGAGATGATGATCGGGAAGACCATGGTGGCAAGGACGATGCCGCCCGCGAGCACGGAGAAGCCGGTGTTGTAATCGGTCGTGCCGAAGAACGGTATCCCGAGCGGCCCGAGGGTCGCCGCGAGGGAAGCAACCGCGGGCACAACGACGAGGACGCCGACGACGCCGAAAATGACCGGCGGTATGCCTGCAAGCAGGTCGATGAGCGGGAGGACCTTTGCCCGCACCCGCTCGGTTGCGTACTCCGCGAGGTAGATCGCAGAGAGGATAGAGAGCGGAACTGCGACCGCCATCGCAATCGCCGTCACGAGCAGAGTGCCGACGATGGGGACGAGAAGCCCGAAGTGCCCCTCGTCCGGCATCCACGTGCTGCCGAGAAAGATATCGGTGACCGGGACGGTCAGGAGGAACGGTGCGGAACGCACGGAGAGAGCCCCGGCTACGACGATAAGCAAGGAGGCGGAGCCGATTGCGGCTACCGCCATGACGTTGCCGGTGATGCGGTCGATCACCTTCCGCGCGGGCATCCTGCTTATCCTACCTTCTCAAGCGATTCTGCGATTGCGTCGGCCGGGAGTTCGACATACCCGTTGGCATCGACGAACTTCTGGCCGTCCGTGAGGGACCACCTGATGAAGTCGGCGGTTACTCCGGTGGGTTTGCCGTTCGTCACAAAGTACTCGACCCGGGCCGGCGGGTGCGGGAAGGTCTGGGCCTTGATCGCGTCCACCGCTTTTTGTTTCGTGCTCAGGTCGAGAACGGTGCCGTCATCGAGCACGAAGGGAGGAACGATGACCCCCGCGACCGGCAGACCGGTCTTTGTATCGTAGGCGTAGTTGATGTTGTTGAACCCGACGCCGAGCGGGTCCTTCTGCACTTCCGCAAGGAGGCCCGGGTCACTGGCGACGCCGATACCCTTCAGGTTCGCCTGCCCCTTGCCGCCGGCGTAAAGCGCCCAGACATCGGCGGCCCCTGAAGAGTCGCTGCGGGTGAAGAGATGGATCTTATCCGCGATCTCTGGCTTTCCAGCGACTTCGCCCCAGGTGGTGACGGTCTGGTCGATGTAGATCCCCTGCCAGGTGCTCTGGTTGATGCCCTTCTTCAGGATCTCCTGTGCGGCCGGATTCTTTGCATTGATGACCGGAACAACGGCGTCCTTGGTTACGGGAATGGGATAGGCGCCTTTCTCGAGCTCGACGTCGGCGATAGCGCGCGAGACCATGCCGATATCGACGAGGTTGCCGAGGGTATCGGACATTCCTTTCCCGGCGCCTCCGGCCGAGATCTCGATCTTCACGTTCGGGTGAGTGCTCTTGTACTCATCCGCCCATACTACGGCAAGCGGGTAGAGCGCGAAGGCGCCGGAGATGGTTATCGTGCCGCTCACCTGATTTGTGGGGGTAGCGGTAGCATCGCCGCCGGCCGGCGGAACGGGTACGGGGGCCTCCCCTCCGGAAGAGGCGAGGCCGATAGCGATGACTACGACGGCGATGGCGATCACCGCGGCGATTCCATAAACGCTGTTCTTGTTGAATGCCATGATATCTCACGAATCCTTTGTGATAAACGCGGGAATCCGGCCAAGCAAGTTGATCGGCCAACCAGACTGATAGTGCGGCTTGGGGCGGACTGCTCAGGATCAGTGGATGCGGAGAATATAAATCCCAGAGCCCTTCGGCAATCATTGCCGCTTTCGGATTCCGACCTTTTAACGACCGTATCTCCAGCAAGAAGAAATAGTATGCAGAACGTTTGAGGCCGCAGACAATTGTTACGGATTGAAACGAGTAACGGCCCGATTAACAAGACCGGTTTACCCTTGCGGCAGTTCACATCCGGTCTCCGGCTGACCGGCCCGACCGCATCCCTTTTCCGACAATGATATGGCTTAAAAATATGGGTGAGGAGGGATCAATCCGTCAGCGATCTCTCGCCCCCGGGATCATATCGGAGCGGGCGGGGCCCGACGCTCACGCCCGATCGAAATCGTCCTCGAACCGGACGATGTCGTCCTCACCGGTATACTCCCCGATCTGCACCTCGATCAGTTCGAGGGGCAGGAGGCCGGGGTTCGCGAGCCGGTGGACCGTTCCCGCCGGGACGAAGGTGGACTCGCCGTTCCGGAGGAGAGAGGTCACATCCCCAATCGTCACCTCGGCGCACCCGGTGACGACCACCCAGTGCTCGGAGCGGTGGTGGTGCATCTGAAGGGAGAGGCGGCGCTTCGGGGGGACGGTGACCCGCTTGATCTTATACGACCGCCCCTCCTCAAGGTTCGTGTAGGACCCCCAGGGCCGGTAGACCTGCGTGTGGAAGAGAGCCCGCGTGTCCCCTTTCTCGCGGAGGGCTTTTGCGATCTCGCCCACCCGTTGCGCCTCGTCCCGGGCGGAGACCAGGATCGCATCTTTCGTCTCGACGATGGCGAGGTCGTGGACCCCTACGGTGGCGACCAGCCGGTCGGCGATGATCAGGTTCCGGGAGGAGTCGATCCCGATATGCTCGCCCCTGACGGCGTTTGCGTCCCCGTTCTTTGGCAGGGCGACGTAGAGGGCGTCGAAATTTCCGAGATCGCTCCAGTCGGCTTCAAGCGGCACGACCGCCGCCCGCCGGGTCTTCTCCATGATTCCGTAGTCGATGGAGAGAGGAGGGGTTGCTGCGTATGCCTCTCCGAGAGGCTGTTCAAACGCCCGGGCCACCTCCGGTGCGCATGTTTCGCATTCGGAGAGAAAGAGACCGGCATCGAAGCAGAACATGCCGGAATTCCAGAGGTAACCGTCGGCGACATACTTCTCGGCGGTCGCGAGGTCGGGTTTCTCCACGAAGGCATCCACGAGTGAACCGCCCGGAAGGGTCTCGCCCGGACGGATGTAGCCGTAACCGGTGTGGGGCAGGGTCGGCCGCACCCCGAAGACCACCAGATAGTCCTTCGAGAGCCGCTCTGCCCCGAGGAATGCCTCATGAAACGAACCGGTTGCGTTGATCAGGTGGTCCGAGGGTAACACCGCGACGGTATCGGACCCGTCCTCCCGGAGGAACTCACGGACGCCGTAGTAGATCGCCGGCAGGGTGTTTTTGCCCACGGGTTCCGTAAGAACCCGGCAGTCGCACCCGATGGCGGCGAGCTGGTCGCGAACCAGAAACTTGTGGTCCGTGTTGGTGACGATGGCGATCTCCTGTGGAGAAGAGAGGAGGAGCGCCCTCTTCACCGTCTTCTGGAAGAGAGACTCGTCGTCGACCAGGGGGATGAACTGTTTCGGGTAGTGTTCCCTTGAGAGCGGGAAGAGACGGGTGCCGCTCCCGCCTGCAAGAATGAGCGTCTTCATGGAATTGACTCCGTGCCGGAAGGGCACTCTAGTTTGTATACTCTATTGCAACGGAGATAAAAACGTAAGGGTTTTTCGAGAGGAGGGATATCAACCGATCCGGCGACGACCGTGGTTGCATCGGAAGGTATGGCGTTCCAGCCGGCTTTCCGGAGCCATTGGAGAAGCCTGTATTCCTATCGCATCGGATAGTATATCCACCCCTTCACAAGCCCGGGGCGTGGAGCGCGGCCCAGGCCCACTCATCCAAGGATTAGCAAGCCATGGGTCGTGAAGAACGTCTCCGTTCAAGCCCGGGTCATCGTTGAATTCCCGGGATAGAGCGCACGGGCCTGGGGGTCGAGGTCTTCTGCAACCGCAAGGACCTGTTCGGCCTCCCGGTACTTCCCGAGCCTGCCAAGCACCATGCCGTAGGTAACCCAGGCGAAGATGCATGACCGGTTGATCGCAAGCGCTCGCCTGCATGCAAGCACCGCTTCCTGAAGACGATCGAGCCGGGTAAGGACCACCGCCCTGTTGTTCCAGGCATAGATGTCATCATTGTCGCAGAGGAGCGCCGCACTGAACGCGGCCAGCGCCTCCTCGTAGCGTCCCTGCCGTTCGAGAGCGACGCCCCTGTTGTTCAGGGTCGCCGGGTCCGCCGGGTCGCGCAGGTCCTTTTCGCTGACACTGCTGTACGCCCGTGACGCATCGCTATTATCACTCCTCCGGGGTTTCTCTGGTGTAACCAATCGGGGCATACATTGGCACCTCACACCCCATACTGCAAGAGCTGATATATAAGTTACTGCAGCAATCGTCTCCGGGACCGGGGAGGAGCGGGATGGGGCCGACAGGGTGACCGGGCAGCCAGCTGGACCCGGAAAGCGACCTATGGGCTGCCGTTATGAAACCACGCCACAGTCCGGCGAAGCCCCTCATCAAGCGTGTAGCGGGGAGAAAAGCCAAAGGCTTCCCCGGCCCGGGAGATATCGGCGAGTGAGTCACGTACATCCCCCGGCCGCGGGGGTTCGTATAGCGGCTGAAGGTGTATGCCGGTGATCGCCGATAAATTCCCGGCAAGTTCGTTGAGGCTGATCCTGCTTCCCCCGGCGATGTTGAAGACGCCGGAGGCACTGTTCTCCATCGCAAGAATGTTCGCCCGGACAACATCCGCGACGGCGATAAAATCCCGTGTCTGCTCCCCGTCGCCGTAGATGATCGGCGGCTTCCCGTCGATCAGCCGGGAGATGAACTTCGGGATCACCGCTGCATACTCCGAGTCAGGGTCCTGCCGGGGGCCGAAGACGTTGAAGTAGCGGAGGAAGACCGTCCGGATACCGTAGAGATCGGAGAAGACCTTCCCATAGTACTCGCCCGCGAGTTTTGAGACCGCATACGGGGAGAGTGGTGTCGGCGCCATCGTCTCGCGCTTGGGGAAGACCGGGTCATTACCATAGATTGCCGAGGTGGAAGCTGCCACGACCGCCGAAACGCCGCACTCCTTTGCGGCCCAGAGGACGTTCACGGTCCCGGCCACGTTCACCTCGTTCGTCTCCCGGGGGTTTGCCACGGAACGGGGAACAGAAGCAACGGCAGCCTGGTGGAAGATGCCGTTCGCCCCGCGACAGACATCGACGAGCAGGTCGAGGTCGGTGACGCTCCCCTCGATGAAGGTCACCCGGGATTGACCGATGAGGTCCTTGATATTCTCACGCCGCCCGGTGGAGAGGTCGTCGACGATCACGACCTCATGACCGTCGCTTGCCAGTTGCTCCGCAAGGTTGGACCCGATAAAGCCCGCCCCGCCTGTGACAACATACCGCATAGGATAACAATAGACGTTTCAGTGATTTGAGCGTTGCCGAAGTCAACCACCCCCTTCCTATCGGAGGGGGCTTGCAACGGGAGCCCCTTGCGGGGCACAGGGTTGCACTTTACTCCGTGCGAAGGTTGACGGTTCAAAAGACGTCCTTATTCACACCGGCCGGTTGACGCGGCCACTACCTATTATCCGTGAAACCACGGAATCGCACCTAGCGGTGCTCACGCTCCCTTCGGTCGACGAATCCCTGGCTACTTTTCGCAAATGGTTCAGAGCACCGTTGATGTCGGCATTGATCAGGGTTCCCCGGGCACTATGATACAACCCTCTCTGGCCGGTAGTGCGATGGTTCCGCCAGGAACGGATAACTCGAGCACCGAAGGTGTGTAGTGCGATGTTCGGTGTCCGGGTGTTGCCAGCCCCCGCGTTAAGGTGTCGCGCGAGACCCCCAACCCTTCGATGTTGGACACTGGTGGTTTGACCCGGAGGATATGGACCAATTATAAGGGGTCACCCTGCCATCTCCGAGACCTTTCTTCGGAGCGAGTCTTCAAGCCCTGTGCTTCGCCTGGCGTTTTTGCGAAAGCCCTGCCGGACACGAGAAGGAAGGCGGGGCCAACTGGCCCCTTTGCTGGCAGGCATATAGCATCATATGGTTTACTGGCACCAGTTACTCCCCCGACTTCTTCTCATTCGCAAGCGGGAAATACTGCCGGTAGACGTTTCTCCGCTCGTCGAGGTCGGTATGCAGGTAGATCTCGGTCGTCTTGATGGAAGAGTGCCCCAGGTTCTCCTGCACGACACGGAGGTTCTTTGACCGCCGATAGAGTTCGCTTGCGTAAGAGTGCCGGATTTTATGCGGCGTAATTCCGGCCGGGGCGTATTGCTTGAAAAGGTGCTGGACGGTCCGCGGGGAGAGGTGGTTGCCCTGCTGACCTAGAAAGAGCGGCCCCTCGATCTTGTTGCCGATGAACCCGTTAACCTCGTCGAGAGTCTCTTCATCGACGAAGACGGTCCGGATCTTATCGCCTTTCCCCTTCACCCGTATTGTCTGCTCCTCAAAATCGATGTCCTCGATATTTATCGCACACAACTCCGAGACACGGACGCCGGTGGCGTAGATGAGGCGGACGATCAGCCGGTCGCGCTCGCCCTCAATCGAGTTGATCAGGCGGATCACCTGGCTGTGCTTGAGGTATTTCAGTTCCTGATTCTTGATCCGGGGCCGTTCCACCCCGAGCATCGGGTTCGCAACCACAACCCCCTGGGCGTAGAGATACCGATAGAACGACGAGAGCGTCGATATCATCCGATGGAAGGTCTTCGGCTTATAATCCCGCCCCTCCGAGAGACACGAGAAGAAATCGGTGACAAGGGCCGCAGAGACATTGACGTCCGCATCCAGCAGGGCGGCCTCAAGTGCGGCATCGTCGAGCAGAGCCCCGCCCGGACCGGAATGCTGCCGGAGCCAGACGTACCGGGCGAAGCGTTGGAGGGTCTGCCCGTATTTCTTGATCGTCCGGGGCGAATAATTCCGCATCCGGAGGTAACCACCGAAGCGATCAATCCATTCAGAAAATAACGTATTTTCCATTGTATATTGAATGGAATAAAGGAGCATATCAAAATTGCGGTAAATCACTATTCCCCGCAATAAATTGCATCAGGGGAAAACGCCTGCCGGGCCGGATCAGAACCGCCCGGTGCGATTGCACGGGCCCACACCGAACGACACGCTGCGGGGACGAACCCGGAGACCCACACATCCAGAGCAATCTCCAGAAAAACGCCCGGGCCAGAGGAGACGAAACCATTTTCCCGGACCTGAAAAAAAGTATTTTTAGGAGGTAATGATGTTCGGAGTGATGTTCGGAGGTATGGAAACGGGGTTGCCGCCCGCGGTCGGGAAGCAGACCCTGTTGAATACATTCCCTCTGGAGTATATGAACCCCCCACCGCGCGGGGAGAAAGTGAACGGCCCCGGAGCACAGCCATCGCCATGAGACCTGCAGACGGCGCCAGTATATAAAGAACCACCGTAGATTCGCTGAAACCCCCGATCGCCTATTCGATCGATGTCTCCCATTATGAAACCGGCGATCCGGGCCTATAGGCCCGATACAACGGCCCCCATCCAGACAACCGTTTTGCCGTAGACCGCCACGGAAGAGACCCCCTGACAGAATAGAAGAAGCGTCTTTCAAAATAAGGGACCGCATTTCAGGAGGAACGCCTGATCCAGAGGCCCCGGTTTAATCACATGGCCTGCTATCCTCGCCGTTTCGGAAGCGCGAGAATAGACGGACCCCCTTATGCCCCGCCCCCGGGAGCGTCGCAGCCAGCCAGCCCCTGCAACACATAGCATCTTGGCCGATCAGCGAGATTGTCCCAAATTGCTGAAGAGTACCCCCATCGCCCCCGGTGGCACCACTCCGTCTCGAAGGCCGAAGGTCTTCTCGAGTTCCGATTCCGATGGACCGCACTCTCCAGCCGGTCGCTTTCTCGAAGAATTGCAGTTTTTTCAAACCCCTGCGGCGGCGGGCAAAAGCCGTATCCGCTGTGCTCCGGATGGCAGAAGCCCCGTCAGTTCCAATTATGGTGACAAAGGTCGCAGATCCCGGGACGATCCCAACAGGGCAACCCGGGGACCGGGAACCGGCCAGGCGGATACCCCCGGACAACGCCCCGAACGGGACAGGACCGGCCCAGGAGAACCCAATTCTCCGTCACACCCCAAGGATCAAAAAGGCAGATATAAACCATATGATGCTATACGTAATAGGGGATGGAGTAACCGCAGAAAGATCTGGACCGAGGAGCCAGACCCGCCACAGCCGAAAGCGCACTCAACAGGAGGACCGCAACGGACGTGTCGGTCGGGCCCTCCTCCCGACCACCACCATTGAAATATCTAAACAGACAAGAGGGTATGAAAAATGGAAGATCCTGCCGACCTGAAAGACCCGAACAAGTACCGAAAATTCAAGAAAGTGGATGGCGCCACCTACCAGCGGGTCAACCAGTTTCTGCGCAAACACACCCACATCACCGCCCGTGAATGGGCAATCGCACGTCTCTGCGCAGACTTCAAGACCACCAGCGGATCGGAGATGACGTTCATCGGCGAGAACCTCCCCGAGCTCTGCCCATTCATGCTCGACTCCTACACCCCGCAGGCAGTCAACCAGGCAAGGAGTTCGTTCAAGAAGAAAGTGAAGAAGGCGGGAGCCACATTCTTCTACGGGGCCATGTGCGGTTTTTTTACCGCAGAAGAACTCGACGAGATCCTCTTTGAAGCAAGCGAAGTCGCCCGGTTTCTCCTCGAGGTAGAGGGAACAAGCCTGAACCTCGACGACGAGATCGATATTGAGGACCGCATCACCGAGGTGATGCGGGGCGTTGCCGAGGCCGCGTCGGTGGTATTAAAATCCCGACCCGGCCAGGAAGGCGGAGAGGAGGAACACCCGATAGACCCGGGGGAGGATGAAAACCCGTGAAGGTCATTCAGATCGTCGGCCGCTCGAACGCCGGGAAGACCACATTTATGAAGGACCTGATCCGGGCGCTCTCCGCATACGGAACCGTCGGAGCGGTCAAACACCTCGGGCACCACCACGGGTTTCAACTTGAACCCGGAAAGGACACCACCGCCTACTATGAATCGGATGCTGCTATATCCAGCGGCGTCGACGACGAGAAGTCGGTTTTTATCAGGCGTGAAAACGACCTCGACTCCACCCTGCAGGTCCTCTGCAACGCCGGGATCGAATATGCCGTACTTGAGGGATTCAAAGCCCGGCCGTTTCCGCGGATCGTGATAGGCGACCTCCAGAGCGAGAACGTCGTGCTCCGGAACCCTTCGGTCGACGAGGTGATCGCCGCACTTCCCGGGTTCGAGGACTATTACACCACCGAAGGATTGGTTCGGGAACTACGGCGCGAGTGCGGCACCCTGAACGGCGGCGTTGTCCTCACGTTCAGCGGACCGGTAAAATACCCGGAATTCCCGACAACGAGCGTTCGGAAAGACCTGGAAGCGGTCCCGGGGATCATCGGCGCACGGTTGCACCATCAGAAAAGCGGACTCCATGCCGGAGAAGATAGAATCTATATTGCTATACTTGCAGAACAGAACAGGGAGGCGTTGGCCGCCGCCGGCGACGCCATCGATCGACTGAAACGAAAACTGCCATAACACGGGAGAAAGCGATGAAGATGCGAAACGGAAAGCGGATGTTTGGAACGAACGGCGTGCGGGGCGTGGTCGGGGAGGAGATGACGCCGGCCCTGGTCCTCAAGATCGGCGCCGCACTCGGATCGATGAGAAAAGGAACGATAGCAGTCGGCAGGGACACGAGGACGTCCGGTGAAGCCCTGGCCCACGCTCTCAAGGCCGGGCTCCTGATGACCGGGTGCGACGTGGTGGACATGGGCATCCTCCCCACACCAGCCCTGCAGTATCTCATAAAGAGCAACCGGTTCGACGGCGGCGCGATGATCACCGCGTCCCACAACCCCCCGGAGTACAACGGCGTAAAGATCATCGAGGCCGACGGCACCGAGATGCCCGACGACGAGACCCTCCGGCTCGAAGACAGGTACTTCACCGGAGCATTCGATGCGGCTCCCTGGGACGGCGTCGGCACGGAGACCGCCGCACCCGAGCGGATCGAGGAATATATTCGGGCAATCGTGGGGCACTTTCCAGCGCATATCGGCGAAGGCCTGACCGTCGTCGTCGACCCCGGTTCCGGCCCGGCGGCGCTCACCACCCCGGTCATCCTCTCACGACTGGGCTGCCGGGTCCATACCATCAACGCCCGACTCGACGGTACCTTCCCGGGCCGGATGCCCGAGCCGACACCCGAAGGGCTGCAACCCCTCTCGGAGATGGTCGTCGCCACGGGTGCCGACTTCGGGGTGGCGCACGACGGCGATGCCGACCGGGCGGTCTTCGTTGATAACAAAGGACGCTATATAGAAGAGAACTATGAGTTCGGACTGGTCGAGGACTACGTCTGCGGCAGGAACGGCAACGGGATCGTCGTCACCACGGTCGCCACATCCCGGCTGATCCGGGATATTGCGGAAAAGCACGGATGCACCGTCGATTACACGCCCGTAGGAAGCATCTACGTCGCAAGAAGGATGATCGAGTTGATAGGCGAGGGAAAGAAAGTCTCTTTTGGAGGCGAAGGAAACGGCGGCCTGATCTATCCCGACCACCAGTTCTGCCGGGACGGGGGCATGACCGCCGCCATGATGGTAGCGGTTCTCGCAGATCATAACGGCAGGAAACTCTCGGATATCCTTGACGGGCTCCCGATCTACCATCTGATCAAGGAGAAACACCACGTCCGGGACCCGGCCGCGCTGGTCCGTGCCGTCGAGGAAGCGTTCCCGGGAGAGACCATTGAGAAGATCGACGGGATCAAGATTGTCAGGAACGATGTCTGGGCCCTGGTGCGGGCTTCGGGCACGGAACCAATGATCAGGATCATGATCGAGTCAAAGAACCCGGCCGTCGCAGAGGCCGTGCATGAGGAGATCCTGCAGGTGGTCAGACAGGCATGACCCCCGGCCGTCTTTTCCGCCGGAGGGATCAACCACCCATTAATCATTCCGTTCCCGGCGCTTCAAAGAACCCTGACTCTCCCACATATCCCCGACATTTTTGAGAAACTCCCTCATTTCCTCAAATGACATTCCTGTGAAAGGGGGGCAATCTATATATCTGATAATAGATATGCATGATGCAGAACCCATTGAAGAGCGCTGATCAAAATGAATGGTAAACCACAGATAAAACAGAAGATCAACTCCGCAATCTCTTCAGGCGATCTGCGTGAGCTTGAAAAGGTAGTTTCAGACATATCGGAGACGCAGACCCGGAAGGAGAAGAAATCACTCTACGAGCAGATGAACGCCGCTCTGATAAAGACGGCGTTCGAGGAGAACCTTCCGGGGCTCTTAAGCCAGATCATCGAACCGACAAAAGAAGAGGTGGCCGCCCTCGCCCAACGCGCCGCCGGGATCTACAGCCAGAATAAGGACGAAGCATGGTTCAGCGCAATTTTTACCCTGGTCGATAAACTCGACCGTAAGAGTCACCAGTCCGAGATCCTCGCCGAAATCTCCCGTGACCTTATCCAGACGGGGGTCGATACCGGGGACATCCATTTCATCGATAAAGGCGGAGAAGCCTGCGACAAGATCAGCATCCGTAAATACCGCTCGGCAATCCTCTCCGAGACCATTCCGCTCTTCATCGAATATGGACAGAAGTATCGAAACGTCAACATCATGCAGCATGCTCTCCAGATGCTCTCTGAGATCGGCGACATATCAAGACAATCGCAGCTCCATGCCGACGTTGCACGGGCGATCGCCGGTGCCGGCATCGAGTCGGGCGATATCACCCTGGTGGTTTCCGGACTTATGAGTGCAACCGAGATCAACCAGAAGATCCGACGCACCAATTCGATCGCCGATATCGTTGACGCCGCCTGGAAATCATCGCTGAAGAAAGAGATCTCCGACGTTGAGCAGATCATGGACTCCCTCCCGGGTATCCCGGAAGAACGGCTCACCGAGATCCTCGCGATCCTGACCGAGCAACTCCTCGATCGCCAGCGGGACAAAAAGCAGGTCTACGCAAAACTGCTCAAGATCGAAGACGAAAAACCATGGGCCGGGCGGACCCTCGTCCTCGAACTCCTGAAGAAAGCAGAACGAAGCGGGGACCGCTGGTTCCTTGAAAAGGCGTTCGAGTTCAACGCCCGGGACATAACAGGGACTCAGCTCCCCATCGAGGAGATCGTCCTCTCCGGCATTTCAGTCGTTGAGAGAAGCGGCAACTCAACCATTCTTCTCGATATTGCACCCCTGATCGCCGAATCCTGCGATGCCGCGAAGGCAGCCCAGCTCTACCGGCAGATCACCGACGCACTCACACGGATGGGCGATTTCTACCACGCGATCGAGGTTATGAAAAAAGCCAGCGCCAGCACACAGAGGATCAACGCCCAATTTTTCGATACCAGTGTCCGCCTGATCAAAGAGGGGCTTCGGCGCGACGAGATCGAACTCGTCCACAAGAATATCCTCGCCACACTGGATACCGATATTGTCGACTCGCTGGTACAGCAGGCGGTGACCGACTTCTGCAAGGAGTACGACTTCGATGAGGTCGTCAGGCACATACCGGCAATCAAGGAACTTGTCAGTTCGCACCGTGCACAGGACCCACTGCTCGTTGAGTGCAGCACCATCCTGATCGAGCGGGGCTTCGTCCGTCAGAACGACCCGGCGGCCCTTGTAGACCTGGTAAACCAGATCCAGGACCAGAACCTGCGAGAACAGGCAATCTCGACCATCGCCGTCGAGATGGCACGGATCGGTGTCGTCCGAAAAGACCGGGATCTCCTCCGGAGTGCGACCGGACTCACCTGCGAGATCATGGATCAGCAGGTACGGGCCGAAGCGATGGGCGGCATCGTAGACCAGGCAGCCGTGCTCGCCGTCGAGGACGGCGACCTCGACCTTCTTCACGGGATGCGGATCCTCTCCACATCTCTGCTGGAGCGGGACTACTGCCTCTTTGCAATGGGGAAGGTCATCCACGGCCTGATCATGTTCGGGATCGAACACCTCTCGCTCCAGGCGCTGGATGAAGCGACTCAGATCCATTCCCAGATCCCCGACCCGTCCCTGCAGCGGCAACTGGTCGATCCCCTCATCGAAGGTTACGTCCGCGTCGGGAGCCTGCAGGCGGCGGACCAGATCTCCCAGGGGAAGGCACAGGTCTTCGACAACATGATGGAGCCCTTCGAGATAGCGCTCGACCTCCTCAAGACCAGCACCCTGCGTGAGGAGATCTCGATCAGGATAGCAAGTTACGTCGATATCATGCTCGAGTACACGCAGATCTACACGAGCCCGATCTTTGCCGTCCCCATGACTCTCTTCTCCCTGGAGATCGAAGGGGAGTACGAGCGGACCGCCATGATCCAGCGGATTCTCACCTTCTTTACCAACGAAACAAAGGATTTCGACTCGGCCGGTCCCTACGAGGTGATGGCGTATCTGCTCGAAGGGATCGAGGGGGGGACGACGGCACCGCCGGTGCTCGAATTGATGTACCGCCTCTTCGAGCACACCAGCGACGTCTATGCGCGTTATTCCGGAATGTACCGGATCGTCAGCGCCTACTCGGTCATCGGCGACGGAGAGAAAGCCGAAAAGATCATTAGAAGGCTTCACGAGACCATCGGCACCATCTCCGAGCCTTCCGTCCGCGCGATTATGCTCTCCGACCTCGCGGGGCTCATGGCCGGGATCGATCACGATGCAGCCAGGAGTTACCTTACCGAGGCACAGGAGATGCTCGAGTTCGTCGGGGAAGACCAGGAGGCATTCGTCAGGAAGAACCTGATCTACGCCGCAAGAAGCCTCAACGCTGTAAACCGGCAGGAGACGGACATCGACTGGGCAATCGGGCAGGTCGGCGGGATTGAAGATCCGGTCGAGTACGTGGACGCCCTCGCTGCGGTCTTCGACATGGTCAATGAACCTGCACAGAGAAAGGAGATCCTTTCGGCCATGTGCCATACCGTGGTGAGCATTCCCATACCCTATATCCGGCTCTCGATGCTCTTTGACGTGGCACAGTTCGCCGAGACTTACGGCGATGAGGAGGAGATCGATGAACTGCTCGACGGCATGGAGAAGACTGCCGGGCACATTCAGATTCCGTTCATCACCGCTATGACGCAGCAGCGTATGGCCCAGATGCTCTTCTCGTTCTACCGGAAGAGCGGGAAAGCGGCCGCTCAACAGCGGGCCGTCGAGATCGTCTCCGCGATCGACGACGACAGGATCCGCTACAGCCTGATGGTCCAGCTCGAACAGGCTATGCCCCAGTCCTGGAGGAACTCCGTCTACGGCAGAATCCTCGACTGCCGCAACAAGATCCGGAGCGGCGAGTGCACGACAAAGGATATGGTCGCGCTCGATCGGGCAATACGGACGGCATCCGATCGGGCAAAACGGGCGGTCTACTACACCGAGTTCTACCTTATCGCGAGGAACGCAGAACAGCAGGCACTTGCGGATCGAATGCTTCTCTGCGCCCTCGATGAGGCCCGGATAATAAGACCGCTCTCGCGGCGGGCCTTTGTGCTCGGCGATATGGCGTGCCGGATCTACGCAGAACACTATGAAGACCGGTCAAGGGAGATTATCGACATGGCCGTGGGCGAAGCCCTCAATATCCGCGACTCGACGATCCGGGACGAGGTCTACGACGAACTGGATATGTCCATGCGGCTTGTCCAGGAGCACTGGCTGTGAAGACGATCGAGATCCGGATCTCAGGACGGGTCCAGGGCGTCGGGTTCCGCGCATGCATCAGAAGGATCGCGACCAACCTCGGTGTCGGCGGCGAAGCGATGAATCTCTCCGACGGGAGGGTGCTCATCACTGCAACCGGCGAACCCGTCATCCTCGACAAGTTCATCTCCATGCTTTACGGATGCCCCAGGGCCGTCATCAGGGACCTCTCCCAGCAGGAGGTTCCTCCTGTCGCCTACGCCGAATTCACAATCCAGCGGGGCGCTACCAGTACAGCACGTGAAATTCAGCGTTCGTAAGAAGGGCATCCCGCAGGATGCGGACCTGCGTATCGATGCGGGACTGGTCGATCGATTTGCGAAGCGCCGCGACCAGCCGGGCCGAGAAATTCCCGTCAAGGTAGCATCGCTTTTCACCGCATTCGTAGTCCCCGGCCGAGATCTCATCCCGGGCAAACAGGAGGACGGTGCGGTCTACCATCGCCGCTTTCTGCGGTTCGATGAGATCGTGGACGAGGCTCCCGGCTCCTTCGTGAAGCGTGCCAAGGTCGGGGTCGAGGTGGGCGCCGATCAGAGAGACGCAGCAGTTGCCGTAAAGCATCGCGTATCCAAGCGAGAACATGGCGTTGACGGGGTCAAGGTAAGGGCGGCTCGTCCTGCGCCGGAACCCAAGTTCCGGCGGGATCGTGCGGGAGAGGATCTCGTAGTACATATCGGCGACCAGGCGGGAGAGCCGCCGGAGTTCCTCCATGGTGACCGAGACCGCAACCTCCTCCCGGGCCTGGTGAAGGAAGTCGAGTTCTCCGGCATAGAAGATATCCTGCCCTGAACGATTGTAAAGCTCCTCAAGGAAGAAGAGCCGCGACTGAACGCCGGCTGTTGCAAACGGCTGTGCGAACCGGTGCGGAGAGGCCCGCTCCTGGGCGCGGCGCACCGCCTCATCCGGCCGATAACCGTAAGGGGAGAGGCACCCGACGGGGGTGCCGTCAATATCAAAGAAGGTGATGACGGCGCCGGCTTTGAGGAGGTTCGTCACCGCCGATGTGTGCAGCGTATGGCCGCCGACGACCAAAAGATGCTTCACTGCCTGGAGCGGGTAGCGCCGGGTGGCGTTTCCCTGCACGATGACCAGTTCCTGCGCCGTCGCCTTGATGTGCCCCCCGTAGCCGAAGACCGGGATCCAGGGTTCCTTCGCCGTCATCAAATCACTCTGGAAATGAATATGGGCGGTTTTGATGATGAATGCATCGAACCGCACGGGAGGGGGGACACCCGTCTTCGGCGGTCGCCGACCGACTATGCCATCGTCCTTTTCGTAAATGCATCCCGTCCGGATGAAGTGCGAATGGTTGTGGGCGAGCGCATTCCGGACAAAAAATCAAAGGCTGCTACGGTGTGCCGTGCCACGAACTGACAAACCTTTTCCGCATCCACCACCCATATAACTTGAGTATGCCCGGCGGCGCGGTCTCTGCAGGCCCGCCAAACGGCCCGCCGGAATACCAACCGGATAACGGGTGCCGGACGATATACATCCGGGGCGGGGGCAGAGCACCCTCCCCGAGAGACACCGATGGGATACTATGTTCTGGAACAGAGCGATGGAGACAATCCGGCCTGATGAACTTGCGGACCTTCAACTGAAGCGGCTGAAGTGGACGATTCATCAGGCACAGAATGTTGGGCTATACCGGAGAAAATTCAAGGAAGCAGGCATCTCGCCGGACGATATCAGGACGCTTGACGATGTAGAGAAACTTCCCTTCACCTCTAAAAAGGAACTCCAGGCCGGATATCCGTTCGGCCTCTTTGCAGTTCCCATGAGAGAGATCGTGCGGGTCCACACCACTTCCGGGACCACCGGAAAGCCGACCGTCGTCGGTTACACCCGGCAGGACCTGGAGAACTGGTCGGAACTGATCGCGCGGAACATGACGATGATAGGCCTTGGTGAAGACGATATCTTTCAGAACGCGGTCAATTACGGCCTCTTCACCGGGGGGCTCGGGTTCCACTACGGGGCCGAGAAGATCGGGGCGACCGTGGTCCCGAGTGCGACGGGGAACACCCGCCGTCAGATCGAGATGATTGAGGACTTCGGCGTGACCGCCATCCACTGCACGCCAAGTTACGCCCTCCACCTCGCCGAAGTGGCTGAGTCGATGGGAAAGACGCTGGACACCCTCAAGATCGGGATATTCGGGGCCGAACCCTGGTCGGAGAGCATGCGCGCGGAACTTGAACGGCGTCTCGGTGTGAAGGCCTTCGACAGTTACGGGCTTTCGGAGATGTACGGCCCTGGAGTGGCGTTCGAGTGCCCTGAGCACAACGGGCTCCATCTCTGGCACGACTGTTACCTTGCGGAGATCATCGACCCGAAGACGGGGGAGCGTCTTGCTCCCGGCGAGCGGGGCGAACTCGTCATCACGCCGCTCGTCAAGGAAGCCCTGCCGCTCGTCCGCTACCGCACCGGCGACGTGACCCGGTTGATGGACGACGAATGCACCTGCGGACGCGGGCAAAAGATTGCACGGCTCACAGGACGTAGCGACGACATGCTGGTCATCCGCGGGATCAACGTTTTCCCGTCCCAGATTGAACATGTTCTACGGGCTCTTCCGGAGGTCGGGGAGCAGTTTATGGTCTACATCGACCGGGTTAACCATCTCGACGAGATGACCATTGAGGTAGAGATGAGCAAAGCGGGTTTTTCCGGTGAACTCCAGGACCTCACCCGTATGCAGAAGAAGATCGCCAATGAGCTCCACAACACGCTCGGACTCCGCACCGCGGTGAGGCTGGTGGAGCCGGGATCGCTGCCCCGGTTCGAGGGAAAAGCGAAGCGGGTTATCGACCGACGAGGGATTCTCTGATGGACTGCTGGAACCGGGATATCGAAGGAATGCCGACCGAAGAACTGCGGCGGCTCCAGTACAGGCTTGCGAAGAGACTAGTTTCGCGCGTTTACGAGACGAGCGAGTTCTACCGGCGGCGGATGAAGGAGCAGGGGGTCCGGCCCGACGACATCGGGTCGCTCGAAGATGTCCGGAAACTCCCCTTCATGTACAAACGGGACCTGCGGGACAACTACCCGGACGGGCTCTTCACTGCACCGCGCGATGAACTGATCCGCTATCACGTCTCCTCCGGGACGACGGGGAAGCCGACCGTCGTGGGCTACACAAAGCGCGACATCGAGAACTGGAGCGAGTCGCTGGCGCGAGGGTTCTCCTCCTGCGGCCTCGGGAAGGGGGACGTGTTCCAGGTAAGTTACGGCTACGGGCTCTTCACCGGCGGCCTCGGCGTCCACTACGGTGCCGAGAAGGTCGGTGCAACCGTCCTCCCGACGAGCGTCGGAAACACCGAGCGGCAGGTCGAACTGATGCAGGACCTCCACGTCACCGCCATCGCCTGCACCCCCTCCTACCTCATTCATATGGGCGAAGTGGCGGAGAAGATGGGCGTCTCGATCAAGAACGACACCGACCTCCGCCTCGGCTTCTTTGGCGCCGAGCCCTGGTCGGAGCAGATGCGAAATCGGATAGAAGAGTGGCTCGGGATCCGCGCCTATGACATCTACGGGACGAGCGAGCTCTCGGGCCCGATGTTCACGGAGTGCGCCGAGCAGAAGGGTATCCATATCTGGGGGGACCTCGCGCTCGTGGAGATCGTGGACCCCGCGACCGACGAGGCGCTCCCGGCCGGGGAACAGGGCGAGCTGACCATCACCATGCTCCAGAAAGAGGCTCTTCCCATGATCCGGTACCGGATCGGCGACCTCACCACCCTCGAAGAAGGAGCCTGCGCCTGCGGTCGGACCCATCCGCGCATCGGTCGGCTCCGGGGACGGGTGGACGACATGCTGATCATCCGGGGCATCAACGTCTTCCCGTCGCAGGTAGAGCATACGCTGCTCGAGATCCCACAGGTAGGCAAGCACTTCCAGATCGTCGTCGACCGGAAGGGCGCGCTCGATACCATGCTCGTCCGGGTGGAGGTGAGCGAAGAGGCGTTCTCCGACAAGATCACCGATCTCATGGTGATCAAGAGGACGGTGGAGCATCGCCTGCGGGGTGCGCTGAACGTGGGCGTGGAGGTGGAACTGGTCGAACCCGGAACCCTTCCACGGTTTGAAGGCAAATCGAAGAAGGTCATTGATAGGAGGTCATTGTAATGGAGAAATCGTATATCGTCAAACAGATCTCAATCTTTTCGGAAAACCGGCCGGGGCGCCTTGCGGCGATAGCCGGGGCGCTCCGCGATGCGAAGATCAACATCTTTGCGTTCAGTATCGCCGAGGCGAACGGGTTCGGGGTTGTCCGTGCGCTTGTCGACCGGCCGGAGGATGCTCACCGGACGCTGACCGATCTCGGGTTTCGGGTCTCGTTCACCGACGTCATCGGCGTGAAGATGCGCGACGAACCCGGCGGTCTCTCGGATATCGCGTCCGTTCTCGGGGATGCAGGGATCAACGTCGAGTACGCCTATGCCTACTCAGGGAAGGACGGGGCGGTCCTGATCCTGCGTGTGGACCAGGTTGAAGACGCCGTCCGGCAGATCCTCGCCTGCGGCGGAGAACTCCTCGCGGAGCCCTCCCGATAACGGAGGATCGTCCTAAAAGCCTCATATCATAATAATTCGAAGATTGTGATGCGTAAGACGGAACGCCATAACCACATGTGAAGACGCAAAGGGCAAGAGGTGCTGAGGTGATCAAGCAAGCAACTTCCATCCTGATGGTTGCCCTCTTTTTCTTTTTCCTGGCGGTAGCGGTTAAAAACCGGGGAGATCTCATATCCGGTTTGAACATGATGAGCGCAAAGGAGAGAGAGCATTACAATATCCCGCTCATTTCGAAGGTTGTTGGAGCGATCGGCATGTTTTTCTCGGTGTCCGTGATGGTGCTCCTCTACATAGATAATGAGCAGAAGTGGGTCGGCTGGGTAATGACGGCACTCAGCGTGGTTGCACTGATAGTTTTTGCGCTCGTCTCAAGTATCGGCGGCGGCAAGTACGTCCGGAAAAATCGTTAAGAACGTTATCGATAGGCCGTAGAGCAATCCGGAACGAAAACGAGGGGACCGGGTGCGAAACTTCCAGCACGAGACCGCGAAAAAGGATGAAAAGATGTTCCCGGCGCGATTTGCACATAGGGATACGAATCTCCCGGGGTAACTTCCCGGACCGTCGTACTATTCTTCGTCGTGCCCGCGGCACCGTTCAGTGCCGCTTCTCCCACTTCAGGAGTTCCGAGACCTCCGAGAGCGTCTTTCCGCGCCGGATCTCCTCGCGGATCCGTTCCTCGGTCTTTTTAACCTCCATCGCCCGGCGGGCGACCTCGTAGGCCCGCTCCCGGGGGACCACCACGACGCCGCTCTCGTCGGCGATGATCCAGTCCCCCGGCCGCACCGTCTGCCCGCAACAGACGATCTCGGCGTTGATCTCCCCGAGACCCTTGGGGTCCCCGGCGTTCGGAGCAGTTGCCCGGGAGAAGACCGGGAACCGCATCTCCCGGATATCGTCCACGTCCCGGACCGCCCCGTCGATCACGATGCCGGCGACCCCCCGGTTTTTCGCGGAATGCGTGGCGAGTTCACCCCAGGGCGCGACGTCCGTCCGTCCGTCGTTACTGATGACGAGGACGTCTCCCGGCCCGGCGACGTCGATCGCCTCGACGGGTTTTGCCCAGTCTCCGGCGAGTGTCCGGACCGTCACCGCCCGGCCGACCGCTTTCACCCGGCCGCAGATGGAGACGAGGCCCGCCATCGCCCCCTGCCGGTGCATGGCGTCGGTGACGTTCGGTGCGGAGACCACATCAAAGAGGCGGCGGATGACGGCGTCCGGGCTCTCTTCCTCCCGCGGCAGGACCTCGGGCCGGTCGATCGCCTCCCGGACCCTCCCCGCCGCTCCGGTAACGTCGGCAGCCTTGATGATGTTTCCGCCGACGATGACGATCGAGGCTCCGGCGGCGACGGCTGCGGACGCGGTCTCTGCGTCGAGCCCCCCTGCAACGGCTATCGGGACGCTCGCCTCCCCGGCAAGACGGCCGAGGAGGTCGAGCGACGACCGGCCGATCATCTGCTGGTCGATGCCTACGTGAGCGTTGATGTAGTCGACGCCGAGTCCCGCAAGTTCACGGGAGCGGGAGACCGGGTCCAGAACGTTGATCAGGTCAGCCATGATCCGGACGCCGTACTTACGGCCCGAACGAACCGCTTCGGCGATCACGGTATCGTCGGCATCGGCGAGGATGCAGACGATGCCGGCGCCGGACTTCGCCGCCATCTCCACCTCGACGGCCCCGGTATCGGCGATCTTCATGTCCGCCACGATCTCGTGCCCGGGGAAACGCTCCCGGAGCACCCGTACGGCCCGCATCCCCTCGCTCTTGATCAGGGGGGTTCCAACTTCAATCCAGTCCGCACCACCACGGACCGCTTCGTCGGCGATCTCTACCGCACGATCAAGCTCAAGGAGATCGAGCGCCACCTGGAGAGTAGGCGTTGCCATACTGTAGTGTATGGCAAGGATCGTATTTATCGGGTATCGGCCGGGGGAAATCTATATGAACCGGGATGCGTGAGGTAGCCCGCGCCCACGTGGGGCCGGCACGGATGTGATGACGGATGGTCGAAATAGGCTATAAACTGGCATGCGAGGAGCACGAACCCCTTGATCTGGTCTGCAACGCCCGTCAGGCGGAAGATGCAGGCTTTGCGTTTGCCATGATATCGGATCACTACCACCCCTGGACGAACCGGCAGGGACAGAGCCCGTTCGTCTGGGGAGTCCTCGGCGGGATCTCTCAGGTGACGGCGGACCTCCGGCTGGTGACGGGCGTCACCTGCCCGACGATGCGGATACACCCCGGCATCATCGCCCAGGCTGCCGCAACCGCCGCCGGGATGATGCCCGGGCGGTTTATCCTGGGCCTTGGATCGGGTGAAAACCTCAATGAGCACGTCTTCGGCGACCGCTGGCCTCCGGCGCCGGTCCGGATAGAGATGCTTGAGGAGGCGGTGGAGGTAATCAGGATGCTCTGGAAGGGGGGCATGCAGGATTACTACGGCTCTTTCTATACTCTGGAGAACGCGCAGATATTTTCGCTCCCGGAAAAGGTCCCCCCGATTTACATAGCATCCGAGGGTCCGATCAGCGCATCCCTGGCAGCACGGGTCGGCGACGGGTTCATCAACCCGGGCGCCAGCGCAGAAGAGACCCTTGTCGCCTTCCGCGACTCGGGGGGCGGCGATAAGCCCTCATACGTGGAAGTCTCGGTCTGCTGGGCGGAGAGCGAGGAGGAAGGACAGAGGACGGCCTACGAGCGGTGGCCGATCTCCGCGAACTCCGGAGAACTCAACAGGCTCCTCCCCACGCCGACCCACTACGAACAGCTGGCAACGATGACAACACCGGAGGAGGTGGCGAAGCACGTGCCCGCCGGCCCCGACCCGGAGGCGCAGATCAGAAAGATCGAGGAGTGCATCAAGATGGGATTCGATCACGTCTGCGTCCACCAGATCGGAAACCGGCAACGGGAGTTCATGGAGTTCTACACAAACGAGGTCCTGCCGCACTTTGCAGAGTAACGGCGGCAGCAAAGGGTTGTGGGGCCGGGACACCGGCCAAAAACGTTTACGGGTCGGACGGATCGCTCTGATCCGTCCGCACCCTGCAGATGCTCTCGACAGGCAGGACAAAGATCCTGCCGTCGCCCGGTTTCCCGGTCCGACCGTGCTCCCGGACGATCCGGAGGACCCTGTCGACATCGGCATCCGGAACGACCATCTCGATCTTCACCTTCGGGATGAGTTCGACCGGCATCGTCTTTCCCCTGAACTGGAGAGAGATGCCTTTCTGTGCTCCCCGTCCCATGACTTCGCTCACGGTCATCCCGTTGATGCCGTCCGCTTCGAGCGCCGCTCTCACGGGGTCGAACTTCTCGGGCCTGATGACTGCAGTAACCATCTTCATCGACAACACCTCCTCATACCCGTACGGACTCACCGTGCTGGGCGATATCCAGTCCGACATACTCTTCCTCTTCGGTGACGCGCAGACCCATCACCGCATCGATAACCTTTGCAAGGATGTAGGTCACGCCGAACGCGTAGGCCACGACCACAGCCACATCCACGGCCTGGATCAGGAGTTGACCAGGGTTCCCGTAGAGAAGACCGTCCACACCACCTATTACCGCAACCGCAAAGACCCCGGTTGCGAGAGCGCCGAAGATGCCTCCCACGCCGTGAATCGCCCACGCATCGAGACTCTCATCCCAGCCGTGGCGGACCCGGAAGAGGAGTGCGCCGTAGCAGACGAGACCTGCAGCGGCTCCGATAGGGATAGCGGCCATGGGGTCGACAAACCCGGCTGCCGGCGTGATGGCGACGAGACCGGCGATGGCGCCGCTGATGATCCCGACCGAACCCGGTCTGCCGCGGATCCAGGCGGCGCAGAGCCAGGAGAGAGCCCCGGCAGCGGCGGCGACGTTTGTTGCGACGAACGCGCTTGCCGCCAGACCGTCCGCAGCAAGAGCGCTGCCGGCGTTGAACCCGAACCACCCGAACCAGAGGAGCGCGCCACCGAGGAGGACCAGCGGGATGTTGCTCGGCGCCATCTCCTGGGAGCCGAACCCGAGACGTTTCCCGATGACAAGCGCGAGTGCCAGTGCCGAGAAGCCGGAACTTATGTGGACGACCGTGCCGCCGGCGAAGTCGAGCGCGCCCATGCTCGCCGCCCATCCGCCGCCCCACGCCCAGTGAGCAAGCGGGTCATAGACCAGCGTTGTCCAGAGCAGGGCGAAGACGACGAACGAACTGATCTTTATCCGCTCCGCAACGCCGGACGTTACGATTGCGAGCGTGAGGCCCGCAAAGACCATCTGGAAGACCATGAAGAGCAGGTCAGGAATGCCGTCGCCTTCCATCCCGACACCCTGCAGGAGCGCATACTCCAGACCTCCAATCACTCCGTGAATATCGGAGCCGAAAGCAAGACTGTATCCGAAGAGAACCCACTGGATGCTGACGAGAGCAAATGCGATGAACGCCAGCGCTATCATGGAGATGAGATTCTTCCGCCGCACAAGCCCGCCGTAGAAGAGTCCCACTCCCGGTGTCATCAGCATGACCAGTGCCGTACAGACGAGGATAAACGCCGTAGCGCCGGAATCAATCATACCCCGGCCCTCCGGAACATCCATAAGTCGCTTTTGCCATTCATCGGAAGGAAGTTGCTTTCCTACAAATATAAATTTTTCTATTTATGCAGCACGCCTCATGAACATGAGTACCCAAAGTCAAAGATCCCCCGTGCGGACACAATGCGCATGATCCGCGTGCAACCGGACGTTCTTCCGCTCTGTACCCGCCGCTGACCGGCAAAGATCGGAAGATACTCACGGAGAGACGCTACCCGGAAGTCGCAGGCCACCCACCTGATCGGCACACCGTTTCCGGAAGAGACGAGGTCAAAATCGGGGACGGGGAGCACTGTTGCCCTCACGGCCCGGCAAAGCAGAGCGGCACGGAAAAGCGCGGTAAAAAAAGGTTTTCGTTTATCCGGTCACTCCTCTTCCTCATAGCGCTCGAAGAACGTGACCTCATCGAGGGTCTTTTTCTTTGCAATCAAGATCTCCTCGGGGTATCCCGCAGGAACGAGAGAGACAAGCGTGTAATCCTCCGGGACGTTGAGGAGTGTCCGGACATCCTCTACGTAGTCCTTCTTATCCCCCGCGACCCAGCAGGACGCGACCCCCCACGCCTGGAGCGCGAGGATGAGCTGCATCGTCGCTGCACAGCAGTCCTCAAGATAGTATTTTTCAGCCCGTTTCCCAAAGACGGCGAAGCAGACGGGTGCATCGGCGATGAACCTGGCGTTATCGGTCAGGTCCGCGATTGCCTTCAGCGTCTCGCGTTTCCTGACGGTCCCGAAGAGCCAGGGCTGCTCGTTTTTCGCCGTCGGAGCAAGGCGTGCACAGTCGAGGGCGTCCTTGATGATCTTCTCCTCGACGGGGCTGTCCTTGTACTTCCGCACGCTGTGCCTGCTCCGTATCACGGTGACACCAAGATTAACCGTTCCACCAATCGGACTCATGCAACGAGAATGCGCACTCCAGGCCTAAATACCTTGGGGAAAAAGATGAGGGGCGGCCTTAGAAGAGGCTCTGCAGCATCTGCAGCATATTGGAAAAGCCTGTGGTGACGACCTCGGTCAGATCGATCCCAAGGATCGGAAAGATGAACGTGAAGTAGGCGATGACCCCGATCGTGCACCCGACGTTCGCGAGCGCGGCGACGAAGACCACCCGGAAGAGCGGGATCTTCCGCATCTCCGAGAAGGTCTCGGCCGCAATGATCTGCTGCAACTCTCCGACGGTGGGCTTGCGGATCTTCGCTTCAACGGCGGCGGCGAACCATCCCGCCGCAAGCAGCGGGTTAAGCGATGTCATCCAGGAGACGCCGAACGCCGTCGCGGCCGAGAGCGGATGCCCGCCGGCGAGCAGCGTGAATACGGCGCTTAACGCGCCGGTGATCAGGACCCAGTAGAGGAGGGCGGCCAGCAGGACCTCGAGCCCGACGCCCGAGAAGGCTATGGCGGCTATCAGGAGAATGAAGAGGACGGTGACGGCCGAGCCGAGGATCTTCGCCCACGGCAGGCCCTTCACTTCGGCGGTCAGGGACGGGAGTGGCGGCAGCGTCTCCGGTGCGTCGAGATAGCGCTGCACCCCCTGGATATGCCCGGCGCCGACGACCGCAAGCACCCGTTCATACCGGCTCCCGAGCATCAGGATCTGGTGAGCGAGGTATGCATCCCGCTCGTCGATCAGGGCCCCGGCGCCCCGGGGCGAGAACTTCCGGAACTCCTCCATCGCGGCGCTCACCACGTCCTGATTCATGAGCTCGTCGATGTCGACCTTCTCGCCCTCGACACTCACAAGCGAATACATCAGGGCACCGATGAACTTGATCTTCTCCCAGATCCCCATCTTTCCCCAGAACCGCCCGAGCGTGATCCGGATATCCCGGTCGATGAACGCCACGGGCTTTTGATGCGTCCTAGCCTCCTCAATGGCCGCCAGCATCTCCGAGCCGGGCTTCACCCCGGTCTCGGCGCCGATCCGCTGCTGGATGAAGGTGAGCACCCACTGGACCAGGAGCTGGCCGAAGTTCCCGCCCTTCAGGATCTCCATGACCGACGGCTCGGCCACCTCCTCCGTGAGAGCGATATACCTGCCCCGGTCGAGTTCGACGCCGACGATGTCGGGCTGGAACTCCTCGATTGCGGCCCGGACCTCTTCAACGCTCTTCTGCGAGACATGGGCCGTCCCGACGAGGCGGATCTCAGCCATGGAGCACCTTTACGCCTTCGCTGTCGATCACGGCGCGCCGCCCCGGCGGCACCCGCGCTTCCCGGTAGACGGCACATAGACCGGTCTCCTCCGCCTCCTCGGCAGCCCGCCGCCTGCAGAGGTCGGCGCCGAGAGCGTGCGCATCGCGGGTGGAGAGGGGCGCGCCGAGGCCGGGACACTCCGAGACCAGCAGGTCGTCGTCCGCCAGCATAAACGGGTAGGTGCGGCAGATCCAGGGGCGATGGGCATAGATGGAGCACTGGCCGTCGCGGAGAAACCTGCAGGCATCGGCCGTGCGCCGGATACACCAGGCGAGGGTGTACTCTCCGCCGTTTTCGGCATCGATGAAGTCGGGATACGGTTCGGCGACTTCATCCCAGACCATCCCGGTCGCCGCCATGATTGCCCGGACCTCGGCAGGGCTCACCAGCACGAGGTTTGAGTCTTCCGCAACCCGCCGGCAACAGGCACCACACTCTTGGCAATGAAATCCGATGGACCCAACCCGGCTCGCAACGTCGTCTATTCCGAGCATAACCGATCAAAATTCTCAAAGAGAAGCCGTCCGTTGACGGTATGACTGACTTCCGGGTGCCACTGGACGCCGTAGAGACGTTCATCGGGAGACGCCATCGCCTCCACGCTGCAGATGGCCGACTCCGCAAGCCGGACAAACCCTTCCGGAACCGTCGAGACCTCGTCTGCATGCGACGCCCATACGTGAATCCGGTCGGGGTATCCCTGGAGAAGACTGTTTTGTTTGAGTACATCGACTTCGACCGCACCAAACCCGCCGCTTGCGCCCCGGCGAACGGCTCCCCCGCGTGCCGTCGCCATGATGTGCAGCCCAAGACAGATACCGAGGACCGGAAGACCGAGGTCAAGGTAGAGAGGAGCGAACCCCGCACGGTCCAGGGTCGGACCGCCGCCGAGGATGATGCCCCGGCAGCCCCGGGCGACCTCTGCAGGCGGCGTCTCGTTTGAGATCATGACGGCCTCAATATCCATATCACGAAGCGTCCGGAGGATCAGGTGGTTGAACTGCCCGTGATTGTTGACCACATAGAGTGGAAGCATTGTATATAGGTGGATGGTAAAAAGGTATAGTCCTTCCCTCAGGCATACTTCTGAATGAAATCGAAGACTTTTCGGGTGATCTCCTCCGGGCTGTGCCCCATGAGGTAGGCGAGCGTCAGTGCCCCGCCGGCCCCCATTCCCTCCTTGGCCTCACCGATGCAGTAGCGGGCAAGCCCGACGTGCCCGATGCCGGCGAAGTTCGGATCGACGAAGTACGCCGTGGTCCCGACGTCGGCAACCGACCGGACAAACCCGGCGGAGGGGTCATCCCTGACGTAGACGGTCGTCGCGAGACGCGGCATCCTTTTCCCGAGCGCTTTTAAGACGGCCGCGACGGCAAGCATCTGCGTCCCGCCGGCAAAGAAGATCTCGCCGGAGTATGCACTCGCGATCCCTGCCGCCACCGGCATCATGGGGTCGCCTGCGGCGCGGAGGATGTCGAGGGGACCTCGTGCGCCGGTCGCACCGATCCGGGCGAGCACATCCCTGCAGATGGTCTCTTTCAGGTCCATCGGGTTCTTGACGAAGGCGCTGCTGACCGAGACGTCGTAACCGAGCGCCCGGAGGACGCAGAGTGCAGTTGTCGTCCCGCCGGGAACGCATTCCCCGAGCATCAAAAAGTCGCTGTAGTGCGAGAGAAGCCTGCCGACCGCTTCGCCCCGCTCGAAGAGGAGCGCTGCGTGCGGCACCGCGTCCTCCTTTCGCGGGTCGCCGCCTGGGCTTCCGTAGACATCCAGGCAGGGGACGGTGGGGGTGTGAGCGAGCCCGGCGTTGATGAGGACGGGGGATAGATCGGTCAGTTCCATCATGGACCGGGTGATGGTCGCCGGCGTCGGGCACCCGGTGGGCGTGTCCGGCCGGGCGGATATGCTCGTGATCGCGCCGGTCGTGACGAGTTCCGCATCGAGAACCGGCGTGAGAAGGGTCTTTTCCGGGGTCGCCCCGGCACCCGAGACGCCGGGGACGGTGGAGAGCATGGTGTTGCCGAGGACGAGGGCCATCATCGGGCGGTGCGGCCGGACCCCGGGGTCTTCTGAGAGGAACCGATTAGACATAGTACAGGATGGGCGCCGGGAATAGAAGAGGTTGCGGTTCGTAGCCCGACCGGGGGCGGCGGATTTTTGAGGGGAACGGCCGACGGGGTGCGGAATTGTCGAACGTTTTCCGGCTAGGAGTCAATCGCACCCAGGAGGTGCTCCAAT
>DAYL01000033.1:11400-52449 GCA_002508705.1 Methanoculleus sp. UBA374 | reverse complement strand
CAATACCGGCCCTTCGGCCCGGTATTACTCGAAAACGCTTCGCGTTTTCTCGAGCGCTGGCCCTTCAGCCCAGCGCTGTTCGAAACGCGGAAATACCTGCGGGGTTCAACAAATGAACAATGTTCGAGATCGAGCGCAGGCTGGAGGAGAAGGGTATCACAAGGGGCAATATCGTCGCCTCTGCAATGGAACTCTATGTCCCTCACGGGATCGGGGTGGAAGAGGCCGCGAAGCGGCTGGGCGAGATGATTGGGAAGGCGCTTCAGGACCCCAACATATCGTCGCTGCTCCTCGGCGCCATCCTGCTTGAGGATGAACTCTACCTGAAACGGAAGGACTCCGAGATTGCCGATGACCCGGTCTTTCTGCTCTCCGACGAGATCATCGGGATGGCCATTGCCGAAGTGATCGGGGGGACCTACGCGCGGTTCGAGTTCACCCGTTACGACCAGAAGAAACCGGGAATATTAGGCAGCCTCGGGCCGTTCCTCGACGACGCCGTTGCCGGGCTGATCGCGGGCTGCACGTCGCGCCTTTATAGCGAGTCGATGGGGTCGATGTGAAGTCCGTCGTCGCCCTTCTGCAGTTCTGCACCTCGCTTCCCCTGGGAAAGCCGGTTGATTTCGAGTATTTCGCCCGCCGCTCCTACCTCTACCCGCTTGCCGGTTACGTCATCGGCGGGATAGCGGCCGGTGTCGCCTACTGGATAACATCCCCGACGGTGGGCGCGGCGGTCGCCCTTGCGGCGGTGCTGGTTCTTTCCGGGTGCAACCACTTCGACGGCCTGCTGGACTTCGGCGACGGGCTCATGGCCCACGGGAGCCGGGAGAAAAGGGTCGCGGCCATGACCGACCGGACCACGGGAGCCGGTGCCGTCGCGGCGGGGATCGTCGTCACCCTCCTTGCGTTCGCCGGGCTCCAGAGCACGGCGAACCTCCCGGCAGCCATTCTCACCGCCGAGGTCTGCGCGAAAGTCGCGATGTCCTACCTCACCACGCTCGGCGTTCCGTTCCGGGAGGGTATTCACTCCTACCTCCATGGGTTCGCAAAACCGTGGTTTCTGATTCCGGCAACCCTGCTCGCGCTACCGCTCTTCCTGCTGCCGCTCTCCCGGGCGAGCGTCGCGCTTGCTCTCGTGGTCACAGCCGTCATCGTCGTCCTGACGCTCACGCTCTCCCGGCGCATCTTTGGCGGCGTCAACGGCGACGTCGTCGGTGCCACAAACGAGATCACCCGGGCGGGGATCATCCTCCTCCTTGCCCTCCTGTAAGCACCTTTTTTATCCCGGTGACCGCTACTAATGTAGAATGATGAAAGACTATTCCCTCTACAGCCGGGGAGGGATCATCACCGAGCGGAACGCAGACTACGCAACGATACGGGTGCGGATTCCGGCAGGAGTCCTCTCCGCGGCTCAGGTCAAGCAGCTCGCAAAACTCAGTGAGAAATATGGAGATGGTTCGCTCCATCTTACCATGCGTCAGACGGCGGAGATCCCGCACGTGAGCCCCGAAAATTTCGAGAAGATCGCGAAAGCCCTCGAAAAGAACGGGACGCCCCTCGGGGCAGAGCAGAACGAAGTGGTGAACATCATGGCCTGCCCGGGCACGGAGCGGTGCAAGTACGCCAACTGCGAGACGATCGACCTTGCGCGCAAGGTCGATGAACGGGTTTTTGGAAAAGAACTCCCGATACGGCTCCGCATCGCCATATCCGGATGCACCTACATGTGCAACAGCCCGCTCTTAAACGACATCGGAATCATCGGCAGGATCCGGCCGCTGCGCATACCCGGACTCTGCACGGGGTGCGGCACCTGCGCGAAATACTGCAGACAGTGCGCCATTGCGTTGAAAAATGGCATATCCGTCCTCGATGAGAGCAAATGCGTCCAGTGCGGCATCTGCATTCACTCCTGTCCGTACGAGCTCCTGAAGTCCGAGTATGATCACTACCAGATCACGGTCGGCGGCCGGCGCGGAGCCAATCCCGCTGTGGGCAGGGAACTTATCACCGTCGAGACCGAGGAGGAGGTCGTCGAAGTGATCGACCGTATCGTCTACTGGGTCTACCGCAGCGCCTGGAGCGACCGGCTCCTCGCCGACCAGATGGACGAGATCGGATACGATAAGTTCGCGGAGGAGATCCGCAAAAAGTTTGGGCCGAAAGAAAAGGCGGCTGAAGACTGAAAAACCCGGGAAGGGAGACCCCACCGAGTCTAATACCGATACATCGAAGAGAACCCTGCGCCCGCGTCGTCCTCGCACTCGACGGCAGCGCCGTCCCGGACGAGGGTATTGAACATAAGGGCGGCATTCAGCAGATTCTCATCGAGGCCGGCGCCCTGCCTCACGCCCGAGAGGGCCTGACGCTGGGGCGTCGGAATCGTCCGCCTGCCCACCCGGACACCCGCACAGTGTCGACAATAGCCGCAGTAAGAGTATACCGAGACTTCACGGCCTGCGCAGGCAACCGTTACGCGATCCGGGCAATCATCGCGGTGAAACTCAAGTGTCTTCATGGTATGAAGAACGTAGATTTCCGGAGAATAAGATTCTGTCGATTACCCGGGATTTTCAGGGAATGCACGCTCGTCACGTGGATAGAAATGCTTTATATGGAGAACGTCATACGTATAAGTTACTCGCATAAGCAGGCTGTTTGAGCTGACAGACCTATTTGAGTGGAGGATATATCATGGCAGTTGAAAAGCCCCACATGAATTTAGCAGTAATCGGACACATCGACCACGGGAAGTCTACTACCGTCGGCCGGCTGCTCTTTGAGACGGGAGCCGTACCGCCCCACATCATCGAGACGTACAGAAAGGAGGCTGAAGCCAAGGGTAAGGGCTCATTCGAGTTCGCCTGGGTTATGGACAGCCTCAAGGAAGAGCGTGAGCGTGGTATCACCATCGATATCGCCCACAAGCGGTTCGATACCGACAAGTTCTATTTCACCGTCGTGGACTGCCCCGGACACCGTGACTTCGTCAAGAATATGATCACGGGAGCATCCCAGGCAGACGCCGCACTGTTGATCGTCGCCGCACCCGACGGTGTGATGGAGCAGACCAAGGAGCACGTCTTCCTTTCCCGCACACTCGGCATCAACCAGTTGATCATCGGCATCAACAAGATGGACGCCGTCAAGTACGACGAGAAGCGTTTCAACGAGGTTAAGGAGCAGTTATCCCAGTTGCTCAAGATTGTCGGTTACAAGCCCGACAGCATCAGCTTCATCCCGATCAGTTCGTTCGTCGGCGACAACATCTCGAAGCCCAGTGCAAATACCCCATGGTACAAGGGACCGACGGTGCTCGATGCGCTCAACGCGCTTAAGGAACCCGAGAAGCCCACAACCCTGCCCATGCGTCTCCCGATCCAGGATGTCTACTCCATCTCCGGTATCGGAACGGTGCCCGTCGGCCGTGTCGAGACCGGTATCATGAAGAAGGGGATGAAGGTCAGCTTCATGCCCGCGAACAAGGAGGGTGAAGTCAAGTCCATCGAGATGCACCATGAGGAGATCCCGCAGGCGCTCCCGGGCGACAACGTCGGGTTCAACGTCCGTGGCATCGGCAAAGGGGACATCCGCCGCGGCGATGTCTGCGGTCCCGCCGATGTGCCGCCGACCGTCGCAGACGAGTTCATCGCACAGGTTGTCGTGCTCCACCACCCGAGCGCCCTGACAGTCGGTTACACCCCGGTCTTCCACTGCCACACCGCTCAGGTTGCGTGCACCTTCGTCGAACTCCAGAAAAAACTCGACCCCCGCACGGGTCAGGTCAAGGAAGAGAACCCCACGTTCCTCAAGACCGGCGATGCCGCGATCGTCAAGATCAAGCCGACCCAAGCCATGGTCATCGAGAAGGTCAAGGTTATCCCGCAGCTTGGACGGTTCGCCGTTCGTGATATGGGCTCCACCATTGCCGCAGGCGTGTGCATCGACATCACGCCCAAGCAGATGAGATAAGAAGGTACCCATAATTTTTTGGTGGTAGATATGCAGAAGGCCAGAATACGTCTTTCCGGAACCGATTTTGAAAAGATCGAGATGGTCTGTGATAGGATCAAAGAAATAGCAGAGCGTACCGGCGTCAATCTGGCAGGCCCAATTCCGCTGCCCACGAAGAAACTCGTCGTGCCCACCAGGAAAAGCCCTGACGGCGAAGGTACCGCAACATGGGACCGCTGGCAGATGCGGGTGCACAAGAGGCTCATTGACATTGACGCCGACGAGCGCGCACTGCGCCAGTTAATGCGTATCCAGGTTCCAAAGGACATCGGCATCGAAATTGTGCTGGAGAGTTGAGGTGGGAGCGGCGTGAAGACCGCCGTGGTCACGGCCCGAATCCGTGAACGACTCTCATTCGAGGGGATTTTCCTCCTCATATTTCTGGCCGCAATTATTCTTCGCTTTTACACTCTCGACTTAAAGCTTTTTCATCACGATGAGGCTATTCACGCGTGGTTCTCCTATAAACTCCTGACCGAAGGGACCTATATCTACGATCCCATGTACCACGGGCCGCTGCGCTACTACGTCACGGCCGGGATGTTCGCGCTCTTCGGGGATTCCGACCTTGTAGGAAGGCTCATCCCGGCGCTGCTCGGCACCCTGCTCGTCCCGCTGCTCTACCCGATCTACAGACTCGGCTACCTCGATAAGAAGCAGACCCTGGTAGCGGCGCTTTTCCTCGCCGTATCGCCGAACATGGTCTACTTCTCACGGTTCCTCCGGGACGATCCCTTCATCATCTTCTTCACGATGGTGCTCCTCATCGCCCTTCTCTACTACTTCGAGCGGCAGAAGACGCGGTATGCACTCCTTGCCGGGGCGGCGGTCGGCCTCGGGATGTCCACGATGGAGAACATGCCGATAGTCATCCTGATCTTCGGAGCATACCTCCTTTACCTGGTCTGGACAGGAAAGGTTCGCCTTCCGACCCGCTGGGTCCGGGACCTCGCGCTCGGCGTCCTCCTCGCAGTCGGAATCGCGGCAGTCTTCTATTCGTCGTTCGGCGCCCATCCGGAGATGGTTCTGGACTGGTGGCTCCGGGCCATCGAGCACTGGACCGCCATGCACCAGATGCAGCGCCTCGGAGGACCGCCGTACTTCTACATCCTGCTCTTCATCCTCTACGAGTTGCCGATCCTGCTCCTCGCCATAGTCGGGGTCTTCCAGTTCATCAACATCCCCGCCCTTGTCTCTCAGTGGAGAGAGCGGAAGAGCCGCCATGCAGGAACCCCTGAGGATGGAGAAGGGGCCGAGGAGGCGGAAGAGGGGGTCCCGGAGGTTGCAGCCCCCCCCCCCATCCAGCCACAGGGCTGGAGGGACCGACTCCGCGAGATCCTTTCGGGCGGCGGGGAGATCCGGCTGATAGACCGGCAGAAGGAGTTCGCACGGTTCGCCATCATCTGGATGCTGCTCTCAATGACAGCCTACGCCTACATCGGCGAGAAGGTGCCGTGGCTGATCCTCCACCAGCTCCTGCCCATGATCTTCGTCGCGGTCTATGCGATGACCACGAAGAAGGCGGTCGTCGCCGTCGCGGCAAGCATCTTCCTGGTCGTCATGATGTTCCATGTGGCGTTCACCCCCGCAGACATCAACGAGCCTATCGTGCAGGTGCAGAACTCCGAAGACCTGCGGGAGGTCTTTAGAGAGATCAATGCCGCGGACCGGGTAGCGATCGCGACCGAGAATTATTGGCCGCTGCCCTGGTATTACCGGGGTGAAAACGCCTCGAAACTCAGTTACTACAGTCAGAAGGTAAGCGAATCGACGATCTACAGCGGCGATTACGACGTCGTGATCACCCATGATGCCGACACCTATCCGACCCTCGACGGCTACGTTAAGGAGACCTACCGGCTGAACTACTGGTTCTCGTATGAAGAGAATAAGGATCGGCTGATCGAGTATTACTTCCTGCGGGACGGGAAGTCGGGGAGCAGAAACATCGAGGTCTTCTCGAAGGTTCCCGGAGGGCCGACCGCCTGAGACCCGATGCAGGGCGGCCCCCCTGCCGACGCTCTTTTGAGATCCGATACTTCGCTCAAGCAACGGCTCTGTAGGAAGCCCCCGGAGGTCAAACTACCGCATTCCGGGGTCCGGGTACTGCTGACTCCCGTTACGGCGTCGCGGGAGACCGTATCGTTGCCGGACGCTCACATGACCGAAGCCCGGAAGATCGCGAGATTTCAGGGCTACGGATATCGTCATGACTGCCCCCGGCCCCCCGGGAGGCGAATAGCCGCTACGTTCCACTGCACGGAATATATCTCCAGAAGGACGTACGGATACCCTCCTGCGGGAGGGGGAAAATCCCCCTCGAAATCCTCCAGGTTTCTCAAGCTCGCTACGCTCGCACTCCACTCTCCGGCCTTGTCGACCCCACCCCTCCCGCACCTGCGGCGCTCCTCCCCCGTCCCCCCTTGGTGGGGGGGCGAGGGCAGTCATGGAGATATCCGATGAAAAATCGATTACGTCCTTCGAGGATGCACAATAAGGGACAATGAAATACCTTATTCCGGGACCGCCCCGGTTACTGTTTTTCATCAGGTTTCCCTTTGATCGCGCCTCAAACCTCTCCGGAATTTTCGCGTTTCAAACGTTCCATTTCCCGCATTTCGCACAAGATCACGGTGCTCGAATCTTTGCGTGAGAGTACTTCGCCTCCCCCCCCAGGCGTCGGTTTGGGCGTCCCCGGCCTACAAGCCCCCTTGCCATATGCAGGATGAACATGCATTCGACCCAAGGGATGCCGTTCATCCGTACGGGCTGAGGATCGATTATGGCGGCAAGAAAAACGTCCAGTCAGAGACACTGGTGCCCCGCGAATACTCAAGGTCCGGGAGGGGCAGGATACGGACGAAAAAAGCTGGTGTGGAGAAGAGGGGAGTTAGTTGCCGGGGTCACCCGAGTTCGTCCCAGCCGGTCCTCTTTCGGTAGATCACAACACCCACAACGATCAGGATGATGACGACCCCGATGCCGATGTAGAGGAGGAGGTTGCCGCCGAGGCTGAATCCCTCACCGAGCTTCTCCCGGAGGGCGTTTGCATCGGTCAGGGCCTCGTTCGCCTTATTCAGACCATCGGCTGCCTTCGAACGCGCGAGAGAGTAGTTGTTCGCGTTCAGGGCATCCTTTGCCTGGGAGTAGAACTGGACGGAGCTCTCGCGCTTGGTCATGATGGCGACCACCTGCGGGTCGCTCGCCATCGAGCGGTTCTCGACGAAGTAGGTGATCATCCCGTCGAGAGACTCGATTGTCGCGGCGGCGTTCGAGACCTCCTTCTCGGCCCATGCCCTATCGAGGAGCGACTTCGCCTCGTCTATATTCTTCGTGGCGGTGGTGATGTAACCCGCTGCCTGTGACGGACTTGCCGCCGCGGCGCTCGTGAGCGCCTGGCTCGCGGCGTTGTACTTGGTCTGTGCGGCAGAGACGTCCACGCCCTCTCCGGCCTTTCCATCCATGTCGGCCTTCAGGTCCTTGAGGCGCTGCTGCTGGGCGGAGAGAGAATCCTCGACCTGACCCGCGCTCACAACGTCCCGGGTCACGGAATGAGTGTCCTTCACATCTTTATCCCGCAGGTGCTCGATCTTGGTCACCAGAATCGTTCCGCTCGCACTCGAAGGGACGGTGCCACGCACCTTAATGTCCAGTTCGGTATCACCCTGACCGTAGTCGATCTCGAACTCCAACAGGACCGGGTAATACCCGGCCTTCTTGATTGGGGTCCCAACCCCGTCGTGGTAGACCGTTATGTCCCAGGAGGGATTTTGCAGCCCGGTGCTGAGCTCGAACGTCTCATCGCTCAGGTCGGAGGTGATCATATCGTAGGTGAGCACATAACGCGCGCTCACCTGTTGACCGGGTTCGAGAGCGCCGCTCGACGGGTCAACGGTCTCGGTCTTGACGTCGAATGCCGATACAGCCTGCACGAAACAGAAGAGTGCGAGCAGGAGAACAATCCATTTGCCGCTGTTCGCCTTCATAATGCCCCCCTCACTCGAACAGCGGTTCAATGCCGTCATCGAACATAGTCGAGCGCTTTTCCTTCGATTTGATGACATCTTCCTTTGTAGCCTTTGCAATCTCAAGGAGATCGGTGATCCGGGGAGCGTCCCCGATCGTCGCAAGGACCACGACAGCTGCGACGTAGTCGCTCTGCACCGGGTAATCCCCGCCACGCACCTCGACGCCTGCGATGTTCTCCTCCACCCAGCTCTTCGACTTCTCCACACCCTTCCGGTCCATCTCATCGGGCGGGCCCGCGAGAAGAACCAAACCCCGCTCCGCCGTCGAGTAATCGCACGGCAGGGTGAGACGCCCGAGCATGGCACGCCTGACGAGAGCGATGATCTTCGCCGACTTGTCCTCCCCGGTCAGCACCTCTTCGGTCTTCTCCTTCTTGCGCATCAGGCCGGAGAAGAGCCCCTGATTCTGCTTTGTACGCGGGCTGACCTTCTCGCTGATGGCGTATCCGACGGTGCTGATGCCGCCGCCGCGCAGGGTGTTGATGACCTCGCTTGAGTCCACGACCATCTCCCCGACACCCGCCTTACCGACCTCGCCCGCACGGAAGAGCACGCCGAACCGGCGGACGATCTCGTCGTTCAGCCGGTTATAGGCGTCTTTAACGCTCTCTCCCTCGTTCTTCCAGGCGCTGTTGTCGAAGATGAAGGTATTATCCGCCTCGTTCACCAGGGTGCTCAGGGAACGGGCTGCATTGTATGAGTAGAGCCTGCCTTCCTCCGGAGCGGGAAGGATGCCGATCGCGTAGACCGGTTCCCGGTAGATGCGCTTCAGGTGCCGGGCAAGAACCGGCGAGCCCCCGGAACCGGTCCCGCCGCCGAGACCGGCGATGATGACGAAGGCATCGACATCATGCGTCCCCCTCGAGTCGATCGCGTTGATGATGGCGTCGATCTCATCGGCAGTCACCCGTGCACCGGTTACGTTATCGGTCCCGACGCCGTGGCCTTTGACCACCGTCTGCCCGATCAGGAGCCGATCTTTAAGTTCGATATTTTTAAGCCCCATCAGGTCGGTACGTGCTGTGTTGACTGCAATTCCCCTGAAATTCTGGGTCTGCATCCGCTTGTCCTGTCCAATGAACATATCGACAATTTTGCCCCCAGCCTGACCGAATCCTATAAAGAAGACCCTCATTCAGCTTCACACCCTCATATGGACTGGTTAATAATATCGCCGTTTATGTATAAAGACATTGTATACTTTATATTTCAAAAGTGTTCTTATAATTTTCAGTACATAGTGATGAGCAATGAAGATCTGCGTCGTAGGGGGAGGGTTGTGCGGACTTGTCTCGGCTCTCGAACTTGCCGAAACACACCAGGTAGATCTCTTCGAAAAACGCCCCATTCCGGGAGGATGCCTCAGTTCGTACCGGATTGACGATTACTGGATCGAAGAGTATTACCACCATTGTTTTGCCGGTGATACCAGCCTTCTCAGCCTATTCGATACGCTGCAGTTGACCGACCGGCTGGAATGGCTTCGAGGGTCCACCGGCTACTACGTCGACGGGACCATCCACCCGCTCACCACCCCGACCGAGATCCTGCGCTACCCCCACCTCACACTCGCCGAGAAAGCCCGCCTCGGCCTGCTGACCCTGCGCTCGCGGCGGCTCGACGTCTCAGCGCTCGACGGCGTCACCGCAAAGGAATATATCCTGGAACATCTCGGTCCCGGCCTCTACGCTTCGTTCTTTGAACCGCTCTTAAAGAGCAAATTCGGGGATCGTGCGGGCGAAGTCTCGGCGGCCTGGCTCATATCCCGCATCGCAATCCGATCCGACCGGGGTGTCCGGGGCGAGCGCCTGGGCTACCTGAAAGGGGGATTCCGACACCTCATCGCCCGACTCGAAGAAGCAGCAGCGAAGCGGGGCGCCTCGATCATGCTCGACTCCCCCGTCACGGAGATCCGGCCAAACGGCGACGGCTGGCTTGTCGACAACGAGGCCTACGACGCCGTCGTCTCGACACTCCCGCTGCAGGTGACTTCGGACCTCACCGGACTCGATATCACCCCGATTCCTTACCAGGGCGCCGCCTGCATGACCCTCGCACTCGACCGGGACGTAACCCGCGGCATATACTGGCTGAACATGAAGGACGCGGCCCCCTATGGTGCGGTGGTCTCGCACACCAACTTCGCCCCGCTCGCGTGGTACGGCGAACATCTTATCTACCTCGCGTCCTACTTCACCGACCGGCTCCCGGAAGGCTTCGAGCAGTCGATGCTCACGGATTTCTGCAGGCGATTTTCCGTCAGCGAAGATGAGGTGCACTGGCACCGGCTCGCTGTCGATAGGTATGCAGGCCCGGTCTACACGACCGGGCTCCGAAATCGCCTGCCTGCCTACGAAGAGCACGGCCTTTTCCTCGCCGGGATGTTCAGCCCCCCGAACTACCCGGAGCGGAGCATGAACGGCTCGGTCGTCGCCGGACAGGAAGCGGCAAAGCGGGTTCTCGCGAGGTTCCCGAATGCGTGAGATCGAGGTGAGCGCCGTCCTGCCGGTCTATAACGACCTTACGGCGCTCAAGACCGCCATACCGCGGTCGCTTGAGGCACTGGAGTCGATAGCCCCGGAGAGGTTCGAACTGATCGTCGCCGAGGACGGGAGCACCGACGGGAGCGCCGAGTTCGTCAGAGCGTACGAAACGAACGACCCCCGGGTCCGCCTGCTTCATTCCGACGAGCGGCTCGGGCGGGGTCGGGCCCTCAATCGTGCGTTTTCCGGGGCAAACGGGTCAATCGTCTGCTACTACGACGTCGACCTTGCCACCGACATGCAGCACCTCGCCGAACTCGTCGGCGCCGTCCGCGACGGCTACGATGCCGCAACGGGCTCCCGTCTCCTCCCGGAAAGCGTAATCACCCGGAGCGGGGGCCGGGAGATCGCGAGCCGCGGCTACAACATGCTGGTCAGGACGATCCTCGGAAGCTCGCTCCACGACCACCAGTGCGGGTTCAAAGCGTTCCGGCGCGACCGGCTCCTCGACCTGCTTCCATCGGTGACCGCAGGCCACTGGTTCTGGGACACCGAAGTGCTGATACGGGCCCAGAAGAACGAATATCGCATAAAAGAACTTCCTGTGAGGTGGCGGCAGGGGGAGGGGACGACCGTGCGCAGAAAAGACGTTGTCGAGATGGGATCGGCGATCTTACGCCTCTGGTGGAGACTCCATGTGGAAAAAGGCTAGCGCGATCGTCATTCCCACCCTGATCGCGATCGGGATCGTCGGCTACATGCTCTACCGCGTCTGGGACGACCTCCTGCTGACGCTCGAACACGCCGTGATACCCTTCCTCTTTGCCGCCGTCGGGATCTGCGTCGTCGCCTGGGTCCTCCGGGGGTTCCGGTACCGGTTCATCCTGAACGGCCTTGACATCAGAGAGAGTCTCGGGTTCTCGATCGCCTGCATCTTCGTCTCCCAGACGGCGAACCTCATCATCCCCGCACGCCTCGGCGACCTTGTGCGGATGCTCATCCTCAAGCACGAGGACGACGCCACCTACTCGCAGGGGTTCTCATCCATCGTCGTCGAGCGCGTCTTCGATATCATAATGATCGCGGTGCTCGGCGCCGTCGCGCTCCCGTTCGTCCTCGCGGTGCTCGACGTTCCCGACTGGTTCATCACGGTCATCATCGTCCCCCTCGCCGCAGGCGGCGTCTTCTTTGCCGTGCTCCTCTGGTCCGGCAGACTGAAGTCCGAGAACCGGATCGTCGTTGCCATCCAGAGGATGCTCGACGAGGTGAAGCAGGTCTCCCTCAATCCCCGGGCCCTTCTTACCCTCGGCGGGTCCTCGCTCCTCATATGGCTCGTCGATGTGCTGGTCTGCTACGCGGTCGTCCTGATGTTTCGGGAGTCAGTCCCGTTCGCCATCGTCGTCCTTGCAATCGTCATCGGAAACCTCGTCAAGGCGGTCCCGATCACCCCGGGGGGGGTGGGAACCTATGAACTCGCACTCGCGCTGACCCTCGGGCTCGCGGGAACCCCGGTCGCCACGGCGACACTGATCGCCGTCATCGACCACCTGGTCAAGAATCTGGTCACGCTCGTCGGCGGGGTCGGATCGATCTACTACTTCGGCGATTGGTCGATGGACCTCTTAAGAAAGGCTTTTTCCAGGGAGATCGAGAAGGAGGAGACGTTTGGCAGGTGAACTGATTGTCTCCGTGCTGCTCTGGCTTGCGGTTGTCAAACTGCTCCACCTCGGCACCTGGCCTGCACTCGACCGCACCTTCGGCACTCTCTCGGCCGCCGTCGCATACCCGGTATCGGTCCTCCTCTTCACGCTCGGGTCCTGGTACTGTGGACAACTTGGCCTCCCGGTCTGGCTCCCCCTCCTGCCGTTCCTCGCCATAGTCGCCTATGCAGGGTCGCAGGGATTCTACACACGAGAGCGCTTACGATCTGGCCTCACCTGGGACCTCGCCTTCCTGGTCCCTTTCCTCTTCATGCTTGAGGTGCGCTGGATCAACCCGACCATCTCCTACGCCGAGAAGTTCATGGACCACGCAATCCTCGCGTCGATCATGCGGCAGCCGGCCGTCCCGCCGCTCGACCCCTGGTATGCGGGAGGAACGCTCGACGTTTACTACTATCTCGGTTACTGGATGAGCGGAGCGCTCGGGCTTACGGCCGGCGTGCCTTCGACGATAACATTCAATCTTGTCCTCCCGACGGTGCTCGGTCTTGCCGCTGTCTCGCTCTACGCCCTCGGGCATCTCCTCCTTGAGCGCTATCGCTGGCTTCCGGTGCTTGCGCTCTTCCTCCCCAACCCTTCGGCGATTTACCACATCGCGATCGGAGATTCGTGGTTCGATGTCCTCTGGGGGAGCACCCGGACGATCACGAACACGATCAACGAATATCCCCTCTTCTCGATGCTCTGGGGCGACGTACACCCGCACGTCATGAGTTTCTTCAACCAGGGGCTCCTGCTCTTCCTCCTCGTATTTGCCTACATGCGGTGGGGGACCCTCACGGCGCGGGGGCGCGTAATCCTCTCGGGGCTTGCCGCCCTCTCCCTTGGGTCCATGCCCGGGTTCAACTCCTGGGACGTGCTGGTCTACGCCCCGGTCACGCTGGTCTTCGGCCTCCTCGTATGGCGGCGCTACGGGAACTTTTCACCGGACCGGGAGCGGTCCTGGATGGTGCTCGCTGTGGTGCCGCCGCTTGCCATCGCAACATATCTCCCGTTCTACCTGCAACTCAACAGCCCCGGTATCGAAGGGATCGGGATCGTTCCGGTGCCCTCCGATCCGGTGGAGTTCCTGTTAGTCCATGGACTCTTCCTCGCGATCCTCACCGCCTCCTGCGTCCCGGACATCAAAAAGCGCCCTTACCTGCTGCTCGCCGCGGTGCCGTTCGTGCTCGCCGGCTATCCGGCCGCGGCCATCGCCGCCGTCCCGCTGGCCTACCTCCTCGCCCGCCGCCGGTTCTCGGCCGCCGACACGCTCGCCATCCTCGGGCTCCTGATTATCCTCGCCACCGAACTGGTCTACCTTGTGGACAACATGGGGGAGACCTACTTCCGGATGAATACGGTCTTCAAGTTCTATCTCCCCGCCTGGTTCCTGATGGGAACGGCAAGCCTTGCCGTCGTCGGGGAGTGGCTCCGGAACGCCGGAATAGGTCGGCGTATGCCTGCCGGGACAAAATGGGTACTGCCGGTTCTCGCCGCGGCGCTCCTCCTTGTTGCACCTTTCGCGATCAACGTCGACTTCGGCTACGGGAGCCATACCCTGGACGGGGCGGCGTACCTTGAGGGCTCGCATCCGGAAGATGCGGCGGCGATCACGTTCCTCCGGGATCTTCCCGGCGACAACATCATTGTCGAGGCGGAGGGCGGGGACTACACCTACTACTCACGAGTCTCGTCGTTCACCGGGATACCGGCCGTCATCGGGATGCCGTTCCACGAGTACATGTGGCGCGGGGACGAAGGACGCATAGGCGAGCGGAGCGCCGACGTGCGGGCTATCTATGAACAACCGTCCCGAACTGTCGACCTCGCGCGGGCATACAACGCCACGCTCCTCTACGTGGGTGCAGAAGAGCGCGAACGCTATAATGTCTCGATCCCGACGGATACGCTCGAACTCATCTACGACGCCCGGGGGGTCCAGATCTACCGAATCCCTGCATGATAGCGTAAGCAGCCGCACACACATCTCCGGCCGCCGGAACTGCCGAACGGTATCCTCGTCGCATGAGGGCGAATGACAAACATTTATCAGTCCTCCTATTGACATAATAGAGCGCATTCGATCAGCTACGCTACTGATGAATGATGACGGGGCAGTAGAAATCTGCCCTCGAAAGAGGCGAGTTATGGCAAAGGCATACGTAAAATTCGAGATTCCGGAAGAGATCCAGAATAAGGCCCTTGAAGCCCTTGAGATCGCAAGAGATACCGGCAAGGTGAAGAAAGGGTCCAACGAGGCAACAAAAGCAGTCGAGCGGAGCATCGCCCAGCTGGTTCTCATCGGTTCGGACGTTGAGCCTGAAGAGATTGTAATGCATCTGCCGCCGCTCTGCGAAGAGAAGCAGATCCCGTACGTCTACATCACGAAGCAGAACGATATCGGCTCCGCGAGCGGCCTTGAAGTCGGCTCGGCAGCCGCCGCTATCGTCAAGTCGGGCAAGGCGAAGGACCTCGTCGACGAGATCGCAAAGCAGATTGCAGCACTGAGAGCGTGAGGAGTAAGAGCAATGGCAAACGACGGAACGCCCGCAGAAGTTATCGAGATCATCGGCATGACCGGTATGCATGGCGAAGCCCAGCAGGTGAAGTGCCGGGTCCTCGATGGCCCGAACAAGGGGCGGATCATCACCCGCAATACGGTGGGCCCTATCAGGGAGGGGGACATCCTCTCGCTGCTCGAGACCGAGCGTGAAGCCAAGAAACTCTCGAGGCGGTAAACATGGCTGACAAATACGTCTGCAATTTCTGCGGAGAGACGCTCGAACCCGGCACCGGCAAGATGTTTGTCCGTAAAGACGGGACCATCTATTACTTCTGCAGCACGAAGTGCCAGAACAACTACAAACTCGGTCGGGTGCCGCGTCGCGTCGAGTGGACCGCGGCGGGGCGCAAAGCCCGCGGCAAAGAGTGACCGGTATGGAACGCACCTTTGTGATGGTCAAGCCGGACGGCGTCCAGCGCGGACTCATCGGGGAGATCGTCTCCCGGTTTGAAGCCCGGGGACTCAAACTCGCAGGGGCCAGGTTAGAACTCCTTCCCGAAGAACGGGTTATTGAGCAGTACCGCGAGCACCGGGAGAAGCCTTTCTTCCCGGGTCTCGCGGCCTACATCATGAGCGGCCCCTGCTTCCTGATGGCCTGGGAAGGGAAAGGTGCCGTCGCAGTCGTCCGCAGGATGATCGGCGCCACAAATCCTGCCGAGGCTGCACCGGGCTCCATCCGCGGCGACTTCGCCCTCGACATCGGGCGGAACGTGATCCACGCATCAGACTCTCCCGAGAGCGCCGCCCGCGAACTCGGCATCCATTTCGCACCCGGCGAACTGGTCGACTACAAAAAGATCGACGAGTCCGTAATCTACGAGTGAAGCCGTAGACCGCCCGATGCCGGCGGGACCAAACGCATACTTTTTTTCCGGGTCTCCGACGCAAAAACAGCGTGCCCGGATGTGCCTTCGGGCGTCAACAGGATTTGGGTCCATCCGGCCTGAGAAGACCATTCTTGAGGAGATTTTTGCAAAGCCGGATCGTCCGTTCCACCGGCAAACCACAAGGGCTAATATTGGACCTGTCATATACCTGATCGCGAATGGTGGACTTTCTGAGTTTTGCGCTGCTCTGTTTCTCTTCAGTCATCATCATAGTGAACCCGCTCGCAGCCACCCTGATCTTCGTCTCCCTCACGAACACGATGGACGGGCCGGCAAAACTCAAGGTCGCACATGATGCAAGCCAGTTCGCCCTGATCGTCCTGTTGATATTCACGTTCGTGGGCGGATGGATTCTGCAACTCTTCGGCATCTCCATCGAAGCATTTCGTATCGCAGGCGGTCTTCTTCTCTTCGGGATCGGCATGGACATGGTCTACGCAAAGACCTCGCGGGCCAAGATGACCGCTACCGAGAAGTACGGGGGACAGGACACGGACGACATCGCCATCATGCCGCTTGCGATTCCGATGATTGCGGGGCCCGGCGCAATCGCCTCCGTGATCGTATTGATGAACGAGGCGATGCTGATAGGCATCGCCGCAATCGCCGTCGTACCGCTTGCCGTTGTCACAGCGATCGGGATCACCTACTACATGATGCAACGATCCGATCTCATCGTCCGGCGCATCGGCCAGCGGGAGTTTCGTGCCGTCAACCGGCTGATGGGCATGCTCCTCATCGCGATTGCAGTCCAGTTCATCATCGTAGGGCTTCGGGCCGCATTCCCCATACTCTCCGGAGGCTCCGTATGAAACCCGACCGGACATTTCTCGGGGCGGTCCTCGTCAGCAGTTGCATCATTGCAGGCGGGCTCCTCATTGGAGCACGGATATTCGCAGTTGAGGTCCCGTTCGCCCCGTATATCATGGTGGTACTCGCCGCACTCGTCGTCCTCGGCGCCTTCGTGCTCATCCTCTCCTGCAGGGACCGGGACGAAATTCGGTCGCCCCAGCGATGACAAGGATAGCGCTCGCCCAGGTTGCCGGCGGTCGGGGCGGCCCGGCCAGGGTGCTCGATGCGGCAGGCCGGATGGCCGGGGAGGCCGCGGCGGCCGGAGCATCGCTTATCTGTTTTCCCGAACAGTTTGTAACCGGCTGGTCCCCGACGGTCTCTCCCGCCGCCGGAGAGCCCGTGGACGGCCCGCTCGCGGCGGCCTTTCGGGATGTGGCGCAAAAGAACGATATCGCGGTCGCAGGGTCGATCGTCGAAGCGGTGCCGGGGCGCCTCCCCCGAAATACCGTCGTCGTGCTGGATGCAGGCGGCGAACTCCTCGCTGCCTATGCAAAGATCCACCTCTTCTCTCCCGATGGAGAAGACGACAACTACGCTGCAGGCGACCGGATCGCAACTTTCACCGTCGGCGGAATGACGTTCGGGCTTGCCGTCTGCTACGACCTCCGGTTCCCGGAACTCTTCCGGATCTACGCGCTCGCCGGGGCGGAGTGCATGCTGGTGCCGGCTGCATGGCCCTGCTCGCGGCTCTCCCACTGGGAGACCCTGCTTTCCGCACGCGCCATCGAGAACCGGTACTACGTGGCCGGGATCAACACGGCCGGCGGGCCGGGCGGGATTTACTGTGGGAGATCGCTCGGCGCCGACCCGGACGGCACGGTCATCGCCCGGTGCGGGGCCGGCGAAGAAGTCCTCATTATGGAACTGGACCCGGGGGCGGTTCGTGAGGCCCGGATCAGGCTCCCTTCACTTTCAGACCGCAGAAGCGACCTTTATCACAGATTGCTCTCTAAACTCTAGAGATCGTCCATGCGGGGTGACCAGCACGTATCTCTCAGTCTCGCCACGGCCGGACTCGTAATTGCTCCCTGGGCTCCCGTCCTCGACCCGGTCAGGATTGCCGTTCTTTTCTTCGGCGTATTCGTCGGATCGCTCGCACCGGACGCGGACGCCGTCGATGCAGCGATATTCAACGGCAGGATCGGCGGACTGAAAGGAAAGAGGGGGCAGGTCTTAAACGGCCTTGCCGTGGTGCTTCCAATCTTCGGCTATACCATCAGGTATCTCATCTACTACCCGCTCTCCCTTGTATTCTCGCTGCTCCTCCGGAAGAGCTACCGGCACCGGCACCGGGGGCTGCTCCACTCGTTCGCGGGCATCGGACTGACCTCCCTGATCCTCTCCGGCTACCTGGCCCTCATCCTCACCTGGCTCGGCGGACCTCTGACACTCCTCCCCGCCTTCGGGTGTGCATTCTTTGCGGGGTGCGTCCTCCACCTCGTTGAGGACACCTGCACCCGGGCCGGCATCGCCTGGTTCTACCCCTTCTCCCGGAGGCGGATAGCAGGCAGCATCCGGACACAGGGGGGTCTCGAAGTGCGTCCGGCAGCCTTCGCCGTCGTTCTCGTGCTGGCGGCGGCCGGAATGCTCATTGCACCGTTCGTGACCACTGCATCGTCCGAGGACCTCAGGCTTCTTGCGCTCGCCGGCACTATTGTCCTCTGGCTCCTCTTCATGCTCATCTGCCGCGTCCGGCGCGAGCGGCGCGGTTGAACCGGTCGACGGAACCCGGCGCCGATCCGGGATACCATATCTATACGTATTCGGGCGATCAACGGTTTTCTATGTACCGTCTCGTCTGTGTTCACTGTGGTGCAACTTACACGCCGGACCAGATCATCTATACCTGCAGCCGTTGCGGACACCTGCTGACCGTCGAATACGACCTGGACGGCATTGACGTCTCCCGGGATGAATGGAACCGGCGCCCCCTCTCGGTCTGGCGCTACCGGGAGATTCTTCCGGTCAGGGGCGAGCCGGTCTCTCTCCAGGAAGGAGGCACGCCGCTCTACCACTTAACGAAGATCGGTAAGGAACTTGGTCTCTCCGAACTCTACGCAAAGCATGAGGGGATGAACCCGACCGGCTCGTTTAAGGACCGCGGCATGACCGTGGGCGTCAGCATGGCCCGCGAACTCGGGATGACCAGCGTCGCCTGCGCGAGCACCGGGAACACCTCGGCAAGCCTTGCCGCCTACGCGGCGAAGGCCGACCTCCCCTGCGTCGTCCTCCTGCCGGCGGGGAAGGTCGCCCTCGGCAAGGTCGCTCAGGCACTTATGCACGGCGCGCGGGTCATCTCCATCCGCGGCAACTTTGATCGGGCACTCGAGATGGTACATGAGCTCTGCATCAGCCAGGGCATCTATCTCTTAAATTCGGTCAATCCTTACCGTCTGGAGGGACAGAAGACGATCGGGTTTGAGGCCGTCGACCAACTCGGCGGCGAGGTGCCCGACCGGATGGTCCTCCCCGTCGGAAACGCGGGCAACATCTCCGCGGTCTACAAGGGTCTCCGCGAACTTGAGGCGCTCGGGTTCATCGACCGTCTGCCGATGATGACCGGCATCCAGGCGGCCGGCTCGCAGCCGCTGGTGAAAGCGATAGAGCAAAACCTCGACGTACTGGTCCCGGAAGCCGCCCCCGAGACCGTTGCGACCGCAATCCGGATCGGCGCTCCGGTAAACGCGGAGAAAGCGCTTGTCGCCATCCGCGCAACCGGCGGGACGGCGGCGGCCGTGACGGACGAAGAGATCCTTGCCATGCAGCGGGACCTCGCAAGAAAAGAGGGCATCGGCGTCGAGCCCGCTTCTGCAGCTTCGGTTGCCGGAATACGGAAACTCGCCGAACTCGGTCTGATCGATAAGGATGAGCGGATCGTCTGCGTGGTGACCGGGCATCTCTTAAAAGATCCTGAAACAGTGGTACGACAATGCGAACCTCCCCTCGAGATCGACGCGGACCTGCAGTCATTGCTCTCTGTCTTGCGCTGATCCTGGTCAGCACCCCGGTTGCGGCCGGGGAGGCCGCCTTCCGGGTGGTCTCCGACGGCACCGCCTATGAAGCATCGGTCGAGGTTACGGGGAGCGAGCACGCCTTCTGGACCCCGGGACTGATGGGGGAACGGGTCCCGCTCCAGGTCGAAGATATCGAAGTGCTCGGCCCCTCGGGACCGGTTGAATACAAGGATGCGGGCCGGGGTGTCATCACCTTCCCGGAGGGGAACTACACCGTCACCTACCAGGCTCCCGTGAGAAACAACCACCTCGTGGCGGCATTCGATGACCCGTACGCCGTAACCGTCACCCTGCCCGAGGGGCTCGACGTAAGAAACCCGCTTATCGGCATGATCAGCCCTGGAGGAGTCGTCTCCTCCGGGACGAACGGAACCGCAGAGATCGCCTGGAACCGGACGACGGGCGTGGAGGTCCGCTATTATACCCCCGACCGCGAGATCCTGCTCACCACGTTCGGGACCATATGGCTCGCGGTCGCGCTCACCATGCTCCTCCCTCTCCTCCTCTCGCGGCGGAGGGGCGGGGGATGATCGATATAATCGTTGCGTCGTTCCTGATCGGGCTCTCCGGGGCCGCATCGCCCGGACCCATGACCGCCTCGGTCCTCGGCCTCGGTTCGCAGCGACCGGCGCCGTTCGTTGCAGGGCTTGTCGCAGGGCACGGCATCCCCGAGGCCGTCATGGTCGCGGCCATAGCCTGCGGCGTGCGCGACGTCCCCTACATCGATTTCATCGCTCTCCTCGGATCGGGCGTTCTCATCACACTCGGTATCGGGCAGTTTCTCCACGCGGAAGAAGTCGCCGTCGTGAACGAAGAGGCCCGGATGCCGGTTGCATTCGGGGTGGCCTGCACGCTCGGCAACCCCTACTGGTGGGTCTGGTGGCTCACGTTCGGCGTCGGGTTTCTCGCACTCCACCCGTCGTTTGGCGCGTTCTACGTCGGGCACATCGGTGCGGACATCGCCTGGCTCGGGCTCCTTGCTCTTGCCGTCTCACGGGGAGCGAACGTGCTCGGTCCCCATTACAAACGAGTGGTGCAGGCGAGCGGGATCGCCATGATGCTCTTCGGACTGTACTTTATCTGGACGATCCTTTCGGCCTGATCCCGGGCCTTCTGTCGGTGGTCCCGAACTCCGACGATGCGGGCACAGTACTTCGCTAAAGTAACGTTCTGAAGAAGCTCCCGGAGGTCAAACTACCGAATTCCGGGTGCGGCCGACTCCCGTTAAGGCGTCGCGGGAGACCGTATCGTCGCCGGACGCTAACATGAGCGATAGCACCGATTCTGGAAGATCGCAAGTTTTGGGGGGGAACGACTGGCCGACGGGCAGGAGTTTGAGAAGACCGATGATCTCGTACTCGTTGCCACCTCTTTTGTGCCGGCCGGGGAGTTGAGGGAGTTCTGTGCGGATTCTAAAATGAGCGAATTCCTGAGGTACATTGCGGCCGTCGGGTGCGATCACAAAAACAGCGTCGCAACCGCTATCGGCGGGTCGAAACATCCAGGAGATATACCTGCTTTAAGGTTTGTACACTCATCGATTCGCCAGACACGCGGGACGCCGGAAAAAAAGCGGCCGGCCGGATGGACGGACATTTAACGGAGGAGAACACGGCATTCGACGGAATCTTCATTATTCGAGAGCAGTTCCGGAGTAGATCTTTCATCCGGTCGGCCTTATCGTGATTGACCCCGGAACAAATCCATTACCCTATGGAGATAGGCACCCTCACCAGGACCGGACGGTTCGGACCTCATTTGAGGTCCCGGTTCTGGATGGATCGACCTGCGTCTTGTCATATCACCTCCTGCGGCAGCCTCATGCCTTCATTGTTCAGACAACAATGCCTGCGGACCGGATTGTAGCAACCGGCGGTGCGAAGAACGGAAGAAGGTTTCCCGATCAATCCCACCCGGCTTCGGCCCGGGAGGCCGCTCTCCGATAGTATGATGAATAATATCATACGTAACATCGGATAACAAATAGTTCTAATGAAGTGGAACTATTTATAGGTTACCGTCGATGAAACACCGGCACTACTGGTGGCTCCCGGGAAAAGGGGTCGTCCGATAGACGGCCAGCCTCGTGCGGGCTCGACCAAAAAAAAATGTGAAGGGGTCCCGTCGCCGACCCGGTTTACTCCGAAGGCTCTTTCCGCTTGATGTCTATCCCGAACCGTTCGGCATTCGCATCGGCGATCGCCTGGATCTTTGCGATCTCATCGTCCCGCCGGGCGGGCTTGAAGAGGTGCCGGAACCGCTTCTGTTTTGAGAGGTACTCCTCGACGGGTTTTCGCTTCACTTTCTTTACCTTCTCTACCGCGCCGTCGACCATTTCGTAGTTCACCCAGAGACCGGTCTCGATGGCGAGTTTTCCCATGGCGAGCGTCTCCCCCGACTCAAAGCCCCACCCCGTGCAGCAGGGGGTGTGCACCTGGATGTAACAGGGCCCGGGGGTGTTGATCGCGCGCTCGACTTTCTGGACGAAGTCGTTCGGGTAGGCGATCGAAGCGGTTGCCACGTACGGCGCACCGTGGGCGGCGAGGATCGCGGGCATGTCCTTCTTCTGATGCACGTTACCGGGAGAACACTTCCCCGCGGGGCTCGTCGTGGTGCTCGCGCCGTAGGGCGTCGCACCCGACCGCTGGATGCCCGTGTTCATGTAGGCCTCGTTGTCGTAGCAGACGTAGGTGATGTCGTGACCGCGCTCGAAGGCGCCGCTGATGCAGAGCATGCCGATATCGAGCGTTGCCCCGTCGCCGCCGATGCAGACGACCTTCTCGCTGCGCCCCTGCCTCTTCAGCGACGCCTCGATGCCCGATGCAACCGCTGCAGGGTTCTCGAAGAGCGAATGGATCCAGGGGACTCCCCACGCGGTCTCCGGGTAGGGCGTGGAGAAGACCTCCATGCACCCCGTCGCTGCGGCAATGATGACGTTCTTTCCGGTCGCCTTGAGGAGGAGACGGGCCGCAAGTGCCGGTCCGCACCCTCCGCACGCCCGGTGTCCCGCCGAGAAGAGCGCGCACCCCTGTTCTACTTCAGCCATTCAGAGCACCTCCGTTCGTAATCCATAGAACATGTCTCCTTTCCCCTTCTCTGCGAGGTCGACAACCGCGGCGATGTCCCGCTTCCGGACATCGCGGCCGCCGAGGGCGATGATGTAGTCGTATACAGCCGCACCGGAACCCTGGAGCGCCGCTTTCACTTCGGTACCGACCGCTCCCCCGCAGCCGAGCGAGATGTTCCGGTCAAGCACCGCCACCGTCGAGGCACCCTCGAGCGCATCCGCAATCTCCCGGGCCGGGAACGGCCGGAACATCCGGATCTTCAAGAGTCCCACCTTCCGGCCGTGCTCGCGCATCTCGTCGACGGCGTCTTTGATGGTGCCGCAGATGGAGCCCATGGCGACGAGCACGGTCTCAGCATCCTCGAGGCGGTAGCCCTCCACAGGATCGGAGTAGTCCCTGCCGAACTGCTCGCCGAACGCACGCCCTGCTTTCGCAAACGCCTCTCCGGCACGGTGCATCGCCCGGTCGACCTCGTAGCGGAACTCCATGTAATACTCGGGCGTCGCATACATCCCGAAGCTCAGCGGCGCCTCGGCGTCCAGCCGCTGATACGGGTTAAAAGCGGGCAGGTAGGCGTCCACCTCTTCCTGGGTGGGGAGGGAGACCGGTTCGTAGGTGTGCGAGAGGATGAACCCGTCGAAACAGACGAAGGCAGGGAGGAGGATATCGTGATCTTCGCAGACCCGGTAGGCAATCATATGGAGATCGGCAGCCTCCTGGTTGTCCTCCGCGTAGAACTGCAGCCACCCGGAGTCGCGCAGGGATATCGAGTCCTGCTGGTCGTTCCAGATGGAGAGCGGCGCACCGAGCGAGCGGTTCGCAATCGTCATCACGATCGGCTGGCGCATCCCTGCCACGTTGAAGCAGACCTCAAACATCAGGGCGAGACCCTGGGAGGTCGTGGCCGAGTAGACCCGGGACCCGGCCGCGCTCGCACCGAGGCAGGCGGAGAGGGCGGAGAACTCGCTCTCGACCGTGATGTATTCGGCATCGATCTCACAGTTCGCCACCATCTGCGCAAGGTCTTCGACGATGTGCGTCTGCGGCGTGATTGGATACGCTGCAATCACCTGCGGACGACAGCGTTTCACGATCTCGGCCACCGCGTGCGACCCTTCCATAAACTCAAGCATTATTTCTCCTCCTTCTCCATCCGGATGCATTTCTTCGGGCAGACCTCTGCACAGATGCCGCAACCTTTGCAGTAATCGAGGTCCGGCTCGAACGTGCCCTCCTCCGTCTCGTGGACGCACCCTTCAGGGCATACCATAGCGCACATGCCGCACTTCGTGCACTTCTCAGGTTCAAAGGTAGGTTTGAAGACCCGCCAGGCGCCGGTCTTATTCTCGAGCGCCCTGCCCGGCGGCGCGACGCAGCCGACCCGCAACGCCATTACGCGGCACCTCCGATCAGGTCGTATGCGCGCTCCGCCGCCTTGATGTTTTTATCGGCCAGAGCCCCGGAGAAACGGCTCCGCAGCGCGTGCTCCAGCGGCTCCAGTTGTATCTCACCGGTGGCTGCGGCGAAAGCGCCCATCAAGGTGGTATTGGTGATGGGCACACCCAGTTCTTCGAGCGCGATGGTGGTCGCATCGATGGTGTAGACCTTCACGCCCTCCGGGACCCGGGCACCGAAGTCGGGCTTCTCGGTATTGACGATGGCGATGCCGCCCGCCTTCATGCCCATGAAGACATCTACATCCTTGATCAGGGTCGGGTCCTGCACAATGATGTAGTCGGGCTCGTAGATCTGGCTGCGCAGCCGGATCTTTGCATCACTGAAGCGGACGAAGGCCTGAACCGGGGCGCCCCGTCGCTCTACGCCGAAGGCCGGAAACGCCTGGGCATACACGCCGCCTTCAAATGCTGCGAAAGCAATGAGCTCGGCGGCGGTCACGGAGCCCTGGCCCCCCCTGCCATGTATGCGTAACTCTCTCAAACAAAAACCCCCTTTAATCTTAATGATTAATAATATAAATACACCGGCGCTCAGTCCACGGCCGGGTTCCGGGCATGTCGGAACGTTCATCGCCCGCAGGCGATTTAAAAGCGCTCTTCCGGTTCCGGCAACAAGAGAGAAAAACCCGGGGGGGTGCCGGGACAAGTTCCCGTTTACTGAACGTTGGCGAGGCGGCTCTTGATCTCCTCAATGGTGCAGTGCCTCACTTCCATCAGAGCGGAGACGACTGCATCGGAGAAGACCAGCGCGGCGGTCTCAAAGAGCGTCCCGAGAGGGGCAAAAGAGCCGGACACCGACCGGTACTGACCGGTAAGCTGGCGGATCTCGAAGTCCTGCGGAATATCCGCATCCTTGAACTGGTTATTCCCGATCTCGACGATGCAGTCGGCCATGCGCCCTATGTGCGAGTTCGGTGACGATGTGATGAGGCAGATCCTCCCCCCGATCTCCCGGGCGGTCTCACAGACGTCCACCACGGACCGGGTCTCTCCGGAACCGGAGAAGGCGACGAGCACGTCCCCCGGCCTGAACGCCGGCGTGATGGTCTCGCCGATGACGTAACTCTCAAACCCAAGGTGCATCAGGCGCTGGGCGAACGCTCTCGCGACGAGTCCTGAACGTCCGGCGCCGGCCACATAGACCCGTTTTGCATTGAGGATCTCATCGATAAACCGACCGGCAGTCTCCTGGCTAAGGGCACGCGCCGTCTCTTCGAGACGTGCCGTCATCAGGAGCATGAGGTTGGCGATACTGGGGCACTCCGGCTGCATGTCTCTGGTCCCTCTCTTTTTCAGTGCATTATACAACAACCCGGGGTCACATAAAAGAGTATGGATGGGAAGCACAGCCAAGGTGCGGGTTATCGCTCCACCGCGAGCCCGAGGATCCCGGTTGCTCCCGAGAAGACGTCACGGGCGATCCTGGCAAGCCCCCGGGCCGCGCACCACTCGTCGTAGACGGCAACCTTCCGGGAAAGGAGCGCCTCCACACCCGGTGCAACGGCAGACGCCATGGAGCCGGCGAGGGCGACCTTTGCGCCGGGATTGAGGAGGAGCATCGCGGCGCACTCCATCGCGGCAAACATGGCCATCGTCTCTACCCGGAACTCCGGGTTCATCGTATTGTCCACGCCCGCGTGGAGGAAGGCGTCGTTCGCCGTGGACTCACCCCGGTCTATCCGACGGATGGCATCCACATCGAGAGCACCGTGCCGGGTGCCGGGCGCAAAGATGCAGGCATCGAATGCACCGACAATCCGGCCGCCGGTCACAAGGAGGGTGACGGTGTTCGAACTCGTGTCGCAGACCACGATATCCCCGCCGAGGTCGTGCGAGACCTCATACAGGATCCCGATTTTCTCGGGGCTCGCCTGGTGGGAGTAGGCCTTGAATCGCGGATCGGTCGGGGATGCACGGTGCAGTCCGGGAATCACGACGGCAGAAAGACCGCTCCTCCTGATCTCGTCGTAGACACGGGTGCCGCCGCCGATATGCTTGCCGGCGCCTTCCCGGGAGACGACGCCCCGGCCGGTAACCTTCCTGATATCGGTGATGGCCGAGATACCGTCGCCCATCGAATAACAGACGGCAATTCCCTCGATCTCGTCGAGAGGAGAGAGGCGGGCAAGATCGTCGGCCGTAAAATGCCGGGCTTCTTCGCGGGAGATCTTATAATCCTCCTCGCCGGTGGAGAAACGCATCGCGGTAGTGCCGTGGTCGATGCCGATAAACATGATACCGTACCTCTTTACATCCGGGGTTGAAGTAAGTTTTCGGATCCCCCGCGGGAAGGGGCAGGAATCAGGCTGCACTACCCTGGTGCCACCATTTCGCCTACTCCTCCGCGCCGACGGCGACAGGAACCGGCAAGGAAAAGACCCGGCGCTCTGGATGGAGCCGTCATCCAGTAACCCTATAGCGGGAGAAGGACATTACTCTATCATGTTCTGTATCGTAACAGGTGGTGCCGGGTTTATCGGTTCACACATCGTCGACGCCCTTGTCGCGGCGGGTGACGACGTGCTGGTCGTCGATGACTGCAGTGCGGGTACCGAGCGGAACCTCGCACACCACAGAGCGAGCGGGCAGGTCACCTTCCTCAGGCGGAACCTGCTCGACGACGGCTGGCAGGAGCGCATCAAGGGCGCCGACCGGGTCTATCACATCGCCGCAGACCCGGACGTCCGGCAGAGCGCCATGACCCCGGAGTCCCAGGTGAGAAACAACATCATCGCCACACACAGGGTACTCGAGGCGATGCGGGCGTATGGCGTGCCGGAACTGGTCTTCACCTCGACCTCGACCGTCTACGGCGATGCCACCGTCATCCCGACGCCGGAGACCTATACCCCGCTCGAACCGATATCGGTCTACGGCGCGACGAAACTCGCCTGTGAGGCGCTTATTTCGTCGTACTGCCATTCGTTTGAGATGCGGTCGTGGGTCTATCGGTTCGCAAACATCATAGGTGAGCGGAGCGGCCACGGCGTCATCTCCGACTTCATCTGGAAACTTCGCAAAAACCCGCACGAACTCGAGATCCTCGGCGACGGCAGGCAGACAAAATCCTATCTGGAGGTAGGAGAGTGTGTCCGCGCCGTGCAGTTCGGGATCGAACATTCCCACGACACGATAAACACCTTCAACATCGGATCTGAAGACTGGATCGACGTCGTCGCGATCGCCGATATCGTCGCAGAGGAGATGGGGCTCTCCGGTGTCCGCTACCGGTTTACCGGCGGTGCACGCGGCTGGGTCGGCGACGTGCCGAGGATGCAGCTCTCGGTCGAGAGACTCAAGGGTCTTGGCTGGCAGTGCAGGACCACCTCGGAAGAAAGTGTGCGCACGGCTGTTCGCGCCATGCTCGAATAACGGCGCACGGGTCCCCTCCAGGATGATTACGCCAAAGAGCATAAGCAATACAACGCCAAACGGAAGTACAGCAATTACCCGGCTATACTTGCAGCCGAATTGAAATATAATATCAAAACAGCACGAAGGGCATGCATGAAGTACGTCGTCATTCTCGGGGACGGTATGGCGGACGATCCGCTGGCCGAACTTGGGGGCAGAACACCCCTCGAATATGCAGACACACCGAATATGGACCGCATCGCCCGCGAGGGACGGTGCGGGATGCTCCGGACCGTCCCGGAGGGGTTCGAACCAGGGAGCGACATCGCGAACCTCTGCATCCTGGGCTACGACCCCCGCACCTTCTATACCGGGAGAGGGCCGCTTGAAGCGGCCAATATGGGAGTCGCCCTCCGGGACGGGGAGATGGCCTACCGCTGCAACCTGGTCACGGTTCGGGACGGGAAGATGGAGGACTTCAACGCCGGGCACATCTCGAGCGCCGAGGGTGCCGAACTCCTCCGCGCTCTGGACGCCGCACTCGGGAAGGTCCGGGTCTACCCGGGGGTCAGTTACCGGAACCTGCTGGTCGTCCCGGGGGCGCATGGAGCCGGGACCACCGCACCCCACGACATCGTCGGTCAGCCGGTGGCGGCGTTCCTCCCGCGCGGGGACGATGCTGAGGTCCTCCTCGACAGCATGGAGGTGTCCCGGGAGGTCTTTGCCGACCACCCGGTCAATCTGCGCCGTCGAGAGGAGGGAAAGACCCCGGCAACCGGGATCTGGCCGTGGAGCGGCGGGACAAGACCGTCGCTTACGCCTTTCCTGGAGAAATACGGACTTTCCGGGGGGATGATCTCCGCAGTCGACCTCCTGAACGGCATCGCACGCCTTGCCGGAATGGAGGTGATCCGCGTTCCGGGCGCCACCGGGTTCCTGGACACCGACTACGAGGCGAAAGCAAGGTACGCCGTCGATGCCCTCGACCGCCTCGACTTCGTCTACATGCACGTTGAGGCCCCCGACGAGGCCGGGCACATGGGAAGCGTGGAGGAGAAGGTGCGGGCAATCGAACGGCTCGACGAAGCGGTCGGGATCATCCTCGACCGACCGGACACGACCGTCGCGGTCCTCCCCGACCACCCGACGCCGGTACGGTGCAAGACCCACACCGCGGACCCGATACCGTTTGCGATACTCGGGAAAGGGAGGGACAACGTTTGTGCTTTTTCCGAGCGCGAGGCGGCAGAAGGGTCGTTCGGGCTCATGCAGGCGCCCGATCTCCTCCCTCTGCTCTTCTCAAGATGAACCGGCCCGGAACAGGGTCGGACGACCCGGCACCACCTTTTTGTAGTCGCTGTACACTACACCTATTCAGGTATGGAACCCCTGACGACAGAGAAGATCGGTGAGAGGATCCAGGAGATCGAGCAGCGTGTGGGGAGGCTCTCCCCGATGCAGAAGGTCCTCATCGGGACCGACGGGTCGGTGACAAACCTCCTCGAGATGGCAACCGGTCATCCCGTCACCATCACCACCCGGGTGCAGGATATCATCGCCGCCGACGCCGGGACGGCGGCGGCACTCGAGATCGAACCCGGAGACGAAGTCAATTACCGCATCGTCGAGTTAAAGGACAGCGTAACGGGAAAAGTCCTCATCTACGCGGTCTCCCGCACCCCGCTCCGGCGGCTTGCCCCGGAGTTCAGGCAGGACCTCATGAGGGCGGACATTCCCATCGGCAGGATCCTCCGCCGTCACCGGATAGAGTCGCGCCGGGAGATCACCGATGCCCGCATCGTCCCCGCCGGTACGGACCTGGCCCGGACATTCGGCGTTCATCGGTGCGAATCGATGCTCTCCCGGGAGTACCGGATCATCCACCGTGAAGAGCCGCTGATCGCAATCGAGGAGGTCTTCCCCTTCACGTCGTTTACGGACGAGATCAGAGTTCTGGTCGATGCTCCGTCCCGGATCCACATCACCCTGCTCGATATGAACGGCGCCTCGGGCAGAGTCGACGGCGGGGTCGGGATCACCCTCGACGAGCCCGGATGCGTCCTGGACGCGCGCAAAGGGCCGGACGTCAGCGTGCACGGCGGCGATGAGGAAGTCCGGCGCAGGGTCGCGGAGGCTGCCCGGACGGTGGCGAAAGGGCTTGGACTCCCCGGCGGCGCCGAAATCACGCTACATGCCGCCGCCCGGCAGCATGCAGGGCTCGGGAGCGGGACGCAGGTCGCGCTCGCCACCGCCGCCGCCCTCTGCCGGCTCTACGAACGGGACGCAGTCGTGTCCGACCTTGCGCGGATCGTCGGCCGCGGGGGGACGTCCGGGATCGGCACGGCGGCGTTCGAGCAGGGGGGGTTCATCCTGGACGGCGGGCACCGGTTCGGTTCTCCGGGAGGAAAGCAGGACTTCCGCCCGTCGGCGGCATCGCGGGGGGTGGCGCCGCCGCCGGTCCTCACCCGGCACCGCTTCCCGGAGGACTGGCGCATCCTGCTCGTCACCCCCGATACCGGTGCAGGGGCGCACGGGAGCGGAGAGGCCGATCTTTTCCGCACGTACTGCCCGGTTCCGCTAGATGAGGTGCGGGAACTCTGCCACGAGGTGCTCATGCGGATGATCCCGGGCCTGGTCGAGCACGACCTCGACCTCTTCGGCTCGGCGGTCAACAGGACTCAAACCCTCGGGTTCAAGAAGGTCGAGGTGGCCATGCAGCACCCGGTCGTTTCCTCGCTCATCGAGGCGACGGTTCAGGCCGGTGCCGCCGGTGCGGGCCTGAGCTCGTTCGGGCCGACGGTCTACGCCGTCGGCGATACGGATATGCAGGATGCGGCCCGCGCGGCGAGGGAGGTGCTCGGAGACTATGGGGGAAAGGTACTCCTGACGCGGGCGAGGAACTGCGGGGCGGTCGTGCGGGGGGAATGAAAGGAGATCCGTGATGCGGCGTCTTGAACAGGGATAATCGCCGTGGTGCCGACCGCTCACGTCGGATAGGGTTGCCCCGTGCCTTCCCGAACGACGCCCACGTACCGGTCTATGGATACCTGAAAGAGAAGAGTCGATGCGGCATCAGCCCCCTGCTTCATCACCAATCAGTGGGGGTAACTCTCATCATCTGCCGTTCGAAGGTCCGGATAAATAGTCGATGCGAGAACAGTTAATGGTTCGGCAGTCGGAAATGTGACGCGGCAGGCGTCCTCCATGCCCCGTCCGGAGCGCCGGGGTCACTACATGCTCAAATCCCGGCTGCCAGCGAAACCGTAAGCGGAGCAAACTATATATTGTTGCACGTTCCGTCTGGAACTCAACGCATCAAGGGGGAATACAGTATACCAGGTTATCTGCACGTGAAGCCTTTTTTCGGAGATATCAGCAGAGTTCCGGCGCCAGGAGCGACGAGGCCGGGTTTCAGACCGGGGCCTTCGAAGGGCAGCAAAAGGACTGCCGGGAGAACAGCGGCATGACGGCGATGCGGCTGCAGGCTGTCGGGGACGTGCTGCTCTGGACCAGGAACGGCAAAAAACCGTTTGCCCTGATACAGCACGAACTCCGGCAGAAGGACCTGCTCTTCGGGAACCTGGAGGCGGTCCTCTCCGAGAGCGGCACCGAAAGAAGAAAGCGCTGGATCAATGCAAACCCTCCTGAAGCAGGCGATTACCTCAAAGACGCCGGGTTCGACATCCTCAGCGTGGCGAACAACCACACGCTCGACATGGGCCGGGAAGGGCTCGAAAAAACTCTCGACGGCCTGGAAACCCGTCGTATCGCCTATATCGGAGGGGCACGGGGCGACAGACAGAGAGAACGGGGGCAGGTCCTCGAACGGAATGGGGTCCGGATCGGTTTTCTCGGCTACACGAGCGGGAGGTTTCGGTCACCCCCGGGTGTTACGCTTTCAAAACTGAAGAGAAGAACCGTCATCCAGGATATCAGGGCATTAAAGGACCGTTGCGATCATATCGTTGTCTCCCTGCACTGGGGGATCGAGAACGTCTATTACCCTTCCCCGGATCAGGTCAGACTCGCCCACGACTTCATCGACAACGGGGCGACCCTGGTTCTCGGACACCACTCTCACACAATTCAGGGGCTGGAAGAGTACAACGGCGGCCTGATCGCCTACTCCCTCGGGAACTTCCAGTTCGATACCGAACTCTTCAAGGAGGAGATCAAGAGTTCCATGATCCTCTCGGTAGACCTGGACCGGTACGGTATTCGGGATTACACAGTCACCCCCTGTGTCATCAACAGCAATTTCCAGCCCGCGGTGGCGGAAGGGCGGACCCGGGAACGGGTCAGGCACTGGATCGCGAAATGCTCGGACCGGGTGCAGAAAGGAGAGATCACCCGGAAATGGTGGTTTGAGCAGATCGGTGAGAATTACCTGACGTACAACATGGACAGTTACCGCTACCGGATCCGGCGGCACGGACTCGCGCCCCTGGTCGAATGCGGGGTCTGGCTGGTGACGCCGTTCTGCCTGAACTGCTATGCGGGTCTGATTAGAAAACGGTTGAGACAACGGCATGCGGGGGGGCATGCATGAAGATCTTGCAGGTCACCCCGTTCTTCAAACCGCTCTGGGAGGCGGGAGGGGTGGCACGGGTCGCGTACGACATCTCACACAACCTCCACCAGAACGGGCATGACATCACGGTCTATACGACGAACAGGAGCGTCTACCCAAACGACCTGCCCACGAACCGTCCGACCGGCGTCGACGGGATGAACGTCTACTACTTTGAGAATTTGCGAAAGTACGCCGGGGGCGCGACCCTGCCGGTGATACCCTACCGTATGCCTGAGGTTGCGAGAAAGAATGTGGCGCAGTTCGACCTGATCCACATCCACGACCATCGCACCCTGCTTACCGTCATTGCATCGCACTACGGGAGGAAGTACGGCGTCCCCTATGTCCTCCAGGCGCACGGGGCGCTCCCGCAGGAAACAGGCTCGACCCATATGAAGCGGCTCTTCGACCGGCTCTGGTCGAAGAGGATACTCCTCGACGCCGCAGGAGTGATCGCACTCAACGAGACGGAAGCGGAGCGCTACCGCGCCCTGGGCATCGCTGAGGAGAAGATTGCAATCGTCCCTAACGGTATCGACCTTGCCGAGTACCCCAACCTTCCGCCCCGCGGCAGGTTCCGCGCGGCGTGGGGCATCGACGACGCCACGCGGGTCGTACTCTACCTGGGACGGTTCGATCCGACAAAAGGGATCGACCTCCTGATCCGCTCGTTTGAAAAGGTGGCACAGGAGGAAGACGACGTTGTCCTTATGCTGGTGGGAGGGGGTGTGGGCCACGACGGCAAGTTTCAGCAAAGGGTTCGGTCGCTCGGCCTCGAAGACCGGGTGATCTTCACAGGGTTCGTGAGCAAGGAGGATAAGATGGCTGCATACACCGACGCCGATGTCTTCGTGACGCCGAGTTTCACCGGGTTTCCGGTCACGTTCCTCGAAGCATGCCTTTGCGGAACGCCAATCGTGACGACGGGGCAGGGGGACCTGCTCGGATGGGTCGACAACACGGTCGGGTTCACAACCGCGTACACGCCGGAGGCCCTGGCCGATGCTATCGGGCGCCTGCTTGCCGACGACGCCTTACGGGCCAGGTTCGGCAAGCAGGCGAAGGAACTTGTTCGAACGCGGTACAACTGGCAGGCAATCATGCACGACGTCGAGCGTTTCTATGCGGGTATCGTAAACAACGGCCAGAGCAGGCGCCCGCCGGGAGGGGCCTGAACGAGACACCCCGGCAAATTTTTCTTAAAAAAACCAAAAAAGATTGGGCGGACCCGGGAACGGGTCCGAGAGTATCAACAGGTTTACGCGCTGGCAGGTGCAACCGTCATGCCCTCTGTCCGGACATTCTGGCCGCCTTCAACCAGGAACGCCTTCGGGGAGTCGGAGGTGATCTCACCGGTGTACTGGGCGTTCTGATTGTCCTTTGCCCAGACCAGCGTTTCGACCTGATCGCCGGAGGCGATGATGTCTACCGATGCGTCGCTGAACTGGCCGCCGAGACTTGAACCCTTACCGTCGATCCCGGCCGGGTTCACCATCTGGAAATTCTCGATCTGGACGTTGCTCGCGCGATCGATCTGGATACCGTAACCGTGCGAGTCGATGCTCGTGCAGTTCTCCATCACCAGGGAGGGGTTCGCAGAGCGGCACGGAGCACTGTAGTAGCCGGCCGGCTGTCTTTGGGTGTAGTCGGTCTTCCCGGCACCGGTGTCCTTCTCGACGCAATCATAGAGCTTTCCGCCGTTCGTCGTGTAGAAACCGTAGAGCGAGTTGCTCTCCGCCGTGCAGTTCTTGAACGTCACGTCGGCGTTCGGGGCGTAGTAGCCGGCCCCGAAGTAGTGGGTCGACATGTCGCTCTGCTGGTAGGGCCGGTCCGGGTAGGGCTTCTGCCCGTTGTTCCGGCTCACGCAGTTCTCAAGGACGGCGTCCGTCACCTTCGGGTCGAACTCGAAGTGGAATCCGGACTCGAGGTTACCCTCAGCGAGGCAGTTCGTCACCCGGAGACCCTCGATGTCGTTTAACTCCGCAAAGTCAAACCCGGTGATCCAGGGGTTGAACGCACCTTTGCTCCCGCAGTTGATCGCGGCACAGTTCTCGTAGCGGACGTCCTTGATCACCTTGTTCGACGAACCCCAGGCGTTGTGGAGGAACCCGTAGGTCCCGGTGTCCACGGCCTTGCAGTTGACGAACTCGATGTCCTCGAGGGTCGGAGCGTATACCGCCGGATCGTGAATCAGGAGGAAAACCGCCTGAATGCTTGCATCCGCGGTTCCCGTGAGGTTGTGGACCGCAGCATGGCTTGCCCGGACGGTGATCACGCCGAGCCACTTGACGCCGCTGCTGTAGCCGCTGCCTTCGACGTGGAACCCGTCGAGGGTCACATGCTCACGGTCGACGTCGATGCGCCCGTCGTTGGTGAACACGAGGTTCGTCGCATCCGGGCCCTGGCCGGAAAGCGTCGTCCCCGCCGGCGGTGCGATGACACCGGCACAGTTGAACGTGCCTTCCGAGAGAGCGACCGTACCGCCCTCGGGCAGTGCGGCGAGCGCTGCCTGGATCTCGGCCTGGTCGTTGACTCCATCACAGACATAGTCTGCCTGGTTCTTGGACAGTTCGGTACTATCGCTTGCAGCCACGGTGAGCGTGGCCGGGCTTGCAGACTCGGCTGCACTCACCGGAGCGAGTGCCGGAACAAGGAAACACGCCAGGAGTAGTGCAGTCAGTCTGAGTATGTTTTTCCTGTCTATCATGCCATTCAGCCTCTCTGTGAGGTATCACTACCGTCTTTTGATTGGTGTATAAATATTTTATTCAAAAAATAAAATTGCGGAGAATTATTGGCTTAGAATATAAACCTTCGAGCATCAGCCGGTTCGGAAGAAGGCGGAGCAGGGCGAAGAACAAGCGGTGCAGAAAAATATTATACTATCAGTTTCCGGAAAATCGGAAATTATAAATATTCGCGCCGGACCCCCTCCGATCACCCATAACGACCCATTCTAAATCGCTTTCCGGCGGTGTGGATGAGAGATCGGCTCCGTGCGCCTGGATGACCGCGGGACCCGGACCCTCGCTGCACGGCGATGGTGTGAAACGACGGGAAGATAGCCCCATCGACCGGAAATCAGGCTCACGGGCGCCGGATGCACCCTGAGCACTGGAGCGGGCAAGACCGCACGGGGCTCAAGACCACCCTTTCCGGGGGCACAAATCTATATACAGCCTCCTCACAGAGGGAGGCCTATGCGAGTGGCCTGTCTGACCTTCTGGTTCTACGATTACACCATCCAGATGGCGAACGAACTTGCCCGGCACACCGAGGTGTTGCTGCTGCTGCCGGACTACCGGTCGGAGGAGTACCTGGAGAGCATCGACCCGGGGGTGAAAGTCCATATCTTCGGCTACTCACGACACGCCGGGAAATTCGGTCCGTCATGCTACCCGGTGCTCAGGGAGATCGTCGCCGCAATCAACGACTTCGAGCCAGATATCGTCCACTTCCAGGTGAACAACCCCATGCTCTGCCCGCTCCTCCCCATGCTCCGGAATTATCCGCTGGTGGCGACGTTCCACGACGTTGAACCGCATCCCGGCGAAGACCGGCTCCTGGATATTGGCTCCCACCTCTACCGTCTCACTCTGTTCGTATCAAGATTCTTCCCCGACCGGATCTTCGTCCACGGGAAAGCACTCAGGGATATCCTGGTGAAAAATTACCGCATCCCCGACCGGAAGGTGCATGTCATCCCGATCGGCGAGCACGAAGTGGCGCCGTTTATAAAGTTCGAGCAGCAGGGCCGGGAACCGGAAGGCCGTCGGGTCCTCTTCTTCGGCCGCATCCACCGCTACAAAGGGCTCGACTACCTGATCCAGGCCGAGCCGCTCATCACCCGGGAAGTTCCGGACGCCCGGATCGTCGTCGCCGGGACGGGCGAGGATTTCGCCAGATATGAGATGGCGATGGCGAACAGGGACGCATTCGAGGTCTACAACTATCGAGTCCCCTACGAGGAGGGGGCCCGGCTCTTCCAGCAGGCGAGCGTCGTGGCGCTCCCGTACGTCGAAGCATCCCAGAGCGGCGTCATACCGACCGCCTACGGGTTCCGAAGGCCGGTGGTGGTCACGGATGTAGGGAGCCTGCCCGAGGTCGTCGACGACGGAAAGACCGGATATATCGTGCCCGCACGCGACCCGGCCGCGCTGGCCTCTGCAATCGTGAGCCTGCTCAAAGACCCGGCGGCGTGCCGGCTCATGGGAGAACAGGGCTATATAAAACTGAAGACGGACATGGCCTGGTCCACGATCGTGCAATCTCTCTTCGCGGTCTACGGTGAGCTCGCGGCTCCCCCGGGAAAGCCTGCAGACGGGGCACCCGCCGGGACAGCCTCCGTCGTCGGAAAAGAGCGTTGATCTCCCGTGCCTCCCGGCGGAAACCGTTGCAGCATGAGGAAGGGATGCCGCAAAAGGCCGGGTTGGCGAAATCCATTAATAGATGGACCTAAGAGTAGGTGCAGTGATACGGCACCGAACGCTGCCTGCATGCCACCGAAAAGGGAGAGACGTCTCTCGGACACAGGATCGGCCAGGGATTCACCAGAGGTACGTAGACCATGCACCTGCTCAACCCGTTCCAGATGAACGACTGGGATAACAAAACATTTTTTTGGGCATTCCAGGCATTCCAGATTGCCTTCATCGGTGTAGTCTCTCTGGGTCTCGTCGGGTATCATATCCCGATTGCACGAGAGGCCCTGGCCTTTCTCTACCTCACCTTCCTGCCCGGGGTCCTCGTCCTGAAGGCACTCAGACTCCACAATCTCGGCACGATCGAGACGGCGCTCTACTCCGTCGGGCTGAGTCTTGTCGTTCTCATGCTTACCGGCCTCGCCGCCAACACCGTCTACCCGCTGCTCGGGTATGCACGGCCGTTCTCGTTTGCAATCCTCTTTCTCACGATCATCGCCGTCGTGCAGGTCCTGCTCTACCTCGCGCTCACCAGAGACCGGGAGCATGCCGCCGTGAGCCCCGTGGTAGAGGTTAGTTTTCCACCCTCCCCCGCGGTACCGTTCCTTGCGCTGCTCCCGTTCCTTGCGATCATCGGGACGCACATGCGCGACGAATACCACATGGTCACCCTGCTCTTCCTGCTCCTCGTCCTCGTCGCCGTCACCGGGATCGCTGTCGGGTTCGACCGCCTCGTCCCGGCGTCCGCGTATCCGTTGGCGGTCTACACAATCGCGCTCGCGCTCCTCTACCATACCGCGTTGATATCGGAGTATGTCTGGGGCTACGATATCCATCACGAGCTCCACCTCGTAAACAGCGTGCTGATACCGGGGCTCTGGGACATGAACATCCCGTATAACACGAATGGAATGCTCTCCGTCGTTGCGCTCGTCCCCACCTACTCGCTCATCTGCGATCTCGATCCCATCTGGGTCTTCAAGATCATCTACCCCCTCCTCTTTGCGCTCGTGCCGCTCGGGCTCTACCGGGTGATAGAAAAACAGACGAGTCCGAAGATCGGATTTTTCTCGATCTTCTTCTTCGTCGCGTTCTTCACCTTTTATAACGAGATGATCTCCCTTGCCCGCCAGCAGATCGCCGAACTCTTCCTTGCGCTGACGGCGTTCGTGATGATCGACAAGGTCATGGACAGGGGCAGACGGGCATTCCTCATGGTCACGTTCGGCTTTGCCATGATCGTCTCGCATTACGGCCTCTCGTACATCTACCTCTTCTCGCTCATCCCGGCATGGCTGCTCCTGGTCGTTTTCGAACGCCTGCAGGTCCGGCTGCCGGAAAAAATCACCGAACGGTTTGGTTTCCTGAAGATCGACCCGCTCGCCCCGGCGGGGACCGGCGGGGGAAGATCGGTCCGGACGCTCGCCCTCCCTTACATCCTCATCTTTGCCGCCCTCGCCTACCTCTGGTACTCGACGGTAGCCGGAGGTATGGCATTTGCCACCATTGCCGGCATCGGGGACAGGATAGGGGATACTCTCTTTTCAAACTCCCTCAGCCCGAAAGCCGCTCAGGGGATGCAGATCCTCACCACTCAGTCGATCACGCCCCTGCACAGTCTGGCAAAAGTCGTCCATATCGCCACCCAGGGGCTCATCGCCGCAGGACTGCTTGCAACCCTCACGGCAAAGCGCGGGCGGTGGCGTATCGAGCCCGAGTACCTCGCCATCTCGCTTGTCTTCTTCCTCATCAACGTAGCCGGGATTATCGTCCCGTTCTTTGCAAGCTCGCTCAACACCAGCCGACTCTACCATATCACCCTGATCTTCCTTGCCCCGTTTGCGGTCATCGGCGGTATAGCGCTCTATGAGACGTTGATCGGAAAAATACACGGTTTCAAGGTTGTTCCGTTCATGAGAACGGCCTATCAGGCGCTATCGGTATTTTTTGTCGTGTTCTTCCTCTTCAACAGCGGGCTCATCTACCAGGTCGTGAACGACAGCCCGACATCGATGGCGCTTGAAACCACCGAAGATAAACCGGTCTTCAACGGCAAAGAGGTGCAGGGAGCAAAATGGCTCTTCCAGGAAGGAGGGAGCGAGCGCCCCATCTACGTTGACGGCACGCGCTGGTGGCTCCTGCTGGGGTTCGATCCGGACCATCAGCGATACCTCCCGGCAAACGCTTCACTGATGGAGCCGAGTTCGTATCTCTACTTCGGCACTTACAACCTGGTGCGGGAGAACGTCAGGATCGAGGCGCAGAAGGGCACGGTCACTGTGGCGGGCTATACCGACGCCGTGCAGTACATCCGGGACCGGAACCGGATCTACGACAACGTCGGTGCCGTCGTGTATTACCGGTGAAGAACAGGCGATTAGATCCAGCCCTTCTTCTTCAGGATCACGCCGATCAGGACCGTGCCTGCCGCATACGTGCCGAACCACGCATACCCCATGCCGATGAGGCCGAACCGGTTCATCATGGTATACCCAAGCCCGAGCAGGGCGACACTGATGAACCCGCTGACAATCATGAGGCTCCGGATATCGTTTCTGACCTTTGCGATGGATATGAAGGTCTGGCAGAGGGAGACAAAGAGAGCGGATGCGGCGAGCACCCGGAGCAGGGCCATCCCTTCGACGTAATCCTTGCCGATCAGGTTGAGGATCGGCTCCCCGAAGAGGGAGAGCCCGATGATTGCAGGTATCAGCAGGGCGAACATGCTTGCAAGCGTCCGGAGCACGCTCTTCTTCATCTCCCCTCCGTGACTCCCCTCGACGAAGAGCGAGGTCGTAAACGCGTACGGGATCATGAAGAGGATCGAGACGATTGCGTAGGTGATGTAGTAGTTGGCGGTGCTCTCCGCCCCCAGCACGTGAAGCACCATGATCGGGATGACCATGTTCGGAGCGGACATCAGTATCCCGGCGACGTATGCACCGGCGGAGAATTGCCATGCTTCCCGCAGGAAGGCCCGGTCCACGCCCAATTCCGGCCGGATGGAGCACCGGGAGAGGAGAACAAGGGCAAAGGCGAGGCCGATGATAAACGAGAGACCGAAGGCGCTAAAGATGCCCGTCGCCCCGAGGAAGACCAGGGGAAAGAGGAAGAGAATCCTCGACCCGTAGATCAGGTTCAGGGTGAAGTAGTGTTCGGACTTTCGGAGAGCATTGAACGCACCCTCAAGGACCCAGGTGATGGAGTAGGCTCCTAGGATGGCGAGGTAGAGCGGCGCGATTGTCCGGACAATTGTAAGTTCGGGGGATACGACGTCCACTGCGGCGATGAAGGCGAGCCCCGCACCGAGCGCCGCCGCGGTCGGTACGAGGAGGGCGGTTCCAAGCACCTTGTTCTTGTCACGGGTGGGAAAAAACCGGATAACCGACTGGTCCAGGCCGAGCCGGGAGATGAGGATGAGAAGCCCCATGGACGACATCAGGGCAGTAGCAATGCCCACATCAGCCTGGGAGTAGAGCCGGGCCGCGATCATCCAGAAGAAGAACCCAAATCCCGCAGCGACAAACGACGACGCCATGATGAAGAAGGAATTCCGGATAAGCGGCTCCTGAAACTGCTGTCTGACCTCGCTGAAATTTTTGGGGAGTGCTACTGCCATCGGGCCGCCAGTATTGGGCGGAACCTATATAGATGTATCCGCCGCTTCCGCTTCGATGGAAGAGACGTTCCGGCGTCGTCTGTCCGGCAGGGTTCACAGACCATGAGAAAAGGTTAAGATCATAGCCACGAGATATGGAGCGGCAACTGCGGGCGGAATAATCGGGGAGACAGGTGGATAGCCTGCCTCCCGGAAGACGTTACAGTGATGAAACTCTGCCGAAGAAGAAGTCGGCGAGCAGAGCAACATCCTTCCAGCCCGCGGTGCCGTCTCCATCAAGATCGGCAGCCGCACTGGGGTCCGTCTTTCCCTGCGCCATATCGGCGGCGATTATCACGTCGGCCCAGTCCACGCTGCCATCTCCGTTGAGGTCTCCCTTCACGGGAGCCTGCTGGGCTCCGACGACGATCTTTTTACTCATAACGTTGTTCTTCTCATCGCTCTCTGCAATCCGGTTGACATCGTCCACGGTGGCCTTCACGGTGTGAGTGCCGAGGGCGGCCTTCCAGGTTGCACCGGCCGAACCGCCGTTTGCAGTCAGCGTGACCCATGCGCCCGGAGCAATCGACCGGGTGTAGGTGTCGGACCAGACGCCCGAACCGGCGGCACCGTCGTCGAACGTGAAGAGGACGCCGTGTTTAGCGCCCGCAGGCGTCGCGGCGTCACCCTGGTTCTTGACGGTCGCCTTGAGCGTCACCGCATCCCCGGAGGCCGGGTTTGCCGGCTCCCAGGAGATATCGGTTACCACCAGGTCCGGCTTCCCGGAGGGAGCCGGAGTGGTGGGGACCGGTGTCGGGGTCGATGCAGCCTTCGAGACCGTGATCTGCTTGGCGCGGACGTTGTTTGTCTCGTCGCTCTCGGCGATCCGGTTGACGTCGTCGACGGTGGCCTTCACAGTGTGAGTGCCGAGGGCGGCCTTCCAGGTTGCACCGGCCGAACCGCCGTTTGCAGTCAGCGTGACCCATGCGCCCGGAGCAATCGACCGGATGTAGGTGTCGGACCAGACGCCC
>DAYL01000033.1:0-11159 GCA_002508705.1 Methanoculleus sp. UBA374 | reverse complement strand
CCCCGGAGGCCGGGTTTGCCGGCGTCCAGGAGATATCGGTCACCACCAGGTCCGGCTTCCCGGAGGGGGCCGGGGTGGTGGGGACCGGCGTCACGGGGACGGTCGGGGTCGGAGTGGGTACCGGCGATCCGGTGGGCGTCACCCTGACGTTCTGAAGGGTCGCCTGACCGGCCGGAACCGTGCCGACGACGGTCACGCCGGAGGAACCGGCAGGGAGGGTCTTTGAGATAATCTCCATGTCCTTAACAAGGACGTTCCGCGTGCCGTAGCCTTCGATTACAAAGGGCTTTGCAGCATCGGAGACGATCTGTCCGGAGAAGACGGTGTTCTCGTTCTCCTTCGCCCAGACCAGCGTCTCCACACGGTTGCCCGATGCGTAGATGCTCACCTCGGCGTTGTCGAACTGGCCGTTCGTACCGCCGAGGCTCGAACCCTTACCGTTGTACCCGACCGGATCGATCAGGTAGAAGTTCCGGATTTTCACATTGTTCGCGAGATCTACCTGGAGGCCGTAGCCGTTCGAGGTGATGCTCGTGCAGTTCTCCATCACCAGGGAGGGGTTCGCAGAGCGGGTCGGGACGCTGTAGTAGCCGGCCGGCACCCGGTAAGAGAAGTCGGTCCTTCCGATACCGGTGTTCTTCTCGACACAGTTGTAGAGCTTTCCGCCGTTCGTCGTGTAGAACCCGTTCATGGAGTTGCCCTCCGCCGTGCAGTTGAGGAACGTCACGTCGGCGTTCGGGGCGTAGTAGCCGCATCCGAAGTAGTGGGTCGACATGTCGTTCGGGTTGTAGGCCCGGCTCGGGAAGGGCTTCTGCCCGTTGTTCCGGCTCACGCAGTTCTCAAGGACGGCGTCCGTCACCTTCGGGTCGAACTCGAAGTGGAATCCGGACTCAAGGTTGCCCTCAGCGAGGCAGTTCGTCACCCGGAGACCTTCGATGTCGTTTAACTCCGCAAAGTCGAACCCGGTGATCCAGGGGTTGAACTGACCGTACTTGCCGCAGTTGATCGCGGCACAGTTTTCGTAGCGGACGTCCTTGATCACCTTGTTCGACGAACCCCAGGCGTTGTGGAGGAACCCGTAGGTCCCGGTGTCCACGGCCTTGCAGTTGACGAACTCGATGTCCTCGAGGGTCGGAGCGTATACCGCCGGATCGTGAATCAGGAGGAAAACCGCCTGAATGCTTGCATCCGCGGTTCCCGTGAGGTTGTGGACCGCAGCATGGCTTGCCCGGACGGTGATCACGCCGAGCCACTTGACGCCGCTGCTGTAGCCGCTGCCCGCGACGTGGAACCCGTCGAGGGTCACATGCTCACGGTCGACGTTGATGCGTCCATCGCGGGTGAATTTCAGGAATGTCTCCGATTCACCTTCCCCCATCAGAGTAGAGCCTGCTTTGGGAGCAATGATCCCCGCACAGTTGTATGTGCCGCTGGAAAGGAGGACAACACCGCCGGATGATGGCAGGGCATTCAGTGCTGCCTGAATCTCCACATGATCATTGACCCCGTCGCAGACATAGTCGGCCGCTGCTTTGTCGGCCGCACTACTGTCGCTTGCCGCGACAACCACGTCGGGGGTCGTCTCGAGTGCTCCGACAATCGGGACAAGCCCGACGATCAGGAACACCGCGATTAGAAGCTTCGTTGTCCGTCTATCTCGCACTATCTCACCTCTTAGGAGGCATTGCATTATCTGATGCCTCAAATTTAAAATGTTTTTCAAATTGATTAAACGCATAATATATGCCAGAACTTCAAATAAATCAATATATTTGCTTAAAATTGGTAATTTTTACAATTTTAAGTGGTGAAGTAGAAATAGAAAGGCACATATATAATATAAAATTTTATCATGGAAGCGCCGGAGAATGACCGCCGGAACATGAGATCCCGGGGGACTATCTGGACCGGCCAACGGGACCCGGAGACCCATTATAATTCTTAAAAGAATATAAAATAATGAGAATTTAAGGGCTTGCATCTCCGTCCCCCGGGACGGCAGGCCGACCCCCTGCCGCACCCCGGGAGACATCAACGGCACCACCCCGCGCAAGACACCCCGACCGCACGAGAGCCCCGGAAATGACGCCGGGTACCGGCCTTCCGGTCGAACCCGGCGGCGGACCTCCGGGCGGGTGCAGGGTCCCGAACCGACACGGCGAGCATCATTGCTCTTTCGAGGTGACCGCCACGTTCTCAAACGTCACCGCCCCGGAAGGTACTGTATTTGTGAGGATTACACCGTTAGTGAACGGCGCGAGGTTTGCGGAGACAATCTCCATATTCTTGATCCGAACATTGCGGGTGCGGTCCCCCTCGATCACGAACGGCTTTGCCGTGTCCGAGACTATCCGCCCGGAATATTCGACATTTTCGTTATTTCTCGCCCAGATCAGCGTCTCGGCCCGGTCCCCCGAGGCATAGATGTTTATCACGGAGTTAGACAACGGCCCGCCCTGCGACCCCCCGAGGTCCGTCGCCTTTCCGTCAATCCCGACCGGATTCACCAGGTGAAAGTTCTTAATCCAGACATCGCTTGCAAGGTCGATCTGGAGGCCGTAACCATTGGAATCGATGCTCGAACAATTTTCGAGCACCAGGGACGGGGATATGGACCGGGTAGGGGCAGCGTAGAATGACGCCGGCTGGACTATCCGGTAGTCGTCCTTCCCGGCGCCGACGGATTTATCGATGCAATTGTAGAGTTTGCCGCCATTGGTGGCGTAGAACCCGTACCGGCTGTTCCCCTCGGAGTAACAACTGATGAAGGTGACATCTCCCCGGGGGGCATAGTAGCCGCACCCGAAGTAGTGCGTCGACATATCATCTTCCCGGTAGGTCTTCGTCGGGTAGGCTTTTTGTCCGTTATTCCTGCTGATGCAGTTCTCAAGAATGCAGTCCCGCTTCTCGGGGTCCCACTCGAAGTGGAACCCGGATTCGAGGTTGCCTTCCGCAAGGCAGTTCGTCACCCGGAGACCCTCGATATCGTTTAACTCCGCGAAGTCGAACCCGGTGACCCAGGGATTGAACTGACCATACCTGCCGCAGTTGATCGCGGCGCAGTTCTCGTAGCGGACGTTACGGATCACTGTATTCTCCGTTTCCCAGGCGTTGTGGAGGAACCCGTAAGTCCCGGTGTCCACAGCCCTGCAGTTGATGAACTCGACATCCTCGAGGATGGGCGCGTAGACGTCCGGGTCGTGGAGCAGGAGAAAGACCGCCTGAGTGCTTGCGTCGGCGGTTCCCTCAACGGCGAGGACCTTCGCGTGACTCGCATAGAGGGTGACCACACCGAGCCAGCGGTCGGGTTCGATATCCGGGTAGTCGGTGCCCCGGACATGAAAATTGTAGAGTGTGACGCGTTCCTGTGAGACATTGAGCCGCCCGTTCCTGCTGAACTCGAGAAATGTTGATTCCGGCCCTTCCCCGCGAAGCATGGCATTTACGCCGGGGTAGATGCTCCCCGTGCAGGAGAACGTCCCTTCGGTCAGAGCGACCGTGCCGCCCGATGCCGGCAATGCGTCGAAGGCAGCCTGAATATCAAGGTGATCCCCGGTCCCGTCGCACCGGATATCGGCCCGGGCTTTCGACGCGGAGGTGCTATCGCTTGCCGCAACGACAATCGTCGGCCCGGGCACCTCCGGGGGCGCTACCGGCGTCGTGGGAATCGGGGTGAACGGCGGGGGAGGAGGAGGCGGGAGCGCCGGGCCCGGCGGATAGAAGTGCATGACCAGCACGACGGCGCCGATCACCGAGAGTATAAGAGCGATGGCAATGAGAGTGCGCCTGTCTCCAGGCCCAAGAGGGGGTCTTGCCGACATGGGGTGATTGACCTTGCCCGTTATTTTTCTTCGGCGCCGTGAACGTGAGAGGTTGCCGTCCCGGGTTCACATCGAACCGCAACGTCTTCTGCCCGGCCCATACCCCTATGAGGCAGAAGTACCATTTAAGGGTTTAGCCGACCCGCTCTCGCAGACGGGTTCGGCTCCGAAGCCGGAAAGGCCGACGGGGATTTTTCAGCCATCCTCCGGTTCAACCACCCGTGCGTGAAGCAACGGTGGCCGGGTGCTATGCCGTTTTGTTGACCGCAAGCACCCTGAGGCCGGAGAGGTCCACCCCCACCCGATCTCCCTCGACCAACACCGGCAAAGCGGCATCGGAGATGACCCTGCCCGAGTACGTGACGTTTCTGTTATTCACGATATAGACCAGCGTTTGTGGCCGGTCTCCCGATGCGACAAGATCGACGGTCGAGTTGGAGAGACCCGCATCGATCGTCGAGTTCACCAGGAATTTCCCGGAAGGGCAACCCAATACCGCGCCGATTCCGTCTATGCCTGCCGGATCGGTCATGGTGAAATTCCTGATGAGCGCGTTCTTTGTGCCGCAGACAAACAGGGCCCAGCCGTTTGAATCAAGACTCCGGCAGTGCTCCATCACAAGAGAGGGGTTCTCTGAGACGGGCAGGGACTGGAGAACGCAGTAGGAGATGGGCCCTGGAGAGGAGCCGCCGGACGAGATCCGCCCGGTGCCGTTCTCGGCACAGTTGTAGAGGAGCATACCCTTCGGGTTGACGATAAAGAACCCAAACGCGCTGTTCCCTTCGGCCAGGCAGTTTATCAGCGATACCTGCCCTCCCGGAAGGTAGAAGCCGGACCCGAAGAAGTCCGGATCGCCCACCAGGTAATCTTTGGGATGTGGTTTCTGCCCGTTATTCCGGCTCGTACAGTTAATGAGGACGCAGTCCCGCTTCTCGGGGTCCCACTCGAAGTGGAACCCGGATTCAAGGTTGCCCTCAGCAAGGCAGTTCATCGCCCGGAGACCCTCGATGTCGTTTAACTCCGCAAAGTCGAACCCGGTGACCCAGGGGTTGAACTGACCATACCTACCGCAGTTGATCGCGGCGCAGTTCTCGTAGCGAACGTTACGGATCACCGTGTTCTCCGTTCCCCAGGCATTGTGGAGGAACCCGTAGGTCCCGGTGTCCACGGCCCTGCAGTTGACGAACTCGACGTCCTCGAGGATGGGCGCGTAGACGTTCGGGTTGTGGAGCAGGAGAAAGACCGCCTGGATGCTTGAATCGGCGGTGCCCGTGACGTTGTGGACCCGGGTGCCGCTTGCATAGATGGTGAGCACGCCGAGCCACTGGCTGAGATCGAGGGTCGTGTTCGTACTTGCATTCACGTAGCCGGACCCCATGATATGAAACCCGTCCAGGGTAATGGATTCCCTGGAAATGTTGAGCATCCCGTTCCGGCTGAACGAAAGGTTTGTTTTTTCCGGGCCCTGACCGAGGAGCGTCGTGCCTGACGCCGGAACAATGCTTCCCGAACAGTTGAACGTGCCCTCCGAGAGAACGACCGTCCCGCCGCCCGGCAATGCGGTGAGCGCCGCCTGGATCTCCGCCTGGTCGTCGAGACCGTCGCAGATGTAGTTCGCCTGCATCTTGGATGCCGGGCCGCTATCGCCGGCCGCCACAACGAGCGACGGCGCCGATGCTGCAGCAACGCTCTGGGCAAGCAGAAGGCCAAAGACAATGGCGACCAGAAGTGGGCGGAGCGCGGCCTCCCGATATAAAACACCCCGTATGTACTCCAGGATTACGGAAAGGCGCATACAATACCACCAATTTCTTCAAAGACCCAAAAACGGAGTCTCAATGCTTCGCCGCCATCGCACGGGTTCGCGCAACGTCTGGTAAGCCCGGCCAGATATAATTTCGCAACTATAAAAATCAGAGGTGCGGCAATATCCATATCTCCCCAGAATCCAGATCTTCAACCGTTTCGAGCGGGAGCGGGCGCCGCAAGCAAAGCAGCACCACAATTCATACCCAATCGGGATTCCAGGATTGGGATCACCGCCGAAAACCGGAGTGCCGAGTCCGGGACCGGGCTTGAAGGAAGAGAGGAATGTTGCAGGCCGCCGGTGGGATTGTATATAATGGAATACAAATATTTACAGGAATATATGTCCAGAAAGAAGGAAGTCACCATCGGGATCACCGTCAACCTCGATAACTATGAGAACCTTCGTCTCGAGGTCAAGGGAGATGTAGAGGCCCATGAGGATGTGGACGACCTTATCACGTTCCTCGACGGGATGCTTGCACGATTCGGGCGCGGTGATGCGGCGACCGCAGAGCGGGTGAATGCGTATCGCCGACGCGTTCTCGCGGCCAGACCTGCAGAGCCACAGGCATCGGCGGCCACACGAGCGGCCCCGGAAGAGATGCCAGCAACCACCGCAGCGGAACCGACGCACCGGACAGAAGAGGATGTCTGCCCTTCGACCGATGTCATCGCGGCAGCGATCCCCCCGGCGCCGGAGCACCCGGAGCCTCCCCGAATCCCGGAACCGCCTGCAAAACAGGAGGAGAAAAACCCGGAGCCGGCCCGACCGGTACAGACACCGCAGCAACAGGAACCGGCCATAGCAAAGCCGGCCGCCGCCCCGGGAGAAGACGTCTGCGAGATATGCGGGGCAGCAGTTTCGAAATCGCAGGCAAAACTCTCCCAGCTCTTTATGGGTAAAACGCTCTGTAAAAAGTGCATGGAACAGCCATAAACCCCGTTAATGGGAAATACCAATCTGGAGGTTATATATACTACAATACCCGAGGAATTTATTATGAAGAAGAACCTGCTCATGTGGGACGAGACGCTTTTTCGGGACCCCGACGTCTTCGAGATCGATTATGTCCCCGAGCAGTTCAATCATCGTGATGCCCAGATCAGGGAACTCGCCTTCCAGGTTCAGCCGGGCCTGCGGGGGGGGCGACCCCTCAATACCATCTGCCGGGGTCTTCCCGGGACGGGGAAGACGACAAGCGTCAAGAAAATTCTCGCCGAGATCGAGGAAAACACCAAGAAACTGGTCCCCGTCTACATCAACTGCCAGATCGACAACACCAAGTTCGCCGTCTTTTCGCAGATCTATCGTCGGGTTACCGGGCACTCGTTGCCTGCATCAGGTACGTCGTTCAAAAAGGTCTTCGACGCCATAGCCAGGACTCTGCTGCGAGAGAAGCAGGTGCTCCTGGTGACGCTCGACGATGCGAACTACCTCCTCTATGAAAACGAGATCAACCATGTCCTCTATCCCCTGCTCCGCTCCCACGAGGCCTACCCGGGAGTCCGAATCGGCGTAATCGCCATCGTCAGCGATATGTCCGTCGCCCTGCAAAGCGAGGTGGACACCCGGGTGGCGTCGGTTTTTCGGCCTACCGAGATCTACTTCCCCCCCTATTCGGAGGAGGAAGTTCACGGCATCCTTGAGGAGCGGGTCCTGCAGGGGCTCTACCCGAACATTCTCCGGCCGGATATGCTGGATCTCGTGGTGGAGCAGACGATGAAGAGCGGCGACCTCCGCGTCGGCATCGACCTCCTCAAACGGGCGACCCTCAACGCCGAGAAGGAGGCACGTCGTTCTATCGAGCGTGAGGACGTCTGCAAGGCATACGAGGTTTCCCGGTACCTGCACCTGGCCTACTCGCTCCGGACGCTCAAGGCCGAAGAGAGGACGGTGTTAGGCAGGATTGCAGAGATGGCTGCCCGTGACGACCGGGAGATGAACGCCGGGGAAGTTTACCGTTTTGTCAAGGAGAAGGCGGGGGTCAGTTACACCAGATACTACGCGATTCTTCAGAAGTTTGATTCGATGCGGCTCTTAAACCTCAATTATCGCCAGGGAAAGGGGCGAACCCGTCTGATCAGCCTCCGCTACGATCCCGGGCGCGTGCTGGAACACCTGGGGCAGGGGCAGACGGTCTGACTGACGGCGTTTATTTCGTGCTCGGTGTTGGGCGCCACACTCCCGCGATTCAGCATAGATAGGTCGGCCACTTCACCATCTGTTCCTGGAAGTCGATGGTTTCGCCGTCGACTACAAAGGTACCATCCCCGTTGTGATGGATGACCCGGCGTTCCGCGCGCTCCGGATCGACCCAGGCCTTAACCACCTCCAGGATGAAGAGGTTGTACCTGTCGACCAGACCTGCATCCGCCACCTGGCACTCGAGATTGACGGGGCACTCGGCCACGAGCGGCGGCTTCACCTGTCTAGCAGGCATTGGCGTCAGACCAAAGGCATTGAACTTGTCGATATCCCGGCCAGAACAGTTGCCGATCGCGACCACCCTGGATGCGAGATCGACCGCGGGAACGGCGATCACACACTCCCCCGTCGCACAAAGCGCTGTGAAACTGTGATCCCAGGGCCCGATGATGCAGCCGATCAAAGGACGGCTGTCGTCTATCACCATGTGGTAACTCATCGTCATGATGTTATTGTGCCCGTTATCCACGGTCGTCACCAGCACGACCGGCCCCGGCTCGATGAAGCGATACACCCTGTCCAGCGGAATCTCATTCATGGATCATCATCTCTTCGTGCATCTCGATCACTCATTAGGTCATTGCTCCGCATCGGAGACCGGTACCTCCGGTCGAGAACCGGAGTAAGGTCTATCGGAAGCACCGATCTCAATATTAATCCGAAAACTTCTCGCTCCCCTTCCGGGACCCCGGATCGGGTCGGGGTTATCTTACGGGCCCGCAATCCATTCATAATCCTTATCTATTTCCCCACCGTTTGTACTCTGATGAGGTTTTCCACATGCTCAGCGTAAACGAACTGGCACTGGATATTTTTGAGGAACTCTTCGAATACGCCGAGGAGTTTCATGCCGTCCCGCACGAGCTCGATAACGGCGCACGCATTGTTGACTGCGGCGTCAGCACCAGCGGCGGGTACCTGGCAGGAAGACGGTTCACCGAGATCTGCATGGGCGGACTCGGTGAGGTCGACATCGCGATGGGCCGGGTCAAGGACGTCCCGATCCCGTTCATCGAGGTCAGCACCGACTTCCCGGCCATTGCATGCCTCGGCTCCCAGAAAGCGGGCTGGACGGTCAACGTCAATAAGTATTTCGCCATGGGCAGCGGCCCTGCACGGGCACTCTCCCTGAAGCCCAAGCACACCTACGAGGTCATCGACTACGAGGATGAGTTCGATTACGCGGTCATCTGCCTTGAGAGCGACCACCTCCCGAACGCAGGCGTGATGGAGAATATCGCCGAAGCCTGCAACGTGGACGTTGCAAATACCTGCGCGGTTGTGGCCCCCACGGCGTCGGTCGTCGGCTCAACCCAGGTTGCCGGCCGCTGTGTCGAGACGGCGGTCTACAAACTCAACGAACTTGGTTTCGACACGAAGAAGATCACCGCCGCGATCGGCCACGCCCCGATCGCCCCCGTCAAGAAGGACGGCACGAAGGCGATGGGCAGCACCAACGACGCCACGATCTACCACGGCAGCATCATGCTGACGATGAACGCGCCGGAGATCAAGGATTACCTTGACAGGATTCCGAGCAACAAGTCCCGGGGATACGGCAAACCGTTTTATGAGATCTTCAAGGAAGCCAACTTCGACTTCTATCAAATCGACACCTCGCTCTTCTCGCCGGCCGAGGTCGTCATCAACGAACTCTCCGAGGGCGCGGTCTACCACGTGGGAGCCGTCAACCCCGACGTGACGTTGAAGTCGTTCGGCTTCATCTGAACCTCTTTTTTGCGGCCGGACCCGGCGATCCTTTGTACGTAATCGGGCGGCAGCAGGAGCTGCCGTGAAGAATGGCGGACGACTCATGCATGGCTGTCCGCGGGAGGGCAGGGGACCGGACGATACGGTCTCTTACGCGAAGAATGATTTCCCCGAAGGGGAAGGAGTTCGAGAAAACCCGTCTTCGACCATTCCGGGGATCGGCGACGGGACGCTCCGGAACCCCGAAGAGATGCCGCCCCTCTGCCCCGGGATCTCCGAGAGGCAACACGTTTATCCGTCACGGTGCAAATATTCTAAGGCATCCGCAGGGCTTGTGGTCTAGTCGGTTATGACGTCGCCCTTACACGGCGAAGATCGCCGGTTCGAATCCGGCCAGGCCCATTTTCCTCTTCGCTTTTGCAAATTAGAACCAGTTTTGAAGGTATTTTCGTTCTGAGTTCAGAAACCGTGTTATCGAGCAATTGGCCCACGTTTAGGGCTGTTTCTTTCAGATACTCGTAAGTTTCCGGGGATACTGTAGTATGCACCCTTTTTCTAATCCGATGGATTACGGTTGTTTTATATTTTTCTCCTTTTTCCATTTCTCTTTTCTCCTGTCCGGACATGTCCGGACACGTCCGGACATATTCGTGTATCTGAGACTCTGCACAGAGGGTGATAAAGGGGGGGTTCCCTGACCGGTGGGGGAACCCCCTCCTTAAGAGGCAATACTCACCACGTACAGGCTATGAAGAGAATCAACGCAAAAGGAGAGGTCTTTCAGCAGACTTCCATCTACATCCGTGAGAATGTCTACCTCCTCGCGAAGGAGGCGAGCATCCCCATGTCTGAGGCGGCAGAGCAGGGTGTGATCGCCGCGCTGCGTGCACGGGGCGTCGAGGTCTGAGGGAGGCGCATGACGAAATACGAGGTCATAATCACAGAGAGCGCAAAGAAAGATCTTAAGGCAATTGAGCGTGTTGACAGCGAGTATGTCCAAAAAATCATCCAGAAAATAGAGTTTTGCCTGGGCGAATACCTCTTCGCCCCGATCAAACAATGCAATAAGAAGAAACTGAAAGGGAGGGTGAACACTCACCGGCTACATGTTCAGAGGAAATACACCGTGTTTTACAAGGTGATGGGGGCAAAAGATAACAGGTTTGCTCAGGTTCATCTGATAGTGGGTTTCGAGGCGGCACACCAGATGTACCCGCACATCGATTTATAGCCCAAATTCCTTTTTTATCTCGGCCAGAGTATATTTCCGACCCTTCCCCGCTCTCTCCATGTCTGCATCCAGTCTATCGATACTGGCCTGGATTTCAGCCTGAGTAAGGGTTTTTTTAGTCTTCGGGGTTGCCTTCTTCCGCTCGACTACCGTCTTCGTCGGCATACAAGATGATGTCTGTATCTGGAAAGATATAGTTTTGGGCGAAGTTGAAGTAACCTACCTACACTTTCACGCCGGGACCCGGGAGAAGAGGGAGGCACAACGCACTCTTTCAGGCTGTGGATGTGGATTCGAGGAGTTTGTAGAGAAGGTGATCCCGAAACACCTCAGGCGCGAGGGGGATGCCTTTCGAAGAACTTTGTTCTTCTCATGCACCCGC
>DAYL01000026.1 GCA_002508705.1 Methanoculleus sp. UBA374 | reverse complement strand
CTGTTGATGAATTCATGGGCGTAACGCCCTCTCTGACAGAGTTTGCCCCCGTTGACAGGTGCGCGCTGCCAATGCGTCACGTCAAAAACCATGCCGTCCCGGACAACGAGGTTGAACCCGCATCCGGTGCCGCAGTAGGGACATATCGTTGATACATATTTGATATCCATCTTGTTCTCCTCTGGCCGGGACAACATACCATCCGTATTATATAATAGGCTCGGTCATGACGAAATTTTTGATGAATATCAGTGGAACTTAGGAAGAGTAACTCACACCCGGCCAGGATTACCGACGCCGCCGTGAGCGTGACGAGGATGCCGGCAGGGGCTCGATTTCCCACGACCCCAGAAAAAGATCTGTATCACTCCTGCTGTTCCCGCAGGCGGGCTTCAGCGATCCGGGCCTCTGCGATCTCCCGGTAGATCGGGTCGATCTCAAACCCGATGTAATCCACACCGAGAGCGAGTGCCGCAAGCGCCGTGCTCCCGATGCCCATGAACGGGTCCAGGACAAGCGTCCCGGGTCGGCATCCGTGGAGCTGGATGCACATCTCCGGGAGTTTCACCGGGAAACTGGTAGGGTGCGACCGGGAAGAGCGGATGGTCCGGTAGGGGATGAACCAGGTGTTTCCCCGGTCGCGGAGGTCGCGTTCCGCTGCTTTCCACCGCCCGATGTTGCTCTTGTCCTGGTAAGGCACACCGATGCCCAGTTTGTCGAGAGCCACATCACCCATCTTTGTGAAGTGAAAGATGTGCTCGTGGCACTGACTCAGATAGCGGGAGCTGTTCACCGGCTGGTAGTGTCCAACGGCGATATCGCCGGCGATATTTTCATACTCTCCGACATCCTCCTTCTCGATGGCAATCGACTTGACCCAGTGGATGACGTTCTGCAACGCAAAATGAGGACGGAACTGCTGGATGACGTCGAAGGGTATCCAGGGGTCCCGGGGTTTTCCGCCGATGTTGAGGAAGAGCGAGCCGTCGTCGGCGAGGACCCGGGCGACCCCGGCCGCGACCGCGCCGATCCAGTTCAGGTAATCTTCCCGGGGCTTTCGGTCGTTGTAGGAATTGTACTCCTTCCCGATGTTGTAGGGCGGCGATGTGACGATAACATCGATGGAACCTGCCGGGAGGCGCTGCATGCCCTCCAGGCAGTCCATGGTATGGATGGTATTGACGGCAAGCCCGCCGGACCCAGACACTCCTCTCTCCTCTTCTGCCACTCCGATCATCTACAGGTTCGCAGTCCTCCGCAAAAAGGTGAACGAACCGGGAGGCCGGCACCGGAGCGGGGATCAGGATGTGTCGTCTCCATCCAGCACCGTCTGCCGGGCTTTCTCGAGCGCGTCGATGAGGTCCTCGACCTCGTAGGGGTTGAGCCCCCCGTTCCCGCAACTATCACGTTCAAGGTGGACGACCTGAAGGAGCGCGTCCTTGAGGACCTCAAGACGGCTCTCCGGAGAGAGAGTGACCTCGAACCGGTGGGAGATGCGGTCGGAGACACAGATAAAGTCACCGTGAACGGAGGCAAACGAGAGGATCTCATCGGCGGAAAGGACGATCTCCTGGTCTACCGCGATCTCCAGGACCACCGGCGTATCGGCACTTTCTTCTGCAAAACAGCGGGCGACCTTGATCTTCGTGGTGATTCCTCCGGTTGAGTGACAGTTGAGGTAATCTCTTCCGGGAGGTGATATAACGTTAATGCCATATCACTGTCAGGGTACGGCAGGTAGGGATTCTCCCGGAGGCAGTGGATCGTCGCCTCAAGGGTCCCGATATAGCCAGAGGCGGCCCTCCAGACTGACGAAATGTGCGGGTCGGCTTCTCATCCAGGGGTCTCCGGCTTCATGTACGGACGGAGAAGAACGCTACTTCCTTAAGTTCCAAAAGAGACGATAAAAGATGTCAACTACCCCGCGTTCTCGAGGCCCGGGAGAGGATGGCGGTGAAGAACGGGGGGAGACGTGACCGAGAGAAACCTATTTGGGGTACCCGAGGACGATAATCGTATTCAGAGGAGAGATGAGGATGGCGAGACCGATCGAACACTGGTGGATAAACGGATCAGGGCGTTGATGGGCGAAGGGGAGGAGGGGTTATCCATTTCGGCGGCCCGGATCTTGGGGATGAGGGGGCAGCCCTTGTCAAGCCATTCTCCGAAGGTAACTTTCCCGCGATTTGCCTTGTTACAATGATACCGCCGTTTTTGGCGCTCAAGTTGAGCCTTATACCTACACTCGGGGGAGCAGTATGCTTGCCGGGGTGCGATGTTGTAGTATGATGCATCGACCGTGCGAACCGCCGGTCGGGAACGAAGATCACCGGGAAGCAACCAGTTATGGCAGTAGGCGCAGGTGGGTTCGTTGACGGAGGAGACATATGGCTTGCCCGTCTTTTGATCGACCCATTCGGGATCAAGCCGATGACAAACCGTAGAGTGCGTCCCTGTCTCGAAGGGGAATGGTAGGTGCCAGAGATTCACCCGCTCGGATATGTCGTCAACCCAGTAACTGCAGAAGGCACCAGTGTCTTTGTCAAATAAAATGCACCCTGCCGACAGTGGTCGACGATGCCCCTCCTCTCCCCTCGCGAGACGATATGCTTTGACAGGTGTGTCCCAAGGTACATCGAATTTGTATTTTTTCGGAAGGTTGAGGTCGTCCCAAAACACCTCAGCCGGGAGGGGGTTTCCCCCTCCCGGCCCCTCCCCCGCGTGGCGATACCCGGAGGGAAGCCGTGTCAGCAATTTGACACCAAAAATTGCTCAATTCCTCCCGAGGATGTGTCAAAATACTCTGAACGATATGAATCTTCAGCGTTAGACACTTCTGGGATGACTTCGTTATCAGAAGGAAGTTGTGGTTCTCTTTGGGGTGGAATGAGATGGTTAGATCTATCGATAGTTTACATCCTGTTTCGTATCGTGTCCGGGATAATTCTTGAATGCCTTCAGGCATCAACGCTTATTACTAGGCTTCTTATGTTATAGGGTGAAGCGAAGCTTGCCCCCTCCCCCTCCTCCAGAAGTACTCCGATGAGAAAGAGAGGTAATGCGCAAGCAACCAACGCGACATCATGCTGTTTCCTGGACGCGCGCGGCCGTATTTTCTTTATTTAGACCCACACAGTAGGTATTGATGTTACGGCCTTCATTTCAGGAAAGGATTAAGAACTTGACTTTTTCAAGCCCCAGCCGAGGTTTGAACTCGGGACCTGCTGATTACAAGTCAGCCGCTCTGCCAGCTAAGCCACTGGGGCACACCTTATGTTGTGGGTCGTCTGCGGTAAAAAAGATGGCGCCGGTTCCTTATATCAGACCCCGTAACTCACACCTACCGGTGCTCACACTCCTGCTGCTCGCCACGCTCCCTCCCGGAGTGTTCCCAGGCCGTCCCTCCTTTGTAGAGGACCCGCCGGACCCGGTGATAGGGGATACAGGCGACGTAGGTCCCGGCGTCCACCTCCAGGTACTGCGCGTCGAGCGCAATGATCCTGTCGCCCTGCACCCTCGAGCGGTCACCCGGTGCTCCCCGGTCGACGTACTCGACTTCGACACGGGAGAAATCATAGCCGGGGTCGTGATAAAGCCGGAGCAGCAGCCGGTGGCTTGTCCGCATACCAGGGCTTCCTCGCTCCGCCAACCCATAAAGGTGTCGCCGCCCGCCCCCGACAGTTGCCTTCACCAAAAAAAACACAACAGGGATGCCCGATTGGCCGGCGAACCGGGGCCGCGAGACAAAGGCCGGGGATGGGTCTGCAATCTTCATAACCGAGGAGCACAGAAGTACCAGCAGGATGTCGCATCTCAACGTCGATCTCGGGGGCCGGCCCGGCCTCGACTGCCGGGGGTTTTGCTCGTACTGTTACTTCAAACACGTCCAGGGGACGACGTCGTTCGGCTGCAAGTACTGCCTCCCTTTCCAGAAAGGCTGCGACTACTGTACCCGGGGCGTGCGGGAAGGGTACGAAGGGTTCAAGGACCTCCGCACCGTCGCCGACGAGACGCTCGCAAACCTCCAGATAATGGGCGACGACATCGAGCGGATCACCATCAGCGGTGGCGGGGACCCGAGCTGCTACCCGGCGTTTCGCGATATTGTCGAGTTACTCGGCAGCATGGAGGCGCCGATCCACATCGGCTATACCAGCGGCAAGGGGTTTGACGACCCGGAGATCGCCGACTTCCTCATTGAGAACGGTCTCGCTGAAATCTCTTACACCGTTTTTGCCGCCGACCCGAACCTCCGGCGGCAGTGGATGCACGACCCGACGCCGGAAGCCTCACTCGCGGCCCTCGACCGACTTTGCGGTGCAATCGATGTCTATGCTGCCGCGGTCGTTATTCCCGGCGTCAACGATGGCGAACCCCTGGAACAAACCTGCGCGTGGCTGGAGGAGCGGGGCGCAAAAGGGCTGATCCTGATGCGGTTTGCAAACAGGACGGACCAGGGCCTCATCCTCGGCAACGCGCCGCTGATCGAGGGGCAGCGGGTCCACACCGTCGATGAGTTCCGCGACATCGTCACCAACTTAAACGAACAGTTCTCGATGAAGATCAGCGGTACTCCCCTCTGGGACCCCTCGATCGGTTCGCCCTTTGCAATCCTTCATGAACCCGATCTGCTCAAGAAACTCCCCCGGGTCCGGAAGCGCGCGACGGTGGTCACCGGGAGCGTCGCAGCACCCTTCATCCAGCGCGTCCTCTCGATCCGCGGCGCCACCTCAAGGGTCGTCAAGGTCAGAAAAGAGATCGCCTGCCTCATCACTGCCGACGACCTCGCCGGGGTGAACCTCAAAAGACTTGAAGAGGTCGTGATCATCCCCGGCCGGGCGTTCGTCCACGACGCTGAGGCCCGGGAAATCCTCTCCGCCGACGGCGTCGACCGGGAGGTGGTGCGCGGTCCCGAGATGCTGACGGCCGACGCAGAGATGAGTATGGGCATGACCCGAACGGAAGTGCTTGAGAAGGAGCTCGAAGGATTTTCGGCCCTGATCAACACGATCAACCGTTACGGCCGGTGATGGGCGGGCATGCCGGGAGCGTGAACCGGAAGACAGCGCCGCATGCGGGATGCCCGGACGCCCGGTCCTCCACCCACACCCGACCTCCATAACGCTCGATCAGCGTGCGGACGATATAGAGGCCGAGCCCTTTGCCGCTCTTTGTACCGCTCTTCCTGAATTTTTCAAAGACCCGGGGCTTCTCAACATCCGGGATCCCCGGGCCGGTATCCTCAACCGAGACCACAACGGCCCCCTCCTCCTCCCTGGTGGTGATCCGGATCGAGACGCCGGGACCGCCGAACTTGATGGCGTTTCCGACAAGATTTATGAAGACTGCCGGCAGGAGATCGTCGACGGCGACCCATCGGTTCTGCGGCACGTAGCAGATATCGACGTCGGGAAAGAGATTTATAACACCTTCGACGACGGGATCGAGGGCCGTCGGCCTGGACATCGGGATTTCTTCCGCGATCCGGCGGATCGCCGAGACGTTTCCGATGATCTCGGCGCTCTGTCTGACGGCGACCGCGAGTTTCCCGGCAAGATCCTTCTCCGGCCCGGAAAGCGTCTCCGCAAGAAGGGTAAAGTAACCCAGGGCGGCGGTGTTTGCATTGTTGATGTCGTGCGTCATGAGATCGAGGTAGAAATTCGCCTGCTCGTGGAGCCGCATCCGCTCAACGGCGCTTCCGACTCCACGACCGATGGAGGTGAGCAACTCCCGCTCGTCGGGGGAAAAGACATGAGCGTTCCTGCTGACCAGGTTGACGGCGCCGATGACCCGTCCCCCGGCAACAATGGGGATGCTGGCAAATGCCAGGATTCCGGTTTCGGCGTCCTGCGGATAACAGCGCGGATAATCCTCCACAAAGTACGCCACACCCCGTCCGAGAACTGTGTCGTAAGGCGGGGCGTCCATGTCGACGATCCGTCGAAACAAAAACCCTTTCGAAAGCCCCACTTCAGCGACCCGCTCAGCCCTGAACCGACCGGGGCCGATCAGGTATATGCCTCCTCCTTCAAAATCGAGAAAGTCCAGAGTCATTTTGAGGATGACCGCCAGCATTTCATCCAGATCCGCAGACGATGTGGCGGCTCTGACGACCTGGTTGATGACTGAGAGTTGGGCGTTCCTGCCCCGTGCCCTCGCCTCGGCGAGTTTTTGCTCGGTGATGTCCATGACAGCGACGGCCACACCCGGGTACCCGGCGCTCCCGCCGACGACCGGAGAGGCGGCGAGCCTGGCGTCGATCACCGTTCCGTCGGAACGCCGGAGTCGAAACTCGACGTCTATCCTCCCGCCCTCGTCCCGGTCGATCAGCGCCTTTGCCCGCGGAACGTCGCCCGGATCTACGAAAGAGAGGAAGGAGAGTCCCTGCATCGAACCCGGAGCGCAGCCGAGGATCTCCGTCATCCGGGCACTGGCAAAGATGACGGTGCCCCCCCGTTCGACGACCAGAACCCCTTCATGGAGACTCCTGCCGATCCCGCGCCACAGGCGATCCGCGTTGCCGAGGGCCACCTCCAGATTCCTCGCCATGACGGCGTATCGAACGGCGCAGACCAGGCGTCCGGGAGTGAAGTCCGCGCGAACCAGGTAATCGTCCGCACCGTGCCAGAGTGCACCGACCACCACATCCAGATCGCCACGCGAGATGAGAAGAATAACCGGAATACCGGGGGCTTTATCGTTCACCTCCTCCACAATATCCGGCTTCCGACCGGGGTCAAGCAGGATAAGGTCGAACGATTCTTGCTGGAGAACGTCGAGGGCTTCGTCAAACTGTCGGTAATGGGCCGTTTCTGTCGGTATCCCGCCGCCCCGGAGCGCCTGCTCGGCCCTGTAGGCGTCGTCCGGGCTTCCGGTGATAACGAGCAGCCTGAACGGATCGGGCACCACCATCACACCCCTGCCGGCAGGGTCCGGGTACTGAATGATTTTGACTTCATTCCCCGGCGCATCTCTATCCCTTTTACCCGGGGTCAAAAGATAAGTGTTACTGATAAGTCTCCGCCAGCCGGAGAAATCGCTCGATGACCCATTCGTTCCGGACGTCCGGATGAAAGAGAAGGCCGTAGAGGGGCAGGGAACGGTGCCGGATCGCCTGAACGCACTGGTCGGAGGCAGCAAGGGGTACGAACCGATCCGGGGTCCGGACAGCGTATTCGTGCAGTTCGTACGCCGGGAAGGTCTCCCTCCCGGCAAAGAGCGGATCGGGCGCGAGCACCCGGATGCCGGTCATGCCGATCTCACAGCACGGTTCGGTGCCGCCGCCGAAGACCGCCGCGAGAACCCGCATCCCGGAGGATATGCCGAGCACCGGGCGCTCGAACGCGAGAAGCCACCGGAACATCGCAAGGTGCCCGGCAAATCCGGTGTCCTTCAGTGCCGTTCCGCAGAGGACCACCGCATCCGCAGCCTCGATCTCCGGTGTACCGACGGCGGTATAGTGGCAGGTGGTGAACGGGGTTCCGGTCTCCCGGAGAAACCGTTCAACCGGCCCGACAAACTCGTCCCGGGAGAGCGAGCCGGCCCGGTAACAGAGGTCGACGACCAGGATCATTTCGCCACCAACCCTGCCCGCTCGATCCGGAGGATGCCGTTGTAGTTCCGATAAACGCGCGATGCCTCTTCGATCACTATCCGCTGGGAGAAAAACGGGGCGTCGGTGACAAAGGTCTCAAATTCCCCTCCTTCGCCAGTGAGGGCGATCCGGTACTTCCGGACGATCGTGCGGAGGTCGTCGAGGGTGCGGTGGTCGATCTCCCTTCCGAGCCACGATGCGTCGAAGGGGAAGGCAAAGACACCTGCGATGACGACCCGAAACCCGGCACCGATAAGTTCCTCCATATAGGCTTCCTGGTCCACATTCCAGAGCGGATTGAAGCACCAGAGATCCAGTTCATGGCAGACCCGCTGGACCCGTGTCGCCTGGTAGGCCGAGAGGATCGCCCCGGTAACGACCCCCTCGATCCCGAACTCCTCCCGGGCCCGGAGGAGAGCACGCGCGAGGTCCAGGAGTTCCGCTTCCTTCTCTCCTGCCGTCTCCACCTCCACGAGGGGGAGACCCGCCGCGTCGGCCTGGAGCGCGGTGAGGCCGACGTTCGGGGTGTGGAACATGTAACTTTCCGGGTTCCTGGAGTGGACCGTGATCAGGCAGACAACCTCCTCTTTTTGCATCGCCTTCCAGCAGGCGTAGAGGGAATCTTTCCCGCCGGAGAAGAGCACGCCGAGTTTCATGATCGTTCCTGTATCCATTCTGCCAGGATCGTGATAAACCTCTGCGGCCGCGATCCCCGTACCCCCGGTACGGCTTGATCCAGGCGGAGTGCAATACCTCTTTGACAGCCCGTCACCGGTCGAGGATCAGGACTATATAGGGTCAGCCCTTCACCCGGTGCTGAGCGCTCGGAACGTAGTACGAGGTATGTGGTATGGCAGAAAAAGGTCAATATTCAGAAAATCAAGTTGAAGCGGTGGTTGATTGCATTCTGGTTAATTACCGGGGAGATGCGCGATCAAGGGATCGGGTCATTGACGCGATCCTGGAGTGGGCGGAGGAGCACCCCGACGAGTGGGAACAGTTTCAGGCACGATGCCGGCAGCGTCACGAGGCGCTGGCATAGACTTTTCCGGACCGAACACGGCGTGTCCGTCTCTTTTTCGGCCTTGAAGATCCGAAGCCAGCGGCTCTGCAGAAATGCGGGGAAAATGAGTGCGAGGGGAGCGATTTGAACGCTCGAACTCCTTCGAGACAAGGCCCTCAACCTTGCGCCTTTGACCTGGCTTGGCAACCCTCGCCCAGAACATGCCCTAGGCTTGAACCGATACGGAAGATACATCGGTTGCGCTTCCGCGCCCCGTTTACCTCACTTAATTTGTTGTCATACCTGAAATACCTTTGTGCTGGATGCGGCAGAGGAGGCTGCTGGCACCAGTCGGAGAAGAGAAAGGGCACCCGTGCCGGGGAACACGGCGAGAACACCGGTGTCGGTCCCCCGGAAACTCCGGGGATAAGAGCCAGAACACGGCACAGCGGCCGGCCAACCGCTCTTCGGAGCCAGTCCAACGGACTATCTGTCCCGTCTGCGGTGTCTACGCCATATCAGGAAAGCAAGTTCCATCACCGCTGATGAGTCCATCTCACCCACATTTACGTCAGGCCACTCTATCTGCTCTGATATAAGGAATGGCGGGGCGGCCTCTGGGGCAACCTCCAATTCATGCTGAGCAGGTAGGGGTAGACGGAGACATGGAGCCAGACGGTCGGTCATCCAGGTGAGGTTTCCTGCCAGCCCGTATCTTTTCCGGAGAGGGAGCCGAGTGCTGGTATTACTCTCCATCCTTTCGTAAGACCAGATAGGAATTTATGACAGCACGACAGGGCATCTCCTCCAGAAGCCCGATCTTCGAGAGTTCCTTGAGCAGATTCTCATACCTGCGCGCCGATTCCTCCTTCTTTCGTTCCCTATCTCCGGGGACCTTTGGATCATAGGCATACATAGTTTCAAGGGTATCGAGGGGTTCGATGGCGCCGTCTTCCCATATTCTGGCATGTTCGTCTCCGAAATGATGGAAACGATAGAACTCCATGTATTCATAACCGTCAGCCTCCCCGAATACCCAGTTGAACTGGAAGTTCGCGATCCGCATCGACCCGCTTTTTCGTTCGTGCAGGGCGTCCATCGGGATCTCAAATGTTTCCCGGTAACTCTCCTCAAAATGGCGGTTTATCTCTCGAAATGTCGCACCGATTCTCTCCATCGAACCCTTTACCATACCATATACAGATTCGGAGCCGTCCATAAATGTAATCGTTCAACCCGCTTACCGTCATGCCCAAAACTCAAGAGAACGCCACACGGTTGTTCCCGACATCCCGGACGAGCACATAATACCCGGAAACACCTTGCCCGTGTCGCATAAGGGAGAGAAAACCGGCCTCCAAGACCCCCCAGCCGGATCTATCACACCGCCACGACCCCGAGGGTTTGGAATGAAATCTTGTGCAAACACCGCGCACAGATCAGCTGAACGTGACATCCAGTATCATCATCGTTACAAAACCGACAAGCAGGCTCATTGTGGCGAGATCCGTATTTCCATGCCTCTGCGATTCGGGGATCACTTCTTCCCCGACGACGAAGATCATTGCACCGGCAGCAAAGGCAAGGGCATACGGGAGCAGCGGCTGGACGACGAATACCAGAGCCGCCCCGAAAACGGCAGCAATCGGCTCTACAATCGCGGAAAGTTGGCCATACATGAAACTCCGGGTCCGGGAGTAGCCTTCCCCGGCGAGCGGGGCCGATACGGCAAAGCCTTCCGGGAAGTTTTGCAGACCGATGCCGATTGTAAGAGCAATCGCCGCCCCCAGGGCCTCATGGGAGAGGCCGGCAGCGACAGCGCCAAACGCTACCCCGACCGCAAACCCTTCCGGGATGTTGTGCATCGTGATGGCGATCACGAGAAGCGTTGTCCTGCGAAGAGACGATCTCGGCCCTTCCGCCTCCGGCAGAGGGTATCCCGGGTGGATATGCGGGAGCAGAGCATCGAGACCGCGCAGGAACACGCCGCCGGCGAGGAACCCGACCGCTGCCGGAATGCTGGCCCCAAGGCCGGTCGAGCCGGAGAGTTCGATTGCGGGCAACAGGAGCGACCAGAAACTGGCAGAAAGCATAACACCGGCTGCAAACCCGAGCATGCCGTCAAGTCTCCGACGGTCCGGCTCCCGCGAGAAAAAAACGCCCGCAGCACCGAGAGCGGTCAAGCCCCAGGTGAAAAGCCCGGCAAGAAGCGCCTGGAGAACCGGATTCAACCCGGCAAAATAATCGAGCATGCTGTTACTCCGATGTGGTGCACGGACCTGCGGTTTGGTTATTGGACAAGCCGGGATTTAATACCCGGGCAATCGACAGCGGTTCATTGAAAAAGTAAGGAAAGGTGCCATTCCCTATTGAAGAAACTTTGAAACAAACAACGACATCTCTCCTCCCCACAGGAAATGGCCCTGAGGGTCCATCCCAGAAAATGCGGAGAACCATGACCCCTCCCCGACCTTCCCGTTGAGGATCGAGAGTTCAACTCCCGTCTTCTCCGCCACTTTTCCATCCCTATCTAATCGCGACCGACCCCGGCCGACCGATTGTCTTTTTGGTGTTCGTCCGTTGAGTATATAGTCCTTGAGATGAGACGGCAACGAGAATGAACGATGTACAAGAGGTCACGCCATCTCCCCGCGGGCAACGTCCTTCCCTGCAAGGATCTCCCGCAGGTGCTCCCGGGCGGTCTCGAGCCAGAGGTCGATAGCCACCTTCACTTCGGAGAGCGCCTCCTCTTCGGTCTCGCCGAACGCGGGGCACCCCGGAAGCTCCGGGGCAACGGCGATGAACCCCTCGTCCTCGTCGCTGAAGAAGATCATAATTGCGTAGTTATGCGGCATTTCAATCACTCCGATCGTCACCCCGAGCCTGCGGAACCTCACCGGACCGTTGAGTATACAGTTCGACACAATCCAACGCCCATTCAAATGCCTCCTCGAAGTTCGGGACAACTTTCATCTGATGCCGGAGCGATGCGTTCCATGATGCTGAGAATCGTTCACGCCTCCCCGCGAGCACGGAACTGCTCGGGATGACCTCCTTGCATTCGCATTTCCGGCGGAGAATGCTCCTCACGGCGTCCGGGTTCACGCGGTCGGCCAGGTGCCGGATATCGTAGATATCCCGCGGACGTACCCGCTGGAAGAGAGAGCGGATCTTCTCGGCCATGATCTCCTCCAGGCAGTAACAGGTTATCCCGGCAGTGAGTTTGTCCGAGTACGGGTGGTAGATCCGTCTCTTCTCAACAGGGAGCAGAATACTTTCATTACTCATGGTCGTGAGGTCGATGATGATTTTGGTTGGGGTGGATGCGTTCATGGGGATGATCCTGAACAAGGCCGTCGCCCGGAATCCGGTTGTCGTCTCGATAATGTCGATATCCTCCTCGAACCTGATGCCGCTCTCCTCTCGCGCATGGGATACCGCGTCCTTCACCGCCTCCCGCAGCGCCTCCTTCTCGTGCGGCTCCAGCAGGGTGAAGTCGAGATCGTCCGAGAAGCGGTAGTTCTCGATGAAGACTTTCCGGATTCCTGTCCCACCTTTCAGCGCCATGGGGAGGGCGCTCAGATGAGCGAGGAGCCAGTTCTGTGCATAGTCCCGCTCGATAGTCGAGGGCGGAACCCCGAAGGCGCGGGCGGTCTCTTTAATCTCCACAATCGGTATCACTCGGAGTCCCCCTGACGTGTTATCTCAGTGTTGATGACCAGCCGCCACCTCGGATCGTTCTCTCCCTGGCGCGGCATCGTAGGATCGAGGAGGAGGTAATTCCTGGATGTCGGGAGCGGCAGATCCAGTGGAATTCCCATACGCTCGCTCAGATAACCGAGCCTCCGGACAACAGCGTTGTTCCCGATCATCCGGGCGTACCGGCTCAGGGTCTCGCGGTCCAGCGATGCGTTCTCCAGCGCCTTTGCAACCTCGACGATCCCTCCCGCGTATTCGGGTCTGTCGAGGCAGTCGACTAGAGTCTTCTCCCTGTCGGTGACGGTGACCTGTGTCTCCTCGATCCATTCCTTCGCAAAGCCGAAGAACTTCTCCGGCTTTACCCGCACGATCCGGTAGTCCACGCCGAACACCTCGAGCTGGTTGTTCTTCTTCCGCGCCGTTGTCTGGACAAAGACCGTCATCGGGATCTGCTCTGTCAGGCCGTGGTAGTGGAGAGCGCTCCAGTATGCAATCGCGGATGGCCGGACGAGATGTGAGGCGATCACAAATTCGTGGAGCGTGTACTTGCCCTTCTCGCTCGCGAGCGGGATGATCAGGTATTTCCCCCTCTCGATTCGCTCGACAAAGCCCCGATCTTCCCACCGGGAGAGCATCACCGAAAGCACGCTTTTCGGGGTCCCTGTCTGTCGGTGCAGCTGCTCGAGTGTGAATACCTGTCCGTGGCGGGCGATGGACTTCAGGATCTCAATTGTCACTTGTCGTCTCCCACGTTCCTCATTGAGTGCACCAACCTTATCAAAGTTGTTAATTTCGGTGTACTTTATAGTGATTGCCCCCCTCATGGGGCGGGGGGTGAGCATCATAACTCACCCTTCCGCTTCTTCTCCTCGATCAGCTCGTTGAGCAATTTCCGCACGAGCTCCGGGTTCTCCAGCACATCCTTGCCCATTGCATCCTGCACATCCTCCCCGTCGTCAGTGAATGACTTGCCGCAGGTGGAGCAGTAGTTCGCACGCGGGGCGTTGATGGTCTTGCAGCCGGGACACTGCACCGGTTCGAGGCATCGCGCCTCCGCTTCCTCCTGCGGGAGGATGCCGTACTGGCCGAGGACTTCCTTATCGATGTCTTGGCCGGTGAGGTGGGCGTAAGTGGCGAACATATCGGTGTTGAGGTTCCCCCACATCATCAGCTTGATGACCGACTCTTTCATCCCCTGATTGATGAGGTGCGTGATCCGTGAGTGCCGGAAGATGTGCGGGGTGATCTTCTTGGTGATGCCAGCCCGCCCGGCGATCTTGGGGAGCTGCCCGTAGATGGTGGCGTGCTGGAGCGGCCGCCTCTGATACGTGATGAAGACCAGGGCGTCGCCGACGGGTTCGAAGGGGTAGTCGTTCCTCCAGGCCGCGAGGTACGGCGTGGCCATGACTAGCCGGACGTAACGCTGAGTATGGCACTTGGTATCCTCGACGGAGACCACTGTACCGTAGGTGTCGAACTGCACGCGACGCCAGGTCAACCGGCCGAGTTCGCCGATGCGGCACCCGGACTCGTAGAGGAGTGCGATGATCGCCCGGTCGCGGGAGGACTGGCAGGCCCGCAGGAGCGCTCCGACCTCCTCCTGCGAGAGCATCTGGTCAGGAAGTTTGGTACATCGATCCATCCGCGGCGGTTTGATCTTCTGGATCTTGACTTTCGAGAGATCCGAGTAGTCGTTCTCGATCATCCAGAGGTAGAACCGCTTGAGGAACATGATGTAGTCGTGCAGGGTGTTCTGCTTGAACGGCCTGTCACGCTGGTTCCTGGCTTCTTTGATCGTGGCTATGGCGGAGAAGATATCACCGATGGTTGCTTCCCGGTAGGGACAGACGTAGCGGCGCCAGTTGATCAGGTGCGACGTGATCTTGTTTACCCGGACAGTTGTGATTCCTTGCGACGCCTGGAGCTCCGTCACGAACTCGGTGATGAGATCGGCATCGTCGCGGGTGAGGAGGCCCTTGGCCACTGCTTTCCGGACGGCTGTAGTGGCGTAGGTTTTATCGACGGGATGGAACTCCCTGTCAGTTTGGATTGGTGCTGTGAACGCTCCCATGCAAGGGAGGTCAGAATAGGGGTATAAAAGCATTTGCTGACAGATCTGAACCTGAATAACGGATGCTGCGGGTGGGATCCGAACCCACGATCTCCAGATGTCCCAGGATTGGACGCACCGTTCTTCTCAAAACCCTATGAGTCTGGCGCCCTAACCAGCTAGGCCACCGCAGCATACAAAGTGCATTATAACAATGGCGTATTGGCAAATAAACCTTATGCTCCCCGGAAAAAATAGGACGGCGAGTTACTTCATGTTTTTCTGCAGATACACGTTGACCGCTGCAGTGATCGCCGCCACATGCTTTCCCTGCCGCAGCGATGCAGCAAGTGTCTGCATACGCGCCTCTTCCTCATGGAGGTAGCGGTTCAGGCTTGTTGCGATATGCTCTTCCTGCAGGAAGTGCGTATGCGTATCGCCAGCGATGAAGTGGGCGTTATGCATGATCGCATAATGGAGGGGGAGCGTCGTCTTCACGCCCAGAATGACGTACTCGTAGATGGCCCGCCGCATCCGCTGGATTGCCTCCTCACGGTCGGACCCCCATGCGCAGAGTTTGGAGATCATCGAGTCGTAGTGCGGGGGGATGGTATAGCCCACATGGATCCCGGAGTCGACCCGTATCCCCGGCCCTCCGGGGGACCGGTACCGGACGATCTTGCCCGGATCGGCAGCGAAATCGTTCAGCGGGTCCTCTGCGTTGATCCGGCACTCGATCGCATGCCCCCGGATGCTGACGTCCTCCTGGTCCATCGCGAGATCCTCCCCGGCGGCGATGGCAATCTGCTGCTTCACCATATCGATCCCGGTAATGAACTCCGTCACCGTGTGCTCCACCTGCAGCCGGGTGTTCACCTCCATGAAGTAGTAGTTGCCGTTCGCATAGAGGAACTCCACCGTGCCGACATTCTTATAATTCGCCGCCTTCGCGGCGGCGATGGCCGATGCCGTCATCTGCTCCCGGAGAGCGGGCGTCATGATCGGGCAGGGCGCCTCCTCGAGCAGTTTTTGATGCCGGCGCTGAATAGAGCACTCGCGGTCGTAGAGATGGAGGGTGTGCCCCTTTGCGTCGGCAACGATCTGGATCTCGACATGTCGCGGCTTCGTAAGGTACTTTTCGACGAAGATCGTCGGGTCTCCGAAAGCGGATTCGGCGATCCGCCTGCCCTTCTCGATTGCTTCCTCGAGTTCTCCCTCGTTCTCGGCGATATGCATGCCGATACCGCCGCCGCCTGCGCTCGCCTTCACGATAACCGGATAGCCGATCTCAGCGGCGACCTTCTTCGCCGCATCGACGCTTTCGACACCCTCCGGCGTGCCGGGAAGAACCGGGACGCCGGCCTCGCGCATCATCCGCTTCGACCCGATCTTCGAGCCCAGCGCCTCGATCGTCTTCCAGGACGGCCCGATGAACGTCAGTCCTTCATCCTCGACCAATTTCGCAAACCCGGCGTTCTCGGCAAGGAACCCATACCCCGGATGGATCGCCTCGGCTCCGGTCTTCCTCGCCACAGCACAGATCCGCTCCTTGTTGAGATAACTCTTCGACGGGTGCGCCTCCCCGACACAGAACGCTTCGTCGGCATACTTGACGTGGAGCGCATTCTTGTCCGGCTCGGAGTAGATTGCAACCGTATCGATACCCAGTTCCCGACAGGCGCGCATAACGCGGATGGCAATCTCACCGCGGTTGGCGATCAGGATCTTATCAAAGTACTTCATCGCACAAGTTCTCTCGTTCAGGTAATCGGGCCCTACTCAATGACCATCAGCACGTCCCCGTTCTGCACGACGTCCCCGGCATCCACGAAGATCTCCGCCACCGTGCCGTCGCGCGGACTGCGGATGGGGTTCTCCATCTTCATTGCCTCAAGGACGATGAGCGTATCCCCCTTCTTAACGGCGCTTCCCCGCTGGGTCATCACCTTCAGGACCATCCCCTGCATGTTGCTCTTCACGCCGCCGGCGATATCGCCGCGGGGCGCCCTTTCCCGGACCGCCGGAGCGGACTTTGGAGCCGAGACCGAACCTCCCTCTACGGTGACGATCCGGACCGAGAAGATCTCGCCGTCCACCTCCACCTCCATGGAACGGGGGATCTCGGCAACATTCACCGACCCCGCAGGTGCCGCCGTCTTCTCAGGGATTGCTTCAGCCCGGCGTTCGCCCCGGAGGAACGACGGAGCGATGTTCGGGTAGAGGATGTAGGTGAGAACATCCTCTACCCGGGTGCTGAGGCCCTGCTTCTCCGCTTCCGCCCGCATCTGATCGTAGATGGGCGGGAGAAGGTCCGCCGGGCGAACCGTGATCGGCTCTTCGTCGCCGATGATCAACTTCCGCACTTCGGGACGGATCGGGGCGGGGGGGCGGCCATACTGGCCGCGGACATACTCTTTCACCTCCGTGGTCACGTTCCGGTAGCGCTCGGCGCCCATGAGGACGTTGAGCACCGCCTGGGTACCCACGATCTGGCTCGTCGGCGTCACAAGCGGGGGATAGCCGAGGTCCTTCCTGACCCGGGGGATCTCGTGGAGCACCTCATCCAGGCGGTCAAGCGCATCCTGCTCCTTCAACTGGGAGACGAGGTTGGAGATCATGCCGCCCGGGAGCTGGTAGATCAGCACGTCCGAGTCGACCCGGTCGGCAATGGGAGAAAAGAGCGGCTCGTACTTCTCCCGCAACCCCCGGCAGACATTTCGCACCTCGCGCAGCCGTACCAGGTCGATGCCGGTACCCCGCGGCGTTCCGGCAACGCTTGCAACAACGCTCTCCGTCGGGGGCTGAGAGGTGCCGAGAGCGAACGGCGACATCGCCGTATCAAGGATATCCACGCCCGCATCGATCGCCGCCTGGTAACTCAGGGGCGCGACGCCGCTCGTGCAATGGGAATGGAGGCAGACCCTGATGTCCACTGTCCTCTTGATCCCCGTAATCAGCTCCCGGGCATCGTGCGGCATGATCAGGCCGGCCATGTCCTTGATGCAGATCGAGTCGCAGCCGAGCGCGTAGAGTTCCTGCGCCATATCGATGAACGTCGCGACGGAATGAACCGGACTTGTCGTGTAGGATATCGCACCCTGCAGGTGCGCCCCGACGTTCTGCACCTCTTCCATCGCCTTCTTCATGTTCCGGATATCGTTCAGGGCATCAAAGACCCGGAAGATGTCGACCCCGTTTCGTGCGGACGCCTCGACAAACTTCTCGACCACATCGTCGGGATAGTGCCGGTAGCCCACGAGGTTCTGACCCCGCAAAAGCATCTGGATGGGAGTGCGGGTCAGTTCCGCCTTCAGCATCCGGAGGCGTTCCCAGGGATCGTCGTTGAGAAACCTGATGCAGCTGTCAAAGGTCGCCCCACCCCAGGCTTCGACGGAGAAGAACCCCACTTCGTCGATGACACGAGCAAGAGGGAGCATATCTTCGGTCCGCAACCGGGTAGCGATGAGCGACTGATGCGCGTCCCTGAGCGTGGTATCGGTGATAGAGAGTGTATCGGATTTGGCAGCACACATCGAATTTTGCACCTCGAAGGGCTGAGAATACATCAATAAGCCTCTAAAAAATTCGCCCTAATAATATAAAAACGTCGCGAAGAGGCAGGTAGAATAAAAAACGAGCAGAACGGCCGCAAGAGATACCAGAACATCCCGTCGGGTCGTTTCGAACCGGGGGCAGACATGCCCTCCAAGCGTGTATCCCCGTACTACGAGCAGCCGGGCCATCTCATCGGCTCGCCGGATCTGGGTGACGATGAGAGTGACGGCAAGCGGCACGATCGAGCGAATGCCCGGAAGGACCCCCTTCAACGCCATGGCAACCTGCATCTGATCGATCTCCTGCCGGATTACCGCAAGCCCTGTAAGCCCCATCTCGGCAATGAGCCCGATCTCGAACCCAATCCGGTCCCCGAGGGCCCAGACCGCCACAGAAAGAACCTCCCCCTCCTTCATCTCCGCATACGCCCACACGGCAAGCAGAAGGACCGCGACCATCCGGATCAGGTAGGAGAGGCCCGGACCGCCTCCCCATTCGGAGACCAGCGCTGCGGCGGCGATCATTGCAATGAGAGAGAGAAGCACCCCCGGCCGCGGAAAAGTCCTGGTGCGCGGCGTCGCAACAAGCCACCAGACGAGGGCGGCGACGGCTCCCGCCGTGCTTGCAAATGCGGCGAGAGAGAGGAATACGGTGACAAAAAGTCTCAACCTCGGGTCCTGCATAGCGCCTCCCGGGCATCGGTCAGCCTGATGTTCTCCGGGCGGGCACCCTCGCTCAGAGCATACCGGAGGTAGGGCGGGGCGTACCGCCACCGCGGGATCGCCCCGGGAACACTGCCAAGAGAGGTCAGGACGCCGCCCTCCATCTCCCAGAGAGCCTCCACCCGGGGGAGGACCGCGCGTTCGTGCGAGAAGATGACGGTGATCCCCGCGTCCCTCTCCTCGATCATCCTGCAGACCTTCCGCTTCGCGGCGCAATCCAGAGAACTGAACGGTTCGTCCAGAAGCAGCAGGTCGGGGGCCCGCATCAGCGTGCAGATCAGGGTCAGACGCTTGAGCTCGCCGCGGGAGAGGTGGAACGGGTCATCGTCGGCGCGCCCGGCAAGGTCCGCCCGCGCGAGCACCTCCTCCGGCGCAAGCCCCCAGGAGCCGACCTCTTCGGCAACGGTCGGGCGGGTGACGTGGTATTCGGGGAACTGCAGCAGGAGCTGGACCGACGAGACGCCGTGCCTCCGAACGCTGTCGCTCCCGGGATGGAGCAGCCCGGCAAGCAGAAGGGCGAGCGTCGATTTCCCGCTCCCCACCGGTCCGTTGACCAGGTGCCTGCCTTCTTCGAAGGTGCCGCTGCCCCGGATCGTGAACGGGCCACGGGAGAAGACGAGGCTGTCAAGGTCGACCCTCACCGGCGGACCCTCCACATCGAAGGGTAGAAGCACGTCTCCTCAAGCGTCGAAAAGACCTCTTCGGGCGTACCCTGGCGCCTGACCGCACCCCCCTCCATGAAGAGGACGTAGTCCGCACCGGCCGCGGTATCCATCGACTGCGTGCACCAGAGCACGTGGGTCGCCGTGCTCTCCTGCACGACGCGCTGGACACGTTCTGCCGTCCCGGCATCCAGGTGCGAGTCGGCCTCGTCCAGAATGAGCACCTCAGGGTCGTCGACGATGGCCGCGGCCAGTGCAACGAGTGCCTTCTCGCCCCCCGAGAGAGCCGAGACCTTCTTCGCGAGGAGGTGGGGAATCCCGACCCGCATAGCGGCTGCCCTGACGTTCTCATCAGTTTCACGGCAGGAACGGTGGCGGAATCGGGGAGTTGATGCGATCTCGTCGCATACCCGGGAAAAGAGAAGCGTTCGGTCGGGGAACTCCCCCACCCACCCGATCTTCACGGACGACGGCGGCCTCCCGAGAAGCCGGACCGTCCCGGTGCGCGGCTCCTCAATGCCGGAGCAGACCGAGAGAAATGTTGTCTTTCCACTCCCGTTCGGTCCGATCACGGCGATGCGGCGCGCATCCAGCGTGAGATCCGGGACTTCGAGGAACCGGTGCTGCAGACCGACGATCCGGATCATGCCACCCGCTTTCCTATGGTGTATGCGGCCAGAATCTTCACGGCATCGCCGACGAGGAACGGGGCAACCCCGAGCATAACCGCCTCCGGGAGCGTGAGCGATGCCGAATAAGCGAGCCACGCGACGCCGAAGAGGTAGGTTACGCCGGTCGCGGCAATCAGCCCCGCGACCCGGAACTTCGGCGATGAATGCTCGTAGGCAAGCCCGGCGACGAGAGCGGCGGGGACAAAACCGAGCAGGAACCCACCCGTGGGACCGAGAAGCACCCCGAGGCCCGCCATGCCGTTGTGAAAGACCGGGAGGCCAGCCGCACCGAGGAGGACGTAGAGGCCGAGGGGAATCACTGCATACCGCTTCATGACGATCCCCGAGAGCAGAACAAAGAGGGTCTGAAGCGTGAGCGGGACCGGGGGCAGCGGAATGGATACCCAGCTCCCGGCGGCGATCAGCGCGATGAACGTGCCGCTGTAGGCGAGAATCTGAGCACGGTGTTGCATGTAAACCATCCTACGTTGGATGGTTGACAATAAAAATCCTGTCAACAACCTTACAGTTTCTGGTTGACAGGAGCGGGGCGTTCTAGATCTGGAAACAGTCGCCGGCGATGACCCGTTCTATCTTCCCGTTGTCCTTCCGGATGAGCAGGGCGCCATGCTCATCGATATCGATGGCCTCTCCCGTAAATGTCTTATTGACAGTCTTGATGGCTACCCGATGATCGAGCGTCAGCGAGAGGGTCTTCCATTCGCGGACGAGGGAGTCATATTCGCCGTCTTCGAGCTGCTGGTAGCGCAGTTCGAACTCCCGCAGGACCCGCGCAAGAAGGGCCACACGGTCGACCTCATGACCGACCTCCTTCCGGAGCGTGGTCACCGTATCCTTCAGGTTCGGCGAGAGGTCGTCGAGGGAGACGTTCGCGTCGATCCCGATCCCGAGCAGGGCGTAGTGGATGGTATCCGCCTCTGCAGCAAGTTCCAGGAGCAGGCCCGCCACCTTCCGATCTCCGATGAAGATGTCGTTTGGCCACTTGATAAGCGCGCTGATGTCGTACTCCTTCCGGATGGCGCGGGCAATCGCAATCGACCCGGCCATCGTTATCATGAAGAGGCGATCAAGCGGAACCATCGGCTTTAAGAGAATGGTGACCCATATGCCGCCGGCAGGCGAGACCCAGGCGCGTCCAAGCCTTCCAACCCCGCCGGTCTGCTCTTCGGCGATGATCACCATGCCGTGCAGCTGCTCGGGGTCGGTCTCGTCGGCAAATTTCTTCCCGATCCCGCTCGTGGAGGGGATGCTATCGAAGTGGCGGATCTGCCTTCCAATGAACCGGGTGTTGAGCCGTTTATGGACCTCATAGGGCAGGAGCCGGTCGGTTGTCTCCTCGAGGCGGTAGCCTTCCGCCCGCGACGACGATATTTTATATCCTAGCCTCCGGAGTTCGCGGATCTGTTTCCAGACAGCCGATCGGGTGATACCCAGTTGCTCTGCAACCCGTTCTCCCGATATCGGACCGGGCGACTTTTCAAGGATCTCCAGTACGTTGATTGCCGTATCTTTCATATGCATTACCTTTTCGCTGCGGGCGACTCCGTCGGGAGCGGACATGGGTCCCGACCGCAGACCTGCCGCCGGATCTCTGCACTCTGCTCCATGAAACCCGCCAGATCAAAGATGCCGGTCACATCGACGATCCCGATTGCGCCGATGGCCCTGCCCTCGCCGTCCCTCACCGGCGCCACCGCCACCGGGATGCCTTTGTAAGGGCCCGCCGGGGGTCTGACCCGCCGGGTAGCATTCTCCGCCAGGACCTCCTCGAGGATGGGGCCAGTGTAGGCCTCGTCGACGATTTTCCCATCCTCGATCCTGATTCCCGGGTAGTCCCGGGACCGTGCCGTGACGGGCAGACGGCCAAGCAGATCATGGATGCAGATCATGACGGGAGCGAGATCGCGCGCTCTCGAAGATTCAGAGATAACATAGTGCTCCATGGTCGTATCCCTACTTTCCATCAGGGTTTATCTAGAATAAGGTTTCCCTCTCTCCGCAGGAGAAGTCCTTTAAGAATTCACGCGACGGATACTCGTGGATACTGGAGACCAGGATCATGCCGTCACCGACCGCCTTCCCGACGAGAAGCGCCTCGCCTTCAGGAGAGGCAGCAAGCGTCTCGCCGCCGTGAGCCGGGAACGAGCCGTCGCACTCGACGGCGGCAAGGTCGTAACCGGAGAAGAGGGAATTGTACCTGCTCTCGCCGGTGAACCGGACGGCGCGGGGCCCATAGACGAACGCATACGTTAGCGGGAAAGGGAGCCAATCGTAGGCGTCTTCCCGACGGCACCCCGCACCGAAGACCAGCAGCCGGCCGCCGTTCTCGACGAAATGCCGGAGGCGGCCGCTTGCAGCGCGGAGCGCCGGAAGGAGGTTTGAATAGGCCGGGTTTGCGAACCCCGTCGGCACGATGAGCAGGACGAACCGCCCGCGCCAGAACGGGGAAGCAAGCATGTGGGGGCTGATCGCCTCGCAGCAGGCGCCGCAATCCTCGATGAGCCGCGAGAACGTAAGGGGGCTGTCCCAGATCAGCCCGGTTCTGCAGGTCACCCCTTGATCACCCCGAGCGGCTCCAGCCGGGCGACGATACCCGAGAGGCCCGCATCGTGCACGACGCGCACCACCTCCTTGCTCGGTTTATAGACTTCGGGCGCTTCCTCTGCGAGGGCCGAGTCGCTGTGAGCACGCACCAGGACACCGGCCCTCGCGAGGAGTTCCCGGAGTTCTTTCCCGCGAACCTCTTTCTTTGCCTTCGACCGGCTGAGCACTCTCCCCGAGCCGTGACAGGTGCTCCCGAAGGTCTTCTGCATCGCGGTCGCCGTGCCGCGGAGGAGGTAAGAAGACGTCCCCATGCTCCCGGGGATGAGGACCGGCTGCCCGACCGCAGCATACTCGCGGGGGATGCCCGGAGTCCCGGGACCGAACGCCCGCGTTGCACCTTTGCGGTGGACGCAGACCTCCATCGACGCACCGTCGACCTCGTGACGCTCGAACTTGGCGACGTTGTGCGCGACGTCGTAGATGAGCCGCATCTCGTCGTAGTCGATCCCAAACAGATGCGCAAATACCTTCCGTGCCTCGTGCATGATGATCTGCCGGTTTGCCCAGGCGTAGTTTGCAGCGCAGACCATGCCGCCGTAGTAGGCGCGGCCTTCCGGGGAGTCGAGCGGAGCGCAGGCGAGCTGCCGGTCGGGGAGGTGTATCTGATGCTTGCCGAGTGCGCCCTCGAGCACCCGTAAGTGGTCGGTGGCGACCTGGTGGCCGAGGCCGCGCGAACCGCAGTGAACCATGAAGCAGACCTGCCCCTCGGCGACCCCATAGACCTCTGCAGCTTCGGGATCGACGACCTCCCGCACCACCTGAACCTCCAGAAAGTGGTTTCCCGCGCCGAGCGTCCCGAGCTGCGGCATGCCCCGCTGGCGCGCTTTGGCACTGACCGCATCCGGCTCCGCGCCCGGCATCGCACCCTCTTCTTCACACCGGACAAGGTCGGCTCCGGTGCCGAGTCCACGCTCAACCGCCCACCGTGAGCCGCCGACCATGATCTCGGAGAGTTCCCTGTTCGAGACGCGCATGGCGCTCTTTCCACCCACACCCGTCGGCACGGCATCAAAGAGCCTTTCAATCAGCTCCCGTTTCTTGCTGGCGAGATCGGCTTCCTTCAGGGGCGTCGTGATCAGCCGGACGCCGCAGTTGATGTCGAACCCGACCCCGCCGGGAGATATGACCCCTTCGGTCATATCAAACGCGGCAACACCGCCGATGGGAAACCCATATCCCCAGTGGATGTCGGGCATGGCAAGGGAGTGCCTCACAATCCCGGGCAGGGTCGCGACGTTCGCGAGTTGACGGACCGCTCCCTCCTCGAGCGTCTCCATCAGCTCCCGGGAGAGGAAGAAACGCCCCGGCACCCGCATATCGGGGACGTATCCGATAGGGACCTCCCATTCGAGGTCCCCAATCCTGTTGATTCCTTCAAGCATGAGATCCCTCAGATATCGAAGATGATGTCCACCACATAACCTTCTTCTTCTTTAACGATTTCGAGCCCGGAGTAAGATACACCCTTGACGATCGTCCCTCCGGAGTGCCGCGCGGGGTCGAAGGGCTCCCCTCGCGCCGTGGCGGAGAGCCGGGTGCCCTGGATATCGACGTTGAAGGTGCAGAAGATGAGGTCCTCGACGTCGGTGATGAAGAGCAGTTCCGAGAGGTAGTCGATCAGGAGCGAGTCGAGGTCCTCCGCCTCGAGAGAGAGCCGCCGTTCGATGCCGCGGTCTTCGCAGGGGCCGTACATCACGTGAAACATGGCACGGCCTGCATCGGCAAAGACTTCGCCCAGGGTTGCGCCCCGCACCCGCATGAGGACGTCGGCGGTATGCTCCAGTTCTTCAAAGGTCATGGTCTGGAAGATCGTCGTAGAAGATAGGAATCATTCCCTTGTGGATATAGTCGATGTAGCGGGCCTGATACTTCGAGACGTAGATGGTATAGCCGCCGACCGGGACCTGCAGATCGGTCGGTTTCGGTGGTTTTACCGATGTCGGCAGGAGGATCGGGCCGCTACAAGCCGTGCTCACCCTGAAATCGCGCTTTCTCTGAAGAACATACGATCGGACATCGTCCGTGACGGATATTCCCCGTGAGGGACCCGGCCCCCCGATATCACTCTGCATGATGGTCTCTTATATTGGTTCTCCGTGTAAAAAAAGAGGTGTATCTGAGTATTATGTTGTCCCGAGAATATTCGTCACTACATCCACATACTGGTCTTTCAACTCATAGATGGTGTTCGTTCCCTCCGCGTTTCGTCTCACGTGCAGGATACCTATCCGAGACGCGATGATGCCGACCATGGATGCAATGGAGTGATAACTGATGGTGAACTGCTCCTGCAATTTCTCGTAGATCCGGGGTATGGTCAGGGATTTCACCTTTACAAAGAGGGTGAGCAGCTCATGCCGGATTCCATCCCGGTCCCTTGCGAGATAACCTTTGAGTCGAGTTTCTACCTCCTTTTTGAGCTCATAGGGCGATCTCATATGTGCTTGTGATTCGGTATTTTATATATATCTTTTCTTTTCACTCATTTAATCGGGTATTCTGACGGTAGGACGACAATTGTCTGACGAAATAGGCAAGAGAGGGATGTAACGCCACGATTTATCGAAAAAGTTGATATTATTGACCATATTCGGTTTTAATCGCAGTATCCGCCCCCGTAGGGGGTCTCCCCCGGACACCCTGCAGGGTGTCCGCGCATCCCGGGATGGGATGTGCAGGGCCACTTCTGAGGAAGCTCCGGTCAGTTCTCCAGGCTGGGTAGTCCCGGGGGGCGGCGGTTCTATCATGACCGATCTCGATTCCCGGCTTATACAATAAGCAACCCTTTAACACATCACATTCATACCAGTATTGCAGTATGGAAGTCCCCAGATACGACATTATTAACAAATATTCTCCACGGCAGATGGTAACGCTGCCCCTCGTTCTTCTCTTCCTTGCCGTGGGTGTGCTTGGCTACACCACGCTCGCCACCGGCATGCCCTTGGCACTGGGCATCGACTTTGTAGGAGGAACGGCGGTCACTGTATTTACCTCTGACAACAAGGAGACGATAGAGGCGACCTTCTCGGCGTATCCGCTCCTATCGGTGGGTGAGGGGATCGGCAACGGGAAATACCTCCAGTTCGGTCCCATGAGCGACGAAGAGCACCGGGGTCTTGTCGCACTCATCAACGAGAAGTATCCCGATGCAAAGATTGACCAGATCGGTGAAACTTTCGGGAAGACACTCCAGAATCAAGCCATCCTCGCCCTGATCATCTCGTTCATCGGGGTGGCCATCGTGATCTTCCTGGTGTACCGGCACCTGGTGGCGTCGGGTGCCATCGTCCTCTCGGCGGTCTCGGATATCATCATCACCGCCGCGGCCATGCAGGTCTTCGGCATTCCCCTCTCCCTCGGGACAACGGCAGCCCTGCTGATGTTGATCGGCTACTCTGCAGACAGTAACGTCCTCTTAACCACGCGCCTCTTAAAGCGCAAGGGGAAACTCGACGAGAAACTTTCCGGGGCCTTCAGGACCGGGATCATCATGACGACCACGACTCTTGCGGCCATCGCCGCCATGTGGGTCGTCACCACGGCAGGACAGATCCAGATCATCAGCGAGATAGCAAGCGTCCTCATCATCGGGCTCCTCATCGACATGATGAATGCATGGATGCTGAACGCCGGAATTCTCAAGGAATACATCCTCCGGGGCGGTAAGTAAATGAACAGCGAAACTATCGTGAATCTCATCAAGGACTGGCGGGTGGCCCTGCTGCTCGTGCTGGTCATAGGCTCCCTCGTCGGCATCTACCTCGCGCCCCCGAACCCGGAGAAGGGACTTGAGGGGAACCTCCAGTTCGGCCTCGACCTTGAAGGCGGTTCATGGCTGCAGATGGAGTTTCAGTCCGTCGTTGTGACCTACTCTACCAGCGGATCGGTCGAAGACCTGATAGATAACCTGCAGACAGACCTTGAGACGGACGTCACCCAGATCGACGCGGACCACCTCGAGATCCGAAAGGGCGTCTCCCGCGCCGAACTGGAACCGATCTTTGCGGCATCGGACGCCTCGATCGTCGCCTACCAGAAGGGCGTATCGCAGCCCACCGCGGACGACGTGAAACGGATCCTCAACGAGAAGGTGAACGCCCTCGGGATGCAGGACGCGCGGATCAACCTGCTCACGCCGACAGGAAGTGAGTATCCGCAGTACGTGCGGATAGAACTCGCCGGCGTGGATATGGCGACGGCACAGGAGATCGTCGGCAAGCAGGGCATGTTCGAGATCCGGATCCAGACAACCGGGAACGCGACCGAGCACGTCATCTACGGCGACCAGATCACCAGCGTCGGCGTCCCGCAGAAAGACCCCAGGAATCAGGACTGGAGCGTCGCGTTCTCGCTTACCGATGCGGGCGCCCAGGCGTTCCAGAAGGCGGCCATCGAACATGGAGCGGTCAACAACCCGGAAAGCCACTTCCTCGTGATGCTCCTCGACAACGAGACCGTCTACAGCGCCCCGCTCAATCAGAAGCTTGCAGCGGAACTTCGGTCGGGCCCGGTCAGGTCGCTCTCCGCGAGCACCGGGCTCGGCGACGCCGGGCTTGAGGACGCGATGGAACTCGAGATCCACCTCCGCGCCGGCGCCCTGCCGGTGGATGTAGAGGTCGTCGGGTCCGGCTCCGTCCCGGCAGCGCTCGGCGAGCAGTTCAAGACGGTGGTTCTCCTTGCCGGGGTCCTCGCGCTGCTCGCCGTAGGGGTCATGGTCTACCTCCGCTACCGCGAGCCCACGATCGTGATCCCGATGCTGGCCGTCAACGTCTCCGAGATCATCATCCTGCTCGGTATCGCCCGCTTCATCCAGCAACTGGACCTTGCCTCCATCGCCGGTTTGATAGCGGTGGTGGGCACCGGCATCGACCAGCTCGTCATCATCACCGATGAAGTGCTCCACGAAGGGCGGGTCCCGTCGCCGAGCCTCTACATGAAGCGGTACGCGCGGGCGCTCGGGATCATCGCCGCGTCCGTGGCAACGGTCGTCATCGCCATGTTCCCCCTCGCGCTGATGGACCTCTCCACGCTTCGGGGCTTTGCCATCATCACCATACTCGGCGCCATGGTCGGCATCCTGGTCACCAGGCCCGCCTATGGAAAGATAATCATGGCAATCCTCTCAAAATAAAAACCTTACACAACCTTTATTGCCCCGTTCACACACATTTGTGTGAATGGGGTAATAAGTATGGGAAAACCGGTTTTAATGGACTTTTTCGCTGAGTGGTGTGGCCCGTGCCACCAGCAGTCGCCTATCATCGATGAACTAAGAGAGAGAATGGGCGACCAGGTCGAGATCAGGAAGATCAACGTTGACGAGGCCGATCCTGAACAGATGCGAGAGTACGCCACGAAATACGAGATTCAGTTCGTCCCCACGCTCGTCATCGAGAAAGACGGGGCTCTCGTCCAGAAACTGGTAGGCGTCCAGGATCTTGAGAAGCTTGAGAGCATCCTAAAACCGCTGGTGCAAAGACAGTGAAGATCGGTATCGTTGGGGGGACAGGTGAAATCGGGGAGGGTATGGCACTCCGGCTCTCTCCGAAGTATGATGTAATCGTCGGTTCGCGTGAGGAGACAAAAGCGATAGCAACCTGTGATGCCTGCAGGGCCTCCCTGCAGGAGCGGGACCAGACATGCAGCCTGCTTGGCGTCACCAACCAGTATGCGGTCGATGAAGCGGATATTGTCATTCTTGCGATACCGTTCAAGCACGTGGTCCCGACCCTGAAGACCCTGACCGGGTTTGAGGACAAGATCGTCGTCAGCCCCGTCAACCCGATCGAACGCACGACTTACTTCTCCTACGCCCCTCCGCCGGAAGGCTCGGCGGCGATGATGATCAAGGGGATGCTTCCCGCAAGCGCAACCGTTTGTGCTGCGTTCAACAACATCGCGGCACACCGGTGGCAGATGCTTGACGAAGAACTGGATTACTCCGTTGCCGTCTGTTGCGACGACGACGGCGCCAAGCAGAAAGTTATGGAGATTGTCAATAACGTATCAAACCTCCGTGCCTATGATGCGGGCCCACTTCGCGCCGCATCCATCGTCGAGAGCGTCACACCCCTCCTCCTCAACATCGCCCGCTTCAACGGGATGCACGACGTCGGTGTAAGGTTCGTATAGGAATCAAGCTTTTTTCCGGGTCCCCAGAGAAGGGGACCCCTTTGCCGGGGAAAGAGATACCGTCTTCTGATTCTCCGGCGCTTCTTGCCTTGCCGTAATATGGGCCCTGTTTTGTCCCCGGGATCGGCCTCGGCAGGAGGAGATGCACATGCCCCGGTGGAAAGCCGTGCCCCGGAGCGCCTCTGGATTGCGACCAACAGAGCAGACCGGGAGGGTTCAACCATAATATGCGTGAATGCGTGACCGGAGAGGACAGAATAACTGCGAACGTCACCCGCCGGTGTCTCTGTGAACTCGGATAGCATATTCATAGGACCACCGGGGGAATGAAACGAAAGAATTAACAATTGTGAACACGTATGTAGATATGGTGATCCACACTATGAGGGATCGTTTTTGCCATAAATGAGAACAAACTCGCAACGATCGGGCACCTGCCGCCGTCGGCAAAGCTCGTGTATATTGTATTGGAGACGCAGGGTCAGTTGACGCAGAAGGACCTCATACGCGAGACCTCTCTGCCGCCGCGGACCGTGAGATACGCCTTAAGTCGTTTGAAGAATGAGGGGTTCATCGTCGAACACTACTACTTCATCGACGCCCGGCAGAGCCTGTATGGGTTGAACACCCAAAAGCCGGAGGTGGTGGCTGTATGATGCGGCCGCACATGCGACCCCCGATACATGTGCACGTCCAAAGAGTCTCCAGGTAGACCGATTTTCATCTTTTTTTTCAACTCCGTTGAAATCCTCCGCTTTCTTCAAACACCAGCCGAGTCACCATATGCTCTGATGAACGCGTGGAAAAATCTAGAGGAGACCACTCACCTCTGCGACCACCGAACAATTGTCTGGAGGTCAATAGGTAGGAAGAAGAGAAAGAACGGCGATGCAAGGTATGGTCCATGCCAGGAGTTTAAGGCTTTACGATAGGTGTGTCAGTATCTCAGCGTACAGCGCGGCGGTACCCTCGAAGGATGCATCGTTGAACACGTAATACGCTCCCTTCTGCGTCTCGATCAGCACGCACGCGTTCGTATCCTTATAAATCGCACCGTTGCAGTTACCTATCTCGTCGTTGTACAGCTGTCCGGCAATTATTTTGTAGTTGCTCAAGCCGAATTCGCGGCTGACGTCGAACGTCCCGTCCTTCAGATCGCAGGTCGCTATATCCGAATAGGCTATGTCCCAATCACACAAGGGCGCATCGATGCTGATTGTCTCCTCATCCATCGTGACCGAGAACGAACCACCGATGCCGCCAGATATGAACAGGGTTATCGGCAGCATCGCGGAAAGCAGGAGCACCGATGTTAACGATATCTGCGTCAGGGCCATTTTATCCTTCTTTGAGAGCAATGAGAACCTGGAACCTTCGTTTCCCCTGGCCCTGTCCACCATGCGCTTGATTCCAACCATGGATACGGCGGCTGCAAGCAACACTGTCACAAGAACGATTGCCCAGGAGTACGACGGGTGGAAGAACAGAAGAATCTCCAGCGCGGCAACTCCGATTACCAACACTACGGTCAGCAATCTTCCCATCGGGACCGCCAGTTTCTTAAAGGTCTCCCTCTTCTCCTCGGAGAATCTATCCCACTCACCTTCGGTCAGGTGCTTTCCGTCACCGGTCAACGCCATGGAGATCCAGAACGCCAGCGGAATATAGATCATCACCGAAAGGATCTGCATGATCGCGAGGGACCTGCTCTCATACAGCGTGTAGTTTACGACTGTGAGGGCCGTCGGTAAGGCTACACCAGCTGCCAGACAGAGGGAATAGAGTATCTTATCTTCTCTGCGCATGGACGAACTCCTCATGGTGCAATCGCGCGGGATTTCTTATTGGGGTTTAGAGCCCCGTCTCCTCACCTGATCATTCCTTTCTCCTCGCCAAAATACCTTCTGCCGGTGACCCGCTCCTCGCTGGTGTCCATCAGGAGGTCTCCAAACGATCTCTGCCTGCACGGGCGATGGCCGGGCTTTGAGACGGCAACAGGCGGTTCCGCTTCTCTTCGCAAAGATCAGAGCAACGACACGATACCCCAGACTGCGGTCGTCCGCGAGGGCAGGAGAAGTTTCCGGAAGAGAAAGAAGAGTGATCGCGGAAGACACCAGGGAAGGATGCCTTTACGCCCGCAATCACGAGAAGAGGAGTCCGGTGCTCCGGAAGAGAGTTACGGCGAGGAGTCCTCTGTTATCTCCGGTATCGGTATCGACGAAGCGACGAGCCGTTCTTCAATCTCCCGGATCTTTTCGAGGTGTGCTCTCGTCGACGGCTTTTTCGGCACCGCACCGCAGCCGGAGGCGCGAACGGTCGACGGGATGTACGTCCCGATCTCCTTTGCGAGGCGTATTGTCTCAGCCTTATCAAACCCGATGAGCGGCCGATACACGGGGATCGTCGCCACATCAGTGAGGACCATGAGGTTATCGAGCGTCTGGGACGCCACCTGGCCGATGGACTCCCCGGTGACGATGCCCTTTGCCCCGACGCTCCGCGCAAACGACTCCGCGATCCTGTACATCCTCCTCTTGCAGAGGAGGCAGGTGTACTTCTCAAGCTTGGACCGGACCAGTTCTTTCTTTGCGGACGCGAGATAGGAATCGCGGACAACCTGCAGCCGGATATCCGGTTGATAGGGGCGGAGCGATTCGACGACCTGTTCCGTCCGTGCAAGGTTGCTCTGGTCAAGGAACTCATCGAGCGCCACGTAGAGCGGGATGATGCGGCAACCGCGCTTCATCATCATATAGGCCGCGACCGGAGAGTCGATACCCCCCGATACAAGGGCAACGAGGGTTCCCCCGCTGCCGAGCGGCAGCCCGCCGGGACCGCTCGTGACCGTGTCGTACAGGTAGCAGTCCTCATCCCTGATCTCGACGAAGACCTCCTTATCCGGGGCGGTGAGGTTTACCTTCAGGTGGGGAAATGCGTTCCGGACCAGGTCGCCGAGTTCCGCCGCCTTTTCGCTCGATGTAAAGTCATGCTTCCCTACCCGCTTCATCCGGATTGCAAACGTCTTCGCGTCTTTTAACCCGTGTCTCTTGCAGAACTCCAGGAGTCCGGCATTGAGTTCTTCAAGAGGAATTTTGTCAACTGCCGAGAATGAGACGATCCCAAAGACCTTCTCCAGATGGGTGGGGTCCACGTCTCCTGAAAGCCAGAGACGACCTCTCTCGCTCTTTACCCGGCAGTTCGGCAGTACATTCTGGATGTTTGAAGCAAGCAGATACTCCCACTGCCTGCGGACGGGGTCCGACTTCAAGAATATTTCCGAGTAACGGACAAGCCATAATGCGGTCATCGGCTGACCTCAAATCCTGCAAACGTCTTCTTGCTGTTCGATGCTGCATTCGTTGCCGAAACCAATTTCTCCAGATCGGTCTCGTTAACCGGATTTTTGCAGTAAGGACACCTGAAGTTGCATTCGGTCTTTTCGTAGGGGCAGATCGTCATGGAGAGTTCGGCAAGCGGGTGGCCTTTGCTGTGGATCTCGAACTCCTTGTTCCAGCCGAACGGCGCCCGCTTTACATCGACGGCTGCCGAACAGAGTTCCTTCTCAAGACTCTTTAAGATGGCAAGCGCGCATTCCGGAGACCCAAGGGTGCTCGTGAGATGGGCATACGGATAGATCAAAACCCGGTTTACCTTCAGTTTCCGGAGCCGGGCAATTATGTTCTTTACGGCGCTTGCAACAACGTGCGAGGGGTTCTGTTCATCAAGCTTCTCGACGCAACTGAAAAGAACCACACATTCATCCACCCGGTCCTCTTTCGGCCCGATATCTTCCGCCACCTTTGTCTTTCGTGTAGTGCGGTACCATACGGTATCGACATGGATGGAAAGAATCCTCATATGTTCTGCCTCTCAGGATAGTCCGGAAAACAGGGGAGGTGATCCCTGCTCCCCGGGCCGGCCCGGCAGATGACTGCAACGGAGCCGGATCGACAGATCATGGCTATACTCCTTCCAGTGCCTGGTCGAGGTCCGCGATGATGTCCTCGATATCCTCGGTGCCGATGGCGAGCCTGACGTAATCGGGCGTGACGCCGGTTGCAAGTTGCTCTTCCGCCGAGAGTTGCTGGTGAGTGGTCGACGCCGGGTGGATGACCAGGCTCTTCGAGTCCCCGATGTTCGCGAGATGCGAGAAGAGGGTGAGGCGTTCGATGAACCGCTTACCGGCTTCCATCCCGCCCTTAACGCCGAACCCGACAAGCGGGCCGTAATTGGCGCCGCCGAGATACTTCTTCGCAAGCGCATGGCTCGGGTGGTCGGGCAGACCGGGGTAGTTCACCCAGGCGACCTTCGGGTGACCCTGGAGGAATTCCGCAACCGCCTGCGCGTTCTCCCCGTGGCGCTGGACCCGGAGGTGCAGGGTTTCGAGCCCGATGAGGAAGAGCCAGGCGTTGAAGGGCGAGAGCACCGCGCCGGTATCCCGGAGGAGTTGGACCCGCGTCTTGAACGCCAGCGCGACGTTGCCGAGCCCCGGGAAGTTCCCGAACGTCTCCCAGTAGTTCAGCCCGTGATACCCCGGATCGGGCTCAGTGAACTCGGGGAACTTCCCGTTGTTCCAGGCGAAGTTGCCGGAATCAACGATGACCCCCCCGATCGAGTTCCCGTGGCCGCCGATGTACTTCGTCGCCGAGTGCACGACGATATCCGCCCCGTGCTCGAACGGCCGGACCAGCCCCACCGCCGTCGTGTTGTCCACGACGAGCGGGATCCCCGCCGCGTGAGCGATCCGGGCGATCTCGGCAAAGTCCGGGATGTCGAGTTTCGGGTTGCCGATCGACTCGGCGTAGACCGCCCGGGTTCTGTCGGTGATCGCCGCCCGGAACGCCGCGAGATCGGTGGACGGAACGAAGACGACCTTTCGCCCCAGTTTCGGGAACGTGTAGTTGAAGAGTTCGTAGGTGCCGCCGTAGAGATTATCCGCGGAGACGATCTCGTCGCCCGGCCGGGTGATCGCAAGAAGGGCATAGGCGATCGCCGCCATGCCGGAGGCGGTGGCGAGCGCCGCGGTGCCTCCCTCGATCGCCGCGACGCGCTTCTCGAAGACATCGGTCGTCGGGTTCGTGATCCGGGTATAGATATTCCCGAGTTCTTTGAGCCCGAAGCGGTTCGCCGCCTGTTCGGTGTCCTTGAAGACATACGACGAGGTCTGATAGAGCGGTACCGTGCGTGACCCGGTTGTGGGGTCGGGCACCTGGCCTGCATGGACTGCAGCGGTCCCTAAGTGAAACGTGTTCTTTGCCATAATATCTCTCTTATCGGGTTCTCGGAAGGCCATACGTATCGGCGATCTCGGTGAACGCATCGGCCAGGTAGTGGATCTGCTTCCAGGACAGACCGTAGGTGTTGAGTTTCCAGGTCCGGGTGGCGCCGGCGAACTCCCCGACGATCCCCCGCTTTGAGAGTTCGTCGCTGAAGTAGAACCCGCGCCGCTTGTGGGTCCGGGCGACCGTGTCGAAACTTCCGGTGGTGTCGACTTTGGTGAGCGTATGCTTCCGCGGATACTCGGAGAGGACCTGCGAGCCCGTGATCGCGAGCAGCGAGTCGATGAAGAAGTTCGACTTCTTCACCTCTTCGTCCCACCGGAGCGTGCGCTCCTCCACCGTGGGGAACGACGCCATCATCGAGAGCAGCGTTCCTCCCATCAGGGTGCACCCGAGCATCTCCACTTCCTTGATGCCGAACTTCCGCGAGGTCACGTCGCCGACCATCGCGGTGGTGCGCAACACCGATGAAGCCCATTCGTCGGTCGTCGCCAGAACTCCGGACGGCGCGACCGAGGCCATACTCTTGTGTCCGGAGCCGACGACGAAGTCGGCCCCGATAGCCTTGCCGTCGACCGGCATGACGCCGACCGTGTAGGCCCCGTTGTAGAGGAACGGGATGTCATACTGGTGCGCGACCTTCGCGATCCCCCGGACGTCGTGCTCGTTCGCAAACTGGTAGTCGTAGTGGTCGATCATCACGAGCGCCGGGGTCTTCCCCGTCTCCCGCTGGACGTCTTCGATCTTCGCCGCCGTGGCGTCGGCCGTGACGTGGTGGCCGGCATCGAGCGGCACTTCCTTGACGACCCCGCCCGCTTCTTCAACGGCGAGGAACTCCGTGTAGTGGGCGAGGGCCGAGACGATGACCGGGTCGCCCTTGCCGACGAGCGTCGAGGTGACCGCCTGGAACCCCCGCCGGGCGCCGGGAACTACCCGCGCCTGGTCCATGTTCACGAACTTCGCGAGGTCCGCGTGAAACGCGGCAATCCCGGGCCGCGTGATCTTATCGAGACGAAACGGCTTCCGGCAGAAGTCGCACGTGGAATACCCGTCCCCATACGAGATCAGGGCTTTGCGGGCAGCAGGCGTGAGACGGCCCGCAGCCTGAATCGGGTGAATGTTGATGAACTGTTCTTCCCGGGCCCGTACGTCCAGCGTCCCGGCAATCTTCGATGGCCGGGGGGTGCCCCGGTCGCTTTCCAGGTCCGCGATGAGGGATTTCAGGTCCGCGATCTTGGCGCGAAACGCCTGCTCTTCGTCGGCGTCGAGACCCGTCGGGAGAGAGCCGCGATAGATCTCACGCAGGTCCTCGAGGGCAAAGAGGGCGGCAAACGTCTTCTCAACTCTAATACTCATGGTGGTCGCCAAAGCCCGGGATGAGAATCGAACTCATCTATTCCGATCTGCAGTCGGACGCATAGCCACTCTGCCACCCAGGCATTACGTTCACAATTGTGAACGCCA
>DAYL01000002.1:67647-97259 GCA_002508705.1 Methanoculleus sp. UBA374 | reverse complement strand
AGTGGCGCGCCCGCTACTTCGAGAGCCTCGGTGAGGGGAAGGAGCGCCTCCAGAAGATCATGGAGGACTCGTCCCGGTGCACCAAGTGCTACGCCTGCATCGAGAGCTGCCCGATCTGCTACTGCGTCGAGTGCAGCACGAAGAAACCCTATCTGGTGGCGCCGGGCGTGCTCCCCGTGCCGTTCATGTTCCACCTGATCCGCTACGCCCACGTGGCGGACTCCTGCGTAAACTGCGGCCAGTGCGAAGAGAATTGCCCGATGGAGATCGCGAACTCGCTCTACATGCACGCCCTGCAGACGGACATGGAGAAGATGTTCGGCCACACCCCCGGTGTGAACATGGAGCTCCCGGTCCTCGCGCTCGTCGAGGAACAGGCGGAACGCCAGCGCCTCTCCGCGACCGGCAGCGACCAGATCTTCGACATCTTCAAGTAGCCGGAAGTCCGGGACGTGTAACGACCACTGAATAGACACTTGAGTTCCATAATAAACCCACGTTTGCGCCCGTGCCGGGGCGCAAACGAATCTGGCACCGCCCGGCGATGCGGAAGAGAACGCCCAAAGTTCTCTTTCGCGCCCGGACGGCCGGGAAATGCCCCCGCTCTTATTCAACGCTTCCGGCCCGGGCTTCGGCCGCACGACGGAAAGGCTGAACTACCGCAACTTCCTACGAGACTATCATGAACAGCCGGTGGTCCGGAGAGTTGCGGAGCGCCTGTTCACTCTCCGAGACGCTGACTGACTGCCGGGTATGGAGTAGAGTACGATGAAGTTTGTATGTCCGCTTATTGTTGTTCGTGACATAGCGGTTTCCAGGACTTTCTATGAAGAGGTTCTGGACCAGAAGGTCGGCTACGATTTCGACGAGAACGTATCGTTTGAGGGCGGTTTTGCGATACATTCTCGGTCGCACTTTTCGGACCTCATTGGTGTCGAGGAAGGCTCTATCGTCGAGGGGTCCCATAACGCCGAACTCTATTTCGAGGAGGACGATCTGGATGCTTTTCTTGAAAGGCTCAAAGGGATGGGCTCCGTGAGGTATGTGCACGAACTCATAGAGCAACCCTGGGGGCAGGGGGCTCTCGGTCGAAGAGACTGCACGGCGCACATCAATGCCTGAAGAGTTTGTCCGGCAGTGCGCCTGAGAAGGCCAGACATACCTGTGGTGCTTGAACGCCGGCAGAGTATAGTCTTCTTCCGTGCATGTTCTTGAGAAGATCGATCCCGTTCCCGGAATGATCCGGGTAGATGGAATGATACAAAAAGTGAAGACCATGTTTGAGAAAGTTTCCTGTATCTCTATCGGCGGCGGGCGGATCACCCTGGATGTCGCCGAAGAGGCGCCGGTGGCGGTCTTCGTCAACGGCCGACACCTGACGACCGTGATCCTGAGCCCGGTCGATCTTGAAGATTTCATCACCGGCTACCTCTACACCGAAGAGATCATCAGGAGCACCGATGAGATCGAGTCGGTCAGGATCGAGGAGAACCGGATAAGTGTCCTCACGAAGAACCCCTTCCGGAGGGGTACCGTGAAGAAGACCATCCTCTCCGGGTGCGGGGGGGCCGTCTCTTACATCGACACCCGGAAACTGCCCGCGATCAAGTCCGATCTTGCGGTCACCGTCCCGGAGATCGAGGCCGCCGTCGCCGCTCTTCCTGTGCCCGGGACGCTCGACGCGGTGGCGCTCGCGGACGGCGGCCGCATCTTCGCCTGTTCAAGAGACCTCGACCGGCACAACGCCCTCGACCGGGTGATCGGCCGGGGACTTTGTAGCGGTCTGGACTTCTCCCGGACGATTGCCGTCGGCACCGGCCCGGTCACCTCCGAGATGGTCCGGAAATGTCTGGTCGCCGACATCCCGGTGCTGGCCTCCACCGGGTTTCCGACCGCGCTTGCCGTGAAGATCGCTGGAGAGACCGGCCTCTGCATCGTCGGGTCCGCCGGAACCCCGGAGATGGCGGTCTACACGCACGCAGAGAGGCTTACGGGGATCGATGCGTAGAGCCGGGGACGTTCCCCCGGAGGACGAAAAAGGTCCGTAAAGGGTTGACTCCGCTGTGTCCCCCTGTTGTTGAGGGAACGCCCCGGCATGTCCAGTCCTGATGGTCTTCTACCACTGAGAATCCGAAGTTTGAGGAGGGTGAAGGCCGGGGCGAAGTGGGATTGAAGGGATGACTCTACCGACCCCACGACCGGAACCCTTTCATCGACCCCGGCTGATCTCGTCGACGGCCGCAACGAGGAGGTCGATCTCCTGCTCCGTCGTAAAGGCCGCGACACTCGCCCGCACCGTCCCTTCCGGGAGATGGAGGAACTCCATGAGCGGCTGGCAGCAATGGTGCCCCGACCGCACCAGGATATCCGCCTCCTCGTCGAGCGTCTGTGCGGCTTCCTGCGGATCGACGCCGTCGATGGTGAACGAGACGACCCCGATACGGGCTCCGGGCTTCTTTGCGGCGTAGACCGTGACCCCGTCGATCCGGGAGAGGCCGTCGATCAACCGGGCGGTCAGGCGCTCCTCGTGCCGCCGGACCCGCTCCATCCCGATCGCCGAGAGGTAATCTATCGCGACACCGAGCGCGATCCCCCCGCCGACGTTCGGCGTCCCGGCCTCGTAGCGCTGGTAGCCCTCCGCCGGCACATACCCGTCCGCCGTGACGTTCGCGACCATGCCCCCGCCGAGGACCGGCGGATCGATGAGCAGGTCCCGCATCCAGAGGACGCCGGTCCCCGTCGGCCCGAAGAGTTTGTGCCCCGAGAAGCAGAGGAAGTCGCAGCCGAGACGGGAGACGTCCACCGGCATGTGCGGCAGGGACTGTGCTCCGTCCACGAGGAGGAGCGCGCCGTACTTCCGGCAGATCCGGGCGACCTCGGGAACGGGTGTCGTTACGCCAAGGACATTTGAAGCATGGGTGACGGCAACGAGCCGGACGCCGCCCCGGGCGAGGGTCTCTTCGAGCGCGGCGAGGTCGAGCGCGTAGTCGGCGTCGATGCCGATCACATCGAGCGCGACGCCCTGCGTTGCAAGCGCTCTCCAGGGAAGGAGGTTCGAGTGGTGCTCGAGGATGGTGGTCACCACGCGGTCGCCCGACTTCCAGGAGAGGCCACGCGCAACCATGTTGATCGCGTCCGTGGCGTTCTTCGTAAAGACCGTGACCCCGACCTCTCCGCCGATGAACCGGGCCACCTTCTCGTGGGCATGCCAGTAGCGTTGCGTCGCGATCCGGGTCAGGCGGTGGACGCCCCGTCCGACGTTGGCCCGGTAGCGGTGCTCGAACTCGACGAGCGCCTGCACCACCGGTTCCGGCGAAAAACTCGTCGCTGCGTTGTCCAAATAGACGATGTCGCCGAGGATCGGGAAATCCTTCCGGATATCCTCCGGGGCGAATTCTTTTTCTGCCGGCAGTGCCGGACCCTGGGTTTCGATTGTCTTCATACATGCCGCCTGGGCCGCTTCCTTTGTGACCGGAGCCTCACAGAGGGTGAAGTCCTCGTTCACGCCGATGCCCCGCTCCCTGCAGATCTCGCGCATCTTCGGGGGCAGCGCCCGCCACCGCCAGAGCCCCCAACGGTAGTAGGCGTCCGGCAGGCCGTTCTTCTCCGCCCAGGATATAAGGAATTCGTCCCAGCGCCCCGTCAGTTCCGGGTGCATCTTCCGGAGACCCTCATACTCGCTCTCAAGCGCCGACGGGCAGAGGTAACAGCCGATCCGTTCGAGGCCCTTCTCATAGAGAGGGTTTATGGGGGCCTCGCGCCACCAGAGGTAGAGGAAGACCTCGAGCGCCCGCCAGTTCCTGATCGGCGAGACGTTCAACTGCAGGGGGTTTGCGGGGTTCTGGCTCGTCTCGTCGAGGTCGGCCCGGTTCCAGGACTCGTACCAGCGGTTCCCCTGGATGGTGACGCAGGGGCCGGTCCCGGCAAGGTAGATCTTCAGGGGGTGGAGTTTCAGGAGTTTGCAGCACCAGCGGCGGTCCTTCCCCGGCGGCCCCGCCTTCTCGACCGCCTGGAAGAAGTCGCCGCCCTTCCGGACGATCTCGACGCCCTGCGACGCCACGAACGCCACGGTCTCGGGGAGTTCCAGCCCGGTATCGATGAAGAACGCCTTCTCCACCCCGGCCTTTCGTGCAAGGTAGAGGGCGGCGGTGCTGTCTTTGCCGCCGGAAAACGAGACGTTCACGCACGGCCGGTCGTTCATGTGCTTCTTGATGGTACGAACCGCGTTTCGCTCAAGGTTCTTTAAGTGGTAGCGGTTCTTCTCGATCACAGCGTTCCAGTCCGGGTCGGGACGGTCGCGGGGGACGATGGAGACGAGTTCTTTCACCTTGATCTGCCCGTCCTTGACGATGCCGGTGCCGAACCGGTTTTTGTAGGAGACGATGACCGTCCCGTCGGGCAGGGGATTTTTCAAGGGGAACCGCTTTCCGCCGATGCGTCCCTTATGGGCGCTCACGGCGGGTTCGGCCTCAAGGTCGACGATGCCCCTTGTTGCATACGGCAGGACCTGCGGGAGCGCTTCGGGGGCGATGTCGAGGGCGAACTTCCGGGCGACCGGGTCGAACGAGAGCCAGCCGAACCGGTCGCCGTGCACGATCACGAGGTCGGCCCGGTCGGCGCCGCCGGTCTTGTTCAGGAGCACGACGTGCGGCAGGGGAATATCGCCGAACTTTTCGGCGAGGAGGCTCCGGATGAGGGCCATGTCCGCCGCGAGAGCGGGACGGACGTCGTACGGCTGCAGGAGCGCTATCTCCCGGACGCGCGCTCCGCAGGAGCAGGTGCGCCCGATAAGGGGTACGTTACACTGGTCGCACCAGTAGAGGACTTTTTTTACGGCCGGTTCGCGGATCACGTGAAGAATAATTGGTTGCTGCAGACATTAAGGAAACCGATGATCGGAGGGCGGCCGGGGTGCTGCCGATACCAGGGCCCGGGAACGACCGGGAGGACCGGACGTCAGCACAAAGTATATTCGTTCGAATGCGAACATTAAATGGAATGGCATCGCGCTGCGTAAATAACCTCGGTGGACAGGTGCTCCTTATGGATGTAACGCCTGATCAGGTGAACGACTATGTGCGAAAGCACTGCAAAGAGTATTACGAGATGACCCCGGGCTTTATCTTCAAGGACATCCGGGTGCTCTTAAAAAAACCCATGCTCGTCGGCATCCAGAACAAGAAGAAAAGGGTTCTGCTGCCGTTTACGAAGCCCTGCCCCGGATACGGAACGATGTTGTACGAGATCGCGGCAAAGGATGCCGACCTCGAGGTCATCCGCAACAACCTCGTAAAGGTCTCGGAATAAGGACGGGAACTTGACCCGGGGCATTCATTGAGCCCCGGATTACCCTGATTTCATCTTATCTCGCCGCTCCTCCAGGATGACGAACCGATCGCTATATACCCCGCCGGAAGAAACGTATAGCGATCAATTGTGGGCATCAAGGAGTGGGTAGTCCCTCAGGATAAGGTCTTTTTCGATCTCTTCGACAGAATGGCCCGGACGGTCGTCATTGCAGCCGATCATCTCGTGGAGTTCGTCGAGAACTATGAAGACGTGAAAGAGCAGTGTTCCCGCATGAAGCAGCTCGAGCACGAGGGAGACGACATCTCGCACGAGATCTTCGAGCAGTTGAACGTGACGTTCATCACACCGCTCGAACCGGAAGAGATCTCCCGTCTCGCGGCGGCACTGGACGACATCCTCGACTATATCGACGGCACCGTACAGCAGATGCACAACTACGGCATCACCGAGACCGACGACTCTATGGTCCAGCTTGCAAAGTTGATCCGGTTGAGCGTCATCGAGATCGAGAAGGCCGTCAACGGCATCAGGTCGATCAAGGACCCGGGCCTGATCGAAGATCGGTGCATCGAGGTGAACCGCCTGGAGAACGTTGCGGACGGCGTCCTCGCCCATGCCATCATGGACCTCTTCAAGACGAACGATGCGGTCACCATCATCAAACTCAAGGACATCTACGAGAACCTCGAGATAGCGACCGATAAGTGTGAAGACGTCGCAAACGTCCTCTCCGATATTGCCATCCGGCACGCCTGAGGGCCCTTCCGGTTACGCCCGCCGGCCGTACCCTTCTTTAGGTACCGAACCGAATGGTATCTGGAACTAATGGCAACACTACAGGGAATGAGCGGGGTCGATCTCCGGGCGCTGGTGGCGGAGGCGACCGAACGTCTTCCGCTCTGGGTCGGCAAGATCTACCAGTTCGACGCGAAGACCCTCGGAATCAGGCTGAACGGGGAAGACCGGGCGAAGTACCAGTTGCTCGCGGAGACGGGGCGGCGCACCTACTTCACCGCGGAGTTTCCCCCGCCCCCGAAGAACCCGCCGAGTTTTGCAATGCTGCTCCGAAAGCACCTCGAAGGCGGGAAGGTGCTCGGCATCCGCCAGCTCGGGCTCGAACGCACGATCAGCATCGATGTCGGAAAGCGGGACACGACCTACCACCTCATCTTCGAACTCTTCGATGAGGGAAACGCAGTCCTCTGCGACGAGGGGTATACAATCATCAAGCCCCTCTGGCACCACCGGTTTAAAAACCGGGAGGTGGTCCCGGGGGCCGTCTACGCCTTCGAGGGGTCCGACTGTTCGGCGCTCCCGCCCGAAGAATTCCAGAAGATGCTTGCCGGGTCCGACCGCGACATCGTCCGGACGCTTGCCGTCGGGTGCATGCTCGGCGGCGCGTATGCCGAAGAGGTCTGCCGGACGGCGGGCGTCGATAAGAGCGCTCACGCTACGGAGGTGGATGCAGAAACGGTTCGGGCGGCTCTCGACCGCCTGATGGCCGACGTCGAGAGGCGCCGGGAACCGGTGATCACGGCGTCCGGGTGCTGGCCGGTAGTGCTTGCCGGTGAGGAGGTCCGCGAGCGGTTTGCGACCTTCAGCGAGGCCCTGGATGCGTTCTACCCGAAGACGGCGGTCGAGAGAGAAGAAGTTGCGGCCGAGAAACCCCGCCTCTCCCAGGAGGAGGTGATCCGCCGGCGCCAGGCGGAGGCGATCAAGGGGTTCGAGAAGAAGATCGAGCGCTACGAACGGGTCGTGGCGGCGCTCTACGAGAACTATATGCCCGTTACCGAGATCATAACGACGCTCGATACCGTAAGCAAAAACCGCTCGTGGCAGGAGATCGAGCAGGTCCTCAAATCCCACCGTGAGAGCCCGGCGGCAAAGACGGTTCGTGCTGTCCACCCCGCCGAGGCGGCGGTGGAACTCGATCTATCGGGAGAGCGGGTGAAGGTTTATGTTCACGAGACGATCGAGCAGAACATCGGCCGTTATTACGACCAGATAAAGAAGTTCAAGAAGAAGAAGACGGGTGCGCTCGCGGCCATGGAACGAACGGTCCCCGAAAAACCCGGGCGGAAGCAGAACCTTGCCCTCCAGAAGAAGCGGTGGTACCACCGGTTCCGCTGGTTCGCCACCACCGACGGCGTCCTTGTCCTCGGCGGCCGGGACGCCTCTCAGAACGAGGAACTCGTCAAGAAATACATGGAGGGCGGGGACCTCTTCGTCCATGCCGATGTCCACGGCGGAAGCGTCGTCATCGTGAAAGGCCGGACCGAAAACCTGGACGAGGCCGCTCAGTTCGCCGCATCCTATTCCAACGCCTGGAAGGCCGGGCATTTCACGGCGGACGTCTACGCCGCCCGCCCCGATCAGGTGAGCAAGACCGCCGAGTCCGGAGAGTATGTGGCGAGAGGCGCCTTCATTGTCCGGGGAGAGCGGCAGTACTTCCGGAACGTCCCCCTCGGGGTGGCGATCGGACTCCAGACGGCGCCTGCGGTCGCGGTCATCGGCGGTCCGCCGGGGGCCGTCAGGGGACGGGCGAAGGTGTGGGTGGAACTCCGTCCCGGGCAGTTCGAGCCGAACGACACCGCAAAGAAGGTTGTCCGGACGCTCAGGGAGAGACTCCCGGAAGACGAGTGGAAAGGATTCAAGACCGCCCTGAATACCGAAGCGGTGGCCGCATTCGTTCCGCCGGGGGGCTCCGATATCGTTGAATCATGAAGGCTGAAGTTCGCGAGATACATAAGTCGTTCGGTGAGATACGCCTCTTTGCAGAGACGCTCGACGACCTCTGGCACCTCTCTCACCTGGTCGGTCCGGGGGACCTCGTCTTTGCGACGACCTTCCGGAGCGTGGAGGCGGCAACCGATAAACTCCGCCCGGAGAAGGCGGAGAAGCGGCCGGTCCGGCTCGGAATCCGGGTCGAGAAGGTGGAATTTCACCAGCACACGAACCGCCTCCGCATCGGCGGCGTCATCGAGAGCGGGGTGGACGTCTCCTCGCACCACACCCTCAACGTTGAGGCGGGGTCCGAGATCTCGGTCGTCAAATACTGGCGACCCGTCGACTGCGAGCGGATACGGCGGGCCGTCAGGGCCTCAGCGTACGACGTGGTCCACGTCGTGAGTGTCGAGGAGGGGGAGGCACAGGTCTACCGCCTGCGCCAGTTCGGCCCGGAGTGGGTGACCACCGTCGCGGCCGGGAGCAGCAAGGGCGCGGACACCGGCACCCGTCAGGCGCTCTTCGAGAAGACGCTCGACGTGCTCGCCGCGGTGACCGGGCCCCTGGTCGTCGCGGGCCCGGGGTTCGTGAAGGACGAGTTTGCGGAGTACGTGAGGGCCAGTGCGCCCGGTCTTGCGGAACGGATGCTCGTCATCGAGACACGGCGCATCGGGCGGGGCGCCGTGCAGGAAATCATCGGGCAGGGGGTCCTTGACCGGCTGATCGGCGACCTCCACCTTGCACGGGAGGTCAGGCTGATGGACGAGGTCCTGCTCCGGATCGCCACAACCGGCGCCGTCGCCTACGGCATCGACGAGGTCCGCAAGGCGGCCGCCTACGGTGCGGCAGAGACGGTGCTGGTCTCCGACACCCTGCTCCGCGACAGAGAGGCTACGGACGTCATCAGGGAGGCCGAGCGCGTCAACGCAACGGTCGTGGTGATGAGCACCGAATTCGAGCCGGGAGAGCGGCTCGCGGCCCTCGGTGGCGCTGCGGCGCTCCTGCGGTACAAGATCGCGTGATAACGGGTGTGGCCGGGTACGCGGCCCCCCTGTACGCCCCGGGGAATCCGGTGCATGAAGAACAATCACGAAATAACCCCGATCCGCCGGACCGGCGGTTTCGCAGGTTCCGGAGGTACTTACCTTTATAACCGGAGAACACCCTATAATGTTAGGAATTTCGCCAGTCCGGGGAGTGACCGGAGGCCTGCTCTTCGCCGGGCTGCCGTCCTGTGGCGACCCCCTTTCGGGAATGGCGCAACACTGGTGTCACGATGAGCGAGAATGCAGTAGCAGCAGAGGGTGAAAAAGCGCGGCCGCGGACACGTGCCGAGAAACAGGTCGAGCACAGAAGTCGGATAAAGCGGACGCTGGTAGCCTGTTTCATGGGTATCCTGACCGGAGGCCTCTCGTTCTACCTCTCTGGCACCCCCGACCCGGTGACCGGGCTCCAGCCACATGCCGTCATCGGCCTGCTGTTCCTCGCGGCGGGCGTCGTCTTCCAGAAGCACGTCTTCATGCTCATCCGGGTCGACTACATGGAACTGACCGGCAAGGACTGGTTCTACCAGAGTTTCATGACGTTTGCCCTCTGGTTCATGACCTGGACGCTCCTCTTAACCACCACTGTCCTGTGATTTCTCATGCGCATTGCTGTAGTACACCGTGATCGGTGTCACCCCGTTAAGTGCGGCACCGAGTGCATCATCTACTGTCCGCGTGTCCGGACCGGCGACGAGACCGTCGTCATCGGCGAGGACCAGAAAGCCGTCATATCCGAGGAACTCTGTGTCGGGTGCGGCATCTGCGTAAAGAAGTGCCCGTTCGAGGCCCTTGCTATTGTCAACCTCCCCGAACAACTCGACCAGCCGATCCACCGCTACGGTCAGAACGGCTTTGTCCTTTACGGTCTTCCGATCCCCGTCGAAGGGAAGGTCACCGGTATCCTCGGGCCGAACGGTATCGGCAAGAGCACGTCGGTGAAGATCCTCTCGGGCACGCTCGTCCCGAACCTCGGACGGACCGATGCGCCGGTCTCCTGGAAGGATGTCCTCGACCTCTACCAGGGGACCGAACTCTTCGACTACCTCCAGCTTCTCTCGCAGAAGGACGTGAAGGTCGCCGTAAAACCGCAGTACATCGACCAGATCCCGAAGGTCTTCTCCGGGTCGGTGCGTGACCTCCTCGCGACGACCGACGAGCGCGGGAAACTCGACTATTACATCGACCGGCTCTCGCTCAGGGCGGTCCTCGACCGACCGATCACGACCCTCTCCGGCGGCGAACTGCAACGGGTGGCGATCGTCGCCTGCCTTGCGCGCGACGCCGATTTCTACTTCCTCGATGAGATCACGCCATATCTCGACGTTTACCAGCGGATGGCTGCAGCAACTCTGATCCGCGAACTCGCCCAGGACCGGCCGGTCGTGATCGTGGAGCACGACCTCGCCATCCTCGACATGCTCGCCGATACCGTGCATATCGCCTACGGAGAGCCGGCAGTCTTCGGTGTCATCACCCATCCGAAAGGCGTCCGGGTGGGGATCAACCAGTACCTGGAAGGGTTCCTTCCGGAAGAGAACGTCCGGTTCAGGGCCTATCCAGTGACGTTCGATACCCGGGCCCACGCCACGGAGACGAACCGGGAAGTGCTGCTCACATTCCCGAAGATGACGAAGCGTTTTACAGAGTTCTCGCTCACCGTCGACGGCGGGGAGATCCGGAGCGGCGAAGTCCTCGGGGTCCTCGGAGCGAACGGTATCGGGAAGAGCACGTTCGCCCAGCTCCTCGCCGGGGTGCTCGAGCCCGACACCGGGTCGATGGACACCCGGGTGCGAATCTCCTATAAGCCGCAGTACCTCAAAGGCGACACGGAGGCGACCGTCGAGGAACTCCTCCGGCAGACGACGACCCGGTTCGACACCTCATACTACCAGCACGAGATCCTGGAGCCGCTCTCCCTTGCGCAGTCCCTGCAGGCGCCGGTGAACACGCTCTCCGGCGGTGAACTCCAGCGCGTTGCAATCGCGATCTGCCTCTCGCGCGACGCCGACCTCTACATCCTGGACGAGCCGAGCGCTCACCTCGACGTGGAGCAGCGGGTGAAGATCTCCCGGATGATCCGCAAGCACGCCGAAGGGCGGGACGCGAGCACGCTCGTGATCGACCACGACATCTACGTGATCGACATGATCAGCGACCGGATCCTGGTCTTCGAGGGAGAGCCGGGTCTGCACGGCAAGGCCGTCGGACCGTTCGATATGGCGCCGGGCATGAACCGGTTCTTGAAAGCGCTCGGGATCACCTTCCGGCGGGACAAGAGCGGGAGACCGCGGATCAACAAACCGGGATCGTTCCTGGACCGGGAACAGGTCGCGGCCGGGGATTACTACTACGCGGAGATCTCAAAGTCGTGAGGGCGGCACCGGGAGATCTTCTCTTTTTCCGGTGAGGCAGACGGCGCCAGAGGGAGTTTGGGAGCAACAGACTGCGGGCAGGTCTGGATGGACGGACCGTTGGAGAGCAGTTTCGCCCGTCCTCTTCCGACGTAATCGGTAAAGGAGGAAAGAGCCCCATACCGTGGTATATTCACTGGGATAGCCGGACCCCAATCCCGTGCCTTCAATCTCCGCTCGCCACCCGGGACCCTGCCGCCCCGAGCCATTCCATAAGAGACGCCCACGCCCCCTCAAGCATCCCGGCAGGCTCTCCTGAGGGCGGCGGGGCCCCAGTGGAGGTCTCGACCGTGCCCTCATGGGCCTCCGGCGTCTGCGTCGGAACGGCGGAGAGAGCGAGCACGTCGGCCTCCGTCATCGGCGGGACGTAACCCACATTTCCGGAAACGACAAACCAGCACCGTCCGTCGGCGTCGATAAAGAGTTTTTTGACGAAGTTCGAGCGGAGGCCGTCCCCCGACGTGATATGCATGGCAACGCCCGATGAGTTCCACCCGTAGATCCCCTTATCCGACGCTATGAGCAGCAGCCCCCCGGGCGTTGCCGCGAGGTCGTGGATACTGACCGGGAACGCGCTCAGGTCCTCGACGTCGAGGACCGGGGTAACCTCTCCGGCGGGGGTGTAGTGAAAGACCGTCGTGCGGTTGAAGAGGTATACGCCCCCGAACGGGTCGGTCCGGACCCCGGAGATCCCCCGCATCCGCTCGCCCTCATGGACGACCTGCTCGAACCGGGCATCGCCGGTCCCTTTCCTGACCACCTGGATGCCGTCGCGTTCGGACCCGATGACGAGCACGTCGCTTGCGGCGTCGACCACCATGCTCGTGACCGTATAGCACGCGAGACCCTCGGCTCCAAGTGGCTGGTACCATGTCCAGACACCGTCGTGGTAACGGTGGAGGCCCGCCTGCCCGGTGGCAACCCACATCTCGTCCCCCCACCGCGCCATACAATTGATGTTGCGGTTCTTGAGGAACTGCTGGTCATCAATGGTCCGATACTCCTCCCCGTCTCCGATCTGAAGCCCGTTCGGATACCCTATCCAGAGATGGCCCTCGTGGTCGAGAGCGACCGCGGTCACCATCGTGCCGAGGGGCGCCAGCATGCCGTAGGGCGTCTCTCCCGGGTGCCGCGCATTGACCGAATACCAGGTTCCGTTTGCCGTATACACGGAGATGCCGGCATCCGTCGCAAAGATAACGTCTCCATACCTGCCGTTGGTCGCATCCGTCACCCCGGCGGACGCGATGCCCGAGTCGTAGTCGGGGGCCTCGATGTAAAGAGCCGAGGAAACGGCGACGGGGAGAGAAGCAAGGACAATAAAGAGTATCACAATTCGACGCATGTCCCATCCGCCCTCTTGATGATGAGGCGCCCCTTCCCCTCCGGCCAGAAGTACACGGATCGCCCGACCTTCCCGCCGGTCTCCTCATGTCCTATCCTGATGCCCTGTTCACGGAGCAGGTCCTTCACTGCAGCGGCGTTCCGCTCGCCGATATTCAGAGAATTCGCCGAATACTCAAACATGCTTGCACCACCGACGACGATTGCGGTAACTGAAAACTTCGTGCTCCCGAGCCTCTCCATCTCCTCAAGTACGGCAGAGACGGCGGTATCCGCGAACTTGCCGGGACGGTCGGTGCTTCCGTGGCTTTCAGGAAGCATGATGTGGGCAAGCCCCCCGAGGGACCGTCGCGGGTCGTGCAGGATGAGCGCGATGCAGGAACCAAGCCCGATTGTCCCCATCGGGCATGTCCCGACCCGGAATTCACCCAGACCCAGGATTACGGCCTTCGCTTCGCCGAAAAAATTGTTCTCCATGGTATCCCGGAGCGGATTACGGGATAGGTTTCATCAGGCGTTCCAGCATGAGAGACACCTGCTGCATGAGTTCGGTGTTCGGGAGCAGGTAGATGCACCCGTAGACGGGCGGCGCCTCGCTCACCAGTTCGGTATTAAAGATCAGGACGTCGTTCACGTCGCCCGCCATCTGCGCGACGATGGACTCAAAGGCCGCATGCGCCATATCGATGGCCAGCGCCGGGGGCGACGGCAGCATGACGATGCCCAGAAGTTCCGCGGTCGCATCGAGAAACGCCGAGATCATGATATTCCCGATCTCGATTGCGGCGCTCTGGTCCATCTCATTGATCTCGCGCCCGGTATCGTTGGTGCCGAGCATCTGGTTCGTCAACTGGATGACCGTCTCCCGGGGCATGCTGACGACGATATACCCGCCGTCCGCAACCTCCCCCTGGATCTGGAAGACGACCATCGCCGATATCTCGTTGCCGATGATGCTGTGCATCCGGGCGATGTCGACGACCTGTACTTCCGGCACCTTCATCTCAATCGGGCTCATCAGCATCTGGGATAAGGATGTCGCGGCGTGCGCTGCACCGATGTTTCCAAACTCCGAGAGCGCGTCTAACTGAATCGAATTCAACTCCATAATAGGCGTCTCCTAAATCATTGTGTTTACGTCGAGGACCGGCACGACATCACCGTCTCCGGGAATGGTGATCCCGCTGATGCCGCGGCAGGTGCCCGCAATACTGGAGAGCGGTTTAACCACCACCTCCTGCTGACCGTCAACGGTATCAACGGCAATACAGCACTTCCTGCCGTTATTTTGCAATACAACCAGGGTATCGCTCTTCTGTGCCTGACCAAACATATCCTCCAGGCGGTACATGGGGAGGGTCTGGTCCCGGAGCAGGACCGCCTCGCTGTTCCCGATCCGGTGGACCGCCTCCGGCCGCGCCTGCGCCACCTCGACGACGTTGCTGATCGGGATGGCACACCGCATGCCGTTGATGTGCACCATCATGACGTCGATGATCGCCATCGTCGGAGGCAGCACCAGCTCGAACCTCGTTCCCCGTCCAATCTGGGATTCAACCTTGATCGTCCCTTTGAGCGATTCAATCGTCTTCTTAACCACGTCCAGCCCGACACCCCGGCCGCTGATGTCGGTGATCGTCTCGGCCGTGCTGAACCCGGGTTCGAAGAGCAGATTGACGAGTTCGTCTTTCGTTGCCGCCGTCGCCGCCTCGGGCGTCACTATGCCTTTTTCAACAGCCTTCTTTCGGATCTTCTCAGGATCGATGCCGGCGCCGTCGTCCTCGATGTCGATGATGACGTTGTCCTTATCCCTCCGCGCCGCCAGACGAAGCAGTCCTTTTCGCGGTTTCCCGGAGGCTTCACGGACATCCGGGGTCTCGATGCCGTGGTTCACGCCGTTCCGGATAAGGTGCAGGAGCGGGTCGGAGAGACCGTCCATCATGCTCCGGTCCAGTTCGGTCTCGCCGCCCTCGATGAGGAACTCGACCTCCTTTCCGTCGTAGTTTGCGACGTCCCGGACGACACGGGGGAGGCGGCTGAAGATGCGCTCGAGCGGCATCATCCGGATCCCCATCATGAGGTTCTGGAGATCGGAGACCGAACGGCCGACCATGCTCAGGGCTTCATCGAACTCCTTGATGCCGTGCTTCTTCGCGATCAACTCCAGCCGTCCGCGGTTGATCACCAGGTCCTCAACCAGGTTCATCATCCGGTCGAGCCGGTGGATGTCGACACGGATGTTCTTGATCTCCCGGCTCTTCTCGCTCTTCGCCGCCCGCTGCACCTGCGGTTCCACATGTGGTTTCGCATCCGGCCCGGGCGCTCCGGCGGTCTCCCCGGTTTTCGCCGGAGGAACGGATGCCACCGCCGGCGGCGATGAGCGGGAAAGGGAGAGGAGAGAGATCTCGGGGCCGGAGGCGACGGTTCTGAGCGCATCCTCTCCCGCCTCGCTCTCGATGAGAACCTCGAACGATCCGTCGAACTTCCCGTCCTCGATGAGGTCACGCGAGGGCGTCGTCGAGAGGATCGTCCCGACATCCTCCAGGTTTTGCAGGAGCAGCATGGCCCGGACGTCCTTCATGCTGCTCCCCGGGTCGATAGTCACCGCCAGCGTGTAGGCCGGACGGTTGTCGGCCGCTCCTGCCGGCCCGGTAGAGACCGGCTCCTGCAGGGGTTCCTGTCCATCCCTGGACACTTCTTCGGTAAATGCCCGGAGTTCCTGCACCAGGCTTTGCGATTGTTCGTCCGACGGGATACCCCCCGCTTCGACGGTATCCAGCATTCCCTCAATGGCGTCGGTGCAGGTGAGCAGCAGGTCGGTGAGATTTGAGGTCACTTCCTGCTGGCCGCTCCTGATGAGCGAGAAGACGTCTTCCATCGAGTGGCAGAGGTGCTCCATTGCATCAAAGCCCATCGATGCAGACATCCCCTTGAGGGTATGTGCAGACCGGAAAATCTCGTCGATCGCAGTCTGCTGGTCTTCCCCGCTCTCCAGGGCAAGGAGATTGTTCACGATGTTTTCGTGGTTCTCCCGTGACTCTTCAACAAACAGTTTCCGGTATCCTTCTTCATCAAACATGATCGACCTCGAGCCGACTGACGGTTCTCGTTATTTCGCGCGCAAGGTTCCCAAGCGGGACCACCCGGTCGACACACTCCCGGGAAAGGGCGGACCGCGCCATCCCGTATACGAGACAGTCCTCTTCGGCGCAGACCATCGTGGTGCCGCCGGCGTTCTTCACGGCAAGGGTCCCCTCGCCGCCGTCGCTTCCCATCCCCGAAAGGATCACGGATATGGTGCGCGGACCAAACACGTGCGACGCAGTGGTGAAGGTCACATCGACGGCCGGCCGGACTGCATGGAGCGGTGGGGCGGTCGAGTGGACGACCCGTCCGTGGTTTCTCCCAGAGCCCGAAATGACCTTCGAGACTACGGTGTGGTAACCTGCCTTTGAGATCAGGATTACTCCCGTCCGCAGGGTGTCCCCGTTCCCGGTCTCTTTCACCGGCAGGGACGAGATCCGGTTCAGGCGCTCGGCGAGCGATGCGGTGAACCCTTCGGGCATATGCTGGGTGACGACGACCGCTGCAGGCAGGTCCGGCGGGAGGGCGGCGAGGAGGACGTCGAGCATCGGGGGGCCTCCCGCCGAGGAGCCGACCAGCACCACCGTATCAGCCTCTTTCTTCTCTGCTGAGACGGGTTTTACGACCGTGGGGAGCAAAACAAGGTTCCGGATCTTCTGGACAAGTTCTCTCTCGATGCCCCGGACGTTTGCGATATCCCGCGGTTTGAGCATGAAATCGTCCGCACCAAGCCGGAGCGCCCGATAGGTCATGTCGGCCTGCCGGGACGTCAGCGTACTTAAGACGATCACCTTCGGCTTCGGGTTCGTCCCCCGAAGCGCCTCGAGCGTCTCAAGGCCGTTCATCCGGGGCATCTCAATGTCGAGGGTGATGACGTCGGGCTGCAGTTTCGCTACCTTGTCGAGGGCGTCGATGCCGTTGACCGCCGTCCCGACGATCTCGATATCCGGGCTGCCTTTGAGCAGATCACGGAGAATTGTCCGAATAAAGAGCGAGTCGTCGACGATCAGAACCCGTATCATGGTTACGCACTGAGAACGTTCTGGACCTCTTCGAGGACTTTTGGAGCCTGAAACGGCTTGACGATGTAGCCTCTCGCCCCGCTCTTAACGGCGAGTTTGACCATCTGCTCCTGTCCGACTGCCGTGCACATAATGACCCTGGCTGCGGGGTCGGCGGCCTTGATGGCCTTGAGCGCCTCGATCCCGTTAACCTTCGGCATGACAACGTCCATCGTGACGAGGTCGGGTTTCAATTCCTGGTATTTAGCAAGGGCCTCTGCCCCATCCGCCGCCTCACCGACGATGTCGTGACCGCCTGAGAAGAGGATGTTCTTCAGCAGCGTTCTCATAAACATTGTATCATCGACGATCAGGATTTTCCCCATCGAACATCACTCACTGTTTATTTGGAAAATGCATTATATATGTTTTCTTATTTTGAAAAAATAAGGTTATTTATTCATTGGGGATTTAACAGTATCTGAAATGAATCTGACGCCTTTGGCAGTCAACTGTATCTCCTTTCGGATGTAGAGTACTTCGGCAAGCCCTATGCTGAGGAGGTGTTCATAGATGGCGTCCAGGTCTTTGTGCGAGAGTTTGAGCATGTTCTCGATGGCGCTCGAATCCATCCCGCTGTAGACCAGCATGGCCACCTGCCCGGTCAGGGGGTCGAGCTCCTCGTTGACCTCGGAGTCACGCGTTGCCTCTTTAAGGAAGTTGTAGAGGACCTGGAGCGTCGTCATCGGGCAGAGGACGAAACTCGTCACGACCTCGTTCTCGATGAGGTGATCGATCTTGACGACGTTGAGGTCCTTCTCCTGGATCTCCCGGGACGTGAGTTCAATGCCGGTCACCTCGTCGAGGGGGATGCAGACCTGGGTCTCCTGGCTGACAAACCAGATGCCGGTCTTCATGACGGCGATTGCTCCTTTCTCCCACCGGGCGTCCTGGATGAGCACTCCCCCGCGAATTGCCGGCGACATGAAGAACGCATTCAGCCGGTAAGCGCTCGCCTGCGTGATGACGAACTTCTTTAAGACGGAGAGGACCTTCTCCACCGACGCGATACGGTAGACCGACGCGCCGTCCACACCGGCAGTGACCATCACCTGGTTCTTCTTCTCTTCGAGATCGACCACGGACTTATAGAGGACCTCAACGTTCAGAGGGGCATCGATGCGAAAACGGTCCTCTCCGATGCCCATCATCGTCGGGACCCACTTCCCTTCCTGCTCGATTTTTACCGGAACAGACTTCATCATTGTCAACACACCTTCTCTCCTCGTCGGGGGATCATCGTGCCTTCATCGCCACGAGGACATCCTCAAGCTCCGCGGCAAGGTCTTCCGCGTGGTATTTCTCCCCTTTCAGTTCGCGGACCAGACTGATATCCTCAACAAACTTCTTTTTCTTGACGTCGGACTTCAGCGCAGCGATCAGGTCGTCGTCGACCATACCGCCCGACGCAAAGGAGACCATATCGAAATCTTCCTTCGGCTCCTCTTCCTCCGGAACGACCACCTCTACCGGGACGGGCTCTGCTGCTTCAGGTTCTTCCTCCTCATCCCCGGTCTCGATCTCACCCGGGTCGAGGTCGTCGAGCGTGGAGAGTTCCTCGCTCAATGCGCCGAGGTCCGGCATGCCGTCGTCCCCGGGCAGTTCCGGACCGCCGGCGGTTATGGACGGAAGGGCCATAGCAGGGTCGGCGGGGAGTTCGATCCCGGACGTAAGGTCAAGGTCGTCAAGGTCGCTCTCGTGCGTCTTGAGGATCGCCGCCACCGCGTCTGCATCTTCCCCGGAGAGGAGAGAGATCTGGTCGGACTCATACGCCGTCCCGGGGCCGGACGCCTCGCCGTCAAGGTCAAGGTCCTCCAGGGAATCGAGGTCCAGGGCCGCGAGCGAGGCAAGAGGATCGACCCCGTCCTTGCCGCCGGCCTTCGGCGGGACCGGGGCTATGGACAGATCGGGGACCGCACCGTCAACGGTCTGATCGAGCACGGCATCGATCTTCTCAAGATGTTTCTTCTTTGCAGCCTCGGGAGTACGGGCGTGTGCGATCGTCTCCCGGATTGCGGCTGCGAGGGTCCCGAACATGCCGGGCAGGTTGATCTCGGCGGATGCGAGACTCCGAATTCGGGACGGCTTCTCTGCCGTCGAAGCCGGTTTTTGTGTATCCGTTGCTTTTGGGCTGTTCCTTTGTCTCCCCTCGCTCCCGGAACGCAGTCTTGAGGGTTTTAAGTCTTCAAGGTCAAGCGCCCCGGTAACGAGGAGGGCCAGAAATCCTGCAACCACGGTGCCCGCAATGATGACCTCAACCGGGGCATCGGCAATGATGATCAGAGAACCTGTACCGACGGTTATCAGGAAGAGCAGTGGACGACGTATGTTCTCTCTCAACGCTTATACCTCCGTAAATGTCGGAATGGTAAAGAATATGGCAACAACGATCGGTGCGACGATGTAAATGATCCCGGTGACCACACAGAGCAGGCTTGCGAAGAAGTAGTAGAGGTAGCGGTCGCCGCCCATGACAATCCTTCCTGCAAACATGTTTGCAACGGTCAGCATTAAGAGGATCGTCACCACATAGGTCCGCATCGTGTCTTCGGGGAAATTTACGAAGATGTTTAGGGAAGTCATCGCAGAACCGCCGAGCGAGGAACTTCCCGTAAGTGCGGCGGAGGTCTCGGAGAATTGTTCCATCACACCGGTTACCGCGCGGGACATGGTGAGGAGGATTTCGAAGAGGAAAACAAAGATCCCGATCATCGCCCCGTGCATCGGGATGAGCAGGACGACGAACCCTTTCACCATCATGTCGCGCTTGCTCCGGAGCAGCACCTGCTCAAGCATCGACGACCCGACGATCTTTCCGATCTTGTCGGGAGACCCCCCGAGGGCCACCGCGTCGCGGAAGATGTTCATGTACTTGTAGATCAGGTAACTGCCGGTCTCACCGATGAACTTCTTCCAGCTCTTGGCTTCATCGAGCCCGAGGTTCAACTTCGACGAGACCGAGTTGATGAACGGTTCCAGGTGGGGAAGCGATTTTCTATCCACCTCCTGGAGCGCATCGCCGGTGGTGATGCCTTTGCCACCCATCACCGACCCGAGGCCCCGGATGAACGTGGCGAAGTCGGTGTCGCGGTTGACGACATTGGCGTCGTCGATGTAGCCGATGATCCCGAGCGGCATCAGGAGCAGGCCGGCAAGCAGGAAGATGATACCGGCGTTGGTGCCGAGAAGGACGAGCGCGAGCACAATTGCCACGACAATCGGGACGATCAGACGTTCCAGCCTCCGAATGATGCCCTGCTCCTTCGAGCAGATCTCCATAAGCCCGTGCGTCCGGGGGTCGTCGGGGACGGCCCGGTACATGATCCCGATGCCGAAGACCGAGATCGCGAGGGTGATCAGGTAGGAGACATTCAGCGTCGGCTCGATCCCGTCGGGCGCGTAGATGGCCACCGATATCATGAGGATGATGGCGATGATCGAGGCGGAGAGGAGCATCGCGATGTAGGCGTCGCTCCACTTCCTCAGGAGTTCGATCCCCTGCTCGAATGTGTTCCGGTAGATGCTCCGGATACTCGAGAGTTCCGTCCCGATGAAATCGTCGTCGGGGACGCCCGAGTCGATGGAGTTTGCATAGCGGTTGAGCATGCTCTGAAGGGTCTTGTTCCTGCACCGCTCGGCAACCGCACGGAGCCCCTCGGCATAACTGTAGCCCCACCCGCCGACCAGGCGCTGCACCTTTGCTATGTAGCGCGACGGGACGTACTCGAACCTTTTCGCGGTATGCTGGAAGATCTCGGGCCGGGTCACGGCGGACGTAGTGATCGCGGCCATGTAGGTGTACATGAGGAGCAGGTCCTGCCCCATCTTCTTGTTCTCAAGGATATAGGACCGGAGGCCGGAGAAAAACTCCGCCTGCTCCTCAAACGGCATCTTGCCCTGATTTGCGTCCCGGATCCGGTCGGTCACACCCTCAAACAACGCTTTTACACCTCGATATCGAGCAGGCCCTGCTTCTTGATCTTCGTGGTCATGTGGAAGAGGTCCCAGAACTGGGTATACCCGGCTTTATGAAGCCGTTCAAGGATATTCGCCCGCTTTTCGACTTCATTGTAGATATCAGCCCGCCGGTTCTCCGGAATGCCGAGCATCGTTGCAATCTTGTTCTCAAGGAGGTAACTGCTCCCTTTCCCACTGAAGGTGAAGGTGTCGGTCGCCGGGTCCCAGACAAACGCCGCCATGAAGGAGAAGCCCTCGGTCTCGGGGTCGTAGCCCACGAGTTCGTTGATGCTGAGCATCCGCCGGACGGTCCCGCCATGAGGGAGTTTCACGGCGCTCTGGATGATGACCAGGTTCAGGTTGTCGACGTAGGTCTTCGGGATGTTGATCGGGTCACCGCAGAGACGCTGGATCAGTTTCTCAACGGAGGCAGCGTGGAAGGTGCTCATCACGGGGTGGCCGGTCTGCATTGCGGAGAACGCGACGGACCCTTCTACACCACGGATCTCACCGACCAGGATCTGGTTCGGACGCTGGCGAAGGGCGGATTTAAGAAGATCGAACATCGTGACCTCGGCTCCTTCACCCTCCCCCTTCCCTTTGGCCTTCGCGACTTCACGGGTCCAGTTCCTGTGGGGGACCGTCAACTCCGGGGTATCCTCGATGGTGACGATCTTGTTCTCCGGCGGAAGGAACGTCGTGAGGGCGTTTAAGGTCGTCGTCTTGCCGCTCGCGGTCTCGCCGGAGACGAACATCGACATGCCGTACTCGAGGCAGATCCAGAGGTAGCCGGCCATCATGTAGTTGCATGCTCCGCTCTCGATGACCTGCAGGATGCTCAGGGGGACCTCGTTCACCTTACGGATGGTGAAGTTGCTCCCGTGCTTGCTGATCTCGGTCCCGTAGACGATGTTGATACGTGAGCCGTCGGGGAGGGTTGCATCTACGATCGGGCTCCGGTAGGTCAGCGGCCGCTTGATCCGTTCGGCGAGTTTGACGACGAAGGCATCGAGTTCCTTTGAGTCCCGGAACCCGACGACCGATTTTAAACCCTTGAAGATCTTGTGTTCGATAAAGATCGGCCCGACGCCGTCGCAGGTGATATCCTCGATGTATGAATCGGAGAGAAACGGTTTGAGGGTCCCCATCTCGATCTTATCGCGGATCAGCAAATACTCAAGCGCCTTGTATTCCTGCTGCGAGAGGACGATACGCCCGTCGGCGAGTACGGGGCGGCAGGGTGTCTGCGGCGACTTTGGTACCGCACCGATATCGGAGGTGAGGAAGAGTTTGACCCGGCTTGTGATGTCTTTCGGTGTCGCACCGGCGAGCAGGGACGGATCGATCACCTCGCCGGGGCTCTGGACGTAGACGATCTGCCGGATGAAGTTTTTAAGCACCTCGATACGTGCCTTCTCGGTCACCGGCTCCTCGTCGAGGGCGTCGATCATGTCGATCAACCGGTCCTCGATCAGCGGGAGAACCTCTTTTACGGAGTGGAGGAACGAGGGCTCGATAGGGATGTACCAGTTCCGGACATCGTCCGGGTCCGGGAAGATATGGACGAACGTCGTCTCGTTCACCGGGTAGATGATGTTCGGGTTCTCCATCGATTTTAAGTCCCGCTTCAGCTCCGAGAGGAAGAGCGGAATCCCGACGGTGTTGACCGGCAGGATGTGGAGGTACTCGAGGAGGTGGGGGCTCGCTTTGACGTAGTCCCGGGCGTTTGCCGGGAGCATCCGGTAGAGGGCGCAGGACTCCACGTTGTTGTAGCAGTCGTTCCCTTCGTCGATGAACTCGGGTTCGAAGGGGAGGGTCACTGTTGCTTCCAGCGCCGAACTCATCCTTCACACCTTCGCGACCGTGACCGGGATGACCTTGATGCCGTACCCGGGGTGAACTTCGAAACTGATAATGTTCCCCGTGGTCTTTCGTGCGCCGCGGACCTTGACGACCTCGAGCATCATCACGTACTTGCCACCGACGAGCGCCTTCTTCATGAAGAGGTGGGCATCGCAGATCGAACGGATGCGGACAAGAGAGTCCTCGACGAAGGCGTAGGTGTGCAGGGTGATCAGGATGGTCTTGCCGTGGTCGACGAGGTTCTTGCAGTTCGTGAAGAACGTGAGGACCGTGTCCTGCTTTGCGTACTCGGTGAAGAGCGTGAGCGAGTCGATGACGATCACCTGCGCTTTGCTCTGCTCCATGTAGTGGATCATCCGCTCGAGCGTTCCCTGCATCTTCTCTTTCGTCCACTCGAACCCGACGACGTGCATGGGAAAGACCCGGAGGTAGCCCCAGGCGAAGTAATCGGAGATGTCGAGGCTCATCGACTCCATCTGGGAGAGGAAACTTTTGCTCGTGTTCTCGGTCGAAAAGAGGTCGACGTTGAACCCCTGCTTTAAAGCCCCCCAGATGATCTGCTGGGTGAGTACGCTCTTTCCGGTGTCGTTCTCTCCTTCGATGAGCGTGAGCGATGTAAGCGGGAGGCCGTCGGCGATCTTCTTGTCGAGTTCGGAATTTCCGGTCGAGAGGATCGTTTTGTCGGGCATCTCGAGGATGCTGCTGTTTGCGTCATCACTTATGGCCATATTTCATGCTCCCGGGGTTATGTATGCTGAACTGGAGACGCCGTTCGGGGTGACGACCTGAACCCATGTAGGGTTGGCGTCCTCCGTGTATGCGATGGAGAGGTTGAGGGTCTCGCCGGGATCGAACGTTCCGGGGTGGACAGCGTCCGGGACGATCTCCACCGTGTTCCTGTTGCCGTAGGGGACGTAGACCGGGACTCCCTCGCTCATGAGGTAGACGTCGACGGAGGAGAGGTCGATGATCGGTTCGCTACCCGTGTTCTTCACCTCAACGTAGAGGGTTTTGTCTGCGGGCGTCGTGTTCAGGATCGTCGTGTTCAGGATCGTGATCGCCGTCCGCATCCGGGCCTCCTGGTGGGTGGCGAGGTTGCTCTGGGCCTCGACGACCACCTCCGTGGTGGCGAGGGTGCCGCCGACCAGGACGTAAGCCGTGACGATCAGGAGGAGGATGCCGATCCCGGATGCGATGAGAGGTCCCGCACTCATGGCTAGTCACTCGCGGTGAAGGTGGTTGACCGTGAGAGTCCTGTGGGGAGGACGAACTGGAAGTAGACAACCCCCTCTTTATCGGGGATCTTCTCAGTCTTTGCACTTATGTGGAGGGTCTCGCCGGGGTCCCAGTGGTTGTTCGGGGTCACCTCCAGGATCGCGTAGGTCCACTCATTCCAATCCGGCTCGCTCGACGTCGTTGGAGTAAGCCTGACAAAGTCCCCCCGACCGCCAAGGAAGACGTCGACCAGTTGAATTTCACTACTGACGATCCGGTTGGTGCCGACATTCTTTATCCAGATCTCGGCAGTCTCATTCTTGGCGCTGGCATACGTCGTGACGATCCGCACATCCGTGCTCAACCGCTCGTCCACGGTGTGAGATGACGACGCGATCGTGCCCGAGATCGTATAGACTACGGGGATAATTGCATTGATGAGGACGCCGGCCGATATGACGGCCGCGATGAGAAACATCGCTGTGCCAATTGCTTCACTCGACATCCATCATATCCTATCCAGGAGCTCGATCCAGGTGTCGCTCGTATCCCGTTCTCGCGAGGATGTCCCGGCGTCCTGCTCTCCCGGGCGGCCGTGAGTGAGCATCAGCACCTCAATCATATCCCGGTCGAGTGTCGAGTCGTTGGGATCGAGGATCCGGTTTAAGACGTAAAGTTCCGAGACAAACTCGTTCGGGCCGATCTCCGAGACGTCTCTCCTGGTATCGGGAGCCATCCGCATGATCTCCCGGATCTGATCGGCGACTTCATCGGTGATGTAGCCCATCGACCGGTAAGCGTCGATCATGATCGTCATGTGTTCACGCCCGTACTTGCAGCATCCCTGGTGCACCCACGCAAAAAGCCGGTGAACTTTCTGGAGTTTGAGTTTCCCTGCGGGCTTTTCCCCGAGAAGAGGGGCCGGGCCGCCTGGGGAAAGAGGAGCCGCGCCGGGGTCGGCCGGGAGGGAAATCCCCTTCAGACTGTCGGCGAGAAGACTGAGGCTCTCCGGTCCTGCATCCTCATCGAGCCCGGCCGGAACTTCGTCGGGCACCTCATCGGCGTCTGCATCACCGGCGTCCGGGGCGGCGTCCGGCGGCTCAAATCGGTTTCCTGCGTAAGACGCGGCGGCAGTGGTGAACGGGTTGTCCAGTTCATTCATCCGTTCGCGAAGGTCGATGAGCAGCCGCTTGATTGAGGTCTTGACAAAATCCAGCTCCTTCTCAAGGGTGTCGAGACGGGCCTCCGGGTCATCGGATGATGCGCCGGCGAGTATTTTATCGATCTGAGCCTGGTCTACCCCCACCATAGTAATAGATTATATCAGTGTAATCACTAATAAATGTTGCTCATAGTGGTGCTGATTCTCCAGCCTCCTTATCGTCTTCTGAACGTTTTAATAAGTCCTTTTGGGGATAAAACCAACCATATTGCAGATATTTAACGGATGATGCGGTACCCGGAGTGGCGAGGGGTTATGCACGCCCGGACGGCTGCATTCCTGCGGTACGCATAACGCTCAACCTTACGGACCGGTGCCGGCACAAACGGCTCCTCTTCTCTTCTCCCCGGCCCGGCCCGGCCCTTCGCCGAGGACTCGACGATGCACAGGTCCTCTGCCGTTCACCCGGGTGACTCCGATTTTTGCGGGATTTGAGGTACGGGGATAGGAGAGGCGAGTATCCGGCCAGCGATGGATGCCGGCTGCGCGAATTACGGCGGGCTTCAGGGACGGCAAGTGTTTAAAGAATGATAACGGTATCTCCCACAGATCGAGCGATTCCACATAGTCTCACTCGTCGGGAGGATAGGCCGTGCAGGGAGAGAATGGGACCAATCAACGTCGTGCCGCCCAGCTCCCCCGCAACCTCGCTGCAAACATCGCCTACTTCCTGGCGAACGTCGCCATCGGTATCCTCCTGGTGCCGTACTTCGTCTCCACGCTCGGAGTCGCGGCTTACGGGCTCATCCCGCTCGCAACGTCGGTCACGGGCTACGTGGCGATCGTCGTCCAATCCCTGAACACCACCGTCTCCCGGTTCCTCACCGTCGACCTTCAGCGGGAGGACTATGCGACTGCGAATAAGACGTTTAACACTGCTCTCTTCGGGCTCACCGTGATCATCCTCCTGGTGATCCCGGTCGTCCTTGTGGTTGCCTGGTTTGCCCCGTCGATCTTCCATGTCCCGGCCGGAGAGGAGACCGGCGTGTTTCTCCTCTTCCTCGGAGTCTCTGCCGCCTTTCTGGTCCGGGCCTGGAGCGGAAACTTCACGGTCCAGCTCTTTGCCTATAACCGCCTCGACCTCCAGAACCTGGTCAGCCTCACGAACCTTCTCGTCCAGACCGGGCTGATCGTTCTCCTTTTCACCTTCTTTGGCCCGGGTCTCCCCCTCGTCGGCGGGGCGTATCTCGTCGGGGCGGTCGCGGCATCGGGGGTCTCGATCGTCCTCGCCCGCCGGGTCTGCCCGTACCTCCGGGTGTCGGTCTGCTCCTTCGACCGCATGCGGGTGAAAGACCTCTGCGGGATGGGAGGATGGGTGATCGTCAACGATCTCGGCTCTCTCCTCTTTCTCCAGATCGATCTCATCATCGTGAACCTGCTCTTCGGGGCGGCATTAGCCGGGGAGTACGCGATCGCTCTCCAGTGGGTCATCCTTCTGCGGGCGGTCGCCGTGGTGCTCTCCGGCGTCCTGACCCCGACAATCCTCTCCTGTTATGCCCGGGAGCAGACCGGGACCCTGATCCGGATCGCGAAGAGCGCCGTCAAACTGATGGGGCTTGCCCTGGCCCTCCCGATCGGTCTCATCTGCGGGTTTGCACCGGACCTCCTTGCCGCCTGGGTCGGCGGCGAGTACGTGTTCCTCGCCCCGCTGATGGTCCTCCTGATGGTGCACCTCGCGGTCAACCTCGCGGTGCTGCCTCTTTTCTCGATCAGCGTCGCCTACAACCGGGTCCGGGTCCCGGGACTGGTGACGTTCCTTATGGGCATCGGGAACTTCGGCCTCGCGGTCGCTCTCCCGCTCCTGACGGGCCTCGGCTACTACGGAGTTGCGGCCGCTGGGGCGATCGTCCTCACCCTGAAGAACGCCGTCTTCACCCCCTGGTACGCGGCGAGGGTGCTCGGCATCGGCGCCCGCACCTTCACCCGGTCGATGCTCCCGGGGATCATTGCGACCGCTCTCGTCGGGTTTTCAGCGGCAGCCCTGGGTGCCGCCCTCCCGCTTCCGGCCCTGGCCACGCTTGCCGTCGCCGGCGGGGCAATTACCCTGGTCTACCCGGCGACGGTCTGGACGTTCGGTCTCGATGGGTTTGAACGCGGGCTCTTCGAGTCCTACCTGCCGCCGGCACTCAGGAAGATCTTCGGAAACCATCCGTCATGACAACCACCGTCGGGGCGGCGCCATGCACCACGGAAGACCGTACTTCCACCCCGGGGATCTGTCCTTTTTCGGCTCGAAGGAGTTTGGGCACGAAGTCATCATAAAAAGGGTCTGTGAACCCGGGTGAGGAGCAGCCGGGACACTTATGCATCATATTTCGACTCGTAAATGAGGACAGAATACAGGAACGGCTTTTACCCTGAGAAACAACCTTGCAGTGTTCGGGAAGAGACCTGAAGAGTGTTTCAGCAGAACCGGATTTTAAATATTTGTACCTCATCTACCCGGGCTTACGGATTGCCGTGAGGGGGAAGAGGTGCTATGTCCGAAAAATTTGATCCGGAAAAATTTTACGAGTCCTATCCGTTAAAAGTGATAGCAAGGCCGGGCTATACGACAAGAGCCCAGTATAAAAGTACACTTCTGTGGGATAGATATGGAGACATTGTCCTCAAAATTTTGGGCAGATGCCGAAATTATGCAGATATAGGAGGTTGTTTTGGCTTCGGGGCAAATGCGATGCGTTATCAGATATTTTGTACACAGGGGTCTTACCCTGCAACAAAAGTTTTTGAGATATCTCCGGAATTTATTTCTATCGGAAAGCACTTATTTCCCTATATTGAGTTCATAAAAACGGATTTCCGGTTGTACAACGGGGCGCCCGACGTGTTTGACCTGATAACTCTTTTTGATATTATTGAACACGTCCAAAACCCGGAAGAATTTCTTATATCGGTCGCGAAACGAACCAAACTTGCACTGATCAAGACGCCGATGGAAACGGGAGGAGATTGGTTTGGCGCAAAACCTCCGTTAAATCAGGGGGAGTCTCACGGAGACGGACATATTAATTTCTACTCTCCAAAGGAATATCTTGCATTGCTGGACCGGAGCGGTCTGGAATTACTGGCGGGGAAGTTCGTAAAATCTATTGTACCGTCCGGGACGGGAAGGAGAATTCTGATCCCCGAGTGCAGTCTGTCAAAGAAAAGCCTTTTAACGGCCGGGTTATCCGACATTTACCAGATGACACCTTATTTTATTACTCGCAGGCTGGTTGGACGGGGAGATCACATCGGCCTGGTAGGGTCGCGCCGAAATCTGTGATAGGGTATATTTGTAAGGACCGACCTACCCGGGGACGTTCACATGAAACCATCCGTCATGGCGGCCGTCGTCGAACCCGGCCTCTGCATCGGCTGCGGCCTCTGCGCCGCCCTCTGCCCGGAGGGCGTCCTTGCGATGGGGTGGAACCGCTACGGGGAGTACAACCCGGCAGAGGTCTCGCCCTGCACCACGGGGTGTGGCCTCTGCGCAAAAGTCTGTCCGTTCTCTGATACCGGGGAGGACGAGGACACGATCGGGGAGCGGCTCTACGGGGCGGTCCCGGGGGTCCGGCACCGTCCCGAGACCGGCTACTACCTTGCCTCCTATGTCGGCTACTCGGAGAAGCACCGGCTGGCCGGTGCCTCGGGCGGGATGGCGACCTGGCTCCTCGAAGCGCTGCTTGCCGAAGACGTCGTCGACCATGTCATCTGCGTCGCCCCCGCCGGCAATCCCGACAAACTTTTCGCCTTCCGGGTCTTTTCTACCCCGGAGGACGTACGCACCGGCGCCGGCTCGGCCTACTACCCGGTGGAGATGTCGGGGGTCGTCCGGCAGATCCTCGAAACACCGGGGCGCTACGCCGTCACCGGGCTGCCCTGTTTCATCAAGGCACTCCGGCTTGCCCAGTTGAGGAACAGAAAACTCCGGGAGCGGGTTGTCGTCACCGTCGGCCTCGTCTGCGGGCAGCTGAAGAGCTGGTACTTCACCGACTACATCGCCGCCCTTGCCGGGGTGAGGGGGGAGGTGACGGGGGTGCGCTACCGGGGAAAGAGCCCGGACCGCCCGGCGACGGACTATCACTATGCGTTCACGACGAAAGAGAGCGGGGAACGGAGGATCTCCTGGAGCGAGGGGATCGCCGAGGCCTGGACAAACCGGTGGTTCACGCCGAAGGCCTGCAGTTACTGCGACGATATCTTTGCTGAGTGTGTGGACGTGACGTTTATGGACGCCTGGCTGCCTGAGTACTCGGTGGACGGCCGGGGGACAAGCCTCCTCCTGGTGCGGTCGCCGGCGGTCCGGGAGATGATTGAGCGGGGGCGGGGGGTCTGTCTCGATCCCATCGCTATCGAGCAGGTGGCGGAGAGCCAGGCCGGGGTCGCGGCG
>DAYL01000002.1:50292-67513 GCA_002508705.1 Methanoculleus sp. UBA374 | reverse complement strand
CGCGGCGCCGACACCCACCCCGGTCCCCACCTGGGACGGAAAGCCGCAGGAGATCGGGTTCGTCGACCCGCGGACCTATCAGATCCCGACCGAAGAGCCCACCCTGAACATGACCACAACCCCGCCGGCGAACCGAACTGCACCCGGCGTCACCCGGTGGGTGACCTACGCGACGATAGACGGCCAGTGGTCGGGGACCACCGGGATCGTCCGGATTCCATTCCCCATGTGGCGGCTCGACTACTCGGATATCACGACCTCGAACGATGAGATCCCGCTTTTCAACTGTCAGGTCATGGACGCCGAGGACCCGAACAGGTTCGTCCGGATCTTCACCCTCAACCTCCCCGATTTCCTCGCGATGAAGGACAAACCCGACCTCCGGAAGGAGCAGTGGGTGCACACCTTCTACGAGGGCAACCACGACTACTACTTCGTCATCAACGCCCGGTGCCTCGATGCCTACCACGTAAAGGTCCAGGTGCCGGAGACGTATGTAGGGACATAAATGCAAAGAAGAACGAAGGTCTTCGAAGAGTGCCCGGCCACAGGGCGGGCACTTGAAAAACTCGAAGAGTTTCGAAGGGTGTCCCACTCCGGCAGAGGCATTTGGGGATGGCCTTCGATAGATGGGCGCAAAGTTACTTCATTCCACGGCTTCGCGTGAGCTGCCGGTAAAAAAAACGGAGCGCCGGAAAAAAAGAGCCGGGATATTCACCGTCCGGCAATCCAATGCCTTGCGATGAACTCCCGCACCGCCTGCGCCGCCACCGCCGCCGTCTGCCCGGCGTCGAACGGGGCGACCTCCATGTAATCGAACGCCGCCGCGTGCGGCGCGAGGGTCCGCACGACCTCCCGGATATCGAGCGGCGTCATCCCGAACGGCTCGGGTGTCCCGAGGCCGGGCGTGAGGCAGCAGTCGATTGCATCGGCGTCGATTGAGAGGTACATCCTCCTCTCCCCTACGTGCTCCCGGACTTCCCGGAGGACGGCGCCGATCCCCAGATCGCGCACCGTGTCGGCGGAATAAAGCCGCGTTTTCTCCTCCGCAACCGCAAACTGCTCACGGTCGCCGCTCCGGCCGCCGATGATGACGACATCTTCGACCGCATCAAGGACGCGTCGAGTGACGCACCCGTGACTGTAGGGCGTCCCGTCAAGCTCGTCCCGCAGGTCCAGGTGCGCGTCGCAGACGACGTAGACCTCCGGACGGACGGCCCTGACCGCCCCGACTGTGGCGGTGTGCTCGCCGCCGAGCATCACCGGCACCTTCCCGTCGCGGACGATATCCCCGGCAACATCGGCTGCCTGCCCGACGACCTCCTCCGGCATCCGGGAAACCTCAAGGTCGCCGAGGTCCGCAACCGGCACCTCGCAAAAGTCTATCCCCGTCGAAGGTTCGTAGGACTCAAAGTTGAACGACAACTCCCGTATCGCCCGGGGGCCGAACCGGGTCCCCGGCTTAAACGACGTCGTGCCGTCGTAGGGCACGCCAAAAATGACATAACGGGCGTCCTCATACGACGCATCCGCATCCGCAAAGTGGAGATGGGCAAGTTCATGCATGCCCGTCTTAGAGAGCCAGAACACGTCACTCAAGTTTCTTCTTGCCCAGGGACGATATATAGGCTATCTCCTGGCCGGGTTCGAGACTGCCGGCCTGCTCTTCGGGAACGGTCAACTCGAACATCTCAAAGTCCTTGACATCCATGAGCTGGAGGGTGGTGCCGGCGATCGATATGACCTGTGCCACCTTCCGCTCAACGACCGGAACGTAGGTCTTTGCCGAGACCGGCTGGACAATCGAGCGCTTGACGCCGTCGAAAATGCCGATACAGTCTATCCGGGACTTCGCCGCCCCGTGCTTCCCGGGCTTCGAGATAGCGATGGAGACAATCCTGCAAGGCTCATCCTCGACGACGACGTAGCGTCCCTCTTTCAGCTTTCCAACTTCTGTCTGTTCCTTCATATTGTCTCACTCGATAAACGCGTGGATTAATGTATCTGAATTACAGTACATAAATACACCGTAGAACGAGGGGAGAAACGAGGGATAGTCAATGGAATTCATTCAGGCGTGCAATGACGTAGCGGGGGCTGTTTCCGATGCAGTAGCCGACATGGTCGGCACGCCGGAAGCAGGGGAGTACGTGAAGATGGGCGCGGACGGCACGCCCACCAAAAAGATCGACCAGGTCGCCGAAGATATCGTCGTGGACTACTTCACGCACCACCCGTTCGGTCGGCGCTTGATCAGCGAGGAACTCGGGTGCGCCGGGATGTGCGGCGAGAAAGGCACCATCTATCTCGACCCTGTCGACGGCACCCACAACGCCGTGGTCGGGATCCCGTTTTACGCCCTCTCCATCGCATACGCAGAGGACGGGATCATCCGACAGGGATACGTCAGAAACCTCGCCACCGGCGAGACGTTCCACGCCGTCCGGGGCCGGGGCGCCTGCCTCGACGGGCACCCCATCCATGTCTCGGAGACATCGCTCCTTGAAGAGAGCGCCATGAGCGTATACGGCCGAAAGTTCGACCCGACCCGCATGTTCGGGATTGTCCGACAGATCCGGCGGTTGCGCCTCCTCGGTGCATCGGCGCTTGAACTCTGTTACGTCGGGTGCGGCCGCCTCGACGGGTTCGTCGACGTGCGGGGAACGCTCCGTGTCACGGACGCGGCGGCGGGGATGCTGGTCTGCGAGGAGGCCGGCGGGGCGGTCTCCGACCCCGAAGGAAACACGATCGCCTTCCCGGACGAGGTCTCCGCCGGACGGAGCCTCGTCGCCACGAACAGCGTCCTGAAGAACAAGATCATCGAGTACCTGAGGTAAAAACGCATATGAAGATCGTGCTGGTATCGCGTATCGACGACGCGACTGCACTCCAATACACTGCGGACCTTGCCCGGGACCTTGCGGAACAGGGCTATGACATCGCCCTCGAAGAAGGGACCGCGATGCATCTCGGTCGGGAGGGCATCCCGTTCGAGGAGATCGCCGGCGACCTGGTCGTCGTCGTCGGCGGCGACGGATCGGTTCTTCTCACCGTCCACCAGATGAAGGAACAGGTCCCGGTCCTCGGGATCAACCGGGGCGAGGTAGGGTTCCTCGCGGACCTGGAGCCCGACGAAGCACGCGCCTTCTTCGCCGCCCATCCGGACGGGTTCCGGGTCGAACCCCGGATGCGGGTCAGCCTCTCCGTCAACGGAAAACCGTTCGGGGACGCCCTCAACGAGGCGGTCATCGTCACCGACCGGCCGGCAAAGATGCTCCGGTTCGCCGTCTACGTCGACGGGACGCCCGCGGAGCGGGTCAGGGCCGACGGTCTGATCGTCTCGACCCCGACCGGGTCGACCGCCTACGCAATGAGTGCCGGCGGCCCGATCATCGACCCCCAGATCGAGGCGTTCCTCCTCATCCCCCTCGCGCCCTACATGCTCTCGTCCCGTCCCCATGTCATCAGCACCGGGAGAAAACTCGAGGTGACCCTCGAGACAGAAAAACCGGCGCACCTCGTCATCGACGGGCAGAGCACGTTCGAACTCGAGCGTGAGGTCACGATCACGGTCAAAAAGTCCGATCGGCCCGCTCTCTTTGTCGATACGGGCAAACCCTTCCTTGAAAAGGTGAACAACAAGCTGCGCAACCTCTGATCCCAATGATACCCGAAACAATAGTTTATGAGTGACCGCGGGGATGATCTCCATAGAGGAGTGAGCACGACTATGGAAGACCAGATGCGCACGAAAATCTCCTATGCAGAGATTGCAGAGACGCTGAAGAAAACCCTCGACCTCCGGGGGTCCCCGGTCGCGGTGAAACTCGCAAAGAGCCCGGAAGGCATCCCCGAAGGGGTTAAGCCAATCGAAGAGACGGTTCGCCACTGCCAGATGATCAGCCGGGCCCGGCTGAACGGCGAGATCTTCTACGCGACCGCCGACCGGCACGTCTGCATGGGGGGCGGCTGGTCCCTCGGGCTGAAGGAACTGACGCAAAGCCTTCGGACCGGGGAATTTTACTACAAACTCGGCAAATTCGAGAGCTGGGCCGCCTGCATGCGGACCATCCGGCAGGTGCCGCACGTCCCGACGCTCGAGACCTACGCGACGGTCTATGCGCCGCTTGAGAAGACGCCGTTCGACCCGCACGTCGTCGTCATCGTCGCCAAACCCCGGGATATGCTGAAACTCGCGCAGGCCACGCTTTATCAACTCGGCGGACGGATAGAGTCCACGATGTCGGGGATCCAGTCGGTCTGTGCGGACGCGACCGCGCAGCCCTACCTCACCGGGAGGATCAACTACTCCCTCGGGTGCGACGGGTCCCGCCGGTTCTCCGGTATTGAGGACGACGAACTCGTCATGGGCATCCCCGCCGAGATCCTCCCGGAGTTTGCCCGGGCCCTCACGACCGTCGCCGGGGCGCCCGGGTCGGTGCGGTAACGGCACCGCTCCCATCTTTTCAGGACCTTCTCCATCGGAGCGTCCGTTTGAGGTAAAAGGCTTATCTCTCCGGCAGGTCAATTCTTCAGCAGGTGGTTTTTTTGCAGGTATCCATGAAGCTCGAGATGAAAGACCGGCCCGGACAGCTGGTCGCGGCCCTCAAACCGATCTCGACCGTCGGCGGGAACATCATCGCGGTTATCCACCAGAGGGAGACTTCGGCGGCGGCTACGGAAGTGCTGGACGTCCAGATCGTACTGGAACTCCCCGAAGGGCGTCTTGATGCCCTTCTTGAACAGTTCCGCGAGCAGGGCGTCAGCGTCGTGCGTATCGGCGAGGAGCGGCTCCTCTACGAATGCACCCTGATCATGATCGGACACCTGATGCACACGGACCTCTCCGATACGGTCGACCGGATCGACCGGACCGGTTCTGCCGAGGTGACGGAACTCTCCCTCGTCATGCCGGCGATCAGTTCCCCCTCATCGGCCCGCATCACCATCCGTTCGACCACCCGGGCGGAGATGAAAAGAGCACTCAGGATCTTGCGCGGCGTCGCGGAACAGAAGAAACTCCTCATCATCGAGCCTCTGGAGGGCGTATGATGCGGATTGCCCTGCTCGGGTTCGGCTCCGTCGGCCGGGGGATCGCCCGGGCGCTCCTCGCAAAAGACCTCGACATCGCCGTCACCGGCCTTGCGGACTCGAGAAGCGGCATCATCGATGCCGCCGGCATCGACCTTGCCGCGGTGCTCGCCCAAAAGGAGAGCGGCGGCCCCTGCGGCAACCCCGGCGTCAGCCCCACGGACGTAGTGACGAAGGCGGACTACGATATCCTCGTCGAGGTGACCCCGACGAACGTGGAGACCGCCGAACCGGCGCTGAGCCATATCCGTGCGGCCCTCCGGCGGCATAAACACGTCGTCACCTCGAACAAAGGCCCTATAGCCCTCGCCTACCCCGAACTCCGGGCGCTTGCGAACGAAAACGGTGTCTTCCTGAAGTACGAAGCGACGGTCTGCGGGGCGATCCCGCTCATCCACGCGATAAAGGAAGGGCTTGCCGGTAACACCATCGCCCGGCTCTACGGCGTCTTCAACGGCACCTGCAACTATATCCTCACCAGAATGGCCGCAGAAGGCCTCACCTACGAGCAAGCCCTTGCCGAGGCCCGGGAACTCGGGTACGCCGAGGCGGACCCAACTTACGACGTCGAAGGGATCGATGCAGCGATCAAACTCGTCATCCTCGCAAACACCATCCTCGACATGCACACCACGCTCGACGACGTGGAGAGGACGGGGATCACCCTCCTCACGCCTGAGGCCCTGCACCTTGCGGAGGATCAGGACTGCACCATCCGGCTGATCGGCGAGATCGTCCCGGGTGCCGGGGTGCTTCGCGTCTCACCGAGGATCATCGCAAAAACGCACCCGCTCGTTGTCGAAGGAACACTCAACGCCGTCACCGTGGAAGCGGACCTCGCCGGGGAACTCACGTTTATCGGGAAGGGCGCGGGTTCCACGGAGACCGCCAGTGCCGTGATCGGCGACCTCCTCTACATCCGGGAGCGGCATGTCCAGGGTTCTTGAACGGAGAAAACAGTATCTGAGGCTGATGCGTCAGGCGACGCTTGAACGAGGCTCCTTTACGGTGGCCGAGATTGCAAAAGCCACCGCCACCCCCCGGAGCACCGTCCAGGACTGGGTGAACCGCCTCATCGAGGAGGGGTGCGTCCTCCTCACGGAGGAGCAGCGGGGACGGCATGCGGCCCGCTACGCGGCGAGCAGCGTGATGCCGGAGAGCGCCTGCCGGCGGATCTTCACCACCGTCGACGGCGCCGAGGTCGAGATCTATCACGAGTGTATGAGCGGGGGGTGCGCCGCCTTCTGTGAGTTCCACCACACCCGCGCCGGCGGCGCCCTGCAATCGGTCCGCCGGGACGGGACCCTGCTCCGGGAGCGGGCGTTCCTCGGGCGGCGGGACGTCGCCGTCGGGCTCGACCCCGCGCCTGCAGTCGGGATCGTCGGCGTCTTTCACGCCGACGGCTGCATCCGCCAGGAGATCAGGTGCATCGGCGGCCCGGCCTACTCGCTCACCGATATGATGTCCCTTGCCGAGGGCGTCTGCGGCGTCACCGTCCACCGAGAGGGGCCGGTGGTCGAAGGCGAGGTGGTCACCCGGGCGCTCGCCTACGTCGCCGTCGGGATTGACGACACCGATACTGCAAGCGAGGGAGCGACGTTCGCCCTCGCCCTTGCCCTCCTCCAGCACCTTGCAAAACTGGACGGCGTCATGCCGATAGGCCACCACGTGGCGATGCTCAATCCCCGGCTCGAAGGCTCGACCGCCGGGAACTCCTGCAGCTGCATAGAACTCGCGGTGGAGCCCGACCAGGTGCCGCGGATCGAGGATGCGGCCGTGCGATTCGTCGCCGATGAAGCGGCGTCCCCGGAATGGGGCATCGCTCTCCGGCAGGGGTTTCGGACGCCCGGGAGTCTCCTGGCCTACGGGCGGAGCGCGAGGGAGGAGGTCCTCACCCGGGAAGAAGCGGAGACGACCGCCCGGCAGTTCAATATCCACCTCCACGGTGGCCGGGGCGTCATCGGGGCGCTCGCGGCGGTCGCGCTCGTCGGGCTCCCGCACGAAGTCCTCCTCGACCCCCGGCGGGATGTCTCTGCAGGCTCTCCGGACGTTTAGCGGGAGTCACGACGGGTACGCACGAGGTTACCGTTGTGATTCAGGAGAGCCGAAGAAGGAAGGTTCCGGGCCAGGAGTCCCGGCTATTCCAGGGGGAGACGGTCGAGGGGCGCGTGGAGGCGTTGTGCCGGGAGGGGCAGAGCGGCCATCCGGAGAAGGGTTTGATCGTCGTCCGAGTCCGGGTTGCGGCGTGAGCGTGGTGTAACGGGACGTATGCACTCTCAGAGCAACGCTTGCGTCCGGCGAACCCCCCGCCCGTCCGGGAGTGCTGCGGTGTAGCCTGTATCGGCATTTTCGGATACTCTGCAAGGAATCCCCGTCCGAGAGAGCAGGGCAGTTGACTGAGAAGAAAAAAAGCCCCGGAGGGGCAGCAAATGTGCAGCTCGAGTTTAGTCGTACTCGCGCCAGGTCTTCCCGCAGGCAGTGCAGCGGAAGAACCTGACTTCGCTCTCATCTGCCGCCCGCAGCTGGCGCAGCCACCAGTATGCCGTCATGCAGCCGCACTCAGGGCACTTGACGGTCGCAGTCGGAAGGGTCGCGACATCGTCCTCTGCATCGACGATGGTGATCTCCTTTTCAACGCGTTTATCGGTCTTTTTCAAATTATCGAGATCGTCGATCTCTCTGATATAGCCGCACTTTTTGCATTTCAACTGACCACCGGACGATATCATCAGGCCTTTGCACCGAGGACAAAACATCATTATAATAAATTGGGTGCCGATCAAAATTAACCCTTGGTCGGCCGGGACTGCACGACTGGAGAGGCCCGGCCGGATCTGGCGCACGAATGATTTAATGTCGGGTACGCCGAAGGATAGATGAATGAAGGATTACCTGGTGCTGATCTCCTGCATCTGCTTTCTCATTTTCCTTATCCCCGGCCGGTTCAGGAAGTACTTTGCCATCGGCGGATGGGCAAGCATCGTCGGATACCTCTTCCTCGAACTCCCCTACTACTTCTCCATCAATAACTTCATGTATCCGACGATAGCCGTCCTCGCCGTACCTTTCCTCTATATCACCGCAAAATACCTGCTCCGTGCAGACCCCCGGGTAATGCAACTATCGACCATAGCCGCCGTAGCGTTCCTGATCTACGCCCCTTTCGGCTACATCCCGGCACTCGGGGACTGGCTGATCGCGGCAGTCACCGAACAGACATCCATGATACTCGCGGCATTCGGGCATCCCGTGACTTTTGAGGCCTGGAACATGATGGAGCGCAACGGGTTCCGGACCGAGATCATTCTCGCCTGCACCGGAATCCAGAGCATCGCCATCATGCTCGGGGTTGCCTGGGGCGTGCGGTCGACACTGAAGCAGAAGATCGCCGGGTTTCTCCTGGTCTTTCCGACGATCTATCTCTTAAATATCGCACGAAACGTCTTCGTGATCACGGCTTACTCCGAGCAATGGTTCCCATACCTCCCCATGGTTGCAGGTAACGGTGAGTTCGGATACGAGAGTTTTTTCTGGGCGCATAATGTCATGGCCGAACTGGGAGCACTCATATTCCTTGTGGTCCTCGCCTATGCCCTCTTCAGGCTCCTCCCCGAACTCGGCAGCCTCGCCGACAGCCTCTACCGGCTCTACAGGGGTGAGGTCGAGAAGATCATCCGGCCAAAGCCGAAGAGATCCTGACCGGGTTTATCTCCCGGGATCGTCCTTTCTGATACAGGGCTGTCCCGGATGAATATCTCTCGGGGCGTGTTGCCGGGAGGTTGTCCCCAAAAGATCCCCGGACCCCTGGTACACCCTGGTCGGAGCACTGCTCCAACATTTCTACCATCTGGAACCAGATCCCGGAAAAGGATAGTGAAAAGGCTTTCCATTGGTGTCGTACCTTCGATGCTCCTGCCCTTCGGCCAATCGCATATCGCCACACACTGCCCCTGCCCCCCGTGTGTGGGGTGAGACGTTCCGGTCCGAGCAAACCGTCGCGTCCTTCGGACAGTCGTTCCCCCAATGGGGAGGCGATGCCCTTATGAGACATCGCTGGAGAAGACCGGAGGTCTTAGACTGGCGACGTTCCGATAGGAAGGTGTTTGAGCACCGGAAGGGGGGAGGAACGGAACTCGAGCACCTTTAGGTCTGCTGGCCATTGCGGCCCGTTGCAGGGAGGCATGCCGGGGAAAGGAGCCGATCACGGGGACAGGCCGGGTCCGGCCCCGGGGGGAGGGAATGACCTGTATAGAGCTTCAACAAAGCCTAAATTGAGAGCGAGGTCGTCCCAAAAGGGTCTGCAAACCTCTGTTGCACCTCACCTGGAACATCTCTGTACAAGGTTTCTGCCACTTAGGCCGTAACAGAGGTTAGAATGGGGAACCGACTTTTACCCGGGTATCGTCACGCGAGTGAGGGACCGGGAGGTGCACCCGGCGGATAGTGCGATGGGCCGGAGCTTGAGAAGAATGAAGTTCTTCGAGGGGGCCCCCTCCCGGCAAAAGGGTTTTTGGACAACCTCAGCAAAAGGACCGGCACCCCTTCAGGAGTAGCGCCGGTAGAGGTAGAAGATCCGCTGAACCGCAGAGAGGTTCGTACAGACCGCAATGAGGATCACCGCAACCCAGATGAACCCGGTCACGCCGCCAAGCCCCAGCACGAGGATCGTCTCGGGTCTTCCGAAGAAACCGACCCCCTCGAGCGGGTCCTCGATCTTCCCGGCGATCCTCTCGCTGTAGCCGATCTCCGCATACGTGACCGGTTTGATGAAGGTATTGATCAGGGACCCGGCGAGCGCCAGCCCCACGACACCGAAATCGGCGACCGGCGGGACGTTTATGAGGTGGCTGACGATGGGGATGCCGGAAAACCCGACGCCGAGGATGATCGCCGCATCGACGTATTTGTCGGCGACCCAGTCGAAGACGGCCCCGAACTTACTCTCCGTATGGTTCTTCCTGGCGACGTTCCCGTCAACCAGGTCGAGGATTGCCGAGACGACCAGCAGCAGGCTGCCCGCAAAAAAGTACCGCTGGGTAAATGCGAGCGCGCACGAAAAACCGAAGAGGACGGAGAGCACCGATACCTGATTCGGCGTCACGCCCAGGTGGATAAAAAACGACGCTATTGGCTCCGTGTATTTGATGAATTTCGGCCGTAGAGAGGTTATATTCATCGCATAACTTATCAGCCCGTAAGGGGTTTAACCTTTGCTCTGCCGGCCATGCGATCGGGTCCGGGTCCCTTGCCGGGACCGGGCCGTTTTTACCGGTCGGGGCAAATCCGCCCACCCGATGCCGCAGAGCCGACAAAACGGCGCAACCGTATACGTTCGAGAATCACCAGATTCATAAACGCTCCCGCCAGATAGATCACAAGGAAGTCCAATGGTAGATCACGACAGGCCGCACGTCCTCATGATGTCCGAGATCACCGTCGACGGGAAACTTACCCTGAAGCGCGGGGCTTCAAGCAAGATCCTCATGAAGTACATGGCCCCCGAGACCGAGATTCTCCTTCACCGGACCCGGGCGGAATGCGATGCCATCATGGTCGGGGCAAACACGATCCGGATCGACAACTCCTTCCTGACGGTCCGGCTGGTCGAGGGGAAAAGCCCGCTCCGGGTCATCCCGAGCAGCCGGGCGGATATCCCGCCGGATGCAAACGTGCTCGGGCCGGACGCCCGGACGGTCATCGCCGTCGCCGCGACCGCACCGCCGGAGAGGGTCGCCCGGCTCCGGGCAAGCGGCGTCGATGTTGTCGTGGCGGGAGTGGAAAAGGTCGACCTTCCGGAACTGCTGCAGGTCCTCAAACGCGACTACGGCGTCCGCCGGATGATGATCGAGGGCGGGCCGACGCTGAACTGGTCCATGTTGAACCACCACCTCGTCGACGAGATCCGCCTGATCCACCTGCCGTTCATTGTCGGCGGTGCCGATACCCCGTCGCTCGTCGGCGGCATGCATATCGAGACCGAAGAAGAGATGTTCCGGCTCTCCCTGAAACGTCACTTCATGTGCGGGAGCAACCTGGTCACCGAGTGGGACGTGCTCTACAGGGCCTGAACGGCCCCCGAATTTTAGACCATCACGTACGGGTCCGCTTTCATGTACTCCCGACAGACTGTCGTCGCGTAGTGACCGGGAGGGAGCGTAAACCGGAGCCGGACGTCCGTCCCGGATACGTCCGCCTGCACGTCGGCAAAGAGCGCTATCGGCCGGAGGACACCGGAGAACGCGGCCCCGACAAATCGGGAGGCGCGCGCAAAGTCCCCGGCGTCGATGCCGTGCTTCCGCATCAACTCCTGCAGGATCTCATCCATCGGCCCACGCGGCGCCACCGGTTCCGAGCCCGGGATGAAGAGAGCGATCCGGCACCGGCCGCGGCGGATCTGCAGAAGGGCCGCCTGCCGGTTCCGCGCGGAAACGATGTCCTCGCGGCCGTTCGAAAAGAGCAGGCGGTCGCCGACCTCTGGTTCGGAGAGGGGGAGGCCGGCTTCGAGGCGGGATGAGAGCGCGCAGTTGAAGAGGTAGGACTGAAACGCACTTACGAGGAGCGAGAGGAGCTTCGGGGGGAGCGCCCGGAGCGCACCGGCATAGTCACCGGGGTTCGCGACGAGGTGATTTGCCATCGCCCGCTCGTAGGTCATCCAGACAGGAAGTTCTGCAAGCGCCGACCGCGCATTCCGCGTCCCGGCAAAATGCGTCCGGGCCAGTTGCGCCTCTTCCGATTCCCGGGGGTATGCCCGGCCGACGTATGCGACCACGGCATCCTCATAATCTCCTTTGAGGATGCTCTCGCCTACGATATGGGTGACCGGCCGGGTGACGCCGAACCGCTGCAGCCCGTAGTAATTCGGTATCCCGGCGGATACGGCCGCCGTCGCAGCTTCCACCCGCACCGACAGGTCATCCGGTATACAGTCCCGGATGATTATATCGAACCGGTTCCCCGCGAGGCCTCCGAGAGTGAGGGAGTGCTGCGACCGCCCGACGACCTCAAGCGTGAGGTCCGCGAGATGCACTCGTTCGACGTCTTCGGGTGCGACATTGTAGATCGAGAGAAACTGGGTTGTCACCGCGTTCTTATCCTTTGTTCCCGCCCAGGCGATCCGCCGGTGGCTGATGCCAAGCCGCTTTGCAATCTCCTTAACCGCGTGCTGGAGTTCCCAGTTCGTCTTGGTGAGCCGGCAGATGAGGTACGGCCCGTCGGGGTCGCTGATCGGGAGCGGCAGTTCCTCGACGGCGAAGTCTTCCGGGCGTGAACGGAGCCGGCCGCCGATGCCGGGGGTGGCGGACGCGTAGTAGCGCATCCCGAGTTCCTCTTCGAGGGGATAGGGCGAGGGCATCATAGCAGGGAGAGATCGCCGGTGATCCGGTCGAGGTCTTCGGAACGGGCGGGCCCGAGACCGAGCGCCGTCACGGTCCCCGGCGGGATCTCGGTCAACCCGGCGTCCTGGATGATCGACGCGGGAATTCCCGCGCGCTCTGCAATCGTCTTGAGTTCAAAGAGTTGCCTCTCAGCCGGCACCTTCAGCACCACCTTCTTCTGTCCTTCGTCAAGCCAGGCTTTTCTCGCGATCTTATCGGCCTTCTCGTAGGCCCCGACGGCGGCGTGGGCGATCTGTGCGCACTTCTTGCCGCAGCTCATCTTGATGTCGGCGCGCACGATAAGGCACTGTTTCCACTTAAACTCCCGGATATCAGGCATTTCGTATTAGTTAGGGTGCGATCCGTCAAATACGCATCTATGGGTCGGCGCGACGCGTCATTTATGCCGCCCTGGCGCCACTATACTCTGTAAAGGGTTGCCTGCCGCCCCCTCGAATCGGCGGCAGGCTTCGAAACTCACGTCTGCGAGGCATGGTAGTCTGATCTGGGATGTTGTTGTTGTGGGCGCAGGCCCCGCCGGGAGTGCCGCGGCGCAGGCTTGCGCAGAGGAGGGGCTTACGACGCTCTGCATCGAGGAGCACGGGACGATCGGCTACCCGGTGCAGTGCGCGGGACTGCTCTCCGCGTCCGCGTTTGCCGGATGCGGCGTCTCGAAGCAGTCGGTCTTAAACGAGGTGAGCGGCGCCCGGATGATATCCGGCCTCGGGGGGGAACTCCTCTTCGACGCCCGGGCAACAAAGGCCTACGTCGTGGACCGGTGCCTCCTCGACCGGGAGATGGCCGGGAGAGCGGCAAATGCCGGAGCGGAGTTCCGCCTCAAGACCAGCGTATCGGACGTCAGAGGCACATCGCTCCAGGTTCGCGGAGTCCGCGGGCATGAGGAGGTAGCGTTCCGTCTCCTGATCGCCGCCGACGGGCCGCGGAGTTCCGTCGCCCGGATGCTCGGGCTCCGGCGAGCGGGGGTCTACCTCGCCGGAGTGCAGGCGGAGGTGCCCCATACGATGGACCCGCGCTACGTCGAAGTGCACCCCAACGCCTCGCCGGATTTCTTCGGGTGGGTGATCCCGGTCTCGGGGACCCGGGCCCGGGTCGGGCTCTGCGCACGGGAGCACGCAAAGGACCATTTCGACCGGTTCATCGCCCGCTACGGGGGAAACTCGCTTCACCAGGTCAGCGGGGTCATCCCGCTCGGGGTTATGCCGCAGACCTACGGCCACCGGACGCTCGTTGTCGGCGATGCGGCAGGGTTTGCCAAACCCACGTCGGGGGGCGGGGTCTACACCGGCGTCCGGTCGGCAAGACACGCCGCCGCGGTCGCAGCGGCGTGCATCGCGCGCGGGACGTTCGACGACGGAAGCCTTCGGGACTACGAGCGGCGCTGGAAGGACGATTTCGGGAAAGAACTCGATATCGGTATGAAAGCGCTTCATATGCGGCAGAGACTGACGCCCGAAGAGATCGACCGGCTTCTCCTGGCCTTTAACGACCCGGACATAATCGAGACGATCATCGAGCACGGCGACATGGACCGGCCGGGCGCCCTGATCCGGAGGCTCGCCCTGAAACCCGCGCTGGTCAGGGCAATGGGCATACTTTTCGCATCGGGAATGCGTCAAATTCTTACAGGCTGATATCCCCGTCACGCTTAGTAATACCTTTATACCTAAATGTAATACATAGGTTTGGTGTGCTGATGCATATACCTGATGCGTTTATACCGATGGGACAGGCCCTGGTCTACTGGGTCATTGCCCTTATCTTCATCGCCCTCGCCCTCCGATGGGCACGGCGTTCGATGGGAGAGGAGAAGATACCGCTGGTCGCCGTTCTCGCTGCCGGTATCTTCGCCATTCAGGCGTTGAATATCCCCATTCCCTGGGGAACGAGCGGCCACATGGTCGGTGCGGCTCTCGCGGCAATCGTCCTCGGGTCGCCGTATGCCGGAGTCTTCGTCCTGACGCTGGTCCTCCTTGTGCAGGGTATCATCTTCGGCGACGGCGGCATCACCGTCATGGGCGCCAACATCATCAACATGGGTGTCGTCGGCGGATTCGTCGGTTACTACGGCTACAACGGCATCGTGAAGGTGATAAACAACCCGTATGCCGCTGCATTCATTGCCGGCTGGGCATCGCTTTTCATCTCCGCGATCCTCTGTGCGGTTGAACTCGCAGTCGCCGGTACGTTCCCGCTTGCCCTCGGCCTCACCTTCATGGGAGGATACCATGCGGTCATCGGTCTCATCGAGGGAGGTATCACCGCGGTCGCCCTCTACCTGATAGCCTCGGCACGGCCGGATATCCTCGAGCACCCCACGGTGGTGAGCGCGTAATGGAGACGAAGCAGTTCTTCATCATCGGTGTGGCAATTGCCCTCGTGATCGCCGTTGCCGCGCCGTTCCTTGCGTCCGGAAGCCCCGACGGGCTTGAAAGCGCATTCTTCAGCATCTACGAAGCAAAGCCCTTCCTGGGGAGCGAACTCGACGAAGAGGCCGCCGGTGCCGCAGAGGAGCAGGCAATCTCCCTGACCGGAAACGACTTCTCATACGAGGCGCTCATGCCCGATTACAGCATCCCTGGCTTCGATAAAGCCGGGGAAGTGCTTGCGGTTGTGATCGGCACGCTCCTTATTCTCGTCCTGGGACTCGCCGCTGCGAAGATCTCTGCACGGCCCGATAACTAAATACCTGAAAAAACCCCACTTTTTGCTATCATGCACCTGCTCGAGACCCGTGATCTCACCCACATCTATCGCGGCAACGTCCATGCGCTCGAGGGCGTGAACTTCACTGCAGCGCGAAAATCACGCATCGCCGTTATCGGGCCGAACGGAGCAGGAAAAAGCACCCTGTTCAAGCACTTCAACGGCATTCTCAAACCCACGTCCGGCGAGGTGCTGGTCAGGGGCGAACCTATCACGAAGGAGAACCTCCGCGAGGTGCGTAAGTTCGTCGGGATCGTCTTCCAGAACCCCGACGACCAGATATTCTCCCCCACCGTGGAGCAGGACGTCGCATTCGGCCCGACGAACCTCGGCCTCGACGAGGAGACGGTCGCCCACCGTGTTGAGGAGGGGCTCCGCCTCCTCGGGATCGAAGACCTGCGCGAACGCGTGCCGCACCACCTCTCGGGCGGCGAAAAGAAACGGGTCGCCATCGCAGGCATCCTCGCGATGGAGCCGCAGGTGCTGGTCCTCGACGAGCCGACCGCGGGACTCGACCCCCGGGGTGTCGCCGACCTCGTGGCGTTCGTCAACCGGCTGCCCGAGGAGTACGGCATGACGGTGATCTTCTCGACCCACCACCTCGACCTCGTGGCGGAGATGGCGGACTATATCTACGTGATGGACCAGGGGAGGATCGTGGCCTCTGGGACGGTCGAGGAGGTCTTCGCCCGGCCTGAGTTGCTTGCCCGGACCCGGCTCGACGTGCCGCCCATACCGAAACTGATCCGGTCGCTTCAGGAGAGCGGCGTCGCCATCGATACGGCCTACACCTATGAGGATGCGAAGAAATCGTTTCTTGACGCCTACGCGAGACGAGAATGATTGACGACCTTTACTCCATCGAGAAATCCGCTTACGGAAAGAGCGTCGTCCACCGGCTGGACGCAAGGATAAAACTCCTCATCGCCCTCGCCGCCATCGTGGCTGTCGTCGCCCTGCCGTACTCGACGAAGGTCTACAAACTTGGTGCCGTCCTCTTTGCACTCTTCATCGTCCTCTGGGCCGCCTCCCGCCTTCCGCCGACGGTCTATCTCCGGCGGCTTCTGTTCATCCTGCCGTTCGGGATCTTCCTGATCGTGTTTCAGGTATTCGTGAAAAACCCCTATTACGATGTCTATCACACGATCGCGACCCTGCCGTTCGGGATTGAGGTCTACGCAGAATCGGTGCGGTTTGCGTCGATCCTCCTTGTGAAGTTCCTCGTCAGCATATCGTTCATCATCCTGCTCTCATCGACGACGAGGATGCAGGACATGATTGAGGCGGCGGGGAGGCTCGGCCTTCCCAGAGAATTTACCCTCACGCTCGGGATGATGGTCCGCTATATCTTCGTCTTCGCCGATATCTTCGGCAAGATACGAACCGCGATGGAGACCCGGTGTTTCGATCCCTTCGATCACAACCTCTCCTACCGTTACAGGCTCCGCCAGCTCGGGTATACGGTCGGGACGATCTTCATCAGGTCCTACGAACAGGGAGAACGCACCTACACGAGCATGCTCTGTCGGGGGTACGGGGCGGACGCCGGCCTCTACATCCGGAAAAAATCCCTCCGTCCCGGAGAACTCGTCTTCTTTGTCGCGACGCTTGCTTTCATCGTGCTCTCGACGATCTTTGTCTACCTCCAGCCGTGAGACTCCGGTGTACAAAAAAAAATCGGATCGTTCATATTACCCGGCGGTGCATATAGGGTATGTATGCCCGCAAAGAGCGAATTCGGCAGAGGATTTATCGTCAACCTGATGCTGCTTTCACGGCATTTCGGTCTGCCCCCCGAGCGAGCCTTCTTCGGCGCCGCCGACCACCTCAGCGACCTTACGGTGCCGGAACAGTTCCGGGGAACCGAGATCGAGGAACTCGTCGAACGCCTCAAAAAGGCGGTGATCTGGCATCAGCCGGGAACCCTGGATAAGGAAGATACAGCGGACGTACGGCGGTTCCTCAACAGGATAGCGGTCGCGGTCGATAGAGAACTCGGTATCAAGGACCCCGACACCGGGAAGTACGACTGA
>DAYL01000002.1:0-50097 GCA_002508705.1 Methanoculleus sp. UBA374 | reverse complement strand
GGGACCGGCCGTGATATTCGGCCCCTCCCGGAGCGCACGTACAGAGGTCGTACTTAGCCGGAGAACAGCAGGGCGGGCTTAAAAGAAGAAATTTTCCAGACCCACACAGTATAAGTGGTTATAAAACCAATATATACTGTGAGTTTTGCTGTGATTCTGGACGCCGCCTGTTTTGCGGAGGTCATAGATGACTGATACCTACGATGCTTCTCATATCAAGGTACTGGAAGGTCTGAAGCCGGTGCGGGAACGCCCCGCCATGTACATCGGCAGCACGGATACCCGGGGGCTGCACCACCTGGTCTACGAAGTTGTGGACAACGCCGTAGACGAGGCTCTCGCCGGGTTCTGTGACCTGATACTGGTTATCATTAACCGGGACGGCTCGATAACGATCGACGACAACGGGCGAGGTATCCCGGTTGACATCATGCCCCATTACGGCAAGAGCGCTCTTGAGATCGTCCTCACCGTGCTCCATGCCGGCGGAAAATTCGACAAGAATACCTACCAGGTATCCGGCGGTCTGCACGGCGTCGGTGTCTCGGTCGTCAATGCTCTTTCAACCTGGCTCGATGCGACGGTCTTCCGGGACAGCAGCGTCTATACGATGCAGTTCCGGCAAGGCCTGGTCGCGAAGCCGCTCGTGAGCCGCCCGGAGACCGAGCGCGAGATGGAGATACGGTATGAGGAGCGGTACGGCAGCCAACCCGGGCAGCAGCTCGACTACGAGCGCCTCCAGGGGACCCGGGTCACGTTCCTGCCCGACCGGTCGATATTCGAGACCGTCGAGTTCGACTATGACGTGCTGGACCACCGGCTCCGTGAACTTGCCTACTTAAACAGCGGCCTTACGATCGTCCTCCGGGACGAGCGCACCGGCGATTCGGCCGCCTACTGTTTCGAGGACGGCATCCGGCAGTTCGTCGCCCACATCGGTGAGGGAAAAGAGCGCCTCCACGACGATATCATCTACTTCCAGAAGAGCGACACCGAGAACATGGTCGAGGTTGAGGTGGCCCTGCAGTACAATAACTCCTACACGGAGACGATCTACACCTACGTCAACAGCGTGAATACCCGGGAAGGGGGCACCCACCTCGAGGGCTTCCGGAGCGCTCTCACCCGTGCGATCAACAACGCCGCGCACCGTAACAACCTCCTCAAGAACAACGATGCCCAGGTCAAGGGTGAAGATGTCCGGGAAGGGCTCGCCTGCGTCATCAGCACCCGGGTGGCGAACCCGCAATTCGAGGGGCAGACCAAGATGCGCCTCGGGAACAGCAACGTCCGGGGCATTGTCGACTCGCTTGTCTACTCCTCGCTCACCGAGTACTTCGAGGAGCACCCGGGAACTCTCAAGGTGGTCGTGGATAAGGCAATGACGGCTGCCCGGGCCCGGGAGGCCGCCCGGACCGCACGTGAGCTCGCACGGCGGAAGAGTACGCTCGAGTCGGCCGGCCTTCCCGGAAAACTCGCCGACTGCCAGGAGCGGGACCCGGCGAAGAGCGAACTCTACATCGTGGAAGGAGATTCTGCAGGCGGTTCCGCAAAGCAGGGCCGGGACCGGAAGTTCCAGGCGATCCTCCCCCTGCGAGGAAAGATCCTGAACGTCGAGAAGGCGTCGGAGCACAAGATCCTGAAAAACGCCGAGATCCAGGCGCTGATATCGGCTATCGGTACCGGAGTAGGGGACAATTTCGACGTGGAGCGGGCCCGCTATCACCATGTCATCCTGATGACCGATGCGGATGTCGACGGTGCACACATCCGGACGCTCCTCCTCACGTTCTTCTACCGCTATATGATGGAGATCATCAAGAACGGATACGTCTACATTGCCCAGCCGCCGCTCTACCGGATCGCCAGAGGCAAACAGGCGCAGTACGCCTATCGCGAGGAGGAACTGCGGGAGATCGTATCCGCGCTGGGCGAGAAGAGCATCACCATCCAGCGCTACAAGGGTCTTGGTGAGATGAACGCGGAGCAGCTCTGGAGCACCACGATGGACCCGGAAAATCGGATCCTCAAACAGGTGAAGATCGAGGATGCCGCCTACGCGAACGAGATATTTGAGAAACTGATGGGAGAGAACGTTGATGCCCGGAAGGACTTCATCCGCCGGCATGCAAAGGAGGTGAACAACCTTGACATCTAAGCGGGTCGTTCCGGTTAATATCGAGAACGAGATGAAATCATGCTACATCGACTACGCGATGAGCGTGATCATCGGCCGCGCCATCCCCGATGCGAGAGACGGTTTGAAACCGGTTCACCGCCGCACCCTCTACGCCATGTGGGAGATGGGCAACACGAGCGACAAGCCCTACAAGAAGAGCGCCCGTGTTGTCGGAGACGTGATGGGTAAGTACCATCCCCACGGCGATGCGGCCATCTACGATACGCTCGTGAAGATGGCTCAGCCGTTCTCCTACCGCTATACGCTGGTCGACGGTCAGGGGAACTTCGGCTCAATCGACGGGGACTCCGCTGCCGCCATGCGGTACACGGAGGCGCGGCTCACAAAGGTCTCGGAGGAACTCCTCGCCGATATCGACAAAAAAACCGTCGATTTCGTTCCGAACTTCGACGAGTCGCTCCAGGAGCCCAATGTCCTCCCGGCACGGGTTCCGAACCTCCTCGTCAACGGTTCAAGCGGGATTGCGGTCGGCATGGCGACGAACATGCCGCCCCACAACCTCCGGGAGGTCTGTGAGGCAACCTGCCGCGTCATCGATGAACCCGGCGTATCCACGGAGGAACTGATGCAGATCATGCCCGGTCCGGATTTCCCGACCGGCGGGGTGATCATGGGCACCGAAGGAGTCCGTGACGCCTACCTTACCGGGCGCGGGAAGTGTGTGGTCCGGGGCGTTGCGGAGATCGTGGAAGAGGGCCGGACCCAGCAGATCATCATCACCGAGATCCCCTTCCAGGTGAACAAGGCGCGACTGATCGAGAATATCGCCGGCCACGTCCGCGAGAAGAGGGTCGAGGGGATCGCCGACATCCGCGATGAGTCGGACCGCGACGGCATGCGGGTCGTGATCGACCTCAAACGGGGTGCCGCACCCCAGGTGGTGCTGAACTTCCTCTACAAGCACACGGCCCTTGAGTCCGTCTTCGGGATCATCAACCTCGCGATCGTCGACCGTCAGCCCCGCGTCCTGAACCTCAAGGAACTCGTCCACGAGTTCCTCAAGCACCGGGTGAACGTGGTCAGGCGCCGGAGCGAGTTCGATCTCGCGAAGGCGGAGGAACGGCGGCATGTCCTCAACGGCCTCCTTGTTGCGCTCGACAACATCGACGCCGTCATCGCAACCATCCGGGCTTCCGCGACGACCGAGGAGGCTCAGACGGCGCTGATAACGAAGTTTGCCCTGGACGAGGTGCAGGCGGACGCCATCTTAAAGATGCAACTCCGGCGGCTTGCGGCACTCGAACACCAGAAGATCCTGGACGAGCGCGACGCCCTCGGGAAAGAAGTGGAGCGGCTGAGCGATCTTCTCGGAAGTGAGGCGAATATCCTCGCCGAGATCAGAAAGGAACTCGTTGATATCAGCGCCCGTTACGGCGATCCCCGGAGGACCGAGATCGGGCACGCGACCGAGACGATCGAGAAGGACGACCTCATCGAGGATAAACCGGTGCTGGTCTCGCTCACCTCTTCGAACTATATCAAGCGGATCGACCTCGACACCTACCGGAACCAGCGGCGCGGGGGTCGCGGCATCATCGGCATGGCCACCAAGGACGATGACGGCGTCGAGAACGTCTTCGTTGCGAGCATGCTTGAGACGCTCCTCTGCTTCACCGACAGGGGAAGGGTCTACTGGCTGAAGGTCTACGACCTCCCGGAGGGGCAGCGGACGGGCAAGGGCAAGGCCCTCGTCAATCTCCTCTCCCTTGACGGGGAGGAGCGGGTGACCGCGGTGATCCCGGTCAGGGAGTTCCGTCCTGACCGCTACCTCTTCTTTGCGACGAGAAGGGGAACGGTTGCGAAGATGGCGCTCGACGAGTTCTCGCGGCCGCGGCAGACCGGGATCAACGCCATCAACCTCCGCGACGGCGATGCCCTGGTCGACGTGAAGGCGACCGACGGGGGCCAGGAACTGCTCCTGACGACGAAGTTCGGGCAGAGCCTCCGGTTCCACGAGGAGACCGTCCGCCCGGTCCGCCGGAACGCGATGGGGGTGCGGGGGATCAACCTCCGCAACGGCGATGCCCTGCAGGCGATCTCCGTCGTCGAGGGGGACCACCTCCTCACCATCACGGAGCAGGGCTTCGGGAAGCGGACGGATTTCGATGAGTTCCGCGGGCACGGCAGGGGCACGATGGGCGTGCGGAACATCGTCGTCGATGCCCGGGGCGGCGGTGTCGTCGGGTCGATGGCGGTCTCCGACGACGACGAGATCATCGTGATGAGCGCGTCCGGCATCGTGATCCGGACGAAGGTCTCGGAGATCTCGGTCCAGAAACGGGGCACCCGCGGTGTCCGGATCATGAAACTTGACGACGGCGACCGCGTCATCGGGTTTGCGATCCTCAACGCCGAAGACCGGGAAGCGGCGTAGCCGGCTTCTCCCCTCTTTTTTCACGTTCGCCCTGTTTGCACCTCCCGCATCGAATTCTGTCTTTTGCGATCACTCCGGAAGCGCAGGGACCGGACGATGATCCTCTGCGACCGCCTGACCAGGGTCTACCCTTGAGGTGTCCACGCGGGCGAGGTCTTCGGGCCCCTCAGCCCGAACGGCGTCGGCAAAACACCACCATCCTGATGCTCGTCGGGCTCATCCAGCCGACCTCGAGCGCGTGTTCCATCGACGGGACCGAGGTCGCCGCCCACCCGATCGAGGTGAAGAAGATCGGCTACATGCCCGAAGACGTCGGGTTCTACGCCGACCGCACCGCCGAAGAGAACCTCGACTATGCAGCGAGGTTTTACGGGTTAAAGGAGAGAGAACGACGAACGCGGGTCGACGAACTCCTCGCCCTCGTCGGGCTGGACGGTGTCGGGACAAAGGTCGGTGGCTACTCGAAAGGGATGAAGCAGCGCCTCGGCATCGCCCGGGCGCTCATCAACGATCCCGCCGTCGTCATCCTCGACGAACCCACGGCAAACCTCGACCCCCGGGGAGTGCTCGATTACCACAGGATAGTTAAGGGTCTTGCCGACCGGGGAACGACCGTGCTCGTCTCCTCTCATATCCTCTCGGAGGTCGGCATCCTTGCACGCGGAAGACTCATCGCGTCCGGCGACCGGGAGATGCTGTCGCGCGCCGCAACGCAGGACCGGGTGGTGATCGACGTCGAGACCCTGACCCCGATGCCCCGGCTCACGAACCCGGAGGTCCTCTCCGCAGAGTATTCGCAGGACTCCTGCTCCGCCCGTATCGTCGCGAGAAAGGATATCAGCAATCTCGTCGCAGAGACCCTGTATGCCGAAGGCGTCCTTCCCCGGCGGCTCGCGATCGAGAAGCCCGACATGGAGGAGATCCTGCTCTCGTATTACACGGAGGAGACCGCATGACGCGGGCGGCTTTGCACATCATCGGGGGCAAGGAGTTCTCCGACCATCTCCGGAGCAGGCGGTTCCACCTGCTCTTCGCGATCCTGGTCGTCATCGCCGCCGTCGGCATGATCACCGGGGCGACCCAGTACTCCAGAGACCTCTCCGATTACAACGCGGTCCAGGTGCTTGCCCAGAACGAAGACGACCCGACGCTCGCCGGCAACCTTGACGGTTGAAACCCTCCATCCTCTCGGCGTACTCCCAGATGGGGGTGCTGATGGCCGGTATCGGGGTGGTGCTCGGGATCGCGATGGGGGTCGATCTGGTGACCCGGGAGAAAGAGAGCAAGTCTTTGAAAAGCCTGCTCGCCTATCCAGTATTCCGGGACGAGATGATCAACGGAAAAGCCCGGGGGGGCGTCGGCGCACTCGCGATGGGGGCCGTTCTGGTCGTCTCCCTTGCGATCATGACCCTGTTCGGTATCATCCCGAATTTTGACGAGTTCATCCGCATCCTGATCTTCGGGGTGATTTCGTTCCTCCTCGTCTTCACGTTCTTTTCCCTCGCTCTCCTGATGTCGACGGTCACGAAGGACAGCGGAAGCGCTCTCCTGTACTCCCTGATCGTGATGATCGTCCTCTCTTCGTTCATCCCGATCTTTGCTTACGGCCCGGCCTACTCGGCTGTCTTCGGCGACCCCCCGACCCCGCCGGGCATGTCCACCTACTCCTACCAGCAGAGTTCTTCGGCCTACTCGGTGACATCGGTCGCGGTTGCATACAGGTCCGACGATCCCGTAGACCCGGAAGAACTCGCGGAGTACGAGCGGGCGTCGAGAGCGTATACGGAGCAGAAACGGATGATCACCGATCTCGTCACGCTCGTCTCTCCGACCGGCAACTACCAGACGGTTCTCGGCGCCGCATCACAGCCTGCAGGGGATAATGCACCGGGCCTTTCGAGCCTCCTCGGCGCCCTCACCTGCAACATCATCGCCCTGCTTGCGATGCTGCTAGCCTTTTTCGGTCTGGCATGGGCCCGGTTCATGCGAGAAGATATCCGGTGACGGGGTCCGCTGCCTGATCCTATTTATCCTTCCGCGGGTTTTATCCGGATAGGGGACAACAGGACATTTCGACGAGGTATCCGTAATGTTTTTTCATACGACGATTCAGGTAGATACGCACGGTGAGGGAGATGTCGTCAACCTCACACCCCATATCGAGCAGGCGGTCGCCGGGAGCGGCGTGCGGGAGGGGCTGGTGAACATCTTTGCCACCGGCTCGACCGCCGCCGTCACCACCATCGAGTATGAGCCCGGCGTGCTCGCCGATCTTTCCCGGGCGCTCTCGGTCCTCGCCCCAGCCGATATCGCCTACGCGCACGATGCGGCATGGGGCGACGGCAACGGGCGGTCCCATGTCCGGGCGGCGATTGTCGGACCGTCGCTCTCCGTTCCGGTTATCGATGGCAGGCTCGCGTGCGGCACCTGGCAGCAGCTCGTTCTCTTAGAACTCGATGTGCGGGAAAACCGTCGGAGAACGGTCCACGTCACCGTCCTCGGCTGAACATGGGAAATAAGGAGGACTCAGGGCGCCGTGCAACGAGCAAGAGGTGATACGGTGCAGATAGGCGCCGTAAAATATCACTCTGCTCGGATGTTGCCGGAATCGTTCAAGAATAAGCGGCTCAGTCGAGAGGTACCGTTTCCAGCTGCGATACCAGTTCCCAGATGCGGGTCCGTGCGTGGACCGGCATGTTCGGGTCGTTGCTGATCTCATCGATCATAGAGATTGCGGTTGCGGCGCGCAGACCAATCGTCCGGGATTCGTCCTGGAGAACCGCCTTCGTCTCATCTGCGACGCGCCGGATATTGCGTGGGATGGTGGAATCCTCGCTGATATTCTGCAGCATCTGGATACAGAGCCGTATTGTTTCGTCTGGACTTGCCATTGCATTTACCCCTCTATTATTAATGGCATCCAGACATATATAAGTTCATTAAGGGTGTTCGACGAAATGGCGGCTGATAAGGCTGACGAAGTCATGGCTGAGTATCTCCTGAAGGGCGGAAAGATGCTCGCGAAATCCTGTAAAGTCTGCGGGTATCCCCTGTTCGAGTACAAGGGAAAGACACAGTGCGTCATCTGCCCGCTCACGACATCCGAAACCTCTCTTTCTGCACCGGCCTCCCCCGAGCCGACGCAATCACCGTCGCCTGCACCGGCTGTCCCGACACCTCAAAATCAGGTTGCCGCGGAGATCGAGCAGACGATCATCCGCCTCTGTGAGCGCATCCAAAACGAGCAGAGAGCCGATGAGTGCCTGGCCCTGATGACAGCGGTCGAGAAGGGCGCAAAGGCGCTCAAGAGACTGGGTCAGCGATAAGGCCTGCGGGCAAGGTCCCATATGCCGTGTGCGGTCTTTTCCCCGATCCCGTGCACGGATGCCAGTTCTTCCGGCTCGGCATCGATGATTGCCTTGAGCGACCCGAAGTGTTCGAGCAGGAACCGCGCACTCTTAAGACCGATGTTCGGGAACGCAGCAAGTGCGTACTCCTGCTCTTCGCGGACCGACCGGTAGGACTTCTTCGGATGCACTTTGTGTTCTCCCCGCTCGCTCCTCTCCCGCTGTGCGAGGACGTAGAGCACCTCGGCGGTGTCGTCGGCATCCTTCGTGCGCAGCAGCGCGACCCCCATATCGACCGTGATGGCGGCAAGCGTGCCGCGGACGGCGTTCGGGTGGATGTTCCGCACCGCATACAGGTCGTCTTCCCCCTCGATGATCAGGACGGGACGCGGCACCGCCTCGGCCATGGCCCGGATCTGCCCGAAGAGATCCCGTTCGACAAGGGTGTTCATGAAGTCCTGCACGGTCTTGCGCTCGACGAGGATACGGTCGCCGATGGCGTAGTCGCCGGATTCGAGACGCTCGATCGTTATCGACGCCCCGAGTTCGTGCAGGCGGCTGGCGACCCTCGATGCCGTCTCCCGGTCGTCGACGGTGATCGCCGGCCCTGCGGGAGCAAACTCCAGGATATTCACCTGTCTGGTAGCAGCCGGGACGGCCGGTGCGGGTGCGGGCGCCGTGCTCATGCTCCGGATCCCCGTCACCATGGCCCGCTCCCGGGTCTGGCTCACGTACCGAAACGCCTCGTCCGACGTGCCTTTCGTCACCAGAACGACGATTGTCCCGCTGCCGCTTCGTCCGGTCCGCCCCTTCCGCTGAATGCTCCGGATCTCCGAAGGGACGGCTTCGTAAAAGATCACCATGTCCGTCGAGGGGACGTCGAGCCCCTCCTCGCCCACCGAAGTCGCGATCAGGCACTTGAACGCACCCTCCCTGAACCGGGCGAGACTCGCGATCTGCTCCTTCTGTGAGAGGCCCCGTTCCGCATCCCGGGAGGCCTGGCCGACGAACCGTTCGCAGGCAATCCCGTCCGCGGAGAGGGCGTCGACAAGCGTCTGGACCGTGTCGCGGTAGGTGGCAAAGACGATGATCCGGCTGTCCGGGTGCGCCGCAAGTTGCGCCCGCACCAGCTCGCGGACGATGCCGACCTTGGGATGGAGTTCCTCCTTCCAGCCGCCGGCGACCTCGACGAGGTGCCGGTAGGCGGGGTCGCCGACGAGCCGCCTGCTCGCCTTGCTCCCGGAACTCGAAGCCCCTTCCGAACCGAGCCGGGCGAGGTAGAGTTTGAGCGCCTCGCTCCCTTGAGTTTCAGTAAGCGATATGGCGTGGCGGAGTTTCATGCACTCGGCGTGCAGGGACGCTGCGATGAACGCCGAAGGGTCGCGTGCCCGAATACGCTGCTGGATCTGGGCATTGAGGGCGTTGAGCGCCTTTATCGAGAGGTGGTCCGGTTTCGGGACCCGGAAGTGAAGGTTCTCGAGCCGGGTAAGGCGCGACTCCACGAGCCCCCGGAGGACGACCAGCGCCGCCTGCAGTTCTTCGGGCAGGTAGACGTCGACGTAGTGGATATCGCGCTCGTGGATGTAGGGACGGACGTCCTCGTCGGTCTCGACCCGTGTCTCGACCGCCCCGATATGGAGGTTGCTGCAGACCTCCTGCACCTTCGCCGGGTCGCCGCCGGGAGAGGCGGTCATCGCGAGCAACAGGGGATCCCTCGCCGTGGTGCAGTAATGGTCGGCGAGGAAGACGTAGGCGTAGTTCCCCACCGCCCGGTGGCACTCGTCCACGACCAGCAGGACGACGTCGGCGAGGCTGTACCGCCCTGCCAGGCAGTCGTTCTTGATCACCTGCGGGGTGGCGAAACAGACCCGGCACGCTTCCCAGGCCCGGGTCCGCTCCTCCGGGGAAGTGTCCCCGGTGAACATGGCAAAATAGGTCTCTTCCGGCTCGGAGCCGTCGGGAGAGAGCAAGAACTGCTTGAAAAAACGGAGGTGTTGCTCGACCAGGGGCTTTGTGGGCGCAAGCATGAGCACTCTCCCCGGATGAGAATGAAGGCGGGAGGCAGCGACGATGAGCGCGACGGCGGTCTTCCCGAGACCGGTCGGGAGGACGACCATCGTGTTCGCGTCAAGCGCCCGGAGCGCAATGGAGAGTTGGTATCGCCGTTCCTCAATGCTTTCCGACCGGATCAGCGGGTGAGAGAGATAGGTCATGCCTTGAGTTCATGGAACGTGGCGGCGCCGGAGATAAGTGCGGAGAGGATCGCGGGCAGGCGTTCGATAGGCACCCGGACCTGCTCCATGCTGTCGCGGTCCCTGACGGTGGCGGTGTTGTCCTCGAGCGTATCGTAGTCGACGGTGACGGCAAAAGGCGTCCCGACCTCGTCCTGTCTCCGGTAACGCCTGCCGATGGCACCGGAATCGTCATACTGCGCGAGGACGCGGCACCGGGCGAGCCTTTCCGTGATCGTCTGTGCGATCGTATCGAGACCGTCCCGGTTCATCAGCGGGAAGACGGCGACCTGGACGGGCGCCACCGCCGGCGGGAGCCGGAGCACCTTCCGGGTCTCGCCTTCGACCTCCTCCTCGGCGTAACTGTGCTCCAGCGCAACGTAGATCATCCGGTCGATCCCGTATGACGGCTCGATGACGTGGGGCATCACCTCTTCGCCGCGGACCTCCACCTCCTCCTCCCGGACCTGGTAGAGGTCGGCGGGGATGAAGATCTCTTCGCCGTCGACGGTGACCCGCGCGCCGTCCTCCCCGGGGTCCGAAGCGGCCAGGGCATCCGCAATCGCCTTCGCTTTGCCGCGGTACCGGGGGCCGAGGACACCCATATCGGCTACGATCCGCCGTTTCGTGACCCGTTTCGGCTCGTCGTAGGGGATGAAGACCGTCATCGAGGTGCCGGAGTGCTCCGCGTGCGAGCGCAGGTCGTAGTTGGTGCGGTCGGCGATGCCGACGACCTCCACCCACCCGAACCGCCCGGAGTAGACCTCGGCGTCCCAGCAGTCGGCCGCATAGTGCGCCCGTTCGTCGGGAAGGTGCTGGCGGAACCGGAGTTTTGCCGGGTTCACGCCGATGGCGGTCAGGAGCTGGTGCGTGAGCGCGACGTAGTAGGCGACGTACTCGTTTGCGATCAGCCTTTCGGCCACGGCGGCGCGCATCGTGGTGGCGGCCGGCTCCTGGCCGGCAAATTGCCGCGCGATGGTGAGGAGGGGCACTTCATAATCCGCGTAGCGGTGGAAGGCGGGGTGGTTCTTCTCGTCGGGGTGGACGAAGATCTCGGCCTCGGCCTGGGAGAACTCCCTGAGCCGGATCATACCCTGACGCGGAGAGATCTCGTTCCGATAGGACTTCCCGATCTGGACGGCGCCGAAGGGGAGTTTGTCCCGGTAGAAACGCAAAAGCCGGGGGAAGTCGGTGAAGATGCCCTGGGCGGTCTCGGGGCGCAGGTAACCCTTTCGTTGCGACCCCGGACCGACGGTGGTCTGAAACATCAGGTTGAACGCAAAGACGCCCGCATCTCCCAGCCGCTCCTTGCATGAGGGGCAGGGCAGTTCATAGAGTACCGCCTGAAGCGCCTCCGCCGGGAGCGTGCCGGCATTCTCGATGCCGTTCTCTGCCGCGACGTGATCAGCGCGGAGGTACTCGCCGCAGTGGGGGCACTGCACCATCTTATCGGCAAATTCTTTAACATGACCGGATGCGACGAAGGTTGCTTCACTCCCAACGGTGGGGCATTCGATCTCGTAGTAGCCTTCCTGAAAGACGTAGAACGACCGCCAGAGGTTCTCGATGTTCCTCTTCATCATCGCGCCGAGAGGGCCGTAATCGATGAACCCGGCAACTGACCCGTATATTTCGGATGACGGCCAGACAAAACCGCGTCTTCTGGCTACTTCCATGACTTTCTCGTAGATATCGCTCATCTCGGCCATAGTTCTGCAGTACACTTGAGCGCCGGTGCTAATAAAGAATGGTTCTCCTCCGCGCGAGATCACAATCATCCCGGAAACGGGGTGAATATGGAGTTTCTTTTTCACGGTCGGCAATATCCCGGAAGAAATAATTACATCGACCGAAATGATCTTTCTCTTTCAACGGATTAGATAGCAAGTTTTAAATGTTAGCGATTGTAATGTAGGGAACGTTACGCCCCCGGGTGGGGAGAAACTATATATACTTGAGATGGTCCATGACTGGACCCTCAGGACCAGACGGCGGAATACAGGACGAGAGAGACACGGACATGGCAGAAGACACCCGCAAGCAGCAGCTCCTTGAGCTGTTCACGACCATCACGAACAAGAAGAAAATCGTTGAACCGATGAGGAAGGTTCACGGTACTCTCCGGGATCGCGACGCAGTTGAGCGTGAAATTGCCCTGATCATGCGGGAGATTCTCGATCAGGGGTATTTCAAGACCAAACTGACCCCCCGACAGCTCGCAAAACTCGTGGTTGCGTATTATGACGGCAAGAACGATACCGAGATTGCACGGGCGCTCGGCGATGAGAAACTAAGCAAGACCGTGGCACGCGCCCGGGTCCGCCTCAAACTCTTCAGGGAGCTCGATTTCAAGATGCCGTTCGATCAGCGGGCGGTGTCGGACCTTCTTGATTCGGGGAAGACAATGAAGGAGATCAGCGAGGAACTTGACGTGAGTCCCTCCACACTTCGTGAGTATCGTCATGTGATCGAGCAGCAGAAGGACACCACACTCGACCCGTATCTGGAGCGGATCCGGGACGTGATGGAAGACCGTGATCTTTCCGAAATGATGACGCGCGGTGTCGCCAACGATGGCCTTTCCGAGGCGATAGACATCACCGAGGCGATCGATCTAGGGGAGTTTTAACCTCCCCGGTCCACCCTCCTGCTTATTCTCCTGAACATTTTTTAACGGACAAGGTCGATCTTTTCTCCATGATGTTGACCTGGCTTGGCCACGCATGCTTCTCGCTCGCCGGATCGCGGACGGTCCTCATCGACCCCTTCATCCCGGGAGGCTCGCTCCCCGTGGAGCCCGATATCGTTGCTGTGACGCACGCCCATGCCGATCATCTGGGCATTGCGGCACAGTTGAGAAAGAAGACGGTCGCCATCAACGAGGTGGCGAAGTACCTGGCAGCGAAGGGCGTTCCTGCCGAACCCATGAACATCGGCGGCAGCATCTCCGTCGACGGCGTCCGGTTCACGATGACCCCCGCGCTTCACTCCTCATGGCTGGAAGACGAGGGGATGGGCTTTTACGGCGGTGCCGCCGCGGGGTTCGTCATCACGATGGACGGCACCAGCGTCTATCACGCCGGTGATACAGCGCTCTTCTCGGATATGCAACTCATCCGGGACCTCTACCGACCAGATGTGGCGCTCCTTCCCGTCGGGGGGCGCTTTACGATGGGCCCCGAGGAGGCGATGGTCGCGGCCCGGTACACCGGGGCGCGGCTGGTGATCCCGATGCACTACGATACCTCCCCCGCCATCCGGCAGGACCTGGAGAACTTCAAACGGACCATCGAGCGGACGACGGCGATCCGGGTCAGGATTCTCTCGCCCGGGGAGAGCATCGAGATCAGCCCGGAGACCTCCGGGGCGTGAGGGAGGGTTTCAGTTTTCAGGTTTGTTGAAACCGCCTGCCTGCTCCGGATGGTCGCAGTCTGAAGGCATTACGAGGCTTGCGTACCTCCGGCGCCCCTGCTCTGACCCTGCGGCCAGCCGCAGTTCGAAAACGCTTTGCGTTTTCTCAAGTTCCTGCCCTGCGGCCAGTCGCATATCGCCCCGACTGCCGGGCGCGTAGCGAACGCCGGATGTACCTTCCCGGTTCCCCGACTGCTGTGGTTGATACCCCCGCGCTTGAGACCTCCCTTTCAGGAGCGCCAGGAGTTGCCATACCACATCCTGCACAAGGTATATGTGATCTCAAAGCCGGAAAGAGACCGGACTCACTGGCCTCCAGTGGGAATACCAGCGAATCAGGTGATGGAAATGGAAGAGAAGATGTTTACCCCCGGCGGCATAGAACGTCTCCAGGCCTCAAGCGACCGGCAGAACGTTCCTTATCCCCGCGGCGAGGGGAAGGTCAAACTGGTGAACACGGACTGGCTGGCCGACCACCTGTACGACAGCAACCTGACAATCGTCGACGTTCAGCCGGACGTGCACGACTACATCAAGGAGCATATCCCCGGTGCCGTCTACCTGACCGAGGGGTTCCTGCGGGTATCCAACCATGGCTTCCCGACGACATACAGCCCGAACGCCTGCATACAGGAGGCGTTCCGGCGAGCGGGGCTGTCGACCGACTCACCGGTCGTCGTCTATACCGGGAAAGGCGTGTTCTCCGGCAGGGGCGAGGGGCTTGCGCAGACGATGATGGCCTATTCCCTGGCAAAGTACGGGCACAACATGGTTTATATTCTTGACGGCGGGATCGATACGTGGAAGAGTGAAAATCGGGAACTCTCGCAGGAGTATCCCTCCGTCGAACCGTCCGATTTCATCGTCGAGCCTCGCGACGACTACGCCATCGGATACGAGGAGTTCCTGCAGGTCAAGGACGATGACGACGTGATCGTGCTCGATGCACGGCCGACAAAGTTCTATGAAGGGCAGGGACCCTGGCGAAAGGCAGGCCATATCCCCGGCGCGCTCAGCCTGCCCTGGAGAGGCCTGATGGACGACACAAACCCGACACTGCTCAAATCCAACGACGAACTCGATATAATCCTGGAGGAACACGGCATCGACCGGAGCAGAAACATCATCTGCTCATGCGGGACCGGTCGGGAGGCCACGAACGAGTTCGTCCTCTTGAAGTGGTTTTACCTCTACCCAAGCGTCCGGCTTTACGAGGGATCGTTCACCGAATGGACTGCACATCCGGAAAACCCGGTTGTAGAGGGGCCGGAACCACGAGCAGCGAGAACCAGGGCGGCTCCTGCACGTTGATTCGTTAACGCCGGGCAACCGGGCAAAACCGTCCTCTTTTTAATCCCTTCTATTGAGAAATATTTAAATAATAAACCGGGCCAAGTAACCATAGAGAGATCTGGATCCGCACAAGACACTTCCCCCCTTGACGTCGTCTTTTCGCGTGTCCTCTTCTCTCTAACCGCATTATTTCCGCTGTTCTCAGGAGAGCCCCTTACCTTCGACGCCCCACTCACTCCTGCGCGCCCGATATGCTTCACTTCACCGGCCGAGACCGTAAGACGGCGCTGTCACCGGGCGGGACGCGGGTTTTGGGACACACAAGCACTCACGAAAAAGAAGACGGCGGAGCCGTCGCATCACTTCACTTCCACCCGCTCGCCCGTGACCATATAACAGACCTGTTCGGCGATATCACAGGCGTGATCGGCACAACGCTCCAGGTAACGTGCGATCATCACGTAGTCGATACACCGGGTGATCGTCTGCGGGTCCTCCATCATATGCGTGAGGCCCTCCCGGAAGATGGTGTACCGAAGTTTGTCCACGACATCGTCCCGGCGCGACATGTCAACGACGGGCCCGACAGTCTCGGTCCGGTAGGCATCGAGGGCATCGGCGATCATGGCAGAGACCAGGTCGCCCATGTGCGGCAGGCTCATCAGGTCCCCCACATGGGGGCTTGTCGAGAGCCCGTCCAAGAGTTGTGCGATATCCTTCCCGTACCGGCCGATCCGATAGAGCGCGTAGTTCATCCGGAGCGCGCAGACGATAGAACGGAGATCGCGTGCCACGGGCTGGTAGAGCGCGATGAGGCGGAGCGCCGTCTCTTCGATGGCCTGACTCCGGTCGGCGAGTTCCCTCCTCTGTTCGTATACGCGCGCGGCAAGCCCGGGGTTCTGGTTCTGCAGGGCGATCATCGAGTCCGAGAGCATGCCGTGGGCAAACGCCCCCTGTTCAAGGACAAAGTCCTTTAAGCCGTTGAGTTCTTCGTGAAATTTTTCTCCCATGAGATCTACCCGAAACGTCCCGTTACGTAGTTGTTGGTCAACTCTTCCTGCGGGTTCTCAAAGATCCGGGTGGTCGGCCCGAACTCCACCAGCCGCCCAAGGTACATGAACCCCACAAAGTCGCTGACCCGGGCCGCCTGCTGCATGTTGTGGGTCACGATGACGACCGTGTAGTGTTCCTTGAGGGTATTGATGAGGCTCTCAATTTTTGAGGTGGCGATAGGATCGAGCGAGGAGCAGGGCTCGTCCATGAGGATGATCTCGGGCTCGACCGCAAGCGTTCTTGCGATGCAGAGCCGTTGCTGCTGTCCGCCCGAGAGCCCCATCGCGGAGTTGTTGAGCCGGTCGGCCACCTCATCCCAGAGAGCAGCCTTCTTCAGGCTCTCCTGCACGATACCATCCAGGGTATCCCTGTTGCGGACCCCATGGACACGGGGCCCGTATGCGATGTTGTCGTAGATGGACGAGGGGAAAGGGTTCGGCTTCTGGAAAACCATCCCGATCCGTTTCCGGAGGTCCACGACATCGCAATCGGGGTCGCGGATATTCCTGGTCCCAAAGAGGATCCGGCCCTCGATCCTGACGTTCTCGACAAGGTCGCTTAACCGGTCGAAACAGCGCAGGAGGGTCGATTTCCCGCATCCGGACGGCCCGATCAGCGCGGTGACCCGGTTTTTCGGGATCGAGATCGATATGTCGTAAAGGGCCTGGTTGTCGCCGTAATAGAAATTCAGGTGTTCCGTTGTAAGGATACTGTCGTCTCTCTGCATCGAAGATCACCAGCGAACTGATTTCTGGTAGTGGTTTCGGATGACGATTGCAATAAGGTAAATGGCCACCACCAGTACGAGGAGCACCAGCGCCGTCCCGTACTGGTTATCCCGTGCCCCGGGGACGCTGGTTGCCAGGATGAAGAGGTGATAGGGGAGCGCCATTACCGGTTCCAGCACCGACGTGGGGAGGAGCCGCCGGGAGAACACGACCGCGGTGAAGAGGATCGGTGCGGTCTCTCCGGCGGCCCGCCCTATGCTGAGGATCGTGCCGGTCAGGATTCCCGGCACCGCCGGGGGGAGCACGACCCGCCGGATGGTCTGCCAGGGCGTCGCCCCGAGGGCGAGGCTCCCCTCCCTGACACCGCCGGGGATACTCTTTAACGCTTCTTCGGTCGTCCGGATGATGGTGGGGAGGATCATCAGCGCCAGCGTGATCTGGCCGGCGAGCAGCGATACCCCGAGGTCCAGGTAGAGCACCAGGAACGCGAACCCGAAGAGGCCGAAGACGATGGACGGTGTGCCGTTCAGAAGGTCGACGCCCGTTCTGATGATCTCGCTGATCCGCCCTTTCCGGGTGTACTCGTTCAGGTAGACGGCGGCACCGATGCCGAGAGGGAGGGCAAAGAGGATGGCGCCCCCGACCAGGTAGAGGGTCCCAAGGATTGCCGGGCCGACACCGCCCGCCCGACCGAGGTTGCTCGGCGGGGCGGTCAGGAACTCCCAGGAGAGCGCCGGCATGCCGTTGTAGACGACGTCGAAGAGAATGACGCCGAGGATGAAGAGCACGACGCCGGCGGCAGCATACAGGAACCCGAACGCGATCTTTTCGCTGATTTTCGGGGATATCCGGTTCCGGGCGTACATCGCCCCGAGCAGAGCGACCGCGACGACGGCGGCAACCAGGATATCGGTGGCTGCCGTAAGGACCCCGAATGCGCCGATGCCAAGACCCACGTAAGCATAGGACGTTGTCGTACCGTTCCCCCTCCACCGGACCCCGCGCGATGCAGTCGCGGTGTGCCGCTCGCTCATCCGCGCAAGGATGCCCCGCGCGAGGAGATTAACCAGGAGAGTGATCGCGAGAAGGACGACCGCGACCCCGAAGAGCGCGTGGTAATGGGCGCTGCCGACGGCAACCTCCCCCATCTCGATGCCCAGCGTCCCGGTGAGCGTCCGAACCGGAGAGAGGACGTTCCAGAGCGGTTCGGGAACGATGCCTGCGTTGCCGGCGACCATGATCACCGCCATCGTCTCACCGATGGCCCGTCCCATCCCGAGGATGATTGCAGCGGTGATGCCGGAGAGCGCCCCGGGGATAACGACCCCGGTGATCGTCTGCCAGCGCGTTGCCCCGAGTGCAAGGGACCCCTCCCGGTATGACCGGGGCACGGCGCTGATTGCATCCTCCGAGACGCTGACAATCGTCGGAAGAGCCATGATGCCGAGCAGGACGGAGGCGGCAAACCAGGACTCGCCGGATGGGACATCGAAGGTAATGCGAATCCAGTTGGTCAGGACGATGAGACCGAAGAACCCGTAGACCACTGAAGGTATCCCCGCCAGGAGTTCAATGGCGGGCTTCATGACAGCACGAACCCGGGGCGGCGCAAGTTCGGCGAGGACGACGGCAACCGCAATTCCGAGCGGGATGGCAAGCGCCATCGCACCAAGCGTAACAAGGAGCGTGCCGGCGATCAGCGGAAAAATACCATACTGCGGAGGCGCTCCCGTCGGGTTCCAGACCCCGCCGGTCAGAAAGTTCCAGACTCCGGCCTGCTCAAAGATCGGATAGCCGTTCCGGGCCAGGAAGAAGATGATGAAGAAGACGGCAACGACGGCGAAAACTGCAGAACAGAACAGGAGTACCCGCGCGGTCCCCTCGCGGAGCTGCCGCCGGAAACGGTTACGAGCAGTGCCGGACCCGGCGGACCCGAGATTTCCGTCGGGCGGCATGGTGTCCGAAGGGATCGTGTGGGTGTCTTTCCCATCCGCAATACCGGACCCGGTCCCCTCTTCTCCGGTGTGACAGTTCTCTGAGTGCGACACCGTCGGCCGCCCCTCCATCACCCGGACCATGCTCATTACGTCCGTATGCCGGATGGATAGGCGTTCCCGAAGGAGACCATGGAGGTATATATACCTCAAATAAAAAAGGGCGACGTATATAAAAAACAGAATACATATATCATCGTGGCGCCAACGCTTATCAATTCATGGAGATCAGAAAGGTTCAGATCACCGGGGGTTCGTCGTACATCGTATCCCTGCCGAAACAGTGGATCAAGGCTGCGAACATCCAGAAGAACGATCCTGTGGGGCTGGTTGCGCAGCCCGACGGGTCGCTCCTGGTCATCCCGAAGATCAACGGGGAGCCGACCTACCGGACCCGGGTCTTTGAGGTCGGCCCCACCACAGATCGCATCTACCTGCTTCGCCTTCTTGTAGGGGCATACGTCGCCGGGTTCACGGCCATCCGCCTCGAGTCGAAAGGAAGGCTGCCCCCGTTTGTCCTGCAGTTGGTCCGGGAGTTCACGCAGATGGCGATCGGGCAGGAAGTGGTCAGCGAGACGGACTCCTCGATAACGATCAAGGATCTCCTCAACCCCGCAGAGATGCCGTTCGAAAATACTATAAAACGGATGCATCTGCTGGCACGGGGCATGCAGCAGGACGCCATGACCGCCATACGGGGACAGGACGCGGCGCTTGCCCGGAGCGTCATCGAGCGGGATACGGAGGTGGACCGACTGCACTGGCTTATTACGCGGCAGGACAACCTCATCGTGATCGATGCTGCACTCTCCCGCCGGATGGGCATCCCGATAAACCAGGCGGCGTATTACTATCAGGTCAGCAGGATCATTGAGCGGATAGCCGACCACGCGACCCGGGTGGCGTATAACGCTCTCAACCTGATCGACCGCGATGTCGAGGCGGCGACGCTCGACCTCATAGAAAAGGCGAGCTCGCTTGCCCTGGACATCTTCTCCTGGAGTATGGAGGCGTTTCATACGGGAGACACCAGGAAGGCAAACGCAACCCTTCAGAGGGTGCACGACCTCGAGAAGCTGACCCGCGAGATCAATACCCGGGTGCTCCTGCTCGATGCGGTGACGGCGATCCCCATGGGGCAGATTACAGACAGTATCCGGAGGATCGGGGAATATTCGGGCGATATCTCTGAGAGCGTCATCAACTATACCGTGGGAGAGGAGGCCTGAGAGGCCGAATGTCCCCGGGCATCTTTTTTGGTAGCGTGTGAACTCTCGATAACCGCACCCCTCCCGCCGGCGATACCATGGGCTCCCTCATTCCGCTCGTCGTTCTCATCATTGTCTTTCTCCTGATCGCGGTCCGCAGGATCGGGAACGTCAACTTCCGCATCTGGCAGGTGATGCTTCTGGGTGCCGCCGCCGTTCTGGTGACGGGAGCGATCACCCCGGAGGATGCGCTCGCGTCCATCAACCTCGACGTGATGCTCTTCCTCTTCTTTATGTTCGTTATCGGGGAGGCGCTCACGGAGAGCGGTTACCTCTACCACCTCTCCTTTCACCTCGTCTCCCGGGCGGCATCGGTCCGGCGCCTGATCTTTTTCATCCTCATCGGCGGCGGCACGCTCTCGGCGCTCTTGATGAACGATACGCTCGCGGTCGTCGGCACCCCGCTGATGCTCTATCTCGCCCGGCGGCACGGCATCTCTCCAAAACCCCTGCTGCTCGCACTTGCATTCGCCGTCACGACAGGAAGTGTCGCAAGCCCCATCGGGAACCCGCAGAACCTGCTCATCGCACTCTCGGGCAGTGTTCCGGACCCGTTCATCACGTTCCCGCTCTACCTGGGCGTTCCGACGGCGATCTCGCTCCTGCTCGCCTACGTCTTCCTTGCCAGAGCGTTTCCGGAGGAGTTCAACGCTACCGCCCCGCTGGTCCACCGCAAAGAGGAGATCCGCGACCCGACCCTCGCGGCCCTCTCCCGCCTCTCGCTCATCCTGCTCGTTCTCCTGATCGGGGTCATGATCGCCGCGGCCCTCCTCGTCCCGGGGTTCGAGATCCGGCCGACCTGGATCGCGGTCGTTGCGGCCATACCCGTCCTCGTCGGGAGCCGGCGACGGCTCGGGATCGTCCGCAGGATCGACTGGCCGACACTGGCTTTTTTCGCCGGTCTCTTTGTCCTTATGGCGAGCGTTTGGCAGTCCGGGTTCTTCCAGCCGCTCATTGAGGAGAGTTCGCTCGATCTCACTGCCGTCCCGGTCATCGCCGCAACAAGCGTTATCGTCTCCCAGTTCGTCTCGAACGTCCCTTTCGTCGCCCTTTCTCTCCCCGTTCTCGCGCACCTCGGGACCTCCACGGTGGGCATGATGGCGCTTGCGGCCGGCAGCACCATCGCCGGGAACATGCTGGTCCTCGGGGCTGCAAGCAACGTCATCGTCATCCAGGGTGCGGAGAGGGACGGCGAAACGCTGACGTTTGGAGAATTTGCCCGGATCGGCATCCCGCTCACCATCGCCCAGACAGCGGTGTACGTACTCTTCCTCTCGTTCTTCCCGGCATGAGGAGGCTTCAGCGCCAAGAGGACGCCATCGAACCGGGATTCGCATCAAGGTTCAGGAAGATTGATCCGAACCGGACCGATGCGACGGCGGCCGGGTCGAAAGGTGGAGCAAAGACCTCAAATCGGTCTCCTCCGGGGGAGAGGTCTTCGACGATGCCGAGGGCAATAACGAAGTTGTCGGGGTCGTTGAAGGAGACCAGCCGTCCTTCGACAGTGCGGGGGTTCCTCACATCGGGCACCCGGCCCTGGAGCCCGAGCCCCCGGAGCAGGACGTCCTGAGACCGGGCATCGGCAAAATAGGCTCTGAAACGCTCCTCACGGTAACGACGCCGCCCGGCGGCCGTCCGGGCCACAGCCGCAGGGGAGACGGGGAACCGGTGGACCGTCATTGCACCGTTCCGGGCGAAGTTCGCAAGCAATCGTTCCAGTTCCCGCCCGTGCTGGAGAGCGACAATCCGGGTGGGCCGGAGCAGGTCAACCATCTGGAACTGAAATTCGGCGCCTACCCCGCCGGAGATGAGCCCGGGCGAGTCGATGACGGTGACGCCGGCCGAGAGTTCGGCGGCCTTCTCGACAAGGCGCTTTGCTCCCGTCAGCGTCTGGATGAAGTGGCCTCCCGGAGACGTTGAACCGACGAATCGGAGGTAGGGCCGGTCGGGCGGCGCCGGCGTGCCGGAGTGGAGGATCATTCCCTCGGTCGTCGGCGGGCCGATCCGGGACTGCCCCATATCGCAGTCGACGTATGCCGTCCTCATGTGCGCTGCGGTCTCGTCGACGAGGTAACGGCAGAGCGTCGTCTTTCCGCTGTCCGTCGCCCCGACGACGTATACCCGCTCCGGTGAGTCCGCCCGCGCAAGCGCCGCGACGAGATCGATCCACTCTTCTTCGATACGGATCATGACCCGGATACGCCTCTTTGCGAAAAACCGTTGGGACTCATGGCTATAGAGCCCGGCGGAACGTTCCCGGCCTCATCCCGGAGGCGTTGCCGGGGGGGCACGGGGAGGTTCTTACGGCGCGGCATCATCCGCCGGGTGGAGAAGGGAACCGCCCCACCGGGGGGGCTTCGTCTATTCCCGGTACTGTCCGGAAGGAATCGGATCAGAGGTTTTTTAAGGCGACGATATCGGTTACGCCGGTGAGTTTCCAGATATTCGAGCGTTCTTCGGAGGCAATCACCTCAATCGGCTCTTCGGGCTTGTGGCCGAGCGCGGCAAGGATGTTCGGGGAGAGGTTGTGCGCCTTGATCATGTTCACAAACTTTTCCCTGATGATCTTCTTCTCAATCGCGTCCTCAAGTTGCACGAGATACCCCTGCATGGTCACGAAAGTGTAGCAGGAGAGGTCGCTTGAATACTTTTCAATCTCGACGGAGACGTAGGGGTGCTGCCGGAAGAGGTCGTTCTTCCTGCCGTATCGGGTCGCCAGAAAGTAGAGAAATTTTCCGTCAAAGACGTACATGAACGGGGCGATGTACGGATATTTGCTCCCCTGAAATGCGATACGACTGATGTATCCCTCTTCGATGAGCTCGTCGTACTCCGCTTTATTCATATTTGGAATCTTCACGATCTCCATAGGTCGTCCTCTTATTCCCGGTGACCCGTAAGAGTACATATAGGTTTCCCCGGGCTGGCGTACCTTCCCCCCGGAAAACGGAAGAAGTCAGGAATTAAGATTTTATCGAAAGACCGTGAGTTTATCGCTCGGACCGGGAGCAGCACCTCTCTCGGAAAGAGTTTTTCCTCCTCTTCGCCCGAAACCTGGCCCAACGGGATGATTCGGGCAGAAGTGCGGCCGGTTGTTCCTGGTGCGAGCCTCCGGAAGCGGAGTTCCGTCTCTTTCGGAAACGGTTGTGCCGGAGAGCCTTTTTTTGCAATATTAAATATAATAATATTTATATTAAATGAGTTAAAGAAAAATCTCCATGAGCAAGCACCCTGCGAACGTTCTGGTTTTCTTTGGGATTGCCGTCTGTGCGGCTTTCCTCATCGCCGTACCAGCCGGTGCCGACTCAGGCCAGGGGTTCACGGCGCTGGAGTCGGGGGAATTCTTATCGTTCTCACCTGCCAGCCTTCCGGCGGCGGAGAACGCAACGGAACCCTCCGGAGTTTCACCACCCCAAAACGGGGAAAACGCCTCAGATGAAGAGGAACTCTCTGATGCCGCCTCAACCGGAATCGAGGTTTCCGGAACCGAAACAGAGTCCCTGACGTCTGCCGGGTCGGAGAACGACAGCCCGGCTGTTGCACACCCCGGGGGAACCGGCAGTCCCGGCGACGAGCGGTTAATCAAATTGATCAACGCGAACAGCATCCGCCTGATGAGGCTCTCGATGGAGCATGCCCACGCTCTCTACCGAGGGGACACAGACGCTGCCTCCAGCGCGGCGGACGACCTGCATGCGTTCTCCACCAGGCTGCTCGGCGAGGTGCAGCCGCTCCAGGTACCTCTGGAGCAGCAGCCCATCAAGGACGAGTTCGTCAGGTCGCTTTCGGCATACTCCACGGCAAGCGAGAGCCTTCTTGACCCCATGGATGCCGACGAGGACCCGGTTCCGACGGCGCTCAACGACCTTGACACGGCATCAAAAGGCCTTGAAACAGTCAGCCAGCAGGCTGTCGAGATGCAGCCTGCGAGCACCGGCGCCGGCGTCCTGACCCGGGAGGCGCCTGCCGTTCCGGACAAAACCGACCCGGTCGTTGTCGCACCGACTCCGGTAAGACTGCCTCTCATGGAACGGTTCACCTACGACGACCCATCCGGGGAGAACATGGTCTCGCTGCTCGTTGAGTCGACCCGGACCGCAACGGCATACGAGGAGGTCCCGAACAATGAATCAACGGCGGAAGTTGAGGCGGGAGACGGACGTAAGTTCCTCCTTGTCGTCGTCAAGTCGACAAATCTCGGGCACAGGGGTGACTCCGACCTCTATGCCATCGAGACGCCCGGACGAGAGGCGTTCGTCCTTGAGTGCCAGGGGACCGCGTACGAGCCCCTGGAGGTCCCGTCGTTCACTTCGCTTGGCGAGTCTTTTGACAGAAAGACGCTGGAGCGATATGAGTCGCTGAAAGGCTATCTCTACTTTGATGTGCCCGCCGCTCTCGACACTTCAGAGGCGATCCTCAGAGTGGATCTCGGGTATGCCGGCACTCCGGCCTGGGATATCGGGAGAGAACTCGGCAAAGAGCCCGACGGACCGGCTGCGCCATAACCCGCACCACACTTTTTCATCTTTCCCCTCAGAGGGAGAGCAGTTCCACGTCCCGGGTCACCGTATCCAGCACGGCGACGGTCGGTCGGCCGGTCAGGTAACCGCAGGCCTCCCCGGGATTCACGACCACGGTCCCGCCAGGCGTCCGGACTTCCGCCTGGTGGGTATGGCCATGGACAATGACGTCGAAGGCTTTTCGCCCGATGAGCGCCTGCAGAAGTTCCCGGTCATCACCGTGGAGCAGCCCGATCGTCATGCCGCCCGCGGTGACGGCAGCAAAGGCCCCCCGCAGGCTGAGGTGTTCATGCTCTGCGAACCGTGCCGAAAGAAGGTGATGATCGCCGTCGTTGTTCCCGAGAACTCCGATCATGGGCGATCTCAGCCTCGCCAGCCGCGGGACGACAAACGGCGACACATAGTCCCCGGCATGGAGCGCCAGGTCTATCCGCTCCTGGTTCAGGTGCTCGACGGCCGCATCCACCATCTGGAGATTGTCGTGTGTGTCGGAGAGGAGCCCGATGCGCATGTATGCACTTCCTCGCCGCTGTCATGATATAGATGACGGTGCAGTCAACCCGGCGGCGGTTGGGGGGCCGCGACAAACACAGGATCCGACTGCTCTCCTGGAGATTCGGGAGAGGTGCCGTTCTCCGCCGACCGTCTGTCCTGCGCTTTTGCGCACGACAGTCCTGAAATCTGGAATATGCAGTGATTTTATGGTATTTGATACAGGAAACTCTTTATTTGACTATTATCTGATACTGGAGTAGGAGTATGCTCTCGCAAGTGCACCGGGTTTGAGGTTCCTGTCCGGGTCCGGTGCTACCCGGGAGCCCTGAAGAAATGGACTCATGGAGATACAGTATGTGGGCGTATGTCAAGCGTTCCGATGGCAGAACAGAAGAGCGAGAGTTTCCTGCAGGGATATACCTCGAGATAGGCGATATCCTTGAGGACGGTGCAGTCGTCGTCGATCTCCCGTACGCAGGCGATATCGACGACGACGCAGAAGTCCGTGTTCTTTACGACGATTGAGCCGGACAGGGTAGCGTATATTGACTGGATGTTCGCCCCTTTCATCTCACCCGGGGCGAACCGTGACCGGACGGTCGGTCGTCCTCCGGACATACCTTCGCCCCCGGAACCGGACCGGGGTCCCGGGAGAACGACGGTATGCAAAAGCATATCCCGTCATTTTCAGTATTATTAATCAGGACGAACCGGGAGAAACCATGAAGATCGCACTCCTCCAGGTGGATACAGTCGTCGGCGACCTTTCCGGAAACGCCGACCGGATGGCGACAGGGGTTGCGGAGATATCCCGCTTGCGGCCGGACCTGATCGTGACTCCGGAACTATCCCTGCCCGGATGCCCGTGCCGCGACCTGCTCCTCGATCGGGGATTCATCAAGCGAGGCCGCACCGTCCTCGAAGACCTGGCCGTCGATCTTGCCGGCTCACCGCCGGTGCTCGTTGGTTTTGCCGAGCCGAATACCTCCGGCAGAGGCAGGCCGCTCTTCAATGCCGCCGCCCTCATCCGGGACGGGGCGGTAGAGGAGCCGTTCCGAAAATCCTGTCTCTCCCCGGGCCTCTTCGACGAAGACCGTTATTTTGAGCCGGCACCCGGGTCTCCCGGGGTCTTTTGCCTCGGCGGGAGGAAGGTCGGAGTCGCTATCGGCGAGGAGTTCGGGTGCGGCCGGTCCTGCTCCACGGCGGGGGAACTGGTCCGCGCCGGCGCGGAGGTGATCGTAAACCTCGCCGCATCGCCGTTTACCGCGGGCATGCAGGGCCGGCGCGAAGAGGCGCTCTCCCGCAGCGCAAAGGACCACCGGGTTGCAATCGCCAGAGCGAACCTCGTCGGCGGGAACGACGACCTGATCTTTGACGGCAGGAGTTCCGTCTTCAGTGCCGACGGGACTCTCATCGCCCGCGGCGCAGCGTTTGCCGAGGATACCGTGACTGTCGATCTCGCCCGCCCCGTCCCGCAGACGGTCACCCCCGAAGACCCGGCACCCGAGTCCGAGATCTGGCGGGCGCTGGTGCTCGGCACCCGCGACTATGTTCATAAGTGCGGCTTTACATCGGCTTTCCTCGGCCTCTCCGGAGGGATCGACTCATCGCTCGTGGCAGCAATCGCTGCCCGGGCGCTCGGGCCGGAAAACGTCGTCGGGGTGCTCCTTCCCTCTCCCTACACCTCCTCCGAAAGCATCGAAGATGCGCGGGAGGTTGCGGAGAACCTTGGTATCCGGGTGGAGTGCATCCCGATCGCGCCGATGATGGAGGCGTTCGACGGGGCCCTCGCGGGGGTCTTCGCCGGCAGGCCCCGGGACATCACCGAAGAGAACCTGCAGGCCAGGATCCGGGCGACGGTCCTGATGGCCCTCGCAAACAAATTTTGCTCCATGCTGCTTTCGACCGGAAACAAGTCGGAGGCGGCGGTCGGCTACGCCACCCTCTACGGGGATATGGCGGGAGGACTCTCTGTAATCGCCGACGTACCTAAGGGGGCGGTCTACCGGATAGCCCGATGGCTGAACGCGAAGCGCCCCGTCATCCCCGTGCGGGTGCTTGAAAAGCCTCCCTCCGCGGAGCTCCGGCCAGGCCAGATCGACCAGGAGGTCCTCCCCCCCTACGACATCCTCGACGCTATCCTGCACCGCCACGTTGACTGCTTTGAGTCTCTAGACGAGATCGTCGCCGCCGGGTTCCCCGCGGAGAGCGTCCGCGAGGTCTTCCGGATGATCGGGCAGGCTGAGTTCAAGCGCCGGCAGGCTGCCCCCGGGCTCAGGGTGACCCCACGGGCCTTCAGCACCGACTGGCGGATGCCGATCGCCGCAAAACCCTGGTGGCAGGAGGATGCCCGTCGATGACGGCATCCCTTGCCGAAGACCTGCTCGATACCTACGGCGCCCTCCTCGCGGCGTTCGGTCACCAGCACTGGTGGCCTGCAGAGACGCCCTTTGAGACGATGATCGGGGCGATCCTCACCCAGAACGTCTCCTGGACGAACGCGGCGCAGGCCGTCCGCGGCCTCGCGGGGGCCGGGTTGCTCGACCCACACCGTCTCGCCGCGGCCGACACCGAAGATATCGCCCGCCTGATCGTCCCATCACGGTATTATAACCAGAAGGCGGAGCGGGTCCGGGAGTTTGCCAGGGTCTACGTTGCGGAGTTCCGGGCCGATCCGGCGGTGATGGCGGCCGTGGAGACCGGTGCCCTGCGCGAGCGTCTGCTCGCGATCCGGGGTCTCGGGAAGGAGACGGTGGATACCATCCTGCTGTATGCCTGCAAAAAACCGGTCTTTGTCGTCGACGCCTACACCCGGAAAATATTCTCACGCTACGGCCTCCTCCCCGAAGGGGCGTCGTACGACCGGATGCAACGCCTCTTCTCGGAGAACCTCGAAGCGGACGCAGACCTCTTCAACGACTACCATGCCCAGATCGTGCACCTCGGTAAGACCATCTGCAAAAAATCGCCCCTCTGCGACCGCTGTCCCATCCGGGCGGTTCACGGATCGCTCCGGTGCGCCGGCGCCCGGACGTGAGGGCATCGATCACTTTTTTCGGTAGATGTTTAAGCCGATCTTGATATCCTCGTGCCCCGGCACCGCAACGTTGCCCTCGGTGGAGGCGATCGTGATCGACTTCCCGCTCTTCGATTCGCCGAACTCTTTCCCGAGATCCACGCGTATGGTGAGGACGTTTCCCTCAATCGCCATATCGACGTTCTTCATACCCATCCGTCGTATGTCCGGACAAATATGTTCTTTGGTCCGGCAGGTAGAAACCCGCGCGGGTAACGGCGATGCCCGGTTGAAAATAACTCTTTTCGACCGGAGGTAACAAACACTATCCCGGCAAACCATATTGTAAAATCGGACCCCGTGACGCAATGGACACCAAATACAGCGTTCTTGAGAGATATTTCGGCTACACGTCGTTTCTCCCCCATCAGGAAGCGATTATCGATGCCGTGCTTGCCGGGCGCGACGTCCTCGCCGTCATGGCGACCGGGGGCGGCAAATCCCTCTGCTATCAGCTCCCGGCCCTCATCTTCGGCGGGCTTACGGTCGTCGTCTCGCCGCTCATCGCCCTGATGAAGGACCAGGTCGACGGTCTCCGGGCAAACGGCATCCCGGCAGCGACGATCAACAGTTCGCTCGGCTACGGGGAACAGCGGATCATCGAGCGGGTGATTCTCGAAGGCCGCATCCGGGTCCTCTACGTCTCTCCCGAGCGGGCAGTGCAACCGTTCTTCCTCTCGCTCCTTGCAAAAGCGGACGTCCGGCTCATCGCCATCGATGAGGCGCACTGCATATCGATGTGGGGGCATAACTTCCGGCCGGAGTACCGCCGGCTCCGGGTGCTCAAAGAACGGTTTCCTGCAGTCCCCATCGTCGCCCTGACCGCGACCGCCATCCCCGCCGTCCAGGACGACATTGCGGTGCAGCTTGCCCTGAAGGACCCGGCACGGTTCGTCGGGAGTTTCAATCGGAAGAACCTCACCTACCGGGTGGTGCCCAAAGCCCGCTACTTCCAAAGGCTTGCCGCGTATCTCAACGAACACCGGGGCGACGCCGGCATCATCTACTGCTTCTCCCAGAAGGCGACGGTAGACCTCGCCGGAAAACTCCAGAACATGGGTTTTTCGGCGCTTCCCTACCATGCCGGCCTTCCCGACGCCGTCCGCGCCGGGAACCAGGAGGCCTTCTCCCACGGTGACGCCAGCATCATCTGCGCCACCGTCGCCTTCGGCATGGGCATCGACAAACCCGACGTGCGGTTTGTCATCCACACCGACCTCCCGAAGGATATCGAGTCCTACTACCAGGAGACCGGTAGAGCGGGCAGGGACGGAGAGGCAAGCGACTGCATCCTCTTCTACAGCCGGGGCGACTACGGCACGATTCGCTACCTCATCGAGAAGGAGTGCACCGACCCGATGCAGAAAGACGTCGCCTACCGGAAAGCGGGGGCGATGCTCGACTACTGCGCGACCACCGGGTGCCGGAGGAAGTTTCTGCTCGCCTATTTCGGCGAAGTTTATCCGGAGGAGCGGTGCGGCGGGTGCGACCGGTGCGAGACGCCGGTGAAAGTCTTCGACGGGACAGAGGCTGCATCGACGGTCATCACCTGCATCGGCGAGGTCGGGGAGCGGTTCGGGGCATCCTACATCGGCGATGTGCTGACCGGGTCGAAGAGCGCGAGGATCCGCGAGAACGGGCACGACGCCCTCTCTGCCTACGGCTCCGGAAAGGGGTACACCCGCGACCAGTGGCTGCTCTTTATCCAGGAGATGGTCCGAAACGGGTTCGTCACGTCGACCGGCGGCCGGTATCCGGTCCTCATGCTGAACGACCGGAGCCGGGCGGTGCTCGCAGGCAACCTTCCGGTGCCGCTTACAGAACCGCGTCCGGAAGGCATCGCCGCGCCGGAAGTCGAAAACGACTACGACGAAGCCCTCTACCTCCGTCTCCGGAACCTCCGGAAAGCCCTTGCCGACCTCGAACACGTGCCGCCGTTCGTCGTCTTCCACGACCGGAGCCTCAAAGAGATGGCGAAGAACCGCCCGCGCACCGGTGTAGAACTCCTCCGGATCTACGGTGTCAGCGAAGGAAAACTGAAACGTTACGGCAGGCGGTTCCTTGACGCTATCGACCGGTACTGTGCCGCACAGGGGCCCGGACCTGAGCGCGGCGGCAGGTGATCCCGAACTGGGATGGACCTCGACTCGATGCGTTAATGAGCATGAAACGCCAATGCGCAATCAGGCACTATGCGGCTCATCTCATGGAACGTGGACCTCTTCCGCTCCGGCACAAGAGGCGTGGAGAAGAAGGTCGAAGCAGTCTGCCAGTACTCTCCGGATATCGTCGCCTTCCAGGAAGTGACGGACCGGGCCCTGCCGCTCTTCCGGGAAGAGCTGGAGAATTACGGGTTGTTCTACTCCGTCGACAGCCTGGCTCTGGTTGAGATCGCACGGGTGGCCTATATGGCCGAGCGGTTGAACGAGCTTCGCGCACGAGGCGCGAACGATCCTTTCCAGTTTGCATACGGCGTCTCGCGGCTCTCGGACCGGTATTCGCCGGCCGGCGAGGCAAAAGATTTCGGGTGCCTGATAGCGAGTCGATACCCTCTCACGCCGCAAAATCCGCTCGACTTCGATATCCCGTGGAAGCAGCGGGTGGTCTCCGCCGTCGTCAGCGCGCCCACGGGCGAGTTCGAGGTCCACAACGCCCATGTGCCCACGGCGATAGGCGGTCGGAGGAATGAGATCGTCAAGGCGGAGACGCTGGTCGGGATCTACCGGCGCCTTGCTGCAAGGTCGATGAAACCCCGGGTTTTTTGCGGCGATCTCCACATCCCGGAAGCGGAACTCCCCGACGGGACGATTGTTCCCTTTTACAAAGATATCGTTCCGAACGAGAACAACGACACTGGGATCTCCGAGAACGACGAGTACCTCGGGCGGCCGAGAAAGTGGTGGTATAACGCCGAGATGAACATCCTTTCCGGTCTTGCAGAGTACGACCTTCCTGATGTCTTCCGGAAACTGCACGGCTACCGGGCGAGGGAGTACAGCTGGTGCCCCGACCGCGGGCCGGAGGACGTCCCGAAGTGCAAGCGCTACGACCACGTCTTCGCGTCCGGGCGCCTCAATCCGACGGCGTGCTGGTACCTGCACAGCCTGCGGGGGCAGGGGCTGAGTGATCACTCCGCCGTGGTGGTGGACTTTGATCCGTGAGATTCAGGAACTCCTGCCGGGGTTTTTGGGCCGATAGCCCGGTGCGTGCTCCGGGTCACGGATCTGTAGCAGCGCCGCTGAAACTACAGTTTTCTAACAAATTGCTATATAAATGTGTAGTTCAGAGAGTATAGTGGTGAAAACTGATGGTTGCACTCACTGAAGAGATGAAGACGGCATTCCGGACAATGAAGATCTTTCCGGTCGCCACAGCCTCGAAGGACGGGTGGCCGAACGTGGTGCCGATCGGGTTTGTCGAGCTCGTCGACGACGAGACGATCTGGATTGCGGACAACTTCATGAAGAAGACGCTCGCGAATGTCCGGGAGAACCCGAAGGTCTCCATCTACATCTGGGGGGCCGAGACGAAGGGCTGCTTCCAGATCAAGGGCGACGTCGAGGTCAAGACGAGCGGCCCGGAATTTGAGAAGATGCAGTTTACCGTCCGGTCGAAGATGGCGCAGGCCCCGGCAAAAGGCCTTCTCGTCGTGAAGATCCGCGAGGTCTACGAGTGTTCTCCCGGCCCGAAGGCGGGCGAGAAGATCGCTTAACTCTACTGTTTTTTTCGGGTTCGCTCCAGATCATCCGCCGCCTCCAAGAACAGTCAAAACTCTGTTTCAGGGGGTGCGGCGATAGAGAACCCGATCTCCTTGGAGAGGAACGGGAACCATAGGTCCCTTAAATTTGAAAAACCTGCACAAAATCGAGAGCGCCGGGAGGGAGATTTGAACTCCCGAGGTGCCGAGCACCAGAGGCTTTCAAGGCCACCGCCTTCCCGGACTAGACTATCCCGGCCCGCCTTAACCTATTGGTCGCCGGTTACAAAAAGGTTGTTCATCCCCGGCGCGCGAGGACGACGACAAGGAGCGCGAGAAGTGCCAGGGCTACCGGGAGCGGCGCAGCCTGTGCAGGGGTGGGGGTCGCGTCCCCGAAGAGATCGGGCGCGGTCTGGCTCACCCTGACAGAGTCGGCATTCGCGACCGAGACCTGCACCGTTCCGCTGTCGTTGTAACTCATGGGGTAGACCTTGACATAGACGAGGCCGCCCTCTGCAACAAATTCTGCGGTCTCGGGCTCGAGCATGCCCTTATCGTTCACTTCATGGCGACCTCCCTCCTCATCGATGTACTCGACCACCCAGTCGATCCCCGCCGACGTTGTGATCTTCACGGCGCCGCTCCGGGTATCGACCTCGAAGTATGCCGGAGCGGACCGCGTAGCGGGGGTGCTCGCCGAGATCATCGCCTGCGTCGGCGTGGGGGCCGGGGTGCCCATCACCATGAACTCCCTGGTGTCGATGTAGCCTTTCGCGTCGGAGAAGGTGACCTCGTACGAACCCGCAGCGGAGACGGGCACCTCCACAGAGAATGCTCCGTTTGCGTCGGTACTGATGAATTCAGGGCCGTAAACAGCAGCTCCGTCATGCGTAACCTCGATTCGCACGCCCGCATCTCCGAGATCGCCAATCATGCCGCGGACGTCGAGGCTACCGTCGAAGTTCTGGTTGGGCGGAGAGGTGATCGTGACGCTCCCGGTACGGTCGACCAGGGTGACCATCCGTTGCGTTTTCGAACTACCCCCGAAGGTGGACTTCGTGGGATCGACGATCTCAATGGAGTATGTCCCGGGCCGAAGACCGCTGGTATCGAATGTTGCAGAGAAGGTGCCGTCCTCCTGAACGACAATTGTCTTTCGGGCCACCTCGCTCTTTGCGTACTGGGCGTAGTACAGGATAACTTCCGTGCTGAACCCCGGGTTGAGCGACGGTTTGGCGAGTCCCTCCACCAGCGTGGTGCCGGTGACATCGAATGAGTCGCCGATGTACACCGTCTGTGGAGCACTGATTGCGACGTACGCGGCCGATGCCGTACCGACGAGCAGCATCGCAACGATGAGTGTCAGCCATGCGATCCTTTTCATACCAGTACATCAACGAATATGAGGTATAATGCTATCCAAATTGACCGAGAAGCCGCTGGCGTCCTGGCGGGGGAAAGACCTCCATGAGGGGCGGATCCTCGATACGCTGACGGTAATCTTTCGGAGCGGCGGGTGTTCCTGGAACCGATGCCGCATGTGCGGCTACCGGCACGAGCGCTATCCGGACCTTGCCCGAGACGAACTGGCCGAACGGCTGATCCGCCAGGTCCGCTGGGTGAAAGAGAACTTCCGGGACGAAGACTACCAGGTACTGAAGGTCTTTACATCGGGAAGTTTCTTCGATCCCGACGAGGTCCCCCCCGCCGCCCGGCGCACTGTTGCGGAGGCGTTCCGGGGCAAGGTCGTGATCGCCGAGACAAGGCCCGAGTATGTCGACGCAGAGGTGCTCCGGGAGTTCCGGGAGGGCATCGATACCGGCGCCTGGGCAAGACCGCTCTCCGTCGCCGTGGGCCTTGAGACCACAAACGACTTCATCAGGGAGAGGAGCATCGACAAGGGGTTCACGTACGCCGATTTCCTCCGCGCCGCAGCGGCCGCCCGCACCGCCGGCGTGGGCACAAAGGCTTACCTGCTGATGAAACCGCCGTTCCTGACCGAACGCGAGGCGCGCGACGACATGGTGCGCTCCATCAGGGACGTCTCCTCCGTTGCGGACAGCATCTCCATGAACCTCTGCACCGTCCAGGGCAGGACCGAGGTCGAACGCCTCTGGAAACAGCACGCATACCGGCCGCCGTATCTCTGGAGTGTCCTTGACGTGCTGATCGGATCGCCGGTGCATATCCTCTGCGACCCTGTCGGCGGGGGACAGATCCGGGGGCCGCACAACTGCGGCGCCTGTGACGGCCAGATCGTGAAAGGGATCGGCGACTACTCGCTCTCCGGCGATGTCGGGCTCCTGCGCGCCCTTGCGGAGACGGAGTGCAAGTGCAAAGAAGAGTGGGAGTTCGTGCTGGACCAGGAAGAGCCGTTCTGTATGCCGCTCACCCGTTAACACTCTTTTTTCTGTTCCACGAGCTGTTTTGCGAGCAGCGGGAGGAACGTCCCTGCATCGCTCACGACGCCGATCGCCTGCGTCGTGCCCCGGTCCATAAGTTTTGTCACCGATGCGGGGTTGATATCGACGCAGACGGTCTTGACGTATGACGGGAGGCAGTTCCCGACGGCGATCGAGTGGAGGAGCGTCGCGACCATCAGCACCATCCCGACGCCCTGGAGATTGCGGCGCATGGCGTCCTGTGCCTCCACGACGTTCGGGATCACGTCGGGGAGCGGTCCGTCGTCACGGATGGACCCGGCAAGCACAAACGGAATGCCCTTCTTCACACACTCATACATAATCCCCCCGGTGACGACCCCCTGATCGACCGCATTCTTGATGGACCCGGCACGCATGATCTCGCTGATGGCGTAAATATGGTGCTTATGCCCGCCGGTGATGAGCTTACCCGTCTTGATGTCCATTCCGAGCGATGTCCCGAAGAGGTTCGACTCGATATCGTGGGTGGCGAGCGCATTCCCCGCAAAGAGAACGTCGATGTAACCCTCGCGAATCATCCTCGCAAGGGCCCCTGCCGCTCCCGTGTGGACAATGGCCGGGCCGCCGACGAGCGCGATCTTCTCTCCTTTTTTCTTCATCTCGAGGATTTCGTGGGCGATCCTTGCGATGAGCGCCTCGCTCGGCCGCTCCGACGAGACGGTCCCGTGCATGAACTCAAACGCGCTGGCTTTCCTCGGCCGCTCCGGAAAGATCACCCTGACCCCGTTCTCGCTGACAACAACGGCATCGCCGGCCTTGATCTTTGAGATCGGGATGCAGTACGCTCGTTTTTCTTTCTCGTCGACGACAATATGGCAATCCATCTCGATATGCTCGACGGGCAGCCACTCATTTCGGTATTTGACGAAAGTAGGGTGGTTGGTGGTTGAGTAGAACCCTTTCGGAAGGATCCGGTCGCCCTCTGCCGGTATGAGGGTGACGTCGCTGATCTCGGGGGTGCGCGCGCCGAGCCGATGCAGCTCGGAGAGGATGGCGTCGAGTTGCTGGTCGGTGGGTGCGGCCACGCGCAGCCGCGCGTAACTGGTGTCCGTCTTCAGCTTCCCGACATTAAATGTGAGGATCTCAAATTCCCCACCCATATCCATGATCTTATCGAACACCAGGGTCATAATGCCTGAATCGATAATATGACCTTCAAGTTCGATTTCCCGGCAGAATTCCATATATAGAGATCGGTGATAGTCCGATAATACAGTTTCTCCCGAGAATTGACGGTGAAGGTGGGTGGCCTCATGGAGGCCAGGGCAGCCGCTTCCGACAGAGGTAATCCTGTACCAGTGCCAGTTCTTCGCGCGTGTTGATGTTGAAGACGAGCCGTCGATCCGAGAGGAGGAGGCGCAGTTCCTCCTCCGGGGCGTCGAGACCGCCTGCCGTCAGGATGTTGATCCCGGCAGGACAGGCCGCTATGCCGTCGATTGTCTCCGTGTATTGTGTGCGGCAACCGTGCTCTTCGCAGAGGGCGCGGGGCACCCATGTGGAGCAGGCCGGGGTTCCCGCCCGGCGCCAGGCGTCCTCGACGCCTGCAATGATCTCTGGCGCAAGGCAGGGGAGGTCGGATACGCAGGTGAAGACAGGTGTTCCTTCTTCCCCGAGGTCCTCCACCGCCGCACGGATATCCTCAACGTAGCCGACCCCTTCGGCTTCGTAGAGCGTGACCCCCTGTGCCCGGCACCAGTTTTTGGTAAAGGGTGTTTTGTGTGAGGCGATCACGACCACCTCGTGCCCGGCGGACGAAAAGGCGTCGATGACGTAGGCGAGCATCGGTCTTTCACAGACGGTGACGAGCGGTTTCTCGCCCATCTGGAGCCGGGAGCCCTCTCCCCCCGCCATGATCAGGGCAAGCATGCTTCGAGCGCCTCGACAAGTTGCATGTTCTCCTCCCGGGTCCGTACGGCCACGCGGATGTGACGGGGAAGCCCGAACGAACGACAGTCTCTGACCAAGATGCCGCGGGAGAGGAGCCGCCCGGTCAGCACCGACACCTCCATCGGGGCTTCTATGAGGATGTAGTTCGCAGACGGGGGCTCATACGTAAGGCCGAGGCTGTCCAGACGGTCGGAGAGCCATCCCCGTTCCCGGGCGACCCGCGCCCGCGACTCATCAAGCCTGTCATAGTGCCGGAAGGCCTCGATCGCAAAGGATTCGGCGAACGCGTTCACCGTCCAGGGGAGGCGCGCCGTCTCCACCCTCTCAATGAGTTCAGGCGTGCCGAACCCGTACCCGAACCTGATGCCCGGCACGGCGAAGCTCTTCGTCAGGGAGCGCAGGACAAAGAGGTTCTCGTGAGAGACGCCGACAAAACTCTGGCGGGGGTCGGCAAGTTCGATGAACGCTTCGTCGAGGAAGAGGCGCGCTCCCTGCCCGGCGGTCTCGTCAAGCAGCTGCAGGACCTCCGGGCGGGAGTAAAGCGTGCCTGTCGGGTTGTTCGGATTGCAGAGGAACCAAACAGCAGCCGCGCCGTCATCGACGGTGCATCGGGCGCCGGCAAGCCTTACCGCCATCTCATACTCGGCAAACGTCGGGGGCCTGATACAGGCAGCATCCCCTGCCCCGAGCACGGCAGAACAGAACGCGCGGATCAACTCGACGGACCCGTTGCCAACAGCAACCTCCGCCGCATCGCGCCCGAATGTCCGCCCTATCACCTCTTTAAGTGTCTCATATCGGTCGTCCGGGTAATCTTTCAACGCCGAAGGGTCCGGCGTCCAGGGAATTTCCGGTGGGTAGGGGTTTATGTTAGCGCTGAAATCAAGCAGCTCGCCCTGCTCCCGGGTGCGATACCACCGCACCCGTCCGCCGTGTTCCACCCTTTCGGGAAGGTTCTCTCTCATATTTCTGGCAATCCTGTGAAGGTACGTTGTCGGTCGCTATTCATAAAACCGTTATGTCGGACTCAGATTCATTTCATAAGTTTTTTATACTATCCGGTGATTATTATGGCTTATCTGATGAAGTCAGACGAGGAGATTACGATTGTCTGACAAATGGCAGACCCTTGGCTGCTAAATGTCAGATATAAGTGATTGAGATGATGGATCGGATAACAATCAGATTGCCCCGGCAGCAGGTTGAGATGCTCGAGAAGTTGGTGGAGGCTGGCGAATTCCCCACGGTATCGGAGGCCGTGCGCTATTCCGTCAGAGCACTTCTAGAAAGGCATGGAAACCGTGTTCTACACGAGGCCGACCAGATTTCATTCCAAGTTTAGGAGGTATATGATGCAGACGATCATCAACGAGGCATTGAAACATGCAGAACGCGATAGGTATCAGAAGGCAGACGCGATCGAGGATGAAGACGACATCCTCGGTCAGCCGCGTATCGTCATCGTAGGATGCGGCGGTGCAGGCAACAACACGATTAACCGCCTGTACCACATGCAGGTCAATGGTGCAGAGACGATCGCGATCAACACGGACAAGCAGCACCTGGACATGATCCAGGCTGATAAGAGGGTGCTTGTCGGCAAATCGCTCACCAAAGGCCTTGGAGCCGGCGGTTTCCCGGATGTCGGCAAACGCGCAGCCGAGATGGCCCGACCGACGCTCGAGGGCCTGCTCAGCGACGCGGACCTGGTTTTCATCACTGCCGGCATGGGTGGAGGCACCGGTACGGGAACAGCCCCGGTTGTCGCACAGATTGCAAAAGATCAGGGAGCAATCGTCGTCGGCATGGTCAGTTACCCCTTCCAGGTCGAGAAAGCCCGTCTTCTCCGTGCGGAAGAGGGACTGGAAGCTCTCTCGGCTTCCGCCGACTCGGTGATTGTGCTCGACAACAACCGCCTCATCAAATACGTGCCGAACCTGCCGCTCGGTCAGGCGTTCTCGGTCATGGACCAGCTCATTGCGGAGACGGTCAAGGGCATCAGCGAGACAATCACCGAACCATCGCTCATTAACATCGACTACGCGGACGTGCGTGCTATCATGAGCAAGGGTGGCGTCGCCGTGATGCTCGTCGGAGAGAGCAAGCAGCAGAACAAGGCCGAAAGCGTCGTCCATGAGTGCCTGAACCACCCCCTGCTGGATATCGACTACCGGGGAGCAACCGGGAGCCTCATCCACATCACGGGCGGCAACGACCTGACCCTCCAGGACGCCGAGGAGATCGCAAGTTCCCTGACCTATGAACTCGATCCCCACGCGGACGTCATCTGGGGAGCGCGGGTGAACAGCGATTATGAGGGGAAAGTTCGCGTCATGGCGGTCATGACCGGCGTTAAGAGTGCACAGATCCTCGGGAGCCAGCGCGTCTACGAACCGACAGCGCAGCGGTCCAGCGCACCCATCGGCAAGCGCGTGGCGGGGGACGCGCAGAGTGGGCATCTCATTGACTTCCTCTAATCCCATCCTCTCTTCTCATATCTTTCTGGCTGGAACCGGTCGGCGGTATGCCCTCCGGTCCATCTACGAAATACTTAATAGTAGAGATGACGTTTGAATTATAGACGTTCTTGTATAATCCCTCCAGCACGGGTGTATTGTGCAGAGCGCAGAACCTGTGGGCCTCTGCGATTGCCAGGTATCGGGGTTGAACACATGAGCAGACAGATGAACGACGGTCTCGATTACGAGCCGGGAAACGTCTTTTCTTGTGGTGTAGCCGCTTACATGAGCCTCCGGTATACCTGCAGCGCACGGGAGCGGTCCCGCTGGCGGGAATATAGGATTGGTACCGAATGTCGAGGATTGGTTGAGAATGCTGAACGATCTGATTGAGAAGAGAAAAAAAGTCCTTGCGGAGTCTGAACAGCACAAAGATCGGCGTAATGAGTTGAATGCCCTTGCCAGCAAAAACGCCCGTGAGCGCAACGCGTTAAACACGCAGACCCGCGAATTCGTTGAGGAGGCGCAGCAGCACAAGGAGCAGCGGGACAAAATCAACGAGGAAGTTCAGGCGCTGAAGGACCAGAGGAACGAGTACAACGACAAGGCCAACGCGCTTTTCGAGGAGATCGAGTCCTTTAAGAAAGAACACGGCAATCTCCGGAACCGGGGCATCAGGGAACTGCAGAAGCAGATCGAACTCCTGGAATTCAAGCAGCAGACCGAGGTCTACAGCACCGATAAAGAGCGTGAACTGATCGAGAAGATCAAGCAGCTGAAGACGGCGGCGAAGGACCAGGAAGCTGAATTTGAGCAGAACAAGGAGATGCGGACGAAACTCACCGATGCCCGGGAGTTTCGCAGATTGGCCTCGGAGATCCACAAAGAGGTCACGGAGAAGGCCGAGGCCGCACAGCAGCATCATGACCTGATGGTGGAGTCCTACCGGAAAGCCGACAAGTCCCGAGAAGAAGCGGATGCGGCCCATCAGAAGTTCGTTGAAGCCCAGGAGGCAGCGGACGAGGAGCACAGGCAGTTCATTGCCTGCCAGAAAGAACTTCGGGACTACGACAAGGTGATCTCGGGCCTGCGGAAGAAGACCAAGAAGACCAAAGTCACCAAGGAACAGAAGGCCGTCCGGAAAGAGGCGGAGCGTGTCTTCCAGCAGTTCCGTGATGGTGAAAAGATCACGACCGACGACCTGCTCCTGCTGCAGCGTGCAAAACTTATTTAATACTTTTTTACTCCCCGCTGCAAATTATTTAATAGGAGCGGGGGAGATGTTCTAGTGGATGGCAAAAGAGCGGACGCTCGTCCTCTGTGTTGATCGTGACGACGATCTCGGGTTCAAGGCCCAGGTAGACGGTCCCATCGTAGGCAGAGAAGCATGCCTCCATGCAGCGACCGCTCTTGCCCTTGCCGACCCTGAGGACTCCGACAGCAACGCGATATTCGAGACAATCAAAATTTATGACCATCTCACCGAGAAAGGAGAAGAGGTTGCCGTCGCCGTCATCTGCGGCAATCATATGAATATGCTTGAGGGAGACCGGCGGGTAGCGTCCAGTCTCGATGCGATCCTGCAGGCGACGAACACGACGAACTGCATCCTGGTGACGGACGGCGCGGAAGATGAGTATGTCCTGCCGATCATCCAGTCCCGGGTGCCGGTCAGCAGTGTGCGGAAAGTTGTGGTCAACCAGATGCCGGACCTCGAGGGGACCTACTATATCCTTAAGCGCCTCCTTGACGACCCGAAAGTCTCGAAGATCGTGCTCGTGCCGCTCGGCCTCGTCATGCTCTTCTATGCCGTGGGATACCTGCTTGGATACCCCGAGGGCGCAACCATCGTTGTTGTCGGCGTCATCGGCACGTATCTGCTCTTTAAGGGTTTCGGGATCGACGAGGTCTTCGGGTATTTGATCAACTCGTTACAGGCGTCGCTGCACGGCGGGAGGTTCACCTTTGTCGCCTACATCGCCGCAATACTGCTCGGTATCGTCGGGGTCATTCTCGGGCTCGTCAGCCTCCTCAGTTATTATACCGCCTCCGGCATCTTCTTCCAGGTGCTCGCGTTCATCTACGGTTCCATCGCCTGGTTTACAGCCGCCGGCCTTGTTGCAGCGGGGGGAAAGATCATCGACGTCTTCTTGAACGAGCGGGAGGCGCTCCGGAGGGTGATCGCCCTGCCGTTCTTCGTGCTCGCCATAGGGGCCATCGCCTACGGGGCAAGCATCTATATCCTCTCGATCAGCAGCGAGATCTCCGGGTTCCCCGTAACGAACCCGGATGGCGTAAAGTACATCATCTTCGCCACAATCGGGGGCCTCTTCTGTGCCTTCCTCGGCGTCTATCTCCAGTCGCTCCTTGGCCGGTGGGTGGACGAGCGTGGACTGGTCACGCTGAAGAGAGAAGCATGAACCACTCCACCCGGCATTGATGGGCCGGTATAGTGCCAGCACTGCGGTGGGAGCCGCGAGATGCCACCCAGGAAGGGCCCGCGAACCTCTGCCATATCCGGAGCACTTGTGTACGACACTTCGACCGGTTAGACACATGAGGTCAGAATCCGGAACCGACTTTTCCCGAGGTTGCCCCAAAACGCCTTGCCGGGGGGACGCCCTCTCCCTATCCCTTCCCGAGTGGTGATATATTGTCTTCCTGCGGAAGATAGCAGGAGGCACCGTGAAAGTGTGACTCCCAATGGAAAGTTGTTTCACCGTCCTTGCCTGAATATGGTTCAGATGGTAAAAACTTTAGATATAAGTGTTCCGATCGGGGTGTACCGAAGGTTCAGAGATCTTTTTAGGACGACCTCATGGAAAATTGTATGGGGAATTTCGATCGAGGTGGATCAGCGGTTCGCAAACGGTGAAGTCGGCCGCACTCATCAGGGTTAATCGGGCAACAATCCTATCGTCAAGGGCGGGGCACGAACGGGGCCTTATCCGGCCCCGTTCATAGCCTCATGCAAAATAGCCGAACCCGTCGGAGATCTCGCTGACCTGCTCATAGTGCCGGACATCCTGCGGCGCTTTGATGGTGAGCGAAGGCACAACCACCCCGAACCGGTGCCCCGGGAACCAGTATGACCCATCTCCGTAGTCTTCTGACACATTGGCCACGCGCACCACAGCGTGATCAAGATCGAGCTGCTGAACCTCAGTGTCGTTGAAGTTGAGCACATCGAGCGCTTTCTGTTTCAGATCGTCCTTTCCGAGGAGGAGGACAAGGATACCGACGCCGTCGTCTATCGTATAGTTCATGGTGACGACGGCATCCTCTTTCTCCAGTTGAACGGTGATATTCTGCACCGTAATGTAACTGTATCGCTCATCGTCCCCGGCCACAGCAGGAGCGACGAGAGCGGACATCAGCGTCAGCACCAATCCGATCGTCACCCACTTCATAGTGTATACAATGTAGGGGTATGAGTCATAAAACCTTTATGGTTGGTTGGGGGCAAGGAGTGACCGGATATTACACTATCCGCTGAATCGCTCCTCTAAAACCGGGTTTTGAGGAGTTCCGGCACTTCCCAGCGCAACCGCAAGGAACGCCGAAGCGACGGAAAAAACCACCCCGGAGGGCGGTTTCACCACGCTTTTATCCGTCGCGCCCCCGGCCGGACTGCCCAAAAAGAGTGAACCCGGGGTGTCTCACTTTGCATGAGTGAGGACAATCTCGATACTCGATACGTTCGTCTTACCGGTATCGGTATCGATCATCTCGGTCGAGGTAAAGATCTCTTTCTTGTTCACGTTCTCCAGGAACCGGTTGAGCGCGATCTCCGCCGTATCAACTGCACGGGAGATAGCCTTTCCCCGGGCCTTGATTGCAACTTCCTCCGCTCCGTTGTTGAACTGGGTGACTACCGCAAGCACATAGTTCATGACTGGTTTGTTTCCCACGAATACTGTGTTATCCTTTATCATTAGCCCACCTCGTCTAAAGATACTTCTTCGAGTGTATCAGCTCGGCGTTGAGGACGGATGCGCCTGCAGCTCCGCGGATGGTGTTGTGCCCGAGTGCAACGAACCGTAATCCTTCCCGGATTCTCCCAACAGACACTGTCATGCCCCGCCCCCGGTTACGGTCAAGCCGTGGCTGCGGACGGTCGGACTGGTCGAGGAGCTCAACTGCCTTTGCCGGCTGTAAGGGTAGATTGCTGAAAGGCGACTTAAAGGTTGCGTAAACTTTTTTCACTTCCGCCACCGGCTCCTTCACGTCGACCCAGACCGCAATGGTATGCCCGTCGATGACAGGGACCCGATGACAACTTGCACTCACCCTGAACGGGGCCGGGGTCACCTCGGAACCGTCGAACGTTCCCATGATCTTCAGAGTCTCGGTCTCCAACTTCTCTTCTTCAGAGCCGATGTAGGGGATGACGTTGTCGTAGATGTCCATCGCGGAGACACCGGAAAAGCCGGCTCCCGAGATCGCCTGCATGGTCGCCGCACGCACGTCGTGGAACTCGAACGATCTGAGGGGTGCAAGGGCCAGTGTAAGGACGATTGTCGAGCAGTTCGGATTGGTCACGATAAACCCGTCACGTCCCCGGTCCCGCTGGACGTCGATCAGGCCCAGGTGGTCCGGGTTGACCTCCGGGATCACCAGCGGGACATCGGGGTCCATACGGTGCGACCGGGCGTTGCTGCAGACGGCAATGCCCGCATCGGCAATCTCGGTCTCAAGGGGTGTCGCTACCTCCGCAGGCAGCGCCGAAAAGACAAGGTCGCAGTCCTTCAGGCTCTCGACGGTCGTGGGGGTGACAACAACATCGCCGACGTTGTCCGGGTACGGCGCATCGAGGCGCCAGTTGACCACCTTGCCATACGGTTTTCCTGCACTCCGTTCAGAGGCGGTAAGCGTCTGGAGATGGAACCAGGGATGATCCGCTAACAGTTGAACGAAGCGCTGTCCCACAGCTCCTGTGGCACCAAGCACTCCTACATTAATCATAGACAAAAATATCTGTAGTGTTGGTGGTATTAAAGAGTATGTTTCTTTATTCCATTGAGATTGCCTCAGACGGACACTCGTCGACGCAGGTCTCGCACTCGACACAGAGATCGATATCCACTTTTGCTTTGCCGTCTACCATGCTGATGGCGGAAGCCGGACAGACATCTACGCAGGTTTCACAGGCGGTACACTTCTCAATATCAACAACTGCTGGCAACTTCGTTCCTCCGAATACCCATACTTTATGTGCGTGTCAAAAAATAAATTTTGCTTCCCCTTTCACAGTCCGAGGACTTCCTGCATGGTGTAGATGCGCGGTTCTCTGCCGACAACCCACCGGGCGGCCCGGACCGCACCCTGGGCGAAGACCGCCCGGTCGTAAGCCCGGTGGGAGATCTCGATGCACTCATAATTCCCTGCAAAGAGGACGGAGTGATCGCCGACGATATCGCCGCCGCGGACGACGTGCACTCCGATCTCATCTTTTCGTTCGGTCTCGCCGACACGGCCGTAGACCTTCTCGCGGGTCCCGAGTTCCTGGTCCAGGATCTCAAGAATGGTCTTTGCCGTGCCGCTCGGGGCGTCCTTCTTGTAGCGGTGGTGGGCTTCCGTGACCTCGATATCGTAGTCGCCGAGTTGTCTGGCCGCCTCCCGCACGAGTTTCCAGAAGATATTGACGCCTACTGAGAAGTTGCTCGATATCACCGCAGGGACGTTCCCCTCAACGGCATCTCGGATAACTTCTCTCTGTTCGGGGGAGAATCCAGTCGTCCCGACGATGAGCGCCACATGATTTCGGGCTGCCGCCCTGACGTTCTCGACCGCGGCAGCCGCAACGGTGAAGTCGATGAGGACATCCGGCTTTTTTTCGTTGAGGAGCGCGTCAATCCGATCGGCCGGAACCACTTCTCTCCCAAAAAGCGTCCCTGCCCGCACGTCGCTCCCGCCGACGAGTTCCATGTCGGGGGCTTCGTTCACGATCCGACCGATGGTGGTGCCCATTCTCCCCAGGGCTCCGGATACGGCAACCTTAATCATAGTTCACCAGCACTTTTCTCAGTTGTTCCGTCTTCGCTTCGTCGAGTTCGTCGAGCGGCAGCCGGACCGAACCCGCGGCCATCCCGAGGAGTCCCACCGCCTTTTTCACGGGTATGGGATTTGTGTCGATGAACATCGCCCGTATGAGCGCGGCAAGTTCGTAGTGCAGGTCCTGTGCGCGGGCAAGATCGCCTGCACGGAAGGCGTCGTACATCTGCACCATCCGGCCGGGGTCAACGTTTGCTGCAACCGAGATCACGCCCGCGCCCCCCAGCGCGAGGACCGGGAGGGTCATCGCATCGTCCCCGGAGAGCACGATGAAGTCTTCGTCCCGCGTCCCTTCGATGATACGGGAGATCTGGGTGATATCCCCGCTTGCCTCCTTGATCCCGACGATGTTCGGGTGCCGGGCCAGTTCAATCACGAGATCGGGCTGGAGGTTCTGTCCCGTCCGGCCGGGGACGTTGTAGAGGATGACCGGCAGGTCGAGGTCGGCCAGCTTCGTGAAGTGCTTGATGAGCCCGGAGCGGTTCGGCTTGTTGTAGTACGGGCTGATGACGAGCGCACCGTCCGCGCCCGCGTCCTTCGCCGACCGGGTCAGGTGAACCGCCTCTGCCGTGTTGTTCGATCCGGTCCCTGCAAGCACCGGCACCCGCCCGTCGACAACCTCGACGGTCTCACCGATCACCCGCTCGTGCTCCTCAAACGTGAGCGTCGCCGACTCCCCGGTCGACCCGCAGGGGACGATACCGTGGACGCCATGCTGCAACAGCGACTCTATGTTGGACCGTAATCCTTCAATATCGAGACTCGCCCCGGAGTCCCGGTGAAAAGGGGTAATGATTGCCGGAAGGATTCCCTCAAACATATAGTGAGGTTTACCGCTTCTTTGTATTTATCTTTCGTGAGATGTACCCGGCAACCCTGTTCCGGACATCCTTGCTGTCGATCACGGCAACTTCGGCGACGGCATGCTTATTTTCTTCAAAATCTCCGCTGAACCTGTCGCGATGCTTGACAATGAGCTCCTCACCGAGGTTCTTGATATACGATGGTTTTATTCCCATGTGGACCTTCCCTTATAATTGTGCATAGGTAATGCGATTTGACAGTTTAAGAATATTTTGTGCGACCTGGGCCGGGTCCTCCGCGAGGACCCTGATCATCGGCTCTTTCCCTACGGCTCCCCGGTCGTAGATGATATCGGGAACGCCTTCCTTGCAGCAGGACGCGACGCCCCAATCCATCGTCTGAACCCCCGGCGGCTCTCTTGCCCGGTCAAAGGAGCAGACCTCGAAGAAGAGGTTCTCCAGTTCCTGAAGGACCGCTGCGGAGAAGCGGATGTTTGCCGCGCTCCGGATCCGGGGGTCAAAGTGCATTGTCGTAAGGACGACCCGGGCCACGTGGTCGCTTGCTCCGAACGCGATCTCCCCGACGGGGTGGACCCGGTCGCCGAGCCTGACGATCCGGCCGAGGACCCCGGCGACATCGTCCCTGCCATGCGCGTCGGGCAGAGCGTAGACGATGTTCATTCCGACCTCCGGGATGAGCCGGATGTCCATCCGCTCGGTAAGAAGCACTACGGCCTGTTCCAGCCGGTCGATCACCCTTTCGCGGTCTTCCTGTGTCATGCTCCCGATCTTCGTTCCGGGTGCCATATATGGGTTGCGCTCGGGGCAGTCATGCATGTCGCCCCCCCGCTCGCCCCGGGGATAGAGATATACCTGCACGTATCCAACCTCTCTGCATGGATTTACGGATTCTTGAGGTTCTGGCTGCAATCGGGTCCCTCGCACTCTTCATCGTGGTGCTGGTGATGCTGCCCGCACAGATGGAGGGGATGACGGGACTCTCATACATCGTTGCGCTGGTCATCTTTATCGCCGCGCTCAGCGTCGCGGGTTATGCGATCGATAACATGGCCGCCTGATCTCTGCCCGGAAAAAACCCCTCGCTTACACAATACCGTTTTTCCCGGTCCCCTTGTCCGACAGGGGCGGAAAAGAGGTCAACTTCGTTTTTTCCGGATGTTCTTCTTGAACCGGTAGTAACTTAAGGGGTGATTGACCCGCTCGCAGTCCTTATTCCGGTTGGCGCAGAGTCCGAAGGTACGCATGGTGGCGCAGGAGGGCGGGGTATACTCGGTGCCGCCCCGGCCGGAGATGTGCTCCACCTGGTACATCGTCATATCCAGGTCGAAATCGGGAGCCTGCGCGAAGACCTCCGCAATCCGGGTGGTGTCCATCCCGATGGTATGGAGGAACGACGTGATGGCGAACCGGCCCATATGCGTCAGGTTCGCCCCGGTAGTGATTGCCTGGATGAGCGCGTTGATGCAGGGCGGAAACGCCTCCTCCTTGATCTCGCCGAACTCTTCGAGGACCTGCTGCTGGCGCAACGCGGCGATCTCTTTTGTAACCGCTGCGAGACGTTCACAGATCGCGGGAGGGACGCGGAGCGGCAGTTGATCGACGAGGATGACCCGGATCCGCTCCCGGATAAGTTCGTCGATCTCGCCCGGCTCAAGCGTCACATTTCCCTGCTGCACGTCCCTGTTGACGAGCCGCCAGCGCTGGTCGCGCAAGTGGGGCACCAACTCCACGTACGCGGTGACCGGCAGGGTCGAAGTCCCGGCATCGATGCCGATGCTCCAGGCGACGAACCGCCGTATCTCCGGGTCCTCGGTCGCAAGGAAGAAGGATGCGCGTTCCGCTTCGTAGCGCGCAAGGCGGTCGATGAGGGACCGGTCGCCCAGGCAGGAGACCAGCATCCGGGCAAGCGCGTAACTTGCAATCTCAATTTCGGGTTTGAGGTTCGGCGTCTTCTCGTCCTGGAACTCCTTCTTCGCCATGAGCGCAGCGCTGACGCGCTCCTTTGCCCGTTCGAGCGCCACACCTCCCTGGCTGCTTGAAAGGAACTCTTCGAGCGACTCAACGTGTCGGCGTGCCAGCTTCTGCGACTCTTTCAAAAATGGGTATTTCGTGAGTTCTTTCTGATCAAGGACAACATCCATTAATCGGCCTCAATCCGAGGGGCAAGGAGGTACTCAACGCGGCCGTTGCCGTCCGCAATAGTAAAGGCAAACCGGACCGGGTGATCGATGCCGAGGTAGACCTCCACCTCATCCGCGCGTGCCATGACCCGGCCCATGTCTTTGAGGTAATCGATCGAAAAGAGCGAACGGGCCCGCACCGGGTTGAGTGCGACGAGTTCGTCTTCGCCGAGCGCGAGTTTGATGTGGTCGGTGTCGCCCTCCGCCTCCATGTAGAAGGTCATGGTATCGGGGTCGATCCCGAGAGCAATCTTGTCGGAGATGACGGCAGCCGCTTTGATGGCGTTGTTCAGCGCGTCGCCCGAGAGGACTGCTTTTCCGGGGAGGTCGATCCCCGGCGGGTTCGGGTCCTTCCGGATGGTGTTGACGTCGAGGAGTGTGATCGAGTAGCGGTAGCCGCCAAAACTCAACTCCAGTTTTCGCTCTTCATCAAGCAGGCTCAAGGTCAGCGCATCGCCTTTTCCCATCATCCCGAGGATGTTCTTCATCTTTGCGATGTCCAGACCCAGTTCTCCGGCGGTTGCCGAAAAAGTGTTGAACGCCGTACTCTGGAGTTCCAGGGAGACCATGGCCACATTGGCAGTATCAACTGCTCGCGTCCGGATCTGATCCTCGGCTGTGTGCAGACGGCACTCCGTCACCAGTGCGGCGATCGCGTCAATGGATTCCCGAAAAATTTCTGCATCAATCGTTGCCTTTAACATTGTGACCCCTTATCAAACTCTCGTTTACGTATATAATCGCGTTTTACATTATAGTGTTTTACGTTTATCCTCCAGCCGGAGTGAGGCGGCTGGAGTTACATACATTCATAGTTTACTGCATCGAACACATACATATATTACTCCTGATCATGCTGATAGTATATAAGGTGCCGTCTATCATCTTCAAACGGAGGGTTATCTCGCAATGGGTTCTCAATGGACAAAAGACAGCGTCTATAGAAAGGCGATGAAAGCAGGGTATCGGGCGCGGGCGGCCTACAAACTGCTGGAGATCCAGCAGAAGAACGGGATCATCAGGCCGAGCGACAACGTCGTCGACCTCGGGGCGGCGCCGGGGAGCTGGCTGCAGGTGCTCCGCGACCTGACCGGGGGAAACGTCGTCGGTGTGGACCTCAATCCGATTGCGCCGATGGAGGGCGTCACCACCATTGTCGGGGATTTTACCGACCCTGCCGTTCAGGAACGCATCCGCGAGGAAGCCGGGGGAATCGTCAATGTCATCGTCTGTGACGCCTCTCCGAAACTCTCCGGCCAGAAGAGTTACGACCAGGCCCGGGCGATCGGGCTTGGCGAGGAAGCCCTGGCGTTTGCGTGTACGATCTTAAAGCCCGGCGGCAACATGGTGGTAAAATCGTTCCAGGGGGAACTCTTCGGGGAACTGCTCGCCGAAGTAAAGAAACGCTTCTATTCCGTCCGGGGATATCGGACGAAGGCGTCGCGGAGAGGGAGCGCCGAGACCTATATTATTGCAAAGAATTTCAAGGGAACCTGCGATGGTGCTGAAGGACCCGTATAACAGGACCGTGACCAACCTCCGGATCAGTCTGACCTCCCGGTGCAACCTGCGGTGCATCTACTGTCACGCGGAAGGTGAGGTGAACCCGGAGGAGCAGATGAGCGCCGAGGATATCGCCGAGCTGATGCGGGTGGGCGTGCGGTTCGGTATCAGGAGCATCAAGTTCACCGGCGGAGAACCCCTGCTCCGCCGTGACCTCACGGAGATCATCCGCTCGGTGCCGCCGGGCGTCGAGTCATCCCTGACGACGAACGGGACGCTCCTCGCCGCAAAAGCTGCGGAACTCAAAGAGGCCGGGCTTGCCCGGGTGAACGTCAGCCTCGATACGCTCCGCCCCGAACGCTACCGGGCCATCACGGGGAAGGACTGTCTCGCGGACGTTCTCGCCGGGATCGATGCGGCGATCAAGGTCGGCCTGACGCCGGTCAAACTCAATATGGTCCTTCTCGAGGGCATCAACGAGGATGAGGTCGACGATTTCATGGCGTTTGTCCGGGGCAAGCGCGACCTCATCCTGCAGGTCATCGAACTCATGGAGTTCAACGAGTGCAAGTTTCACGGGGACGTGGACAGCGTCGAGCAGGAATTGAACGAGCGGGCAACCCAGGTCATCACCCGCAGGATGCACCACCGGAAGAAGTACTGCCTCGACGGCGCCGAGGTCGAGGTGGTCCGCCCCCTCCACAACACGGAGTTCTGCGGGTTCTGCAACCGCCTGCGCGTGACCTCGGACGGGAAACTCAAGCCCTGCCTCCTCCGGAGCGACAACCTTGTCGACACCCGGGGAAAACACGGCAAGGAACTGGAAGACGCGTTCCGGGAAGCCGTAAGCAGGCGTAAGCCGTTCTTCACGTGACGACCCGTCAGGCGCGAATTCAAGCCCCGGACCTATTGGTCCGTCGGCACGCGAAAACGCTCCGCGGTTTCTCAAGCTCCGGACCCATCGGTCCGCCGGCACTCGCAAAACACCCCGCGTTTTCTCAAGCTCCGGACCTATCGGTCCGCCGGCACTCGCAAACACTCCGCGTTTTCTCAAGCTCC